>JAKATG010000049.1:0-16666 GCA_021828105.1 Pseudomonadota bacterium
CGTGAACCGAAAAACGAATCTGCAAGGAAATCGGTCTCGGTTCAACACTTCCCGGCAAAATAGAAACCCAGAACGGCAAAGATCAATCAATTCAATCAACGAGTTGGGAATAGTTCACGGGAGACTAGAAAAACATGCATGCCATGTACGCGCTCAACCGTGCCGACCGCCTGCGCCGGTCGTCCGAACGAGCCGCGTCTCACCACGCGATCAACATCCGCCGTCGTGAACTTGCCGGCCTAAGCGACGTTGTCAGGCACAGTGATAGGCTTGAAAGCCCAACCTGTCATTTAGGCCGCCGGCTTGCGGTTGCCCATCGGTACGAACTTGCCGTCCTTGACGGTGATGATGGTCACCTCCTTGTCCGGTGCGCGAGACTTGTTCGAGAAGTCTGCATTCCCAGTTACGCCGGCGAAGCTGGTGATGGTGAAGATGGCGTCATTGATCGCCTTCGAACTCAGATCAGTCGCCTTGTTCATCGCCTCGACCATCAAGTTGACCGAATCGTAGCCGAGGCCGGCAAAGGCGTTTTCCGGTGGAATACCGTACTCGGCCTGGTATGCGTCGATAAATTTGGCGACCAGGGGATTGTCCTTACTCATCGCCATATGCGTCGTAAAATAGACGTCGACGGTGTTGTTGGCGCCCGCGTTCTTGACGAGATCCGCATTGTCGAAGGCATCTCCCCCGATGATCGGGATCTTGACGCCGGCTTCGCGAGCTTGGCGGACGAAGGTGGCGTCGTCGCCCGGATTCATCGCCGCATAGATGATATCCGGCGCCGGATTGGTGCCGCGGATCTTCGTGATGTGGCTGGAATAATCCGTATCGCCGGTGTGGTAGCTGCTTTCCTCGATGATCTTGCCGCCATCCCTCTGGAATCGCTCTTTGAAAAACTGCGCGATGGCGCGTGTGTAGTCGGTATCGCCGTCGCGAAGGAGGAAAGCGGTCTTGGCGCCCAGATCCTTCATGGCGAATTCCGCCGCGACATAGGCCTGATAGTCGTCGCCGAACGGCATCATATGCGCAAACTCGCCAATCTGCTCGGGCAGGTTAGGCACAGTGCCGCCGGTATCAAGATAAGGAATGCCGGCATCCTGTGCGATCGGCGCGCTCGCCAGATAGAATCCCGAATCGCAAACGCCGACGATCGCGATGACCTTATCTTCATGGACCAAACGCTGGGCCGCGTTGGCGATGTCCGCCAGCGTACTCTTGCCGTCATACTGAATAAGCTCGATTTTCTGCCCCTTGACGCCGCCGCCGTCATTGACCTGCTTGATTGCCAGCTTGGCACCCTTGAGTGCCGGATCCTCGATCGTGGCGTAGGAACCGGTCAGGCTGTAGATCGATCCGAGCTTGATTGTGTCGGCCGCACCGGCAAACTTCGCGAACCATGCCGTGCCGACGGTCGCCGTGGTAGCGACCAGGAACGTTCGTCGTTTCATTGTTTCGCATCCTTCCCTTTTCACGTGGCTTTTCGTTCAGACATCGACGCTGGCGCCACCTTGCCTTGAGCTGCGTCGTCTCCCAGTTCGCGGCAGATCGAAGATGGTCCGCCACGAAAATTCCTTCGCGCCGGCGAGCCCGCCGGGTCTGACCAGCATTACCCCGATCAGAATGAGCGCCGTCACAATCTGCGTCAATCCGTTGAGCGCCGGGATCTCGATGCCGAGGACGCTCCCGCCGCGCTCCAGTGGTATGATGAATTGCGGCAGGATGGTCAGGATCACGGCGCCGACAATGCTGCCGGTGATGCTGCCCATGCCGCCCAGGATCATCATCGCCACGCCGAGAAAGACCGCGTTAAACGAGAATTGGCCGGGTGTCAGGATGCGCAGCAGATGGCCGAGCAGCCCGCCGGCGATGCCGGCGAAGAACGCGGCTATCGTGAATCCGATCAGGCGCGTGCGTGCGACATTCACGCCCGACATCTGCGCCGCCACGTAGTCGTCGCGCACCGCGCGCAAAGCGCGCCCGAACCTGGAATGGACGAGACGGTAGACGACAAAGATCGTCAACACCAGGAAGCCACCGATCCACCACAAGTTGGAAAGACGGGGGATGCCGGAAAGTCCCAAGGCGCCGCGCGTATAATCGACCAGATTCACGATTGCGACCTGAACGATCACCGTCAGGCCCAGCGTCGCCACGGCAAGATAATGTCCGCGCAGCCGCAAGACGGGCCAGCCCACGAGGATGGCCGCGACGGAGGCCACCAGGCCGCCGATCAGCAGAGCCGGCAGGAATGGCATCTGCAACTGTAGAAGCCAGTCAGGATAGCCGGGAATGCGCGCGCTCTTCATGGCCACCGGATAGGTGAGGATGGCTGCAGTGTAACCACCAAGCGCCATGAAGGCCGGGTGCCCAAGCGAAAACATGCCACCGAAGCCGGCCGCGAAGTTGAGGCTGACCGTGGCAATGATGTTGATTCCCAGCAAACCGAGAATCTGCAGATAGAACGGATTGAGCCCAGCCTCCGCGGCCCAGACGGCGAGCGCGAACAGAAACAGGGCGATCAACGTCAGGGACGTCGTACGGCTCATCGGGCTCTACACCTTCACCGTCTCGGCCTTGCCGAACAGCCCGCTCGGCTTCACCAGCAGTACGAGAATCAACACCAGAAAGACGTACGCGTCGCGATATTGCGCCAAAGCATCCGGCAGGTAGCCAACCAGGAATGTCTCCAGCAGGCCCAGGATGAGGCCACCGACGACAGCACCGGGGAACGACCCGATGCCGCCGATCACCGCCGCCACAAAGCCCTTGAGCCCCGGTAGGAAGCCGGAAAGGGGCGTGAGATGACCGTATTTGTAGCCGATCAGAACACCGGCAATGCCCGCGAGAGCGGACCCGATCAGGAAGCAGATCATCACCATGAACGGCACATTCACACCCATCATGCGCGCCGCGCTCATGTCCTGGGCCAGCGCTCGTAGCGCACGACCATGACGCGTGTGCTTGAGGAACAAGTGCGTCGCGAGGGTCGCCGCGAGGGCAACGACGACGATCGCAAGGTCCACATTGCGCAGCACGATTTCGCCCAGCCGGAACGGCTGGTCCAGAAACGGCGCCGGGGCAGGCCGCTTCGGCTGCGGCGAGGTCAGCATCAACACGAGATTTTGCAGCAAGAGCGACACGCCCAGCGACGCCACCAGCAGTGTGACCTCCGGCGATTTCAGCAGCGGTCTGTAGACTGCCCATTGGACGAGGAAGCCCATGAGCGTGGCGCCGGCAAGCCCACTGAGCAGGACCACCCAAGCCGGCGCCCCCATCGCCGAAACCGGCAAGGCCAGAAACACGCCGACCATCAGAATCTCGCCATGGGCGAAGTTGATCATGCGCAGGATTCCATAGACCATGCTGAGCCCGATCCCCACGAGGGCATACAGGAATCCAAGGACCAGGCCGTTGGCCATATGTTGCAGAAATTCGCTGAATGGGGTCATCGGCACTATCCTAGATATGCTTCGATCACGTCGTGACGTTCCTTGAGGTGGCTAGCGGGACCCGAGAGGGTCACCTTGCCGGTATCCAGCACGTAACCGAAGTCGGCCACTTCGAGAGCCATGGCGGCATTCTGCTCCACCAGCATGATGGAGCAGCCGAGCTTGCGGATCTCTGCGATCGTCTCGAAGATCAGTTCGACCAGGTTGGGCGCCAGGCCGAGCGACGGCTCGTCGAGCAGCAGGAGCGTCGGTGCGGCCATCAAGGCGCGACCGATCGCGACCATTTGCTGTTCGCCGCCGGACAGGGTGCCGGCCAGTTGCTTGCGCCGTTCGGCAACGCGTGGAAACAACGCATAAACCCGGTCCAGACCTTCATTGATCGCCGTCTTGTCCGTAACTTTGTAGGCACCCAGTAGCAGATTCTCCTGCACGGTCATTTCGGGGAACAACCGGCGCCCTTCAGGGCACATGACGATGCCCTGCGCCACCCGTTGCTCGCATGACAGCCGGGTGACGTCGTTGCCGCGGTACAATAGCTGCCCTTGATGAGCCGCGACGATGCCGCTGACGGTCGACAGCAAGGTCGTCTTGCCGGCGCCGTTCGCGCCGATGATCGTGGTTATCCCACCGGCCGCGATGTTCAATGAAACGTTTGCGAGCGCCGGCACCACGCCATAGCGCACGGCGATGTCCTTGACCTCGAGCACGAGTGGCTGCGCTGTGGTGCCTTCCGCCGCTCGCGCGCTTGCACTCAATTGACCGGTGCCCAAATACGCCACCACGACATCGCGATTGTCGCGTATTTCCGCAGGCGAGCCTTCGACCAGCAATTTGCCGAAATCGATGACTGTGATGCGCTCGCACAGGTCGGTGACGAACTGCATGTCGTGCTCGACCAGCAGCAGGCTGAACCCGCGCTCGGCATGCAGCGCCCTGATCAGTTCCATCAGTTGATGGCTCTCGGCGCCGGTCAGTCCAGCCGCAGGCTCGTCAAGCAGCAACAGCGATGGATTGGCGACCAGGCTACGCGCCAGGTCGATCCGCTTCTGGACGCCATAGGGCAAATTGCCGGCCATATCGTGGGCATAGTCGGCGATTTGCAGAGCATCGAGCGCGTCCATGCTCCGCCGGCGCACCTCCGCCTCGAAGCGCCGAGAATCCGGCAGACCGAGCAGAATCGACGCCGGCGACGGTGGCTCAGCGCCGAGGTGCGTTCCGAGCATGACGTTCTCGATGACGCTCATGGCCTGAAACAGCCGCAATGTCTGGAACGTGCGCGCCACGCCGCGGCTGGCGACCTGATCCGCTCGCAGGCCGAGGATCGAGCGACCGGCGACACGGATATCGCCACCGCTCGGACGATATAGCCCCGTGATGACGTTGAAGGCCGTGGACTTGCCCGAACCGTTCGGCCCGATTAGCCCACGGATCTCGCCCGCATTGAGCCGCAGCGAAAGCTTGTCCAGCGCGTGGACGCCGCCGAAATTGATTGAGACCTGATCGAGTTCCAACACGGGCGCGTCGAGGGACGATCCGCGGCCAGGATAACCGGTAAGAACAGGAGTGGTGGGCGTGTTCAATTCCACTGACATCCTCACTCTATGCCGGCTGCGGCCCTTCGTAACCCTGGACTATTGCCAGATCCATGACCGACTTGCCCTGGCGCAGGGCCATCGCCTTCGCATATTCGAGCGAGTGATAGCATTCGCGCGCCGCCTCATAGGATGGGAATTCAATAACCACGACGCGTGAACGGGGTCTGCCTTCGGCTGCTTCAGCAGGTCCACCGCGCACCAGAAAGTGACCGCCATACTTGCGGAACGCCTTGGCGTTCTCCGCGACATAGGCCTTGTATCCTTCCGGATCGCTCACGTCAGCGAACACAACCCAATATCCCTTTGGCATCCGATCAGGCTCCCTGTCCAGCGACACCACGGCCAGGTCTTCTTCGAGCAACCGCTTGAGCTCGGCTCGATCGGTTTCCTGAGAGAGCCACAGCTGTGCTCGGACAGCCCTCGCTTCTCGGGAGTCCCGCCCGCTCAGCTCCACAGCAGCGATGACTTCATTCTGGGCAATGATTTCGGCTTCGGCGTGCTCGATACGCTTTCGCAGGCTGGCTATGCGAGAGTTGAGCTCTTCGTGAGCGGCCATGCCGTAGCAAAGCACAGAAACAGCCTGATGCAGAGCCGAAAAGCCTTAGGCCTCCTTCAATCTCACACTGGAGCCGCGCCGTTCCCGGAGATGAGGAGGGGCCGCCTGAAACCCTGAGCATCCGGCAGGCGGGTGGCCTTGCGAGGAGCCGATTTCCCGGCTAACTACTTGAAATCGCTCACTGCCGACTGATTGCGCCTGCGGAAATCCCCGCAATTATCCCGTATCTGGTGTCTCCAAACCTGAACCTGCTTCACGGTGACAGGCGCCTGGGTTCTGCATAAGGCTTGCCCCTGCGGGCAGCTAGCGCCTTGCCAACTGTCCGTAGGGGCGAGCGGTCTTAATGCCCCCGGTCGCGGTCGTCCCGGCCCGGAGCCCCAAGCTCCGGGTTTTTTTTACTGTCACAATTGCCACCCGGCACGGACGCCTGAAAAGTGGAATACGGACGCTGCCCAAAAAAGGTTTCAGGCTGGATGCCGAATATTCCGGCGCAGGGAGACCGTTGCCTGTCCTATTGGGTGCCCTTGAGCCATTCGCCTTCGATGGTCGCCTTGTTGGCGGCGATCCAGGCCTTGGCGACCTCCTCCACCGGCTTCTTCTCGACCTCCATGGCGAGGATCCACTCGTTGACCACGTCCGCATCAAGCTTGACCTGCTTGAGGAACTGGGAAACCTTCGGCGCGCGTTCGGCGAATGCCTTGGAATGGGCGATGTTCACGCGGGTCGGCGGCTGGCCGCAGGAAATCTTGGAAGCTTCCAGCCAGTCGTTGCGCTCCTGAGGCTGATAGAAAGTATAGCAGCCCTTCTCATTGTAGCGTTCGCTGCCCTTGGCGCCCTCGGTGGTATAGCCGTTGAACTCCGGTTCTTCGAGCTTGCTCAGCTTGTAGGCCGCGAAGATCCATTCCGGCGTCCAATAGTAGAATACGATCGGCTTCTTGTTTTCATAGGCATCCTTGAGCTGGGCGAGAAAGACGGCCTGCTCGACCGTCGTGTATTCCATCGTCTTGTCGAAGCCATCGGTCTTGCCGCGCACCTGGGTGTGGTTGGTCGACTCCCAGCCCACGGCTCCCGCCCACAACTCGCCCTTGCCATTGCCGTCGGTATCGAAAAGCTTGGCGGCTTCAGGCTTGGCGAGATCGGCCAGCGCCTTCACGCCATGCTCTTCCACCACATAGGTCGGCACGAATATGCCTTCCGTGCCCAGATAGGGCGTGTCGTTCAGGATGATGGTCTGGCGGCCTCCGGGCAGCACATAGTTCTTCATCTGCTGCGGCAGATGGTCGGTCCACATGTCGGCCACGATGTCGACGGTGCCGTCGCCCTTGTCGAGCGCCTCGTAGAGCGCTTCCTGCGCTGCCGCGATCGTCCCGACATCGGCATCGAGATAGGTTTCCATGACCTGCTTCAGGACTTGCTCGATGGCTCTCGATCCCGGCCAATCGAGCTCGCCGATCGTCACCTTGGTCTTGGCTTCGGCAAAGGCGGTGAATGTCGCGAGCGAGATTGCCGCGATGCCGGTCATTCTCAGATACTTCAACATGTCTTTCCTCCTTGATCGTCCAACACGTTATTTCCCGCCGGTTGTTTCACCGCGCGGTTTTCCGCGCACCATGCGGTCAAGCGCCATGGCGCACAAAACGATTGCGAGACCCGCGAGGAATCCCTGGCCGGTCTTCAAATGCTGCAGAGATCGGATGACATCAAGGCCCAGGCCGCCGGCGCCGATCATCGCGGCCACCACCACCATCGAAAGCGACATCATGATCGTCTGGTTGATGCCAAGCCGGATGGAGGGGAGCGCCAAGGGAAGCTCGACCTTCATAAGCTTCTGGAGCGGACGGGCGCCGAAGGCATCGGCTGCCTCGCGCACCGTCGCCGGAACCTGCTCGATGCCAAGCGCGGTCAGGCGAACCATGGAGGGAAGCGCGAAGATGACCGTGGCGATCACGCCCGGCGGCTTGCCGATCGAGAAGAAGGCGACAGCCGGAATGAGATAGACGAAGGTCGGCAGCGTCTGCATCACATCCATCACGGGCTCGAGCAGGCGCTTGGACCTGACACTCTTGGCGCAGAGAATACCGAGCGGAAGGCCGAAGAGAACGCAGATCAGCACCGCCGACGCGACCAGCGCCAGCGTCGACATGCTTTTTTCCCAGAAACCGAAGAGACCGAGATAAGCGAGGCATGAAGCGGTAAAAGCCGCCGCAGCCAGGCCTGAAAGCCGCCAAGCGAGAATGACCGCGAGCCCGGCCGTCAGCGGCCAGGGGGTCGAGACCATCGCGGCTTCGACAATGTTCAATATGGCGCGCAGAATGTAGGTGAAGACGTCGAAGAAACCGACCCATTCGCGCTTCATCCAGCCGACCGCGGCATCGATGATCTCTGCGGCTCCGATGTCGAGGCCCTGGGGCACCGGAAAGCCGCTCAACCATGACGGAAGCTCGAGCGATGTCGTCCACCAGACGGCCGCCGCCAACAGGAGGGCCAGCATGGACCAGGCCGGAGCGCCGAGCGTCCTGACGGTACGGCCTCGGCTCTCTATCTGTTTGTCTTCGGTACGACGCTCGAGGTGAGATCCAGATTCATCTGGACGGGCTCCCCGTCCAGCCAGTGCCGCGAGCATATCGGGGATGCGGACGACGCCGATGATCATGCCATCGCCGTCGCGCACCGGAAGATCGCCTGTCTCCCGTGCCGCCATCCGCGCCGTTTCCGACAAAAGCGTATCCGGCCTGACGCCCGCCCTGATTGCGATCTCGGCGCGTTCCGTCGGCAAGAGCGGCGACATGACATGCCCGGCATTCAGCGTATCCCTTGACGAGACATCGCGCACAAAGGCTGCGACATGCGAGTCTGCCGGCGCCATGATGATTTCATGAGGGGCGCCGGTCTGGAGCAGCCGGCCATCGCGCATGATGGCGATGCGCGAGCCTATGCGCATCGCTTCGTCGAGATCATGGGTGATGAAGATCGAGGTTTTGCGCAACCCTCTGCATAGGCCAAGAAACTGGTCCTGCAGCTCGCGGCGGATCAAGGGGTCGAGCGCGCCGAAGGGTTCGTCCATGAGCAGAATGTCCGGATCGCCGGCGAGTGCCCTGGCGAGGCCGACCCGCTGCTGCATGCCTCCGGAAAGTTCACCGATCGAAGAGCCTGCCCAAGCCTCGAGCTGCACGGCATCCAGGACCTCGCGCGCCCTGGCCTGGCGTTGCGCTTCCGGAACATCCCTGAGCTCCAGGCCGAAGGCGACATTCTCCAGCACGCTGCGGTGCGGCAGCAGCGCGAAATTCTGGAAAACCATGCCGATCTTGCGGGCTCTCAGATCGCGCAAGCCCGAGGTGGAAAGTTTTGCGATATCCTCGCCGTCGATCAGGACCTCGCCGGCCGTCGGTCGCACCAGGCCATTGATGTGGCGAAGCAGCGTGGATTTGCCGCTGCCCGACAGGCCCATGATGCAGAAGATCTCGCCCGGGCGGACGGAGAAAGTCGCATCGGCGACGGCGACGACGCTGCCGAACTTCTCCTTGATCTCGTCCTTGCCGGCATCCGTTTGCCGCATCGCCGCCAAGGCTGAAGCGGCCGCGGCCCCGAAGACCTTCCAGACACCCCGACATTCGACGGCGGGAGTTGGCGTCACCACATGCCTCCCAGAGCAACAGTTATGGCCTCGCCATTTATGCCTTGGGCGGCGTCGCTCGCAAGAAAGGAGATCGTCCGGGCGACTTCATCGGCTGTGAGCACGCTCTTGCGCGGATAGGACATTGCGCGCTGCCGCCAGACCTCGTCCACGCTCAATCCCCGGCGCTCGGCATCCTGCAGGGCATTGCGCTCGGCCATTTCGGTGCGCACCCAGCCCGGGCAAACGGCGTTCGCGGTGGCGTTGTAGGCGCCGATATCCCAGGCGACCGAACGCATCAGCCCGATCAGGCCGTGCTTCGAGGCGCAATAGGGGGCCATGGAGGGTGCTCCGACTTCGCCGGCGGTCGAGCTCACATAGACGATGCGGCCCCAGCCTTCGGCCTCGATCGACGGCGCAATGGCCTTCGACATGAGAAACGGAGAATCGAGATTGACCCGCATCGTCTGACGCCACGCCTCATAGGATTGCACAGCGATCGGCTGGTCGATGTAGCCCGGGAGCCCGGCCGAACAAATGAGAATGGTCGGAACGCCGAGGCGCCGGGCCGCGGCGAACACGGTTTCAGTCGATGTGGGCTCGCCAAGATCTGCGGCGCAGAAGGCTATGCCGGCATGCTTTTGCGCGACAGCCTCCAAACGCCGCTGATCTCGGCCCGTGGCCAGGACTTTGGCCCCGCGACGGGCAAGCGCCATGGCCGTCGCTTCGCCGATGCCGCTCGAGGCGCCGGTCACAATGGCGACCCGGCCAGCCAGGTCCTGCCCATCGCGAGGCGGCGTCATGCGGCATCCTCCCCTGTCTCTTGGGTTGCGTGAACCAGCCGGCAGAAGCGTTGCATCGCCTGCGCCGGGTCGGAAGCGCCCCAGGCATTGCGACCGATGGCAACACCGGCAATTCCGCTCGCCAATGCCCTGGCTATGGAAGCGTCATAGGCTCGGCCGTCCTTCGCCGGCGCTCCGCCCGCGAGCACGACCGGAATATCGCAGGCCGCCACCGCGCTTGCGATCCCTTCCCCCGGGACGGGCATGGTCGTCTTGATCACATGGGCGCCGAGCTCCTGGCCGGTCCGGCAGGCGGCAGCGATAGCTTCCGGCGCCTCAGGCGTGGGATACATGGCGCTTTCGACCGGCATGATCTCGCAGAGATAGGTGAAGCCGCGTGCGTCGCATTTTGCGGCAAGACGCGCCGACTGGCGCAGGGCCTCGAGCTCGAAAGGAGCTCCAAGCTGTATGTAGTTCAGAACGGTTTTGACACCGAGCCTCTCCGCATCATCGAGATCATAGGCCATGACATATTCAGTCAGCGGATACTGGCCGCCCAGCGTCAGCGACGTCAGATCGAGCTTGAGGATGGGTTTAACGGGACCGAAGGCGGAGCGGAAATCGCGTATTGTCCCATAGCTTGCGATCATCGCATCGACCCCGTAGCACGCGCCGCGGCGATGATGGCCTTGCGGTCTTCGAGACCGGGGCAGGGCCACGAATAAAGCGAATGATCGATGGCGATGATGACGGTCCGGCCGTCATCGCTCAGGCAATCCGGCCGCGTCATGTCTCGGGCTCCGGCGTGAACATGATCTTCAGTCCGGTAAAATTCTGTCGCGTCCGCAAGGCCTTCTCCAATGTTGCAAAACCGCAGGTCGATGTCACGAGGCTCTCAAAAGGCACATGCGGATCCATGAGGAACTGCAAGGCTTCGTCGTAACGATGCCGTCTCTGGTTGGGCGGCGTTCCGATCCATTCGCTGCCGATCAATTCGATCTCGCGATAGTGGATGTCGTTGAGATCAATGACGGCCTCCCGCCGGTTGCCGAAGCCCGCGAACAGCACGACGCGTCCGCCGGGCCGCGCGGCGCGGATCGCGGGCATCACGAGATCGGGGTTGCCGATGGTGAGAATGACCGCATCGGCGCCCTCCCCACCGGTCCATGATTTGACGTCGTCGATCCAGCTGTCCGGAGACGAGACGGCAGCAGCACCGAACGTGAGCGCCACCGATCGGCGCTCCGCCAAAGGCTCGACCGCCAGCACCTCGCAGCCCATGCGCGCGGCATCGGCGATGATCTTGAGGCCCATCACGCCCGCGGCGATGACCACCAGTTTTCCGCCCGACAGGAGCCGGGCCTGGTCGCGCACCGCATGAATGCAGTCGGCCAGAGGCTCGATGAAGATCGCGCGGCGCACATCGAGGGATCGCGGCAGAAGCATGGGCCCGCGCGACCAGTCGACGGGCATGACCGGAATGGTGGCATAGTCGGCGTAGCCGCCATAGGTGTCGCCATAGACCCTGTCGCCCGCCTTGAAGCCGGTGACGCCCGAGCCCACCTCGGATACCTCGCCCAGCCATTCGTGTCCGGGGTTGAAAGGATAATGGCCGTCATTCACGCCGATCTCATATTTGCGTGAATCGGTGGCGCAGACGCCGCAGGCCTCGATCTTGACTTGTATCTCACCCGCCTTGGGCCGAGGGACCGGCACGCGATCGACCTCGAGCTGCCTGATGCCCACGAGCCGGGCCGAGCGCATGCCGGCACTCATGATGGAATTCTCCTTTCATCGGTCACGCGGCGGATTTCACCCATCATCGGCGCCAACAGGGCGCCGAGCCGCCGATAGGCCTGAAGCTTCTTCGTATAGACGCCGTGCTGGCGGGGACGCGGACGATAATGCCGTTCGACAGGCAGGCGGATCGTCACGCCGCAGCTTCTGGCCGCGAGAATTGCCGGCCCAAGGCTCGCATCGGCGCCCGCGATCACATCGAGGCGGGCGCCCAGGGCGTCGGACAATTCCACCATCAGCGAAGTGTTGCGGGTGCCGCCGCCCGCGACCGTCCAGCGCGGGATCCGGCCGAACTCTTTTTCCAGGCGCTCCGCAATGTCGGCCGCGGAGAGGGCGACACCCTGGACAAAAGCGCTGCGCAAATCTTCAGGCGTCGTGTGCGGCGTCAGCCCGGCAATCACACCCGTCGCCTGTGACGACCAGATGGGCGCGCGTTCGCCAGCAAAATAGGGCAGGAGCAGCGGCGTCGATCCCGATCGGGCCGAGGGGCCGGGCTTCATCCATTGGTCGGCGAGAAGGAGAGACGACCCGGCGCAATTGGTCCAGCCGCCGGAAAACCATCCTTCTCCCAGATGGGGCACCGCGCGCAGGCTCCGATCCCGCACCGGTTGCGCCGTCAGGATGCCCATCACTAATGTCGAGCCGAGGACGATCGCCGCTCTCGTCGTCTCGCCGAAGCCCAGCGCGGCAAGGTCGGCCGCACTGTCATAGGCGCCATAGGCCACAGGAATGCCCTGCGGCAGGCCAAGGCGGCGGGCGGCCGCCGCATCGAGCGGACCGGCATGGTCGAGCGATGACGCCTCGACCGGCAACCGAATGCGCTTGGGCAGCGAAGCTTTGCGGAAATCCGCGGCGGTCAACCTGTCCATCACGGTGTGTCCCACGAGACGCGAGACGAGATATCCGGTGACGTCACAGATGAAACGGGCTTTCGAAAATCGCGCAGGCGCCTTGCGGCGATACTCTCGCAAGCGTCCTTCGAGGTCATCCTCCTCGCCGTTCGCGGGTGAGAATAGCGGCAGATAGCCGATGATGCGCCGAGACTGATCGAGAAGGATGGGAGCGGGACCAAAGCCGCAAACGGCTATTCCGGCGATAGTCACTTTGCGGTTTTGGCGAAGCGCCAGCCGGACGGCGCGATCCATCGCTTCCACCAGGGCCTCAGGCGTCGGATCAGCGCTCGCATGGGGAAGGCGAGCGCTCGCCAGTACCTTGCCGGTCGGGGAGAGAACCGCGCTGCGGGCCCCCGATAGTCCAATATCGATGCCAAGAAATCCGGTGGTCATCGCAATTCGGCCTTGAGAGTCGTCTGAAACCGGTAGCGGTCGCCTCTGAAGACTGTTTCGCTGAGCTCGACCGGCACACCATTGACGTCGCGGCTTATCGCACTGCAGGCGAGGAGCGCCACCCCCGGCCGAACCCGCAAACGCCGTGCCTGCTCCTTCGTCGCGGAGGTGGCCGAGAGCACATAATCCGCGACAGCGGGCCCTGCGCCCGCCTCGCGCAGCGCCGCGTAGAGAGAACCTTTCGCCAGATCGGCGCGCATCAGTCCGGGCGCTCGCCGGACAGGTATCCGGCTGTGCTCGATGCCGACAGGCTCGCCGGCAAGGATGCGTATCCGCTCGACGTCGAACAGCTCCGCTCCGGCAACAAGCTGAAGCGCTTCGGCCTCCTCGCGGTTCGCCAGGCGAATCTCCTTGCGGATCACCTGCGAAGCGGCGGTGAGGCCGAGGGCGGCGGCCATTTCCGTGAAACTGCGCAGCACGTTCTGCTCGCCCACTTTCGGGGGAGCGACGAACCATCCCTTCGCTTCACCGGAGACCAGGATTCCCCGTTCCTTCAACTCGCCGAGCGCGCGCCGCAAGGTGACCCGGCTCACACCGAGCAGCTTGGCCAATTCACGCTCGCCCAGAATGCGCGATCCGGCGGCGATGCCGCCGTCGCGGATGTGCTCCTCGATCCGGCGTGCCGCGGCGCTGTAGCGATGCGGCTCTTGGACGATGACGCTTGAAGGTTGATCCTGAGCCACCAGACCAGATTAAGACCAGAAACGAACCAGTCAAGGTCCATTGTTCACCCCCGCTCCCAGCGAAGGCCTAGACCATGTCATATGACCCCTCACCCCAAATGCCGGATGCGACTAACCCCTGAGTAGAATGGGCCGGCTCATCTCGATCGACTAGCCTCGAACCACTGCATCTCGTCGCGAGACGAATCCGCGCCGCAGGTTGTTGCGGGGCATCAGCGAGTGGAGGTGGACGATGATCGACGTGTATGAGGCGGTCGCCAGCCGACGGGCGGTGCGCGGATTCACCGACCGGGATGTGCCCAAGGAGGTGTTGCAGCGCGTCCTCGCCGCCGCGGCCTGGTCGCCATCCGGATCGAACCTCCAGCCGTGGAACATCTATGTGGTGACCGGCGGGCCGTTGGCCGAGCTCAAGAAACGCGCCGGCGAACGCGTGGCCGCAGGCGACCCGTGGGACAAGCGGGAGTACCAGATGTACCCGCCCGAACTGAAGTCCCCCTACAACGAGCGCCGGTCCGCCTTCGGCAAGGAACGCTACAGCGCGCTCGGCATTGCGCGCGAGGACTGGGAGGCGCGTCAGCGGGCCGCTTCCGCGAACTGGAGTTGCTTCGGCGCGCCCGCCGCCCTGTTCTGCTACATCGACCGCGACCTGGGACCGCCGCAATGGTCCGACGTCGGCATGTATCTGCAGACCGTCATGCTGCTGCTGCGTGCCGAGGGGCTGCACAGTTGCCCCCAGATGGCGTGGTCGGTCTATCGCAAGACCGTCGCGGAAATCGTGTCACCCAAGGACGGGCTCATCCTCTTCTGCGGCATGTCGATCGGATACGAGGATGTCGCGGTGCGTTGTATCCGCACGCGCCGGGCGCCGCTCGCCGAGACCGTCACGTTCGTGGGTTCGGCGGAAAGCGTACCCGACCGCCGCCCGGATTTGCTGGTCACCGAGATGGCCACTGAGGACGTTCGTTAGCCGACATCTCCGCAAGAACGGTTATTTCGAGTTCAGGACCGTATCCACCGCCTCGGCGATCCACTTCTCCGGAGTTACGCCGGCCGCCGCGGCTTTGCTTCTGATGGCATCGACCACCGGCGGATCGAAGGGAACATCCAGGATAATGGCCTCGGCGCCCTCGAAGGAATAGACGAGCCGGGTAATGCGCATCGCGAATTTCTGCACGCGCGAGGTCTTCTGCGGCACGGTAAGCGATGTGTCCGCGGCGACGATCGGGCAGTAGGAGCCGATCAGGCCGTCGATGATCAGAGCAGAGGAAAGACCTTGCCGGCGCAAGGTGTCGATGGCCGCGTCCAGTTTGGCCGGATCGTCCAGGGGATCGCCGACCGGCAGCAGAGCCGCCATCTCGGCGGGACCGAGCTTGAGATAATCGCCAGGCTGCGCCGGGCATTCGAAATTCGAGCTCGCCGCCACCGCCGTTGTCGTCAGGCCGAGGAGGACAAGAAAGACTACCGAAAGATGCCGCAAGACCCCCTCCATATCATCGCTTATGACGATCGAGTATCTGTATCGTTGGTACGTGCATTCTGCAACCGCGCAGGAATCGCCGTCACTTCACGCAGGCTGCCGCCCAGGTTTTGACATCCGCCGTGACCGGGAGCGTCAGGCTCTGGCCGCCGAGCGTGGCTTTGAAGCTTGCCGCTTTGGCGAGCGCGGCCGTGAATGCCGCCGGATCGGTAAACAAGTGGCCGCTCACGTCCCAGGATCCGGTCAGTTCGACAAAGCGCAGTTCCTCGATGGGGAAGCCGAAAGTCTTGCCACCGGCTTTCACCGCAATCTCCTGCTTGTCGCTGGTGATGGCTGCCGCTGCATTCTTGGACGGCACATCTGCGACATCAAATGAGATGCGGCGAGAGCCGTCGCAGTGAAGGCTCGCCGCATTGCACTCCTCCTCGCAACCTTTCTCGGAGAACACCACGCTGGAGGCCGGCGCCTCGCTTTCGCCACTGAGCGTGGTTTCGTAACTGTCAGCGGCTTCAGCCGCCTGTCCAGGGAGGGCGGCAAACAGCACCGCGGCGGCAAGGCTGGCGGCAAGGCGCGTCATCGCCAAAGCGTAAGTCGGCAGCACCTCAATAGCAAGCCGAGAGCTTCAGCATGTCCGGGAGCAAGGTTCGCACGCGATCAGTAAGTGCGGCCATAGGGGCGGCAAAAAGGCGGTATCCAGCCGTCATAGGTGTCGTAGTAAAAAATGCAGCGGTCGCTCCAGCCTGCGTTGGGCTCGCCCCACGGATATTTCTTCTTCCCGTGCGGATATGCTTGCTTCTTCTGGTCGACCTTCTTCTTTTTCTTTTTGACAGTGGTCTGTGCCGCCTCCGCCGGTTGCGGATCGATGGGCAGGGTGGTGTGGATGAAGCCTCCCAGAATCACGCAAACCATCAGATGTCGCATAGCCATGATTGTCTTTCCTTCTCATCCCCGATGGTTTGCTCCCCTTTTTACCTGTTTTGTAGCTATTTCAGCCGCACCCCGGCGGCATGAAACCACGCAATGCTAACCACATCCGGCGGCGCGAGGAAAGTCGGCTTCAAAGGATCGGATAGTAAGCGAAATCCGGCGTGTTGGCGCCGCTCCGACTCAAAAGCTTCTCGAGCTTCTCCAGCGCCTTGGTGATCACCCCGGGGCGTTTGCCCTCGCCCAGTTCCGCCTTGATCTCGACAATGATTTCATTGGCGGCGTCGAGACGTTGCGCCAGCAGCGCCGATACATAAAGCAAGGCCGCGGCGTTCTCGGCGAGCAGCGAGGAAGCCTTGGCGACATGGAATTCGGAGCGCTCCACGGCGCGCACGTCGGCGGTATGCGGCTTGTCCAATATCACGGAGAGCTCGCCGAACACCG
>JAKATG010000029.1:0-87286 GCA_021828105.1 Pseudomonadota bacterium
CGTGAACCGAAAAACGAATCTGCAAGGAAATCGGTCTCGGTTCAACACTTCCCGGCAAAATAGAAACCCAGAACGGCAAAGATCAATCAATTCAATCAACGAGTTGGGAATAGTTCACGGGAGACTATTTGATTCCAAGTTTCCCCTAGGTTACCTTGCGACAGGCTCACATGTTGCGGGGGTGAAAAAGATGGCGCTTAATCTGGTTATCTCGTTCGAGCACAAGCCACATTACACGCATTACAACGCCATTCCATGGCGCCGCGGAATGAGCGTATTGCAGGCGCTCGAAGCATATGAATTCGGGCCGCCCGAAAATGAGCCTTGGCATTATTTTAGGTTCGGATACCGGAGTGGCTATTTTGTTTCGTCAGTAGACGGCATTCTTCCACAGTGGGTCGATCCGGCATATTTCGACCCCTATACTCCCTCCACATTGTGGTTATTCAGTTTGAATGGTACCCCGACCACTGAAGGCCTCGAAAAGTTGAAGGTACAAGATGGAGATACTCTGACTTTTGATTATTCATTTATCAGATTTTCCAAGTTCGACTCACGCACTCAGGAGCTGTTAAGGCAACGGTTTTTTCCAGGCCGCTGGCGCACCGTCCCACGATCCGTACTGGAAGCGCGCGTGCGGACAGGTAATCCCATTGAACCAAAAAGATACGAGTCTGATGTCGATGGCAGGATAAAGGCCGACGACTTTGGTAAAGGCTGGTTTCATCAGTTTGGCCTCAGTATTCTGAATTTCGATCCAGAAGATTTGCGTTTCGAGTATCAGTGTGCATTTTGGCAGAAGAAGAAGAAGAAGGTTGTCAATTCAAAACTGTATAGATCGGGGGAATCTTGCCCCGCGCAAGAGGTCTCAGACAAGATTCGAGCGATTCGACTAAAGCTCGAGGGAGCCCGAAAAGGAGAGTACAGGCTAAATTGGTCGGGAGAAGTCGCCTTCAAAGGACCGAATCCCAGTAAGCCTTATCCTAACCTCAAATCCGGAGATTGGTGCGGGACGCCGGAAGATGGCGGCGGTGCTGAGGATGAGTGGGTCAATAAGCTTTATATTCAGATTGTGGAATTCCGCAAAACTAGCCGTAAGTCGAAGTTATAAAGCATTTTGTCGGCCTGATTTCGTAGCAGCAAGCAGCAGTAAGTTGAGAGGGCGCGATTCGCCATTGACCTCGCGAGCCAAACGGCAGGATTGGGAAATACCACGATCGATATCTGCGCCCGGAGTCACCAGCTGCCCCGGCGCGTTTTTATGCCCTGATGGTCCATTCCCAACATGCGAGATTTCCAATGCGGCAAGCATTTCGTCGGCAGGCGGAGCATGCGAGGTTTACTGTCATCGTTGTCCGGCTCAATATTGGGCTTTGCTTGTTCGGAGTAGCGGCGATTATCGCAGCTATGCTTGGTTGACCGACGAAGCGCCCGGCCTCAAACAACCTGGCTTCACCAATAGATCAAGGCATTGACTCTCACATAGAAGCGAGTACATCATTACGTTGCGGCACGTCGGAAAAAGGCAACAAATTAGCCGCGCAAGCAACACTACACAGCGTCGGGACAATCAACGCAGCCTGCTATGCAGGAGGCGAATCCTGCGCACTTTTTTTCGAGCGCTTAAACTTCTTTATCGCTCTCCAACGTACACGAGGCATTACTGCAGGAAGTCAGTGTGAGGAAAAGTGGAAACGGCACCGATCAGCGATGTCGATAAGTGCAATCAAAAACGCAACGACGAAGAGCTCACGTTGATCTGGCGGCGCTGACTTGGCTTTAGCGTAAGGGACTGCCTCCAGCTTGAAGGTAGGTGTAACTATGCCGCATTCGCAACAACGATTGGATTCCGGTTCTTGCCCATGCAATCGAGGAAAAAAGACCCGGATCGACAAGACACGCCGGCGGCTTCTTGTTGGCATGGGTGCTTTGGGATTGAGCACGCTGCTGCCCGGGACTGCGCGGGCGGATTGGGGTGAAATCCCCGCCGGCGCGTGGCCGTTCCCCAATCATTTCAAAGTGCTGGAAGTGTTTCTGTATGGCGGCTTGTCGCCCTGGGAAACCTTCTATGTGAGGCCCCCAGGCGCGAACCAGTTCCGCGGCCTTGATGCGGACGTCGCCGCCGCCATCTGGAATGCGGGGTGCAGCGGAACGCCCATGCCTGTGAATGCGACCGAGTATTTTGCCGATGCGCAGGATGAGACTGCGGCGAATGTGCATGGCGTTCACCTCGGACCCTTCACGGCACCCTTATGGCGAGCCGACCTTATCTCCCGCATGCGGATGCTCGTCATGCAGCACGATCTTGAGCCGCATGAAGCTGCCATTCCCTATGCGATGACCGGCCATCGCCTGGGCCGTCCGAAATTTGCCGGAACAGGGGCGGCGATCCAGCGCCGTTTCCAGCTGACCAACCCTTCGCAAACCGCTCCGTTTTCCTACGTCTGTGTGCCGGGAACATACAACTTTCCCGGCGACAACATTCTCGCCGCGACGGCCACCGGCATGCATGGCGGAGACGCGAAGCCGCTGTCGCTGCGGATCGGCGCCGGCTCCTCCGAAGTTGTCAATCAACTCTTGCGCTCGGGCGTCACGCCGGAGATGGATCAGCTGCTCAATGTGTATCGTGCCGAGTATCGCCAGCGGCTGCGTTTCCAGGGCGCCGGCAACCCGCTGCGCTCGAAGGGCTTTGCCGCCTATGATTCGAGCTCGGCCAGCCTGCTAAATGCGGCGACGCTGCAGGCCATCCTCAACACGCCGTCATTTAATTTGCGGCAGGATGTCGATTGCTCGGTCAACTCGCCGAGCCTGATCGACAACCAGCCGGGCACCGCGATCAGGCTGGCGTCCCATCTGCTCACGCGTCCGAGCAACGGCGCCCGTTATGTGTGCGTGATCGATAGCGGCCTTCGCGAGGCAACGGGCGGTGGCGGCTACGATACGCACTCGAACAACATCGGGACGGTCGGACGGAATCTCTGGAACACGCTGAGCACGCTTGCGGAGATCATCCAGAATCCCACTCTTCCGGCGGACCCGAACAAGATCAGCCTCGACGACACGCTTGTCGTCGTCACGACCGAATTCGGCCGCACGCCGTCGCCGGCGCCAAACGGAAACGGGCGCGATCACCATCCGGGCGGCTATGTGAACGTCCTGCTGGGCGGCCCTATTGGCGCTGGCACCACCGGCAGGCGCCTGGTCGGCAACATTGTCGATGCCACCGGCTATGCCAATCTGAGCAACGTCTATTCCGCGACTGATTTGCGCGCGGCGATCCTGCTGGCGGCCGGCGTCTATCCGCTCAATCCCGACAGTTTCGCGATTGGCGACCTGACGAGCACACTGAGCGCGCCCGACGAGCCCAGCAGCGCGATCCTCCTGCGGCAGAGGATTTTTGGGTCTTAGAGCATCGAACCGAAAAGTGCGAAGCGGTTCTCGGATAATCCGATGCGCAAATAAAAGATGGAGCGGCGCGACGTTCCAACAGAACGTCCGGCGGTCTGGCTCGAACACCGGAGAAATACCATGAAGGTTCAGCGCAGAGTGTCTTTGCTCATGGTTCGGCTATGGATCTGTGCGCTCGTGATCGTGGGATTGGGAAATCCCGCTTGGAGCGACGATGCCGGAGATGCATCATTCTTCCGTCAGGCCGTGCCCCTCCTTTATGGCCGCAAGGTCCGGGGTCATGACGAGCTCAAGCTGCTGACCGATCTGAGCGCGGTCTCCGGCCGGGAGGCGGTGCTGCGCGCCCTGATGGAAAGCGAGGAATACGTCGATCACTGGTCGAATACGCTGGTCGACATCTTCCGCGTCCATCGCGAGACCGCCAAGGAACAGTCGACATGCTATGCCAATCCGCTGCGCGCCGGTGCGAGCGACAGCGGCCTTGCGGCCTGGATACGCGACCATAGGGCGATGGATGGGCCTGCCCCCGGCGGCGCGTTCAACATGGCCGACGTCGTCCGCTCCTCGCTGAAGCTCGATAATCTGTCGGTGATGTTTCGCGCCCACCTCTTTGCCATGACCTCCAAACCCGTCACCGGCAATGAGGTGATCGAGAAAAATGTCCGCGACGATCTTGGAGTAGCGTTCCAGAACATCTACCTCAATCGGCAGATAAGCTGCCTGAGCTGCCACAACACGGAATTCTCCACATCGGGCACAGTCACGGGCTGGAACCGCACGCATCCGATAGCTGTCCATCTCGACAAGGCGACGATGGGCTCGAGTTTCGGGCGCAACACCGACGACCTGTTCGTCTTTTTCCGCTCGTCGGTCAATCAGTCCAGCTTTACCGAGCCGCCCGACTCAAGTCCTCTCGTCAAACCATGGGGGCTGACGGGTTGCGGCGAATTCCATCAGACGGTGCCGGCAAATTCACTCGGCAGTCCTTTCTGGGGTAACCCGCGCGGCGCCAATGTGAGCATCTGGGATCTCGAACGTTCGCTCGACGATGGCTACAGGGTTCTGAAGCGCGACGGTCTGGTGCGGATGCCCGGGACCGGTCAGGGTCCACGCGATCCCGCCGACAAGGACGCCGCTTTTGCCTTCGAAGTCGCGGCAAGCACCGTCAACAAAATCTGGATCGAGTTGATGGGCTATCCGCTCACCATCGCCAACAACTTTCCGCGCAACTCGGGCCAACTCCATCCCTATTGGGTTCTCACCGAGTTCGAGTTCGCCAGGAACGACTGGTCGCTGAGGCGCGTGCTGCTCCGCATGCTGACCTCGGGATATTTCAATCGCAAGCCGCCGCTGACCGAAAGCGGAACGTCCGGCTATCAGATGCAGATGGTGTTCGATCCATGGGTGGCGGACGATCCGCGCGACGGCGTCGACACCGCGCCGGAGGTCAACCGCAATGCGATCTCAGAATCGGTGCATCGCTATTCGGCGCAGACGCTCTTCGCCTCGCTGGGCGCGGCGCTCGATTGGCCGCGGCCTGAGCGCTTTCCTCAGGCTTCATTTCCAAGCGCCGGTCTCCTGAAATCGCTGGGACAGTTTGTCAGGGATGCGGAGCCGGGATTCACGTCGGTCGATTTTCAGGGCCTGCTCGCCTGGGAGGCGCTGCCGGCAAGATGCGAAAATCCCGGTTCCGGCCCCGACTGGATCGACCGTCTAGTGTCGGCGATCCCGGCATTCGATGCCGCCAATCCCGGCAATCCGGCGCATCTCGACGATCTGGCGGTCACGATGCGCGATTGGCTGCTGGGCGATGCCGCCTTCGCGCCGGCCGGGCTCCAGGGTGCTGCAACGGGTGAGCAAGCCGCGCTGGAAGCCCTCTTCGGCGCGCCTCTGGCGACGACCCGGGCCCAAGGTTTTTCCGGACTGCCCGCGAAGCTCCGCAATGTCTGCGGCGTCATGCTCAAATCGCCGCAGTTCATGCTGTCGGGCCCGTCGACCAGCGGGCTTGGCAACGCACCCCGTTTGCGGGTGTGCAATGCGACGCCCTGCTCCTATCAGGAACTCTGTTCGGCCATGTCTCCCGCCATAAGCGCGGCGACGGGGCAGTCGGTCAGCTGTTCGAGCAATAATGTCGCGCTGCTGTCGCAGCCACGCGTGGGGCGGATCGACCTTGCCAGGCTTTGCCGTCGCGGCCTGTGCGATATTCTTCCATTGCAGATCTCACGGCTCTGCGATTTCCACCCACGCTTCTGCACCCTGAGAGGTGAGATTGACGCGCGGGCCATCACGCAACCCTTCGAACGCGGATATCTCGTCAGCATAGGGGACGGAGTGATTGTCGAGGGCAGCACATACCGCCCCGTTTTCAAGACGTCCGACCTTGTCGGTTATGACAATGGTTTGGCCCAAAAGCCATCGGGCAGCTCCGGCGACAAGCAACCGGGCTTCCGCGAGCAGTTGCTCGAGGTCCAGCCGGGAGACCAGTTGAGGATCAAGAACAGCAAGGGCAAGCTCGTGCTCGATCTCGATCGCCGCAGGGAAAAGAAAGATCCCAAGAAGCCGGGCGATGTTTTTTTCGTGAACCTTGCGCCCGTCCTCTCGCCGCCGGCAACTGAACTGAGAGAAACGAAGGAACCCACCTACGAGTCGTGGGACACGCTGATGAAGCGTCAGGACCAGACTTATTTGCGCCATGGCGAGGCGGGACCGCCGCCCGATCCCAAGGCGATCAAGGCGCGCGACTGCAAGCGCCATCCGGATCTCGCCGCCTGCCAGGTGAAGAAGTGAACGCGATGGGCCCGCAGCAGGGAGAGAAGCAATGACCAGCTATTATTTCTCGATCTTTAAGAAGCTTCGGGTCATCGGGGCAGGTGGCCATGTGAACGCGGCACCTGGGGGACTCAATCTGAATGATCCAACGGGCATCTTTGGCGGCAACGCGAAAGGCGCTTTCCTCGGGAATACACCGGCAAACAGTCCCGTTTGGGCCGTGCTGAATGCCACGGCGATCAATCCCGCGCCGGGCATGGTCATGGTCGGAGCGGCATCCTGGCGCAAAATGCCCTTGGGCACCGCCCCACCGGCCTGGACCGATTTTCAGGTCAACGCGGCGCCCCCGGCGACGTCCATCGTCGAGAGGCTGGGCGCCTGGATAACCGCAGGCAAGGTCAACGACACTCCGGCAGCTGTCATCGCTGCCATGCCGCCGCCAAACCTGCTCGCCACCAAGCCCGACACCACCACCACCGTCTTTGTGGCAAGCTCGCCCACCGATGACGGCGACCGCCCCGGAACAGTGCCGTGGAATTACTGGGAAACAGGGCAGATTTTCCTCACCGATCCGCAGACCGGAGCGACGGTCACGCCGGCGCAGTTTGCTGCGGGATCGGTCTACAACCTCGTCGCGACTATCGGCAATCGCGGCCCGCAAGGCGGCAAATATGCCATGCCGCCGACGGTCGTTCAGGCCAAGGCGCTGGTCATGGTCTTCGGCACCAGTGTGACGCCTGCGGTCGAGCTGCCCGCGCTCTCGAACATGGACGATGCGTCGAACAACAGTCTCTACGAAGTCTATGACATGCCCGGCAAGAAATATGAGCTCGTGGGCTTTCGCTTCAACGCGCAGGATATCTTCGACGGTCTGGCCAAGGCGATCGAAACCAGCGGCATCGATCTCGGGGGCCTGCCGCCCGATATCTGGTTGCAGGGACAGTCGAGCGTGGGCCATGTCTGCGCCAAGGTGATCGTCCGTCTCGACAGCCAGACCTGGCCGCTGGTTGGGGATACGCCGTTGACCAGCAACCGCATCGCCCAGAAAAATCTGGCCCCCTTCGCGATCGATGTCCAGGCCAGCGATCCCAACAATCCGCCGATCGTCTGGCGCAACATCATGGCCGGACAGGCCTTCCTGACACTGCGTGACACAAGGCGGGAGCGCTTCAAGCACAATCTGTTCCGCATCGCTGGCGATCTGCCGGCGGAGGGTGTCGAGCTGTTCCTGGCCATTCCGCAGAAAAGCTTCGAGAGATTCTTCAATCCAAAGCTGATGCGAAGCGCCGAGCCGATTGCGCTGGTCAAGAAATACGGACAAAAGCCGCCGATGCCGGACTGCACGGTGCTGGCGGTGAAGAATTCCAAGGAACTGTTGCTCGAGCTACCCAACCTCAAAGAGGAATTCGTAGCGATGTCGATCGGCGTCAGGATCGATCCGAAGAAAATCAAGGTAGGTTCGCAGTTCGATCTGACACTGCTGCATTCGGCGATGATAACGCCGCCTAAATCCAAGGGGAGAGTGCCGGAACTGTCCGAGCAGTTCGCACCCGGACTCACCTTTCAAGTCTCCGTGGTGAACTCAAAACGCCAAAAACTTCATGCAGTTGCCGCCAACAGCTGAAAGCCTTGACGAAACCGACCTGGTAGCGATGTCATCGGAAAAATTTTCGCACTTCCGCATTTTCCCCTTGACATCGCGGGCCAAACGGGAGGATTTGGGAAATATCAAAATCGAAGAACGTATGCCCGCAGGCTAAAACCCCGCGGGCATATTTTCATGCTGAGGCGCCCGCCGGCCTTGCTCCGCCGAAGCGAAGCCTCGGCTTCGCGAAGGCGAGAGGCGGGCCTCGAAGCGTCGAGCCTCATACCGCAGGCGGCGCCTGGCGCCCGAATGGCCTGATCGCGGCGGCGCTGCGGCCGTTGGCGAGGAGCCAGTCCCAGGCATAATTCGCATAGGAGCGGAAGACATAGAGGTCGATCACGTCCGGCTTCTGGCTCACGATGTGGAGGAGGGCGGCGATCTCGGCGAAGCGCAGGCGGCGCACCGCTCCCGCCTCATAATCCGAAGACAGGAGATCGAGCGAGGAGCCCTTCAGCAGCACGAAGCGGGCATCATCGCCCTCGAGCCGGATGATGGTCCGCATGTCGGAAACATCGACGGCAAAAGAGTGGATGCCTTCAAAGGCTTGGCGCAGATTGCCCAGAAGCTCGGCCGTCTTCGCGCGCGGGCAGAGAATGAGCCATTGATCGGTCGAGAGCCACAAAGCTTGAATCTCGCCCCAGGCGGCGCTGCTGCGCGGGGCGGTCGGCAGGTCGAGTCCCAGCACCTCCTTCGCCGCGGCCATGAACTTGCTGTCGCTCGCGAGGCCTCTCAGATCGATCATGCCGCGAGTGGTGATCTCGCGGATATCGACGGCGAGGTCCTTCGGCGCCTCGCGCGCCGCAAGCGCGCTCTCAAACCGGACGTCAGACATTCTGCCGGCTCCCTTCCTTGTCATAGAAGACGGGATCGGTGATCTTCGCCCTGACCACCTTGCCGCCCTCGAGCGGGAAAGAGATCGTCTCGCCCATGCGGTTGCGCCCGTTCTCGATCAGCGCCATGGCGATCGAGCGGTCGAGCGTCGGCGAATAATAAGTGGAGGTGACCTGGCCGATCATCGTCATCGGCGGCTTGTCCTTAGGCGTACGCACGGCATAGGCGCCGTCCGGCAGCACTTCCTTGGGGTCCTCGGTCAGGAGCCCGACCAGCTGCTTGCGTCCCGCACTCTTGAGGAAGGATTGCTCGAGCGAGCGCTTGCCGATGAAGTCCGCCTTCTTCTTCGACACCAGCCCGTCGAGCCCGACATCGGCGGGCGTCACCGTGCCGTCGGTCTCATCGCCGACGACGATATAGCCCTTCTCGGCGCGGAGCACATGTAGCGCCTCTGTGCCATAGGCCTCGATGCCGAATTCGGCGCCGGCGGAAAGGATCGCGTCCCAAAGGCCCCGGCCGAAATTGGCCGGCGTCGCCACCTCGTAGGAAAGCTCGCCCGAGAAGCTGATGCGGTAGATGCGCACCGGATAGCCTGCAAGCTTGCCTTCCTTCATCACCATATGCGGAAAGTCCTCGGCCGAGATATCGAAATCGGGGCCAAGCTTCGAAAGCACTTCGCGTGCCTTGGGACCCGCAATGGCGAATTGCGCCCATTGCTCGGTGACCGGCGTCACGAAGACCTTGTACTGCGTCCATTCCGTCTGCAGCCACTCTTCGAGCCAGGCCGCAATGCGATCCGCACCGCCCGAGGTCGTGTGCATGAGGAAATGATCGTCGGCGAGCCTGACCGTGACGCCGTCATCGATGAGGAAGCCGAGCTCGTTCATCATCAAGCCATAGCGGCAGCGCCCGACCTTCAAGGTCGAGAACATGTTCGTATAGACGCGGTCGAGGAATTCCGCCGCATCCTTACCCTTGATCTCGATCTTGCCCAGCGTCGAGGCATCGAGGAGCCCGACCTTCTGCCGCACGCTCAGGATTTCGCGGTTGATCGACCGATGCTTGTCTTCGCCGGCGCGCGGATAGGTGTAAGCGCGCCGCCATTGCCCGACCGGCTCGAACACCGCGTTCTGCGCCTTGTGCCAGCGAAAGATCGGCGTCTGCCGGATGGGCAGGAACAGCTCCTTGGTGAGCGAGCCCGCGATCGAGCCGAAGGAGAAGGGCGTATAGGGCGGCCTGAAGGTGGTGATGCCGATCTCGGGGATCGTCTTGCCCGTCGCTTCGGCCAGCACGCCCAGGCCGTTGAGGTTCGACGTCTTGCCCTGGTCGGTCGCCATGCCGAAGGTGGTGTAGCGCTTGGTGTGCTCGACCGATTCATACCCCTCGCGCTGCGCGAGCTCGAGATCGGCGGCGGTCACATCGTTCTGGAAGTCGATGAAATGCTTGTTGCCCTCATTATATTTGCCGGTGGCCGGCGAGAACCAGATGGGTTCCAAAGGCTTCTGCGCCGGCGCTTCCGCCTTCGCGCGGTTCAGGCTTGGCGCTGCGTTCTTCACGGCTGCTTCGCCTGCGGCATAGCCCTCGGCCAGGCAGCCCCCGATATCCATTGTGCCATTGGCGGCACCGACCGCACTGATGGCGTCATGATGCTTGCCGGGCTTGAAACTCTGGAGCGCGCTGTCGAAAGTGAGCTTACCGCCATTGTGGCACCACAGATTGACGGCCGGGTTGAAGCCGCCCGACATGGCGACGAAATCGCAAGCGATGCGGCTCTCATTGACCACGCGGCCCTGACCCCTGCGCCAGGACGCGACCTTGACGCCGGTGACGGACAGCCCGCCGAAACCCGTCTCGACGCCGGCGATCGCCTGGCCGGCGAGGATATCGATGCCCTGGGCGCGGGCCTCATCGGCCAAGGCGCCTCCCGCATCGGCGCGCGCATCGATGATGCCGGCGATGCCGACACCCGCGCGCTTGAGGGAAAGAGCGGTGAGATAGGCATCGTCATTGTTGGTGAAGACGACGCCGCGCATGCCGGGCGCGACGCCATAGCGTTCGACGAACGCGCGGACAGCGGTGGCGAGCATGACGCCGGGCCGATCGTTATTGGCGAAGGCGATCGGCCGCTCGATGGCGCCCGTGGCCAGGATGACTTGTTTGGCGCGCACTTTCCACAAACGGTGGCGCGGCGCGCCCTTGGCGAGGCTCGCCGGGTCGTGATCGGCGGCGCGCTCGAACAGCATGACATAGTTGTGGTGCCAGTGGCCGACGGCCGTCGTGCGCGTCATGACATGCACATTGTCGGCTTGGGCGAGAAGCTCGGCGCGGGCTTTGATCCAGTCGAGCGGGGAGCCGCCATCGATGGTGCCGGAGCTGAGATCGCAGACGCCGCCGAAACGGGGCTGTTCATCGCAGATGATGACGCGGGCGCCCGCGGCTTGTGCTGCTTCGGCGGCCGCGAGACCGGCAATGCCGGCGCCGATGACGAGCACGTCGCAATGCGCATGCATATGCTCGTAAGTGTCGGGATCGCGGCCTTGGGGCGCCTTGCCGAGGCCGGCGGCGCGCCGGATCAGCGGCTCATAGACATGCTTCCAGAAGGCCTGCGGCCACATGAAGGTCTTGTAGTAGAAGCCGCCCGGGATGAAGCGCGAGAACCGGCTGTTGATGGCGCCGATATCGAAGGAGAGCGACGGCCAGCGATTCTGGCTCTGCGCCACGAGCCCGTCATAAAGCTCGATCTGCGTGGCGCGCAGATTGGGCTCGTGCCGCGGACCTTCGCCGACGCCGATGAGGGCGTTCATTTCCTCAGCCCCCAGGCCCACGACGCCGCGCGGCCGGTGATATTTGAAACTCCGGCCGAAGACGCGCTGGCCATGGGCGAGGACGGCGGAGGCAACCGTGTCGCCACGTAAGCCGGTGATGGTCTCGCCGTCGAAAGTAAAGCTCACCTTTTTCGTCCGGTCGATGAGGCGTCCGCCCTTGGGCAGCCTGTAGGGCTTGCCGCTCATGAGGACTTTCCTTTGCCGCTCTCGAGCTTGTCCTTGAAGAAGGACGCCCATTCGCCGGTCGCCGCTTCCATCCATTGGCGGGGCGGCAATTCTGCGATGCCGTAGGTCGCCTTGAAGTCCATGGTCACCGTGTCGCGCACCGCATGGAACCACTTGCCGCAGCCGCGGTCGCAGCGCCAGCGCTCGAAATGCAGCCCCTTGGGATTGCGCCGCATGAACAGGTAATCGCGCTGCTCGGCATCGCTCACATGGGCGGGATCGTGCGTCGCGGGCCGCCTTATATGGGCCTCGCCGCCATAGTGGAAATCCGTCTCGTCGCCTTCGGCGCCACAGACCGGGCAATGAACGATCAGCATGAAGGGGAGCTCCTGAAGGTCTCGATCATCAGTGCGCCACCGCCGCGGCGACGCTCTCGTCGATGAAGCGGCCCTCGATGAAACGGTTGAGGCCGAAGGGTTCGGCGATCGGATGCGGGCGGTCGTGGAAGATCGTATCGGCGAAGACTAGCCCTGAGCCCGGGATGGATTTGAAGCCGCCGGTACCCCAGCCGCAATTGACATAGAGCCCTTCGACGTCGGTCTTGCCGATGATCGGCGAGCGGTCGCCGGTCATGTCGACGATGCCGCCCCACATGCGCAGCATCCTGAGGCGCGAGATGATCGGGAAGGTCTCGACCAGCGCCGTCACCGTGCGCTCGAGGGCCGGGAAGGAGCCGCGCTGCGAATAGTTATTGTAAGGATCGGTGCCGCCGCCCACCACCAGTTCGCCCTTGTCGGATTGGCTCAAATAGCCATGCACCGTATTGGCCATCACCACGCAATCGAGCACCGGCTTGATCGGCTCGGAGACCAAGGCCTGCAGGCACAGGCTTTCGATCGGCAGCCTGAGTCCCGCCGTCTGCACGATGGTCGAGACATGGCCGGCGGTGACGACGGCGACCTTCTTCGTCTTGATGAAGCCCTTCGACGTTTCGATGCCGGCGACTTTTCCGCCGTCGCGGCGGATGGAGAAGACCTCGCAATTCTGGATGATGTCGACGCCGAGGCTGTCCGCTCCCCGGGCATAGCCCCAGGCCACCGCGTCATGACGGCCGGTGCCGCCCCTCGGCTGGTAATAGGCGCCGAGGATCGGGTAGCGGCTGTTCGGATCGTCATTGATGATGGGCGCGATCTTCTTGACCTCTTGCGGAGTGATCATGCGGCAATCGAGGCCGGCGAGCCGGTTGGCATGGGCGGTGCGCTTGAAGGCGCGGAACTCGTGCTCGGTCTGGCACAGCATCATCACGCCGCGCGGCGAGAACATCACATTGAAATTGAGGTCGTGCGAGAGCTCCTCATAGAGCGAGCGGGCGAGCTCATAGATCGCGATCGAGGGATCCTGCAGATAGTTCGAGCGGATGATGGTGGTGTTGCGCCCGGTATTGCCGCCGCCGAGCCAGCCCTTCTCGACCACCGCGATATTGGTGAGCTTGTGGTTCTTGGCGAGATAATAGGCGGTGGCGAGGCCATGGCCGCCGGCTCCCACGATGACCGCATCATATTCGGCCTTGGGATCGGGGCTCCGCCAGGCCCGCTCCCAGTCCTTGTGGTAGTTCATCGCGTTGCGCGCGAGGGAAAAGATCGAATAGCGGGACTTCATGCTGGCCCTCTGAAAACCAGTCCGCTCTTTATCAAAAGGGGGGTAGGGGCGCATCCGGTTTCCGACGCCCCATTGCTGCCATGCGACAATGCGACGGACCCTTTTGCGAGGCCGGGACACTATTATTGGCAGGATCACCGGAACGCCATGACAGCATGCTGAATTTCCTTGTTTTTGCGGTACTTGCGGCGGCCGTTATGCTGGCCGTCTGCTGGCCCGTCCTGAAAACGAGGACGGCGGGGCCGGCCCGCGCCCAGTATGATGAAGCCGTGTTCCGCGACCAGCTCGCCGAGCTCGAGCGCGACAAAGCGCGGGGCCTCATCGGACCTGCCGAGGCCGAGGCTGCCCGCAACGAGATCGCCCGCCGCCTCCTTTCGGTCGGCCAGGGTGGGCCGGCCGCCGCGGCCTCGGACGCCGGCAAATGGACCGTCCTTGCGGCCGCCGCCTTCATACCCGCTGTGTCGCTGGCGCTCTACCTCGCCATCGGAGCGCCGGGGCAGCCGGACTTGCCGCTGAAGGCCAGGCTCGACAATGCGGTCGCCAATAACGATCTCCTGGCCCTGATGGCGAAGGCCGAGGCCCATCTCGCGGAAAAGCCCGACGACCTCCAGGGCTGGGAAATCTTAGGTCCCCTCTATCGCGGCACCGGGCGCTATGCCGATGCGGCGAAAGCCTTTGCCAACATCCTGAGGCTCAAGGGACCCGATGCCGGGGTTTATGGCGATTATGGCGAAGCGCTGGTGCTCGCCAATCAGGGCCTTGTGCCCAAGGAGGCGGCCCAGGTCTTTGCCGAGGCGCTGAAACGCGATCCCAAATCACCCAAGGCGCGCTTCTATGCCGGTTTGGCTCTCAAGCAGGACGGCAAGACCGCCGAAGCTTTGGCCCTCTGGCAGGCGCTCCTCGCCGATACGAAGCCCGATGACAGCTGGCGGGGCGCTCTCGAAGGCCAGATCGCGTCGCTGTCGCCGGGCGCCCCGGCTCTGTCGGACGAGCAGGTCGCCACCACCCAGGATATGAGTGCGGAGGATCGCGAAAAAATGATCCGCGGCATGGTTGACGGCCTGGAGGAGCGGCTTAAGTCGAGCCCATCCGATCTCGAGGGCTGGCAGCGCCTCATCAAGGCACGCGCGGTGCTCGGTGAAATGGACAAGGCGCGCGAGGCGTATGCAACGGCTAAGGAACAGTTCAAGGCCGACGCAGAGGCGTCCGCCGCCCTCGCGCAGGCGGCAAAGCAGATAGGGATCGACTAGATGACGATGGTGATGTCATCGCGCCGGACGAGGAAGCAGAAGCGCGCCGCACTCATCCTGGCGGGCGTGGCGCTTCTCGGCATCGCCGCGGGCCTCGTGCTCTATGCGCTCAACGACACGATCGTCTTCTTCTATACGCCGAGCGAAATCGCCGAGAAGAATGTGACGCCCGGCCAGCGCTTCCGCCTGGGCGGTCTCGTCGAGACGGGCAGCATCGTCAAGGGTGAGGGCATGACGGTGAGCTTCACCGTCACCGACACGATCAAGGCCATCCCGGTGAGCTACAAGGGCCAGCTTCCCGATCTCTTCCGCGAGGGCCAGGGTGTCGTGACCGAAGGCCGGCTCGACCCGTCGGGCAAGTTCATCGCCGACACGGTGCTCGCCAAGCATGACGAGACCTATATGCCGAAGGATGTCGCCGACCGCCTGAAAGAGAAGGGCGTGTGGAAGGAAGGCAAGGGGGCAGGCCCGTGATCGCCGAGACCGGCCATTTCGCGCTGATCCTGGCCCTGGCGACAGCGCTGGTGCAATTCGTGGTGCCGCTCTATGGCGCCGCCAAGGGCGACCGCGCCTTGATGAATGTCGCGGCCCCCGCCGCTCTGGCGCAGTTCTCGCTCATCGTCATCGCCTTCTTCGCGCTGATGCATGCCTATGTGACGTCCGATTTCTCGCTCGCCAATGTCTGGGAGAACTCGCACTCGGCCAAGCCGCTCCTCTACAAGATCTCGGGCGTGTGGGGTAACCATGAAGGCTCGATGGTGCTCTGGGTGTTGATCCTGGCGCTCTTCGGCTCGGGCGTTGCCTTGTTCGGCAACAACCTTCCGCTCGAGCTCAAATCGCGCGTGCTCGCCATCCAGGGTTCGATCGGCGCCGCCTTTCTCCTGTTCATCCTCGCGAGCTCCAACCCGTTCCTGCGCCTCTCGCCGCCGCCTATCGAAGGCAACGGCCTCAACCCCTTGCTGCAGGATCCGGCCCTCGCCTTCCACCCGCCCTTCCTCTATGCGGGCTATGTGGGCTTGTCCGTCGCCTTCTCCTTCGCCATCGCCGCTTTGATCGACGGCAAGGTCGATGCCGCCTGGGCGCGCTGGGTGAGGCCATGGACGCTCGCCGCCTGGATGTTCCTCACCATCGGCATCGCCATGGGCTCCTGGTGGGCCTATTACGAACTGGGCTGGGGCGGCTTCTGGTTCTGGGATCCGGTCGAGAATGCCTCCTTCATGCCGTGGCTCGTTGCGGCCGCACTCCTGCATTCGGCGGTCGTGGTCGAGAAGCGCAACGCGCTCAAGGTCTGGACCATCCTTCTCGCCATCCTCGCCTTCTCGCTGTCGCTCGTCGGCACCTTCCTGGTGCGCTCGGGCGTGCTCACCTCCGTCCACGCGTTCGCCGTCGATCCGGCGCGCGGCGTCTTCATCCTGATGATCCTCACCGTCTTCATCGGCGGCGCGCTGACGCTCTTCGCCTGGCGGGCGCCGGCGCTCAAGGCCGGCGGCCTCTTCGCGCCCATGAGCCGCGAAGGCGGCCTCGTCATCAACAACCTGCTGCTCTGCGTCGCCTGCGCCGCGGTGTTCATCGGGACGCTCTATCCTTTGGCGCTCGAGACGCTGACCGACGAGAAGATCTCGGTCGGTCCGCCTTACTTCAACCTGACCTTCGGTCTCATCATGCTGCCCTTGCTGCTGCTCGTTCCGGCTGGGCCGCTCCTCACCTGGAAGCGCGCCGAGGCCTGGCCGGTGATCCAGCGACTGTGGGCCGCGGCGCTCGTGACTTTTGCCGTCGCCATCGTCCTTCTCGTCGCCACCCGGCGCGGGCCGTGGCTGGCGCCTTTCGGCGTAGCGCTTGGACTGTGGCTCATCCTCGGCGCCTTGGTCGAGCTCGCCGAGCGCATCGCTCTGTTCCGCACCTCCTGGCAGGCCTCCTGGTCCAGACTGCGCGGCCTGCCGCGCTCATCGTTCGGCATGACGTTCGCCCATGCGGGGCTGGGTGTCATGATCATCGGCATCTTCGCCGTGACGACCTGGCGCGAGGAGCACATTCTGGCGATGAAGGCGGGCGACAAGCTCAGCGTCGCGGGCTATGAGCTGACTTATCTGGGCGAGGCGCCGATGACCGGCCCCAACTATACCGGCGATGCCGGGCGGTTCCGCGTCATGGACGGCAATCGCGAAGTGGCGGTGCTCGCCTCCGAGAAGCGCCGGTTTCAGCCGAGCGGCCAGGAGACGACCGAGGTCGGGCTGCTGCAGGCCTGGTCGGGCGATCTCTATGTCGTGATGGGCGATCGCATGAATGACGGGACCCGCGCCATGCGCATCTATTTCAATCCGCTGGTCTCGCTGATCTGGCTCGGCACTTTGGTGATGTTCCTGGGCGGCTTGATATCGCTGACCGACCGGCGCTTCCGCGTCGGCGTGCCGCGGCTCGCGCGCAAGCCCGTGGCCCAGGCAGCGGAGTGAAGGATGAAGCGGCTTCTCGCAGGTCTTTTCCTGCTCATGATCGCGATCCTGCCGGCGAAGGCGGTCCAGCCCGATGAGATCCTGTCCGATCCGGCGCTGGAGAGCCGCGCGCGCGCCCTGTCGGAAGGGTTGCGTTGCCTCGTCTGCCAGAACCAGTCGATCGATGATTCGAACGCGCCCTTGGCGCGCGACCTGCGCATTCTCATTCGCGAAAGGCTGAAGGCCGGCGACAGCGACGCGCAGGCGATCGACTTCGTCGTCGCGCGCTATGGCGATTTCGTGCTGTTGCGGCCGCGCTTCACGCCCGAGACCTGGCTTTTGTGGATCGGGCCTTTTGCCTTGCTGCTGGTCGCCGGGACGTTTCTCTTTTTGCGCCGGCGCAGAGGCGGCAATGAGGCCGAAAAAGCTCTGGCGCCCGAGGAAGAGGCGGCACTCAAGCGCGCTCTCGATCGCCGATCGTGAGCGAACCCGCTTTCACGGGATCGTGAAGGCCGATAAGGGCGAGCCCAAGCCCACATTACAGAAGTTTCATCTTGCCGAAAGGTCGCCGTAACCCGCGGATACCTAAGTCTAGGTCTCACTAATAACCCTGCTTTACCTGCTTTGGGACACAAGGAGACTTCCATGACAACAAGCACGAAAGTGCGCAACCGCGTGTTGGGCCTGATGGCGTTCGGCCTTCTCGCTACGACGGCGCTCACCGCCAACTTCATGGTGACGCCATCGCTGCCGGTCCATGCTGAGACCAATCAGCAAGTGGCCCCGCAGGCGGGCTTCGCCGATCTCGCCGCCAAGGTGATGCCAGCCGTGATCAGCGTCGAGGTCAACTTCGCCAATGTCGCCGACAATTCGGACGACAATGACGATGAGGACATGGGACGCGGCATGCCGAACCTCCCGCAGGACAGCCCGTTCCGCGACTTCTTCAACCAGTTCCCGCAGTTCCGCGATCAGTTCCCGCAAGGCGCCCCGCGCCAGCCGCGCGGCGGCGTCGCGCAAGGGTCGGGCTTCGTGATCACGGCCGACGGCTATGCCGTGACCAACAACCATGTCGTCGGCAAGGCCGACAAGGTGTCGGTGACCTTCAGCGACGGCCAGAAATACGACGCCAAGGTGATCGGCACCGATCCCAAGACCGATCTCGCTCTGATCAAGATCGAAGGCGGCAAGAGCTTCAATTATGTGAAGTTCTCCGACAAGGAGCCGCGCGTCGGCGACTGGGTCATGGCGGTCGGCAACCCCTTCGGCCTCGGCGGCACGGTGACGAGCGGCATCATCTCGGCCCGCGGCCGCGACATCGGCTCGGGTCCGTATGACGACTTCCTGCAGATCGACGCCTCGATCAACAAGGGCAATTCCGGCGGCCCTGCCTTCAACCTCGACGGCGAGGTCATCGGCATCAACACCGCCATCTACTCGCCCTCGGGCGGCAGCGTCGGCATCGGCTTCGCCATTCCGGCTGCGACCGCCAAGGAAGTGGTCGAAAGCCTCAGGACCAACGGCGCGGTGACGCGCGGCTGGCTCGGCGTTCAGATCCAGCCGGTGACCGACGATATCGCCGAAGGCCTGGGCCTCACGGAGAAGAAAGGCGCGCTTGTCGCCGATGTGACGGAGAAGTCGCCCGCTCTGGCCGCCGGCATCAAGACCGGTGACACGATCGTCAAGGTCGGCAGCGACGAGGTGAGCGATCCGCGTGATCTCGCCAAGAAGGTGGCGCGCTACACCCCGGGCAAGTCGGTCGAGGTCACCATCGTGCGCGATGGCAAGACCATGCAGATCCCGGTCGAGCTTGGCAAGATGCCGGGCGACGACCAGGCCGCCAACACCAAGCCCTCCGAGCCTGAGCGCACGGGCCTTGCCGAGCTCGGCGTGCGCCTGGCGCCCGCCGAAGACGGCGCCGGCGTGAAGGTCATCGACGTGAAGCCCGGCAGCAGCGCCGATCAGCGCGGCATCCGTCCGGGCGATGTGATCCTCGAGGTCGCGGGCCGCGAGGTTCATGAGCCGGCGGACGTGAAGTCGGCGCTGGCCTCGGTCAAGGGCAAGCGGATCGTCATGCTGGTCCGCTCCGGCGACAATCAGCGCTTCGTCGCACTGCCGGGCAACGAAGGATGAGACAGCGTCTCGTGCGACGCTTGGATGTCACACTCTCCCCCGCTCCCGTGTGACATTCCAGACGCGGAGACAGGGCAACCCCCTGTCTCCGCGGCCTGTTTTCGGCCTTCGAGTTTGAGGGCTTTTCCCGAGGACTAAAGTCATGCAACTTATGACGAATGGAACCACCAAGCCTGCAGTTACCGCCCGTGATTCGGACCATATGCGCATCCTGGTGATCGAGGATGACCGCGAGGCCGCCACCTGGCTGCTCAAGGGCCTGACCGAAAGCGGTCACGTGGCCGATCATGCCGCCGATGGCGAGCAGGGCCTGGCCCTTGCGCGCGAGAAGGTGCACGACGTGCTGATCGTCGACCGCATGCTGCCCAAGATGGACGGCCTCACCATCATCAAGACCTTGCGCGCCGAAGGCGTGACCGCGCCGGTGCTCATCCTGAGCGCGCTCGGCGACGTCGACGAACGGGTCAAGGGCCTCAGGGCCGGCGGCGATGACTATCTCGCCAAGCCCTATTCTTTCTCCGAGCTGCTCGCCCGCATCGAAGGCCTGTCGCGGCGGCGCCATCAGGAGCCGCAGCAGACGAAGCTCAAGGCCGCCGATCTCGAGATGGATCTCCTCGCCCGCACGGTGACGCGCTCCGGGCGCCCGATCCTGCTGCAGCCGCGCGAATTCAAGCTGCTCGAATATCTGATGCGCAATGCCGGCCATGTGGTCACCCGCACCATGCTGCTCGAGAATGTCTGGGACTATCATTTCGACCCGCAGACCAATGTCATCGACGTGCATGTCTCGCGTCTGCGCGCCAAGATCGACAAGGGGTTCGATGAGCCGATCCTGCAGACCGTGCGCGGGGCCGGATACATGCTTCGTGCATCATAGCCGGCGGAGGCGGGGACATCGGTCTTTCGCGCCGCTCCGGCAAAGAAGAGATTCATGAACCCGCAACCCGCCAGCCCGGACAACAGCCATTCGAGCCTCTGGAAGCTGTTCCGCACCTCGACTTTCCGGCTGTCCGCTCTCTATCTCATCGTCTTCATCCTCTCGGCCGGCGCCATCCTCGGCCATATCTACTGGAACACCGCGGGCCTCCTCGAGCGGCAGACCGACGATACGATCATCGCCGAGGTCCAGGGCCTCGCCGATCAGTATCGCATCAGGGGCGTCACCGGCGTGCTCGACACGATCCACCGGCGCAGCCGCGACGATACCGGCTCGATCTATCTGCTGACGACGCCTGAGGGCGTGCGCGCCGCGGGTAATCTCGTCTCGGTACCGGACGAGGTCGCCGTGGAAAATTCGGGCTGGACCGAATTCCCCTTCAATGTGAAGACCTCGACCGGCATGGAGCCGCATCGGGCGCGCGCCTACTACACGGCATTGCCCGGCGGCAATGTGCTGGTGGTCGGCCGCGATATCGAGACCATGCGGCAATTCGCGACCATCATCCGCACCACGCTGATCACCAGCATATTGATCGCGCTCGCGCTGGGCATTGGCGGCGGCCTCTTGACCAGCCGGAATTTCCTGCGCCGCGTCGATGCCATTACCGGCGCCAGCCGCTCCATCATGCGGGGCGACCTCTCGGGGCGCATGCCGGTCAAAGGCACGGGTGATGAGCTCGACCGCCTGGCCCAGTCGCTCAACCAGATGCTCGACCAGATCGAGCGCCTGATGCGCGGCATGCAGGAAGTGTCGAGCAATGTCGCGCATGACTTGAGAACGCCTCTGACGCGCATCAAGGCGCGCGCCGAGTCGGCCCTGCGCTCCGGCGCGGAAGGCGACTTCAAGGCGGCGCTCGAGCGGACGATCGATGAGTCCGACCGCCTGCTGCAGACCTTCAACGCCCTGCTTTCAATCGCCAAGGCGGAATCGGGCCAGCCGCGCGAAGGCCTGCAGCCGATCGATGCCGCCATCATCCTCAACGAAGTCGCCGAGCTTTATGGGCCCTTCGCCGAGGATCTGGGCGGCAGCCTCACCACCGATATCGAAGGGTCTCTCGACATCCGCGCCAATCGCCAGCTTCTCGCCCAGGCGATCAGCAATCTCGTCGACAATGCGCTGAAATACGGCGAGTCGCCGGCAAGCGGAGCACCGGAAATCCGGCTGACCGGCCGCAACGACGGCCATGACGTGGTGATCACGATCGCAGATCGCGGCCGCGGCATCGAGCCCAAGGACCGCGAGCATGTGCTCCAGCGCTTCGTGCGTCTCGACGAAAGCCGCTCCAAGCCCGGCAATGGCCTGGGCTTGAGCCTCGTCGCCGGCGTCATGAAGCTGCATGGCGGACAGGTGCTGCTCGAGGACAACGCGCCGGGCTTGCTGGTGAAGCTCATCCTGCCGCGGCTTGTGGCTGAAGAGGCGGCCGGTTAGCTCTTTACTTCAGCGAAAATCGACGTACAAAGCCCGCCCCCGGGTGAGTGATGGAGGCGATGATGACCGACCAGACCGACGTCGCGAAACATTGGGAGGCCAATGCCGAGACATGGACGAAACATGCGCGCGCCGGCTTCGACGTCTATCGCGACGCGCTGAACACCCCGGCCTTTTTCGCCATGCTGCCGCCTGTCGCCGGTCTCCTGGGACTCGACATCGCCTGCGGCGAGGGCTCCAACACCAGGCTCCTCGCCCGGGCGGGCGCCAGGATGGACGCCATCGACATTGCGCCGACCTTCATCCGGCATGCTGAGGCCGAGGAGGAGGCTGATCCGCTCGGCATCACCTACAGGGTCGGGGACGGCATGGATCTGCCTTATGAGTCCTCATCTTTCGATTTCGCGACCTCGTTCATGGCGCTCATGGACATGCCGGATCAGGGCCGGGTGCTCAGCGAGATCGCGCGCGTGCTCAAGCCCCAAGGCTTCCTCCAGTTTTCCATCCTGCATCCCTGCTTCGTCCCGCCCTACCGCAAGACCTTGCGCATGCCCGATGGCGAGGTGCGGGCGATCGAGATCGGCCGCTATTTCGATGCCATCGACGGCGAGGTCGAGCGCTGGTGGTTCTCGACGCTGCCGGAAGAAGAGCGCAGCGGCGTCGCGCCCTTCGCGGTGCCGCGCTTCCATCGCACCTTGAGCCAGTGGGTTAATCTCATTTGCGGCGCCGGCCTGGTGATCGAGGAACTGGGCGAGCCCTGTGCCAGCCTCGAGCTCGCCAAGGCCGAGCCGGTCGTCGCCGACACGAGGGTGGCGCCGATCTTCCTCCATGTCCGCGCTCGGAAGCCAGTAAATACCCGTTAAAACTACGGATTTCGGTTCCATCGGCTCGCCCGGCGCTCTAACATCCGCCGCCATGACGGGAGAGACCATCCATCCAATCGCGCAGATTCCGCCGCCGCTCGACCGGGACGCAGCGCAACGCGCCTGGGACCAGCTCCAACAGAGCGGCACATTCATGGCCGCCTTCGAAGCGAGGCGCTCGCTGCTCGATGCGGTCTTTGGCGGCTCGCCCTTCCTGCGCGACCTCATTCTGCGCGATCCGCAATTCGCCGCCGAGAGCCTCTCGGGCGATCCGGAGCGAACGCTGGACATGCTGATTGCCGGCCTCAGCGCCGATGTGGCCGACGAGGCGGAACTGCGCCGCCTCTTGCGCGCGAGCCGCGCGCGGGCCGCGATGACGATCGCGCTCGCCGATATCGGTGGGCTGTGGTCGCTCGATCAAGTGACGGGGGCCCTGACGCGCTTCGCCGAGGCGGCGCTTGCGGCGGCGCTCAACTGGCTCCTGCGCGATGCCCAGCGCACCGGCAAGCTCACATCGCTCGATGCGAAGGATCCAGGTGCGGGCTCGGGCTACACCATCCTCGGCATGGGCAAGTTCGGCGCCCATGAGCTCAACTATTCGAGCGATATCGACCTCATCGTCCTCTACGATCCAGAGACGCCCAAGCTCGCCGACGGCGTCGATCCTTCGACCTTCTTCGTCCGCCTGACCAAGCGGCTGGTCGTGCTGCTGCAGGACATGACCGAGGACGGCTATGTCTTCCGCATCGATCTGAGACTGAGACCAGACCCGCGCGCAACGCAGATCGCGATATCGATCGAGGCGGCGGCGATCTATTACGAGAATATGGGCCAGAACTGGGAGCGCGCCGCGATGATCAAGGCGCGCCCCGTCGCCGGCGATAGAGCGCTTGGCGAAGAATTCCTCGACCGCCTCGTTCCCTATATCTGGCGCAAATATCTCGATTTCGCCGCTATCGCCGATGTGCAGTCGCTGAAGCGCCAGATCCATGCGGTGAAGGGCCATGGTACGATCGCGGTCCTGGGCCACAATATCAAGCTCGGCCGCGGCGGCATCCGCGAGATCGAGTTCTTCGTGCAGACCCAGCAACTCATCGCCGGCGGCCGCAATCCGAAGCTGCGCGGCCGCCGCACGGTCGACATGCTGGGCCGCCTCGCCGAGGCGAAATGGATTTCACCCGAGGCGGCCGGGGAGCTGGCGCAAGCCTATCGCTTCCTGCGCGTGATCGAGCACCGTATCCAGATGGTGGCGGACGAGCAGACCCATATGCTGCCCGAAGAGCAGCCCGCCTTCGACAGCCTGGCGCGCCTGTCCGGTTTCGCCGACCCGGCCGAATTCGAGACGAAATTGCGTAGCACCTTCGAGCTGGTGCAGGGCCATTATGCGGCATTGTTCAAGGATGCCGAGGATCTCGGGACCGAGGCGGGAAGCCTCGTCTTCACCGGCGGACGCGACGATCCGGAAACGCTCGAGACCCTGACCCGCATGGGCTTCAAGCGGGCGAGCGAGATCGCCGCGATGGTCAGGAGCTGGCATTTCGGCCGCTATGGCGCGACCCGGAGCGCCAGGGCCCGCGAGCTTCTGACCGAGATCATGCCGGCGCTCTTGACCTCGCTCGCCAAGAGCGGCGATGCCGACCAGGCCTTCATCGCCTTCGACCGCTTCCTCGCCGGGCTTCCGGCCGGCGTGCAGCTTTTCTCGCTACTCAAGTCCAATCCGGGGCTGCTCGATCTCATCGGCACCATCCTCGGTACGGCGCCGCGCCTCGCCGAGGAATTGAGCCACCGCCCGAAAGTCCTCGACGCCGTGCTCGATCCGGGCTTCTTCGGAGCACTACCCAAGGCCGAGGAAATTGCCGCACTGCTTGCCGCGGCGATACCGCCCGAAACCGAGCTCGATGACGCGATCGATCGCGTGCGCGTCGTGGCCAAGGAACAGGCCTTTCGTATCGGCGTGCGGATCCTGTCCGAGACGGTAAGTGCCGCCGATGCGGGCGGCGCCTTCTCCGATCTGGCCGATGTCGTACTGGCTCAGCTGCACGACACGGTGACCAGAAAGATGGTACGCCGTCATGGCCGCGTGACCGGAGGCCGCAGCGCCGTCATTGCCATGGGCAAGCTTGGCGGCCGCGAGATGACGGCGGGGTCCGATCTCGATCTGGTCCTGATTTTCGATCACGACGAAGAGGCCGAGATGTCGGACGGCAAACGTCCACTTTCACCCGGCCAGTACTTCACCCGCTTTACCCAGCGCCTGATCAATGCGGTGACGGCGCCGACCGCAGAGGGTGTCCTCTATGAGGTGGATATGCGCTTGCGACCCTCCGGCAATAAGGGCCCGGTGGCGACGAGCCTTGTGAGCTTCAGGCATTATCACCGCGATCATGCCTGGACCTGGGAAAGCCTGGCGCTCACGCGCGCGCGTGTCGTCGCCGGCGATGCGAGCCTTGCCGATGACCTCAAGCGGGTCATCGCGGAAGATCTGTGCCGATCGCGCGACAAGGCGAAGGTCACGGCCGATGTCGTCGACATGCGCCGGCTGATGCTGAAGGAGAATGCGCCCTATGGACTCTGGGACATCAAGCGGGCGCGGGGCGGGCTCGTCGATATCGAATTCATCGCGCAATACCTGCAGATCATCCATGCGCATGACGCGCCGGAGATTCTCCATACAACGACCTACCGCGCCTTGGAGAAGCTGATCGCCACGCGTCTCCTGGGCGAGGCGGAGGGGCGGGTGCTCAGGGAGGCCTGCCTCCTCTATCAGCGCCTGACCCAGGTCCTGAGGCTCTGCGTCACCGGCCCCTACGATCCGCGAAAAGTTCCCTCGGGCCTCAACCGCATCGTCGCCAGCGCCACCACCGCCCCCGATATCGGTTCCGCCGAGGCTCTTCTGGCCGAGATGCAAGCCCAGGTGGCGGCGGTGTTTTCGAGGATTGTCGGACCACTCGACAATTAAGGCGGAATCCAGCGACGGATATCACGATCTGTTCCGTCTTCGTTTCAGGGAGCTGATTCCCATCAAACTAGGGAGACTGAAATGAAGCTTAACGCAGCTTGTGTTGCGGGGGCAGCCGCTTTGGTTCTGCTGGGGGCTGGCCATCTCGCTTTCGCCAATGAGCCATTCCTGCCGCGCTCGGAACGCTCTTTCGCGCGCCTCGACGCCGACAGCGACGGCAAGGTGACGGTGAACGAATGGAAGCCCAAGGCGGAGAAGCGGTTTCTGCGCCTCGATGACGACCATAATGGCACGGTGACGACGGCCGAGATCGACGCCTGGCTCAAGCGCGGCATCGACCGGCGCAAGGAGCGCATGCTGACCAGGCTCGACCAGAACAAGGACGGCAGCGTGACGCGTGACGAGGTTGACGCCTATATCGATGCTCTGTTCAATGGGGCGGACGGCGACAAGGACGGCAGCCTGACCTTGGTGGAGATTCGCGAGAACGCACCGAAGCGCGGCAGGCAGAGCGACGTCAAAGGAAACTGATGATGGGCCGGCATGAGTTGAGACATCCATGCTCGGCGAAAGGAAGCGACCGGAAGACGTGTCGGCACGCAACACTGAGACTGACCTGTCCGCCGACCCGGACAGTGCGCTCCTCGCTGCTGCCGCGGCCGGCGATGAGAAGGCGTTCGCCGGTCTGGTCGAACGGCATTACGACATAATCTACCGCGTGGTCTGGCGAGTCACGTCAGGCCACGCGGATACCGAGGACATGGTGCAGGAAGCCTTTCTGAAGTTGTGGAATAACCCGGCGCAGGTGCGCCATGGGGCGGCCCTCAGAGGCTGGCTCATGCGCGTCGCGACCAATCTCGCCATCGACCGGGCGCGCCGCAAGCAGGCTTCCAATATCGACGATCAACCGGAGATCGCCGCTTCCGGGCCCGATGCGCTGGACCAGGTCCTGGGCGACCGGTCGGCCCATGAGATTAATTCCGCTCTGGCACGCCTGCCGGAGCGACAGCGTTTGGCCCTCTCACTCGTCTATTTCGAGAGTATGAGCAATATTGAGGCGGCTGCGGCCCTGGAGATCAGCGTCGAGGCGGTGGAATCGCTCCTGGCGCGGGGCCGCCGGGCGCTGAAAGCCGATCTCAAGGACCGCTGGCGCGACCTCCTTGCCGATATCGGCGAGATAAGCCAATGAGGAAGACGTTATGGACGCGATGAGGACGAGACTGAGGGAAGTTCTGGCCGCCTATGGCGCGAACCCGGCCCGCTGGCCCGTCTCCGAGCGCGACCGGCTCATGGCGCTCGTCGAAAGGGAGCCCGAGCTCCTGGCCGAGGCGCGCGAGATCGACCAGGTGCTGGCCCGGGCGAGGGCCAAGGCGCCGGAGGTGCCAGCCGGCGCCGCCGCCCGGCTCCTGGCGCGGGCAGGGCAGCAAAAGCCGCAAGGGACGGTCGTTCCTTTCGACCAGGCCCGGGCAAGGCCCCGGCCCTCGATCTGGACCTGGGGGGCGGCTGCGGCGCTCGCCGCGTCCTTCGGCCTCGGCATCTTCCTCGGCACCACGAATTTCGCCGCCCGCTTCGGCGACAGCGAGGTGGTCGAGATCGACGATCCGATCGTGCTGACCGGCATCGACGATGCGACCGACCTGCTCGAGGGCGAGAGCTGATGGCGGAGCACGCCGACACGCCGAGGCGGAGCTGGTTTTCGACCTGGCCGCATTGGACCATGTTCCTGCTGGTGGCCTCGCTCGCCGTCAATCTCCTGATCGGCGCCGCCATCGGCATGCGCTATTTCTACCCCGAACGTCTCGAGCGCTGGAGCGGGGCGAGCTTCACCCAGCTCCTGCCGCGCCGCTTCCTGTCGGACCTGCCGGCGGACCGGCGGCGCGAATTCCTCGATCTCCTGAAGAGCCGGCGCGAGGTGTTTCGCCAGTCGCGCGCCGGGATGCGCGACGTGGCGCTGCGTTTCGCGGCGGCACTCGAGCGCAATCCCTATGACGAGACCGAGGTCAATGCCGCGATCCAGGACTTCACCAAGCTCTCGACCCAGATGGTCGACAGCGGCACGCAAGTGACGCTCGACGTCGTCAAGAAGCTTTCGCCGGAAGAGCGCAGCCTCCTGGCGCAGAACGTGCGCGACCGCGTCGAGCGCATGCAACAGCGCCGCAAGAAATGGCAGAAGGACCAAGGTAACGAAGAGTGAGTATCGTCAGCCCTCTTTGCATCGGCCACGCAGCCATCCATGCGCGACCGATGGGAGCTGACATAGAAAGCAAGCACTGCTGATGTATGGTGCTGCCGCACATATCTCAGTGAGCTTTCTCCCCTAGATTCGACTATCGATCCTTATCGATCCGAAACTAGGCGCTCCGGATCGAAGGCTGGGCGGTATAATGGATACCTTGATATCGGAGAGTGCAAAGCACCCGAACTGAGATGCTTCCGCTGGCTCATAGTAAGCCAGGTAGGTCGTCTTAAACTTCTGATCGTCGGATATCAGAACGATGCGCCATATGTAATCGGCGAAATCGTAGTCATGAAAATAATGGTCTGATTCAAGCGCTGCCCATGCCTCCTTGTTCAGGAACCGTTCTATTCTTGTAATGTCACCCAAACACATCGCGACAACATTCAGACCAGGACGCAACCCGGCAACCGTTTGAGTGAAATCCTTCGTGCCCGTCAAAGAGGCTTCGAAGTACATATCGGAAATATCCCGATTTAGACCTGACTCGTCCTCGCTAAATTCGTTAAGCAGCTCCTGGAGCAGAAGAAAGGTAGTGAAAGCAGACCATGCTAAGAGGGCCCAAACAATGATCCATCTGGTGCCTCTGCGACTCCGCTGGAAAAGCATGCCTCGCGTCATTCTCGCAGTCCTTGCCGGCGCGATGAGTGCCAGGCTTTCGCCTGAGCCTTTATGACCTCCTGCGGCAGCCGACGCCACGGACATCACTATTTGTTTAAGGGGCGCATTCTGAAGCAATGACAATGCGCCGCGCATTTGCTTCTTATCGAACGTCGTTTGCCCGCCCCCACGACACAACCATACCGAACTCAACGCATCATTTCTAAAACAGGAATTATGGCCGATTATCGGCGGTTTCAGCCGCGGCCTGCTTCCATGGATGCCATGACAACACGGCTTTCCTTCCGGTTCATTTTCTGCTATGGCCCCGCTCCCTGAGAGCAATGGCACATTGAGGCTCCGTTTTGCCAACGTAATGACCGGTCTCGTCTAGTTTCACCCGCCGGGGCGGGACAGCCGCGTGCTGTCTCCTCCCGGGTTTTCGTTCATCGGGTGGTGGTCTGAGACCGGTCTGGCATTGTCGGCCTGTGCCATGCGCAACATGCGCCGTCTCAGCTCTTCCATCACTCGAACAACATCGCCCGACCTCGGCCCTTAGGGGCGTCTCCCGCCGCCATCTTGGTGAACTTCCTGACCGGAAGGCCAAGACAGCATGTGCGATCTCGAGCGTGTCCAATGGACCATCATTCCCAGAACTGCCCCGCAACCCTGGATCGCCTGCAGCCGATGCGGCGAGCCGAAACCTTTCCGATCGAGCGGCAAAATCAGGCTGAACGCCAATGGCCGAAGGCTCGATGCCTGGCTGATCTACAAATGCTCAGACTGTGACGGAACCTGGAACCGGCCGCTCTTCGAGCGCCGACCCATAGGCGATATAAGTATCGCCGATCTCGAGGCGCTCCAGTCCAACGATCCCGGTTGGGTAAAATCATATGAGTTCGACATCGGCGGATTGCGCGACCGGGCACGGCGTATCGATGAAGGCACGGAAGTCGAGGTCCACAAGCAGACTCTGACGGACGAGACCGGGACCGGCAATATTCTCGAAATCACGCTCGTCGTTCGTTCAGCCGTGGGCCTCAGGCTCGACCGCCTGCTCGCCGCCGAGCTTGGCCTGTCGCGGTCGCGGCTTCATGCTCTTCGCGAACAAGGACAATTGCGGATCGATCCCGACCACAAGGATGTCCTGCGGCGGCGGATCCGGGACGGCACGCGCATTGTCCTGGAGCGATTCAAGGAAGCTCGATGGTGACGTTGGGCCAGCGCTCATGCCATCTCTTTTCCGTGATGCGCGCTATGTACTCCGCCCTGCGGGCATGCCCGCGCGAGGTCGGCCGGATGGACATTGAAAAGAGATCCTGGAGCCCATAGGGCGCCAGGATCTCGAGGCCGCCACCTGTGTCCAGCCGCGCGGCGACGCAGGTGGGTGTTTCGAGCCAGAACCGCAATGCGTCGGCCGTCGAAGCATAGGGGTCATCGCCATTGCGGATATGCATGCGAGCCTGGTTGCGCACGCTCCAGGGCAGGGCCGGATCCCTGTCCCTCAGCCTCTGTTCGATCGTCTCATCGTGCCGCGGATCGCGGTTGCCGGGATCGAAATAGAGCACGTCGATGTCATCGACTGGGGAAGCAATGGTGTAACCGGAGAGCGCGTCCCACACCGCCGCCCTGATGAAGCCCGCGCCCACGGCCCAATCCGGCAGAGCGAGCGACCGCACGATCTCGAAGACATGCATGCGGAGCGGGGCCTGCTTGAGGATCGCAATGAGACGCTGGTCAAGATCCCTGTCGTGCATGAGATGAGACTTCCTTTCGGAAGAACAGGTGAGCTACGCCGCCGCCGAATGCGCCGGCTTCGCCGCCACCGCCGGCAGCCGCACCGTGACGATGGTGCCTTTGCCGGTCTCGCTGTCGATGGTGAGCGTGCCGCCATGGAGCTCGACCAGCGATTTGGAGATGGCGAGGCCGAGGCCGGAGCCGCCCTTGGTCTTGGTGAACTGGTTCTCGACCTGCTCGAAGGGCCGGCCGAGCTTCTCGATGTCCTTGGGCGGAATGCCAATGCCGGTATCGGCGATCGAGATCACGGCATGCTCGCCGTCGAGCCTGGCGGTCAGCGTGACACGCCCGCCTTCGGGTGTGAACTTCACCGCATTGGAGGTGAGGTTGATGAGGATCTGCTTGAAGGCGCGGGTGTCGACCTCGGCGTTGAGCTTCTTCGGCGTCTGGCAGACGAACTCGACCTTGCCTTCCTGGGCGCGGGATTCGACCAGGCGGATCGTCTCCTGGACGATCTCCGAGAGATCGGTCTTCTGGTACTCGAGCTTGAGGCGTCCGGCCTCGATCTTCGACATGTCGAGGATGTCGCTGATGACATCGAGCAGGAACTGGCCGCTCGAATGGATGTCCTTGGCGTATTCGATGTATTTGCTGGCGCCGACGGGGCCGAACATCTCGTTCTCCATCACCTGGCTGAAGCCGATGATGGCATTGAGCGGCGTTCTGAGCTCGTGGCTCATATTGGCGAGGAATTCCGATTTCGACCGGCTCGCGGCTTCCGCCCGCGTTTTCTCGCGCGAATATTTGTCGGCGAGGTCGGCGAGGCGCTGCGATTGCTGCTCGGCGAGGAGGCGCTCCTTCTGCAGGTCGCGCACCGTCATCATCAATTCGCGCTCGGAGAGCAGCAGGCGCTCTTCCTGCTGCTTGAGCGGGGTGATGTCGGTGCCGACCGAGACGAAGCCGCCGTCCTTGGTGCGCCGCTCGTTGATCTGCAGCCAGCGTCCATCGCCGAGCTGCACCTCGAAGGTGTTGCCTTCGCCGATATCGCGGCTGTGGATCGGCATGCGCTGGCGCACCGCCGGCTCCTTGGCAGTCTTGGCGACGAGCTCGTAAGGCGTGCCGGGCGTGCACACGCTGGCGGGGAGCGAATGGAACTGCTGGTATTTGGTGTTGCACAGGACGAGGCGATTTTCGGCGTCCCAGAGCACGAAGGCTTCCGAGATGTTCTCGATCGCGTCCTTGAGGCGGAGCTCCGCTTCCTGGTTGAGCCGGTCGGCGAGCTTCTGCGCGGTGATGTCGATGACGATGCCGACGAGATGCGGCTCGACCTCTTCCGGCGCATGCGAGAGCTCGGCGCGAGCCCTGAGCCACACCCAGTTGCCGTCGACATGGCGCATGCGGAACTCGTGGTCGAACACCGATTTCTGGCCGCTGAGCAGGGCCTCGACCACTTCCTCGAGCTGCGCGTCCTCGGGATGGATGCGATCGGCGACGTCGCCGAAATTGAGGAACTCGCCGGTCTCCTCGATGCCCAGTATGTCATACATGGATTTCGACCAGAAGATCCGGCCGCGCGATATGTCCCAGTCCCACAGGCCACAATGGCCGCGGTCGAGCGCCTTGTCGAGCCGCTCGGTGGCGAGGGTGAGGGTGCGGTCGGCCTCCGAGGCTTTCGCCGCCTGCCAGTGGAAGGCGCCGCCCAGCATCATCAGCACGAGGAAGGTGACGGCGAACAGCACGCTCACCTGCATGACGCTGTCCTTCCAGGCGCGCATGACATCGGCATGCTTCTGGATGACGAGCAGGCTGCCGGGCAAAGGAGCGAGGTCGCTCATGCCGACATAAGCCTCCTCGCCCGAGGACAGCATGAGGCGGGCCATCTCCGTATCGTTGATGTTGATCTCGGTGATGAAGCGGCTGGTGAGCACATCGGCGATGGTCTGGCCGGCGATCGTGCCGTCGGATTTGGAGGCGACCGTGATCACGCCCGCGGCATTGACATAGGCGAAGATGCGGCCCTCGCGCTGCGCCTCAGGCAGGAGCGCGGCGTCGAGATCTTCCTGGGTGAAGGGTTTGGGCGTGAAGCCGGATTGGATCTGGTTGCGCGCTGCCTGCTTGATGTGCTGGGCGGCGGCCGTCGCATAAAGGAGCGTCTGGCGGTTCTGCTCGGCGAGATGAGTGGTGCGGCTTTGCGCCAATTGCAGGAAGAGCGCCAGAGCCAGGGTGATGAGGAAGAGCGAGACCAGGATCGTGATCAGGATGCGCAGCGATCTTTCGCCGATCGAGACGCGGGCCCAGCCGGGCAAAGGCAGCGGGAGCCGGAGCACCCGCTCCTTGAAGAAAAGCTCGCCCAATTGTGCCTTGCTGCTCAATCTCGCCCCCTGCGTGGCGCGCCGTAACCGACCTCAGCACCCTCCCACCACCTCACGAATCACCGCCTATTGATTCGTAGTTAAGGTGATTTGTCCAGCCGAAACCGGCATTGGCTATTATGTTGATACTGCAAGCGATTTTGAGGCGATCTTGGGCGGAAATTGCGCCCTGTTGAGGCCTCGCCTGAGGCAGAGTTGGTTGAGCCCGTTATTCCGGCGCCACCGCGAGCGATTTCGAGACGATCTCGTAGAGATCGCGCGACAATCCCGGGGTGGCGAGAATGCGCTCGAGCTGGGCCTTGGCAAGGCCGCGGCGCTTCGCTTCGAGGCCCGCCCAGCTGCGGAAGGCGGTGGCCATGCGGGCGGCAACCTGCGGGTTCAGGGGATCGAGCGCCAGGATCGTATCGGCCAGGATGGCATAGCCTTCGCCGTCCTCAGAATGGAAGGCGAAGGGATTGCCCATGGCGAAGGTGCCGATCAGGCTCCTGACCCGGTTGGGTGTAGCAAGCTTGAAATCGGGATGCGTCATGAGCTCGCGCACCCGCCTTATGGTGCCCTTGAGCGGCGCCGATGCCTGCAGCGCGAACCATTTGTCGATAATGAGATGATCGCCCTTGTGGCGCGCATAGAAGGCATCGAGCGCCTGGTCGCGCTCCGCGACATCGAGGGTCACGAGGGTGGAGAGCGCGCCGATCTCATCCGTCATGCTGGGCGCTCGAGCAAGCTGCTCCACGGCGAGTTTGGTGCCGAACGCCGGATCGCCGCCGGCGATCGCATAAAGCACGGCATAGCGCAAGGACCGCCGCCCCGTTTCCTCAGGGCTCGGGCTGTAGGCGCCCTTACTCTCGGTTTTCTTCCACAGAGCGAGCAGAACATCGGCAAGGCCCTTGCCGATCTCGCCGCGCAAGGCCTCGCGCGCTTGATGGATGGCACCGGGATCGACATTGCGGGCAATGAGGGTCGCGATCTCCTGCTCGCCGGGCAAGGTCAGCATGGCCGACTTGAAGGCCTGGTCGACCTCGGGATCATCGAGGACGGCTCCGAGGGCTACGATGAAGGACGTCTTGTCGTCCGAGGCACTGTGCCCTTCGAGAGCGGAACGCAGCAAAGTGTGGGCCGCCGTCTGCGCCGCCTCCCAGCAGTTGAAGGTGTCGTTGTCCGTCTTCATCAGGAAAAGCTGGTCGGCCATCGATGTCCGGCTTTTGAGCCGGATGGGCGCTGAAAAGGAACGATTGAGCGACAGGACCGGTCTTCGGGCAACGTTACGGAAACGAAACGTCTTCTTGGGCTCGTTCAGTTCGATCAAGGGCTCGTTGAGCGTGCCGACACCTTCGAGATCGAGCGGCATGTCCTCGCCGTCGGCGTCCAGGAGACCGATGCCGAGCGGGATCTGCAAGGGCAGCTTCTCCGGCTGGCCGGGCGTGGGCAGGGTCCCTTGCTCGAGGGTGAGATCGAAGGTTTTTGCCTTGGCATCATAGGCTTCGGTGACGGTGACCTCGGGCGTGCCCGCCTGCTCGTACCAGCGGAAGAACTGGTCGAGATTGCGCCCCGAGGCATCGGCCATGCAGCGCACGAGATCTTCCACCGTCGCCGCTTCCCCGTCATGGCGCTCGAAATAGAGGTCCATCGCCTTGCGGAAAGCGTCGCGGCCGATCAGCGTCAGCATCATGCGGCAGAGCTCGGCGCCCTTTTCATAGACCGTCGCCGTGTAGAAATTGTTGATCTCGATATAGGAGGCGGGCCTCACGGCGTGGGCGAGGGGACCCGCATCTTCCGGAAACTGATCGGCGCGCAGCCTCTTCACATCGGCGATGCGCTTCACCGCGCGCGAGCGGATGTCGGAGGTGAATTCCTGGTCGCGGAAAACGGTGAGGCCCTCCTTGAGGCATAATTGGAACCAGTCGCGGCAGGTGATGCGGTTGCCGGTCCAGTTGTGGAAATATTCATGCGCGATGATCGCCTCGATATTCACATAGTCGACGTCGGTCGCGGTCTCGGGCAGCGCCAGGATGTATTTGTCGTTGAAGATATTGAGCCCCTTGTTCTCCATGGCGCCCATGTTGAAATGCGACACCGCGACGATCATGAAGATGTCGAGGTCATATTCGCACCCGAAGCGCTCCTCGTCCCAGCGCATCGAGGTCTTGAGCGATTCCATCGCCCAGCCGCAGCGCTCCTCCTTGCCCTTCTCGACATAGATGCGCAGCTCGACCTTGCGGCCCGAGCGCGTCACATAATGGTCGGCAACATAAGCGAGATCGCCGGCGACGAGGGCGAAGAGATAGGACGGCTTAGGGAAGGGATCGTCCCATTCGGCGAAATGCCGGTCGGTGCCGGGGATCTGGCCGCTGGCACCCGGATTGCCGTTGGCAAGGAGGACCGGGCATGAGGCGATAGGTCCCTCGATGCGCACTTTGTAGCGCGCCATGACATCGGGACGGTCGTAGAAATAGGTGATGCGCCGGAAGCCTTCCGCTTCGCATTGCGTGCAGAAGACATCGTTGGAGACATAAAGGCCGGACAGTTCGGTATTGGCCTTCGGATTGCAGAGGGTGACGATTTCGAGCGTGAAGGGCTTTTGCGGCACTTCCGCAATGGTGAGGCTCGTGGCGCTCACGTCAAAGTGAGACTTGTCGAGAGCTTTGCCGTCGATGCTGATCGCCTGGAGCTCCAGTTTCTCGCCATCGAGCACCAGGGGCGCGCCCTTCTGGCTTGATGCCTTGTTGGGCTTCAAATTAAGCCGCGCAATGACCTGCGTCGCTTCAGTATCCAGGCTGAAATCGAGAAATACTTCCTCGATCAGGTAAGGAACCGGCTGGTAATCCTTCAAATAAACGGTCTGCGGGCTTACATTATTCATGTGCTATACTGACTTCAGTTGATGGGGGTGGATTGAACTGATCCCGAAAGGCTCCTGCGGACCTCTTCGGATAAGATCATGTGAAAACAAAAAGATAGATGGTGAATGTGAGTCAATCAAGCGACATTGGGCGGAACTGAAGATGAGCCGGGCATTTGTCAAGGAACAGGACGACCAAGAGGGCCTCGAAGAGCTGCCGGAAAGACCCATCAGCTCCAACCCCAATTTCGTGACCCCGCACGGCCTCACCTTGATCGATGAGGAGATCGAGGCGGCGCGCAAGCTCCTGGCCCACGCCCAGCATGAAAGCGACCGCGCCGGCATTGCGCGCGCCTCGCGCGATCTGCGCTATTGGACGCAGCGCCGCGCCACCGCGCAGACGGTGGAGCCGCCCAAGGCGCCGCAGAAGGTCGCCTTCGCCACGCGCGTGACAGTCAAGCGCGATGACGGTCGCGAGCAGGTTTTCTCGATCGTCGGCGAGGATGAGGCCGACCTCGAAAAAGGGCTGATCGCCTATACGGTTCCCATGGCCCGGGCTCTGCTCGGTCTGGAAGTCGGCGACGAGGCCGAGCTGCATGCCGGCCATGTCGAAGTAGTCGATCTAAAACCGATCGACGCGGAAGGCTGACAGATCGGTATTGCTGGGAGCGCCGCTCAGCATTTCGCCGAGCAGGCGTCCGGTCGTCGGGCCCCAGGTCAACCCCATATGACTGTGACCGAAGCCGTACCAGACATTGCGGAGCTTGCGCGAGGGACCGATGACCGGCAGGCCGTCGGGTGTTCCGGGTCTCCGCCCCATCCAGCGCGAGACCGTCTGATCGATCTCGCGCAATTTCGGCAGGCAGCGCTTGGCGAAGGGCCAGAGCACGTCGGCGCGCTTCCAGTTCGGTGGCGCATCGAGCCCGGCGAACTCGTCCGTGCCGGCAAGCCGCAAGCCCATATCCATCGGCGTCATGGCCATCGGCGTCGCCACATAAGTGAGCGAGCGGCCAAGCGTGATGCCGGGAGCGGGGATGACCAGGTGATAGCCACGTTCCGCTTCCAAGAGCACCTTGTCGCCAAAGGCTGAGGCGAAGAAATTGGAATAGGCGCCGGCGCAAATGACGAGACGGTCGAGCGGGCGCTCGCCGCCCGATTTCAGCGTGAGCGCCGTGGCGCGCGATCCGTCCTGCGCGACCTTCAGCACATCGTCTTGGATGATCTCGCCGCCATTGCGGACGACATTCTCGGCGATCGAGGCGACGACTTTCTGGGGATTGCGCACATAATACCAGCCGCCATGGAAAGCGCCGCACGCGAAGTCGCGGGCGATGTCGGGCTCGATCTCGGCGATCTCGCCCGGCGACAGCTTCTTCATTTCATAGCCATGCTCGCGCTTCACGGCGCGCTCTGACTCTTCGGCCTGATACTGGGCATGCGTGTCGTAGAGCCGGAGCGAATCCTTCTTGACCATAAGATCGATGGACCCCGCCGCGGTGAGCAGGGTCTCGAAATCGCTGACGACGCGCAGCCCGAGCGCCGCGCGCGCCGCGGTGATCTTGCGCACCCGGTCGGGCAGTGCATTGCGGCCGGCGGCCAGGAACCAGGGCAGCGCCTTGGGCAGATAGGACCAGCGGATGGTGAGGGGACCCAAGGGGTCGAGAAGCCAGCCCGGGATTTTGAGCAGGATGCGCGGACGGATGGTGGGCGTCACCTCGGCGAAAGCGAGGCCGCCGGCATTGCCGAAGGAACAGCCTTCGCCCGGCGGCACGCGGTCGATGACCGTGACCTTGTGGCCCGCGCGTTGCAGGAAGGCGGCGGTCGAGATGCCGATGATGCCGGCGCCGATGATGGTGATATGGGAACTGGGCATGATGTGTGACTCGCGAAGCGGCTTGTTCTTCAGTCTATTTTCGCTCGCGCGTCAAGGCTGCGCGGCACCTTCCGCCCTCACCGGATTCCGTCTACGGTCATGACAGTCGCAAAACGGAGGCATGCATGGGGCGTTTGACGACGCATATATTGGACACCGCACTCGGCCGGCCGGCCAAGGGACTGAAGATCGAGCTCTGGTCGCTCGATGGCGGGCCGTCCTTGCTCAAGACGGTGGTGAGCAACCAGGATGGCCGCGTCGATGCGCCGCTTCTCGACGGCGAAGACTTCAAGGTCGGGCAATATGAGCTGCGGTTCCATGCCGGCGCCTATCTCAAGGCGAATGGCGCGCCGATCTCCGATCCGCCTTTTCTCGACGTGATCCCGCTGCGCTTCGGCATCGCCAACAAGACCGAGCATTATCACGTGCCGCTGCTGCTTGCGCCTTACGGCTATTCGACCTATCGCGGAAGCTGAGCCGCCATGCGGCCCGACTCGCTCCTGACCACGAACTATCGCTATTTCGCAGCGGTGGCGGAAGCGGGGTCGGTGCGCGGCGCCGCGCAAATGCTCAATGTCGCGGCCTCGGCGGTGAGCCGCCAGATCATCCTGCTCGAGCAGCAGTTCAACCTTTCCTTGTTCGAACGGCGCGGCCGCAGCCTGAGGCTCTCGGCCGCGGGCGAGATCCTGCTCAACGGGCTCAAATCGGCGATGCAGGGCCATGAGGCGACGCTCGATCATCTCGATGCCTTGCGCGGGCTGAAGCGCGGGCGCCTCAGGATCGCGACCGTCGAAAGCATCTCGGTCTCGCCCTTGCCCGACCTCCTGGCGCGTTTCGCCGGCGACTATCCGGGCGTCGAGGTAACGGTGACGGTCGCGGGCTCGGATGCGGTGACCGATCTCGTCCGCAGCCATGACGCCGATATCGGCTTCACCTTCAATCCGGCGACGGTCGAGGGGCTCGACGTCAGGCTGACCCTCGAGCTGCAGCTTGGCGCAGTGATGGCGCCGGACCATCCTTTGGCCAAGGCGCGCAAGCTCTTGTTCGCCGAGTGCCTCGCTCATCCGGTGGCGTGGCCGGCCCGCGGCTTGAGCTTCAGGGCCATTCTCGACAAGCTGCTCGGCAAGGCAAAAACGCCGGCGCGCGCCTTCGAATGCAATTCGCTGCGCCTCATGGCCGCTTTGGCAAGGCGTGGACGCTGCATCGCCTTCCAGACGAAGGTCGGGATCGAGCAGGAGCTTGCCGAGGGTTCGCTGGTCTTCGTGCCCCTGGCCAATCGCCGCATGCCGGCCGACCGTCTCACCATCGTGCATCGACCGGGCTCGGCCGCGGGCCTCGCCGCCGGCGCCTTTCTCGATTTGGCGGTGCGGCACTTCTCGGCCCGGAAGGCTGTGCGCAAATAGAGCACAGACTGTCATCTTTATTGTCCTTTTTCGTACACCTGCCGTAATGCTACTTTATCGGTGACAGCTTGGAGAATTGCGATGGCGAGGAACAAGGTCCGATTTCTCCGCCGCGGCGAGGTCGTTGAACTCGCCGCCGTCCCGCCGATGCTCACCTTGCTGGACTATCTGCGCCTCGACGAAGGTTCGCGCGGCACCAAGGAAGGCTGTGGCGAAGGCGATTGCGGCGCCTGCACGGTGGCCCTGGGCTCGCTCAAGGACGGCCGGCTCGCCTATGAGCCGGTCAATGCCTGCATCCTGCTTCTGGGGCAGGTCGACGGCAAGGAGATTGTCACCGTCGATGATCTGGCGAATGGCGGGAAGCTGCATCCGATCCAGCAGGCGCTGGTCGATCATCATGGCTCGCAATGCGGCTTCTGCACGCCGGGCTTCGTGATGGGCCTGTTCCCACTCTACCAGTCGGCCATCGCACCCGACCGCAAGGCCGTCCTCGATCAGCTGGCCGGCAATCTCTGCCGCTGCACCGGTTATCGCCCGATCGTCGACGCAGCGCTCGCCACTTGCACCGGCAAGCCGGACGATGCCTGGTCGAGCGCGCGCGCCGAAACGGAGAAGCAGCTCGCACGGCTCGATGATGGCAGCGATCTTTTTGTCGGCGACGACAAGGGCTTTTTCGCAGCACCCGCAAGCGACGCAGCCCTGGCCGAATTGACCGAAAAACACCCCGACGCCGTGCTCCTCGCTGGCGCTACCGATGTCGGCCTGTGGGTCACCAAGCAGTTGCGCAGCCTCGGCAAGATCATCTTTCTCGGGCGGATGCGGTCGCTGCGCCGGATTGCCGATGAAGCGGGCGCGGTCAAGCTCGGTGCCGCCGTCACCTATGCCGAAGCGGAGGAGAGCCTCGGCCGTCTTGATCCCGATCTCGCCGAGCTCCTGCGCCGCATCGGCTCGAAGCAGGTGCGCGCCTCGGGAACGATCGGCGGCAACATCGCCAATGGATCGCCCATTGGCGACATGCCGCCGGCGCTGATCGCGCTCGGCGCCCGGCTCGAGCTGCGCAAGGGTGCGTCGTCGCGCGATATGGCGCTCGAGGATTTCTTCATCGCCTATGGCCGGCAGGATCGCGCGCCCGGCGAGATCGTCGCCCAGATTATCGTCCCGAAGCTCAAGCGGGATGAGGCCTTCCGCTGCTACAAGATCACCAAGCGGTTCGACCAGGATATTTCCTCGGTGCTGGCGGCGTTTAAATTCACCCTTGCCGTCCGCAAGATCAGGCAAGCCCGCATCGCCTATGGCGGCATGGCGGCGACGCCGAAGCGCGCGCGCCAGACGGAGGCCGCGGTTGCCTCGCTCTCGCTCGATGATCGGGCCGGCTGGGCCGCGGCCGCCGATTGCCTCACGCAAGATTTCCAGCCGATCGACGATCATCGCGCGGGCGCCCTTTATCGCCGTGAAACGGCGCGCAATCTGCTGATCAAGGCGCTGACCGAGATTGCGGGCGAAGCGACGGTCAACACCCGCATCACAGGGGTGAGGGAGCCGGTCCATGCGGGCTAAGCGCAAAGAGATCGCCACCGAGACGGTGGGCCTGGCGCTTGCCCATGACAGCGCCGCACTCCATGTGCAAGGCAGCGCCATCTATATCGACGACATGCGCGAGCCGGAAGGCACGCTGCATGTGGCGCCGGGCTATGCGCCGGAAGGAGCGAAGGGACGCATCACCCGTTGCGATCTCGCCGCGGTTGGCACATTCCCCGGCGTCGTCGCGGTGCTCACTGCCGCCGATATTCCGGGCATCAATGATTGCAGCCCGAATATGGGCGATGATCCGATCCTGGCCGACGGCGAGATTCTGTTCCATGGCCAAGTGGTTTTCGCCGTCGTCGCCGAGACGCGCGAGGCGGCACGCCGGGCCGCGCGGCTGGCCAAGATCGAGATCGCGAAGGAGACGGCAGCGATCACGGTCGAGGACGCCCTGGCGCAAGGAACTGACGATGTGCTGCCGCCCTACGAGTTCAGGCGCGGCGATCCGGCCAAGGTGATTGCGGCATCGCCGTCGCGCGTCACGGGCTCCTTCCATGTCGGCGGCCAGGAGCATTTCTATCTCGAAGGCCAGGTGGCGATGGCTATGCCCGAAGAGGGTGGCGGCATGATCGTCTATTCCTCGACCCAGCATCCAAGCGAGGTGCAGCATTGCGTCGCCAAGATGTTGAAACTTGCCGATGCCTTCGTCACCTGCGAGTGCCGGCGCATGGGCGGCGGCTTCGGCGGCAAGGAGAGCCAGGCGGCGCAATGGGCGGCGCTTGCAGCCCTTGGCGCCCATGTCACGGGGCGCCCGGTCAAATGCCGGCTCGACCGCGACGACGACATGATCATGACCGGCAAGCGCCATGACATGCGCATCGATTACAGTTTCGCCCATGACAAGACGGGCCGCCTGACGGCCGTCGATGCCAGCCTGCTGTCGCGCTGCGGCTATTCGGCCGATCTCTCGCTCGGCGTCAATGACCGCGCCATGTTCCATGCCGACAATGCCTATTATTATCCGGCGGTGAGCATCAAATCGCGCCGCCTGCGCACCAACACCGTGTCCAACACGGCCTTTCGCGGCTTTGGCGGCCCGCAAGGCATGATGCTGGCCGAGCGCATGATGGACGAGATCGCGCACGTCCAGGGCCTCGATCCGCTCGACGTGCGCAAGCGCAATTTCTACAAGGCCGGCCGCGACAGGACTCCTTATGGCATGAAGGTCGTGGACAACATCATCCACGAGGTAGTGGGTGAGCTCGAGAAGACGAGCGACTATCGCGCACGGCGTGACGCCATCAAGGTCTTCAATGCCAAAAACCCGATCCTGAAGAAGGGCCTGGCGCTGACGCCGGTCAAATTCGGCATCTCCTTCACCTTGATCCATCTCAACCAGGCGGGTGCGCTCGTCCATCTCTATACCGACGGCTCGGTGCATTTGAATCACGGCGGCACCGAGATGGGGCAGGGGCTCTATATCAAGGTGGCACAAGTGGTGGCCGAGGAATTCGGTATCGAGCCCGCCCGCGTGAAGATCACCGCCACGACCACCGGCAAGGTGCCGAACACCTCGCCGACCGCGGCCTCGTCGGGATCCGACCTCAACGGCATGGCGGCCAAGGAGGCGGCCGGCCGCATCAAGAAGCGGCTCGTCGATTTCGCCAGCCGGGAATGGAAGGTAAAGCCGGGACAGATCCGCTTCGCGCAAGGGCGCGTGATCATCGGCAATCAGAGCATCGCGCTCGGTGGTCTCGCCAAACAAGCGCATCAGGCGCGCATCCCGCTGTCCTCCACCGGCTTCTATGCGACTCCCGAGATCACCTGGAATCGCGACAAGGCCAAGGGCAAGCCCTTCTTCTATTTCGCTTATGGCGCGGCCTGCGCCGAAGTGACCGTCGACATCTTGACGGGCGAGATGCGGGTCGATCGCGTTGACATCCTTCACGATGTCGGCCGCTCGCTCAATCCCGCGATCGATCTGGGCCAGATCGAGGGCGGCTTCGTCCAGGGCATGGGCTGGCTCACTACGGAAGAGCTGGTCTTCGACCAGGAGGGCCGGCTCAGGACCCATGCGCCCTCGACCTACAAGATCCCGTGCGCCTCCGACGTGCCGGCCGATTTCCGGGTCAATCTCTTCGCCTCTTCGGGGAATCCGGCCGATACCATCTATCGCTCCAAGGCGGTGGGCGAGCCGCCGCTGATGCTGGCGCTTTCGGTGTTCTCGGCGATCACCGATGCGATCGCCGCTTTGAAGCCGGGCAAGATGCCGCCGCTTGCGGCGCCCGCTACACCGGAAGCGATCATGAAGGCCGTGAAGGCAATGTCGGCATGAAGATCTGGCACCATATCGCAAAGGCGCTCGAAGCGGGGGAGCCCTGCGCTATGGTCTCGGTGCTCAAGGTTGATGGCTCGGCGCCGCGCGAAGTGGGCGCGAGGCTCGTCCTTACCCAGCGCGGTTTCCACGGCACGATCGGCGGCGGCGCGCTCGAATGGCGAGCTTTGGCCGAGGCCCAGAAGAAGCTCAAAGGCGGCCGGTCGCTGACCGTCACGTCGCATGCGCTGGGGCCGGAGCTCGGCCAATGTTGCGGCGGGCGAGTGGAATTGCTGACCGAGATCTTCGACGGCACCGGTCTTGCCGATGCCCGCACATTGGCAGATGCCGAAAAATCGGGCGCCTTTGCCACCGAAAGCCGCTTGCGCTCCGATCATGTTGTCCGCAGCATTGTCTCGGCGGGATCGTCGGCCAAGGATGTCATGATCGAGCATTTCGGCGAGGAGAAGCGGCCTCTTTATCTGTTCGGCTCGGGCCATGTCGGGCGCGCCCTCGTCCTGGCGCTGGCGCCCTTGCCTTTCGCCATACGCTGGATCGATACGCGCCCCAACGCCTTTCCCGCCGCCATGCCGGCCAATGTCGAGCCGGTCGCGACGAGCGATCCGGTCGCCGAGCTCACCGCCGCACCCGACCGCACTTTCCTTTTGGTCATGACTCATAGCCATGCGCTTGATCTCGCCATTGTCGAGCAGGCGCTGCGCGATGACCGCTTCCCCTATGTCGGGCTCATCGGCAGCGCCAGCAAGAGGGCGCGGTTCCTGAGCCGGCTGCGCCAGGCCGGCATCGCCGATGAGCGTCTCGCCGCCTTGAAATGCCCGATCGGGGTGCCCGGTATCGCCTCCAAGGAGCCGGCGGTCATTGCCGCGGCGACGGTGGCGGAGCTCCTGGAGCGCGACGAGATGTTGAGAACCCGCCGGAATCTTCCCGCAGGCGTGCAAACGCCTTATACAATGAGCCAAAAAAAGGGCCAGGGTGGGTGACGGACAAGATCGGCAAAGACCATCTTCTTGAAGCGCTTCACATCGTGAAGGTCTTCGGCCGCTTGCGCGCCAATGACGATGTGTCGCTTTATGTGCGCCCGGGCGAGATCCATGCTCTTCTGGGCGAGAATGGCGCCGGCAAGTCGACGCTGGTCAAGATCATCTATGGCGCCTTGCAGCCGACCTCGGGTGAATTGCGCTGGCAGGGCGCCCCCGTCACCATTTCATCGCCCGCCGCCGCCCGCAAGCTCGGCATCGGCATGGTGTTCCAGCATTTCTCCCTGTTCGAGGCGCTCACCGTTGCCGAGAACATCGCGCTCGCTCTGCCGGGCGTCTTCGACATCGGCACCCTGTCGAAGAAGATTTCATCCATCTCCAAGGACTACGGCCTGCCGCTCGAGCCTTCGGCGACCGTCGGCGATCTCTCCGTCGGCGAGCGCCAGCGTATCGAGATCATCCGCTGCCTGCTGCAGGAGCCGAAGCTCCTGATCATGGACGAGCCGACCGCGGTGTTGACTCCGCAAGAGGCCGACCAGCTCTTCCTGGTGCTCGAGCGCCTGGCCAAGGAAGGCTGTTCCATCCTTTATATTTCCCATCGTCTCGAGGAGGTGAAGCGGCTCTGCCAGTCGGCCACCATTCTGCGCATGGGCAAGGTCGTCGCCTGCGTCGATCCGCGCAAGGAGACGGCGGCGAGCCTCGCGCGGCTCATGGTGGGCGGCGACATCCACATCGTGCGGCCGAAGGCCAAGGCCAAATCCGGCAGGCCGCGCCTTACCCTCGATAGGCTGAGCCTGGCGCAGGACGGTCATTTCGGCGTCGCCTTGCGCGATGTCTCGCTCAACGTGGCGGGCGGCGAGGTCGTGGCCATCGCCGGTGTCGCCGGCAACGGCCAGTCCGAGCTCTTCGATGCGGTCTCGGGCGAGAAGCTTCTCAAGCGCAATGAGGCGCTCCTCATCGACGGCAAACCCTGCGGCAGGCTGAGCATCACCGCAAGGCGCAAGATGGGCGCTGCTTTCGTACCCGAGGAACGCCTGGGCCACGGCGCCGTGCCCGGCTTCAGATTATCGGAGAATGTCATCCTGACGCGCTATGCCTCGGACAAGGATCTGACCCGGTCCGGGACCATCGGCCGCGACGCGGCATTGGCGGTGAGCGAAAGGGTGATCAAGTCCTTCGACGTGCGCAAGGGCAAGCCCGATCCCGAAGCGCGCGCTCTGTCCGGCGGCAACTTGCAGAAATTCGTGGTCGGCCGCGAGCTCGACCGCAATCCCGCCGTCCTCATCGTCAATCAGCCGACCTGGGGCGTCGATGCGGGAGCCGCCGCCACCATTCGCCAGGCGCTGGTCGACCTGGCGCGGGGAGGTTCCGCGATCCTGGTCATCAGCCAGGACCTCGACGAGATCTTCGAGATCGCCGACCGCATCGCGGTGATCTCGCGCGGCCAGCTCTCTGAGGCCCGTCCGGCATCCGAGCTCACGCGCGAGAAGATCGGCCTCCTGATGGCAGGCGAGCATGAGGTGAGGGAGGAACGCCATGCCGCTCGTGCTTGAGAAACGCGCCGAGCGTTCGACCCGCATGGCACTGTTGTCGCCGGTCCTCGCCATCCTCCTCACCGTGATCACCGGCGCCATCATCTTCGCGCTTCGCGGCATCGATCCGCTGCATGGGCTCTATGTCTATTTCATCGAGCCTCTGACGCAGCTCTGGTCGCTGCAACAGCTCATCGTCAAGGCGACGCCTTTGGTGCTGATCGGCGTCGGCCTTGCCGTCTGCTATACGGCCAATGTGTGGAACATCGGCGCCGAAGGCCAGCTCACGGCGGGCGCCATATTGGGCGGCATGATCCCGGTGCTGTTCCCCGAGTGGCAGTCGCCGCTGACCCTGCTCGCCATGCTCATTCTCGGCATTGTCGGCGGCATGGCCTATGCCGCGATACCGGCGGTGCTCAAGACGCGGTTCAGCGCCAATGAGATCCTGACCTCGCTGATGCTCGTCTATGTGGCGAGACTTCTGCTCGACTGGCTGGTGCGCGGGCCCTGGCGCGATCCGCAAGGCTTCAATTTCCCGAAAACGATTACCTTCAGCGATTGGCAGCTCCTTCCGATGCTTTGGGGCTCGGTGCATGCCGGCGCTCTCTTTGCCGTGCTTGCCGCCGTCATCCTCGCTTTCGTCATGGGCCGCATGCTGAAGGGTTTTGAGATCAGAGTGAGCGGGAGCGCGCCGCGCGCCGGCCGCTTCGCCGGCTTCTCGCGGCCGCGCACTGTCCTGTTCTGCTTCCTGTTGTCGGGCGGGCTCGCCGGTCTTGCCGGCATCACCGAAGTGGCGAGCGTCGTCGGACAATTGCAGCCGCAGATCTCGCCGGACTATGGCTTTGCCGCCATCATCGTCGCCTTCCTCGGCAGGCTCAATCCGTTGGGCGTACTCGTTGCCGGCCTGATGCTGGCGCTGAGCTATCTGGGCGGCGAAGCGGCGCAGGTTTCGCTCGGCCTCTCCGATCGCATCGCCAAGGTCTTCCAGGGCATCCTCCTGTTCTTCATCCTGGGCTGCGACACGCTCATCCTCTATCGATTCCGCTGGCTGAAGACGCAAGTCTCCGCCGCGGCGCAACCGGCGGACTGATCGACATGGATGCTTCGCTCGCCGTCCTCCTCACCATCGTCACCGCAGCGACCCCCTTGCTGCTCGCGGCGATCGGCGAACTGGTCGTCGAGCGTTCGGGCGTGCTCAATCTCGGCGTCGAGGGCATGATGGTGATGGGCGCGGTCGCGGGCTTCGGCGCCGCTTTCCTGACCGGCAACCCATATGTCGGTGTCATCGCCGCCATCATCGCCGGCATGGCCATGGCATTGCTCTTCGGCCTTCTCACCTTGACGCTGGTCTCGAACCAGGTGGCGACCGGCCTGTCCCTGACGCTCCTGGGACTTGGCCTCTCGGGCTTGTTGGGAGAATCCTTCGTCGGCGAGCCGGGCGCGCGCCTGCCGAAATATTTCGGCATCGACATGCTGATCCCATTCTCCTTCATCCTGACCGCCGCCGTGGCCTATGTGCTGTTCCGCACCAAGGCCGGCCTCATCATCCGTGCCGTCGGCGACAGCCACAATTCGGCGCATGCTCTGGGTTACCGCGTCATCTGGGTGCGCTATCTTTGCGTATTGTTCGGCGGCGCCTGCGCCGGACTGGCCGGCGGCTATCTGTCCCTGGTCTATACGCCGCAATGGGTCGAGAACATGACGGCGGGGCGTGGCTGGATCGCGCTGGCCTTGGTCGTCTTCGCCTCATGGATGCCGTGGCGCCTGGTGGCAGGCGCCTATCTCTTCGGCGCCATATCCATCCTGTCCTTTGTCGGGCAGACCCGGGCCTGGGACATTCCCACGCAGTTCATGAACAGCCTGCCCTATCTCGGCACCATATTGGCGCTGGTGGTGATTTCGGCCAATCGGCGGCTGACGCGGATGAATGCGCCAGCGAGCCTCGGCCAAGCTTTCGTGCCTGATCGATAATACAGGGAGTAAGGAGAAACAGATGAAGAAACTACTGACATGCGCCGCGGCCTTCGCCCTCGCTCTGGGCATTGCCGCAGGCTCCGCTTCGGCGCAGGACAAGCTCAAGGCCTGCTGGATCTATGTCGGCGCCATCGGCGATTTCGGCTGGACCTACCAGCATGACCAGGGCCGCCTCGCGGTCGAGAAGGAGCTCGGCGACAAGGTGCAAACGGTCTTTGTCGAGAATGTCGCGGAATCGGATTCGGAAAGGGCGATCGAGCGCCTGGCGCGCGACGGCTGCGCCATCATCTTCACCACCTCCTTCGGCTTCATGGAGCCGACCCTCAAGGTGGCGAAGAAATTCCCCGATGTGAAATTCGAGCATGCGACCGGCTTCAAGACGGCTGACAACGTCACGACCTACAATGCCAAGTTCCACGAAGGCCGTTATGTGATCGGCCAGATCGCCGCCAAGATGTCGCAGACGGGGACCGCCGGCTATATCGTGTCCTTCCCCATCCCGGAAGTCGTCGCCGGGATCAATGCCTTCATGCTCGGCGCGCAATCGGTGAAGCCCGACTTCAAGGTGAAGATCATCTGGGTCAACAGCTGGTATGACCCGGGCAAGGAGGCCGATGCCGCCAAGGTCCTGTTCAGCCAGGGCGCCGACATCATCGTCCAGCATACCGATTCGACCGCGGCACTCCAGGTCGCCGAGGAGCAGGGCAAGCATGGCTTCGGCCAGGCTTCCGACATGATCAAATTCGCGCCCAAGGCACAATATACGGCGATCGTCGACAACTGGGCGCCCTACTATGTCCGGCGCATCAACGATGTGCTGAACGGCACCTGGAAGTCGCAGTCCTCATGGGATGGCATGGCGGAAGGCACGGTCAATATTGCGCCCTACACCAATCTCCCCGACGACGTCGTGAAGATGGCGACCGAGACCTCCGAAGCTATCAAGACCGGCAAGCTTCATCCCTTCACCGGTCCGATCACCAAGCAGGACGGCACCGTCGCCGGCGAGGCCGGCAAGCCTCTGGCCGACGGCGATATCCTCGGCATGAACTGGTATGTGAAGGGCGTCGACGACCAGCTGCCGAAATAAGCGTAGCACCTTCCACGTATAGCGGACATCGGGCGCAAGCTCGATGTCCGCACTTTGAAAAGCCCCCATGACGCTCGATCCCTTCATCGCCGACTGGCTCAATCTCCTGCTGCGCTGGGCGCATGTGATGGCGGGCATCGCCTGGATCGGCACTTCCTTCTATTTCGTGGCGCTCGACTTTTCGCTGAAGCGCCGGGCCGGCCTTCCCGCCGGCGTCTATGGCGAAGCCTGGGAAGTGCATGGCGGCGGCTTCTATCATGTGCAGAAATATTCGGTGGCGCCGGCCGATCTGCCGCCAGGTCTCATCTGGTTCAAATGGGAAGCCTATCTCACCTGGCTCACCGGTTTCCTGCTGCTGATCGTGCAGTTCTATTTCAATGCGACGAGCTACCTGATCGATCCGACGATCATGCCGCTCACTCCCTGGCAGGCCATCGCGATCTCGCTCGCCGGATTGGCGGCGGGCTGGTTCATCTATGACGGCCTGTGCCGCTCAGCCCTGATCCATCGTCCGGGATGGCTGGCGCTCGCCGTCTTTCTCCTGATCCTCATCGCGGCCTACGGCTTCACCCATGTCTTCTCGGGCCGCGGGGCCCTGATCCATGTCGGGGCCTTCATCGGCACCATGATGGCCGCCAATGTCTTCGCGGTCATCATTCCCAACCAGAAGAAGATCACCGCTTCACTCCTCAAAGGCGAGGCGCCCGATCCCAAATTCGGCATCACCGGCAAGCAGCGCTCGCTGCACAACACCTATCTGACCTTGCCGGTGCTCCTGATGATGATCAGCAACCACTATCCGATGATCACCGATCATCGCGAGGCGTGGATCCTGGTCGGCCTCATCGTCATCGGCGGTGCCGCCTTGCGCCACTTCCTGGTGCGCCATGAAGTGGGCGACGACATGGAGGAGATCGCCTGGACCTTGCCGATCATTTTCGGCGCGCTTGCCGCGGCACTCTGGCTGACCGAGCCCGCGCCCATCGTCGGCGAAGGGCTGGTGGTTTCGGATTCGGAGGTTCTCGGCATCACGGCCAAGCACTGCACCATGTGTCATGCCGTGAAGCCGACGCATCAGGGCTTCAAGGAGCCTCCCAAGGGTGTCGCGCTCGAGACGTTCGATGAGTTGCGCCGTTACAATGCGCAGATCATGGCGCAGGCGGTGCGCAACAAGTCGATGCCGCTCGGCAACGAAACCGGCATGACCGATGAGGAGCGCCAGAAGCTCGGCGCCTGGCTCGTAGCGCAATGACCACACTCGGCGACATAAACGTCATGACGCGACAGGCCTTCGTCGCAGGCTTTGGCGATGTGGCCGAGCACTCGCCCTGGGTAGCGGAGCAGGCCTGGGAGAAGCGACCCTACGCCGATCGCGACGCGCTCATCGAGGCTTTCGCGCAAGCCTTGCGCGAGGCGCCACGCGAGGCGAAGCTCGCTCTCATCCGCGCCCATCCCGATCTCGCGACGCGTGCCAAGCTCACGGCGGATTCGACGAATGAGCAGGCGGGCGCCAGGCTCGACCGCCTGAGCGCCGATGAGTTCGCGCGCTTCAGCCGTTTCAACGAAGCCTATAAGACGCGCTTCGGCTTTCCGTTCATCTTCGCGGTCAGGGGCGCGACCAAGCATCAGATCCTGGCGGCCTTCGAAGAGCGGCTTGGCAACAGTCCGGAAAAGGAATTCGAGACCGCTCTTGCCCAGATCCTGCGCATCTTCCGCTTCCGGCTTGAAGATCGGGTGTCGCCATGACCCATGTCCTCTTCGGTGCGCTCCTGACCTTCGGCGCCGAGCCTGAGGATTTTTTCCATGAAGCGCAGGGCGCGCTGGTGATCGGCGATGATGGCCGCATCCTGTGGCGCGGCGCCCGGCAGGATCTTCCGGAGGACTATCGCCCGAGCCCCACCGATGATTTCGGCGATTGCCTGATCCTGCCGGGCTTCATCGATGCCCATATCCACTTCCCGCAGTATCGCATGCTGGCTGCACCCGGCAAGGACCTGCTCGACTGGCTCACCCGCTTCACCTTCCCGGAGGAAGCGCGCTATGGCGATGAAGCCTATGCCAGGGCGGCAGCGGAGAAATTCCTCGACCGGCTGTTCAGCCATGGCACGACCTCGGCCATGGTCTTCTCCTCGGTGCACCAGGTCAGCGCCGACGCCCTGTTCGACGCGGCGCAGCGGCGGCACATGGCCCTCGTGACCGGCAAGACGATGATGGACCGCGACGTGCCTGCTTCGGTGCGCGATAGCCCGGAGCAAGCGGCGGTCGAGAGCGAGGCGCTCTATCGCAAATGGCATGGCCGGGATCGCCTGCGCTATGCGGTGACGCCGCGCTTCGCCGTCACGTCGAGCGAGGCGCAGCTTCAGGTGGCGCATGACCTGATGCAATCCTTGCCTGACGCGCTGCTGCAGACGCATCTTTCGGAAAGTCAAGGCGAACTCGAGCGTATTCGCGAGCTCTATCCGGATGATGCGGATTATACGGCCGTCTATGACCGTTTCTGGCTGCTGGGCGAGCGCAGTCTCTTCGCTCACGGCATCCATCTCTCCGATCGCGAATGCCGGCGCTTGTCGCAGACGGACTCGATTGTCGTCCATTGCCCGACGTCGAACATGTTCCTGGGCTCGGGGCTGATGGACATGGCGTATCTGAGTATGGAAAGACGGCCCGTACGCCTGGCGATCGGTACCGATGTCGGCGGCGGCACCAGCTATTCCATGCTCGCCACTCTGGGTGCCGCCTACAAAGTGCAGATGCTCGCCGGCAACAGGCCGACAGCTCTCCAACTGTTCCATCTGGCGACGCGGCGCAATGCCGAAGCCCTGCGCCTTACCGATGAGGTGGGCTCGCTCGAGCCCGGCAAATGGGCGGACATCGTGGTGATCGATCCGCATGCGACCGAGATCCTGGCGAGCCGCCAGGAGCTTTCGCGCTCGCTCGAGGATATGCTGTTCGCGCTTATGATATTGGGCGATGATCGCGCCATACGCGCGACCTATGTCGCCGGACGCAAAGTTCATGAGAGAAGGATGAAATGACGAGTTCCTATCCGCGCGACATGAAGGGCTATGGCCGTGCCATACCCGATCCCCAATGGCCGGACGGCGCCTATGTCGCCGTGCAGTTCGTGCTCAATTACGAAGAGGGCGGCGAGAATTGCATTCTCCATGGCGATGCCGCGTCCGAGGCGTTCCTCTCCGAGATCGTCGGCGCCCAGTCCTGGCCGGGGCAGCGCCACTGGAACATGGAATCGATCTATGAATATGGCGCGCGCGCCGGCTTCTGGCGCCTGTGGCGCATCTTCACTGGCCGCAAGATACCGCTCACCATCTATGGCGTGGCGACGGCGCTCGAACGTTCGCCCGACCAGACCCAGGCGATGAAGGAAGCGGGCTGGGAGATCGCGAGCCACGGCCTCAAATGGATCGAATACAAGGATTACAGCGAGGCCGACGAGCGCGCCCATCTCAAGGAGGCGATCAAGATCCACACCCAGGTTACCAGCGAGCGGCCGCTCGGCTGGTATACCGGGCGCTGCTCGGTCAATACGACGAAGCTGGTGATGGAGGAGGGCGGCTTCCTCTATTCATCCGATTCCTATGCCGACGATCTGCCCTATTGGGTGGCGCGGCCGCAGGGCGGCAGTCATCTCATCATTCCCTATACGCTCGATGCCAATGACATGCGCTTCGCCACGCCGCAGGGCTTCAACAGCGGCGAGCAGTTCTATGCCTATCTGCGGGACAGCTTCGATTGCCTCTATGAGGAGGGCCGCCGCGGTTCGCCCAAGATGATGTCGGTGGGCCTCCATTGCCGGCTTATCGGCAGGCCGGGCCGGGCCCTGGCGCTCGAGCGCTTCCTCGATCACATCGTGCGCCACGACAAGGTGTGGATACCGCGCCGCATCGACATTGCCCGGCACTGGCACGAGCATTTTCCGCCGGCGTGAATGTTCTGTGGCCCGGTTCGCCCGCATCGTCATTCCGGATGTCCCGCATCATGTGGTGCAGCGGGTGCGATCCGGCGTGGTGCTCTTCGCCGATGATGCCGACTATACCGAGTATCGCGATATCCTCTTGCGCAACCTGCGTGGCGTCGATCTGGTTTCCGCCTGCCTGATGCCGGATCACGTGCATCTGGTCGCCATTCCGCAGGCGGCCGATGCGCTGGCGCGCATGATGGGCGAGACACGGCGTCTCTACGCCCGCCACAAAGGGCTCGGGCCGCAAGGGCTCTGGCGCGGCAGGTATCAATCCTGTCCGCTGGACGAAACGCATGCCAGGGCGGCGCTCGCTTATGTGAGCTTCAATCCGGTACGTGCCGGGCTCGTCGCCGATCCCGGCCAATGGCCGTGGCTGATCGGCGAAAAGCATCCGGCGCCGCCTGCCGATGAGCGCCATATCGAGGCGATCAGGCGTGCGACACGAACCGGCAGGCCCGCGGGCGCTGCCGATTTCTATGCCCGGATCGAATATGAGCTCGGCCGCTCGCTGAAGCCGAAGAAACGTGGCCGCAAGGCGCGCTGGTGATCCGCTAAAGTTGGATGATCGCGGGCTGCGGCAGCTCGACTTCCTCGAGGTTGTTGCCCGGACCCTTGCGGTCGACGATCAGGAAGTCACCCTGCTGGTCGAGGACGAGGAGCGGATAGTGCCAGACATTGCGGGCATAGTTGATGCCCTGCCGGCCCGTGGCGCGGAAGGCATGGAGCGTGTCGATGGCGGGCGCCGGACCCGCTTCGGCGACGACGATGAGCCAGTCGCGATCCTGCAAGGGATAGAAGGCCTGGCTGCCGAGCGGATGGCGCTCGACGAAGCCGATCTCGATCGGCAGCGGCCGTGGCCTGCCGTGGAACAGGCTGATGATCGTCTCGCCGTTCTCGGCACCGGTGTCTATGCGCGCCAGATCGTGAAAGCGTTCGGCATAGCCCTGATTGATCGGATAGTGCTGAGCGCCCGTCATCTCGATGACGTCGCCGAAAGGCGCGAAGCCCGCACGGGTGAGCGGTTCGATCTTGAGTCGGCGTGCCATGGCTGAACGTGAATCATTGGTCATGATATCGCCAAACTAGCGGTTAACGCTGCGCGAGACTACAAGGGTTCCGCAGACTGTCGTTGCGACAGAACCTTAGGGAAGTGTGATCGACATGCAACGAACATTGCCGCGTCGCACAAAAATCGACAGCACAAAATATGAGTGATCAAAATCAAGGCACAAGCAAGCTATTGAAATAGTTGAAGCTCAGTCTTGATGTGGCGCAAAAGAGGCAAACTGACGTAACGATTGCCGCAAAAATGCCGATGGTCCTCGCAGGTTTGTGATGTTATCAAACTAAAGGGTTGGGGAACCGATGAGCGCTAGGGACGGGCGCCGCGTTGTCATCGTTCACCAATCGAGGGGAAGTTTAGGTAAATGCGTTCAAGAGCGTCCGTGGTCGTGCCGGCCATACTGTCTGTTGTCTTGGCCGGTTGTAATGCACTCCCGAGCGAAGGCCCTCAAAGTAAGCAGATCGAAAAAACCTATCTCGAGAAGAACACGGCGGGTTTCGTTCTCGTCAATGTCAATCGCAGTGTTGCCGACTATCTGGCGCGTCACCAAGCGTTGAGCTTCGGGGACCGCTTCGGCAAAGGCAAGCCGAACCGCGCCGAATTGATCGGACCGGGTGATGTGCTCACTGTCACGATCTGGGAAGCCGACCAGACCGGCGTCTTCGCCAGCACGAGCACGGCCGATCGCGGCACCATTCCTGATGTCGAAGTGAGTAGCCGGGGAACGATTTCGATACCCTATGCCGGCAGCATCAAAGCGGCCGGACGCACGCCGCAGGGCCTCGCGGCCTCGATCGCCAAGGCTCTGTCGAACAAGGCGGTCGAACCGCAAGTGCATGTGGCGCGCAAGGAGAAAGTGGCTTCCGTCGTCACAGTCTCGGGCGGTGTGGGCAAGCCCGGTCTCTATCCGTTGAGCCTGCGCGGCGACACGCTCCTCGATGTCATCGCCGGATCGGGCGGAACGTCCGATGCCGCCTATGACACGGTGGTGAGCCTCACCCGGCATGGCGAGATCGCCTCGTCCTATCTCGATCACGTCCAGGAGACGCCGGCCGACAATATCTACATGCGGCCTGGCGATCTCATCAGCATCGAGAAGATGCCGCGCACCTATTCCGCCTTCGGCGCGGTGGAACGCAAGGGCAATATCCCGTTCGGAGCCAGCAACCTCAATCTGATCGAGGCGGTCAGCAAGGCGTCGGGCCTCGCCGATATCCGCGCCGATCCTACCGGCGTCTTCCTCTTCCGCTTCGAGAAGCGCGCCGCCGCGGAACGCTTCTCGTCTCAGCCGATCCAGGTGCAGGGCGACCTTGTGCCGGTGATCTATCGGCTCAATCTCAGGGATGCGAACCAGTATTTCTTCGCCCAGGCGATCGCCATGCAGGATCGCGACGTTATTTATGTCGCCGACGCGACGACCGTGGCCTTGCAGAAGTTCCTGGCGCTCCTGGGTTCGGCGCTATCGCCGCCGGCATCTGCTGTACGGACAGTGAATTCGGTCAACACTCTGCAGGGGAACTGACTTTGAGCAGGCTTTTGAGCGGCGCATAAAGTCGCGGGGTGGAGGCGAGGACGGCATTGCCTTTGCGGAGGCCGTCCTCGCCCAGAAAATCATTCACGCTCCCGCCCGCTTCCTTGACGATGCACAAGCCCGCCGCGACGTCCCACACATTGATATGGGCCTCCCAATAGCCGTCGAGCCGGCCGTCCGCCGTCAGAGCGAGGCCAAGCGCGCCTGAGCCGAGCCGGCTATATTCGCAATGGGCATCGAGCAGGGCCTTGACCGCCTCGGCATGCGGAGCGACCGGACGGCGATAGCTGAAGCCGATGGCGAGCCGCGCCTCATCGAGCTTCTTCACTTTGCTGACCTCGATCCTGCGGCCGTTGAGCGAGGCCCCGTGGCCCTGGCGGGCGGCGTAGAGCTCATCGGTGATCGGGTTGTAGATCACGCCGATGGCGAACTCGCCTTGGGCGAGAAGGCCGAGCGAGACGCACCAGAACGGGATGCCGCGCAGGAAATTGGCGGTGCCGTCGATAGGGTCGATGATCCAGACGGTCTTGGCGTCTTTATTCTGCACGCCGCGCTCTTCGCCGAGGAAACCGTCTTGCGGGAAGAGCCGCTTGAGCGCGCCGACGATCATGTCCTCGCAGGCGCGGTCGGCCTCGCTCACCAGATCCTGGGTACCCTTGCGCTCGACATCGAGCTCGTGGCGCCTGCGGTAGTGATCGGCCGCCCGCTCGCCCGCTTCGCGCACGACGGCGAGCGCCGCCCAGTATCTCAACTCGATCTCATTGCTTTCCAAAGGCGGCTCCTAGAATTTTGACTAGCCAAGGCTTTTTGCTTGGTCCAATCTGTCACACAACTGTCATAATTGGTCAAAGGCAGCTTCCTCGGCACCTCAAGAAACGGGCGGGGACGGCCACAGGGAGGACTCCATGAGACGATCAGCCAAGGCCCTTATCGCATCATTGGCGGCTTTTGCCGCGCTTGCTTTTTCGGGCTCCGCCCGGGCCGACGGGAATCTCACCGTCTATTGCTCCGTGCAGGAGGAATGGTGCCAGCTGATGGTCAATGAGTTCCAGAAGGCGACCGGCATCACCGTCGCCATGACCCGTAAGAGTTCGGGCGAGACCTATGCGCAGGTCAAGGCCGAGGCTGCCAACCCCAAGGGCGACATCTGGTGGGGCGGCACCGGTGACCCGCATCTGCAGGCCGCCGAAGAGGGGCTGACCGAAGCCTATGATTCACCCATGCTGGCGAAGCTCCATGAATGGGCGGTCAAGCAGCATGAGACGGCGCAGAAGCGCACCGTCGGCATCTATCTGGGCGCGCTCGGCTTCGGCTACAATACCGAGCTTCTCGAGCAGAAGAAGCTCGAGGCGCCGAAATGCTGGGCCGATTTGATCAAGCCGGAATTCAAAGGCGAGGTGCAGGTCGCCAATCCCAATTCGTCGGGCACCGCCTATACGTTCGTCGCCACCCTGGTGCAGATCATGGGCGAGGATGAAGCCTTTAAATATCTGAAGGCGCTCGCCGAGAACATCAATCAATACACCAAGTCGGGTGCAGCACCGGCGCAGGCCGCGGCGCGCGGCGAAACGCTGATCGGCATCGCCTTCCAGCATGACATCGTGACGCCGACCATCACCTCCAATGCGCCGATAAAGAATGTCTCGCCCTGCGAAGGTACGGGCTTCGAGATCGGCTCGATGAGCATCATCAAGGGCGCGCCCAATGGCGAAAATGCCAAGAAATGGTATGACTGGGCGCTGACGCCCGAAGCGCAGAAGCTCGGGGCGCAAGCCAACTCCTATCAGAATCCGTCGAACAAGGAGGCGCCAATCCCTGAGCAGGCGCCGAAGATGGCGGATATCAAGCTGATCGAATATGATTTCGCGAAATTCGGCTCATCGGCAGAGCGCAAGCGCCTGCTTGGCCGCTGGGACAAGGAAATCGGTGCGAAATAGCTGAAGCGTGGGCCTGTCAGTGCCGCACTGACAGACCCGCTTGCTCGCCATGATCGCGCTCAGCCGGCAGTCGCATTACATCCTCCTCGCCCTGATCGCCACTGGCCTCGGCTTCGTGGCGCTCCCTTGGTATGGCATCCCTTCAGGTTTCTGGAGCTTCTCCTGGTTGAGCGCTCCTCTCGAGAGCGCCCATGCGTCGGGCCTGATGCAGGCCATTCTCCATGGTCGCTTCTGGCTCTGGCCTCTGCCGGTCCTGCTGGTCGTCAGCTTGATTGAAATCCTGCGCAGGGACGGGCCGCGGGCTAAGCTCATCGCCTGGTGCGGTGGTCTCGGATTGGGCGCTTTGCTGCTGCAGGGTTTCGCGATCGGGCTCAAGGGATGGAATTTCACCGGCCTCGAAAGCCATTTCGGTCCCGTCGCGCCCCAGATCGGCATGGGTGGCGGCGCTTTCCTGACCGGCACCGGCTTTCTGCTTCTCTTCTCCGCCGGCCTCGCACTCAAGGGCTTTATGCGCGGGGATGTCTTCCTCGTTTCCTCTATCGCCGTCGTGGTCGCGGCGATCGGCCTCTTCGTCTTTTTCCCCGTGGCCCTCATCCTCATCGAGGCGGCCTTGTCGGCTGAAGGCGGCTATTCGATCGCAGCATTTGCCGAAAGGCTGTTTTCGGCCGATGTCTGGAATGTCGCCTGGAACAGCCTCAATCTGGCGATCGCCGTCGGCCTCGCCACCACCTTGCTGGGCCTCGGCTTCGCGCTGCTCCACAAGCGCACGGATTTCCGCGCCAAGGGCCTTTTACGCCTGTTGGCCATCCTGCCGATCATCACGCCGCCTTTCGTCATCGGTCTCGGCATCATCCTGCTCTTCGGCCGCAACGGCATGGCGACATGGCTGATGAGCGAGTTTCTCGGCGTCCCGCCCAGCCGCTGGATCTATGGCTTTTTCGGCCTCCTGCTGGTGCAGACGCTCGCCTTCACGCCCATTGCCTATCTGGTGCTGATCGGTGTCGTCGAGGGCATAAGTCCGTCCATGGAGGAGGCGGCACAGACCTTGCGCGCAAACCGCTGGCGGACCTTCTCGACAGTGACCTGGCCGTTGATGCGGCCGGGCCTCGCCAATGCCTTCCTGATCGGTTTCGTCGAAAGCCTCGCCGATTTCGGCAATCCTTTAGTGCTCGGCGGCAATTTCGACGTGCTGGCGACCGACATCTTTTTCGCCATCGTCGGATCGCAGAACGATCCGGGCCGCGCTTCCGCCCTCTCCATAGTGCTTCTGTTCCTTACTTTGTCGGCTTTCGTGCTGCAGCGGCAATGGATCGGCAAGAGGATCTACACGACCATATCGGGCAAGGGCGATTCAGGCGTGCCGGCGCGGCTGCCGGACGGCCTGCGGCGGCTCATCTATTGGACGACGATGCCCTGGCTTGCCTTCACTATCATCCTCTATGGCATCATACTCATCGGCGGCTTCGTGAAGTCGCTCGGCATCGATAACACGCCGACGCTGCAGCATTATATCACCGCTTTCGGTATCGATTGGACCGAGCATGGCCTCATGTGGAGCGGCAGGGCGTGGCCTTCCTTCTTCACCACGATCGAACTCGCCGCCATCGCAGCACCTTTGACGGCGGCGATCGGGCTGCTCACCGCCTATTTGCTCAACCGCCAGCGCTTCATCGGCCAGTCGGCTTTCGAATTCATCACCATGCTGAGCTTCGCCATTCCGGGCACGGTGATCGGCGTCAGCTACATTCTCGCCTTCAATGTGCCGCCGATCGAGCTCACCGGGACCGGCCTGATCCTCGTCATCTGCTTCGTCTTCCGCAACATGCCGGTGTCGATCAGGGCAGGGCTCGCCGCCATGGCGCAGATCGACAAGAGCCTCGATGAGTGCTCGCTGATGCTGCGCCATGGCAGCTTAGCCACGATCCGGCGCGTGGTGCTGCCGCTTCTGCGCCCCGCCATCGTCGCCTCGCTCGTCTATGCTTTCGTGCGCGCCATCACCTCGGTCAGTGCCGTCATCTTCCTGGTCAGCGCCCAGTACAATCTCGCCACCGCTTATATTGTGGGGCGTGTCGAGGTCTCGGATTTCGGCGTCGCCATCGCCTATAGCTCGGTGCTGATCCTGTTCATGCTGCTGACGATCGGGCTGATCCAACTGGGAGTCGGCGAGCAGCGCCGCGCGGGGCGACGCATGGCGCCGGCGGCTCTCGGAATAGGAAGGGGGACGACATGAGCATCGAAGGCCGCTCGGCGGCGGTCAGGCTCCAATCCGTGAGCAAGGCGTTCGGCGCCGTGACGGCGGTCGCTGATATCGATCTTGTCATCGAGCCGGGCACGCTGGTGACGCTGCTCGGGCCCTCGGGCTGCGGCAAGACGACGACCTTGCGCATGATCGCCGGCCTCGAAATGCCGAGCGCCGGCAAAGTCCTCATCGGCGACAAGGACGTGACCTTGCTGCCGCCCAATGAACGCGATGTCAGCATGGTGTTCCAGTCCTATGCGCTCTTCCCGCATATGACGGTGATGGAGAACGTCTCTTACGGCCTCAGCCAGTCGAACCTGTCGCGCGCCGCGCAGCGCGCCAAGGCGCAGGAAGGCCTCGCCCTCGTCGGCCTCAGCGGTTATGACGACCGTTTGCCGTCCGAGCTCTCGGGTGGCCAGCAGCAGCGCGTCGCCGTGGCACGCGCGCTCGTGCTCGAGCCGCAGGTTCTCCTCTTCGACGAGCCCCTGTCCAATCTCGACGCCAAGCTACGCCGCAAGATGCGCGAGGATATTCGCGAGATCCAGCTCAAGCTCGGCCTCACCTCGGTCTATGTGACTCATGATCAGGAAGAAGCGCTTGCCGTTTCCGACAGAATTGTCGTGATGAACAAGGGACGGATCGCGCAAGCGGGCACGCCGGCCGATCTTTATGAGCGGCCGGCCGACGCCTTCGTCGCCGATTTCATCGGCAGCGCCAATCTCGTCCCCGGCGAGATATTGGCACGCGACAAAAAGAAGAGGACGGTGACGGTCGGCCTCGGCAACTCGAAGCTGGTTCTGTCGGACAATGGCGTGGAAGGCGACAAGGTGTTCCTGGTCATCCGGCCAAGCGGCGTGACGCTCGATGGGAAAGAGGGCGATCTTCCGGCACGGGTTGAGCGCGCCACCTATTTGGGATCGCATTGGGAATATACGATAGATCTCGCCGGGCAGCCGCTCTTCGTCACTCAGCCGATCGGCAAGCAATTTGCCGCCGGTGATCGCATCCATATCGACCTGGATACCGGCCAACTCGCGATGGTTGCCCGCCAGTGATGGCGGATCTGCCCTCGCTTCAGTAGACTGGAGTCATGATCATCCATCTCAATGGCTGGCCAGGCGTGGGCAAGAAGACCATCGGCCAGATCGTGGCGTCGAGGCTCGGCGCCCGTTTCGTCCACAATCACCTTCTGCATGATGTGGCGATCGCCTGCCATGGATTGACCGACCCCGCGCGCTGGACGCTCTATGAGCAGCTACGTCGGGCAGCCTATGCAGCTTTGCGCGCGCGGCCGCGTGATGAGGTCTTCGTGATGACCAACGCGCTCTGCACGAATTCGGATCGTGAACGCGGGGCCTGGAATCATGTGGTCGACCTGGCCGTCGACCGTAAGGTTCCGCTCATTCCCATTGTCCTGGAGGCGGCGTTCGCGGAAAATGCGCGGCGACTGCAGGACAGTCAGCGTACCGGCCGCAAGATGACCGATCCCCGCCTGCTTCAAGAGTTCATGGCGGCCGATACCATACAGAAGCCGGACATGACGGAGTTACTCGTGCTCGATGTGACGAGGCTCTTGCCGGATGAGGCAGCAGAGACGATCTTGCAACATATTTCCGCTTTGACGGCTGAAGGCAAGCTCCGCACGGCAACGCCCACCGCCTCCCGGTTGCGGTAGCTCAGGCAAAGAGTTCCGTCTTCTCGAAACGGGTCACGTCGATGAGCCCGACATCGGAAATACGCAATTCCGGGATCACCACCAGCGCCAGGAGCGAATGCTGCATATAGGCGTTGTTGAGGCTGCAGCCGCAGGCCTTCATCGCCTCGACCATCTTACCGGCCTTCTGGGCGACGATCTCGGCGCGCTCGTCCGACATGAGGCCGGCGATCGGCAGTTCGACCAGCGCCAGGACCTTGCCCCGGCTCACCACCACGATGCCGCCGCCGACCTCGCCGAGCTTGTTAGCGGCGATCGCCATGTCCTCCTTGTTGGTGCCGACCACGATCATATGATGGCTGTCATGGGCGACCGTGCTCGCCACCGCGCAATCGGTCGTGTAGCCGAAGCCCGAGACGAAGCCGTTGGTCACCTGCCCGGTGGCGCGGTGGCGCTCGACCAGGGCGATCTGGCAGACATCCTGCTCGCGATCCATCAAGGCGAGGCCCTGGCTCACCTTGAGCTCGCGCTCCAGCGCCTTGGTCGGCGCCTGGTTCTCGATGACGCCGATGACCCGCGCCTTGACCTGATTGGCGCCCTTGGGCGCTGCGATGTCGAAATCCTTCGCCGCAAGCTTGCGGCCCATCTTCACCGTGTCGCGGGCACTCTTGGGGTAGGGATAGGCCTTGATGTCGGCGGTGAGCTTGCCGTCCTCGGCGAGCACCTGGCCATGGGCGATGACCATCTCGATGGGAAGCGTCATCAGGTCGGAGGTCAGGACGAGGTCAGCCCGCCGCCCAGGCGTGATCGAGCCCAATTCGCGCTCGAGGCCGAAATGCTGGGCGGTGTTGATCGTCGCCATCTGGATGGCGGTGATGGGCTTGAGCCCTTGCGCGATGGCATGGCGCACCACGCGGTTCATATGGCCGTCATTGACCAGCGTGCCGGAATGGCTGTCATCGGTGCACAGCACGAAATTGCGCGGATCGATGCCGCGCTCGGTGACGGCCTTGATCTGGGCGGCGACATCATACCAGGCCGAGCCCAGCCGCAGCATCGCGCGCATGCCCTGGCGGACGCGCGCGATCGCATCCTCGATGCGGGTGCCCTCATGGTCATCGGCGGGACCGCCCGCGACATAGGCGTGGAAGGGGAGGCCGAGATCGGGCGAGGCATAATGGCCGCCGACCGTCTTATGCGCCGCCTGCGTCGCCGCGATCTCACCCAGCATTTTCTCGTCCTTGAAGGTGACGCCCGGAAAATTCATCATTTCCCCGAGCCCGATGATATTGGGCCAGGCCATCGCTTCCTTCACCTCGGCGACACCGAGAGAGGCGCCGGCATTTTCGAGACCAGGCGCGCTCGGGACACAGCTCGGCATCTGCACCAGCACATTGATGGGGAGGCTCGCGGCCTCGTCATGCATCAGCTTGACACCGGGCAGGCCCAGCACATTGGCGATCTCATGCGGATCGATGAACATCGTCGTCGTGCCATGCGGGATGACGGCACGCGCGAATTCGGTCACCGTCACCATGCCGCTTTCGACATGCATATGCCCGTCGCAGAGCCCCGGCACGAGATAGCGGCCATTGGCCTCGATGACCTTCGTCTTGGGGCCGACCGCGTGAGAGGCGTCAGGTCCGACATAGGCGAAGCGGCCGGCGATGATGGCGATATCGGTATCAGGGATGATCTCGCCCGAATGCACATTCACCCAGCGGCCTTTGCGGATCACGGTGTCGGCCGGCGTTCGTCCCATGGCGACGTCGATGAGCTGCGGCGCCGACTCGAACCAGGTCTTGGGCATTAGGCTGTTCTCCTATTGAGAGCGGCGTGGCGGTGTGCTCACCACCTCGACGCAATAGCGCGGCACATAATGCTGCGCCCGTTGTTTGTAGAAATCGACACAGAAGGACTGGAAGGCGGCGAATTTGCGCGACACATAGCGCCTTCGCGGATAGAGCAGGTTGACCGAGACTTCGGGCGAGCGCCACTGTGGCAGCACCGGCATGAGATGGCCAGTGGCGCATTCGATCTCGGTGAAGAAATCGGGGAGGTAGGCGAGGCCTTCGCCCGCCACCGCGAAATATTTGATCATCCAATAATCATTGGCGACGCAGCTTGCCGGCGGCAGCACGTCGAGCGTTTCCTCGAGCCGCTTCAAGTGCCAGGATTGAAGGCCTGTCGGCGTGCGGAAGGCGATGCCGCGATGATCGTGAAGCTCGGCCGGCGCCTCGGGCTGGCCATGCTTCTCGATATAGGTGGGGCTCGCATAGAGGCCGAAGGAAGCACCGGTAAGGCGGCGCGCAATGTAGTCGACATTGGAGGGCTCGCCCCAATAGAAGATGCCGTCGAAGGCCTGCTGGCGCTCGGGCGCGAAGAGATAGCCGGATGAGAGGAAGATCACGTCGATCTTCACCTGGGGAAATCGCTGGCGGAAGGCGAAGAGCAGTTCCGAGGTGAAGGACGTGCCGAACTCGCCGGTCGAGCCGATGGTGAGCGTGCCGGCGATCTCCTGGCGCATGGCCGCGATCGCCGCCTCCGCGCCATCGCAGCTCGCCTGGATGCGGTGGGCATGGTCGAGGAACTCGGCCCCGGCATCGGTCAGGAACATGTCGCGGCCCTCGCGCACGAACAGCGCTACGCCGAGCCTGTCCTCGAGCTGGCGGATTTTGTGGGAGAGCGTCGATTTCGGCAGGCCATGCAGCTTGGCCGCGTTGGACAGCGAGCGCGCATCGGCGACTTTGATGAAATAATCGATGGCCTCGAGATCCATGGTCTGTCCAAAATATTGGACGAAATGTCCAAAATTAACAGGCAATTCGCCAATTGCGTGGACGAGCATAATACGGGAAAGTCGTCTGAGCTTTCAATAACGATAGAACAGCCCTCCTTCGCTAAAGCTTCGGAGGGCTCCTGCTTCGCGGGGAGGAAGTCTGCCAATCCTGCGAAGCGCCGGACGGCGCGAAGCAGGAGGGAAAAGGAGCCGATTTTGCCCGATATCCGCGATTACATCCGCGCCGGCCGTGCCGAGCTCAAGGCGACGGTAATCATCAAAGGCGGCCAGCTCGTCAATGTGGCGTCGGAGGAGATCTATCCGGCCGATATCGCCATTTATCATGACCGCGTCGTGGCCATGGGCGATGTGAAGATCTATGAGGGCAAGGATACGGAGATCATCGACGCCACGGGCTATCATCTCTGTCCGGGCATGATCGACGGCCATCTCCATGTCGAATGCTCGAAAATGTCGATCACCAGCTTCGCCAAGGCGGTGGTGCCCTTAGGCACGACGGCGATCGTCTCGGGCCTCGACCAGATCCTGGTCTCGGCAGGCGTCGCCGGCGCACGCGAATTCCTCGACGAGGCGGAGAGAAGCCCGCTCAAGGTCTTCTGGGGCGCTCCTTGCAAGACGCCCTATACGCTGCCCGTCTCCAATGTCGGGCACTATTTCGGCCCCGACGATCATCGCGCCACCCATCATTGGCCCGAATGCGTCGGCATCTGGGAGACGGTGCGCGAATTCATCCAGGAAATGGACGACAACGTGCTGGAGGCTCTGGCCATTGCCGAGAAGAGCCGCCTGCCGGTGCTCGGCTGCTCGCCCATGGCGCGGGGCCAGAAGCTCAACTCCTATCTGCAGAGCGGCGTCAGGGCGGATCACGAAAGCTACACCGCCGATGAGATGCTGGAGAAATTGCGCAACGGCATGAATGTGGTGATCCGCGAATCCTCGATCTCGCATTTCCTCACCGAGAATCTGCGCATCGTCACCGAGATGGGCATCACCGCGACGCGGCGCATCTCCTTCTGCACCGACGATGTCGTGGCGAGCGACATCCTGAAGCGCGGCCATCTCGACAATATGGTGCGCATGGCGATCAAAATGGGCATCAAGCCTTTGACCGCGATCCAGATGGCGACCATCAACGGCGCCGAAGCCTTGCGCATCGATCACAAGGTCGGGCTGATCGCGCCCGGCCGCAGCGCCGATATCCTGTTCGTCAAGGATTTGAACGATTTCCATGTCGACCGCGTGGTGGCCAAGGGGAAGCTCGTGGCCGAGAAGGGCAAGCTCACTGTGGCGCTGACGCCACCCACGCGCAGCGACACGCTGATGCGCACCTTCAAGGTCGACCCCGTGAAGCCTGAAGAGCTCATGGTGCGCGGCAAGGGCAAGGGCGAGAAGGCCAAGGTCCTCGCCATGGCGGTCTCGCCCGACCAGATCTTCGTGCGCAAGCGCCGCGACGTGACGCTTCAGGCCAGGGACGGCATTATTTTGGCCGACCCGAAGCTTGATGTGCAATATGTGACCGTGGTCGAACGCTATGGCCGCACGCGAAACCGGCCTGTTGCCTTCGTCGCGGGTTTCGGCCTCGAAACCGGGGCGCTCGCCACCTCGACGGCGCCCGACGACAATAATATCGTCTGCGTCGGAACCAATGCTGAGGACATGGCCGTCGCCATCAACCATATCATCGCCCATAATGGCGGCCAGGCCGTGGTCAAGGACGGCAAGGTCACCGCGTTCCTCGAATTGCCGATCGGCGGCATCGTCTCCGATCTCGCTCCGGAGGAGATGGCGAAGCAGGAGGCGGCCCTCGATGACGCCGCCCGTGCGCTCGGCTGCAGACTGCCCTGGCCTTTCATGTATATGTTCGTTCTGCAGATCACCGCCATTCCGGACTATGCGATCACCGATCTCGGCGCTATCGATTGTATCGACCTGAAGGTCGTCGATCCGGTCCTGGCGCCGTTCTAGGCAACAAGGGAGGTAAGAATGAGAAAAATATGGGCTGTGCTGGCGGGCGTCCTGCTCGCCTTAGGCACGTTGGTCTCGGGCGCCCTTGCGGAAAACCCGACCAAGCTCAAGATCGCCGGCATATTGTCGGCCGGCAAGGAGGCGCCCTGGGAGACGTCCTTCGTCTCGTCCATGGACCGCATCATCGCCGCGAAGCCCCATGGGCTCGATATCGAGGTGAACTACACCGAGAATGTCTATGACAATGCCGAGCAGGTCTTCCGCACCTATGCCGAGACCGGCGAATATGACATCCTCTTCGGCGACACGGCCTATGCCGATGCCATCGAGAAGCTGAAGGACGAATTCCCCAATATCATGTTCGTGATGTCGGGTTCGGGCAATCGCGGCATGGGCGGCAATGCCTATTGGGTCTTTGTCCATGCTCATGAGCCGGCCTTCGTGATGGGCCAGCTCGCGGGCAAGCTCACCAAGTCCAATGTCGTCGGCACCGTCTCGACCTTCCCGGCCGAGGACACCAATGACCAGATCAACGCCTTCTTCGCCGGCGCCAAGGAGGTCAATCCGGCGGTCAAGCAGAAGATCACCTATATCCAGTCTTGGTACGACCCGGCGAAATCGAACGAGGCCACCTCGGCCCAGATCGCCGCCGGCGCCGACATGATCTATCAGATGTCGGGCGCCTTCGAGGTCTGCGAGCAGAAGGAGATCGGCTGCTTCGGCAATTATGTCGACATGTCGTCCTTCGCGCCGAAATCGATCGTCGCCTCGGCCATCGTCAAATGGGATCCGCATATCAACTGGATCATCGACGAATGGTGGAAGGTGAAGGCGGAAGGCGGCAAGTTCGATGCGCCCAAGGAGCCGAAATGGTTCACCTGGAAGGAAGGCTCGGGCGACATCGCTCTCAACAAGAGCTGGGCCGAGAAGCTCCCCGCCGATGTCAAGAAGCTCACCGACGATACAATTGCCGCCATCAAGGACGGCTCGAAGACAGTCGAGCTCAATCTCAACGAGGTGAAGTCGGATTGATTTCACCCCAGTTTTACCGCGGAATCCCCTCTCCCCCGTTGGGGGTGAGGGGATTTTGACATGACCGGCCCGCGCCTCGTTGTCCGCCATCTCACCAAGCGCTTTGGCGCGCTCGTTGCCAATGACGACATTTCACTGGCGGTTGAGGCGGGCGAGCTCCATTGCCTGCTGGGTGAGAACGGGGCCGGCAAGTCGACCTTCTCCGGCTGTCTCTATGGCTTGCTGCAGCCCGATCATGGTGAGATCGAGATCGACGGGCGCAAGGTCGAGCTGACGAGCCCCGCCAAGGCGATCGCCTGCGGCATCGGCATGGTGCATCAGCATTTCGTTCTGGTGCCGAGTTTCACGGTCCTCGAGAATATCGTGGTCGGCACGGGCTCGGGCCTCAGCCTCGACACGGGCGTCGCGCGCAGAAAGATCCTCGATCTCAGCCGCGGCTTCGGCCTCGAACTCAAGCCGGATCGGCTCGTCTCCGACCTGTCGGTGGGCGAGAAGCAATGGGTCGAGATCGTCAAGGCGCTCTATCTGGGTGCCCGCCTCCTGATCCTCGATGAACCGACCGCCGTGCTGACGCCGCAGGAATCCGAAAGGCTCTTCGCCGTCATCGCCGAGCTCAAGGCGGCGGGCATCGCCGTCATCCTGATCTCGCACAAGATGAACGAGGTGATGCGCTCCGACCGTGTGAGCGTGCTGCGCAAGGGCAAGCTCGTCGGAACCGTGAGGACGAAGGATGTCACGCGCGAGGATCTCACCATGATGATGGTCGGCCGGCCGGTGGCCCAGGTTCATGCCCGGGCGAAAGCACCTCACGGCGAGGCCGCCTTGCGCGTCGAAGGGCTGAGCCTCACACGAGGCGGCCGCGCCTATCTGTCGGATATCGATCTAGACATTGGAGCCGGTGAAATTGTCGGCATCGCCGGCGTTGCCGGCAACGGCCAGGATGAATTGCTGGAGGCGATCGCAGGTCTGGCGCGGCCGGACCGGGGCCGCATGCTTCTAGGCCCCGAGGACATCACGCGCCTCAGCGTGCAGGACATAGCGCGCCGCGGTGTCGGCTATGTGCCGAGCGACCGGTTCCGCGACGGCCTTGTTTCCGATTTCACCATCGCCGAGAACCTGATCCTCGGCCAGCACTGGGACGAGCATTGGCGGTCCGGGCCGTTTCTCGATGACGCGGCGACGGCGAAGAACGCCGAGACAGCGATATCCTCTTATTCGATCATGGCCAGCGGCCCGGACATGCTCTGCGGCCGGCTCTCCGGCGGCAATGCCCAGAAGGTCATCCTGGCGCGCGAATTCGCCAAGGCGCGCCATCTTCTTCTGTGCAATCAGCCGACGCGCGGCGTCGATATCGGCGTCATCGAATTCGTGCATCGCGAGCTGCTGCGCAAGCGCGAGGAGGGCTGCGCGATCTTGCTGGTCAGCGAGGAGCTCGAGGACATCTTTGCCCTGAGCGACCGCATCGCGGTGATGTTCAGGGGCGAGATCATGGGCGTCTTCCCGCGCGCGGCGGCTAACATTGCGGCGATCGGGCCCTTGATGGCGGGCCATCGCCCTGAGGCTGCGGCATGACCCTGACCGAAAGGCTTGGGCTTCGCCTCGAGCCGCGCGCCGAGGCCAAGACCTTGGATCGCGTCCTGGCGCTCGCTTCGGCGCTCATGGCCGCGCTCATCCTGTGCGGGCTCCTGTTCATGGCGGTCGGCGTCAATCCACTCTCCGCCTTGGGCGCGCTGCTGCAAGGGGCTTTCGGCACCTGGCGTGCCGCGACCGAGACGCTGGTCAAGGCGACGCCCTTGATCTTCACTGGCCTCGCGACGGCGGTCGCCTTTCGCGCGAGGCTCTGGAACATCGGCGCCGAGGGCCAGGTCTTCGCCGGCGCCATGTTCGCTTATTGGTGCCAGAGTGCCATCGCCGGGACTTCGCCTTTCCTGCAATTGCCCGTCGTCATGGGCGGGGCGCTGGTGGGCGGCGGCCTCTATGCCGGCCTCGCCGCCATCCTCAAGACCCGCTTCCGCGTCGATGAGGTGATCTCGACGGTGATGCTCAACTACATCATCGTCTATGCGCTCTCGCTCCTCTTGCTCAAAGGCCCGTGGAGCGAGGCGGGCGGCTTCTTCGAGCAGACGGCCAAGATCGATCCGGCGAGCCAGCTGCCGATCCTCTTCGACAAGACGCGGCTCCATCTGGGTTTCCTGGTGGCTCTCGTCGCCGCCGCTCTCGTCTGGCTGCTGGTCAAGCGCACGCCGATGGGCTTCGAGATCCGCGCCGCCGGCTCCAATCTGCGGGCGCTCGAAGTGCAGGGCACGAACAAGGCCCGCGTGATCCTCATGGTCATGCTGATCTCGGGGGCGCTCGCCGGCCTCGCCGGCATGAGCGAGGTCTATGGCGTGCATTACCGCGTGAAGGCGGGGGCACTCGCCACTTACGGCTATACCGGCATCATCGTCGCGATCCTGGGCCAGCTCAATCCTTGGGGCGTCGTCATCGCCGCCATCCTGTTCGGCGCGCTGGTCAATGGCGCGACCTTCATGCAGATCAAGACCGGCGTGCCTTCGGCCCTCATCTATGCCATCGAGGCCATCATCCTCCTGTTCTATCTTGCCGGCTGGGCGGCATCCTCATTCAGGCTGAGGCGGGTACGCGCATGATCGCCGATCTTCTCGAAACCTCGATCATCATCAGCATTCTCGCGGCGACGGTGCGCATCGCGACACCCATCCTGCTCGCGGCCATTGGCGAGATGATCGCCGAGCGCAGCGGTGTCTACAATATGGGGCTCGAAGGCACGATGCTGATGAGCGCCTTCACCGCCTATATCGGCGCTTACTACACGGGCTCGCTGTGGCTCGGCGTCGTCGTCGCGATGGCTACCGGCGGCCTGATGAGCCTTATCTTCGCCTTTCTCGTCATCACCTTGAAGGTCGAGCAGATCGTCACAGGGCTCGCGCTCAATCTTCTGGGCTCCGGCCTCTCGATCTTCTGGCTCAGAGCCGCTTTTGCCAATGCCGGCCAGACGCCGACGATCCCCTTCTTCGGCAACGCGCCCATACCTCTGCTTTCCGACATTCCCTTCCTGGGTCCCATCCTGTTCGATCAGAAGCTCTTGACCTATCTCGCCTTCCTCGCGGTTCCCGCCGCCTGGTATTTCCTCTTCCGCACCCGCTACGGGCTCGAACTGCGCTGCGCCGGTGAGAACCCGAAGGCACTCGACATCAAGGGGATCGATGTCTCGGCCCGCCAATATGCCGCCGTGGTCTTCGGCGGCCTGATGGCGGGATTGGGCGGCGCCTTCCTCACGGTGGGCTCGGCGGCACGCTTCGTGCCGGAAATGACCAATGGCCGCGGCTGGCTCGCCATCGTCATCGTCATTGCCGGACTGTGGCGCCCGGTGCCGGTGCTCTTGGCGACGCTCGTCTTCTCCTTCCTCGATGCGCTGCAACTGCAGATCCAGGGCATCGGCGTCGCCATTCCCTATCAGCTGCTGCTCGCCATGCCCTATATCTGCGCCATCCTGGCTCTTGCCATCCGCCGCTCGCATTCGGGCGCGCCAGCGATGCTCGGCATTCCCTATTGGCGGCGGTGAACCCCCCATGCCTCTCGCCATGCCGCAAATTCAGACGGCCTGATCTGATAGCGTGCGAAATTTCCCTCATGCAGGCCGAGCAACTCGTTCTCCGCCATCTCCTGAAACCGCTCGCGTTCTTCCGCTTCGATATGCTCTCGCGTCCAGGTGCGCAAATGAGCCGACGCCTGTTTTTTGTTCATACGGCCGCGAACAACTGAGCCGACAATCTCACGCAAGGCCATGCGGTGGCGTAGCCGGAAGGGGTCGGGCTCACCAAGTGACTGCCTGACGGCGGCGTAACGTGCGGCGGAACGTTCATAGGCCCAGATGAATACATCACGCAGCAACTCTGTCCTGGTCATCTCGTACACGCCAAGGACTGCATCGGCGTAGAGTTCGCGCGCGACATCCTGGAACGACAGCGGTGAGAGATTTCCCTTTATGAACGGAATGTTCGCTGCAAGGCGAGACACGCGCTTGTTCACATCGTCGAAAGGCTGCAAATAGGGAAGCTGCACCATGACGAAGAAAGCCTGCTCGAACGGATCGCCTATGGCTGAGGCCGTCTTGAGGATCTGATCAAAGCACTCTTCGATAAGCTGCGGCGCCTCCAGGGGATGAAACACCGATCGCTCGATGCCGACGCCGATATAGCGCAGCCGGCCCGGCGCATCGGGATCAGCGAGCAGGTTGTTTGCAAGCAGAGCATGAAGGTTGAGGACCGTATAGCGGTTGAAGCCGATCTCCTCCGCCGCGCCGACCAGAAATTCGATCGCGTCCTTATGATTGAGGATCATCTGCGCCTCGAGCCGGCTTTTGCCTTCCGTCTCCTCGCCAAGCTCGATCAGACGCCGGGTGTCGAGCAATGAATAGGTGTTGCCTTCAAGACGGCTCGAATTCCAGGACAGATCGATGAGAAGCCTGTTCAGTATCCGCTTGGCATAGGTGCCGGCGGGCTGCTCGGCGATCCTCGGCGTTCCAACTTCGCGCAGATGCGCCCGTTCCGCTGCCGATAAATAGAAACTTTCATTAGGCCGATACGAATCGAGAAACACGCGATGATAGCCAACCGGTTTTCGCGCTGCCGGTGCCTGGCGCACATAGTCTCGAATCTCCCGTCCGGCCTTTGAAAGGGTAAGCACCTCCGCTTCGAAACGGGCTTCGGCTTTTGCGGCGATCTCAACCGTTGCTTCTTTTGCCTGGGGCAGGCGGTACCGGGCCCACCGCCCTTTACCTTCCATGACAAGCCGATTGTCGTCGACAAGGGCCTTGAGGCGATGTTGCAAGGTGCGTCGCGGCAGCGCGGCCGCGAGCAGGTCTGCGATCTGCTGTAGCGTGAGACCATCGGGATGCCCGCTGACGACCTCCTCAAGTGCCAGCAAGTCCTTATCTCTGGCGCGTCTGGCCAAATCGTCCTCCAGTTGATTGCGCGCACGCCTTATGCGCAAATAATCTATCTAATCGCGCAATATATGAGGTCTATGCGCAAATAAATATTGCGCATAGAAGAGTATATTGCGCGAAAGGGGGAATGCGCAATATAATTCCCTAGGAATAATTGTTAAGCAGGTCCGCGTGGCTTGGCGGGCCGGTTTCAGGGATTATCAGGGATTATCAGCGAATTCTTCAAAAAAGAAACTCGGCTTAGACAAATCAAGCACTTGGTTGCCTGAAAGTACGAGAAGCAGGGAATTTTGTCTCTGAAAGGTACCCTGCAAACACTGCGGAATATTCTCCTCTCACTTTTAGTCGATAGCCACGCTGCCGCCGCTTCGCGCGGTCTTCCCGAGCTTCCTATTTTCCAACTCGAAACCGCACTGTCAAGAACAAAATAGGAACAATATTACTCAAATCTCCTGGCGCAGCACCACGGCGGTGGTCGTCTCGGCGACTTCCGGGAAGCTCGATATTTCGTCGCGGATCTGGTTGAGGCGGGCGAGCGATTCTGCCGCGATGTCGATGAGGAGGTCGAGCTCACCGGCAAGCGACAGGCAGCGCTTCACCTCGGGCAGGCGCTTGAGGCGGGTGACGACCTGGGGTGAGGGTGTCTGCTTCAGCTTCACCAGGAGGCAGGCGACGGCCGCGAGCGGGCTGTCGGCGATATCGGCGCGATAGCCCCGGATGATGCCTGACTTCTCGAGCCGGGCGATCCGTTCCCTGAGGCTCGAGCGAGCGAGACCGACCTTGGCGGCAAGCGCCTTGGCGCTGATCCGCGCATCATCCCGCAGAACCTTAAGGATTTCACGATCTTTGTCGTCGAACGTCATGAGGGCGGTCATACCGGGCAAAGGGGCGGTGCCGCAAGGCCAAGTGGCGGTTGAGTTCGAGCCCCGGATGGCACATCTTCCGCCAAACTGCTTGAGGTAGCCGCCCTTGTCGATCATCAACCATCCCGCCCCCGAGATCAGCGAAGCTTCGGCGCGCGAGATCGCCTTGCGCCATTTCGGCCTGACCGGTCCGGTCGCCCCGCTCGCCAGCGAGCGGGACCAGAATTTCCATTTCGGCGACACCGGCTCGGGCGCCGTGCTCAAGATCGTCAATGCCGCCGAGCCCGACGAGGCGCTGCGCTTCCAGGTCGCCATGATCGGCCATATCAAAAGGATCGATCCCGGCCTCGCCGTGCCGCCGGTGCGCCGGTCGACATCGGGCGAGGAACTGCCGGTGATCGAGACTGGCAAGGGCGAGCGCCATCTGATCCGCGCCGTCGACTATCTCAAGGGCACGCCTTTGGCCGAGATACGGAAATCACCGGCGCTGCTCGAAAGCTTCGGCAGCTTCCTGGGCCGGCTCGACCGTGCGCTCCAGAGCTTTGGCCATGCGGGCGCCCATCGCGATCTCGACTGGGACCTGCGCAAGGCCGGCCGCTCGCGCGCCAGGCTCGAAGCGCTCCAGGATGCCGAAGAGCGCGAGATCTGCGACTATTTCCTGACCCGCTTCGAGCAGATGGTGGAGCCCCGGCTGGCCGCACTCAGGGCTTCCATCATCCACAATGACGCCAATGACTGGAATGTGCTCGTTTCCGAAGATGGCGGCGCGATTTCGGGCCTCATCGATTTCGGCGATGCACTGCACACCGCTCTCATTTGCGAGATCGCCGTCGGCGCCGCCTATGCCGTCCTCGATGCCGATGATCCCTTGGGCGCGGTCGCCCATATGCTTGGCGCCTATCACCGGGAACTGCCGCTCTCCGAGGCGGAGGTCGATCTCCTGTTCGATCTCATCGCCATGCGGCTCGTCACCAGCGTGACGATCTCCGCCGAGCGGCGGCCGCGCGTCGACGGCAATCCCTATCTCAATATCAGCGAGAAGCCGGCCTGGGACATGCTGCGCCGCTGGCGCCGCATCGATCCCCCTATCGCGAAGGCGATCCTGCGCCAGGCTTGCGGTTTCGAGGTGGCACCCGGCGCTGCCAAGGCAGCCGAGTGGCTGAGCCGCAACCGGGCATCGCTCAGCCCGATACTGGGCCGTCCGCTCTCCAATCACCGTATCCTGCACGTGCCCTTCGGCGATGCGGCGCATCCTCTGGTTAAGGCAGCGGCCGCCATGGATGTCGAAGCCTGCGAGACAGCATGGCAAGCGCTGCGCAAGGCGGAGAATGCCGAGCTCGGCATCGGGCCCTGGGGCGAGAGACGCGCCGTCTATGCGGGCGAGATGTTCCAGTCGAAGCTGATCCCAAATGTCAGACGCACCCGCCATCTGGGGCTCGACATCTTCGCCGAAGCCGGGACGCCGGTGCTGACGGCGCTCTCGGGCCGCGTCGTCGACGTCACCATCGAGCGCGAGCCTTTGGGCTATGGCTGCGCCGTGCTGATCGAGCATGAGCCCGAGCCTGGCGTGCGCTTTGCGAGCCTCTGGGGCCATCTCGCCCATGCGACGGCCAAGCGCCTCGAGAAGGGCCAACATCTCGCCGCCGGCGAAGAGATCGGCACTCTGGGCGATGCGCGGGAGAATGGCGGCTGGCTGCCGCATCTCCATTTGCAGCTCGTCGCCTATGCGACCGACGATCTCGCCCCCATTCCGGGTGTGGGCGAGGAGGCCTATCTCGATCTCTGGTCAAAACTCTATCCGCCGGCCTATGATTTCGCCGGCCTGACGCGCGAGACCTTCCACCGCGAGGGGCGGTCGGGGGACGAGATCGTCGCCATCCGCAAGCGCAAGCTCCTGCCCAATTTGAGCATCTCTTTCAAGAAGCCTCTGAAGATGGTGCGGGGCGAAGGCCAATGGCTCATCGCCGATGACGGCCGCGCCTATCTCGACTGTTTCAACAATGTCGCGCATCTGGGCCATGCAAACCCCGAGATCGTCGAGGTGCTGGCGCGCGAGGCTTCGCGCCTCAACACCAATACGCGCTATCTGCACGACAATCTGGTGAGTTACGCCGAGGCGCTGGGCGCCACCTTGCCGGGCGATCTCAAGGTCGCGACCTTCGTCTGCACCGGCAGCGAGGCCAATGACCTCGCTTTGCGCCTGGTCCGGGCGAAGACGCAAGCCAATGACATGGTGGTGGTCGATTGGGCCTATCATGGCCATGGCGCCGAGTTGATCGACATCAGCCCCTACAAATACAAGCGCGCCGGTGGCCTTGGCCGCAAGGCCCATGTCTGGGAAGCAGCCTTGCCGGACAGCTATCGCGCGCCGGGAGATTGGCCGGTCGAAGAGCATGGCCGGCGTTTCGCCGAAAGCATCGCCCGTCAGGTCGAGGCGATCCGCAAAGCCGGCAAACGGCCGGCGGCCTTCATCGCCGAATCGGTGCCGAGCTGCGCCGGTCAGATCTTCTTCCCTCCGCATTACCTGGAGGAGGCCTATCGCATCATTCGCGATGCCGGCGGACTGTGCATTGCCGATGAGGTGCAAGTGGGGATGGGCCGCGTCGGCAGCCATATGTGGGCTTTCGAGACGCAATGTGTGGTGCCCGACATCGTCACCATGGGCAAGCCGATCGGTAATGGCCATCCGCTCGCCGCGTTGGTGACGACGCCCGATGTCGCCAAGGCTTTCGACAACGGCATGGAATATTTCAACACCTTTGGCGGCAACCCGGTGTCCTGCGCTGTCGGCCTCAAGGTGCTCGAGATCATCGCGCGCGACCGCTTGCGCGACAATGCGAAGGCCGTCGGCGACTATCTCCTGGCGCGCTTCCGCGACATGCAGGGCCGTCACGAATGCATTGGCGACGTTCGCGGCATGGGCCTGTTCCTGGGGCTCGATCTGGTCAAGGACCGCTCATCCAAGGCCCATGCGACGGAACTCGCCAACCGGGTGGTCAACCTGGCGCGCGAGGAGGGCGTGCTGATCGGCACGGATGGGCCTTATGACAATGTCGTCAAGATGCGCCCGGCGATGATCTTCATGCGGCGCGACGCCGATCTCCTTTGCGACGTGCTCGATCACGCTCTGGCAAGAGCGCCAGCAGCAACCGTCTGAAGCGCCGGCACCAGCCGCTCGACCCAGGCCATCTGGCCGTCGCGGTCGCCGATCAGGTCCTGGCGGATCTCGATCAGCACGGCATCGAGGCCGCGGGCCTCGCCATGAACCGGCACCGTGTAATCGCTCTCGTCGCGGATCTGATAGGGCTCGTTGGCGGCGACAGTGAGCCCAGGCTCTTGCAGCGCGTCGACCAAGGCATGGCCCAGTCGCTCGGCCTTGCGGAAAAGGATGCCGGCATGCCAGGGCCGCACGAAGCCTTTGAAGACGGGCGTGAAACTATGGACCCCGAAGACGATGGTGGGTGTTCCCTTGGCCTGACGCTGGTCGAGGATGCGGCCGACTTCCCTCTGGAACGGCCAATAGAAGGCAGCCTCGCGATAGGCGCGTTCTTCGTGGCTTAGCGTTTGATTGCCGGGTATCGCCGTGGTTTCGCTGATTTCGGGGATGGATGAGGCAACGCCGGTCGGGCGGTTGCAGTCGATGAGGAGCCGCGAATAGCCGGAAAGGACGAGCGGCGCATCGAGCCGGCGCGAAAGCTCGCGGGCGATCGGCGCGACGCCGATATCCCAGGCGATGTGGCGCTGAAGCTCCTTGGCATCGAGGCCGAGCCCGCTGTAGCGCGTTGGGATATAATTCGATGCATGCTCGCAGAGCAGCATATAGGGCGATGCGCCTTGCGGGTTGACGGTCTCGGCCGCGGGCGGATCGTCGTAAGCAGTCTCGACCTCACGCTTGAGCATCACGCCAGCTCCTTCAGCCTTTGGGTGACGGTCGCGGTGTCGCTCACCCAGCAATAGCCGCCGAAGGCCTTGAGAGCATTGTCATGGCGTGCCTGCGAGTAGGTGGCGCAGGCATCTTCGGCGAGCGTCACCAGATAGCCGCGGTCGGAGGCATCGCGCACCGCCATGTCGACGCATTGGTCGGTCACCACGCCCGAGATGATCAGATAACGGATGCCGAGATTCTTGAGCACATAGTCGATATTGGTGGAGTTGAAGACGCCTGACGAAGATTTGGGGAGCACGATCTCATTGTCGATGAGGGCCAGCTCCTTGATCGGCTGGGCCTCGGGCAGGCCCTTCGGTATGAAGATGTTGGAGAGCCGGTGATCGAGCGAGATATCGCGACCATCCTTGGTCAGGGCCTCGATGATCGTATGCAGGACCTGGATGCCCGACCGCCGCGCCGCCTGGAGAAGCTTCTCCGCATTGGGAATGGTCGTGGCTTTGAGCCGCTTGAAATAATAGTGGTCGGCATCGAGCTCGGGATGCTGCGGGTCGAGCCCTGGCGTGCAGAAGATGGTCTGCAGATCGACGAAGAGGAGGGCGGTCTCGTCTTTCCGGTACGGCGCATCGCGGGTGATGGTGGCGGGCTTCATGATTCACTCTCAAGGTTTTCCCCGGGCGCAAAATACCGAACGTCCTCACGCTTTTCCAGCCTGAATCGTTTTCTCAATACTTCAATTCAAACCCTTGAAAAGAATCAGCTTTTGATGAGGCCTTTGAGAATCTGGGCAGCGATCTCGAAAGACTGCAGACGCGCCGCATGATCGTAAATATGGCCGGTGACGATGAGTTCGTCGGCCTGGGTTTGATCGAGGAAGCTCTTGAGTCCGGCCGCCACCTTGTCGCGCGTGCCGAGGAAGGAATAGACCAGCGCGTGATCGGCGCCCGCTCTTTCATGTGGCGCGGCGAAACTGTCGATATCGTCGATGGGCGCCGGCAATTGCCCGGGCTGCCCGCGCCGCAGCCTGACGAAGGATTGCTGCAGCGAGGTGAAAAGGCGGCGTGCTTTGTCATCGCTGTCGGCGGCGATGACATTGGCGGCGACGGCGACATAGGGCTTGGCGAGCTGGGCGGAGGGCTGGAAGCGCTCGCGATAGATGGCGATCGCCTGGTGGAGCGCGTCGGGAGCGAAATGCGAGGCGAAGGCGAAAGGCAATCCCAGATGCGCCGCAAGCTGTGCGCCGAAGAGGCTCGAGCCCAGGATCCACAAAGGCACTTTGAGCCCCGCCCCAGGCACGGCGCGGATCTTCTGATTGGGCTCGGGATCGTCGAAATAGATCTGCAGCTCGACGACGTCCTGCGGGAACTGATCGGCGGCCGTGGCGAGGTCGCGGCGCAGCGCCCGCGAGGTCAGCATGTCGGTACCCGGCGCCCGGCCGAGGCCCAGATCGATGCGGCCGGGATAGAGCGATTCGAGCGTGCCGAATTGCTCGGCGATCACCAGCGGTGAATGATTGGGTAGCATGATGCCGGCGGCGCCGACGCGGATGGTCCTCGTGCCGCCCGCCACATGGCCGATCACCACCGCGGTGGCGGCGCTGGCGATGCCGCTCATATTGTGATGCTCGGCGAGCCAATAGCGCTTGTAGCCCCAGGCCTCGGCATGGCGCGCGAGGTCGAGCGTGTTGCGCAGCGCATCGGCGGCGGTGGCGCCTTCGACAATGGGCGACAGGTCGAGGGCCGAGAAAGCGATCATGAGCGGAATCCGTGAAGTCGGCAGGATTTCTGAAGATGGGCACTCGTGCCGGGATGTGCAATGCCGGCATTGCATGGCTGTGCCTTACCGGGCAATGTGCCCGTCCTCACCCCAGAGACCCCCATGCCGGCACCAAAAGACATCATCCTTGGCATCGATCAAGGCACGACCAACACGAAGGTCGTGGCGATCGACGGACAGGGTTTGATCCTGGGCCAGGCCGTGCGCCCGATCGCGACGACGGCGCCGGAGCCGGGCTTTGTCGAGCAGGACGCCGAGGCGATGGTCGCCAATATCCTGGCCTGCATCGGCGAGCTCAGGGAACGGCTGTCGCTGCGACCGGCCGAGATCCTGTCCTTAGGGATCGCCAATCAGACCGAGACACTGGTCGTCTGGGACGCCGAGACCGGGCGGCCGGTGATGCCGGCGATCGTCTGGCAATGCCGCCGCGGTGCCGAGGAACTGAAGGTCTTGCGGAATGACGATGCCTTGCGCCTCGTCAAGGCACGCACCGGTCTCGACCTCGATCCGACCTTCACTGCCGCGAAGCTGCTCTGGCTCAAGCATCATCGACCGTCGATCGCGGCGCGGATCGGCAGTGGCAGCCTGCGTTGGGGGACGGTGGACAGCTGGCTCATCTTTGCGCTCACCCAAGGCAAGACCTATGCGACCGAGCCCGGCAATGCCGCGCGCACCATGCTTTTCGACATCGACAGGATCATCTGGGACCCGGAGCTCGTAGCACTTTTCGGGCTCGAGCTTGCGGCCTTTCCCGAGTGTCGGACATCTCATTCGGACTTCGGGACGGCGAGCGCTGCGCTCCTTGGCGCCCCGATCCCGATCACCGGCGTGATGGGAGATCAGCAGGCGGCCTTGTTCGGCCATGGCTGCTATGAGGAGCGAGAGCTCAAGATCACTTACGGCACCGGCGCCTTCCTATGGATGAACGCCGGCACGTCGCCGCCACCCGCGCCGGGCGACGGCATCATCCGCACCATTGCCTGGCAGATCGATCAGCCATGCTATGCCTATGAAGGCTTCGTGATGTATGCCGGCAAGATCCTCGACTGGCTGGCCGAACGCCTTTCCATCGCCGGCGGCGGCGCTTCCGTCGCAGCGGAGGCGGAGAAGGCCGGCACCAGCGCGGGCGCACTTCTGATACCGGCCTTCCAGGGCCTCGCTTCACCCTGGTGGCAGCCCGACATGCGCGCCGGCCTGTTGGGCCTGAGTGCTGCGACCACCAGGGGCCATATTGCCCATGCCGGCCTCGAAGCCGTCTGCTATCAGATCCGCGCGGTGCTCGAAGGGATCGGTGACGGCCGTGACCAAGCCATGCCCATTGCGAAGATCGACGGCAGCATGACACGCTCCCGCTATTTCACAGAGCTGCAGGCGAGCGTGCTCGGCGTTCCTCTCTTCGTCTCGGCGTCCGATGCCATGACGCCTTACGGTTCGGTTCTGATGGCCGGTCTCGGCGCCGGCCGCTGGCGGACGCTTGCCGAGCTGCGTGACCTTCCGCGCGCCGGCGAAAAGGTTGAACCCGCATCGGCATCCGCTTATCAGGCCTCTTACGAAGCCTGGGTCAGGGCCGTGAATGTCCTCATTGCGGGCTATGGCCGGAACTGAAGCGCATGACCGCCGAAAGCACCACCAAGATATATGATCTCTTCGTCATCGGCGGCGGCATCAATGGCGCGGCGATCGCTTGCGACGCCGCGGGCCGGGGTTTGAGCGTAGCCTTGGCCGAGATGCAGGATTTCGCCGAGGGCACATCCTCGCGCTCGTCCAAGCTCATCCATGGCGGCCTGCGCTATCTCGAAACCTATGACTTCAAGCTGGTGCGCGATGCGCTGCTCGAACGCGAGATCCTCATGCGACGGACGCCGCATCTCGTCTGGCCGCTGCGGCTCGTGCTGCCCTATGTCGAAAGCCAGCGGCCGCGCTGGATGATCCGCCTGGGCCTTCTCTTCTATGACTATCTCGCTCATCGCAAGATCTTGCGCCGGTCTGAGGCGATTGACCTTCACCGTCATCCGGCGGGTGCGGCGCTCAAGCCCGCCTATCGTCACGCCTTTGCCTATTCCGATTGTCGCGGCGATGACGCGCGCCTGGTGATCGCCAATCTCCTGGGGGCTGAGCGCAATGGTGCCGATATCCTGGCACGCCATCGTTTTATCGGGGCGGAGCGCGACGGCGATCTGTGGCGCATCACGCTCGAGAATATGGGAAGGCAATTCGCGGTCGCGAGCCGCGCGCTGGTAAATGCGGCAGGTCCCTGGGTCGTTGACGTCACGGGCAGGATGAATGTGCCGGTGGGACGGAAGCTGCGCCTGGTGCGCGGCAGCCACGTCGTCGTGCCACGCCAATGGTCGGGCGATCACGGCTATTTCCTGCAGACCCGCGACGGTCGCCTGATGGAGGCTTTTCCCTATGAAGGGGATTTCACCTCGATCGGCACGACGGACGAGCCGTGGGACGAAGCGCCCGAGAAAGTGACGATCTCGGATGAAGAGATCGACTACATGCTGGCCGAGGTGAATGAGTTCTTTCGCAAGCCGGTGACGCGCGCCGATATAGTCTGGAGCTATTCCGGCGTGCGGCCGCTTTTCGAGACGGGCGGCGGGCGCGATGGCGACCTCTCGACATTGACCCGGGATTATTCCTTCGAGATCGATCACCGCGAAGGCGAGGCGCCGGTGCTGACCGTCTTCGGAGGCAAGCTCACCACGCATCGCCGCCTTGCGGAACATGCAATGCAGAAGCTCTGCGCCCTCATGCCCTGGCCTCAAGCCAGCCCGTCGCGCTCGGACATTCTGCCAGGCGGCGATTTCGGCGCCACCGGCATCGATGGCTACCGCAAGGTATTGCGCGCTCGTCTGCCCTGGCTGCCGGAAATGCAGGCAAATCGCTATGTTCAGCTCTATGGCACGCGCGCCGACGAATTGTTGAAGGGTGCTGCGAGCCTTGCCGATCTCGGCCCTCTCTTCGGCGCCGACCTTTATCAAAGGGAGGTCGATTTCCTGAAGGAAACCGAATGGGCGGTGACGGTCGAGGACGTCATCTGGCGGCGCAGCAAGCTGGGCCTCAGGCTTTCCCCGGTTGAGATCGGCAGGCTTCAGTCCTACCTGAAGGAGACGGCCATTTCGAAGTCACCTTCCTGATCCCAATTGAGCGAGCACACCCATGATCGACCTCTATTACTGGACGACGCCCAACGGCCATAAGGTCACGATGTTCCTCGAAGAGGCGGGCCTTCCCTATCGCATCATTCCGATCGATATCGGCAAGGGCGACCAGTTCACGCCGGACTTCCTGCGCATCTCGCCCAACAACCGCATTCCGGCCATCGTCGACAACAAGCCGGCCAATGGCGGAAAGCCGATCTCGGTCTTCGAATCGGGCGCCATACTGCTTTATCTCGCCGAGAAGACCGGCAAGTTCATTCCTTCCGATCTCGCCGGCCGCGCCGAAGTCCTGCAGTGGCTCTTCTGGCAAATGGGCGGGCTCGGGCCCATGGCCGGGCAGAACCATCATTTTCGCAACTACGCGGTGGAGAAGATTGCCTATGCGATCGACCGCTATGTGAACGAGACAAACCGTCTCTATGGCGTGCTCAACAAGCGCCTTGCCGATCGCGCCTTCGTCGCGGGCAAGGATTACTCGATCGCCGACATGGCGTCCTATCCCTGGACGGTCTCGCATGAGCGGCAAGGGCAGAATCTCGACGACTTCCCGCATCTGAAGCGCTGGTTCGAGGCCATTCGCGCACGTCCTGGCACGGTCGCCGCCTATGCCCGTGTCAAGGAGGTCAATCCGGATTCGGGCAAGCCGATGTCGGAAGCCGAGAAGAAGATCCTTTTCGGCCAGACGGCTGCCGTCGTTCGGTGATTACTCGAGACGGCTGCGGAACAGCCAGGCCGCGGCGCTCAGCGTGCAGATCGCGATCAGCGCCAGCGGGATCGTATTGTGGACGACCTCGCTCACGGGAATGTCCTTGAGGAAGACGCCTTTGACCACGATCAGGAAATAGCGCAGCGGATTGACGAAGGTCACCGGCTGCAGCCAGTCCGGCATGTTCTCGATCGGCGTGGCGAAACCCGACAGCAATATGGCCGGCACGATGAAGACGAAGGCGCCGAGTATGGCCTGCTGCTGCGTCATCGACAATGACGAGATGAAGAGGCCGATGCCGACCACGGATGCCAGATAGAAGATGGCGCTGCCATAGAGCAGGATGAGCGACCCGCGCAGAGGGATGCCGAAAAGAAAGATCGCCGCCAGCACATAGAGGGTGATGTGGACGAGCCCGATCATCATCGGCGGCGTGAGCTTGCCAATGAGGATCTCATGGGTGCGAAGCGGCGAGACCATGAGCTGGTCGAATGTGCCGAGCTCGCGCTCGCGCGCCACCGAGAGCGCGGTGACGACGAGGCCGATGAGGAGCGCGATGATGGCGACGAGGCTCGGCACCGTGAACCAGACGAAAGTCAGGTTGGGATTGAACCAGTAGCGCGGCGCGATAGTGACGCTTGCCGCCCGCTGTCGGGGCGTGGCGAGGTCGTCCGCCAAGGTGGCGACGATCTGGCCGAGATAGGACGAGACGATCTGCGCCGCATTGGAGCGGCGGCCGTCGAGGATGATCTGCACATCGCCCGAGCGCCGCGCCTCGATATCGCGCGAGAAAGTCGGACCGATCTGAAGCGCGGCGATGACCTCCTGGCGCTCGATGAGGTCGTGCAGGACCTCGTCGTCATTGGTATGGATGAGATTACGGAAGGTCGGCGTGCCGTCGATACGCTGGATCAGCTCATGGCCCCATTTGCCGCTGTCGCGGTTGAGGATCACGATATCGGCGTTCTTCACCTCGAGCGTCGCCGCGTAGGAGAAGACGACGAGCTGCAGGATGGGCGGCACGATGATCACCATACGCCCGCGCGGATCGCGCAGGATCGCGAGCAGCTCTTTGATGACGAGGGCGATGATCCGTTCCCACATGTCAACCGAGCCTCTTGGCGGTGCTGCGCGCGGCAAGGCCGAGGAAAATGGCGCCGGCGAGGAGCAGAACGGCGATATTGGTGAGAAAGAGCGGCCAGACGTCGCCCGCCAGGAACACCGTCTGCAGGGCAGGGATCAGATAGCGCGCCGGGACGACGGCGCTGATCCACTGGATGACGATGGGCATGGAGCCGATCTCGAACAGGAAGCCCGACAGCAGGAACGCCGGCAGGAAGGCCGAGAGCAGAGCGAGCTGCGAGGCGAGGAACTGGTTCTTGGTCGCCGCCGAGATGAGGAGGCCCTGGCCCAAGGCCGGCAGCAGGAAGGCGGCCGAGATCGCATAGAGGGCGAGGATCGAGCCGCGGAACGGCACGCCGAAGATGAAGACGGCGACGATGACGCACAGCGTCATCGATGTCATCGCCAGGATGAAATAGGGCAGGATCTTCCCCGCCAGGAGCTCGAAGGCGGTGACCGGCGTCGCCATCATCGCCTCCATCGTACCGCGCTCCCATTCGCGCGCCACGACGAGCGCGGTGAGAAGAGTGCCGATCAAGGTCATGACGATGGCGATCGAGCCCGGCACCAGGAAGTAGCGGCTGGTCAGCTCCGGATTGAACCAGAAGCGCTGCTCGACCGTGATCCCGGCCGTCTCCTTGGGCGTTTCGCTGGCTCTTTGCCTGAGCCAGGTGGTGACCACGCCTTGCGCATAGCCCTGGACGAAATTCGCGGTGTTGGGGTCAGTGCCGTCGACGATCACTTGAACTTGCGGATGGTTCTGGGCGGCGAAGTCGGCAGCAAAGCTGTCCGGGATGACGACGATGCCGCGGACGTCGCCGACGACCAGCGCTTCCTCGAACTCGCGCCGGTCACGGCCCTGCCGGACCTCGAAATAGCGCGAGGCGGCGAAGCTCGCGGCCAGGTCCTGGGTGAGCGGCGTCATCGTCTCGACCACGACCCCGATGCGGGTGCGCGTGGCGTCGAGCGACACGCCATAGCCGAACAGGAAGAGAAGGATCAGCGGCAGAACGAAGGCGATGAGGATGCTGCTCGGATCGCGGATGATCTGGTAGCTCTCCTTGCGCACCAAGGCGAAAAGCCGTCGCGTCCTGCCGGATCCTCCATCGCTCATGAATTCGCCTCCGCTTCCGAGCCTTGCACCAAGGAAATGAATGCATCTTCCATGGTGGGATCGGGGTTGTCGTGCGTGGCGACCTTGGCCTTGAGCTCATCGGGGGAGCCCAAGGCGATCGATTGCCCGCGATAGATGAGCGAGATGCGGTCGCAATATTCGGCTTCGTCCATGAAATGGGTGGTGACCAGCACGGTGACACCCTTTTCGACGAGGCCGTTGATATGCGTCCAGAACTCGCGCCGGGTGATCGGATCGACGCCCGATGTCGGCTCGTCGAGAAAGAGGGCCTCGGGCTCATGCATCACGGCGCAGGCGAGCGCCAGGCGCTGCTTGAGACCGAGCGGCAGGTCCTTGGCCGACATGCCGGCATGGCGGTTGAAATCGAAGATATCGCTGACGAGCTTGATCTTTTCGTGCTTTTCAGCACCCTTGAGGCCATAGACGCCGGCGAAGAAGCTCAAATTCTGCGCGACGCTCAGATCGCCATAGAGCGAGAATTTCTGCGCCATGTAGCCGAGCCGGTTGCGCGCTTCGGCCGAGTCGCGGCGCAGATCGAAGCCGGCGACGCGGCCTTCGCCGGCGCTGGGTTTCAGAAGCCCGCACAGCATCTTGAAGGTCGTCGACTTGCCGGCGCCATTGGGACCGAGCAGGCCGAAGATCTCGCCGCGGCTGATGTCGAAGGTGATGTCCTGGGCCGCGGTGAAATCGCCGAAGCGCTTGGTGAGGCCGCGCGCCTCGATCACATGGGGATTGGCGTCTTGCTGCGGCTTCGTCGCTTCCGCGAGCCGCGAGCGCCCGCCCGGACCACCGCCCAGCATATCGACGAAGGCATCCTCGAAGCGGGGCGCCGTCGGGCCAATCTGGACGGATGCGGCAAGGTCGGCCTTGAGCGCGGCCTGGCTCGCTTCCGCATCGGTGACGAGGCGGATGGCTTCGCCCTGGATGACACCGTCAATGACGCCGGGGCGGTCGAGCATCTTGGCGAGGATCGGCCGCCGCCTGCCGTCTATCCCGGTGATCCTGTAGACGCGGCCATCGACGCGATGCGTGAGCTCGGCGGGCGGGCCGGTGAAGAGCAGCTTTCCCTGGTTGAGCAGCAGCACGCGCGTGCAGGCCTCGGCCTCATCGAGATAGGCCGTCGACCAGACGACACCGATGCCTTCGCGGGTCAGGTCCTTGACCATTTTCCACAGGTCCCGGCGCGAGATCGGATCGACGCCGACTCCCGGCTCATCGAGGAGCAGGAGCCGCGGCTTCTTGAGGAGCGCGCAGGCAAGCCCGAGCTTCTGCTTCATGCCGCCAGACAGCTTTCCGGCGAGCCTTCCGGTGAAGCGCTTGAGGTCGGTGAAGCTCAGAAGCTCGTCAAAGACGGCCGGGCGCTCAGGCGTGGGCAGGCCGCGCAGATCGGCATAGAGATCGAGATTCTCCTGGACGCTCAGGTCCTCATAGAGGCCGAAGCGCTGCGGCATGTAGCCGATCGCCGCCTGGATCTTTTGGGCCTCCGTCTTGATGTCGAAGCCCAATACGTTGAGCGTGCCTTGATCGGGAAGGAGAAGGCCGGTCATCAGCCGGATGAGCGTCGTCTTGCCGGCACCGTCCGGCCCGACGAGGCCGGTGATCTCACCGCCCTTGATCGCGGCCGTGATCTGGTCGAGGGCCGGGCTTGCGGCCCCGAATGTCTTGCTGATCCCCTCGATGCGGACGAAGTCTTCGCTCATGGGGGCTCATGGTCCTTTGGGCTCCGGGACATGCACCGTCACCGGCATGCCCTGACGCAGCCCTTGATCGGGCTCATCGATGATGATGCGCAAACGATAGACGAGATCGGTGCGCAGCTCCGGCGTCTCGACCGATTTGGGGGTGAATTCGGCGACCGGTGAGATGAAGCCGATCTTGCCGCGATAAGGCTTGTCAGGCGCCGAGTCCGAGGTGACGTTCACTTCGAGCCCGGGATGGATCCTGCCGAGCAAAGGCTCGGGGATATAGCTCCTCACCCACACCGGACGGTCGAGCGAGAGCACGAAGATGATGTCGCTGGTCGAGATGATGGCGCCAGGCTCGCGCAGCCTGGACAGGATGACGCCGGCGGCCGGCGCCTTGAGCTCGGTATCCGCGAGCGAGGTCTGGGCGGCGGAGAGATTGGCCTCGGCACCTTCAAGGCTCGCTTTCGCCGCGGCGATGTCCTCTTTGCGTGAGCCTTCCTCGAGAAGCTGCAGGGCCTGCTGCGCCGAGGCGACGCGGGCCTGCGCCGAGTCGCGGTTGGCGCGGGCATTGTCGAGGGCGGCTTCCGAGATCGTCTGGCCGGGCCTCAGCTTGAAGGCGCGGTCATAAGCGAGCTTGGCATTCTCGAAATCGGCCATGCGCTCCTCGAGCTGGGCGCGCGCCTGGGCGATCTCGGCCGCCCGCGGACCCGCCACCAGCTTGTCGAGCGTGGCGCGCAAATTGGCCACTTGCGCGCTCTGGGCGGCGACCGCGTCCTCATAGGGTTTGGCGTCGAGACGGGCGAGGAGATCGCCCGGCTTGATGCTGTCGCCTTCATCGAAATTCATCTCGGCGACCCGGCCATTGACGCGGAAGCCGAGCTGCACCTGGCGGATATCGACATTACCATAAAGCGTGATGCGGTCGCTGTCGGCCGGGCGCCAGCCGAGCCGCGCCGGCAGATCGAACCACCAGGCGATGAAGGCGCCGATGAGCACCAGGGCGAGTATTACGGCGATCCGCCGTCGCATTGTTCCAAGCCTCGCTAGGCCTTGACAGAATGTCAACAACTGTTGACATATAGGCCTTCTGAACCGCTTGTCAACATGGACGCCTTGGCGGCGTTCTGCCCCCTATGCTGAGATGTTGGTAGACGTGATCGCCCAGACAGATTGACATGGTGAAAGCCAAAAAATCCGACACCACGCGGGCACGCATCATCGATGCGGCGCGTGAGCGTTTCCGCAAGGAAGGCTATGAGCGCACTACCATTCGCAAGGTGGCCCGCGACGCCGGGATCGATCCCGCTCTGGTGATGCGCTATTTCGAGAGCAAGCGGGGGCTGTTCGATGCGGCGATGACGGTCGAATTGCGCATCCCCGATCTGAGCGCTCATCCGCGCGACAAGCTGGGTGAGGCGCTGATCACGCATTTCCTCAATCGTTGGGAGGAGCCGGACGATGACTCGCTTCAGCTCCTGCTGCGCTCATCGGCGAGCAATGAGGAGGCAGCCGAGCGCCTGCGCACCACGATCTTCCGCGACCAGATCGTCCCGATGGTCGCGCGGCTGCGCGGCGAGGAAAAGGGAAGCCGTGACATTGCAGCGCTGATCGCGACGCAGACCGTCGGCCTCGCCTACACCCGCTATATCCTCAAGCTGCCGCCGCTCGTCGCCATGCCGCGCGAAACGATCATCCGGGTGATCGGCGCGACGATTCAGCGGTATCTGGACAATCCGCTGGGATCGCCCTCGCCCCGCGCAGCGGGGAGAGGGAAGGGGCCCGACGCGTAGCGTCGGGAAGGGTGAGGGGCCTGTGGAAAGTTTGCTACAGGCCCCTCACCCTCCCATTGCTTCGCAATGGGCCCCTCCCTGTACCCTTCTGGTGTCCTGTGCCGGGGATTAGACTGGCAGGACGGGTCGCTCTGCCGGGAGCCACCAAGCCCTCCGCGTTGCTGCGAGCACCAGGAGAGGACATGTGCCTCGGC
>JAKATG010000009.1:0-263839 GCA_021828105.1 Pseudomonadota bacterium
GGCTTTCCAGACAGTTCCGGCGCAATGCGCTGCCATTGCGCATCGTTCAACATCAATCGAATCAAGGCTGCCCTCCAGTTTTCAGCCTTGAATCAAATTTCCGATGATTTGGGAATCGTCCCAGCTACTATGATTGTAAACAGGCCTTAGTCGAGCGCGATCACCTGGCCGGTGATGGCGCCTTCGACGCTCTTCACATAAGCGAAGCCGACCCGCTCGGAGGACACGGGCACGTGGCCCGGGAAGAAGCCCTCATATTTCTTGGCCGAGGCCTGGAGCACGGTGGGGCTCACCACATTGATGCGGATGCCCCGCTCGAGCTCGACCGCAGCACTCATGGCGAAGGCGTTGAGCGCGCCGTTCACCGCCGAGGCATTGGCGCCCTTGCGGATCGGATCGCGGTCGAGGACCCCGCTAGTCAGGGTGAACGAGCCCCGGTCATTGATGAGCGACTGGCCGATGAGGACGATATTCACCTGGCCCATCAGCTTGTCCTTGAGCCCGATCATGAACTGGTCTTCGGTCATGCCGGCGAGCGGCCCGAAATAGGCATGCCCGGTGCAGGTGACGACGGCATCGAGCGCGCCCGCCTTCTTGTACATGTCGGTGATCGATCGGCGATCGAGCAGGTCCACCGCCACATCGCCCAACGAGCGTCCGGCGGTGATGATCTCATGCCGGTCCTTCAGCGCCGCGACGGCGGCCTGGCCCAGCGTGCCGTGGGCGCCGATGATCAGTATACGCACTATTCGTTCTCCGACGGCGCCTTCAGGCCCTTGAGCTTGGCGAAGACGGAATCGGCGTCATATTCCTCCTCTTCCGGCTTCTTCGCGGGCGCCTCCGCCTCGCTGGGCGGTGCGACGGGCTCCGGCGCCACGCTGGCGGCGGCCGGGATCAAGGTGCGGACCGGCTCGGCATCGGGGGCGATGCCGCGGCCCAACTTGCGCGCGGCCTTCTGCACGGCGAAATCGAGGTCGATCTGCGAGCACAGGCCCAGCGACACCGGATCCACCGGCTTGATGTTCGGCGTGTTCCAGTGGGTGCGGTCGCGAATGGCCGCGATCGTCGTCTTGGTCGTGCCGACGAGCTTCATGATCTGGCTATCGGAGAGTTCCGGGTGATAGCGCAGGAGCCAGGCGATGGCGTCGGGACGGTCGCCGCGCTTCGAGACCGGCGTATAGCGCGGTCCCTTGGTCGCCTTCTGCACCGGAATGTTGACCTTGGGCTCGAGCAGCTTGAGCCGGTAGTCCGGGCTCTTCTCGCCCTTCTCGATCTCTTCGCGGGTGAGCTGGCCGCCGGTCACCGGATCGAGGCCCTTGATGCCTTGCGCCACGTCGCCATCGGCGATGCCTTTGACTTCGAGCTCGTGCAGGCCGGCAAAATCGGCGATCTGCCGGAAGGTGAGCGCGGTGTTCTCGACCAGCCAGACGGCCGTCGCCTTGGGCATCAGGGGTGCGCGTGACATAGGTTAAAACTCCTTCAGAACCAGTGGCTCTGTGATCTCAAAGATCAAAAATCGATGGAATGCCGGTTATATAGGCGCGCCGCCCCTCAGGGCACAAGCATAATCTTGCCTACATGGGCGCTCGATTCCATGAGCCGATGCGCCTCGGCGGCCTCGGCGAGCGGGAAGGTTTTGTAGATCTGTGGCCTGATCTTGCCTTCAGCCAACAGCGGCCAGACCTTGGCCTCGAGCGCGCGGGCGATTTCGGCCTTCTCGGCCACGCTGCGGGGTCTCAGCGTCGATCCGGTGAGGATGAGGCGCTTCAGCATGATCGGCAGAAGATCGACCTCAACCTTGGAGCCCTTCAGGAAGGCGATGTTGACGATGCGGCCATGCATCGCCGCCACGGCGAGATTGCGCCCGACATAGTCGCCGCCCACCATGTCGAGGATGACATCGGCACCCTTGCCCTGGGTCGCATCCTTGACGATCTGGACGAAATCCTCAGCTCGATAGTCGATGCCGCGCTCGGCGCCGAGCTTTTCGCAGGCCCGGCATTTCTCGGGCGAGCCCGCGGTGGCGAAGACGCGGGCGCCCAGGTGATGCGCCATCATGATGGCGCTGGTGCCGATGCCGCTCGATCCGCCATGGACGAGGAACGTCTCGTTGGGCTTGAGCCCGGCGCGCTCGAAGACATTGGTCCAGACGGTGAAGAAGGTCTCAGGAATGCCGCCCGCCTCGCTCATCGAGAGGCCCTCGGGGATCGGCAGGGCATTGTCCTCGGCCGCGGCGCAATATTCGGCATAGCCGCCGCCCGGCACGAGGGCCAAGACCGCATCGCCTTCCTTGTAGCGTCTGGCCGATGCGCCTCCGGCGACGACCTTGCCGGCCACTTCGAGGCCGGGCGTCGAAGGAGCACCTGGCGGCGGCGGATAGCCGCCTTGCCGCTGCAGCACGTCCGGCCGGTTGACGCCCGCCGCCTCGACCTTGATCAGTATCTCATGGTCCTTGGGCACCGGCACGGCGATCCGCTGCGGCTTGAGGACGTCCGGCCCGCCGGGTTTCGTGATGGCGATGGCGGTCATCTCACGGGGCAGCGCGGTCATCCAGGGCTCCTCGAGGTTGCGGGGATCCGAGGAGAGTGAAGCGTTTATGCCGGCTTGTCGAGTTTACAATCCGAGTGCCGATTTGACGACCGGCAGTGCCTCTTTCCCGTCGAAGGTCGAAACGCCGTCGAGCCACTTGGCGAGCTTCTCGGGGTTGCGCTTCATCATCTCGCGCGCCGCATCCTCGGGGCTCTTGCCCTCGCCGATCACCATCTGCATGCCGTGATTTTCGTAATCGAGGTCGTAGACGAGATTGGCGAAGAGTTTTGCCGCATTGGGACATTCGGCCGAATAGTTCTTGCGCGCGATGGTGCGCACCGTGGCGCCGCCGAAATTCGGTCCATATTCGACATCGCCGCCCGCGAGATAGGTGAGCTCGTAATCGAGATTCATCGGATGCGGCTCCCAGCCGAGGAAGACGATCCACTGCTTCTCCGGCACTGATTTCTTGACCTGGGTGAGCATGCCGGCCTCGCTCGACTCGATGATCTCCCAGCCGCCGAGGCCATGGCGGTTGGCGGCCACCATGTCGAGCAGCGGCTGGTTCGAGCCGGGCTCGATGGCATAGATCTTCTTGCCGAACTGGTCGCCATGCTGGGCGAGATCGGCAAAGCTTTTCACGCCCGCATCGGATACATATTTCGGCACGGCGAGGGTGAATTTGGCGCCCTCGAGATTGGTGCCGAGGACTTCGACCGCGCCCTCTTCGAAATAGGATTTGTACTGCTCGTCCTGCACCGGGCGCCAATTGCCCTGGAACACATCCATCTCGTTGTTCTTGAGGCTGACATAGGTGACGTCGAGGCCGAGAAGCGTCTGCGTCGCATCGTAGCCCAGCGCATCGAGCAGCACTTCGGCGGTGCTGTTGGTGAGCATGATATCGGTCCAGCCGAGATCCGAGATGCGGACCTTCTGGCATTGCGGCGCATCGGCGGCATGGGCCGCCGTCGTGGCGCCGGCCGCGGCAAAGAGAGCGAGGGCAAGAAGCTTACGCATCGGATTTCCTCTCCTGGTTCTGGTTGTTTTCCATGAGCCTATCCGCCCTTTGCTTTATGTCAATATAGAAAATTATATGATCGTACAAATTGTTGGTTTAGAATAAAGTAGACCGATCATGCGCAAGCGAATCGACGAAATCCGCCGCGCCGAGCTCATCGAGGCCGCACATCGCGTCTTCCTGCGGGAAGGTCTTCAGGGCCTGACCACCGCGCGCATCTGTCAGGAGGCGGGCATGTCGCCCGGTATCCTGGCCTATTACTTCAAGGGCAAGGAGGAGGTCCTCTATGCCATGGTGCGCTTCAACAATCGCCTCCTGATGGAGGACGTGATCGCCCGCATGCGCCGGGCCACGACCGCATGGGAGCGCCTGGAGGCGATCGTGGAGGGCAATTTCCCCGACCACTCTTTCACCCGCAATGTCGCCATTGCCTGGCTCTCCGTCTGTGCTGCGACCAACGTCAATCAGAATTACGAGCGCCTGCAGCGCCTGTTCTACAGCCGCCTGGTCTCCAACCTCGCTTCTGCTTTCGGCGGCCTTCTGGACAAGGGACGCCTGAGGCAAGCCTCTCTCTCGCTTGCCGCGGTGATCGACGGGCTGTGGCTGCGCAAGGCGGTCGGCCACGAGATCGGCCGCGACGAGGCGGTGGCGCTCGTCCTGCACAATCTCGTCTCCCTGCTGAGCGAGGAGGAAATAATGGCGCTGCGTCAGCAAGGTACCGGCCGCTAGGCTTGCCAGCGCGGCATGCCGGAGCCAAACTGCCTCCGGTTTTCACATCGTCAAGGGAGCAGGCCCATGGACCTCGACGACATCCGTCCGATCAAGAAGCCCGAAATCGTCATCGGCGAGGATCTCGCCTTGCTGTCGGTGGCCGAACTCGAACACCGCGTTCATCTTTTGGAATCCGAGATCGTCCGCATTCGCGAGGCGATTGCCGGCAAGCAGTCGAGCAAGGCCGCTGCCGACGCCTTTTTCCGGAGCTGACCGGCCGTTCAGACTCTTTTTGCGTTAAGCAACCGTATCGTTAACCAATCAGTAAGGGATTCGGTTGTATTTTCATCAATGTAATCCAGTCATCTGGATTCTCCGAGTGGCTCCTGTCCACTCTGTTTGACGCCTCCCTGTTAGAACCTTTAGCCGCGCTTTCAGCGCGGCTTTTTTTTGGCCCGGCACTTGCTCGTCGATGCCTGCCGCCGCCATTTTCTGTGGATAGTGGCCGAAAATGAACCAAGATTAATGATCCGTTAATCCCGCTTCGCTGAGGGTGCGATGGAGAAAAGAACGAAAGAATCGATTCTCATGAAGGCTACAGGGGACAATTCCGGAAATGACCGCAGTGAGAGCCTGGTCGATTTCCTTGCACGCTTCACCGCGTCTGACCAATTTGCCGGAATATTCAAGGAGGGCATGGGCTTAGTCGAGGAAACGGCGAATTACCTGGATGGCCCCGGCCGCCAGGACGCGAGGCTCCTCGACCGCACCGGCGCCATCGCCTATGCGACCGAGAGCATGCGGCTCACGACCAGGCTTATGCAGCTCGCCTCCTGGCTCCTGCTGCAGCGCGCGGTGAGTGCCGGCGAAATCTCGCTCGCCGACGCCTCCAAGGAGAAGCACCGTATCAACCTGACCGAGATCGGCGCCGGCCACACCTTGACCGGCTTTGAACAGCTCCCGCCCGCCCTCAAGGACCTCGTCGACCGCTCCTTGCGGCTCCACGAGCGCATCCAGAAGCTCGACAAGATGCTCTCCGCCAAGGCCAAGTTCGTGAGCCCTCAGCCAAGCCCGGTCAGCCACCAGATCGACCGGCTGGCCCAGGTATTCAAAATGGCACGCCGCTAAGGCCGGCCGCGCCTTACCGGATGATCGAGCGTCAATTCGAGACGTGTGCTCTCGTTGGAGACCACCCAGCGCCGGCTCGTGATGATGAAGTCATGCGGCCGGTCCCTGGTCTCGAGCGAGACGAGATCGCCCGTCAGGCTCTCTGGGCCGAGTTCGATCTTCGCGAGCTCTTCCTCCACCTGATGCCGCGCCGCATAGCGCTCGGCGCTGTCGGTGAGGCGGATCGTGCATTTGCGCATTAGTCCCGTTTCGTCTTGAGCGTTATCATCATCGGGCGAATCGTCTGGGGGAGTTTCTGCCATGACCGTCCGTCTTTCCAAGATCATCATGTGCCTGTGCCTGGCGGCTTTCGCCTTTCTGGTGACTTTCGGCAACATCACCGATTACGGCTCGAACTTCGCCTTTGTCCAGCACGTGCTGAGCATGGACACGACCTTTCCCGGCAACCAGCTGATGTATCGCGCCATCACCAACGCGACTTTGTGGAACGCCGCCTATTGGTTCATTATCGCAGGCGAGGCGCTGACCTGCGTGCTGTTTCTCATCGGCGCCTTTCATCTCTGGCAGGCGCGCCAAGCGACGGCGGCAGCCTTCAATCAGGCCAAGCGTTTCGCCGTCATCGGCGCCACCATGGGCTTCCTCGTCTGGTTCTTCGGCTTCATGGTGGTCGGCGGCGAATGGTTCGCGATGTGGCAGTCTTCGACCTGGAACGGCCAGGATGCCGCCTTCAAGTTCTATGTCGCGATCCTGGGCGTGCTGATCTATGTCAACCAGCCCGACACCGACCTGGTCCGCTAACGCATGTGTCCAAGCCACGCCGTGAGCCTTGATCTTTCCCTGACCAGGCCATCCTGATTGAAGTGGTGAACACAAAAATGCGCCCATGAATCTTGGAACGCCATTTCCATGTCGCCCGTGACCGATGTGGTGCCGAGTCCGATTTCTGCGTAGGTGAACTCGAAACTGCCACTGGGACGCGCCAGCGCAATATGGAATGGCTGACCGGTGAACTCGTTGATCTTCGGCCTGCCGCGGCTGCGCATGACACCGGGTATCTCCACTCTCGCGGTTCTGTGTTCCAGGTCCGCTTCGAGATCGATCGGCAGGAACAGCGTGTGGCAAAATTCCGAACAGGTGGACGCGAATACGGCGAAGAGATTGCTCAGCGGCTCGCATGCCCCGCCCGAAACGATCGTTTCGAGCGCAGTCCGTTGCGCTTCATCCGCACGCTTGTCGATGACGATCTGGCGCCGGCCGTTTCCGTCCTTGATCTCGCCGGGCCATTTGTACAGCGCCGCCCAGTTCAGGCCCGCGAGCGGCGTATCGTTAAAGTGCCCCTCGACGATGTTGCCGACGAAGGCCGACTGGCAATAACCGTGGGTACTCGGCAGGTTGAACTGGCAACCGCAATTCATGGCACAACTGCAGTTGTCGTAGGTCTCGCTCTTGAACAGCCATCGATGAGCCATTTCACCGCACCCCTAGCGAATTGATGATCTAGTGTGCCGAGCTTCGTATCCAGCACACTAGCACAAAGACCGGGCGTCGTGCGATTCCAGCTAGCGATCCGTGTGGCCCAGGTCGCGCTCGGGGGCGACCTTGTCGCGCACCAGCTGCTTCAGCGTCTTGACATCCGGGAAGCCGCCGTCGCGCTTCCTCTCCCAGATCAGCGCATCGTCGCAGGTGATCTGGAAGACGCCGCCGGTGCCCGGTATGAGGGCGACTTCAGCGAGATCGGTGGTGAAGGTCGAAAGCAGCTCCTGCGCCATCCAGGCGGCGCGCAGCAGCCACTGGCACTGGGTGCAATAGGTGATGGCGATGCGGGGCATGATCGTGTCTCCACTAAGCAGGCTCCCGAAAAAGTTGCAGACTTTTCGGGACAAAGCCTGCGTCTTGTAATGAAAAAACCCGGCGCGACGGCCGGGTTTCGATGCTCGTTCGGGCTTCTGGCTTACTTGTTGAGGAAGCCGAATTTCTGCTTGAACTTGCTGACCCGGCCGCCACGGTCGATAAGCGTCTGCTGGCCGCCGGTCCAGGCCGGATGCGACTTGGGGTCGATGTCGAGATTGAGCGTGTCGCCTTCCTTGCCCCAGGTCGAGCGGGTCTGGAATTTGGTGCCGTCGGTCATGACCACATTGATCGTGTGGTATTTGGGATGAATATCCTTTTTCATGGCGTAAACTCTCTTGAGGCGCGCGTCCCGGCGCCGGAAAACTGCAAATTTAAGGGTTTCGGGCGGCGTCTATACAGGAGGGGGCCCCAGCTTGCAAGTGCGGCGGCTTGGCCCCTTCATAGGCCCCGGAGCCTGGTCTACAGCATCGGCCCGAAAAGCTTGTGGCCGGGTTTAACCCGGCCATCCCAGCTTTCGGATAAGTCGATGCGCAAATAACTGGAGCGCGATGGCCCGTTCATCCGAAGATACCGCCCCACCCCGGCCGGCCGGCAAGAGCCTCAAGCCGCTCAAGCGCTTCCTGCCGCTCCTCGGACGCTACCGCCTGCCCGTCGCTCTGGCCTTCCTGGCCTTGGTCGTCGCGGCCGTGGCCACGCTCATCGTGCCGCTGGCGGTCCGCCGCGTCATCGACCACGGCTTTTCCGCCGATGGCAGCACCCTCATCAACCAGTATTTTGCGGTCATGCTGCTGGTCGTCGCCGTGCTGGCTTTGGCCTCCGCCGCCCGTTTCTATCTCGTGACCTGGCTCGGCGAGCGCATTGTCGCCGACACGCGCGACCTCCTCTTCACCCACCTCCTCGCGTTGAGCCCGGCCTTCTTCGAGGCGAACCGCTCGGGCGAGATCGTCTCCAGGCTGACCGCCGACACCACCCAGATCAAGTCCGCCTTCTCGACCTCGGCCTCGATCGCGTTGCGAAATCTGGTGATGCTGGTGGGGGCTGCCGTCATGATGGTGGTGACGAGCGTCAAGCTCTCCTGCCTCGTGCTTCTCGCCATACCGCTGATCGTGCTGCCGCTCATCTTCTTCGGGCGCCGGGTGCGCTCGCTGTCGCGCAGCGCCCAGGACACGCTCGCCCATTCGGCCGCCTACGCCCAGGAACGCCTGCTCGCCGTCACGGCGGTCCAGTCCTTCCTCCAGGAGGCGACCGCGATCAAGGCGTTCCGCGACGCGACCTCGACCGCCTTCGCCGCCGCGGCGAAGCGGACGGGGGCCCGCGCCTTCCTCACCGGCGCCATCATCTTTCTCTCTCTGGGCTCGGTGACGATGGTGTTGTGGTATGGCGCGCGCGAGGTGATCTCGGGCGCCATGACGGCGGGATCGCTCAGCCAGTTCGTGCTCTATGCCGTGCTTGCCGCGAGCGCGCTCGGCGAGCTGTCGCAGGTCTGGGGCGAGATCCAGCTCGCCGCGGGTGCGGCCGAACGCATCGCCGAGCTGCTCGATGAGAAGCCGGCCATTGCCGCACCGCCGTCGCCCGTCCGCCTGCCCTCACCACCCAGAGGCGAGATCGCTTTCGATCGCGTCAGCTTCCATTATCCCACACGACCCGACGGTCCGGCTCTGGAGGGCGTCAGCTTCACCGTGGCGCAGGGCGAGACGGTGGCGCTTGTCGGTCCATCGGGCGCCGGCAAATCCACCATCTTCGCGCTTCTGCAGCGCTTCTACGATCCGCAAACGGGCCGGATCCTGATCGACGGTGTCGATGTGAAAGCGGCCGATCCCAAGGACGTGCGGGCGCGCATCGCTGTCGTGCCGCAGGAGACGGTGATCTTCTCAGGCACGGTTCTCGACAATATCCGTTTCGGCAGGCCCGAGGCCTCGCTCGCCGAGATCGGGGAGGCGGCGCGTGCCGCCCATGTCGAGGAATTCGCTGAAAGCCTGCCCAAGGGCTATGACACCGAGGTCGGCGAGCGCGGCATCACGCTTTCGGGCGGCCAGCGCCAGCGCATCGCGATTGCCCGCGCCATCCTGCGCAACGCGCCCATCCTGCTGCTCGATGAAGCGACGAGCGCGCTCGATGCCGAAAGCGAGGCTTTGGTCCAGGAAGCGCTCAAGGAGCTCACCCAGAACCGCACCACGCTCGTCATCGCGCATCGCCTGGCGACGGTGCGTAGCGCCGGGCGCATCCTGGTTCTCGATGAGGGAAAGCTGGTGGCGCAGGGCGAGCATGGCGAGCTCACCAAGTCCAACCCGCTCTATTCGCGCCTGGCCGAGCTCCAGTTCAGCGCGCAGTCCGCCTGAAACCCGTCAAGCTCCTGGGGTGAGCCGAGCCGCGTCACGGCTTTGCCCTGCGCCTCCTCGGCCGCGACCATGGTGCGGATCTCGGGCATCCACTCCTGATCGACGGTCCAGATCGTCTCGAACAAAGCGTCCATGTCGGGCATTTGGGCGATACCCGCCGGCGGATGGGCGAGCCGGCCCGAGGCCCAGTCGAGCTGCCGCCGGGCGGCGAGCGAGAAATGCCGCCATAGGGGCATGTCGATGAGGATGATGCGCGTGGCCCTGGCGAGACGCGCCGGTATGGATTCCAGCCGCCCCAGCCCGTCGATGATCCAGCTCTCCTCGGCGAGAAGCCGGTCATGCTCGGCCCCGTAGATATCCGCAGGCGTGAGGATCCAGCCCGGCTCCCACAGCAGGGCATCGACCTCGCGATAGGGCAGCCCAAGCTCCCGCGCAAGACCGCGCGCGAGCGTCGACTTGCCGCCACCGCTATTGCCGATGACCGCGATCCTCATCATGGCAAAATCCGTTTCTCATGCCGATATGTTGACATGCGGCGGCCGCCAAGTCGAACCGGCTGCCGTGCAGACGAGGAGAAGGAAATGATCGCACGTACATGGCGCGGCCGCGCCACAGCCGCCAAGGCCAATGACTATCATCGTCATTTCACCACCGAGGTGGTGCCCAATCTCAAAAGCATCGCCGGGCACAGAGGCGCTTATTTGCTGCGCCGCGAAGTCGAAGGCGGTGTCGAATTTCTTGCCGTCACGCTGTGGGACTCGCTTGCAACCATCAAGGCCTTCTCAGGCCCCGATCCGGAAGTTGCTCATATCGAGCCCCAAGGCCGCGCGGCGCTCTCGGATTTCGATGAGTTCGCGCGCAACTACGAAATTGTCGTCAATACGATCGAGGTTTAGCGCTCGGTCAGCTTGAGCTCGATGCGGCGGTTGCGTGTCTTGGCCTCTTCGCTGTCGCCGGGATCGAGCGGCTGGAATTCGCCGAAGCCCGCCGCCACCAGGTGCTTGGGGTTGACGCCCTGGCTGATCAGGTAGTTGACGACGGCGATCGCGCGCGCCGACGACAATTCCCAGTTCGACTTGAAGGCGTCCCGGATCGGCACGTTATCGGTATGGCCGTCGACACGAAGCACCCAGGCGATATCGGAAGGAATTTCCGCTTCGAGTTCCTTGACCGCGGAAGCGAGCTTGTCCATTTCCAATAGACCGGCCGGCTGGAGATCGGCCGAACCTGTCGGGAACAGCACTTCCGACTGGAAGACGAAGCGGTCGCCCACCACCAATATGTCGGAGCGCTGGCTCAGGATCTTGCGCAAGCGGCCGAAGAATTCCGAGCGATAGCGGGTCAGCTCCTGCACCCTTTGCGCCAGCGCCGAATTGAGCCTCTTGCCGAGATCGATGATCTGCGCCTGGTCGGTCTTGGAGCGCGACTCCGCATCGGCCAGGAGCCCGTTGAGGGTGGCGATCTGCCGGCGCAAGGCGGCGAGCTGCTGATTGAGAAGCTCGACCTTGGCCAGCGCTTCGGAGGAAATCTGCTTTTCCTCATCGAGCTGGGTGCGCAGGCCCGTGATCGTCGTGCCGGCGCTTTCGCCCTTGGCGTTCTCGCCCTCGAGCTGGAGCGCCAGATTGGCCGACTTCGCCTTCTCTTCATTGAGATCATCGCCCAATGTCGAGAGATTGAGCTCGAGCTCGGACTTGGCCGATTTCTCGAGCGCCAGCAATTCGGTGAGCTCGGCGATCTGCGAGCGCAATTGCCCGAGCGCGCTGTCCTGGCCTGAGATCTCGCGCGCCAGGAGGAATTGCGCGACGATGAACACCGAGAGCAGGAAGGTGATGACGAGCAGAAGCTGCGCCATCGCATCGACGAAGCCCGGCCAGTAGGGCGCCTCATAATGCCGCCGGCGGCGGGCAAGGGCTTGCGCCATGATTTATTCCTCGTCTTCGACGGCGGCGGCCTGGCTGAACCGGGTGGTCGAGCCCGGCACTTGCTTGGTGGTGCGCAGGATGAGCTTCTGCATCTCGTTCTGCTGCACCTGCTGGGCTTGCGCCCATTGCCGGACGATCTTCTGCTCCTCGCGCATCTGCTGGACGAGGCTCGCCACCGCATCGGCGAGCTTCTCCATCGATTCACCGTCCTGCGCCGAGATACTGGGCAAGCCGGTCGCGGACGCCGGTGCGGGCCCCGGCACGTCGGCCGTCAGCGCGTCGTCGAGCGTCTGGTTGATACGCTCGATGCCCTTCTGCAGGCCGGCGATATCGACCCTGAGATGGCCGGGCACGGCGAACGAGCCGCTGTCGCCCGCCTGGAGATCGGTGATCGTCGACAGCCAGTCCTCGAGATCGTTGTAGAAGCGGTTCTGCGCCTGGCTTGCCTGCAGCTCGAGGAAACCCAGGATGAGCGAGCCGGCAAGGCCGAAGAGCGAGGACGAGAAAGCGAGGCCCATGCCGGAGAGCGGCGCTTCGAGACCGGTCTTGAGCTGGTCGAAGACGGTCGCCGACTGGGCCGAGGAGACATCCAGGGCACGGATGGCATCGCCGACCGAGGTAACGGTCTCGAGCAGGCCCCAGAAGGTGCCGAGGAGACCCAAGAAGATCAGGAGGCCGACCAGGTAGCGCGAGATGTCGCGGGCCTCATCGAGGCGGGAAGCGATCGAATCGAGCAGCGAGCGCATCGAGAGCGGCGATAGAACCGTCCGGTTGGGCCGGTCGCGGAACAGGGTGGCCATCGGCCCCAGCAGCTTGGGCGTATGGGTGAGCTCGAGGCCCGGATTGACGATTCGGAAGCCATTGACCCAATTGATCTCGGGCCACAGCCGCCAGACCATGCGGAAGGAGTAGATCACCCCCAGGAACAGCGCCCCGATGATCACCCCGTTGAGGCCCGGATTGGCCATAAAGGCCCGTTGCATATGGGGAAACAGGACAACCGCAAGGATGCTCACGACCAGCATGAACACGAGCATGCGGACGAGATAGACTTTCGGCAGTTCGAGGACAGTATGCTCTTTTGCGTCGGCCATGGTCGCCTTCAGAACCCTCAAGCGGCGGTAAATGGCGTCAAATCTAGACGATTGCGTGGCGGGTTAACAGCGAGACGGTGAAGCCTGCCGATAACCTGATCGCCGCCCTGCCAAAATGGCAGATTTTACCCATGATACAGGCGGCGATGCCTATGACTCAACTGCCTCTTTCGAAATCGGGGAGCCCCTGCCACCGGTCGGGAGCTGGAAGACCCCGTCCCCTGCTCCCATATTAGCCCGGGCCTGATTGGTCCCGGGGCGAAAAATGGCGACGATTGCCGATTGGCTTATTCTCGCGGGTGTCGCTGGGCTACTCTCAGGTGAACCTCCGCCAGAGGCAAATGCCGAAGGCTATATCCGGGCACTTATCCCCGAGCAGCGGCTGGTATTCATCGTCAAATACGCGGCTGCGGCGTGGACCTATTCAGGATTCATAAAATTCCGGCAACCGCCCGCGATCTATCTTCGCTGCCCGACTACCGGTTGCGATCCTCATCCTTTGCGCATTCTCGATGACCTGCGATCCCGCGTGCCGGGGGCCTATGGAGCCCGCGGCGCCGAGCCCGACACCGCCCAGATCGAGATATATGTCGCAACGGACCCGGTGGAATTCGACAAGCGCGACCTCGAGGTCGACAAGGCGCTGCATATTGATGCCCATATCGGATCGAAATTTCTTCTTCCACCACGGCCGGCGCCCTGCCGCACGACGATCTACTTCGATCAGAAGCGCTCGACCATAGAGAAGACGATGATCTTCATCGACAGCGACGCATCGCCCCGAATGCAGTCTCTCTGCATGGGATTTGAGCTGGTGCGCGCGATCGGCGCAATAAATGTCGCTGGCCCGCTCTTCTATCACGAGTTCGAGAAACACTCCGGCTACGATCCACTACCTTATCTCGCCGCAAATGTGTTTCTTCACACATCCACCGAGATCCACGCCGGCGATCCTGTGGAAAAGGCACTCGCCATCTTCAAAGACCGATACGGCCTGCAATAGCGGCCTTATACATCGAGCGCCCAGTCGAGCCCGTCCGGCAATTTGCCGAAGCAATAATCGACATGCAGCACCCGTCTTCGGCGCGGTGATTTCGAGGCATCGCTGGCGTGGAGCGTCAGCGCCTTCATCGCGAGAATGCCGCCCGCCGGCGCGGCGCAGATCATGGCCGGACCACGCGCCGCGGCCTCGCGCACCTGCGCATCGCTCAGCCTTCCGAGGCGATGACTGCCGCGGATCACTTTCAATGCGCCATTCTCCGCATCGCAGTCGTCGATATGAAGGCGCAGGTTGAACATCGTCTCGAGCAGGCGCGCGGGTGCCTCGACATGCGGCTGGCCGTTCTTGACCGTCCAATTTCCGTAGTCCGCCAGATCGATGCGGCGCTTGACCGCGATCACCCGATCCTGATGCCAGGGCAGATGCCAATTGGCCTCCGGCCGCTTGTCGAAGGCCAGCACCCGCACCGGGCGCGCATCTGCACACGCCCATTCTTTCGCCTTCCGCGTGAGGATGCCCTCCGGCATGACGAGCTGCCTGATGACAGGCGACAGAGCAAAGGGACGCGCGCCCACGCGCACGCCCGCCTCATCGAACTCTTCCGCAAGCTTCTCCAGGATATCGACGCCGACGACCCCGGGGCTGAGCGCTACGCCATCACGCTCGTAATCGAGCATCGCCTCACATCGCCTTGACGATCTCTTCCGTCATCTTCTTGGCGTCGCCGAACAGCATCATCGTATTGTCGCGGTAGAACAGGCCGTTGTCGATGCCGGCATAGCCCGACGACATGCCGCGCTTGATGAACATCACCGTGTTCGCCTTCCACACTTCGAGCACCGGCATGCCGAAGATCGGCGAGGCCGGGTCGTCCTTGGCGGCTGGATTGGTCACGTCATTGGCGCCGATGACGAAGGCGACGTCGGACTGCGCGAACTCGGAATTGATGTCCTCGAGCTCGAACACCTCGTCATAGGGCACATTGGCCTCGGCGAGGAGCACGTTCATGTGGCCCGGCATGCGGCCCGCCACCGGATGGATGGCGTATTTGACCGTGACGCCAGCCTTCTTGAGGTGGTCCGCCATCTCGCGCAACGCATGCTGCGCCTGCGCCACCGCCATGCCATAGCCCGGTACGATGATGACCGAGCCCGCATTCTTCATGACGAAGGCGGCATCATCCGCCGAACCCTGCTTCACGGGCCTGGCCTCCGCACCACCCGCCGCAGCCGCCGTCTCGCCGCCGAAGCCGCCGAGGATGACGCTGATGAAGGAGCGGTTCATGCCCTTGCACATGATGTAGGAGAGGATCGCGCCCGATGAGCCGACGAGTGCCCCGGTGATGATGAGCGCGGTATTGGCAAGGGTGAAGCCGATGCCCGCCGCCGCCCAGCCCGAATAGGAATTGAGCATCGAGATGACGACCGGCATGTCGGCGCCGCCGATCGGCACGATGAGCAGGAAGCCCAGCACGAAGCTGATGACCACGATCATCCAGAAATCGAAGGCGCTCTGGCTGGCGAAGAAGCCGTAGATGAAGAACAGGAGCGCGAGGCCTAGCGCGATATTGATGTAATGCCGGCCGGGGAGGATGATCGGCTTGCCGCTCATCCGCCCGTCGAGCTTGAGGAAGGCGATGATCGAGCCGGTGAAGGTGAGGGCGCCGATGGCCGCGCCCAGCGCCATCTCGATGCGGCTCTGGGAATGGATCTCGCCATTGGTGGCGATGCCGAAGGCTTCCGGCGAATAATAGGCGGCGGCCGCGACGAAGACCGCGGCGAGGCCGACCAGCGAGTGGAAGGCGGCGACGAGCTGCGGCATGGCCGTCATGGCGATGCGTCTGGCGGTGACGGCGCCGATGGCGCCGCCGATGGCGATGCCGGCGATGATGAGGAGCCAGGCGAGCCCGCTCGAAGGTGCCGAGAGGAGCAGCGTCGTCACGATCGCGAGCCCCATGCCGATCATGCCGAAGAGATTGCCTTGCCGCGATGATTCGGGGCTCGACAGGCCGCGCAAGGCCATGATGAACAAGGCGCCGGCGATCAGATAGAGAAAGGCAGCGAGTGAGGCCGACATGCGCCTACTTTCCCTTCTTCTTGTACATCGCCAGCATGCGCTGGGTGACGAGGAAGCCGCCGAAGATGTTGACGGAAGCGAGGATGAGCGCGAGGAAGCCGAAGATCATGGCGAGCGTCGAGCCCGAGGCAATGGCCCCGGCGCCGACGGCAAGGAGCGCGCCCACCACGATCACCGAGGAGATCGCATTGGTGACCGACATCAGAGGCGTGTGCAGCGCCGGCGTCACGTTCCACACGACGTAATAGCCGACGAAGACCGCCAGCACGAAGATCGCGAATAGCGAGACGAAAGGATCGATCGCATGTTCCATGGGGAGGTCCTCAAGCCTTGAACATCTTGTGCACCAGCTCGCCGTCCTTGGCGACGAGCGTGCCGGTGATGATCTCATCCGCCCAGTCGATTTTCAGCGCCCCGTCCTTGATCAGGGGATCGAGGAAGTTCTGCAGGTTCCTGGCATAGAGCGGCGAGGCATTGCCGGCGAGCCTTCCGGCGAGATTGAGATTGCCCATGATGGTGACGCCGTCATGGGTCACGATCTCGCCCGGCTTCGACAGCGGGCAATTGCCGCCGCGCTCGACCGCGAGATCGACGATCACCGAGCCCGGCTTCATGGTTTCGACCATTTCCTTCGTGACCAGCACCGGCGCCGGCCGGCCCGGAATGAGGGCGGTGGTGATGACGATGTCCTGGGTCTTGATGTGCTCGGCGATCAGCGCCGCCTGCTTGGCTTTGTCTTCCGCTGACAGTTCCCGCGCGTAGCCGCCCGCGGTCGCCGCATCCGCCACGTCGGCGAAGACGAATTTGGCGCCGAGGCTCTTGACCTGCTCTTCCGTCGCCTTGCGCACGTCGGTCGCCGACACGATGGCGCCGAGCCGGCGCGCCGTGGCGATGGCCTGGAGGCCGGCGACGCCGACGCCCATGATGAAGACCTTGGCCGGCGGCACCGTGCCCGCCGCCGTCATCATCATCGGGAAGGCGCGGCCGAACTGGCCCGCGGCATCGATCACCGCCTTGTAGCCGGCGAGATTGGCCTGCGAGGAGAGCACGTCCATCGACTGCGCGCGGGTGATGCGCGGCATGAGCTCCATGGCGAAGAGGGTGAGCCCTTGCTTGGCCAGCGTCTCGAGCCCCGGCCTGTCGCCATAGGGGTCGAGAATGGCGGCGACGACGGCGCCTTTCTTGAGGGCCTGGGTGGCTTTGGCCTCGGGCCTTCGGACACTGAGAAGGATATCGGCGTCGTGCAGCGCCGCATCGCCCTTGCCGATCTTGGCGCCGGCCCCGGCGAAGGCGTCATCCGATATGAAGGCTCCTGCCCCGGCGCCCGCCTCGACGGCAACCTCCAGCCCCTTCTTGACGAAAGCCTTGATCGTGTCCGGGGTCACCGCAACGCGGCTCTCGCCCGGGTGAGTTTCGGCTGAGACCGCGATCTTCATATGGCGAAGGCCCTAACCGACGCTGATGGCGGTGATCAGTCCGAACAGCACGAGGACGCCCACCGACAGGAGCCAGCGCTGCGATCCCGATCGGGCATCGATCATGACGGCGATGATGCCGATGATGAGACCGGCGAAGCCCGTGAACACGTGGAGCGTGTGGCCGAAGGCGAAGGCGCACAAAGCGACGAGGACGAAGGCGCAAATCAGGCCCAGCGCCACCGAGCCGCGCACGAAATTCGCGTAGGTGCTGCGATGCGCCGCGATGTCCAGGTGATGGTCGACCGTATGCTCCGCCATGTCGGAAATCCCCTCGAAAGCCTTAGAATCCAAGGAGCCTAACTAGCCTAGAGGCTCCCCTGCCGCAAGGACTGAGGGCCGGCGCGGCGATGAGTCTCAAGGCGCCTTCAAATTCCCGCAAAGCCAGGGCAAAATCCCTATCGCTTCCCGCGCTTTGGACGGCTCATGCGACGGCGACCGGCAGTCTTCTGGCTTGCACTTGGCCTGTGGCTCACGGGTTCGGGCACCCTGTCTCTAGCCCAGGACGCATCGCCCCCGCCCGATATCCCCGGCCTCACGCAGCGTGCCGAAGCGGGTGATGCGGAAGCGATGATCGCCCTCGGCGAGGCCTATCTGGACGGCACCGGGGTCAAGCGCGACCTCGACATGGCCATCAGGCTGTTCACGCCCGGAGCTCAGGCCAATGACGCCAACGCCCTCTATCTGCTGAGCTTTACGCTTAGGGAAAGAGCCAAGCCGGGCGATCTCGACCAGGCCTTGCTCCACGCCGTGGCGGCGTTGAGCCTCGCGAGGCAGAGAAAAGGATTGGAGTTCGTCGAAGCCAATATCCAGTCGCAACTCGGCTTCATCTACGAAAGATTTGGCCGTTTCGAAGAGGCCGTCGTGGCCTATGAAGCGGCACGCCGGATTTTCGAGCGGAAGCTGAGACAAAAGCATCCGCAGGTCGCCGGCGCCTATATGAATCTTGCCAACGGTCTCGCCGGCGCGGGACGCCAGGAGGAGTCTCTTGCGGCAACGGAAAAGGCTCTGCAGCTTGTCGTCCGGCTGATGGGCAATGACAGCGAGCTGACGGCCAACCTCCACCAGAACAAGGCCATCAGCCTCATCAGTCTGGCACGCTACAGCGAAGCGTTGAATGCCCTGGATCAAGCCCAAGCCATCTATCTGAAGCTGGGTGGCCCTGAGTCCATGCGGATCGCCGACATCCTCAGGAACAGAAGCCGCGCCTATAATCTTCTGGGGCGCAATCAGGAAGCGATCGAGGCGGCGCAGTCCGCTCTCTCGCTCTACAACAAAGCCCCCTCACCCGATCAACGCACGCTCGCAGCGGCGCATGGAATATTGGGTCTCGCCTATCAGGGTCTTCGCCATTATGACGACGCCCGCAGAGAATACCGCGCCGCTGCTGAGATACTGGAAGGCCAGTACGGCGCCAACCACATCGAGATGATGCACCCGCTCATCAATCTGGGGAATGTGGATGACGATCTCGGACAGTTCGAGAACGCTCTGACGAACTATCAGAAGGCGTTCAAGATTATCCTCGATGCCTATGGTCCCGATCACCTCGAAGCCGCCAGTATGGTCGGCCGCCTCGGCAACACGTCACGCAAGCTCAAACGCTATGACATCGCTCTCGATTACGGCCTTGAGGCACTGCTCATTCAAACGGGTGCGACAAACGCCGATCTCGACAATCAGCGTTATACTTTCCGCATGCTGGCGCGCACTCTCCAGGCCAAGGGGAAAAGGGCAGCAGCCGTCTTCTTCGCCAAACAAGCCGTCAATGCGCATCAGGAAGTCCGCGCCCGCAACAGCAGCCTTTCGGATGAACTGCGCGCCACGCTCGGCCAGAGCTTTCAACCTTCCTATTACCTCCTCTCAGAGCTACTGCTGGAGGACGGTCAATTTTCTGAAGCGCAATTTGTAGGCAGCCTGCTCAAGCAGCAGGAGTTTTACGAATTCACTCAGAAGGGAAATGGCCGGTCTCCGGAAGATCCGGAAATCGAGCCGGGCAATATTCGTCTCACCGAGGCGGAGCTGAAGTTCTGGACGGAGATGCAGGCCTCCATGGCGCCTGCCCTCAAGATCGCTTCGGACATGCGCAACTTGATGGGCGCGAGGGAGACGACGGGAACGCTCTTGCCTGACCAAAAGGCGCGGCTGCAGGAACTGAAGGTCAAACGCGATCAAGCCGTGGCGGAATTCATCACATCTGCCCATGGTCTCATCGACCGCGCCGAGTCTGAAAATCTTCTGGCGCGCAAGATGGCATTCGATTCCGGACAACGCTATGCCGAGAAGATCCAGGTGGATTTGCGCGCCATGGGCCCCAACACCGCGCTCTTGCAGATCATGAGTCTCGAAGACGGACTGTATTTCTTCGTAAGCGCGGCTGGGCGAGATACGGTGCAACGCAAAGTGCCGGTGAGCCGTTCAGAGCTCGCCAGAAAAGTGTCCGCAGCCGTCAATGCTGTCAGAAACCGCGGAGATGACGCGATCCCGCAGCTGGCGGGACTCTATGATCAGCTCATCAGGCCGGTTCGGCCGGATCTCGATGCTGCAGCGACGCGCAATGGCGCTGAGGTCCCGGTCCTCCTCCTCGATCTGTCGGGCTTCCTGCGCTACGTTCCCTTTGCGGCGCTTCATGACGGCCGGCATTATCTCGTCGAGGATTTCGCCCCGGCGCTCTACAACCCTGCCAATCCGACGAAATTCACGCCGCTGCGCCGCGGCAGGATCAAAGGCGCTGGTTTCGGCGTTACCCGAGAGCATCCGGGTTTCGCAGCGTTGCCCGGCGCAGCCCGCGAGCTCACCGCCGTCCTGGATATCGTCGGCGGCAAGCCCAAGCTCGATGACGCCTTCAACGAAAAGAGCCTGGCCCAGGCCCTCTCGGCGAAAATCCAGATACTCCACATCGCCAGTCATTTCCGCTTCCGTCCCGGCAACGAAACCAATTCTTACCTGCTTCTTGGAAATGGCGACGGCCTCACTCTGAAACAGCTGCGCACGCAACGACAGTATCGTTTCCGCGGTACTGATCTTATTACGCTCTCGGCTTGCGAGACGGCGCTGGGAGGCGGAGCGGAAGGCGAGGAAATCGAAAGCTTCGGCATGCTTGCGCAAGCCAAGGGCGCCTCGGCGGTCCTGTCGACGCTCTGGCAGATCGCGGACGACTCGACCGCCGTGCTCATGACGGATTTCTATGACGGGCTCATCAAACAGGGCCTGGACAAAGCCCGCGCCTTGCGGATCGCCCAACTCGAGTTGATCCGGGGAAAGGCGGAGCCCACGCTTCAAGCCAGCCGGGCGATGACGGTCATCGATGATGCTTCTGGAGAAACGGCCGCGGTGCCGACCGCACATCCCTATTATTGGTCTGCCTTCATCCTGATGGGGAACTGGATGTAAGCCCCGCCGTTGCGAGCGCCGCCTCTTGCCGCGCCGCGACGCCGTCGACCGAAAAGCCTTCCAGCGCCTCGTTGAACAGGCGGTAGAAGTTGAGCTCGGCGCGCAGATGGATGAACACCCCGCCGAGGCCGATCGCGGCGCGGTCCATGAACACGAATTCGCGCGGCACCTTGACCGGTCCCTTCTCCTTCAACGCCTTGTGCACGGCGAAAGCCTGCTTGCGGCCATATTCGGCGGGCGAGACGTCGCCGGCGATGGCACGCACCCGGTCTTCCATCAAGGGGCCGTAGATGAAGCGCGCCCAGATATTGAGAATGTCGATCAGTTCGTTGCTGAGGCCCTCGAAGCCCCAGATCTCGTAAGCATGGACGATGCGCGCCCGGTCGTTTTCCATGAGGCCGCGATAGAGATCGACGACGCCTTCGACGAAACGCGGCGGGAAGATGCGGATGCAGCCATAATCGAGAAGATTGAGGCCTTTGGGCCGGCCCGTCGGATCGAGAGCCGCCGAATAATTGCCGAGATGGGGATCGCCATGGATCACGCCATGGCCGCAAAAGGGCGTCCACCAGGCCTCGAACAGACGCTGCGCCAGGAGATTGCGGGTGTCGAGATCATGCTCCTTGAATTCGAGCAGCTTGCGGCCTTCGAGCCAGCCCATGGTGATGAGCCGGCGCGTTGACAGTTCGGGCTCGACCACCGGCACATGGATGCCCGGGTGATCCTTCAGTATTTCCGAATAGAGCCGGATGTGCTTTGCCTCGCGGACATAGTCGAGCTCTTCGCGCAAGCGTGCCGCGATCTCCTGGGCGATCTCGCTGGTGTCGATCACCGGGTCCATGCGCTTATGCAAGGCGAAGACGACATTGAGCTGCCGGAGATCGGCCTCGACGGCCGAATCCATGTCGGGATATTGCAGCTTGCAGGCGAGCTGGCGGCCATCGAGCGACGTCGCCTTGTGCACCTGCCCCAGCGAAGCCGCATGCGCGGCTTCATGCGTGAAGTCGCCGAAGAGCGTGCGCCACTGCGGCCCGAGCTCGGCCGCCATCCGTCTTTTCACGAAGGCCCAGCCCATCGGCGGTGCCTGCGACTGCAGCTGCGCCAGCTCCGCCGCATAGCCGGCCGGCAGCGCATCGGGAATGGTGGCGAGAAGTTGCGCCACCTTCATCAAGGGACCCTTGAGATTGCCCAGCGCCTCGGCAAGGAGCTGCCCCTCCGCCGCCGATCCCTTCTCGGCGCCCAGGAACCGCCCGGCGGCAATGCGGGCGACCGCGGTGCCGACGCCGGTCCCGACATTGGCATAGCGCAGCAATCGACCGGTCAGGCTGTTCTCGTCGTCGGCCACACGATCCTCACTGCTTCCCCTCTCCCCCAACGGGGGAGAGGGGATTTTTATGCGGTTTCCATCGCTTCGAGCTCGTCGATGAAGCCTTCGATGACCTTGAGGCCCTTCAGCCAGAAGGTCGGATCGCTCGCATCGAGGCCGAAGGGTTCCAGCAGCTCCTTGTGATGCTTGCTGCCGCCGGCCTTCAGCATGGCGAAGTACTTCTCCTGGAAGCCTTCGGCGCTCTCGCGGTAGCGCGCATAAAGCGAATTCACCAGGCAGTCGCCGAAGGCATAGGCATAGACATAGAAGGGCGCGTGGATGAAATGCGAGATATAGACCCAGAAGGTCTCATAGCCTTCCGAAAAGGCGATGCCGGGGCCCAGACTTTCGCTTTGGACCTCGAGCCATATCGCATTGATCTGCTCGGCGGTGAGCTCGCCTTCCTTGCGCGCGGTGTGGATCTTGCGCTCGAAGGTGTAGAAGGCGATCTGGCGCACCACCGTGTTGAGCATGTCCTCGACCTTCTGGGCGAGCATGGCCTTGCGCTTCTTGGGATCCTTGGCCTCCTTGAGCAGCGCCTGGAAGGTGAGCATCTCGCCGAAGACCGACGCCGTCTCGGCGAGCGTCAGCGGCGTCTGCGCCATGAGCGCGCCCTGATCGGCGGCGAGCACCTGATGCACGCCGTGACCCAGCTCATGGGCGAGCGTCATCACGTCGCGCGTCTTGCCCATATAGTTGAGAAGCACATAGGGATGCGCCGAGGGCACGGTCGGATGCGCGAAGGCGCCTGAGGTCTTGCCGGGCCTGACCGGCGCATCGATCCATCGCTTGTCGAAGAAGCGCCCGGCGATCTCGGCCATTTCCGGCGCGAAGCCTCGATAGGCGTCGAGCACGATCGTCCTGGCGTCGTCCCACTTGACTTCGCGCGCGTCCTCTTGCGGCAAAGGCGCGTTGCGGTCCCAGTGGTCGAGCTTCGCCTTGCCGAGCCATTTCGCCTTCATCCGGTAATAGCGATGCGACAGGCGCGGATAGGCCTGGCGCACCGCTTCGACGAGGGCGGCCACGACTTCAGGCTCGACCCGGTTGGAGAGATGGCGGGCATCGGCGATGTCCTTGAAGCCGCGCCAGCGGTCCGAGATCTCCTTGTCCTTGGCGAGCGTGTTGGTGATGTGGGTGAAGAGCCTGAGATTCTTCTTGAAGCTCTGCGCCAGCGCTTGCGCTGCGGCCTTGCGCTTGGCCTCTTCAGGCGCCATCAGGAGCGTCAGCGTCGGCTCGAGCGACAGTTCCTCGCTATCGACAGTGAAACGCATTTCGGCGAGGCTCTCGTCGAAGAGACGGTTCCAGGCCGAATACCCGGTCTGCGATTTCTCCAGGAACAGCTCCTCGCTCTTGTCGTCGAGCTGATAGGGTTTTTCCTTGCGCAGATTGTCGATCCAGGGACCGTAATGCGCCAGCGCCGGTACTTTCAGTTTCAGCGCCAGCTCGTCATCCGCGATCTTGTTGAGCTCGAGCTCGAAGAACAACAGGATCGCCGAGATGTCGGTCTGCTTGGCGCTGACATCGCCGTAGAATTTTGCACGCGCTGGGTCGGTCGTGTTGCCGACATAATAGAGCTGCGCATAGGAGCCGGTGCGGCCGAGAAGATCGCCCAAGGCCTCATAGGCCCTGATGGCTTGCGCCAGATCCTCGCCCGAAAGCCCTGAGAGCTTGCCTTTGTAGGTTTCGGCGAAGCGTCTCGCCTCCTCCTCGCCGCGCTTCATGTCGGCGGCGAAGGCCGGATCATCGGGCGCGGCATAGAGATCGGCGAGATTCCATTCGGGAAGGGAACCGAGTTTTTTCGAGAGGGCGGCAGTGTCCATGGAAAAGGCATCCGGTCTGAGGTTTGTGCTCATATGGCCCATGCCCCCTCTGGCGGCAATAAGGGATGAAAAAGCCCCGCAGTGACGTAAGGCCAATTGACGAGGCGCTGGACAGGGGACGAAACTGTCCCCATTCTCGCCAGGTCCTTAATTGCCTCTTTACCCTTCTTTGTCACAGTCGGCCGCGAATGGGGGAGAGGCCACGGTGCGGCTGGGCGGCGCGCCTGAGGCAGCTTTCACCCCGAGCGGCCAAACAGCTGAGTGGTATCGGTCAAGCATGACAGCGCGCGTCCTTATTGTTGAAGACGACCCAGCCCAGCGGCGCATACTGGAAGAGATGATGAAGCGGTTCGGTTTCGATGCGGCAAGCGTCGAAAGCGGAACCAAGGGCCTCGATATATTGGCCGGCGCATCCGGCGGCCAGATCGAGCTCGTCATCCTCGATCTCATGATGCCGGGCATGGACGGGCTTGAATTCCTCGAGCGCATGGCGGGCGTGCGCGGCCACATCCCGGTGATCGTGCAGACCGCGCAAGGATCGATCGAGACCGTCATCAAGGCCATGCGTGCCGGCGCCGACGACTTCGTCGTGAAGCCGATCTCGCCCGAGCGCCTGCGCGTCTCGGTGCAGAATCTCCTGAAGGTGAACGCCCTTACCGAAGAGGTCAAACGCCTCAACAAGAAGGTCGGCGGCGCCCTTACCTTCGAGGATCTCATCGCCTCCTCGGCGGCGATGGCGGGCGTCATCCGGCTCGGCCGGCGCGGCGCCCAATCCAACATCCCGATCCTGATCGAGGGCCAGTCGGGTGTCGGCAAGGAGATCATCGCGCGTGCCATCCATGGCGAGAGCGAGCGGCGCGGCCGCTCCTTTGTCGCCGTCAATTGCGGCGCCATCCCGGAAAACCTGGTGGAAAGCATTCTGTTCGGCCATGAGAAGGGATCCTTCACCGGCGCCACGTCCAAGCATATCGGCAAGTTCCAGGAGGCCGACGGCGGCACGCTCTTCCTCGATGAGGTGGCCGAGCTGCCTTTGGACATGCAAGTCAAGCTGCTGCGCGCCATCCAGGAAGGCGAGATCGATCCGGTGGGCTCGCGCAAGCCCGTGAAGGTCAATATCAGGCTGATCTCGGCCACCAACCGCAACATGATCGAGATGGTCAAGGCTGGGCAGTTCCGCGAGGACCTCTATTACCGCCTCAATGTCTTCCCGGTCATGGTGCCGCCGCTCAAGGAGCGCAAGGACGATATTCCGGCTCTGGTCAATCATTTCATCACCCGCTTCGCCGCCGAGGAAGGGCGAAAGGTGCATGGCATAGACCCCAGGGCGCTCACCATGCTGCAGGCCTATAGCTGGCCGGGCAACGTCCGCCAGCTCGAGAACACCGTATTCCGCGCCATCGTGCTTTGCGAAGGCGATAGTCTCGAAATCCAGGATTTCCCCCAGATCGCCTCGCTGGTCGAAGGCTATGAGGTGAAGATCCCGGAATTGCCGCCTCAGCCTCAGGCTCAAGCCACGCCCGCCGCTAGCTCGGCGGCGCGCTCGAGCGGGACGGTCATCTCAGATGGCATGGCGCTCGGAATCCCGGCCGTCACCGATGGCGGCCACATCCGCAAGCTCGAGGAAATCGAGGCCGACATGATTCGACTGGCCCTCCACCGCTATCGCGGCCAGATGTCGGAAGTGGCCCGCAAGCTCGGCATCGGCCGATCGACGCTCTATCGCAAGATGCGCGATCTGGGCCTCGAAGATACCGAAAATGGACGCTCGACGGCCTGATTTTTGCCAAGCTGCGCCGGAAGTTGCGGCAAAAACGTTACACTCCCAGTTTAATGTGACGTTAAGGATGCGGGTACCGTTGAAATGCCACGAAGCCGCGGTTAGCTATGGTGTGACCATGGGAGTAGACCGACGATGCGGCTGACGCGGGGATTGGCGGGCACCTCTGCGCTCGTTCTGGCTTTGTTTCTGCTGGGCCCCACGGCGCAGGCGGAAACTGACTGGTTCGCGCCGCGTCACGACCCGGCGGCAAAGCGGTCCGGCTCGATATTCGAATATTTCAAGCGCAAGCGCTATGAGCGCCGTCAGCTGGAGCGCAGCCGGGAAGTCCGCCGCTACCGCCAGCCGGGCCCGCGCATCCAGAACGCGCCGGCGATCGAAAAGGACGTGCCCGAGGCGCCGCTGGTCTATCGGGCCGAAAAGCTGCAGACCTTGCAGGTCGACAGCTTGGCCGAAGCCCTGCCTCAGGAACCGCTGCCGGCGGCCATCTATCGGGAATTGCTGAACAAGGACACGACGCTGCGCGTCACGCCAGACGAAAAGGCAGCTATTCTGGACGTTTACCGCACGAGCGGCTTCAAGCCCTTATGGACGTCGGCCGACGGCCTCGACCGGCGCGGCCGGGACGTCCTGGCAGTGCTGGCGAAGAGCGCGGATGAGGCCCTGGAGCCCTCCGATTATCTGCCGCCGGTGCTCGGCTCGTTCACCGACGGCCCTGAGGTCTTCAAGGACGACATGATTCATCTCGCCCGTCTCGATCTTGGCCTTACCGCCATGACGCTGAAATATGCCCGCCATATCTCGGGCGGCCGCCTCGTTCCCAATCGCCTGACGAAATACAACGACATCACGCCCGACCCGGTGAATCCGGCCGCCGCCGCCAAGGTCCTCGCCTGGTCGCCCTTCCCGCTCGAATATCTGAAGAGCCTCGAGCCCAAGCATCCCGCTCTCGAATTGTTCAAGGCGGAGCTCGCCAAGAAGCGCGCGCTTTTGCATGTCGCCGAGAGCGAGGCGATCCCGCCCGGCAAAAGGGTGAAGCCCGGCGATGCCGATGATCGGCTCTCGCTGGTTCGCCATCATCTCGAAAGGCTGGGCTATCTCACGGCCGAGCCGTCGGCGAGCGGGGACACGGGCCCGCTCCTCGATCCGCAAATGTCGGAAGCGCTCAAGGCCTTCCAGGACGAGGCCCAGCTCAAGGCTTGGGGCGGTCTCGACCAGGCGACCGTCAAAGCCCTCAATGACCGCACCGAGGAGCGCAACGTAGCCAAGCTCGTCTACAATATCGAGAGGCTGCGCTGGCTGCCGAAGGATCTCGGCAGCAAATATGTCTTTGTGAATCAGGCCGCCTATCAGCTCGAGGTCGTCGCCGGCGGCCGCGAGGTCTGGCGCACCAAGGTCATCATCGGCAAGCCGCTCACCCAGACGGTCGCTTTCCACGACCGGATGGAAACGGTGGTCTTCAACCCGTCCTGGGGCGTGCCGCCGTCGATCATCCGCAAGGAAATGCTGCCCATCCTCAGGCGCGACCCCTCCTATCTCGACCGGCTGGGCTATCGTGTGGTCAGCAGGAACGGTCAGATCGTGCGCTCAAGCTCGGTCAACTGGTCGGCCTACAGCAAGGGCGTGCCCTATTCCATCCAGCAGCCGCCGAGCGACGACAACGCGCTCGGCGAGATCAAATTCCTGTTCCCCAACTCGCACAGCATCTATTTCCACGACACGCCGGCGCGCTCGCTTTTCGCGCGCTCGGCCAGGGCCTTCAGCCATGGCTGCGTGCGCGTCGAAAATCCACGCATTTTCGCTGAAACATTGCTCGGCTTGAGTTCCGAGGAAGTGGCCAAGCGCATCGACAGCGGCAGGAGCCAGAGCGCCAAGGTCAGGGGCGACATCAAGGTCCACATCACCTACTTCACCGCCTGGCCCGATGAGAATGGCAAGATCGTCTATTATGACGACGTCTATGGCCGCGATCAGCGCATGGAAACGGCGATTTCGGCAACCGCCGTGGCGGCGAGATAATCTGGATCGCTTGCGCTACTTGGTGGACGGATACTGGTCCATCGACGCCTCGAAGCTCATGAGGGGCGCGATGATGGTTCCATCCTTCTGTTTCTCTCCGCCGAGCGGGTCGACCGGCTGAATGAGGAAGGCGTCCTGTCCCGGATCGAGATTGGAAATGATGACGTCAAATGTCGTGGCACTCTGAGTTTCCGGCGTGAACCAGTGGATGTTGTCTATTGCCGTCGTCATCGGGGCGGCGCCCCCGGGACCAGTAACGTGATCGCCCGTCGGTCGGATGATCAGAGCACCATCCTTCTCGCCCACGCGGTCGAAGGTTCTGACACGGACCTTCCCGTCGATCACCATATGCGCGCTCGCCATATGCTTATGGCCATGCGGGGTAATGACGTGCGATGGATCGAACGTGAAAGTCGCAGCGGTGTAGGCAAGTTTCATGGGCATCCCGTTCTCGTCCCTGAAACGGATTTTCCGTTTGATGGGATCCCCCATGAAGCGCTGGCCGGCCGGCTTCACGCGCGCCCGCCTGATCTCGGCAACCAGAGAGGCGATATCGACCTCTTTCGCAAGCCGATTGACTTCATCGTGCCAACTCTTTTCTGAAACAGCGCCGGAACGCAGGCCCTGCGCCAGCTCCTCCTGGCGGTCGATCCATTGCCGAGCCGGAAGACGGCTGTCGAGGGCTGGAGCGGCGGCCCGCGCTTCATGCACAAGAGCGTAGACGGAAAACGCGCCGAGCATGCCGGAGACGAGCATCCGGCGACGGTTCATGAGTTGCCGCAGCAGCGGGTCATCGCAATCGACCGGAAAATCATCAGACAGATCTATGTGATGATGATCTATCATCGACGCCTCCCACAGGCTGGCCCTCTCGATCAAGGGTGACACCTGGCGGTGACAGAAGCATGCCATTTGCCGCTGCACGTGACAATCGGGGGGGCAAAAACCGGCTCCGGCGCATGGAATCGGGCTTTTGGCAACAGCTGTGTCGACAAGGTGACCTTGGGGCTTGTCCTAGAGTGAAAGGTATTTTTTACTTAAGCCCCTGTTAATCATGGTGATTTAGGATGGCTTTCGACAGGCGCTGCCTAAGAGTGGCCGTATTCTTGTCGCAAGGATGGAAGTGGTGTAAGCCGTCAGGGACGGACGGGTGCATCGTTTCGGGATAATAGTAGGGGAACCGGGGTTCCGGTCTAAAAGTAAGTTATGGGTTTGCTGGCCGCTGAAAACGGACACCACGCATCATTAGCCTCGCGCGCGAAGCGGATCGCCCTCTCCACGGCTTTGGCTGGCGCCTTGACGGCCGGCCTGTGGTTCGGGTTCGGTCACGATGCCTCCGCCGGCGGTGAAACCCGCACCCTCTCGCTCTATCACGTTCACACCAAGGAAAGCCTCACCATCACCTACAAGGTGGATGGCCGCTACATCCCCTCCGCTCTCGAGAAGATCAACTATCTGATGCGCGATTGGCGCCGCAAGGAAGTGATCCGCATCGATCCCAAGACCATCGACCTCATGTGGGAGCTGCATGCCGATTTGGGCTCGACGCGCCCCATCCACATCATCTGCGGCTATCGCTCGCCCAAGACCAACTCCTTCCTGAAGCGCATCGGGCGCAATGTGGCGAAGAAGAGCCAGCACATGATCGGGAAGGCCATTGACCTCTATTTCCCTGATATATCGACCGAAAAGCTGCGCAACAGCGCGCTTGTCCGGCAAGTGGGCGGCGTTGGCTATTACCGTTCGTCAGGCCCCAGCGGCTTCGTCCATATCGATTCGGGCAAAGTGCGCGCCTGGCCGCGCATTGCACCATCGCAGATGGCCCGGATTTTCCGCGACTACCGCAAGACGATCGGCGCGCGCATCAATCGCGATGACCAGATCCTGGTGGCTTCGGCCGAGACCGACAATAATGCGATGAACGCGAAACTCGCCAGCATCGCCTCGACCGACTATGACGAAGAGGACGCCGAGGAGACGGCGGCTGAGACCACAGCCCAGGTGGAAACGAAACCGGCGCCGACCCCGCGGGTGAAGCCGGCGCAGAGGCCCGTCGAGGTGGTCGACGAATATCCGGTCCCGCTGCCCAGGCCCAAGCCGATCGAAGTGCTCATGATGGCGGCCGCCAACATGCAGATCTCCCCTGCCGCCGCACCGCCGGCCGATGTCCAGACGAACTTCAAGTCGCGTTTCGATTCCGAGTCGCTGGGCGTCATCGCCGGCGCCGAATCGATGGCCGAGGAGCCGGACGTGACGCAAACGGCAAATGTCTCCGCCAAGGGCAGCTTCGCCGATTCGCTGCGTGACGGGACGGCTGACAATGTCCCGCTGATCAAACCGTTGAGCACGGCCTCGGCCGCCAATGACGATCTCTTCTGGTGGCCGAAGCAACTGACCTTCAGCCCTGAGCAGGCCATCCGCCGTGACGGTGCGCCGCAGGAAGTGGTGCCGGACGACAGCGAGACGATCGCCGAGATGGCCGCCCCGCAATTGTCCTCGTCGAGCACCTTGATGGTCGCCCAGGCCAATGCCGCGCTCCCGCCGAAGATGCCCGCGCTGCAGAGCGTGTCGAGCGGCAAGGGTGATCTCCTCGAGGTCAATCGGTCGACCAAGGGCAGCATGCTCACGAACGAACCGGTCGCGATGCAGAAGAAGCGCCAGTCGCTCGGCCAGTTCATCGAAGACGTCACCGACAGCAACTGATCGGCCGCCCGTTCCTATTTGGGAGCCGGAGAGCGGATGAGCACCTGCTTTCGGGAGAGGCGTTGAGCTTGCACTGCCCGCCCTCCGGCCGACTGCCCCGGGCTGGGACCAGGACAGGTGGCCGCGAGATAACCGGGGGCCGTCCGAAGATCAATCGCAAGCCTGTCGGAAGCGGCGGATTTCCTCCCCTCTGTGGTTTTTCTACAACAGAAAAAGCCCTTTTAATTCAGGCATTTCGTTCTGATCGAAGAAAGGGTGCGGCAGGAGCAAGATGGGGCGAGCGGTTGATTCTGTCATATAATCAGACTACGGATGATCAGTTCTGGATCAGCTCTGGTCCACGCTCTCGATCCGCTGCTCCGCGAGGAGTTGGTGCTCGGCGAGTGACAGACAGGCCGCCTGCCGCTCGATCGTCCTGGTGTCATGGCCGTCGGGAATTTCGACCCAGCCTGCGGTCGGATCGTCACGGACAAGCAGCTCTTTCGCTCGCGTCAAGATCAATCGCGCGCGCCTGTCCATCGCCTGGCTGTCTGGGCGGCTCTTGTTTCCGGAGGGGGTCATCGGACTGAGGTTGACCTCATCCGTCGCCCGGACGCTCGCTCACGCCAGACCGAGGATCTTGAGCGCCGGCAACACGATCAGGAGGCCTACGGTCAGGCCGCCGCCGGTCATCCGCAACAGCATTTCAAGGAATTCGGCTTTTTCGAAGGTGGGTCGGCTCAACGGATGCTCTCTCATGGTCGGGCCCTCGGATTTCCACTCGCCAACAATGCGCAAATACCGGACTGGTTCCCGGCGATTCACACCTATCCACAATTTTTTTCAGGAATCTGACGAACGGCCGGCATCGGGAATTTCTCCCTCGGCGGAGGCGCGCCCGACTTTCGCTCCGCTGAGCGTCAGCCGGCATTCAATGTCTTTCGTTGCGCGCCGGTATCGTCCGAAAAACGGTTCGTGATTTTTCACTTCGGCGCGCCAAGCGAACCGGGAGACTTTCGTTCAGCTCCGCGCCACCGGTCGGCGCTTGTGCAAAGCCTATCTCAGGCCGCTTCTTCCGCCGGCAGCATGCCCAGCGCATTCAGATAGAGATCGAGTATCGCCTCCTCTTCCTCGCGCTCATGCCGGTCCTTCTTGCGGATGGCAATGACCTTGCGCAGGATTTTGGTGTCGAAGCCATTGGCCTTGGCCTCGGCATAGATCTCCTTGATGTCACCCGCGATGACCTTCTTCTCCTCTTCCAACCTTTCGATGCGCTCGACGAGGCTCTTGAGCTGGCCTTGGGCGAAACTGGTCTTGGTATCCATGGCGGGTTCGGTCCTGGCTAGTGCTTGTGGGTGGATTTGAATTGGGCTTCCTGGACCGGGCTTGCTTCGCGCTGATATTTGGCCTTCCAGTCGGCATAGGGCATGCCATAGACATGGGTGCGCGCATCCTCGCGCGCGATCGCGAGACCCTTGGCCTTGGCGGCTTCCTCATACCAGTTGGACAGGCAATTGCGGCAGAAGCCGGCCAGGTTCATCAGGTCGATGTTCTGAACATCGGTGCGCTGGCGCAAATGCTCGACAAGGCGGCGGAAAACCGCCGCTTCGAGCTCGGTCTGGGTCTTCTGGTCGATCATCATGAACCACCTTTCATAAACGCTTCGAGGATCGGCGCCAGCCGCGAGATCCATTCATCCACACCTGTTTGCCGGGCGATCAGGTCCTGGCGGATCTCGATGAGGCCGTGCCTTAAGTCCCGGCGCGTCCCATGGGTATATAGGGTGTCGCCTTCGAGCGCGCCCGAATAGGGCTCGTTGTCGCCGACATGGAGATCGCCCTTTGCCCGGAGCGCGCCAAGCAGATGGGCCGCGAAACGGTCGTCCTGGTCCCACAGGATGCCCACATGCCAGGGCCGGGAGATGCCTTTCCAAGTGGGTGTGAAGCTGTGGATCGAGACCAGGAGCGGAGCCGTGCCTTCAGCCAGGGCGGCGTCGATCTCGGCCCTGATGGCGGCGTGATAGGGCCGGTGGAACCGGGCGAGGCGCTTCTCCCGTTCCTTATCGTCAACCAGGGCGTTTCCCGGGATGACGGCCCCGTCCGAGACCCGCATGATGAGGGTCGGATCATCGGCGCCGCGGTTGGGATCGATCAGGAGTCGTGAAAACGCCGCCAGGAGCGCCGGACAGCCGAGCGCCAAAGCCAGACCGCGTGTCACCGCCTCGACCCCGATATCATAGGCGATGTGCCGCTCGAATTGCTCGAGCGGCAGGCCGAGCGACCCGTATTCCGCCGGCAAGGAATTTCTGGCGTGATCGGCAATGAGGATGATTCCCCGCTTCAAATCTCCGGGAATCCGGGCAAAACTCTCATCGCGGCTTGTATTAAGGCTTGTTTCAAACATTGCGGGTCTTATAGGGGGTCCGAAATGACCAGTCATCATCTTGCCAAACTTGACGGCAGGACTAGTTGTGGCACAACGCGGGTGCGCCTGGAGGCCTGCCGGCGGTTGACGCCTGTTCATTGACAGGGAATGTTATGATCGATTCGATAGTATCTCTGGAGGCCACGGGACGAATGTCACAATGGTCGGCAACAATGGCTGCCGCGTTTCTGGCTTTGGCCTTCATGACCCAAGGCGCCAAGGCCGATCTCAAGCTGTGCAACAAGACGGAGAGCCGTGTGGGCGTGGCGCTTGGCTATAAGGACAAGGAAGGCTGGGCCTCCGAAGGCTGGTGGAATATCGGCGCCAATAACTGCGAGACCTTGCTCAAGGGCCCGCTCATCGCCCGCTATTACTATATTTTCGCCGTCGACTATGACAAAGGCGGTTCATGGGGCGGCAAGTCGATGATGTGCACCAGGGACAAGATCTTCACCATCCGCGGCATCGGCAACTGCCCCGAACGCGGCTATCAGAAAACCGGTTTCTTCGAGGTCGACACCAAAGAGGAAGTCGACTGGACGATTTCGCTTTCAGGTGAAAAGACCGCGACCGGTAATCAACCCCAGTGAGACGCAATCGCAGCGTCAAGGTCATCGCCACGCTCGGGCCTGCCTCCTCCAGCCCGGAGATGATCGAAAAGCTGTTCCTGGCGGGTGCGGACGTGTTCCGCATCAACATGAGCCATACCTCGCACAAGCTGCTCGAGGAGCTGCATGGCGCGATCCGCCAGGTGGAAGCCAAGCTCAACCGGCCGATCGGCATACTGGCCGATCTTCAGGGACCGAAATTGCGCATCGGCACCTTCAAGGACGGCGAAGCGCGCATCAAGGCCGGCCAGATCTTCACTTTCGACACCGACCCGGCGCCTGGCGATGAAGCCCGCGTCTATCTCGGCCATCCGGAGATCTTTTCCGCCGTCAAGCCGGGCGACAGCCTGCTCGTCAATGACGGGCGTCTCAGGGTCGAGATCACCGATGTGAAGCCCGACCGCCTGGTCACGACCGTGGTCTTCGGCGGCGTCCTGTCGGACAAGAAGGGCCTCAATTTGCCGGACACGATCCTGCCTATCCCGGCCTTGACCGAGAAGGATCGCGCCGATCTCGATTTGGCCGCCCATATCGGCGTCGACTGGATTGCGCTTTCCTTCGTGCAGCGCCCGGACGATGTCGCCGAGGCCCGCAAGCTCATCGCCGGGCGTGCCGGCGTCATGGCCAAGATCGAGAAGCCCTCGGCGCTCAATGCGCTGCAGGAAATCCTCGAGATTTCGGACGGCATCATGGTGGCCCGCGGCGATCTCGGCGTCGAACTGCCGCTCGAGACCGTGCCGGCGCGCCAGAAGCAGATCACCCGCGCCGCAAGGCGCGCCGGACGACCCGTCGTCGTCGCCACCCAGATGCTGGAATCCATGATCGTCGAGCCGGTGCCGACGCGGGCTGAGGTTTCCGACGTCGCCACCGCCGTCTATGAGGGGGCCGATGCCATCATGCTGTCGGCCGAAAGCGCCACCGGCAAATGGCCCGACAAGGCGGTGGCCACTATGGACGCGATCGCCCAGTCGGTCGAGAACGACGCCTTTTATCGCGGCATCATCACCGCGCAGAGAAGCGAGCCGGAGCCCACGAGCGCCGATGCGATCTCGGCCGCCGCCCGCCAGGTCGCCGAGACGCTCAATCTCGCGGCCATCGTCTGCTACACCGCTTCGGGCTCGACCGGCATTCGCGTCTCGCGCGAGCGGCCCGACGTGCCGATCATCGCGCTGTCGCCCATCACCGCGACGAGCCGCCGCCTGGCTCTGGTCTGGGGCCTGCATTGCGTCTTGACCGACGATGCGCATGATCTCGACGACATGGTCTCGCGCGCCTGCAACATCGCGCAGGCCGAAGGCTTCGCCGATCCGGGCGAGCGCATCATCATCACCGCCGGCGTCCCGCTCGGCACGCCCGGCGCCACCAACATGCTGCGCATCGCCTATCTCAGCCGCGATTGAGATCCCTTGCCGTAGTGCAAGGCGCAAGATGCCAGTTCGTTGTTCTCAACTCTTCATCTCCAACGGTGACGACAAGCCCGCCGTCAGTCAGCCGATTGGCTCGAGCCGGCCCCACGACATACTGCCCCTGAGGTGGTGACCAGATCGGCCGCAGTTTGTCTGCGACGATCTCGTAAATACCGTGTCTCCTGACAATCGCTGGCGTGCCGTTCGGCATCGTCACGGCATGGAACCAACCGGGATCGGATCTGTCTTCGGGAACGAGCTCGAACAGCGCAAGTTCGCCATGACGCGTTCCACGAATTTCATAGAGCCGGCCGCCGCCGTCAACAAAAGTACGCTCGCTCTCGATGGGACGGTTCATCCAGCCCCAGCCGAAAGGCGCGATGGCGGGCCCGTCAAGCTGTTCGACGGTTCGTCCGTCATACGAGAAGAGATGTCCATGCGCGTCGCTCATCAAAGCGGTGCCTGACGTCGTTACATCACCGTAGTGGCGGCGCATCCCAGTCCCCGGAATTGGGGAAAATACGCCATCAACCAGTTTCTCTTGATCACCGAGAAAGAGAATGGCGCCTAGCGCCGGGCTGACCCGGCGATCGCCGATCTTTGCAACCACGCGCGTTATGTTGTGCCGTTTTTTCAGCTCGGCTTGAATGCGCTGTCATATTGCGCTCCAACGCCATAGAACCAGCCATTGGGCAGGACCAGTAGATTGAGCCAGCCCATATAGTCGATTCCCGACATCGGGACCGGCAGGTTGCTGATGCTGCCATCGGCGCCGATGACCCGCATTGCGTTACTATCGAGTTCGATCCTTAGGCCGAGCGACGCCACATCCGTCACCAAAGGATGAGCCTCGGGCCGCCACCACGGCGGATCGCGATATTCCTGCTCCTTTGCCGTCGCTGGCACTGACGCGAGTTGCGTTGTGCAGTATTCCGCGGCTTCAGTCTCGCAAGCCGAAACCAGCGCGAGAACGATCCCAGTCACGATGGATGGTGCGCGGGTCATGATGGCTGGCGCTGATTCATTTTCCAGTAAAGTGAGAGAAGCCCGAAGTTGGACTAGATCGGGCGCTCTTCGCTCTCGATCTCTTCGAGCGCGCGCTTGGCCCCATCCATATGCGGATTGAAGCCGAGCGCTTCTTCGAAGGCGGCGCGCGCCGCGCCGAGATCGCCCTGCTGGCGCTTGATCATGCCGCGACCGGAAAGGGCGCCGAAATGCCGGGGCTCGAGCTCCAGCACCTTGTCGATGTCGCTGAGCGAATCATTGTAGCGGCCGATGATGAAATAGACTGTCGCCCGCTTGTTCCAGGCTTCGGCATAATCGGGATGCACCTCGATCACATTGTCGAGGATCGAAAGTGCGGCAGCGGTCTCATTCGCGGCGGAAGCCTTCATCGCCTGCGCGAGAAGCGCATCGGCCGTCGGGCTGTCCGACGTCATCCACAGCGACCAGATCGATTGCTCTATACGCTGGGCTTCCGCGTCATCGGCGCTCTTGATCAGGCGGGCGAAGAGCTTGTCGAGCTGCTCGGCCCGGATTTCCGCCGGCTTGAGCCGCGCCACCGCCGGGATGGGTTGGGGACTGTCGTCACGCCCCGACTGGGCCTCGGCACCGGAGGCGAAGAGGAGAGCGGCAGATAGGACGAGAAGACCGCGCCTAAGCGTCATGGTCCCATTATACAATGCGCCAGTGCGGCAACAAAATGATCACCGCCGCCGTGGCCCGGCGGCGGTGATCACAAAACCGTGGACGATGAGGCCTCAGCCCTGGCGGGCCTTGAAGCGCGGATTGGTCTTGTTGATGATGTAAATACGCCCCTTGCGCCGCACCAGACGATTGTCACGGTGGCGTTTCAGGAGCGATTTCAACGAGTTACGGATCTTCATGACAATCACCAAATAAATCGCACCCACCCCTTTGGGAAGGGTGCCTCTTTCGGAGGCGGGACCATAATGATATGGACCTTCCCTGTCAATTCCGGCTGGATCCGTTGCGATGCTCAACCCGCATTTCCTCATGACCCTCCTGGTGCTGGTGGCAGCACTTGGGGCTATTGCCCGGATGGTCGTCTTGGAGAAACGTCCGCGCGACGACCTCAATCCCCGCCTCATTCCGACGACGCCAGTCCTGCTCGTCAGCGGCTTCGTGGCCTTATTGGCCTTCATTCATCTGGTCAATCTCGTCGGCGTCCACACCGGCCGGTAACGCATGCGAAAGGCGCCCGTGCGGATGCACGGACGCCCCTTAAGTTCAACAATCGGACGCTGATTAAGCCGCCTTCTTGCTCTCGATCACCTTGGGCTCGCTCTTGCCGCTGGTGACGGCGATCGTGCGCGGCTTCATCGCTTCCGGGATTTCGCGCTTCAGCGCGATGTGGAGCAAGCCGTTGTCGAGTTCGGCGCCCAGCACCTGCACGAAATCGGCAAGCTGGAACCGGCGCTCGAAGGCGCGCTGGGCGATGCCCTGATGCAGGAACTCGGTCTTCGCTTCGGTCTTGTCGGCCTTCTTGCCGCTGACCGTGAGCGTGTTCTGCTTCACTTCGACCGTGATGTCGTCCTGGCCGAAACCGGCGACCGCCATGGTCACACGATACTCGTCATTGCCGACGCGCTCGATATTGTAGGGCGGATAGGCCGGGACCTCGAAGCTTCCGGCATTGTCGAGAAGCTGGGCCAGACGATCAAAGCCGACAGTCGAACGATAAAGGGGGGAAAGATCAAACATTGTGCACATCCTCCTTGAGCAAGGTGCAGTTGCATTGGCCCGCCAGAATGACCGGGCCGTTCACGTTGCGGACCCGCCGAAGCGGCGCCCGCACAACTCAAATAATTTTTTTGCGCGCGTTTTCAAGAGGTCAGCCCGGCTTAGATTCTTACAAATAAAACAAAAGCTTACCGGGCAAGCGGCGCGGCTTCGAATGAATGCAGAATGAACGCGGGCTTCGCATGCCGTTCAGTTACGAGGCCGTAATGTCGCGCCCATCGATGGCGAAGGCCATCACCCCGAATGATCGGTCAAGGAGAGATCAATGTTCAAGATTCTTGTCGCTGCTGCTGCGCTGACGGCTGCGGTTGTCACGACCGCGCCGGCTCAGGCGAAGACCAATATCGACTTCAACCTCGGTATCGGCGTCGGTGTCGGCGGCTATTATGGCGGCGGTTATTACGGTGGCGGCTATTACCCCGTCTATGGCGGCTATTATGACGGCATCAGCTGCTGGAAGGCCAAGAAGATCGTGCAGAACCACGGCTTCTACAAGGTCTACGCCATCGATTGCCAGGGCAAGCACATGCGCTTCAAGGCCAAGAAGAAGGGCACCCCCGTCATCGTCACGGTCAACCGGTGGGGCAATATCGTCGGCGTCAACTACATCTAATCCAAGCTTCAGTAGGAAGGGCGCTCTTCGGAGCGCCCTTTTTCTTTGACGGCGCGAACCTACATAAGAAGTGAACCGTGAATGAATTCCAGCGTGGGACGCGGTTCAGATGCAGTCTGACATGTTTGTGCGCAGACTGAGTATCGACGGAGCCGTTATGACTGCCAAATTGCGTTACACTTTTCTCCTCGCCGCCTTGTCACTACCGGCGGCGATCTCTTCCGCGGCCCATGCGGACTCCCAGAAAGGCGGTTACACTTGGCCGTCCACTTATGACTTCTTCATGCCCTATGGCACGAAGGATGGCGGCCCGGTCTATGCCAAGCCTGGATATGCCGGCGCGAGCTTGACCCTCACTTGCAAGGAAGCCACGGGCATTCTCAAGATGCGCGGCTATCGGGATATCGCGGAGCTCAGCTGCTCGGGCAATGTCTACCGCTTCGAGGTCAGCCGCGTGGAAGGCCGTTTCATCATCGACCTCGATCCGCGCACGGGCGACATCGTCAAGCGTCAGCAGATTTAGTCCGCGGGCCCCGATTCGGGCGGGAACTTTATCGAAAGCCCTGGATTTTCTCCAGCCTGTTCATGCCTTGAGAAGGCTTCGGGCCGCCGCATTTTCTTCATGATCCGCGCGCAACTTGGCGCCGTCCCATGGAGAAGTGCGTTGTGGTTGAGGAGAGGGGCATGCTTAGAACAATAATGGCGGCAGGGGCCTTGTCCCTTGGCCTGGTAGTGGCCAGCCCCATGCGTCAGGCGCGCGCTGATTCGTGGCGACTGCGACGACGACAGTGATGACTATCGAGAAGAATATGCGGGGAGTGGCGACGCTCTCGCCTTTTGAGGAAATATTGCCATGCTGATCAGGCTCGGACTCATCGCGGCAGCTTTGGTATCCATGACGGTGGCCTTCGCGGCCAGCGCGGATGCCGGCCAGCGCTGGAAGATGAGATATTACTCTTACGATCCGGACTATGATTTCTATTACGGTCCTGAATACGTGCCGCAGCCGCGCTACTACCGTTACTTGCGCGACCGTCCCGCCTACTACGAGGAAGACGAGGACGATTATGCCTATGAACCGGACTATTACGAGCCGGAATACATACCGCCGCGCAAGAAGCGCAAATCCTACGCCCGGCCGCAGATCGAGACGAAGCCTGCCCAAACGCGGCCCAAGACGCAGGCCGCCAAGAAGAAGCCGACCGCCATCTCCTGCGCCAAGGCAGGTCAGATCGTCTCGGGCTATGGTTTCAAGGGCGTCGAGCAGGTGAGCTGCAAGGGCCAGGTCTATGCCTTCAATGCGACCCGCGACGGCAAGCCTTTTTCGGTCAAGCTCAGCGCCGCCTCGGGCGAGCTGACCGAGGTCAAGAAGCTCAAACAATAATCTCGAGAGCAAGGAACGGAGCCCGCTTCCGTTCCTTGCCGCCGTGCCCGGCATCATGTAAGCGCTGTTGGAGGCCATGAACGAGCACCAGCGCTTGGATCAGATTCTGAAAGCCCCTTTGATTCCCTTGACCCCCCTTCCCGGCAACGGCCTGCCGGAAGGCCTGGTGAGTTCCACCGTCACCGCCAAGGACGGCCGCAAGCTCAGGGCCGCTTACGTCATACCGAGCTCGCCGAAGGGCACGGTGGTGCTGCTCTGCGGGCGCGGCGATTTCATCGAACGCTGGTTCGAGACGATCGCGGATTTCATCCGCCGCGGCTTTGCCGTCGCCACCTTCGATTTTCGCGGCCAAGGCGGATCGGAACGCGTTTACACCGACCGCTATCGCGACGGCGTCAAGAACTTCGCCGAATATGACGACGACTTCGCTTCCTTCATGACGCAGGTCGTCCTGCCCGACTGCCCGCCGCCCTTCTTCGCCGTCGGCCATTCGACCGGCGGCCTCATCCTGCTCCAGGCGCTGACGCGGCGCACCTGGTTCGAGAGGGCGGTTCTTTCCGCGCCCCTGCTCGGTGTCGATGTCGGCATCTGGCCCTTGCCGCTGGTTCGCTTCCTGTGCTGGACTTTTCCCAAAGTGGGCCTTGGCCGCCTCTTCCTGCCCGGCCAGAGCAAGCGACCGCTCGCGCCGCAGAATTTTCCCGGCAATAATCTGACCAGCGATCAGCGCCGTTTCCAGCAGTCGACGAAGACGCTGGTGGAACAGCCCGACCTCGGTGTCGGCGGCCCCACTTTTTCCTGGCTCCATGCGGCGCTCAAATCGATGGACCGGATGGCCGCCGAAGGCGCCAAGGCGACATTCCGCGCGCCGATCCTCATCGTGGCGGCGGGACGCGACCGCGTCGTCGACAATGAGGCGATCCGCCGGTTCTGCGCGGCGGCCACCGGCGTGTCGCTCGCCTTCATTCCGGAAGCCCGCCACGAGATCCTGTTCGAGCGTGACAGCATCCGCGAGCAGTTCTTCGCCGCCTTCGAAGCCTTCACGACTGGATAAGCGCAAGCGCCTCTTCGTGAAGGGCGTGCGAGCTGGCGGCGACCACATTGCCGCCCCGTGCCGCAGGACCCCGCTCCCATGTCGTGACGATGCCGCCTGCTCCTTCGATGATCGGAATCAAGGGCGCGATATCATAGGGCTGCATATGCGCATCGAGGGCGAGATCGGTCTGGCCGGCGGCGAGCACGCAGAAGAAATACGCATCGCCGCCATAGCGCGTGAACCGCGTGGCCTCGGTCAAGCGCTTCAGCACGGCTTTCTCGGCGGCGCTGCGATAAAGCTCGGGCGCGGTCGTGGTGAAGGTCGCTTGCGACAGGGGCCGCGCCGCGCGGGTGTTGAGCTTGCGGGACGTGCCCTGATGCAGCGACCATGCGCCTTGCGGATTGCCGTAGAAGGTCTCGCCCACAAAGGGCTGATTCATGACGCCGACCATGGGCCTCTCCTCGAAAGTGAGACCGATCAGCGTGGCCCAGGTCGGCATGCCTGAGATGAAGGCGCGCGTGCCGTCGACCGGATCGAGCACCCAGGTGAAGCCTGACCGGGCAGGCTTCAGCCCATATTCCTCGCCGTGAATGCCGTGATCGGGATAGCGCTCCTCGATCATGGCCCGCATGATTCGCTCTCCCGCCCGGTCGCCCTCGGTAACGGGGTCCCATAGCGCGCCGGATTTGACATCGATCTCTATGTCTTGGCGAAAGAAGGGAAGAATCGCCTCTGCGGAGGCGCGGGCGAGTTCGAGGGCGAATTGGGTGAGGTCGGTCCAGTTCTGCGCGGTCATGGCGGGCTCTGTTTCGGCGCTTTCGCTAAGCTTATGAATTCGATCAGTTTTATGGAGTTAGTACAAACTGGGGTCGGGTCCTTGTGATCTACGGGAACCCGGTCGATGGCTCAAGCGGTGAAGTTTTGCTGCGACGCAGCAGAATTATCCCCTGTCTCAGGCATGCATTACCCGCATATCCTTTATCCAAAGATGTATGGATATTTCCCGGAATAAGTAAATTTATGCAATTAAAACAAATAGATAACTCATATTTTGCCGATCTGCATTTTCTTAAAGATGTATAAGATTATTCACTTCGATTGACTCTTTCGCTTGAAATTTCGCTGCTGCACTGCCAAATAGACTGCGTGAGACGGAGACGTCTCGCATGCCCTTCCTGGGCGTTTCCTCCCTAGACTTGGGCCGGTTCACGAAAGTGATACCGGCCTTTTTTCTTGGCCTTTTCTGCTCCGCTCTATTCAGCCGCCTGCCGGCGCGGCTGCATGATGTCGGGCAAGGCGGCGAGCAGCCCGGCGAAGACCCGATGCAAGGTGAGCTTGACGGCGGCATAGCCGCGGCTGCGCTCGAGTGTCCGCTCGTCGAGATACAATGCCCGATTGATCTCGATCTGCAGCGCGTGCCGCTGATGCGCCGGCGAACCGTAATTCTGGGTGATGAAGCCGCCGGAGTAAGGCTTGTTGCGCAAGGTTCTCAAGCCCTGGCTGCGCATCAGCTCCTCGAGCGTGGAGACGATCTCATCGGCGCAGGCTACGCCATGCCGGTCGCCGATGACGATATCGACCCGTCCCATTGGCGAGGGTGTGACATGCGAGCAAGCGGTGGAGGGCATGGAATGGCAGTCGACCAGGAGCGCATAGCCGAAGGCCTCGCGCGCCCGGTTGATGAGATCGGCAAGGGTGCGGTGATAGGGCCGGTAGATGGTTTCTATGCGGGCGATGGCGTCGGTGAGCCGCAAGGGTCCCCGGTAGATCTCATCGCCCTCGCTGACGATGCGGGGAATGGTGCCGAGCCCGCCCGCCACGCGCATGGAAGAGACATTGGCAAATCCCGGCAATTCCTCGCGGAACATGCGCGGATCGAGCTCATAGGGCTCGCGGTTCACATCGAGATAGGCGCGCGGGAAATGGGCGTGCAGCAAGGGGGAGCCCAGATCGGCGACGAAGGCGAAGAGCTCGTCGATATAGCAATCTTCCGATTTCCTTAAGGCGTGCGGGTTGAGGCGCGAGGCGGCGAGGAAATCCTCGGGATAAGTGCGGCCACTGTGAGGTGAGTTGAAGATCACCGGCCGGGTCCATTGCCTGGGGGCGATGATGGCGAACGGCTCCATCTCAGAGGGTCTGCCCAATTCGCATGGCTCCTTGTGGCTGCATCATGGGCGAGTATCGCGGTCAAAAGCGCCGTTGTCCACAAGCAAGACGGGCTTTATAGGACATTTACCTGTCCGGCCTAGGCTGGCGGGCCGAAGACGCATGACAGAGCAAATCCCGCCAAAGGCCTGCCCCGGACCCGGGGTTGAAGACTTTGGCGATAAGGATTTACTCCAGGATATTGATTTGGCGCGAATCCTTTCGGCGAAGTGCTTCCACTTCGCCGGGATGCGCGCTAGTGAAAAGAGCCTCCAGGGACCCGGGACAACATGGCCAAGATCGTTTTGGCTGAGGATGATGAGGATATGCGCCGGTTTCTGGTGCGGGCGCTGGAGCGCGCCGGCCATGTCGTCATCTCTTTCGGCGAAGGCGCCAGCGCTTTCGAGGAGATCAAGCAGACGACCTTCGATCTGCTGCTGACCGATATCGTCATGCCGGAGATGGATGGCATCGAGCTGGCGCGCCGGGCGGCCGAGCTCGATCCCTCGCTCAAGATCATGTTCATCACCGGCTTCGCCGCGGTGGCGCTGCACCCCGATTCCCGCGCCCCCAAGGAGGCCAAGGTGCTGTCCAAACCCTTCCATTTGCGCGAGCTCGTGGCCGAGGTCGACCGCATGATGGCGGCCTGAGGGGGCAGCGCGCACCCCGGCGAGTAGTCCGGGGCAGGTTTTGGCGGGATTTGCTCTATGTCACAGGACTTGCGCCCGGGCCCGCTTCCCGATATACCCGGCCCGCTTCAGGCAAATGGCAAGGGCGGTTAGCTCAGCGGTAGAGCACTACGTTGACATCGTAGGGGTCACATGTTCGATCCATGTACCGCCCACCATCCTGCTTCGCACCCACGGCGCTTCGCAGGATTTGCAGAGGTTCCTCCACGAAGCAGGATGCCCTCCGAAGCTTTAGCGTAGGAGGGCTGCCCCTTCTCAGCACCCCCCATTTGATGCAGAATATGCCCACATAACGCGAGCTCGAAGAAAGAGCCGGCGGCCTAGGTGTCGCGTTCCCGAGCAGCCGGCCGTCGCGCTCAAGGGAGCAAACCATGACAGCAAAAGAAATCCGTTTCGGCGATGAAGCGCGCGAGCGCATGCTGCACGGGATCGACATTCTCGCCAATGCAGTGAAGGTCACTCTCGGGCCCAAGGGCCGCAATGTCGTGATCGACAAGTCCTTCGGAGCGCCGCGTACCACCAAGGATGGCGTGACCGTCGCCAAGGAGATCGAACTCGAGGACAGGTTCGAGAATATGGGCGCGCAGCTCGTGCGCGAGGTGGCGTCCAAGACCAGCGATGCGGCGGGCGATGGCACGACGACGGCCACCATTCTCGCCCATGCCATCGTGCGCGAAGGCGCCAAGGCGGTCGCCGCCGGCATGAACCCGATGGATCTGCGGCGCGGCGTCGAGCTCGCGGTGCGCAATGCGGTCGAGGATCTGAAAAAACGGACGAAGAAGGTCAAGGGCTCCGATGAAATCGCCCAGGTCGGCACCATCTCCGCCAATGGCGACAAGACGATCGGCGACATGATCGCCAAGGCCATGCAGAAGGTCGGCAATGAAGGCGTCATCACGGTCGAGGAAGCGAAATCGCTCGACACCGAGCTCGACGTCGTCGAGGGCATGCAGTTCGACCGCGGCTATCTCTCCCCCTACTTCATCACCAATGCCGACAAGATGATCGCCGAAATGGAGGATGCCTATATCCTTCTGCATGAGAAGAAGCTCACAGGGCTGCAAGCCATGCTGCCGATCCTCGAGGCCGTGGTGCAGACGGGCCGGGCCCTGCTGATCGTCGCGGAAGACGTCGAGGGCGAAGCGCTCGCGACCCTCGTCGTCAACAAGCTCAGGGGTGGGCTCAAGGTCACGGCCGTCAAGGCGCCGGGCTTCGGCGACCGGCGCAAGGCCATGCTCGAGGACATCGCCGTCCTCACCGGCGGCCAGGTGATCTCGGAAGAGCTCGGCACCAAGCTCGAGAATGTCACGGTGGAGATGCTCGGCCGCGCCAAGCGCGTGAAGGTCGACAAGGAGAACACCACCATCGTCGACGGACACGGCGAAAAATCCGCCATCCAAGGACGCATCACCCAGATCAGGCAGCAGATCGAAGAGACGACGTCGGACTATGACCGCGAGAAGCTTCAGGAGCGCCTGGCCAAGCTTGCGGGCGGCGTCGCCGTGATCAAGGTCGGCGGTGCCAGCGAGGTCGAAGTGAAGGAGCGCAAGGATCGCGTCGACGACGCGCTCAATGCGACCCGTGCTGCGGTCGAAGAAGGGATCGTGCCGGGCGGCGGCGTCGCCCTGCTGCGCGCCAAGAAAGCGATCGCGGCGCTCACATCGGACAATGCCGATATCCAGGCCGGCATCAACATCGTGTCGAAGGCACTCGAGGCGCCGATCCGCCAGATCGCCGAGAATTCCGGCGTCGAGGGCTCGATCGTGGTGAGCCGTGTGCTCGAGAAATCGGGCAATTTCGGTTTCGACGCCCAAGAGGAAGTGTATGGCGACCTCGTCGAAAAGGGCATCGTCGATCCGACCAAGGTCGTGCGCATCGCGCTCCAGGACGCGGCATCGATCGCCGGCCTCCTCATCACCACCGAAGCGATGCTGGCCGAAAAGCCGAAGAAGGAAACCGGCATGCCCGCCATGCCCGGCGGCGGAATGGGCGGAATGGATTACTGATCGATTCCCGGCCAGCGCTCTTTGAGAAATTCTCGGGCGCGCGTCCGTCAGCCGCTTGGCAGCACGATCAGCTCGCCCGTCATCGACGGCTGGTGGATACCACAGCGGAATTCAAACACTCCCGCCTTGTCGGCGGTGAAGGTTACGGTCGAAAGCTGGCCGCGCTTGACGGTGAAGGTGATGTCGTAGCCATCGATCACCGCCGGGTGCTCCGCGCCATTGACGCCCAGAACCTCCAGCGTGACCTCGTCACCCTGATTCACGATGATCTGGCTGGGCTCCCAGCGATAGGTCGACACTTCCCACCGCCCCTCGGCATTGGGCGCCTTGAGCTCGTAGCCCTTGCCCTCTGGCAGCGCAGTGGTGGGAAAGGGCTCTTTGTCCACTGTCGTTCCGCCCTTGGGCTCGACCGCCACCATGGTGATCGTGCGTTTCATGCCGGCAGCTTCTGCCGGATATGCCGCTGTCACGGTGAACGCCGCGGCCAGCGAAAGCATCATCGCCGGCATGCTTGTCTCAATTCCACGCCTGAACATTAGTGTATCTCCTGGTCAAGGGTATCCTCGCCAGCCAACGCGCAACGTCCCTCGACGATCCGTTGGGACGGCCACTGCATTTCAACGAAGCCGCACGCCGCAGGCCTCATCCTTTGGTGCTCTTGAGGAGGTGCGGACGATCAACGAAGATACGCCGGGGCAGGCGTGACTATTCCAGCCTTCGCTCGCGAAGCGTGCGAAGGCGGGCCTGTTTCCGCGAGCTACGGCTCGGCAAGCCATTTCCCCTAACCTCATCACCGTAAGCGTCCCCGAGCGCCCTGCCCGGCATTGGGCCATGGTCCAACTACCCGGGTCTCTCCTTTCGGGGGAGAATGCCCCGGGACGCGGGGAACCAGTGGCGGGGATGATCATGACGCGAAGCGCGGCTGCCAAGGGCTCAGCCAAGCGCTTGTTATGGGGCGCGTCCGCGATGGTGATGGTTCTCTGGAACAGCGCGGCGCAGAAAGCGGTCGCCGACGAAGGCGGCGTGAGCTTCTGGCTGCCGGGGCAATATGGGAGTCTCGCAGCGCTCCCCGGCAATCCCGGCTGGACGTTCACATCGCTCTATTATCATACCGAGCCCGAGGCCGGGGGCGGAGCCGAGTTCGCGCATGGCGGCGAAATCCGCGCCGGCCTCGCTGCCCGCGGCGATCTTGTGGCGCTCGGGCCGGGCTACATATTCGAAGAGCCGGTTCTCGGGGGCCAGTTTGCGCTGAGCCTGCTCGGCATCGTGGGCAACAGCAAGGCCTCGATCGAAGCGACGTTGACCGGACCCAATGGCAATGAGATTTCCGGCAAGCGAGAGGAGTCGCTTTTCTCCTACGGCGATCTCTTTCCCTCCGCCACGCTCAAATGGAACCACGGCACCAGCAACTACATGCTCTATCTCGCGGGCGACATTCCGGTGGGTGACTATGATCCGGACCGGCTTGCCAATCTCGGCATCGGCCATGGCGCGATCGACGGCGGCGTGGGCTACACCTATTTCAACCCCGAGACCGGCCATGAGTTTTCCTTCGTCACCGGCCTCACCTACAATTTCGAGAACGAACATACCGACTATCAGAACGGCATAGACTGGCACCTCGATTGGGGCGCCTCGCAGTTCCTGTCGCGGACAGCGCATCTCGGTGTCGTCGGCTATGCCTATCAGCAGATCACCGGCGACAGCGGCGATGGCGCGGTCCTCGGAGATTTCGAATCGCGCGTCTTCGGTGTCGGGCCACAAGTCGGTTTCCTCTTCCCGGCCTTCGGCATGCAGGCCTATCTCAATATCAAGGGCTATTATGAATTCGAGGCTGAGAACCGGGCCGAGGGCTGGAATGCATTTGTGACCTTCGCCCTCAGCCAGGCCAAGCATGAAGAACCTAATGTGAAGTAGCGTGCGGCAACCTCGGCGCGGGGAGAAACGGAATCCTCTGGTCCAAGCATCCGCCGCAGTAATTCAATCCTGCGCCTCGCGAGTGCCTGTGAGTTCGAAGATCTCGACCTTCTCCTCGCGTCCCTTGGCCTGGTGGAATCCGAGCGGCCGGAAAACGAAGCCCGCTTGCGCATGATCGCGCACTGCCCGGCTTGCCAGGATCGTCGTGCCGAACGCCTTGTTGATGCCCTCGAGCCTCGACGCGACATTCACCGTGTCGCCCATCGCGGTATATTGCAGGCGGTTCCTGGCGCCGACATTGCCGACCACGGCCGGGCCCGTATGGAGGCCGAACCGCGTGACGAGGACTGGCTTCCCCGCCGCGCGCTGGCTTTCGTTGAAGATCTCTATCCGGCGCGCCAGCTTCAAGGCGCAGAGACAGGCGTGATCGACATGCGCAGGGTCGCTCACCGGCGCGTTCCACATCGCATAGATGGAATCACCCAGATACTGGATGATCGTGCCGTGATTCTCTTCCACCGTTTCATTCATGAGATCGAAATAGCTCGACAGCCAGGAAACGACGTCCTCCGGCGGGTTGTCCTCCGAGATGGTGGTGAAGTCGCGGATATCGGTGAACAGGACGGTGACGTCCAGGCGTTCGCCAAGAGTGACCGATCCCTTGTTCGCGACGATCTTGCGCACCAGTTCGCGCGGCACATAAAGAGCGAAATTGCGGATGGCATCTCTCGCGACCGCCAGCGCATCCGAGAGGAGATTGATCTCCGTCACATAAGACGGCGAGGACGGGACCGTCCTGGTTTCGAGATCGCCGAGCTTGACCGCGTCGGCCGTCAGCCTTGAAAGCGATCGGGTGATGAAACGCGAAACGGCGATCGCCGAGGCGATGCCCGCCAGCAGCAGCGCCAGGGACAGGCCGACGCCCTGCGCAAGGAGGCGCTCGCTCTCCGCCGTGAAATCGCGCAACGGCGCCGCGATAGCGAGGACGTTGCCCTGGAGCAGCGGCGAGAAGGCGATCCGCGATGCGCTCACCAGGTATTTCTCTGGCGGCGCCGTGCCGCCGCCGACCGTCTCGATGCGGGCCTCGGAACCGGTTTCGGCTTTCTTCACGACCTCGAGCAGGCGCTCGTCCTCGGGCGACGGCGGCCCGGCACCGGTCGACTGGATCACCGGGTTTCCTTGCGCGTCGAGGACGAAGGCCTTGCCGCCCGGCGAGATCCGTTCCTGCGCCAGGAATTCGGCGATGGTGTCGAGCCTTATATCGGTGCCGATGACGATGCGTCCGTCCTGCGCATGGCTTTTGGCGATGGTGACGGCGAGCGACTTCGTCGTCGCGGTGACATAGGGACCATCCGCCACGATGCCCGGAACGGCCGAGGCGAGCTTGTACCAGGGCCTCACCCGCGGATCATAGTCGGCTTTTGACGGCGCCGCGGCGGCGATGGCCTGGCCGGCCTGGTTCAGGAACTGCCATCGCGAGACCCGATTACCCGCGTCAGTTGTCTCTATGATCCGGAAGGCGAAAAAGGCCTCTCCCGGCGCTGCGAGGGTCTTGCGCCAGGCGCCGCCCTCCTCGAGGCGGACAAGATGTACGAAGCTGCCATCGGGATAGGCGCAATAGATGCCATCGAGATGGGAGGCATCGGCGAGCGCCGCGACGAGCATGTCGCGTCGGGCGGTCAGTGTTTCGGGCGAGACCCTGGCGGTCGCATCCGCCGCCGACAGCACATTGAGGATCGGCACGGCATCGGCGAACAGCAGCCGGTAGCGGTCCATCGTCCGCTCGCTGAGCGCCGTCATCTGCCGGTTGGCATCGGCGATCGCGGCGGCCTGGCCGCGCTGATAGGACAGCCAGATCAACGGCCCGGAGATGCCGACCAGGAGCAGGATGATCAGCAGGCTGAGATGGAGCTTGAGCGGGCCGGACGGCCCATGCGACCTCAATCAGCGACCTCGTCCCAGCTCTCGTCCGGATTGAACCGTGTGATCCGCTCGGCGAGCTTGGCCGTGTCGGGGCCCAGATCCTTCTGGTAGATCGTGCCGTGATGGCTGACCAGGAAGGTCTGGATGCCCGTCTCGCCATAGCGCGCCGGCCAGGCGATGAGCGCGTATCCGGCGATCATGTTGCCGTTGATGACGTAATCATACTGACCGCCGGCGATATTCTTGCCCTGCCCCTTCAGGATGCGGAAGCGATAGCCGAAATAACCCTGTTCGGGGGGCACGCCCTGCTGCAGCTTCGCCTCGACGACGAAGGGACCGGCCGGGCTCTCATCGCCATCGACCGCCGGCCAATAGAGACCGTCATGGCTGCCTTCCGTGCTCATCAGCTTTTGCGCAAATTCGAGCACATTGTCGTCGTCGCGGTCGTCGCTCGCATAGGCCTGCTGCGCCGCAATGTAGTTGCGGCAGGTGTCGATGGCTTCGAGCTCGTTCTCGCCGATGCGCCGCGCCAGCACTTCCTCCAATCCGTCGACATTGTCGAAATGCCAGCCCTTGTCGGTCTTCACCAGCGGGAAGGGAAACGGCCAAAGCAGGTTGCCGAGCAGGATGATCCGGCGATCGGCGCCCGCTTCTTCGACCCCGACACGCTCTTTCGCGGCCTGCTGCAGGTTCGACAGACGATTGTCGAAATCCTCAGTGTTGGCGATCTCCTTGGCGTTGAGCCCGATCAGTTCGGCAAGACCGGGCACATCCTTGGCGATCATCTTCGCCTTGAAGGCATCGACGGCCTCCGAAGCTTCCTTGAAATTCTGCGGTGCCGAGCCCAGGAATCGCTCGATGCGATCCGCGGCCCAGGACGAAGAAACAAATGCGGCGCTGGCCAGGCAAGCCGCAGCAAGGAGAGTGAGTAAATGCTTGCGATACATAGTGTATCCTCCTGGAATGACTGCGCTGGCTGAGATCAACGCCTCCGGCCCCCACCACGACCGCCGCCGCCGAATCCGCCGCCCCTGGAGCGCTTAATGCGCTGGCCTCCACCGCCGAGCCCGCCGCCGCTGCTCATGCGGCCGCGCTGTGAGAAGGATTTGGTCTCGCGTCCGCGGCCGTAGTCGCCGAGGCCCGACACCTGCCGCGGCCGCTTGTCGACCTTGCCTGCCGGCTTCCTCGCCGGCCGGTTGGCGCTGGCCGCCTTGTTGCGGGCTGGCTTGTTGACCTGGCCACCCAGATTCTGCCCAGCCTTCCTGGTTTGACCGCCCAGATTCTGTCCAGCCTTCCGGTCGGCAACTTTTCCGCGGTCGCCGAGGGTCTGGCCTGACAGGTTCTTGCCGCCCTCGCGCCCTTTGTTCTTCAAGCCCTGCTGCACGTCGCGGCGCACATCGCGGCCGGTGATCTTGTTTCCTTGGCCGCCTAGATTGGAGAGTCCGCCACGCTCCCGGTTCGGCTTGCGGTCGAGGCGGGCGCTATTGTTGCGCCGCAGGTTGTCGGCGATCGAATCGCGGTCGAAGTTGAACTTGTCGTTGTCCCAGTTGATGTTGTTGATGTTGTTCTTGTCCCATTTGAAGTTGTTGATGTCGATGTCGTTGATGTCGATATCGATGTCATCGCCGCCCCAGGAGTGCCAGTCGTCCCAGTCGACGACCGCGCCGAAGACCGCGCCGGTGACGAAGCCCGCCCAATAGGGCGCGTAAGGATAGTAGTAGGACGGGTAAGGATCGCCATAGTAGACGGGAGGTGCTGAGGCCTCGACCACATAGGTCGGGCTGAGGATCACCGGGTCATATTGCGGCACGTAGGTCACTTCCTTCTTGGCCGGCTTGATGATCACATTGTCCTTCTGCTTCTCGACGACGACCTTGTCGTCCGACTTGATGATGTTATTGGCGACGGCCCTGTCGCGCAGCTCCTGGATCGCGACCAGCATGTCCTTTTGCTGATTGACCACGGCCTGGCCAATCTCCTCAGTCCAGTTGAGATCGTCATTCATCATCTTGATGACTTGCGGATAGTTGAGAAGCGAGATGACGCTGCCGTCCCAATCCGCATTCGGCTTGAGATTAGGCTTGCTCTTGACGTCGTCGAGATAGCGTTGGGCCTGGACGATCTGCAGCGGATAGAGCGAGCCGGCGAGAACGAGAGCTACGAGATCGTCCGGATAGAGCGCGATGCGCGCCACCAGGGTCTCGAGCTCTTCCGCCGACAGGAGCTCAGGCTGAGTTGCCGCCGCTTGCGGCGCCGTCGCCTGCTGGGTCGAGTCCTGCGCCAGGCTGGATTGAGCCGGCTGCAGCACGATCATTGCGGAAAGCGCGGCCGGCACTCCCAAGGTCTTCATCCAGGTGCTGAAGGGCATGATTACAACCTCCGAAAGTGCTCGAACCTCATGGCCGGCGAGACAGCTCCGGCCCATGGCAAATCATGTCTCGAAAAGCGCGAGGCCGGATAGTTGGACCAAGGCCCAATGGGCCTTAACCATCCGCCCTGCCGCTCTCATTCCGGAAAGAGGAAGGTGATGGTGGCGCGCGCGCCGAAGCCATGCGGCCCCGCATCGGTGCTTTCGGCCCAGTATCTGACCGTGCCGCCGATGCTGACCGGCTGATGGCCGAAATTGACGAGCTTGCTGACCGAGACATTGACGGGAACGCTCCAATTCTCCGCCTCCCAGTCGTAGGTCGATTCGGTGTTGACGCCGAAAGTCCACGCATCGGGCGTGGTGTAGCTCAGGAAGGGCTGCAGGAAGGTCGTGCTCACCGCGTCGCGGTCGTCATCGCCGGCGAAGGACCAGATATGGTTCATGAGCGCGCCGACGGTCCAGCCGTGGGATTGCCTGAGGACCACCAGCGTCGGTCCGGCGCCCCATTTTTCGGCGGACAGCAATTCGTCGGTGCCGGTCGGCACGAGGAAGACCGGCCCCGCGCCCCAGACGATGCCGCTGGGCCCCGGATGGGTGGGCGAGAAGAACAGGCTCTGGGTGATGTCGCCGAGGCCGAACTGCTCGCCTGTGGTGGGGAAGATTTCGTCCTGGTCGATGATCGGCAGGATGGTGCGCGAGATCATGTTCCAATCCTCGCCGAGCGGGATGGGCACGACCGGCTGGAAGTTGAGCTGGAAGCGCTCGCCGTCCCGCTCCGGACCGATCTCATTGTCGTAGTTGAACTGGAACGGCACGCTGATCATCGCGGCGATCGGATTGCTCAGCTTCTCGGCGAGTTCCGATGCTTCTTGCGCCCCTGCGCCCAACGATGGCACCGTCGTCAGAACAGCGGCCAGGCCGATCATTCGCCACCTCGCCACGATAGTCACCTTCCCGCCATCCCTAAGCGGGAAGGTTAATCGCGAGACATATCAGCCGATAGTTGGACCAAGGCCCAATGCCTGGCGCTCAGCCTCCCATGAGCGGCTTTGCCGCCATATCCGTGGGCTCCACCACGCCGAATCTGTCGGCCATCCGCACCAGTTCGGCGACCGAGCGCACGCCCATCTTCTTCATCATGCGGGCGCGATGCACCTTGATCGTTTTCTCGACGACATTGAGGTCGCCCGCGATCTGCTTGTTGAGGCGCCCGAGGATCACCCGGAAGAAGACCGCGCGCTCGCGCACGGTGAGCGCATTGAGCCGGAACTGGAAATCCGTCTGCGCTTCTTCCGACAGGCGTTTCTCGCCGTCGCGCGCGATCGCCTGGCTCACCGCCGCCAGCAGCACGGTGTCGTCGAACGGCTTGGTGAGGAAATCGGCCGCGCCCGCCTTCATGGCGGCGACGCTCGTCGGCACGTCGCTTTCTCCCGAGATGAAGATCATCGGCTGACAGTGGCTCGATCCCGCCAGCAAGGACTGCAGGTCGAGCCCGGTCAGGCCGGGCATCGAGACATCGAGCACGATGCAGCCAGGCACCGCGGGATCATGCTCGGCAAGGAACGATTTCGGATCGGCATAGGACTTGGCATCGAACCCGGCCGACGCCAGCAGCCGCTTCACCGCGCGAAGGACCGAAGGGTCGTCGTCAACCAGATAGACTGTGGGATGCTGCTGGCTCATCTGTCACCTTTACCGGCAAAGGTAGGTCGAAGGAAAATGTGGCGCCGCCCTCGGGATTGCTGTGCGCGAAAATCTTGCCGCCATGCGCCTGGATGATCCAGTTGCAGATCGGCAGGCCAAGGCCGAGACCCAGCGCCTTGGTCGTGTGAAACGGCTCGAACAGGCTTTTCAGGCTGTTCTCGGAAATGCCCTCGCCATTGTCGATGACCGAGATGCGCAATTTTCCCTTCTTCGTCATCTTGGTGACGATGCCGAGCCGTCTTTCGGCCGGGAGCTTGTGGCTCATGGCATCGCAGGCATTGACGATGAGGTTGAGGAGCACCTGCTGGAGCTGCACGGCATCGCCATCGATGAGGGTGCAGTCCCGGCACAATTCCCGGGTCACGGTGACGCCCTTGAGCACCAGGTCGCTGCGGGCGAGATCGAGCACGCTGGTGACGAGCTGGTTGATGTCGATCGGCGTCCGGGGCCCCTCCTCCCGCCGCAGCAAGGTGCGCAAATGGTGGATGACGTCGCCCGCCCGCTTGTCGTCGTCGACGATATCCTCGAGGATCTGCCGGATCTCCGCGATGTCGTAGGGTTTCCTGGCGAGGATCCGCCGCGCCGCCTGGGCGTTGCTCAGTATCGCCGTCAGCGGCTGGTTGAGCTCATGCGCGAGCGCGCCCGACAGGGCGCCGAGGACCGACACGCGGGTCAGATGGGTGAGCTGCTTGCGCTGCTCGATCGCCTCATGCTCGGCGAGCTTGCGCTCGGTGATGTCCATGAGCACGCCGAGAAGCCGGCCAGCTCTGCCGCCGCTCTGTTTCCTCGGGCTCGCCCGCGAGGCGAGCCATTTGATCGTCCCGTCCTTCTGGGGAAGGCCATATTCTGCTTCGCACTGGGTGCCGGTCGTCATCGCCTTCAGCATCCGGGCCACGGCGAGGGTACGATCCTCGTCCTGCAGGCAGTTCAGGAACTGCTCGCGCGGAATGATTGCGTCGTTGCCCAATCCCAGCAGCTCCCGGCAGTGCTCCGACGTCCACACCTTGTCGGTGATCGGATCCCACTCCCATAGACCCAGATTGGCGGCCGATACGGAAAGCTCGATCTTATCGCGGTTGTCGGTCGCCGTTTGTTCGGCGCGCCGGCGTTCGCGCACCTCGCGATAAAATCTCAGCACCAGGTAACAGAGCCCCAGGAACACCGCCGCGGCGCCGAGGATCACCTCCCTGTATTGGACCCAGGGCGACACAGGTTTGAAGCGGACCTCGACGCCCGGGGGCAACGCTGATTCCGGCAGGCCCCAGCGCTCGAGCGCGCGCCAGTCGACGATGAAATTGTGCGACCTGGAGAGTTCGATAGTGGGCTGGGTGGCGCCGGCCAGCTTTTTCAGCGTCATATCGCCGACCTGGCGGCCGACCGCCTCAAACGTGTCCATATGGCCGCCGACGATGCCGCGTCCGATCAGCGTGTCATAGACGCTGTAGACGGGCGCCTTGGTGACGCCGAAGATCTTGTCCGCGACATCGCGCGGCAGGTAGCGCACACCTTCACCATCCTCGAAAACAGTCAGATACAGGACGGCCGTGTCTTCGGGCAGTGTTGCAATGCGGTTCAAGAGCTCGGCCATCGGCAGGCCGGCGAGATAGGAAAAACGGTATTTGCTGGAAAAGCCGTAGAATTTCGCCCGCGCCGTCATTTCCCACTGCTTGTCGAATGGCGAGGCGCCGGTGACGACCACGACATGCTTGAGAGAGGGCTGAAGTCTCTCCATCAGTTCGAGGGTCTTCACGATGTCGAAGTAGCTGACGACCCCGCTTATGCTGCTGTTGGTGAGGACGCGTTCCTCGCTGATGCCACCAAAGACGACATTGCTCGGCGAAACCAGGTAGGGTTCGCGGTCGATGAGGAAGGAAAGCGCCTCCGGGCCGATCGCGATCGCGGCATGAAAATGCGTCCTGGCGAATTTGGCGCGCAGATGTTGTTCGTCCTGCTGCCGATAGGCCTCGCCCGGAAAGCGCATGGCATCGAGGAATTCATAATAGACACGGACACTCGGATCCGTCCTCAGGACGCTTTCGAGCCCTATGACCAGCGCCTGGCTTGCCGGAAGCTCAGGCTGGGTCGATGAAAGGACGAGGACATTGCGCACATGCTCGGCCGCCTGCCCCGGCACTGATGCCGTTTGCCCATGGGCCAGAAATAAAAAACAGAATATCGCGATTGCGCCCGACAACCGGCGCCTCCACTTGGAACGGTCTGGCGTCAACCCCAACTTTGACCTCGAAACCGCTGTCGGCGTTCCGCGACTTGCCCGCTCTCACCCGTCCCAAGTGATACGAAAAGCGCTGGTCGGCGCCCCCGTAGCGCAGTCAAAACGGCAGTAACATACCGAATTTATTTGCGGTTCGGAGAATAGGCCAAATATTGATGCATGATCAAGTGTACCAATACTGGATAAATTTCAACTAAATCGGAAGTTGCGCAGTCGATACGGGAGCTCATGAATCAGGGTTCGAAAGCGAAAACACGCCCCCAGTCGCGCTTCATATCGACGACCGTCCAGCCCTTGGACTGGGCTTCGTCCAGCGCCTTGTCGAGCTTGCCGATATGGGATTGCCGGTCATAGGCCCATTCCCGCTCGGCATCCGTATGATGGACGAGCCCCATGAAGCGCGGGCCCTCTTCCGCCGCGGTCCATTCGAGCATCTGCTGGTCGCCGTCGGAATTGCCGAAAGCGAAGATCGGACGCCGGCCGATGAAGCGGTTGATTCCGACCGGCTTGCCGGGCCCGTCGTCGATGAATTCGACCTTCGCCTCTTTCATGAGCACGGGCTTGCCGTCAGGTCCCATCTCGAATTTCACCACGCCAGACGAGCCGACCACTTGCTCGGGCGGGATGCCATAGGTTTTCTCGGTCCAAGGCCGCATGAACTCGATGCCGCCGCCCGACACGATGAAGGTCTTGAAGCCCTTGGACCGCAGAAAGCCGAGAAGCTCGAGCATCGGCTTGTAGACGAGGTCCGTATAGGCCTTGTCGAAACGCGGATGCCGGGCCGTCGCGATCCAATCCGTGACCGTCTTGGTGAATTCCTCCGTCGTCATGCCGGTATGCGTTGCCGCCATGATCTCGAGCACCCCTTTTTCGCCCGAGGCCATGACCGCTTTGATATCTCCCTCGATTATACCCTTGAATGGCTGCTTGTCCTTCCATTCGGGATGCCCGGGCGCCAGCGCCTTCACCTGGTCGATGGCGAAGGCGACCTGGAAATAGATCGGCTGCTCCGCCCACAGCGTCCCGTCATTGTCGAAAGTGGCGATGCGCCGATCGGGTGGGACGAAATCCGCTCCTCCCTCCTTGGTGACGCGGTCCACGAAATCGACGATCGATTGCTTGACCGGGCCGGCATTCCAGGAGGGCAACGGCTCCGCCTGGGCGACGGCACCTTGGCTCGCCATGCCGCCGAGCACAGCGGCGCTCATTCCCAAAACGATGCTTCGCCTGGTCAATCCGTATTGCGGGCTCATGGAAAACCTCCGCTCGCGTCACTCATCTCAGTCTCCGCCGTTGGCGCGCAGAATGCAGCGAAAGCCGACATGACAGGTCGATGTATCTGTGGGCTGCGCCATGCGGGCTGCCGGGCGATAGCGGTGGCAATAATTCGGCGCGCAGAGATAGGAGCCGCCCTTCATCACTCGGCGGGGGATCCGGATGGCATCTTCCGCGCTGTGGCTCTCTTCGCGCTCGCCGCCGCGCGGATTGTGCATCGTGCAGCAGGGGCTGTCGATGCGGCCATGCTCCTGATACCAGTCCGAGGTCCATTCCCAAACATTGCCGGCCATGTCATGGAGACCATAGCCATTGGCGGGAAAGGAGCCGACGGGTGCCGTCCATTCATACCCGTCCTCGATCTTGTTCTGGATGGGAAACTCGCCCTGCCAGCTATTGGCCATGAATTGCCCGCCCGGCGCGAAATCGTCGCCCCATGTATATTCGGCGCCGTCGAGCCCGCCACGCGCGGCATATTCCCATTCGGCCTCGCTCGGCAGCGCCTTGCCCACCCAGCGCGCATAGGCCTCGGCGTCCTCATAGGCGACATGGACCACGGGGTGATCCTCGAGGCCCTTGATCGTGCTGGCGGGGCCACGCGGATGGCGCCAATTGGCGCCCCGCACATAAATCCACCAGTTGTAGCGGTTTTTGAGATCGACACGCTGCTTGGGCTTGTGGAACATGACCGAGGACGGCGCCAGGAGCTCAGGCTTGGCGCCGGGATAATCGGCCGGGTTAGCCGGCTTTTCCGCCAGCGTGACATGGCCGGTCTCCGCCACGAAACGGCTGAAGTCACGGTTGGTGACGGCATATTGATCGATCCAGAAACCATCGACGCTGACCTTGTGCGCGGGGGCTTCTTCCGGATAGTGCCGGTCCGAGCCCATCAGGAAGGTGCCGCCCGGAATCCATTTCATGCCTTCGCGTGCCGAAGCCTCATGGGCGGTGCGCTTTGTCCGGTTATCCATCTCATCGACTCCGTTCATCTGACGGCCCGCTCCCGCGCTTTTGCGATGCCCGCCCCCTTCACCTGGGCGATCCTGGCAATCGACGACATCAGCACCTGCTCGTCGACGGGCTTGGTCAGATAGGCGATGGCGCCGGCCGCCAGGCATTCGGCGCGGGCGTGAGGCGCGTCATGGCCGGTGATGATGATGACCGAAACCGACATGCCCTTGCTCGCCAGGTGCTGCTGCGCTTCGAGGCCGCTCATGCCCGGCATATGCAGGTCGACGATGGCGCAATGCGGCCGGAACGCGGGACAATCGGCGACGAACTCGCCGCCCGAGCCGTAGGCTTTCGCCTCGAACCGGGACGCACGCAGCAGCCGATAGAGGGCGCCACGGACGGAGGCGTCGTCATCCACGATTGCGATACGAGTGGGCGTCTTGGCCATCACTTGGCCCTTAACGCAATCACTTGTCCGGCAATAGTTGGACCTAGGACCTAGGCGTGTGGTTTTTCCACTCTTTCCGGACCTCTTCCTTAACGGATCGTCCCCTAAGTCCAATAGCTCGCCCTGAGATCAGGACATACCCTCGACCGCCATATGGACTTCCTGGCATTCCACGGCGGGCCGTTCTTCGAGCTGCAGCGGCGGTTGCGGCTGTTGCAAATCAATGCCTTGAGCGCCGGCAAGCGCGCCGTGATCTTCGTCCTTCTCGCCTGGCTCGTCCCGTGCCTGATTGCGCTCGCCGAGGGCCATGGCTGGGGCCCTGTCGAGCAGCGCCCGTTCCTGCGCGATCCGATGACCTGGGCCCGGTTCTTGATCGCGATCGCCATGTTCATCCTGGCGGAGAGAGCCGTCGAGCGGCAGCTGCGCACGATACTGAAACAGTTCTGGAACGCGCCGCTTCTCCTGCCGTCTTCATCCGACGATGCCGCCAAAGCCGTCACCAAAGCGCTGGCGGCGCGCGACTCTTTCTGGGCCGAGGTCGTGTGCGCGCTTCTGGCCGTCATCGCCGTCATCACCGCTTACACTCTTTTGAAACAAGCCGAAGCGCTCTCCTGGGCGGTCGTCGACGATGGGCAATCGCGCCGGCTGTCGCTCACCGCCTGGTGGTGCCTCTTGGTGAGCACGCCTTTGTTCTGGTTCCTGTTCCTGCGCGGTCTGTGGCGACACAATGTCTGGGCGCAACTGCTCAGGTCGCTGGCGCGGCTCGATCTGCGATTGACCGCGACCCATCCCGATGGCAAGGGCGGGCTTGCTTTCGTCGGCGATTATCCCAATGCCTTCGCCATGTTCGTCTTCGGCGTCAGCTGCGTCATTGGCGCTGTGCTGAGCCATCAGCTATTGCATGAGACGATCAGCATGACGGTCTATGGATCGATCATGACCGCGTGGCTCGTGATCGTGTTCGCGTTTTTCTCCTATCCGCTACTCGCCTTCACGCCGCCCCTCGCCCGGCTCAAGCAATCCGCTTTGCTCCTGGCGGCCACGCAGGCGACGAACTTTCACCGCTCGGCCGAGCACAAACTCCTGGGCCGGAACGTGGTCGCGGATGATCGGAAGGACGACGGCAAGGAGGAGATCCCGGATCCTTCCAAATTCTACGATGCGGCGAAGAAGATGTCCGCCTATTTACTGAACCGCTCGGCGCTCGTTCCCGCGGCGGCTGCGGCCGTGCTGCCGCTGGCGGCGGCCGGCGCCACCACGCTCCCCTACAAGGAGATATTCGCCCTGGTGAAGAAACTGCTGCTCCTCTGACATAATGGCGGGGGAGCGCCGACGCTGCCCGTGCCCTTGGTCCAACTTGGATTGGGTCGGCATTGATCGCAAGCTCCCCAAGGTCCAACTAGACCGTTTCTTCTTATATCCGCACTGTTTGCGCACAGGGGCGCCACCGCCGGTCGTACGGAACTAGCGCCGTGCGCCGCGGTTGTCGGCACGACGCAGGGCAGGCCTTGGCTCATATGTGATCGGCTCGCAGGCCCACTTTGCGAGCGATGGTCTCCCACTCGGATCCCGGAAGGCGTCCGGGTGGGAGCGCCGTTGCTCGGCGCTGGGCACCGCCATGCACTTTGGGATATGACGAAGCTTGCCTTGGCCGCAGGCTCGGGCTTCTTCTCTCACCACCACGTCATGAAAGGATCGCATCTTGGAGAAACAGCATGCTTGGCCGGAGGACCACTGGAGCTGGCCGGTTCACGTCAGCCATAAGCATGGCGTGCGCTGCGGACAGATGATCTGGGTCGGCGGGCAAGTCGACATCACCAGCAAAGGCGAGGTCAACAATCCTGACGACCTCCCCGTCCAGGTCGGAAACAGCATGCGAAACTTCGAGCGGGTCCTGCAGGAGCTCGGCTGCGAGCTGACCGATCTCGTCAAACTGCTGTGCTTCTATGTCAATGACGGCTCGCTCGATGAGCGCGAATTCCTCGCGATGGTGGCGAAGGCCCTGCCCGCCGACGCACGCCCCGCGATCACCGCCGTGCCGATTCCCTATCTCGCCTATCCCGGCATGATCGTCGAGATCGAGGGCTATGCGATGAAGGCAGCCGACGGTGCCAGCCTGCCGCGCGCCTTCGCCGAAGCGCCTGAGCTTTCGCCGCTGCCCGCAACCTTCGCGAAGGCCTTGCGCTGCGGGAAGATGATCTTCGTCAGCGCGCAGACGCCGGTCGGCGACAAGAGTGAGCTTGTCCACAAGGGCGACATCGTCGCCCAGACGAAGCAGGTGATGCGGCAGATCGGCATCGCGCTCAAAGATTTCGGAGCCGATTTCGACGATGTGGTCAAGCTGAACCGCTGGTATGTGGGCTCAGGCACGGTCGAGGATTTCGAGCCCGCGGCCCTGGCCTGTGCGGCTCATTTCAACGAGCCGGGCCCGGCCGCCACCGGCATACCGCTGCCGCGCCATGCGCAGAACGGGCAGCAGATCAAGATCGAGGTCGTCGCCATGCTCGGCGAGGACGGAAGCCGCCTGCCACGCCGCCATGTGTGGCCCGAGAGCCTGTGGGACTGGACCACGCATTTGCCCTACAAGCACGGTCTCAAATGCCACGACATGATCTTCCTCGGCGGCCAGGTGTCGCTCGACAAGCAGGGCAAGGCGGTCGAGCCCGGCAATCTGAAAGCCCAGACGCGCCAGGCGATGGTCCATATCGGCACCATTCTGAAGGAGCTTGGCGCCGATTATGCGGATGTCTGCAAGATCACGACCATGTATGAGGGCAAGAGCTCCTATGACGTGCTGCACGACAACCTGCTCATCCGCTCGTCCTTCTTCGAGGAACCCGGCCCGGCGACGACCGGCATCCCGCTGCCGGCCCTCGCCTATCCGAGCATGGTCATCGAGATCGACGCTTTCGCCATGACCGAGCCGGATCGCACGAGCTGAAGCATGATCCGGAAAATTAAAGCGTGATGGTTGGAACCATCACGCTTAAAGAGAGCACGCCGATCCGGCTACTGGGGAATGGTGCCGGCTCGCACGCAATTGGGCGGCGTGCCGCGGAAGCCCTGGGGACACAGCCGGCGCGGCGCATCGATGATGACCCGCACGCAATTGGGCGGCGTGCCGCGGAAGCCCTTCGGGCACGTCTTGGGCTCGATGACGATGCGCTTGCAATCGGGCGGCGTTCCGCGGAAGCCCTTCGGGCATTTCTTGGGCTCGATGATGATGCGCACGCAATTGGGCGGCGTGCCTCTGAAGCCCTTGGGACATTTCTTGGGCTCGATGACGATGCGCTCGCACTTGCCGGGCACGCCCTTCGTGCCGCGCTTGCAGCGGCAGTTCGGGAAATTGCCGACCGAGTCCGCCGGGCACTTCTTGGGCTCGACGATGCGCTGGCACTTGCCGGGCACACCCGTGGTGCCGCGCTTGCAGCGGCAGTTCGGGAAATTACCGACCGAGTCCGCCGGGCACTTCTTGGGCTCGATGACGATGCGCTCGCATTTGCCGGGCACACCCGTCGTGCCGCGCTTGCAGCGGCAGTTCGGATAGTTGCCGACGGAGTCCGCCGGGCAGACCTTGGGCGTATCGGCGACACAACGCTTGCCGTTCCATTTGAGCGGGTAGCGGCAGCGGCAGGCGCCGTCGATCCACTCCTGGTTGGCCGGGCAGTCGATCTTGCGGCAGTCGGGGAACTTGCCCCTGGTGCCCGGCGGGCAGACGATCGGCCGGCAGTTCGGCGGCGCGCCGGTGAAACCCTTGGCGCAGCGGCAATTCGGATAGGTGCCGACCTCGTTCACATCGCAGGTCTTCTCCGGCCCCGATGACGGTATGCGGCACTTGCCGTCGATGAAGCGCATCCCGCGCGGGCAGCGGCACTCGCCGTCGATCCGCTCCATGCCACCCGTGCATTTCTCGGGCACATCGATCTTGCGGCAATTGGGCGGCGTGCCCGTATAGCCAGACTTGCAGCGGCAATCGGGATAATCGCCGGCGGAATTCACCGGGCACTTCTCTTCGGGCGGCTTCACGTCGCGCTTGCAGCGCTCGCCATCCCAGCCCGAATTGGGCGGGCAGCATTTGCCCGGTATGGGTGTCCGCGACCAGCCTTGCGGACAGGCCTGTGACGCAGGCGGCGTCGTCAGGCCAAGGCCGCAGAATTCCGTGCCGTGCTTTTCGAACGGCTCGAACTTGGCTTCGACGAAGGCGGTGTCGTCGCCGGCATTGGTATTTTGCGGCGTGCCGCCGGCCGGCTCGAGAATCTCGATCTTGTTCTTGTAGCCGCACCTCACCTGCGATCCCGAGGGTGCCACAAAACTGTTCGGCGCTTCGATCTCGAGAGTGAGCACGACGCTCTCGCCCGGATCGAGCTGGACCGCCGGATGGGTGCAGATCCCCTGCTCCGGATGGCCGACCGCGGACTGGCCTTCGCAGACCCAGGGGAACGACCAGCTGCCGTTCGAAGGCTCGACGATCTGGCCGTCGAACAGCGTATCGCGCAGCTCGATCGGGCCGTTATGGACGCCTGGTCCGGCATTGGTAACGGTGATCGTGAACGGACAGTTCTGACCGCTCGCGGTGCCATCGCACGCGCCGACCGTCTTGGTGATGGTGAGGTTCCTGTCGCGGCCAGGGTCGCTCGTGAGGCCCGGCTCGCAGAACTTCTTGCCGTGCAGTTCGAACGGCGCAAATTTGACGTCGGCAAAGGCGACATCATCGCTCGCGTCGTTGTTCTTCGGGCTGCCGGGGGCAGGTCTCAGGATCTCGGCCTTGTTCTTGTAGCCGCATTTCACCTGCGACCCGGAGGGCGCGACAAAACTGTTCGGCGCCTCGATCTCGAGCTCGAGCACGACGCTTTCGCCCGGATCGAGCGCGATCTGCGGATGCTTGCAGATCCCCTGCTCGGGATGGCCGACCGCCGACTGGCCTTCGCAGACCCAAGGCGCCGACCAGCTTCCGTTGGACGGCTCGACGATCTGGCCGTCGAACAGCGTATCGCGGACCTCGATCGGCGCGTTGAACACGCCTGGCCCCTGGTTGGTGACAGTGATGGTGAATGTCGAACTCTGTCCGCTCGCCGTCACCTGGCTTGCAGAAGCCGTCTTGGTGATCGAGAGATTGCTCTCCTTCCCTTCGGGCGAGGTGAGCGGCGGCTCGGACTGGTCCATATTCGCCGCAAGGCAGATGCCCTGGCCTCCGCCCTGCGGGAATACCGGCGCGACTTGGGCTTGAGTCGAATCCGTGTCGTTGGGCTTAAAGAAATTATGCGCGGTCCCGCCCGGCGCCTTGACGATCGTCGCGGTGTTCGTGATCTGGCACTTCGCCTGGGGCGATACAGGAATCCTGACCGTCATCCCAATCTCGGCCTTTTCCTGATGCGCGAGATTGGGATTGTTGCTGCTGCATTGATACAGATTCGGGAATGTCGGTCCTCCGCAATTCCATCCGGCGGGCGGCTGGAACGCGACCGTGGCGCCGGCTTGCAGGCCCGGCAGGAAGTCGAGGAACTGGATCGGGCTCTTATAATCCTTGCCGAAATTTTGCACCGTGATCTTGAACTTGCACTCCCAGTCGTTGCCTTTGGGAGGGCACGGGCCGGCAGGTCCGGTTTTCGTGATCTTGAGGTCGGAAAGGCAGAGACCCTGCGCAACCGCGGCAGCGAGCTGCGCCTTGGCCGAGCTCTTGTCATCGCCGGCGAAGGAGTTGATCAGCGTGCCGCCTGGCGCCTTGATGATCTGCGCGGTGTTGGTGACCTCGCATTTCGGCACGGGCGCCACCGGAATCCTGACGGTCACCGGGATCTCGACCTTTTCCATATCCGCAAGGTCGGGATTATCGCTGTTGCACTGATAGAGATTGGGGAACAGTGCCGGGCCGCCGCAATTCCAGCCGGCGGGCGGCTGGAACGAGAGCGTGGCACCGGGAGGATTGTTCAACGGCACATAGTCAAGGAACTGGATGGGGCTTGTGTAAGGCTTGCCGAAATTCTGGACGGTGATCTTGAACTCGCACATCCAATTGCCGAACACGACGGGGCACTCGCCATTGGGCCCTTTCTTGGAGATCTTGAGGTTGCTCAATGCGGGCAAGCCTGGGCACTCGGCGAGCTCGCCCGGCAGGATCATCGTGGCGTCGGCTTCATCATCGGTCGGATCGGTGTTCTGGTCGGTTCCGCCCGCGGCCGCGACGATTTTCACCTCGTTCTTCGCCTGGCACTGCAAAGGCTGGGCAAGGTTTTTCGGGACCTTGACGACGGCGTTCAGATTCACCGCCTGGTTGGGCAAGAGAACCACCGGCCCTCTCTGGCAGGAATAGGTCGGCCCGGGGCCTGCACAGGCCCATGACGCCGGCGCGAAGGTCGCGGTGGCCCCCGCAGGGATGGTGTCGTCGACCTTGATGAGGCCGTTATAGACGCCGGCCCCGATGTTGCGGACCACGATGTTATACCGGCATTCGAAGTGGCCGATCTTGTCGATGCAGACATCGCCAATCTTGTGTTTCGAGATCTTGAGATTGGTCTTCTCGCCGTCAACCGGCGGGCAGTGAGGAGCCGGGATCGTGGCGACTGCCAGGTCGAAGTCATCCGCAGGATCGGCATCGCCGAAACCCAGCGGCCAGACAAGTCCGGCCTCGTTGTCGAGATGGCAGACGGGTGCCGCGACCGGGAGATCGACCTCGACGTGAAGGTCGATGCTTTCTCCGGGCAGGAGCCCTGCCGGGCCATAGGTGCATTGCTGCTCGGTCGGCGAGATGGCAAAGCAGACCCAGGGCGGAATATTGGCGAGCGTCATGACCGCGCCCGCCGGCGCTGCCGGCAGCTCGTCATTGACGACGATCGGACCAAAATAAGGGTCCGGACCCGTATTGGTGACGCGCACCACGTAATCGCACAGGAAGCCGAGCCCACCCGCCACGCAGGCGCCGGGCAGCGACCGCTTTTCAAGGCGCAGATTGTAGACCCCTTCCGGAAAACCGTCCGGCGGCACATCGCCCGGCGGCACGCCATCCGGCGGCACATCGCCCGGCGGTACATCGCCCGGCGGCACGCCGTCCTCAGGCGTCTCACCTGGCGGGAAATAGTCGGGCGGCACATCGGCGGACGGCACATAGGTGCCGAAGTCGGCCCCCGGCGCGCAAGGCTGCCAGATCTCGACATCGCCCACATGGCCGAGCTCACGCGGATCGCCCGTCACACCATCATAGTCGAGAAAATAGGATTTCGCCGGCGGCTCATTGTCCGGCCGCGTCAGCGCGCGGTCAGTCCCTTGCAAGCCATTCACGACCGGCGACTGCGGAGTGGCGGCCTCCTGCGTGGGCGATGCATTTGAGAGCAACGCATCGCCTGTCGCCCAAATGGTGATATCGCATGCGCCGGGCCGGATCGCTCCCGCCGCATCATAGCCGTAGCCGAGCGCCACGCCGCCCGATGTGTTGCGATAATCGGGCGGGTAGCCGATGGCATATTCATCAGGTATCGGCACCCAGATGCCGGGCGTGTCCGGATCGTCCGGTATCTCCCGGCCGAAGCGGAAGACCACCGACTGTTTCGAATCGGCGAAAACGGAATAGTCGTAGCTGCCCTTGATGCCGCCGCGCTGGGCCACATACATGTAATCTTGGGCATCGAAGGCGATATCCGAGATGGGATGATTGCCGGGCGTTCCCGAAACCTCGATTTCGCGACGGGGATCATTGCCGAAGGTGCCGTCGAGATTGATGGAGACGGACCAGATTTCCGGTCCCGCGGCGCCCACGAAGGGGGCGTAATAAAGGCGCCCGGCGCGCAGGCCGAGCCCCCAGACGCGCCGCTCGGGCTGGGTGAAGCCCCAGCTGCCTGAATCTTCGCTGTCGAAGGCCGGCGACTTGATGTCCATCGCCACGCCGTCATCCGCGACCGCGGGCAGGCCCGCCGCCGGCCGCCCCGTCTGGCCATGATCGAATGAGTCGATGAGCGTTCCGGTCGCGTCCAGGCGATGGATCAGTCCGTTGTCGAAATCGGAAACGAAGAACTGCCTTGTGGCGCTGTCATAGACGATGTCGCCGAGGCCCGGCCCGCTGTTGCCTTGTATGGTCGTGAAGAGCGACACGGCGCCGGTCTTGCCGTCGACCTTGTAGATCGAGCCGGGGCCGCCATTCCGGCCGAACTGCCCCGCCATCCACTGGGCTTGGGCGTCGCCCTTCTTCAGGCGTTCCGGCCGCCCGTCGCCATCTGAGTCGGGCGCCACGATCTGCAGCCCGAAAGCCGAGGTGGCGCCGAGATAAATGTTGGGCGTGTCCTGCGTATCGAGGCCGATGGCGAAAACCTGGCCGGCATCGCGGGCTTTGACCTGGAGAACGGAGGGGGCGGTGATGAGCTGCCCGGCGGGCGGCGCTCCCGGGGCGAGCCGCATGATCCGCGCCGACGCGCCATCGAGGTCGATGAAGGTTTCATCGATCGGATTGCCGCTGGCGGGGGGCGGATCGGCGGGTTTCGTGCCGGAGAAGCCCGTGACCACGGCGTCGCCGCGCGTAAAAACGGCATTGTCTTGGGCGTTCGCCTGGGATGTGGCGAATGCGATAAGCACAAGACCAAGCAAGCCAAGGTACCGCATTCACGATCTCCACGGTTGCAACATCCGCCACTAGATCATTACCCTTAGGTAATGTCGGCTGAACCGGGGATGAACAAAGCCGCGGCGCATCAGGAAATGACGAAGCTCGCCTTGGCCGCGGCGACGCTTTTCGAAACGAAGTCATAGACTTCCGCCACGCGGCGGGTGTGATGCGTGTCGGGATGCGACATCAGCCAATAGGTGCGCGTGAAGCGGGTTTGCGGCAGAACGCGCTTGAGCTCGGGGAATTGGCCGGCCGCATAGTCATGCAGGATGCCGATGCCGTGCCCTGCCCGCACCGCCTCCATCTGGGCGACGACGCTGCCGCATTCATAATGCCGGCTCATCAGCCGCCCGAGCTCGGCGGCGTAATCGAGCGCGCGGCTGTAGACGAAGTCCTCGACATGGGTGATGAACAGATGCCCGGCGAGATCTTCCGGCCGCAGGATACGTCCGGCGCGCACGAGATAGCTCTTCGCGGCATAGACGCTGAGCGTATAGTCGGTGAGCTTCTTGACGATGAGCCGTCCCTGCTTGGGCCGGTCGAGCGTGATGACGATATCGGCCTCGCGCCGGGTGAGCGAAAAGGTCCGCGGCAGCGGCACGAGCTGGATCGTCAATCCCGGATGCTGGGCGGCGAGCGCCCCCAGGGCGCGCGACAGAAAATAATTGCCGAGGCCGTCGGGCGCGCCGACCCGCACCGCGCCGGTGAGCGCCTCGGAGGCGCCGGAGAGCAGCGTTCCCGCCTGCAGCAATTCGGATTCGACCCGCTCGGCCGCCTTGAGCAGCACCTCGCCGGCGGGAGTCAACGTGCAGCCATGGGTCTGGCGCTCGACCAGCCGCGCATCGAGCTCGGTTTCGAGAGCCGTCAGCTGCCGCCCGACCGTGGCATGGTTCAATTTCAATTGCCGCGCCGCGCCCAGGATCTGGCCGGAACGGGCGACGGCGAGGAAAATGCGGATGCGATCCCAGTCCATGAGATGACTATAAAATATGCACAACAAAGCTGCAATTCTGTTTATTGCTGTGCATGATTTAACGCCGCATAACGGCCTCGTGATTTATCGAGGAGTGCCTCACATGGCGAAGACTATCCCGCATCATATCGGTGGCCGTAAGGTCGAGGGCCGCTCGGGCCGCAGTTCCCCGGTTTACAATCCGGCCACCGGCGATGAGACGGGTGCCTTGGCTTTGGCCTCGGTCGAGGAGGTGAACGAAGCCGTCGCCGTCGCGCGGAAGAGCTTTCCCGCCTGGGCGGCGACCACGCCGCTCCGCCGCGCCCGCATCCTCAACAAGTTCCTGCGCATCCTCGAAGAGCGAACCGACGCGCTTGCGGAAGTCATCACCGCCGAGCACGGCAAGGTGCTGTCGGATGCCGTAGGCGAGATCCAGCGCGGCATGGAGGTCGTCGAATTCGCGACCGGCGCACCGCAGCTTCTGAAAGGCGAGATCACCGAGAATGTCGGCACCCGCGTCGACAGCCACTCGCTGCGCCAGCCGCTCGGCGTCGTCGCCGGCATCACGCCCTTCAACTTTCCTGCCATGGTGCCGATGTGGATGTTCCCTGTGGCGCTCGCGGCCGGCAACTGCTTCATCCTGAAGCCCTCCGAGCGCGATCCTTCCGCCGCGCTGCTGCTCGCCCAATGGCTCGAGGAAGCGGGACTTCCCTCAGGCGTCTTCAATGTCGTCCACGGCGACAAGGTCGCGGTGGATGCGCTCCTGCACCATCCCGACATCGCGGCCGTGAGCTTCGTCGGCTCGACCCCGATCGCCCGCTACATCTACGAGACCGCGGCGAAGACCGGCAAGCGCTGCCAGGCGCTGGGCGGCGCCAAGAACCACATGATCGTCATGCCGGATGCCGATCTCGACCAGGCCGTCGATGCCCTCATGGGTGCGGCCTATGGCTCGGCCGGCGAACGCTGCATGGCGATCTCGGTCGCCGTGCCGATCGGCCAGAAGACTGCCGACGCCCTGGTGGCGAAGCTCGAGCCCAGGGTGCGCGGTCTCAAGGTGGGTCCCGGCACCGACAAGGAAGCCGAGATGGGCCCGCTCGTCACCCGCCAGCATTATGAGAAGGTGAAGTCCTATATCGATGCCGGTGTCGCCGAGGGCGCCAAGCTCGTCGTCGATGGCCGCTCCTTCCGCATGCAGGGCTATGAGAACGGCTATTTCCTCGGCGGCACGCTCTTCGACCATGTGACCACCGGCATGAAGATATATAAGGAAGAGATTTTTGGCCCGGTGCTCGCGGTTTCGCGCGCCGATTCCTTCGAGACCGCCGCCCGCATGATCAACGAGCATGAATTCGGCAACGGCACCGCGATCTTCACCCGCGACGGTGACGCGGCCCGCGAATTCGCCCATCAGATCCAGGTGGGCATGGTCGGGATCAATGTCCCCATCCCGGTGCCGATGGCCTTCCATTCCTTCGGCGGCTGGAAGTCCTCGCTCTTCGGCGACCATCACATGCATGGGCCGGAAGGCATTCGCTTTTACACGAAGCTCAAGACCATCACGTCGCGCTGGCCGACCGGAATCAGGGCCGGATCCGAATTCGTCATGCCGACGATGCGCTGACCACGTCGATCTCGATCTCGGCCGCCTTGCGCACCGCGGCGGCCGAGCTCGCAAGCGGGACCACTTGGCCCTTCGCCCATAAAGGCGCCATCGCGTCATAGAATGGCGATGTACTGTCGCCGCTCTGGCCGGGCGCGTTGATCCAAAAGCTCTTGTCGAGATCGGCCAGGTCGATGACGATCCGGAAGGTCGATCCCGTCAGCTTCACAAAAGTGGCGGCATCGAAGCCGCTGTGGAAGACGGTCGACTCGCTGCCGCCCTGGCGAAGTGGCCCGACGACCGGGAACCGCTCGCTCTGGCCGGACAAGGGATGCGCAAAGAGCGCGTGATGCAGATCGCCCCAGCGGGCCTCTTTACCAAGGCGCCTGTCATGGTGGGCGAGCTCGTCGAGCGCCGCGCCGAGCGTCGTCTCGATCAGCGGCGTCGCCTTGTCGCTGCCCAGGCTTTCAAGGAAATCGCAGGACACTTCATTGTCGATGCGGGGCATGGAGAACGGCCGGCCTGCGGCGTGCGCGACGAGTACCGGCTTGAGATGCCGGACATGCCAGATTTCGAAGAGGGCGGCTTCGCGGCTCTCCGGATCGAGGACTGCATCCCAGGCGGAAAGGCGCTTGATCGCGCCTTCCACCCTCTCATCGGCAAAAGCGAGCTTCGCGGCGAAGGCCAAGACGCGCTCGGCGATCAGCGATGTCTTGTCGAGCTGCAAGGCCAGTGAATCCGCGATCGTGACCGTCTCATTCCCGCCGAGGCGCGCTTTGATCCGCCGCGCCCGCGAGGATTCCGACCATTCGAAGCCGAGCATCTTTTCGCGCGCCGATTTGTCCGGCAGGTTGAACTCATTCGCGGTATGGACGTAGCCGCTCGCCGGATTGGCCACTTTGGTCTCCTCGGCGATGGAGAACACGCCGTCCCATCGGGCATCGTCCGGGAGGCGGCGCGGCACGAGGCCGTTCTGCCGGCGCTTCGGCATGAAGCCCGTCGACAGCCGCGCTATGTCGCCCGCCTCATCGGCATAGATGAGATTGACCGCCGGACATCCCCAGTGCGCCGCCGCCGCGCTGAACTCGGCAAGCGAGCGCGCCTTGCGGTAGCGCAGGCTCTGCAAATAGGGAAAGGCGCCCGGCTCGAACCACACCGATTGCAGCGCCACCGCGCTCTTCTCATGCGAGGCGAGGATAGGACCGACCGGCGTCAGGTTGATTGTGGTCATCACCGGCTCGGATCGCCCGCGCACCTCGATCGGCTCGCGCACAGTGGTGACCGCAACGCCGTCGCCCTCGATGAGGACGAAGTCTTCCTGATCGGCCGGGAAGATCGTCAGGCCGAAAGCCGCCGTGCCATTGTGGCCGATCGAGACGCCGGGCTGCATGGGCTCGCCGCCGCCGATGAGGTCGAGGCCCGGCGCATGCAGGCCGACGAGATAACGCAAGGAAGGCATGGTCAAGGCACGATGCGGATCGCTGGCAAGGATCGGCTTGCCACTCGGCGTCCGCGCGCCTGCGATCGCCCAGGCATTCGATCCGCCGGGATCGCTCGCCCCGCTCTTTGCCGTCGATCCGAAGCTGATCGGATCGACGCCATGGCGATAGACCGCAAGCGCCGCTTCGAGAAGATCGGCTTCGGCGCGGGTGAAAGTCGAGGCGTCGTCGATTGACGGTTGCAAGCGGCCGAGGAAGCGCTCGCACGCTTTATTCCCGTCGGCGCGCAAGCGCGCCCGGGCGACCTCCTCCTCGACATTCTGCATGAGCCCATGGAAGCGGATGGTGATGGCTTCATCCGCCGTCCAGAAATCGGGCTCAGTCCTTGTATGCGCGAACTCGGCCGGCAAAGGCTGGTCGCCGGAGCGGGTCAAGGCGATGAAGGCATTCACCCCATCGACGAAAGCACCGAAGATCGCCTTCGCATCGGGGCCGTAGGCCGCCCATTCCTTGTCGAGATCGCCGCGATAGAGGAGCTTTCGCGCCGCGATGTCATGGACGAGAAAGGCCTCGCCGAAATTCTTGGCGAGGCGGCCGAGGCCGCGCTTGTACCAGAGATCGATCTGCCACAAGCGGTCGCGCGCCGCATTGAAGCCCTGAAGGAAGAACAGGTCTTGCTCGTTCTCCGCATAAAGATGCGGCACGCCATAAGCGTCGATGAGGATACGGCAGGGCTTGCCGGGTGCGGGCCGCCCTTTGGGAAGGCTGATGCGTTCATGCTTCATGAGGGGAATTGAAAAACACAATCGCACGCTTTTGAACAGAGCGGATATTTGCTAGGCGCTATGCATGATTGCCGATACCCCTCCGCCCTCTCCCGAATGGCTGAAGCAAGCCGTGCTCGGCAACTATGCCGAGCGGCCCCGCGCCGATGCCCTCGATCGCCTTCGCGTCTGGTCCTATACGGATGCGCAATCCTATGCGCCGGGCGACAAGGTGAGGCTCCATAGCTGCACCAATGCCCGAAGCTATGATCTTCTCGTCATGCGTGACGGCCTGGCGCAAGAGACGGTTCTGGAGCGCAGAGGATTGCCCGGCAAGCTCCATCCCATTCCGGAAGATTGCTCGATCGCGGGCTGCTTCTGGCCGGTGGCGCTCGAATTCGAGATCGGCGCCGATTGGCGCTCCGGCGCCTATATCATCCGCACGCAGTGCCGCCATGAAGGCAAGGTCGCCGACACGCATGATCATCTGCTGATCGTCCGCCCGGCATCTGATACTGACAAAACGGGCCGCCTTCTCCTGATCGCCGCGACCTCGACCTGGACCGCTTACAACGACTGGGGCGGATCGAACCACTATCAGGGCTTCACCGGTCCCAATAAGGACCTCTTCTCGGCCGTACTCAGCACTCATCGCCCTTTCGCCAAGGGCTTCGTCACTTTGCCTGAATGTGCGCCGCGGCCGACGCTTCTCGAGCCGCCGGCGATGATGGCGGAGCCCCGCTATCCGCATATGGAATGGGCCCATGCCCATGGCTACAGCAAGAAATATGCATCCGCCGGCTGGGCGAGCTATGAGCGGCATTTCCTGCGCTGGGCGGAAGCCTCAGGCTATGTGATCGACGTCATCGCGCAGACCGATCTGCATTTTCACCCCGAGATCCTCATCGCCTATCGCTGCCTAGTGATGGTCGGCCATGACGAATATTGGTCATGGGAGATGCGCGACGCCATCGATGCCTATGTCGATCAGGGCGGCCGCATCGCGCGTTTCGCCGGCAATTTCATGTGGCAGATCCGGCTCGAGCAGGAAGGCCGCACCCAGGTCTGCCACAAATATCTGGCGACCCGGAACGATCCCTTGATGACCACGGGGCCGCGTCATCTGGTGACCGAATCCTGGGAGGCGAAGGAGATCGGCCGGCCGGGCGCCACGACTTTCGGCCTCAACGCGACGCGCGGCCTCTATGCTGGCTGGTCCGGCTGTTCGCCGCGCGGCGCCAGGGGCTTTCCCGTCTATCGCCCGGAGCATTGGGCCTTCGAAGGCACCGGACTTTATTATGGCGATGTGCTGGGCGCGGGCTCGGTCATCTTCGGCTATGAGGTGGATGGGCTCGATTACGAGATCCGCGGCGGCCTGCCCCATGTCGCGGCAAGTGAGGTGGCGCCCGAAGGCCTGCAGATCCTGGCGCTCGGCCTCTCCTCGACCATCGAGGAAGGTCCGACGATCCTCCCTGGCAAGACCTTCCTCGGCTCAGAGGATGCCGAATATGTGGCGAGCGTGCTTGCAGGCAGCACGGATGCCGCGGCGGTCGAAGCGACCAAGCGCGGCTGCGGCATGATCGTCAATTTTCGCCGCGGCAAAGGCGAGGTCTTCCATGCCGGGACCTGCGAATGGGTGGCTGGCCTCCTGCGTCAGGACGAAATGGTCATGAAGGTGACCCGCAACGTGCTCGATCGCTTCTTGGGTTAGTGAGCAATCCTCTTTCCCGAATCCGGGTCGAAGAGATGCGCCGAACCCGGCAGGATGGACATGGCGACCGTCTCGCCCGGCGCGACGGGAAGGCGCTCGCGGAAGACGGCCGTGACCTCCTGCCCTCCCAGATCCAGGACGGCATGCGTCTCGGCACCGGTAGGCTCGATGACGAGGGCCTGTGCCGGCGTTCCGCGCGCATCCTTGGTGACGGCGAGATGCTCCGGCCGCACGCCCAGCATGACGGGCTTTCCGGCAAGCGCCTGCAGCGGCTCCGGCAGCCCGAGCCTTGCGCGTGTTGCCATCTCGAAGCCGGCACCGTCGGCGGAGATGCGGCCGGACAGCAGATTCATGGCCGGCGAGCCGATGAAGCCGGCGACGAAGGCATTTGCCGGACGATCATAGAGCTCCAGCGGCCGTCCGGCCTGTTCGATGATGCCGCCTTGCAGCACGACGACGCGGTCGGCCAGCGTCATGGCCTCCATCTGATCGTGCGTGACATAGACCGTCGTGACCTTCAGCGTCTGGTGCAGCTTCTTGATCTCGGCCCGCATCTGGACGCGGAGCTTGGCATCGAGATTGGACAGAGGTTCGTCGAACAGGAACACTTGCGGATTCCTGACCAAGGCGCGGCCCATCGCGACACGCTGGCGTTGGCCGCCGGAGAGTTGCCGCGGCAATCGCTGCAGCAGATCGGAAAGCCCGAGCATGTGGGCGGCACGTCCCACTTGCGCCGTGACGGTCTCGGCCGGCGTCTTCTTGAGACGGAGCGCGAAACTCAGATTTTCTGCCACCGTCATATGCGGATAGAGTGCATAGGACTGGAACACCATGGCCACGTCGCGGTCCTTGGGCTCGATGTCGTTGACGACCCGGTCGCCGATGCGGATCTCGCCGTCCGAGACGTCCTCGAGGCCGGCGATCATGCGCAGCAGCGTCGACTTTCCGCAGCCGGAAGGTCCCACCAGGGCGACGAACTCGCCTTCGCCGATATCGAGCGACAGCCCCTTGATGACCTCGACCTGCCCGAAGAGCTTGCGAACGTTCCTGATCGTGACCGATGCCATGGGTCCCTCGTCTCTGCTGCCGTATGAAGCGCGCGCTATCTGAAGCGCTGCACCTTCTCCATGAGGCGGGACACTTTGTCCGGCACCACGTCGCCCCACATGTCGTTGCTGTCCTTGAACCAGCTGCCGACGATGGCGCCATCGGCCGCGGTGAGCAGGCTTTCGGCCGTGTCGGGGGTGATGCCGCTGCCGACCAGGATCGGCCGCGTCGCCCCCTTGCGGATGCCTTCGATCTCCTCGACCTCGGCGGCATGGCCGGTGCGGTTGCCCGTCGCGATCAGCACATCGGCGCCGAAGAACTCGACATCGCGCGTCTGCTCGGAAAGATCGCGGTCGGCGACGATGGCGTGGCTGCCGTGTTTGACATGCACATCGGCGAAAACGAGGATGTCGTCGCCGCCGATGGCGCTGCGATAGCGTAAAGCGCGCGCTGCGGCGCCCTCGATGATGCCTTCATTGGCGACATAGGCATTGGCCCACTGATTGACGCGGACGAAATCGGCATTTGAGCTCCTGGCGCAGGCGAGCGAGGCGCGCGCGGCATTGGCGACGATGTTGAAGCCGAGCGGAACGCGCGTCGCCTTGCGGATGCGGTCGCCGACGACCGACATCGCGCCCACCGTCTCGTAGCCGATGTCCTCGGGCTTGAGGAAGGGAATGTCGCCGGCATTCTCGAGCAGCAATCCGTCGACTCCGCCGCCGACGAGGCGGAGCGCCTCCTCCACCGCGGCGTCATAGACCGCTTCGAGATCGACCGACTTGGCGCGCGGCGATCCGGGCAGCGGCTTGACATGCACCATGCCGATGATCGGCTTGTTCACGGAGAACAGCTTGCGCAAGGGATTGGCGGCTGCGGGTGGTTGATCGAGCATGGTTGTCGTCCTGATATGCGGGTTCATGGTTGATTATTGGGTCCGGTCGATGCCCCAGATGCGGGCGGCGTTGCGCCAGAAGACCTTTTCGAGATCGGCCTCGGAAAGACCGATTTCCCTGAGCTTCAATTGCTCGATCTTCGTGGATTGATAGGGCACGTCGGAGCCATATTGCAGCCGGTCGGCCGACACGTTCTTGATGAAGGTCATGATGTCGAAGGCGAAGGCCTGGGACATGTCGACGCTGATATTGGGATATTCCTGGCAGGCGAGGATGCACTCCCACAGGAAGGCATGCATGCCGATATGGGCAAGGACGAACTGCACCTTGGGATAGGCCTTGGCCGCCTGCGCCTGCAGGTAAGGCAGATCGCGCGGCGCGTCGCCGGAATGGAACAGGACGGTCAGGCCATGTTCCTCGGCCTTGTCGAGCAGCGGTCCCATCACCTTCATGTCGTTCGGCCGGTAGAAGTCGTAGCCGGCGACGAGTTTCAAGCCGCGGCAGTTCCATTCCCCGACATAGCGGTCGATGAGCGCTGCCGTATGCTCCGCCCCGAAAGTGGGATCGATGCGGGCGACACCGACGATGCGGTCGGGATATTTCCGCGCCGCCTCGCCGACCAGCCCATTGGCCTTGTCATAGTCGGCATCCCAGGGCGGGCTCATCCGCCGGTCATGCGGGAAGAGCACGCCATGCGACGCATTCTGCTCGTCGAGAAGCCGGATGACGCTGTCGGGCTCACCGTTCACCAGATAGGGCACGCATGTATGCGCGGCCACATTGGCATCGGTGCCGTAATGCATATGGGCGTCGATGACCTTCATGGGATCAGATTCTCCTTGAAGTAGTTGCGGTAGCGCAGGGCCACCCTGTCCATGTCGGGAAGATTGGTCTGGCAGCCCCAGGCTTCGACCACAAAGCTCGCCACGGTCGCGGCGAACTTACCGGTCTGCTCGATCGGCCAGCCGCGGATGAGACCGCACATGACCGAAGCCGCGAAACTGTCGCCTGCCCCTGTCGAGTCGACGAAACTCTCGGTCCGCACGGCGGGCAAGCGGGTCTCTCCTTCGCACCGATGCCAGCGGCTGCCATCGCTGCCTTCCGTTATAACGACCAGACGCGGCCCGAGATCCAAGAGATCGCCGGCGGCGTCGAGCGCGAGGCGCTTGACGAGATCGGCGGCCTCGCCGCGGCTCAGGATCAGGATGTCGGCAGCGGCGAGGAAGCGTGAAGCGGATTGTCCCGCGCTCGCCACCATGCCGTTGATAGCCGTCAGCCGGCCGGCGCGGCGCGCGGCTTCGATGGCGCCGAGCGTATAGGGGCCGAACATCTCGCTCACCACCAGCGCCCTGGCTTGGACGATGGCGGCTTCGGGTATCCGCCAGTCGTCCTGCTTCTCGGCGACACCGAGATGCGACACGCAGAAGCTGCGGTTCTCGGCATCGAAGAAGTTGAAGCTGTGGCCCGATCTGGCGCCGGGCCGGATCTCGACGCCCGAGAGGTCGACTCCGAGAGCCTGCAGATGGGCCCCGTAACCCGAGGTCTCGAAATCATCTCCCACCACCATGCCGAGGCCGGTGCGGAGGCCGAGACGCGCCGCCACGGCGGCGATATTGGCGCTGCAATCGCCGAAATGCAGGCGCTCCATCTCCTCGATCGGCATGTCGAGCGGCACCGTCTCGCCTTCGGCGGGCAGGCGCTTCATCCGCAGCAGGTGATCGAAGATCGACCACGATCCGATGGAAAAAAGCTCGAGCCCGCTCATTTGACCGCTCCGAGTGTCAGGCCGCTGGTGATCTGGCGCTGGAACAGGAGCGAAGCGATCATGCCCGGCACGGCCGAGACCATGGCCGCCGCCGCCATCAGCCCCCATTTGATCTGGTCGAAGGTCATGGCCTGCAGGATGCCCATGGTGATCGGGCGCGTCTCGCCGCCCGCCAGCACCAGGCCGAAGATCAGGTTGTTCCAGCTGAAGATGAAGGCGATGATCATGGCGCTGGCGAGGCCCGGCCGCGCGATCGGCACGATGATGCTGAGCAGGATGGTGAGCGGGCCGGCCCCGTCGATGCGTGCCGCCTCCTCGATCTCGAGCGGAATGTCGCGGATGAAGCTCATGAGGATCAGGATGATCAGCGGCAAGGTGATCAGCTGGTGCACGAGGATCATGCCCAGGAAGCTGTCATAGAGGCCGGTCATCGTATAGAAGGCATAGAGCGGCAGGATGATCGCCAGCTCCGGCGCGAAGCGGAAGGAGAGGATGGTGAAGCGTGCGCGATTGGCGCGGCGCGGCTCGCCGCGGGCCAAGGCATAGGCGGCCGGCAGGCCGAGGATGACCGACAGAAGGACGGCGCCTGAGGAAATGATCACCGAATTGCGCAGGAAGCGCAGGAGGTCCGGCATCACGCCGCCGGCCTGATCGGCTGCCGTCCCGAACAGCACCTCGACATAGTTGGAGAGCGTCGGAGCGAAGGTGAAGCGCGGCGCATAGGCGATGATGTCGCCGAATTCCTTGAGCGACATGGTGAAGATCCAGTAGATCGGAAACAGCACGAAGCCGCCGAGGAGCGCATAGCCCAAGATGAGCAGGATCCCATTGAGGAGATGGCGCGGCGTGCTTCTAGCGGCCATGGAACCTCACTTCCTCCTTTCGCCAGAGCGACAGCAGGATCGTGCTGAACACATAGGACAAGACCCACAGGATGAAGACGATGGCCATGGCCCGCCCCAGGCTCGACCAGCGATAGGCCTCTTCATAGGCCATGACATGCAAGGTCCTGGTCGCATTGAGGGGGCCGCCTCGCGTCGTGGCATAGATGATCTCGAGCGACTTTAGCGCATCCGGTATGCGGAACAGGGCAACCAGCACGATATAGGGCTTGAGCGCCTGCAGCTTGATATGGCGGACCGTCTGCCAGGCATTGGCACCGTCGATGCGCGCCGCTTCCAGCACCTCGCCCGAGATCGACTGCAGCCCGGCCAAGAGGATGATGGCCGCCAGCGGCATGAAAAGCCAGGTGTCGATCAGAATGATCGAGAGGAGCGCGGTCGCTGGATCGCTGAGCCAGGCGAAGGGCGGCAGCCCGATCTGCGCCAGAAGCCAGTTGAGGATGCCGCTTTGCGGCTGCATCATCGTCTTCCACATGAGGCCGGCGACGACGGGCGGTATGAGGAGCGGCAGCGCAATGGTGCTGCGGAAGAACCATTGCACCTTGCTCGGCACGTCGAGCAGGAGCGCCACGGCAAGGCCGAGCGGTATCTGGATCAGGGTCGCGAGGCCGGCATAGATCAGCGTGTTGGCGAGCGCCACCCAGAATGTCGAATTCTGCGCAAGCTTCAGGTAGTTGGCGAAGCCGATGAAGCGGGTCGCACCGGCATAGAGCTTCTCATTGGTGAGGCTCGTATAGACGCCGTCGAGGAACGGGACGACGGTCACGAACAGCAGGCAGAGGGCCGGGGCGAGCATGGCGATGTAAACCGCCCGCCCGCCCGCAAGGGCCCCTCGTCCGTTCGCACTGCGCTGCATCACGTCAGACCGTTGCATCCGTCGGTTGGCGCCTGTCCTATTCGGACAGCATCTGCTCGACGTCTGCCTGCGCGGCGCAGAGATTTTCCCGCACATTGCCATTGTCGAAATAGGACTGCTGGATGGCGCCGGCCCAGCGGTCGAGCATGCGGGTCAGCTCCGGATGCGGCGGGAAGCGCACTGCCGCGACTTCGCTCTCTTCCTCGGTCACCTTGCGATACTGGCCCGGCACTTCGCCCCAGCTCTCGACCTTTTTCGCAAGCTCGGCATCCGCCCAAGCCGAGTGGCGGACGGGATTCATGTTGCCGGCAAGATGCATCTTCACCATGACGTCCTTGGAAGTGACCCATTCGAGGAACAGCCAGGCCGCATCCTTGTGGCTGGAAGCCGAATTCATCGACATCGACCACACCCAGGCGGCGGCCGCGCGCTTGCCGTCGGGCCCGAGCGGCGTCAGCGCATAGCCGACATCATCGGCGATCTTCGATTGCTTCGGATCCTCATAGACGGAAGCGAAGAGATTGGCCTCGTTGAGCGACATCACATATTGCCCGGAGGCGAAGCCCTGCATGGCCTGGTCCCAGGTGAAGGCCCCTGCCCCCTCGGGCGATGCGGTGCGGATCAGCTTGACGAAATCCTCGGTCGCCTTGACGCTGGCATCGGAACAGATCTGCAGCTTGCCCGAGGCATCGACCATCTCGACGCCATAGGACTGCAGCATCGTGCCGAAGGTGAGATAGGGCAGATCCCAATATTTATCGAAACGCGTGATCAGCCCATGGATCGGTCCATCGGGACCTTCGCTCTTGAGCTTCGGCGCCATCGCCAGCAAATCGGCATAGGTCTTGGGCACTTCGAGGCCAAGCTTCTTCATGAGGTTCGGCCGGTAGGCGAGCTGATAGCTTTCGGCATTGATCGGCACCGCCCAGAGCTTGCCTTCGCCCAGGCCCTTCATCGGCTCGAGCGTCCAGCGGCCGGAAGCGAGGATGCCGGGGATGAAATCCTTCACATCATATTCCGCCGCATCGGTGAGCTTGTCATTGGCGATGTAGTCGTCGAGCGGCTCGAGCCAGCCGGCCGAGGCATATTGCCAGTTGTTCAAGGGCGAGGTCATGAAGACATCATAGGCGCCGGTCTTGGACGACAGGTCCGCCAGCAGCTTTTCGAAGCCCGGCTGCTCGGCCAGCTCCTCGAAGGTGACCTTGATGCCGGTCTTGGCCGTGAATTCCGCCAGCATCGGCTTCAGCGCATCGACGAAGGGATGCGAAATCAGAAGGAGGTTGAGGGTGGCCCCCTCGGCCTGCTTCCAGTTTGTCTCGGCTGAGCCTGGCGTCGGCAATGCCGTGAGACCCGCCACGGAACACATGAGACCGAATGCCAATGCCCGCACTGAACGCTCCATAGTCCCTCTCCGCCACAAGTCGAACATGTCTGTTTCCTCCAGGCCGTTTTCCGGCGCGTTGTCGATATCCGGTGAAAGAGATTGCACTTTTGTGCACAATCTGCACATTTAGCGTAACAAGGCCCAGATTGACGGTCAACACAAAAGTGCACACAGTGCAGGAAAGTGACGCCATGGACCAAAGCATCGATCAGGAACGGCAACTCCTCGTCCGTCTGGCCTGGCTTTATTATGTGGGCGGCCACAGCCAGGAGGAGATTTCCGAGCAGACCGGGCTGTCGCGCTTCAAGATCCTGAGGCTCCTCTCCAAGGCGCGCGACGCCAAGATCGTGAAGATCTCGATCGACCATCAGTCGGTCGAGACGCACAGGCTCGCCGACGCCCTCTGCCGCCGCTTCGGCCTGGTCGAATGCATCGTCTCGCCGCCCATGGGCGCCACCGCGGATCCCCAGGCGGACGAGGCCCGTGCGCGCCACGCCGTCGGCATATGCTCAGCCGCCTTTCTGGCGCGCCGGCTGCAGGGCGCCACATCGCCCATCATCGGACTGGCCTGGGGCCGGACCATCGCGGCGATGGTCGATGAGATGCCGAAGATCAACCGCCCCGACGCGCGTTTCGTGTCGCTCATGGGCTCGCTCAGCCGCACCGCGCGCACCAACCCGTTCGAGGTGGTGCAGAAGCTCGCCGAGACCTGCGGTGGCGAGGCCTATATTCTGCCCGCCCCCTTCATCACCGACAGCGAGGAGGACTATCAGATCATCATGGCGCAGAGCCTGGTGCGCCAGACCCTCGCTCTGGCGCAGAAGGCCGACTTCTATATTGCGAGCTTCGGCGACTGCTCGATGAACTCCTTCATCCATCAGCACGGCCTGCTGCGCTCCGAAGAAATCGAGGACGTCCTCGCATCGGGCGCGGTCGCCGACATGCTGGGGAAATTCTTCAACCGCGACGGCAAGCCCGTTCCCAGCAAGCTGAACTACCGCACGCCCGGTATTTCGATCGACGACATGGCGAGACATGAGATCGTCCTCCTGGCCGCGGGCCTCGCCAAGGCCGAGGCGGCGGAAGCCCTTCTGCGCTCGGGCCTGATCAATCGGCTGATTGTCGACGGCGATCTCGCCACGCGGTTGATCAGCGAGTGACGGTCCATCCCGTCCCGTGCGGGCATTGAAAGACTCAAGCTGACCGGGCAACTATGGGCATTGCCCATGACCAACACCGCAAAACCCGCAAAATCCCAGCCTCAGGCGATCGCGGCCGACCTGATCGCCGTCCTCGTCGCGGTCATTGCCGGCGAGCCACATATCCTCACCATCCGCGATGCCCGCGCTTTGCCCTCCGGTCCCTTCGTGACCGGCCACCGCTCGCTGCAATCGGGTTTGCGCGCCTGGGTCGAGGCGCAGACCGGCCATCCGATCGGCTATATGGAGCAGCTCTATACTTTCGCCGACCGTGACCGGACGGAGGAAGGACGGCGCGCCATCTCCATCAGCTATCTGGGACTGACGCGCGCCGACAGCAGCGGCTTCACGCATGATGTGGCATGGCGCAACTGGTACGGCTATTTTCCCTGGGAGGATCACCGCAACGGCGAGCCCGAGATCTTCACGGCCCTGCTCATGCCGCGCTTGCGCAAATGGGCGCAAGCCGCAGACAGTCGCCCGGCCCGCGAAGAGCGCTGGCAGCGCGCCGCCATCACCTTCGGCTTCGACGACGAAGCGTGGAACGAAGAGCTGGTCCTGCAGCGCTATGAGCTTCTCTATGAAGCGGGGCTGGTGCCCGAGGCTGTGTCTGACGCGAACGCGGCGGTGCCGGGCCTCGCGATGCAGGCCGACCATCGCCGCATCCTCGCCACCGGCATTGCCCGCTTGCGCGCCAAGATCAAATACCGCCCGGTCGTCTTCGAGCTGATGCCCGAGGCCTTCAGCCTCCTGCAGCTGCAGAAGAGCGTCGAGGCGCTCGCCGGGCGCCTCCTCCACAAGCAGAATTTCCGCCGGCTGATCGAGCAGCAGGAACTGGTCGAGGAAACCGGCAAGACGAGCTTCGAGACCGGCGGCAGGCCCGCCAAGCTCTTCCGCTTCCGCCAGGCAGTGCTCGCCGAGCGGGCGGCGGCGGGGACCAAGCTGCCTCTGCTCCGGCCTTGACATCCACTTATACTCAGTTTAAGTATATCTCATAAATGCTCAACCTGAGTATAATATCATGACCCTCATCGAAAGCGTTGCGCGCACCCAATCCCTTCATGCCAAGGTCGCCCATGTCATCCCGGACGTCGAATGGCCGGTCTTCGCCGAAGATGCCGATGCCATCCTCGCCCTCAAGCGCGAGCGCGATGCCGTCATCCTGGCGCATAATTACCAGACGCCGGAAATCTATCACTGCGTCGCCGACCTGGTCGGCGACAGCCTGGCGCTCGCCCGCATGGCGATGACGACGGACGCCAAGGTGATCGTGCTCGCCGGCGTCCATTTCATGGCCGAGACGGCGAAGCTCCTCAATCCGGAGAAGACGGTCCTCATTCCCGATCTCAAGGCCGGCTGCTCGCTCGCCGAATCCATCACGGCTGAGGATGTGCGCCGCCTCCGCCGGCAATATCCCGGCGTCCCGATCGTCACCTATGTCAACACCTCGGCGGCGGTGAAGGCCGAATCCGACATCTGCTGCACCTCCGGCAATGCCCGCAAGGTGGTTGAATCGCTCGGCGTCCCGCGCGTGATCATGCTGCCGGACGAATATCTCGCCCGCAACATCGCCGCCGAGACGGATGTCGAGATCATCACCTGGAACGGCCATTGCGAGGTGCATGAGCGCTTCACGCCGCATGAGGTGCGCGAACTGCGCGAGGCCTATCCCGGCATCACCGTGCTGGCGCATCCCGAATGCCCGCCCGAGGTCGTGGCGGCGGCCGACTTCTCGGGCTCGACGGCGGTGATGGCGGATTATGTCAGCCGGCGGCAGCCGAAGCGCGTGGCGATGCTGACCGAATGCTCGATGAGCGACAATGTCGCCGTGCAGAATCCGCAAGTGGACTTCATCCGCCCCTGCAATCTTTGCCCGCATATGAAGCGCATCACGCTCAAGAACATCAGGCGGGCGCTCGAGGAAAACCGGCACCAGGTGACGATCGACCCCGAGGTCGCCGCGGGCGCGCGCCGCGCCGTCGAACGGATGCTGGCAATATGACCGCGGATCTCATTCACCTCGACGGGCGTCCCGTCATCATCGGCGGCGGCCTCGCCGGGCTGATGACGGCGCTCTCGCTGGCACCCGAGCCCGTCATCCTGATCACCAAGGCTCCTCTGGGAGAGCAGGCATCGAGCAGCTGGGCGCAAGGCGGCCTTGCGGCCGCTTTGGGTAATGACGATGATCCCGCTCTTCATCTCGCCGACACGCTCGCTGCGGGCGACGGCCTGTGCGATGAGGCCGCGGCCCGCGCCATTGTCGAGGCCGCGCCGGAGGCCATCGCCGCGCTGGACCGGAGAGGTGTACGCTTCGATCGCTCGGGCGATGGCCGCTTTGAGCTCGGCCGCGAGGCCGCCCACAGCCGGCGCCGCATCATCCATGCCGAGGGCGACGGCACCGGCCGCGAGCTGATGCGGGCGCTGATCGCGGCGGTGCGCCGCTCGCCCTCCATCACCATCATCGAAGGCCTGGAAGCGCGCCGCTTGCTCGTCGAGGACGGCGCCATTGCCGGCGTCCTGGCCCAGTCCAATGCGGGCATTGCGCATTTCAGCACCGGTCGCGTCGTGCTCGCCACGGGCGGTCTCGGCGGATTGTTCTTCGAGACCACGAACCCCATGGGCAATTTCGGCCAGGGGCTGGCCTTGGCGGCACGCGCCGGTGCCGCGCTTGCCGATCTCGAATTCATCCAGTTCCATCCGACGGCGCTCGACGGGCCGTCGCGGCCGATGCAGCTCATCAGCGAAGCGGTGCGTGGCGAAGGGGCCACGCTGGTGGATGAGACCGGGCACCGCTTTATGAGCGATGTGCCGGGAGCGGAGCTCGCTCCGCGCGATGTCGTCGCCCGCGCCATCTGGCGGCACCTCGCCGACGGCCACAAGGTCTTCCTCGATGCGCGCCACAGCCTTGGCCCGCGTTTCGCGGCACGCTTTCCGTCGATCACGGCCTTCTGCCAGGCCTCCGGCCTCGATCCGGCGGCCGAGCCTTTGCCGGTCAAGCCGGCAGTGCATTATCACATGGGCGGCATTGCCGTGGATGCCGCGGGACGAAGCTCCGTGCCGGGTCTCTGGGCCTTGGGCGAGGTCGCGTCCACGGGCTTGCATGGCGCCAACCGTCTTGCCAGCAACTCACTCACCGAAGCCGTCGTTTGTGCGAAGCAGGTCGCGGAAAGCCTCTCGGGATCACCGCGGACAAAAATACGGCGAGCGAAGATCGCAGACCTCCCACCCCTGCCCGATGCATCGGCGGTGCGGCCGATCGTGTCGCAAAGCCTCGGGCTCATGCGTGACGGACCGGCGCTTCGTCAGGCCATCACCGAATTGTTGCCGCTCGCTCATAGTAACTCGGCGGCAGCCGATCCGGCTCTGGTCGGCCTGATGATCGCCGTCGCGGCGCTCAGGCGCGAGGAAAGCCGCGGCGGCCATTACCGCACCGATTTTCCGCTCCCCGCCGCCACGGCCCGGCGCGCCACAGTGCGGCTCGACGAAGCCTTCGCCCAGGCGCGGGAGCTCACCGAAACGCCACGACCTGTCAGGAAAGCCCAATCATGATCCCGGCCCTGCCACACATCATCTTCGAGGATCTGGTGCGCCGGACTCTCCTCGAGGATCTGGGCCGCGCCGGCGACATCACCAGCGATGCCATCATACCGGAAGGCCGGCAGACGATGATGGCCTTCATCGCCCGTGAGCCCGGCATCGTCGCCGGCCTCGACGTGGCGGCGCTCGCCTTTCGCCTGGTCGATCCCGCGATCGTCATGGACAGGGAATGCGCCGACGCTAGCGAAGTATCGGCCGGCGAGACCCTGGCCCGCATCCGGGGCAGCGCCCGCGCTCTGTTGACCGCCGAACGCACCGCGCTGAACTTCCTGTGCCATATGAGCGGCATCGCCAGCGCCACGGCGATGCTCTGCAAGGCGGTGAAAGGCCACAAGGCGCGCATCGTCTGCACGCGCAAGACGACGCCGGGCCTGCGCGCGCTCGAGAAATATGCGGTGCGCGCCGGCGGCGGCGCCAATCACCGTTTCGGCCTCGACGATGCGATATTGATCAAGGATAACCACATCGCCATTGCCGGCGGCATTCGCCCGGCCGTCGAACGTGCGAGGGCGCATGCCGGTCATCTGGTCAAGATCGAAGTGGAAGTCGACACGCTGGCCCAGCTCGAGGAGCTTCTTCCCCTGGGCGCCGATGCGGTGCTGCTCGACAATATGCCGGTCGAGACTTTGCGTCAGGCGGTGACCATGATCGATGGCCGCCTGATCAGCGAAGCCTCGGGCGGTATCACCGCCGCGACGGCCGCCGCTGTCGCCGCGACAGGTGTCGACCTGATCTCCTGCGGCTGGCTCACCCACAGCACGCGCGCTCTCGATATCGGTCTCGATTGCACGTGACGGATCGGCCGCTTCCTATTCGTCAGGCTCCAGGCAGTGGAGGTCCCATGTCGAGGCAGGGTTGCTCGCCTGCAACTCGCTGAGGGCCGCCTGGCATTGCTCGCCGGTTTGAAAGGGTGTCGGCATCATCGCGAGGCCCCCTTGCGGCTCGAAAGCCACCAGATACCAGAGAAGAGCGGCGGTGACAGGCATTGCAGATATCCTCGCTAGCGTTGAAAGGTGGAGACGCCTCCGGGGTTGGTCGAAAGTTGGAGGCGCCTCCATGTGGGCGCCGAAGGGGATCAGCGCTGCACGCTTGTGATGCAGAGTGGAGACAGGGTGCACACATGCGTCGTGGCACGATTCTATCGGAAGAGGTTTTCCGGAATTTTTCCAGAACGTAACAGGATGTTTCCAATCGGGCGGAATTTTGGAAACAGAACCCGCGAGCGAGAGTCAGCTCGTTTGTGCGGCCTCATTCAGCCATGCCGCCTCACGCGCTATGCCGAACCGATCCGCTGCGTGACGGATTCCCGCGATGGTTTCCGCATTGAGCGGGATTCCTTCGCTCGCATAGCGGCGCTCGAACTCGGCCTCGAGCAGGCCCGGCGGATAGAGGCGCTCGACCCCGGCGCGACGCCGGCTCGATTGGATCTGCCGGCTGATCCCGTCGGCGCGCTCTTTGACGCGATCGAGCGGCTGGAAGGCGGCGACATCGATCGCCATGAACACATGCCCGTCCTTGCCGGCCTTGGGTCCCTCGATCATGTTGCCGAGCTCGCTGCCATAGGCGGCACCGGAAAGCAGCGTCGACAGCATGCCCATGACGATGCCGAGCCCGACGCCCTTGTGACCGCCGATCGGCTGGATGAGGCCCGCCATCGCCTGGGCCGCGTCGATCGTCGGCCTTCCTTCCGCATCGTATGCCCAGCCCTCCGGGATCGGATGGCCTTTCTGGTGATAGACCCGGATCTTGCCATGCGCCGTCGCGCCGAAGGCGATGTCGAGGATGGTCGCGGGCTCATCTCCGCCCGGTATGGCGACGGCCAGCGGATTGATGCCGACGATCTTGTCGATCCCGCCCCAGGGCGCCATGGTCGGCAAGGCATTGGTCGCGGCGATCCCGATCATGCCGTGCGAGAGCGCCATCGCCGCCCAATGATCCATGGCGCCGCAATGATTGCTGTTGCCGACCGCGGCGATGGCGACATGCGTCGCGCGCGCCGTTTCGATCGCTGCCGACATCGCGAAATGCGCCGCGATCTGTCCCATGGCGTTCTTCGCATCGATGACGAGGGCAGCGCCGTTGCGCGAGGCGATCGCCGGGCGCCCGCGCGGATCGACGCCGCCCTTGGTGAGCTTGGCGACATAGTCGGGCACGCGCAGCGTGCCATGCGAGTGGATGCCGCGCTGGTCGGCGGCCACAAGGGCCCCGGCGAGAAGGGCGGCATCGGCCTCATCCATCTTGCAGGCCTGGAAGATGGCGGCGACGACGCCTGCGAGCTCGCCCGGCATGACGCGCGTCTCGGTCTCGCTGCCCGGATATTCAGCCATCGGGCCGTTGATCCTTGACCTGCCAATAGAGCTTGGCGACCTGGTCGAGATGGTCCTGCATCGCCGCCTCCGCCGCGACGGGATCGTGGGCGGCGATGGCCTTGAATATCCGCTCATGCGCCGCATAAGCGAGCTCGGGCGACATCGGCGCCTTGCCGGAAATCTCGCGCTGCTCGGTCAGCCATTCGACGACGGCATTGTAGAGCGCGGTGAAGATCGTGTTCCGCGGGATGACGGCGATGGCATAGTGAAAGGCGACGTCGGTGCGCACGAAGCCGACCGGATCGCCGATGGCGCGGAAATTGGCGTCGAGCGTATCCTTGAGCCGATGCAGATCTTCCTCGCTGGCGCATTGCGCCGCGGCGCGCGCCAGCCCGATCTCGAACAGCGCGCGCGCTTCCTGGAAGCGCTGCACGCCGCCCGGCTGCGCGAGCAGCAGGCGCGCGGCGCCCGACAATTCATTGACCAGCACTTGCGCCGTCGGTTCCGTCACCCGCGCCCGCTCGCCGCTCTTGACCGAGGTCAGGCCCATCTTCTGCAGCGACAGCATTGCTTCGCGCACCGTCGAGCGGCCGACGCCCAGCTCCTCCATGATCTCCTTCTCGGAGGGAAGCTGGTCGCCGGGCGCGTAGCGGCCGGTGTGGATCATCTCCTCGATCCGTTGCGCCACTTCTTCATAGAGCTTGCGGCGGCGGATCGGGCTCCGGGCGGGAGCGGGGAAAAGTGGGGCGTCGCTCAATCTTGACCTATCTGACTGTCTGACAGTAAGATACCTTCCTCAAGACAATCGTCAATAGGCGCGAGCGCAAACCGCGCCAGTGGAGAAACGGGAGGAAGATCATGAAGATAGTGCGTTGGATTTTGCCCGCCGCCTTCGCGATTGGCACCGCGCTCGCGGCATTGCCGGCCGCGGCCGACGAATTCATGGACAAGGTCAAGGCCGAGGTTCAGGTCTTTGCCGGACCGCAATCGGATTGGCGCGGACCTACCGCTTCGCCCAAGCTCGCTACCGCCAAGAAGGTCGCCTATCTCTCCAGCAACCAGCAGAACGACGCGTCCCGCGAATGGGGCACGCATATCGCCAATATCGGCAAGAAGATCGGCTGGGAGGTCGTCATCATCGACGGCCGCGGCAGCCCGGTCGGCTGGCAGGAAGGCGTCAACCAGGCCATCGCGCTCAAAGTGGACGGCATCGTGATGGATGCGGATGCGGCAAGCCTGCAGCCCCAGATCAAGGATGCGATATCCAAAGGGATCGTCGTTGTCGGCATCCACGCTTCGGGCTTTCCGGGACCGCAGCCCGAGCTCGGCCTCTTCGTCAATATCCAGCAGGATCCGCGCGACATCGGCCGCGCCCAGGCCGACTGGATCATTATGCATTCGGGCGGCAAGGCGAGGGCCGTGGTGACGAGCCATTGCGAATATGCGATCGCCTGCGCCAAGGCGCATGCCACCGAAGAGCGGATCAAGGAATGCAAGGGCTGCGAGGTGCTCGAATTCTCCAACTCGCCGATCGCCGAAGTGGCGCAGCGCCAGCCGGCGCTGGTAACGGCCTGGGTGCAGAAATACGGCACGCCGCTCTACATCACATCGGTCGCCGACTACACCGCCGATTTCCAGATCCCCGCCTTGCGGGCTGGCGGCGTCGATCCCAAGGACGTCATCCTCGTCTCCGCCGACGGCAACAAGTCGGCCTATGAGCGCATCCGCGCCGGTGGCCAGTATCAGCTCGTCACCGCATCCGAGCCCTACGGCATGCAGGCCTATCAGGCGATCGACGAATTGAACCGCGCTTTCAACAAGGAGCCGCCGAGCGGCTTCGTCCAGACGCCCTATCTCGTCACGCCCGAGAACATCAATGCCGAAGGCGGCGACAAGAACACCTTCATTCCCAGCAACGATTACGAGAAGCATTATCTCGACCTGTGGGGCGTGAAGGGCTGAGCGGTTATATGCCCTCTCCGACCCTCCCCCTCTCCCGTTGCGAAGCAATGGGAGAGGGTGCCCGAAGGGCGGGTGAGGGCTTTTTGTCTGCAAAACAAATGCTCTTGAAAAACCTCACTCGCTTCACGAAAGAGCCCTCATCCGGCCTTCGGCCACCTTCTCCCACGCGTACCGCGCGGGAGAAGGGAAAATTACTGAGGCGCTGAGGCCTCGATGTGATCATGACGGAATCTCCTCCGCTGCTTGCGATCGCCCGCCTTACCAAGCGCTTCACCGGCACGCTGGCGCTCGATGAGGTCGATCTCGAGGTCCGCGCCGGTGAGGTTCATGCACTGCTCGGCGAGAACGGCGCCGGCAAGTCGACCCTGATCAAGGTCCTTGCCGGCGTGCATCGCGCCGATAACGGCGAGATCCGCCTCGACGGCCGGCCTGTCGATCCTGAGGCCGAGAAGCTGCCCATCACCTTCATCCATCAGGATCTGGGCCTCGTCGACACGATGACCGTCGCCGAGAATGTCGCCTTGATCGCGGGCTATCCGCGCCGCAACGGGCTCATCTCCTGGGCCGCGGCGCGGACCGTCGCGGTGAATGCGCTGGAGCGCATGGGCGGCGGCGTCGATCCCGATGCGCGGGTCGGCGATCTCCCCGCCGCCGACAAGTCGATCGTCGCCATCGCGCGCGCCATGGCGGTCAGATGCGATCTTCTCGTCCTCGACGAGCCCACCGCCGCCTTGCCGGAAGCCGACGTCACCCGCCTTCTCGATGTCCTCAAGCGCCTGCGCGCCAATGGCGTCGGCATCGTCTATGTCACGCATCGGCTCGATGAGGTCTTCCGCATTGCCGACCGGGTCACGGTCCTGCGCGATGGGCGTCGCGTGCGCTCATGCGCCATCGCCGATACCACACCGTCGGCTCTCGTCCATGATATCGTCGGCCGCTCGCTGGCCGAGCTCTTCATCAAGCCGTCGGCCAAGACATCCGCCAAGGTCTTGGACGTGGACGGTCTCATCGCCGATGGCGTGGGCCCTGTCTCCTTCTCGATCGCGCAAGGCGAGATTTTAAGCCTTGTAGGCCTGCGCGGCGCCGGGCACCGCGCCATCGGACGGGCGATCTTCGGCGATAGCGCGATAACCGCGGGCACGCTGTCGCTCGCGGGCGAGAAGCTGAAACCTGCCTCGCCCGAGGAGGCCATCCGCCGGCAGATCGGCTTCGTGTCGAGCAAGCGCCGCGAGGAGAGCCTGGCGCCGAGCATGACGGTGAGGGAGAACCTGTTCGTCAATCCGGTGACCAACGGCATGCGATTGCTGCAGCCGATCCGGCCGGCCCATGAGCAGGAGCGCTGCCTCAACTCCCTCATCCGCTTCTCGGTGCGCCCGCGCGATCCCGAACGGATCATTGCGACGCTGTCGGGCGGCAACCAGCAGAAGGTCATCGTCGCGCGCTGGATGGAAGCGGGTTGCCGCCTCCTGGTGCTCGAGGAACCGACCTTCGGCGTCGATGTTGGCTCCAAGGCCGAGATCTATCAGCTTCTGGAAGAGGCGCTCGATCAGGGGCTTGCCGTGCTCCTGATCTCGTCCGATTTCGAGGAGGTCGCCGGCATCTGCCATCGCGCCCTTATTTTCGACCGCGGCCGGGTGACGGCCGAATTGCCGCGCAGCGAGCTCTCGCTGGCGCGGCTCACGGCATTGGCATCGGGCGCCGAAGAAGGCAAGATCAGAGCGAGACTGGCATGAGCGTCATGATCACCGGCAGAGCAGATTTCCGTAGCACCGCCACCCGGTTCTTCGCCGTGTGGAATCTCGCCATCCTCCTGGTGATCCTGATCGGCGTCTTCTCGCTCCTCAAGGGCGACACCTTCCTCACCGCCTTCACCTTCCAGTCGATGGTGAACAGCCGCTCGATCAACGCCATGGTGGCGCTGGCGGTGATGATCCCGCTCGCTTCCAACAATTATGATCTGTCTGTCGCCTCGATCCTCGGCATCGCGCAAGTGCTGGCCAACGGGCTCATCACCCAGCAAGGCCTTCCCTGGCAGGCGGCGGCGGTCCTGTGCATAGCGCTGGGCAGCGTCGTCGGGCTGATCAACGGCATCCTCGTCACCCGCGCCAAGATCAATTCCTTCATCGCGACGCTCGGCACCGGCACGCTGCTGCTCGGGCTCAATCAATGGTATACGGGCGGCATGCAGGTGGTGGGCCTGCTCCCTGCCGATTTCGTCGCCTTGTCCGGCAAGCTCGCCGGCATTCCGCTTCCCGTCATCTATGTGCTGATCATCGCGCTCGTGCTGTGGGTGGTTTTCGACTACCTGCCGCTCGGGCGCTATCTCTACATCATCGGCGACAGCCCGCGCGCCGCCGAGCTCACCGGCATCTCGGCCACGACCTATGTGACCCTGGCCTTCATCGCGTCGGGCACATTGGCGGCCTTTGCCGGCGTCATCCTCCAGGCCCAGCTCCAGGTCGGCCAGAGCACCGTCGGCCAGGAGCTGATGCTGCCCGCTTTCACCGGCGCCTTGCTCGGCGCCACCGCCATCCGCCCGGGACGTCCCAATGTATGGGGAACGGTGCTGGCGGTCGCGGTCCTCGCTGTCGCCGTGGCGGGCCTCACCCAGCTCGGCGCCCCCTTCTTTGTCGAGAACCTCTTCAACGGCGCCATGCTCGTCCTTGCCGTCGGCCTCGCCGGCTATACCTATCGCCGCCGCGAGCAGCGCAATGTCGCAACAGCAGGCAAGCCCTAGGATGAACAACGCCTATTCTCTGTCCGGCCGGCGCATCCTGATCACCGGCGCTGCCGAAGGCATCGGCGCCGCGACGGCGTTGATTTGTGCATCGCTGGGCGCCGAGATCGTGCTTGTCGACATCAAGGACAGCTCATCTCTTGCCGAAACGATCCGCGGCACCGGCGGCAAGGCGGAGAGCTTCACGGCCGATGCAAGCTCGCGCGGCGATATCGAGCGGATCGCCGCCCAAACCGGCGCCGTCGACGCCCTTGTGCTCAATGCCGCGCTCTGTCCCTGGGACGAGGACTGGCTGGCGCCCGGATGGGACGAGAGCTTTGAGCGCGTCATGGCGGTCAATGTGCTCGGGCCCTTGCATGCGGTGCGCGCCTTCCTGCCGGGCATGATCGCGCGCCGCTCGGGGCGCATCGTCTTCATCGGCTCGCTCGCCGGCCGCATGGGCGGCCTCATCGCTGGGCCGCATTATGTCGCCTCGAAGGGCGGCGTGCATGCCTTGGTGAAATGGCTGGCGCGCCAGGTCGCGCCACAGGGCATCCTGGTCAATGGCGTGGCGCCCGCCTCGGTTGCAACGCCCATGATGCGCGACCGGCCGGTCGATCTCGAGCGCATTCCGCTCGGCCGGAAAGCCGAAGCGCATGAGATCGCCTGGCCGATTGCCTTCCTGTGCTCCGATGCGGCAAGCTATGTCTGCGGCACGGTGCTCGATGTGAATGGCGGCGTCTATATGTAGGGGAGGAAAAAGCCGGTGCCTGATTTTCCGATCGTCGACAGCCATGTGCATCTGTGCGACCCGAGTCGCTTCGGCTATGACTGGACGAAGAACGCGCCGTCGCTGAAACGAACGGTGCTGCCTGCCGACTTCACCAAGGCCGCGGGCAAGGTCGAGGTCGACCGCTTCGTCTTCGTCGAGGTCGATGTCAATTTCCCGCAGCATCTCGAAGAAGCCGAATGGGTCCAGGGTCTGGCCCTGACCGACAAGCGGCTGGCCGGCATGGTGGCGGCGCTCCCACTCGAGCGCGGCAAGGCGATCGAGGCCGAGCTCGACCAGCTCCGCCGGAACAAGGTGCTGCGCGCGGTGCGCCGGCTGATCCAGACCCACGCCGACCCTGATTTCTGCATCCGGCCCGACTTCATCGCCGGCCTCAAGCTCCTGGCGCGGCATGATCTCGCTTTCGACATCTGCATCCTGCACCACCAGATGCCCAATGTGATCAAGATGGTGCGCCAGTGCCCTGAGGTGCGCTTCGTGCTCGACCACATCGGCAAGCCCGGGATCAAGGCCGGAATCTTCGATCCCTGGCGCCAGCATCTCAAGGAGCTGGCCGGCCTGCCGAATGTCCATTGCAAGATCTCGGGCGTTTCGACCGAGGCCGACCACAAGAACTGGACGCGCGAGCAGCTCAAGCCCTATATCGCCTATACGATCGACACTTTCGGCTTCGACCGCGTGATGTATGGCGGCGACTGGCATGTCCTCGAGCTCGCCGGCACCTATCCCGAATGGGTCGACATCGTCGACTGGGTCGTCGAAGGTGCAAGCGACGAAGAGAAGCGCAAGCTCTTCCACGACAACGCCATAGACTTCTACCGCCTCGACAGTGCTGAATGACACCGGACTGGCAGCGCCGCGCCTACAGCATCGATGCGATGCGCCTTTTGGCGCGCCGGGCCTTGCCGCGGCCGGTCTTCGATTTCGCCGATGGCGGTGCTGAGGACGAGCATACGCTCCGGCGTAACGAGGCCGCGTTTCAGGAAGTCGAGTTGCTGCCGCGTCCGCTTTCGGGCTCGGCCGCGCGCGACCTGTCGCTCACTCTGTTCGGCAAGCGCCTCAGCCTGCCGGTCGTCATCGGGCCGACAGGTCTTGCCGGCCTCTTCTGGCCGGACGGCGAACGCTGCGTTGCGCGCGCGGCTGAGACCGCGGGCACCGCCTATTGCCTGAGCCATGGCTCGGTCGCGACGCTCGAGGACGTTGCCGCCGCGGGTAATGCGCCCAAATGGATGCAGGTCTTCATCTACAAGGATCGCGGCTTCACCCGCGAACTGGCCGAGCGCGCGGCGAAATCGGGCTATGACGCCCTCGTCCTCACCGTCGACAACCAGCTGCTCGGCAATCGCGAGCGCGACATCCGCAACGGCTTTGCCATACCGCCGCGCTTCGGTCTTTCAGGTCTCGCCGGCATGGCGCTCAAGGCCGAATGGCTGTGGCGCATGCGCCGCGAGATCAAGCGCGTCACCTTCGGCAATTATGTCAGGCCGGGCGAAGCGGCCGATATCAAGACGCTCGCCGGCCGCATGGCCTCGCTTCTCGATCCCTCCATGTCATGGACGGACGTGGACGAGCTGCGCAAGACATGGACCGGCCCTCTCATCCTCAAAGGCATCCTTCATCCCGATGAGGCGGCGGCTTCGGTCGAACGAGGCATCGACGGGCTGATCGTGTCGAACCATGGCGGCCGCCAGCTCGACGGCGCGCCCGCGACCATCGATGCCTTGCCGGCCATCGTCGATGCGGTGGATGAGCGTATTCCGGTCCTCATCGATGGCGGCGTCAGGCGTGGCGGCGACGTCGTCAAGGCTCTGGCGCTCGGCGCCAAGGCCTGTCTCGTCGGCCGGCCGCAACTCTGGGGCCTCGCCGTTGCCGGCGAAGCCGGCGTCGTGCACATGCTCGACATCTATCGCCGCGAGATCGACCGCGTGATGGGCCTCTGCGGCATCTCGGCGGTCGCCGACATCAACCAGGACATCGTATTCAAGCCATGATCAAGGATCCTCCGCTTCTCACCATAAGACGCAATTTCCCGCGGCCCAGCCCCGCGGAGCTTGCGGCCTTCGCCCAGGTCATGACCGGCCATGTCGTCGATGCGATGGAAGGGCGTGGCGCGCTCGATCATTGCATCAAGCCCCTGGCGCCCGTGTCACAGGTCCTGGTCGGCACGGCCATCACCTGCCATTGCGGTCCGGCGGACAATCTCGCCCTCTTCGCCGCACTTGCCGCCGCACAGCCGGGCGACATTCTGGTGGCCGCGACCGACGGCTTCACCGGCACTTCCATAACCGGCGATCTGCTCATGGGCATGGCACGCAACCGCGGTCTCTCAGGTCTCGTAACCGACGGCCTGGCGCGCGACCTCACCGGTATTCTGGGCGTCGGCCTGCCGGTCTATTGCGCAGGCCTTACGCCCAACTCACCGGCCCGCAATGGCCCGGGAACGGTCGGCCTGCCGGTCGTCTTGGGCGGTGTCGCGATTGCATCGGGCGATATCGTCGTGGCCGACAATGACGGCCCCGTCATCATCCCCCGCCAGCAAGCGAGCGCCGTCATCGCCCGGCTGCCGCAAATACGCGCGGCGGAATCGGCTCTCGAGGCCAAGGTGAAAGCCGGCCTCGAAATTCCCGACTTCATCCAATCGGTCTTGACGTCCGATCGGATTGTGGAGATCGGCTAACCGGGAAGCTCGCCGAAATATTCACGCATCTCCACGATCTGCCCTGCCGCGCCGGCGCGCATGAAGATCGCATGCAGTCCGGTATAAGGCTGGCCTTCGATCACTCCGTTGCCCCGGTCGCAAATGACTGCCCAGTCGGCGTCGAACAGCCGCAAGCTGACCGCGCTCTCGGTAATGCGATTGCCCGCTTGCGCATGCGCTCTGCACCAGGCCGTGATCGAAGCCTTGCCTTCGGTGCCCGTGCGACGCCCACGTTGCGGCCCGACCGGGAACTGGAAGGTGAAGTCGTCCGCGCAACGCGCCAGGAAGGGAGACCAGTCGCCGGATCGCCATCCGTCGAAGAACGCATCAATGGCCGCCTCGAGGGCTGGCCGGAAATCGGGTGCAGCCCACGCGTCAGTTGGTTTGCCCACGAGAGCAGCTGTCGTCGAAAGCAGAAGAAGAGCATTGCGTCGGGAGAAATCGTGCGGCATGCGTCTATCGCTCCAGGATGGGTTGGTCGGACAGACGCCTCCTTATCCTTCCCAGCTCTGACGCTTCGTGCCAGAAATGCCCAGCGCCATACTTTGATACAAGAACACTAAGTCGTGATCTCAAGCCCGCACCAGTTTGCGGGCGGTGCGCTCACGCTCGCGCTCCAACTGCTCGCCCCAGTCGGCGAGCGGACCCAGCGCCTTGTTGAGCGAGCTGCCGCGCGGCGTCACCGAATATTCGACGCGCGGCGGCACTTCGCGGAAGATCTTGCGGCGGACCAGGCCGTCGCCCTCCATCTCGCGCAATTGCTGGATGAGCATCTTCTCGCTGATGCCCGACACCAGCCGCTTCAATTCGCCGAAGCGCCGCGGCTTCTCGCTCACCTCCCACAGGATGAGCGCCTTCCACTTGCCGCCGATGACCTCGAAAGCGGGACCGAGCCCGCAGCTATAAGGCTGCTCTTTCATCTGCAGAACCCCAATTCTTACTGAAAGGTATGTATTGCACTTTATAGTAGGTACTTGATGAAAGACAAGCGCGACTTATTTTGCCTCTCATGATGTCTTTGCGAGAGAGGAAGTGGCGATGAAGGATGGACCTGATGAAGCGGCCGCACGGACAACGATCCTCACTGTCAACGGCGCCGTGCATGAGCTCGCTCTCGACAGCCGCGTGACCCTGCTCGATGCGTTGCGTGAGCATCTGGGCCTCACCGGCAGCAAGAAAGGCTGCGATCGCGGCGAATGCGGCGCCTGCACGGTGCATGTCGATGGCCGGCGTGCGCTCTCCTGCCTGATCCTGGCACACGCCGCGACGGCCAAGGAGATCACGACCATCGAAGGCCTGGCCGAGGGTGAGGTCCTTCACCCCGTGCAGGCCGCCTTTATCGGGCATGATGCCTTCCAATGCGGCTTCTGCACATCGGGCCAGATCATGTCCGCGGTGGCGCTGATCCGCGAGGGCCATGCCGGCTCCGATGATGAGATTCGCGAATTCATGAGCGGCAATCTCTGCCGCTGCTCGGCCTATCCGCAGATCGTGACGGCGGTGCGCGCGGCCGCGAGCCAGGAAGGAAACTGAGCCATGCAGGATTTCGCCTATGAACGTGCCTTGACCTTACCCAAGGCGATCGCCGCTCTGGCGCACAAGGGCGCCGTGCCGCTCGCCGGCGGCACCGAGCTCGTCAACTGGCTGAAGGAAGGCATCGCAGCCCCTCGCCGCCTTGTCGATATCGGCGGCCTTGCCGGCCTCGACCGCATTGCAGCCGATGCCAAGGGCCTCACGCTCGGCGCCCTCGCCCGCATGAGCGATGCCGCCGGCCACGCCGCGGTGAGGCGCGATTATCCGGCGATCGCCGAAGCTCTCGTCAAGAGCGCCTCGCCCCAACTCCGCAACATGGCGACTCTTGGCGGCAATCTGATGCAGCGCAACCGCTGCCCCTATTTTCGCGCCGAGGTCGAGCTCCCCTGCAACAAGCGCAAGGCCGGTAGCGGCTGCGCGGCGCTCGCCGGACAAGACCGCTTCGCCGCGATCTTCGGCTGGACCGAAGACTGTGTGGCACCCCACGCCTCCGACCTCGCCGTAGCGCTCGCCGCTCTCGACGCCACGATCCATGTCGAGGGGTTGCAGGGGACGCGCAGCATCGCTTTTGCCGATTTCTACGGGACCACGGGCGAGACGGCGCTGCGTCACGGAGAGTTGATCACCGCCATTCATGTGCCGGCCTCGGAAACGGCGCGACATTCGCATTATCTCAAAATCCGGGAACGCCGATCCTATGAATTCGCGCTCGTTTCGGTCGCCGCCGGCCTCGTCGTCGAGAATGGCCATATCCGTGAGGTGCGCCTGGCGCTGGGCGGCGTCGCGCCAAAACCCTGGCGCCTTCGCCGGGCGGAGAAGGCTTTGGCAGGTGTCGCGCTTACCGACGACGAGGCCTTGCGGCGGGCTTTGGCCGGCGATTTCGCCGCTGCCCGGCCCGGCCGCCACAATGGCTTCAAGACGGAACTTGCTCTCAGGGCGGCCATCAAGGCGATCAGGATCGCGGGAGAGAAATCATGAAAGGCGCAATCGGAGAAGCTCTGAGCCGGCGTGACGGTCCGGCCAAGGTGACGGGCCGCGCGCTCTACGCCGCCGACACGCCCGTGGCCGGTGTCGCGCATGCGGTGATCGTCGGATCGACGCGTCCCAAGGCCCGCATCATCGCCATCGATACGCGCAGCGCTGCCGCGGCACCGGGCGTGATCCATATCTTCACCCATGAGAACGCGCCCAAACTCGCCCCCGTCAATGTCGTCCTGGCCGATGCCAATTTGCCGCCATTGCAGGACGATCGCGTCCTCTATGAAGGCCAGCCGGTGGCGCTGGTGGTCGCCGAGACACTGGAACAGGCGACGGAAGCGGCGAGGCTTGTCCATGTCGCCTATCGCGACGAGCCCTTCGATACCGACTTCCAGGCCGGTGCGGAGCTTGCCGAGCCGGTGACGCAGTTCTTCGGCCTGCCGCTCGATACGGCCTGGGGCGATGTCGGGGCGGCCTGGGACAAGGCCGACGCCAAAATCGAAAGCACCTACGTAACTTCCGACCGCCATCACAATGCGATCGAGCCCGTGGCGACTATGGCGGACTGGCGCGACGGTGAGCTCGTTCTCCATGATGCCGTTCAGGGCGTGTCGGAGCAGCGCCAGGTGCTGGCGCAAGCCTTTGGCATGGCGCCCGAGAAGATCCGCGTCCGGCAGGGTTTCGTCGGCGGCGGCTTTGGCGGCAAGATCTGGGGCGCGCCGCACACGCTTCTCGCCGCCATGGCGGCGCGCGCGCTCGAACGGCCGGTGAAGCTGGTGCTGACAAGGGCGCAATCCTACACCGCCCATGGCTATCAGCCGGCGACGCGCCAGACCGTGGCGCTCTCCGCCACGGCCGACGGCACGCTCACCAGCCTTCGCCATGACACGATCGCGGCCGGTGCTCATATCGGCGAATATATCGAGGCCGCCGGCTGGGACACTTACGCGCTTTATGCGACGCCTAATTTCAAGATCAGTCATCGCCGGCGCAAGCTCGACCGCCTGAGCCCCGCGGCCATGCGCTCGCCCTTTGGCGGCGTCGGTTTCGTCGCCGTCGAGATCGCCATGGACGAGCTTGCCTATGAGCTGGGCCAGGATCCGCTTGACCTGCGGCTCAGGAATTATGCCAAGGCCGATCCGGCCGATGGCCGGCCCTTTTCCTCGAACAAGCTCCGCGAATGCTATGAGGAAGGCGCAAGGCGTTTCGGCTGGGCAAAGCGCAGCATGGCACCGAAGTCCATGCGCGATGGAAGCGAGCTCGTGGGCTATGGCATGGCGAGTGCCGCCTTGCGCGCCTTCCGCTTTCCGTCCAACGCGCGGGTGAGTATCGATCGCCAGGGTCATGTGCTGGTCGAGACCGCTGCCCATGATGTCGGTCAGGGCCTCAGCACCATCCTGCCCCAGATCGCGGCGAGCGTGCTCGATGTGCCCGTCGCATCCGTCAGCCTGGCGATCGGCGATACCGCGTTGCCCGCCGCTTCGTTCAATGGCGCATCCTCGAACACCATGAGCGTGGGCTCGGCGGTCGAGGACGCGGCGGAGAAGCTGAAGACCCTTCTCACGCAAGCCGGCGCCAATGGGCCCGACGGCTATGCGGGCGCGCTGGCCGCCTTGGGTGGGGAGCGCTTGAGCGCCGACGGCGCCTGGGTGCCGGAAGCGGATCCTGCAGCGCCCACCGTCTTCAGCTTCGGCGCGATCTTCGCCGAAGTGCGTATCGATCCCGATATCCCGATACCGCGCGTCACCCGGGCGCTCGGCGTCTATAATGCCGGACGCATCCTCAATCCGAGGACCGCCAGGAGCCAGATGACCGGCGGCATCATCTGGGGCATCGGCCAGGCGCTGCTCGAGCGCTCGGAGATGGACACGCGCCTCGGGCGCTTCCTGTCGAAGAATCTCTCAGGCTACCTCGTGCCGGTGAATGCCGATGTAAGCGGGATCGATGCGCATTTCGTCGATGATTTCGATCCCCATGCGAGCCCCTTGGGGGCGCGCGGCATTGGCGAGCTCGGCGCCATTGGCATCGGCGCCGCCATCGCCAATGCCGTCTTCCATGCGACCGGCGTGCGCGTGCGCGAGATGCCGATCAGGCCGGAGCATCTGATGGACAAGATGTGATATCAGGGGGCGCTGTGGCCCTTGAGGCTTTCACCGAGAATTCCCAGGGCGATGCCGAGCAGCGCCACGTCCTTGATCAGGAATTGCCCCATCGGATTGAGCCAGGGAAATCCGCCCGTGCCCGCTTCCCAGATCGGGACCGCCAGCATCACGGTCGAGGTCACAAAGAAATGTGAGGCTCGCCAGCGCGCCGCCGACGATGCCGGCGCGCCGCGACCAGGGTGAAAGGGCAAGCAAAGCCGCGGTCGCAAGCTCGACGACGCCAAGCAGATAGGAGGCGCCGGCTTCGCCCAGCACCGGATACATCCAGGCGAGCCACGGCGTTCCGCCGATGATTGGCTTCAAACCGTCGATCTCGATTTGCGTGAACTTCAGTCCCCCGATCAGCAAGAGCACCAGTATGACGCCGATGAGCGCAATCCATCGGCCGCCATCGATCAGCCAGTCCGCAGTGAGGCGAGAAGCATCGCGGCTGGTGCGTGAGTCCGCAGATCGTGTCATGGGAATTCTCCTATCAACTGCACAAACAATGAAACCGTCCGCTCAGGGCGGCGCGGCGTTCCTTGCGACCGCTGTCAGGCTCTTTCCGCCCGCAGAGCCGCAAGCTCGACCGGGCAATTGTCCTGCGGACAGCGGCTGACGTCGCACAGCCGGCAAATGCGATCGCAGGTCTGCCGGTCGGGCGTCAGCGCCGCCAGCATCACATTGAGCATCCGTGCCAGTTCGCCGCGTTCCCGCTTGGAGAGCGGCGCCAAGGCGCGCGCCAGCACGGCACGCCGAGCCGCAAGGACCGCTTTGGCTTGCTTGCGTCCGGCATCGGTCAGCACGACCGCGCGCGACCGCCCGTCCTCCAATTCGGCGCGACGCTCCACGAGCTTGTCCGCCTGCAAGCCATCGACCAGCCGGGTCGCCCCCGCCGCCGAGAGTCCCAGGGTGCGGCGCAAGGCATCGACCGACTCGCCCGGATAGGCCAAGGCCGTGGCCAATGCCGCACAGGCACTGATACCGCGCCCTGAGGCTGTTTCGAGATCGACGCGCAGGGCATCGCCGAGGGCGATCACCAGCGCGCCGACCAGGTTGCCGGTCCGTCCGTCGTCGCTCATTCCATATTATTGCTTGAGTCAATCAATTAATCAACCCTCATGAGCTATGTTCTGCCCGCCTCCTGCCTGATCCATTTGACGAAGGCCTGGATCCGGCTGTCCTTGAACCGGTCGGCACGGCACAGGAGCCAGAAGCTGTTGGGATCGGCGAGCCTGGTCGAGGACAGACGCACCAGGCGGCCGGAGGCGATATCGGCTTCGACGAGGACATGCGGAGCGAGTGCCACGCCGCGGCCGGCGACCGCCGCTTCGACGGCAAGCTGGGTGGTGTTGAAGACGGGACCGTCGAGCGCCTTGCGCCTGTCGGCATCGAGCGCGATCCCTGCGGCGCTGAGCCAGTCCGTCCAGTCCGGTACATGCGGCAACCGGCCCGTCGGCGATCGTGCCCGCGGCGGCGCGGTGCGCAGGAGCGACTGCCGCTTAAGACGATCGGGCAAGCCTGGCGCGATGTCCTTGGCGATATCGGGCCGGCAGACCGCGATGATCTCGACCTTGGGCCACAGCCGCTCGGCATATAGGCCTTTCGCCGCCGTGCCGGGGCCATAACGAAGCGCGATGTCGACCGCGCGGTCGCGCTTGAAATCGACCAGCACCTCGTCGGAAACAATCCTGAGGCCGATCTGCGGATGCCGGCTCTGGAAGCCATGGAGGCGCGGCGCCAGCCATTTCGAAGCGAGCGAGGGGACGACGCTCACGCTGAGCGCCCGCGCTTCCTTCGCCCGTCCCTCGCGCATGAGCCGTTCGAGACTGTTTTCGAGGCCGGCGAAGAGCTTCTGCACGTCGCGCGCCAGAACTTTTCCCGTGGGCGTGAGGCGCAAGCCGCGATGCAGACGCTCGAACAGGCTGGCGCCGAGATGGGTTTCGAGCCGCCGGATCTGATGGCTGATCGCAGTCGGCGTGAGGGTGAGTTCCTGCGCCGCCGCCTTGAAGCTGCCGAGCCGCGAGGCGGCCTCGAAGGCCCGGAGCGCCGTCCAGGGAAGGCCTGCGATATGCTTTTGCCCGACCATGCTCTTTCAGATGAATTATATTCATCCGAAGATCAAGAGATGTCATTTGTCCGCCGCCGGGCCGCCGGTTAAGTGAGGATGACTACCTCCAACCGCAGGAGAGACCCTTGGCCCAGGACGCCGTCATCCCCGCCGCCAAACGGCACTTCACTTTCCTCAGCGCCAGCGCCCGGCGCGACGGCAACAGCGAGTGGCTCGCCCGCAAGGCGGCCGAATATCTAAGTCCCGGCACCGCGCAGCAATGGCTGCATCTGGCGGATCTGCCGCTGGCGCCCTTCGAGGACATCCGTCATTCGATCGGTGTCTATCCCGAGCCCCAGGGCAATGAGCGGACCCTCTTCGAGGCGACGCTTGCCGCGACCGATCTCGTCTTCATTGTCCCGCTCTATTGGTACAGCGTGCCCGCCAGCGCCAAGCTCTATCTCGACTACTGGAGCGGCTGGCTGCGCGTGCCGGGTGCCGACTTCAAGGCGCGCATGGCGGGCAGGACACTGTGGGGCGTCTCCGCCATATCCGATGAGGATCAGTCGCGCGCCGACCCGCTCGTCGGCACGCTCGCCATCACCGCCGACTATATGAAGATGAATTTCGGCGGCGTCCTCCTGGGCTATGGCAATCGCCCTGGCGATGTCACGGCCGACAAGGCGGCGATCGAGAAGGCGCGCACATTCTTCATCGGCCCTCGGACTGCTTCAGGCGGACGTGACGGTCTCACGGCTCCTGCCGGTGCTGAGGGCCCGACGCCTCTTTGATCGGACCGTTTTCGGTAAAAACCATGCCCGCCGGATAGGAGCTGGCCTTGGCCCCCGGCACCACCTCTTCGCATGTGGTGAAGCTGCTGCTCGACCAGGGCGAAAAGAAAGGCAGCTTGGTCTGCGACTGCGATTGGCGGGTGCGCGTCTCGACCTCCACCATGGTGCGCGCCTCCTGCGCGCTCGTCGCCCAGACGAAGCAGGTCTCCTTGACCGTGCTCGCCGCCCATTCGTCGCGGTCGCGCATCGGGCCTGAGGGCTCCAGCCGGTAGAGATGAAGCTCGGTCTTTCGCGGATTCGTCGTCTTCGGCATGGCATTGGCTTTCTTGGTTGCCTGCCTGGAATCAAGAGCGGCTTGCGGCGAAAGTTCCCATCAAGTTCCATGCCCTTGGATGGAACCGAATGAACAGTTGCGCGTTGGAAGTCCGCCCTTATGGGAGAGGGCGTTCATGCAAACGATAACCAAAAGTGACCTGCTGACGATCATCGAGGATGTTGGCTTCGGTAGCGCTGTCGTTGGGGGAGCCGACCGGAACGGCATCATTGTCGATGGCTATCTCAATCTCACCTCCATCGCCGAGCGCCTGGACAAGCTCGTCGAAAAGCGCTTGCGCCAGGAGATCCTACGCAATGAGCAAGCGCATTAGCGCATGGTGCGAAAGGTGATGGAATAACGCTGGGCCTCGACGGCGGGGATACTATGCTCCCATTGGCTCCGGGCCTCGCCCGTCATCATATAGAGCGACCTTGGCTCGGCCGTAAGCGTAAAGCGCTCCCATGAGCTTCCCGCTTGGCGGCGGAAGCGGAACTTGCATTCCGACTTGAGCGACAGGCCGAAGACCTCGTCGAAATGCGGCTTGTCGCGATGCCAGCCGATCCCCACCCCTTCATCATATTCGGTGGCGAGGACTTGCCGGATGGGGCCGCTCGCCGGACCGGCGAAGGCTTCGACCCTGGCGATGAAAGGCGCAAGCCATTCCGGAATATCTTCGGCCTTGTGCAGCTTGCGCTCGCCATAGTCATAGCGCCAGCCGAAGGAGGCGACCCGGCGCTTGCCCTCATAGGCGCCGAACTGGAAGGGCACGAGCGGCAGCTCGCGGACATGTGCGATGAGCCCCTCCTCTTCGGCGGAGGAGATGAAGTCCGGCTGATAACGCAACCCTGACGGGCCACCGAGCGTCGGTGGAAAGAGGCTTAAGGTTTCAGTCATTGTGTCGAAGCACCAGGCCCTTATGTGGGAAGCCATGAGCCCGGATGAAAGATGTGAGTCGCCTTCTCAGTCCGGCAAAGCGGCGATGGCAACGAGCTCGATTACGAGATCCGGCTGCGCCAGGGCAGCGACGCCGATCACCTCTGACGGGGGCGGATTGTTGTAGCTGCAGTGCTTCGGGCAATGTTCCGCGAAAAATTCATCCATCACATCGAGACGGAAATTGGGTGAGCTGAGAACGCCGCCATCGGGAAACGGCCCTTTGACATAGAATGTCAGCTTGATCAGATGCTCGAGCGAGCTGCCGACTTCCTCCAGATCCGCCTTGATGTTCGCAAGTATCGCGCGCCATTGCATGACCGGGTCGCCGACAGCGCCGCCGCGCCGGGTCGAGGGATCGTAATCCTCCGTGGTGGCCGTATTGCCGGAAAGGAAGACATATCCTTTGGCACCGCTGACCACCGTGGCTTTGCCCCATGGCATCAAGCGATCGCCTTTGAACTTCCTGTATGTCGTGAGGATCATCTTTGTCTCCAGGGCAAGGGGAAATTTCACCATGCGTCACGAAAACGGTTCGCGACGCCTTTGGTTCATATGAGCGTGATCGCCAAAGCAACAATGAGGAGGCCGAGGGCGATGCCGGCAAACACGGCATCCCGCCGGCCGAGGCGAGGTGCGGCAAGAATGGTCCGCGCCTGCCCTGCGCCCAGTCCGCGCGCTTCCATGGCGATCGCCGCACGCCCGGCGCGGCGGATCGCATAGGCGAGGAGCGGAATGAACAAGGTGACGAGCTCTTGAGGATAGATGAAGGCGGAGGGCGGCTTGCCGCGTTTCATGGCGCGGGCGATGCGGATCTGCCTGAGCTCGCTTGCGAGGTCGGGCACGAGCTGCAAGGCCGAGAACAGCGAATAGCCGATGCGTGGCGACAGCTTCCAGTCCGCCATCAGCGCCTTGATGAAATGGCCGGGATCGGTGGTGAGCACGAAGACCGCCGATATCATGCCGCAGGCGATCGCGCGTAGAAATAGTACGATCCCCGCCGAGAAGGCCTGCGAGGCGAACGGCGATTGCTCCGCCGCATGGAGGGCAAAATCGCTATCCACCCGGAACAGCACGCTCGTCGTCAGGAAGCCGAAGCCGAACAGCGCGAAGGGCACCATCAAGCCTAGAACCAGGAGCGGTGGCTTTCCTTCGAGCACGATGAGCGCCGCGACGCAGAGCAGGATGGCGGCGAGCTGGAACCAGGCATCGAACATCAGGATGGCCATCACGATCCACAGAAGGCAGATCACGAGCTTGGGCAAGGGATGGAGTGTGCTCAGCATGGCGCATGCTGCCTGAGCCAGTGGAGCGCCGGCGCGATCGCGGGCGGGGCGAGTCCGGCCTGCGCCAGGAGATCCGGATCGCTCAGGTGATCGGCGGTTGTGCCATCGGCGATGATGCGGCCATGAGCGAGGATGACCGAGCGCGGGCAGAGTCTCAAGGCCAAATCCATGTCATGGGTGATGATGGCAACCGCATGGCCCGCTTGCGCCAGCCGCTCGATCAGCCTGACGACCATTTTGGCGCCCTTGGCATCGAGGCCCGCCGTCGGCTCATCGAGGACGAAGAGCGGCCATTGGCCCGCCGCGGTCAATGACGCGAGCGACAGGCGCCGCTTCTGGCCTTGCGACAATTCGAAGGGATGCTGATGCCGCAAAGAGGCGAGGTCGAACTCATGGAGAAGCTGGTCCACGCGCTGCTCCGTCCGGTCGAGGCCGCGCGGCAAAGCCGCCGCGATCTCGTCGCCGACCGACCCTGAGATGAACTGGTTCTCCGGATTCTGGAAGGCGATGCCCGCAGGCCTGCCCTCGCGCCTGCCGGCCTTGAGCTTCAACAGGCCGGCGAGGCTCGCGCCCAGCGTCGATTTTCCCGCGCCATTGGCGCCCAATATGCCGAGGATTTCGCCAGCCTGGATGGCGAGCGAGATATCATCGAGCACAGTCGGTCCGTAAAGCGGCGCGCAATCGGCATGGACCAGCCGTGCCACCCTTTCACCCGCCGGTGCCAATGCGTTTCGCGCCACATGCTGCGCGACGAAGGTCTTGACCACCGGCATGGCCTTCTCGGCATCGACGCCGTCGAGCGCCGCCTTCAAGGTGAGCGGCGGGGCCTTTGGCGCAAGTCCGGCCTTCTCCAGCTCGCCGTCGAGGGCTACGGCCAGCGGCAACCAGACGCCAAGCTCCTCGAGCCGCGTGCGATGCGTCCGGAACACCGAAGCCGGTGGACCTTGGGCCAGGATCCGGCCCGATGCATCCAATATGACGACACGGTCGAGCGAGGTGATGAGCCCGTCGAGCCGGTGATCGACCAGGAATACGCTGCGCTCCTCGTGCCGGTCCATCAGGAGGCGATGCAGGCGCGCCGCCACAGCCGGCGCCAGATGCGCCGTTGGCTCGTCCGCCACGAAGATCGGCGCTTCCTGCGCGAAGCAGGCGGCGAGCGCCACCAGTTGCTTCTCGCCGCCCGATAGAGTCGCCGAGCGGCGCCCCAGCCAATGCTCCGGCAGGTCGACGAGCCGCAAGGCTGCCCTCACGCGCGTGGCGATCTCATTCTCCGGAACCCCGCGATTTTCGAGCGCGAAGGCGATCTCGTCCTCGACGCGCATGCCGCACAAGGTCTCTTCCGCATTCTGGAAGAACCGCGCGATCTCCGACGCCCAACCGGCCGGCGCGCGCGTCGCGACATCCTCGTCACCGAGCCGGATATCTCCCTGGCGTTCGGCCGGGATCGTCTGCGGCACGAGTCCATTGAGCGTGTTGAGCAGCGTCGACTTGCCGGAGCCTGAGCTGCCGAGGAGCAGAAGTCGCTCGCCGCGCTTCAGATCGAAACTGACGGGACCGACGGCATCGCGTTGCGCGTAAGGATACCGAACAACCACGTTTCGCCACGACGCGGCGACCTCGTTAGGCGCGCTGCAGCCTTCGGTCATGGTCGATCGTGAGGCCGTTGAGGACACCGGTGCGATAGAGCGCCTCGACGATCACATGGCCGAGGAGCCCGCCGAGAAGCGCGCCGCTCAGGCAGCGCAAGGCGAACATGGCGATGAGGAGTCCGGGCGCCAGCGCGCCGTAGTTGAAGAGGACCCAGGTATAGACGAAGGAGAAGATCGCCGCCCCGATACCCGCCGCCATCAGCACCGGCAGGCGGTAGTTGCGCCAGCCTGTCGCTGCGAAGACGACCTCGGCGCCGGCCCCCTGGATGAAGCCCGAGAGCAGCAGCATGAGGCCGGCCGGGCTGCCGAGCAGGATCTCGGTCGCCGCCGCCAGCATTTCTGAGATGATGGCGACGCCGGGCTTCCTGATGATGGCGGCGGCGATGATCGAGACGATGAACCAGAAGCCCATCACCACATCCATGGTGACGGCGCCGAAGATCGCCTGGGCGATGAGCCAGACCTGCACCCAGCCGAGATAGAGCACGCCGAAGACCGCGCCGAGCACGGCGACGATCAGGATTTCACGCAAGGACCAATGGAAGCGGCTGTTCATGGCATACCTCACACTTTAGCGCTGGGGCTGTTGGCGGAGACGGTGAGATCGAGCGTCACATGGCCTTCTGGCGCCCCGAAGCGCAGGAACGCCTCGGCAAGCGTGGCGAAGACGGGACCGGCATCGCCCTTGAGCCTGGTGCAGAAATTCTTCGGCCGGTCGAACACGCCCGAGTTTTTCAGGAAATCGATGCAGCCATAGATCTCGTCCATATGGTGGCCGACACCGAGCGGATAAAGCGAGAACTGGGCCGCGATCGCCTGGCCCGTCCACGGCGCCGCGGCAACGGCTTCGCGCGCCGCATCGATGCGGTCTGAGAGCGGCAAGGCCGAGCTCATATCGTTTTGCGGCGTGCAGATCGGATCGTCGGGCTCGCCCGGACAGCCGCGCGACACGGTCGCCGACAGCACGCAATGCGCGCCGGTTTGCGCCGCGGCGACGAAGAGGTCGCGCATCGCCGGAAAGAGCTGTTCCGGCGGACCTACGATCAGTGTGGAGACATCGTCGGTCTCGATGCGGAAATGCGGCCGATAGGGGTCGAGCGCCTTGATGGCGCCGAGGATGATGCCGATGAAATCATCGGACATGGGATAGAGGGAAATCTGTGCGCCGGAAAACATCGTCACCTCGCTCCGCTGGTATTATCCAGATCAGCTTGAGGGTCCGCGAACATGTCGTCCGCATCTCAGCCCCGGCGTTACGGAGCACCCCTGTGGAATGACGCCTTTTAGTCCCGATCGCTTCTCTTACGCAAGCCGGAAATGCATGAGCTATGCGATATGCTGGAGTGCGCCGGCCGCATCGAGACGCCTGATGTCGCCCGGCCTGACCGGAACACCCCTATGCGCCGAGGCGATGGCGGCGAAGGCCAGAGCGAGGCTCGCGAGATTGCCACGCCCCCCGTTCAGCGGCTCGCGTCCGTCCTCGATGGCGCAAATGAGCTCAGCCATCGCGCCATGGAAGCCGTCATTGAACCAGCTCCCCGTGAGGCTGGGCGCGGCGACCCCGGCTTCGGTGTAGAGCTCGACCTTCTGCTCGCCGAGATTGGGCCCGACGCTCAGAAGGCTGCCCTTCGTGCCGGCGACATAGGTGCGGTCCTGCGGCCCGTAAGGTGTTGCGCCATCGAAGATGAGCGAGGCCTGGCCCTTGTCGAACTGGACCAGAGCCGAGGCCAGGAGCGGCGGCTTGACCTCTTGCCCCGCCGCCTGTCCGCGCAAGGCGAAGACCGAGCGCGCGCCATCGCCGATCAGGCTCGCGAGGAAGTCGAACCAGTGGATGGCGAAATCATAGAAGACGAGATCGTCGATCGCCTCGAAGGGCGTTCCCTTGATCCAGCCATGGTTCCAGTGGATGGCCACATGGCAGGAGATGAGATCGCCGATGAGGCCGGCGCGCACGGCTTCCCGCATATAGGAGAGATGCGGCGCCCAGCGGCCATTCTGGTTGACGGCGAGCTTGACGCCCTCATCGTCGGCGAGCCGGACCAGGCGCCAGCCCTGGTCGAGATCGAGCACGAAAGGCTTCTGCGACAGCACATGCTTTCCCGCACCGAGCGCTGATTCGATCATGCCATAGCGCTCGCGCGGATGGGTGGTGATGTCGACGATGTCGATATCGGGCCGCCTGAGGATTTGGGCGAAATCGCTCGTCGCCTCGGCTTCGGGAAAATACTGATCGCGCCGCGCCTCGGCCTTGCTGAGCGTGCGGTTGCAGATGACGCGGACATCGAGTCCCGCTTTGCGATAGGCATCGAGATGGGCGAAGGAGATGCCGCCGGCCCCGATGAGCGCAATCCCCGGCCTGTAGCTCCTCGCGCGCGGCGGCCGATAGGGAAGCTCCGGCGCCGCGACGATTTTCACGGGCGCGGTTGCCAGCGCATAGGCGTCTTCGCTGGGGGTTTCGCTCATGGCAGGAGCGCCACGGTGCGTTTCTCGCGCGCCGAGAGCACGGCGCTGTCGGTGATCTGCTGGCCGATGCGGGACAAAGCCGGCGACAAAGGTCCGGTGACTTCCCTGTCATTGGCGATGCAGTCGAGCATATATTCGATCGGCGCCCGCCGGCCCGCCGGCAGCACGTCCGCCGCGACCGCCCGATGCGCCGGCTGCTCGCGCGTCTGGATGGTGACGATGGGCTCGTAGTCATAGCTCGACAGCGTGCCGTTGGTCCCCATCACGACGAAGCCGCATTTGGGCTGCGGCTGCTGCGTCCAGGGATCGGAGAAGGTGCCCCAGCGCGTCTCGAATTTCGACAGGCCGCGCACATAGCGGCAGACGGTGACCGAATGCTGGTCGACCTCGATGCCGGGCGTCTCGTCGACGACGCTGGTGACCTCGATCGGCTGGTCGCCATCGAGGAACCAGGTGCCGAGCGTCACGCCATAGCCCAGATAATCGAGCAGGCTGCCGCCGCCCGAGGCGCGCTTGTACCACCACGACTCTGGCTTCGCCGCCTCCACCTCTTCGGCCGTCACCTCGACCTTGTCGGCGAGGTGATAGAGCGGCCCGCGATTGCCGTCATAGTAATGCACCTCGACGACACTGCCGATGGCGCCCTCATCGATCAGCCGCTTGGTGGTGACATGGCACGGATACCAGGCGAGCGGCCAGTTGATGGCAAGCTTCCGTCCGGCCGCTTTCATCGCCTGGATCATGCGGTCGGCTTCCGCGATCGAGGCCGCGAAGGGCTTCTCCACCAGCACATGGACCTTGTGCTTCGCCACCCTTTCGACGTGATCGGCATGCGCCGCGGTCGCAGCACAGATGACGGCGAGATCGGGATTGCTCTTCTCGAGACACTCGTCGAGATCGGTGAACACCCGGTCGTCGGGGATGTTGAAATTGGCGATCGCCGATGCCATGCGCCCGGGCGTCGGGTCATAGATGCCGGCGATCTCCGCATCGGGATGGTTGAACACTTCTCTCAACAGGTCGCCCATATGCATATGGTCGAAATTGATTCCCGCCACGCGCCATCTGGTCATATCGTCCTCCCTTCCCCTCATTCTGCACGCCAGACGGCGCAGACTCAAATCTCCGGAATCTTCCCAAGCTCCTCCATGAAGCGGCTGAATTCTCCGGAATTCATGGCAACCAGATGCTTCTCCGCCGGGAAGGCGCCGCTTCCGACGTCATGCGCATATTCGCGGAAAGCCGATACCCGCTCTTGCTGCAGGCGCCGGTTCTCGCCGAGGAAGTCGCGATAGACCTTGGAATGACGCGGATAATGTCCGTCATGGCTGCCGAGCACATCCATGGCGAAGAGATATTGCGCGTCGCATTTCCCGCCGGCGCCCATCGATATCATGAGCAGCCGGGTGCGCCGCGAGATCGCTTCCGCCACGTCGGGCGGCACCACCTCGATCTCGGCGGCGAAGGCACCCGCTTCTTCGAGCGCCTTGGTCTGCCGCCACACTTCCAAGGCCTGTTCACAGCTCTTGCCCACTGCCCGGAATCCGCCTGTCCAGGTGCGCCGCGACGGGATGAGGCCGACATGGCCGACGACCGGAATGCCCTCATCGCGCAGCCGCCTGACGATGGCGAGGCTCGCCCCGCAATAGACCGCATTGGCGCCGAGCTTGAGGAACCGGAAGGCGGCGCGCAGATAGTCTTCCTCGGTCACATAGAGTCCGGGCTCGAGGCCGGCGACGGCAAAGGGTGTCGGACACACAGCGCGAAACCTCGGCTGCTCGATGATCTCGGGCGGCACTGAAAGCATGTCGATGCCGGCGAGGCTTGCCGCTTCCGCTTCATCGAGCGATTCGACCCTGAGCTTGCTGAGCTGCCGCTTGCCCTTGAGCGCAAGGAGATCGGCGACGGTGGCCTGTGCGGATTTCATGAGGTCCTTCCTAGGCGGCGAGCAGGGATTTGAGCCGATAGGACGGTTCGGCAAGGACTTGCGGATCCGGCCGGCACTGCCTCGCGATGAGCAGCTCGGCGATCTTGATGTCCTTGGCGATCGCGCCCACAGGCCCTATTGCGCTGGCGGCGACGAGCTTTCCCGTGGCGTCGAGATGGAAATTGAGCACCGCATCCGGCACGGCGCGCGCGATCGTCGTCGCACCGCTGTCGGGCAGACCGGCAATCTGCAGGCAGATTTCATATTGATCCGACCAGAACCACGGCACCGCCGTCTGGCTCAACTGCTGGTCCAGCATGTTGCGGGCCGCGAGCGCCCCTTGCTCCAGCGCATTGCGCCAGGATTCGAGCCTGAGGCGCCGGCCGCCGAACAGCGGATGCGTCGCGGCGGCGCAATCTCCCGCGGCGAAGATCATCTCATCGCTGGTGCGAAGGCAGGCATCGGTCGCGATCCCATTGTCGATCGCGAGGCCCGCCTGCTCGGCAAGCGCAATATCGGGACGAGCGCCGACGCCGGCGATCACGATGTCGCCGGCGATCGTTTCACCAGTCGATAATGTCACCTTGCCGTCCAGACCGATCTTCTCGACCGCGACACCGAAATGGAAGACGACGCCGGCGGCGCGATGCCTGGCCTCGACGATGGCGGCGATGTCGGCCGGCACGTTCCGCGACAGGAGCCGTGGCGCAAGCTCGATCACGGTGACAAAGGCGCCGCGCTGCACGGCGCTTGCCGCAAGCTCGAGGCCGATGAAGCCGCCGCCGATGATGGTCACGCGACTGCCTTTCGTGAGATCCGCGCGCAACCGCAGCGCATCCCCATGATGGCGCAAGGTGAGCGCCGCCGCGCCGCCCGGGACGGTGAGCGGCCGGGCTTGCGCCCCGGTCGCGAGCAGCAGCCGGTGATAGGGAACGGTCGCACCGTCATCGAGACGGATCGTGCGATCTGTCCGCTCGATGGCGACCGCGCGGCGCGACCGGCGATGGTCGATCGCCAGCTCTTGGAAGCGCGCCGCATCCGCATTGCACTGGCAGGCCTCCGGACCATCATCGGTCAGGAAGGTTTTCGACAGAGGCGGGCGTTCATAGGGCGCATGCTCTTCCGCGCCGATGAGCGTGATGGCGCCCGTCCAGCCCTGCTCGCGCAAGGCGACCGCGGCCCTGCCGCCGCATTCCCCTGCCCCGATGATGACCATGCCGCGATCCGACACGTTCAAGTCTCAGCCGAGCTTGATGAAGAGCCGGCCGCCATCGACCTTCACCGGATAGGTGGCGAGATCGACGCAGACCGGCGCGCCCTTGGCCTTGCCGGTGGTGTAGTCGAAGCGGCCATTGTGCTTCGGGCATTCGATGATCGTGCCCATCACCAGCCCGCCTGAAAGATGCACTTTCTCATGCGTGCACAGACCGTCGGTGGCGAAGTAGCGGTCGTCCTCGGTGCGGTAGACGGCGAAGGTGCGCCCGTCATGATCGAAGCGGACGACATCCTCCGGGTCAATGTCCTCGGCGCTGCCAGCATCGATCCATTGATCTCCCATGATGAATGTCACTCCGCAGGTCTCAGCACGGTGCCGAAATTATAGGGAACGGACTTGGCGCCGGACGGCAATTGCCGCACCACGTGATATTGGGGCTCGCGGATCTGCCGCAGGATGGTGGGGATGATCTCGCGATAGGCGGCGATGGTGCTCGGATAAGGTGCCGGGCAATCGTCTTTGATCGCGTCGTGCAATTTGGGCAGCGCATGATAGGGCACCATCGGGAACATGTGATGCTCGACATGGTAGTTCATGTTCCAATAGAGGAAGCGGAACAGCGGGTTCATATAGACGGTGCGCGTATTGAGCCGATGGTCGAGCACGTCCTCGGCAAGGCCCGCATGCTGGGTCAGGCCGAAGAAGATGGTCATGAAGCCGCCATAGAAGGTCGGAAGCCCGACCAGCATTGCCGGCAGGAGGCTTCCCATCCACAAACAGGCCGCGATGACGGCGGCAAAGATGGCGAGATAGATGCGCGCCACGAGAGTGACCTTCCAGCGCTCCATCTCGGGGATGAAGGTTTGCTCCTCGGCGGTGAGGCGCCCCGCCGCATGGATGAACAGATGCCGGATGGTGCGCAGGCTGCTCTTGATGGCGAAGACATTGAGCAGGAGCCCCGTCACGTCGGGCGGGCGCGGCACGGCGATCTCCGGATCGCGCCCGACGATGATCGTGTCGGTGTGATGGCGCGTATGGCTCCAGCGCCACACCGTCGGCTCGCGCAGGATCATGAAGCTCGCAATGTGATAGACGACGTCGTTCATCCAGCGCGTCTTGAAGGCCGTGCCATGTCCAGCCTCATGCCAGCGGCTGTCGCTCGATGAGCCATAGAGGACGCCATAGACAAGGAAGAACGGCACGGCCCACCAGCTGCCCCAGAAATAAACGCCCCCGGCCGCGGACGAAAGCAAAGCCGCAAACCATATCACCGTGTCGCGCAAAGCCGGTCCGTCGGACCGCTTCATCAATTCCTTGAGCGCCTTGCGCGGGATCGGACAGGCATACCATTCGGCCGCCGACAGGCCGTTTTCCTCAGCCAGTGCCGAATCCCTGCCGATCAGGCTGTAATCGCGTGCTGAGGGTGTCATCGGCACCTCATTCACCCTTGTGGTCCGCCCCCGGACCCGCTCTATGACATCATTTTGATGCGTCATTTTGAGGATAGCATTCGAATTGGGCAGGTTCAAGGGACATTACGACCAATCAGCCCGGATAAAACCTCATTTTGAGGTTTTTCTTGACCATTGTCCTATCACCCCGCTAGCTTCAGCGAATCGAAAGGACCGCCTTGGCCAAAGAGCGACCCAAGCTGGATGAGATTGCCCGCGCCGCCCGCGTCTCCAAGGCGACGGTCGACCGGGTGGTCAACCAGCGTCCGGGCGTCCAGGACCATACCCGCGCCCATGTGCTTGCCGTGATGGCCGAGCTTTCGGGTGAGAAATCGGCGCTCGCCGCGATCAGGAAGGTCAGTCTCGATTTCGTCCTTCCCGGCGGCAGCAATGCTTTCATCTCCGATCTTGCCCGGCATATCGAGAAGCAGGTCGGCGCGCGCGGCGATGTCGACATCCAGATCCATCGCCTGGGCGGCATCGAGCCGGAAGAGATCGCCGCCCGGCTCGCCAATCTGCGCACCGTGTGCCAGGGCGTCGGGCTGATCGGCCTCGACAGTCCGGCGGTGCGCGAGGCGGTGCGCAAGCTCATCGCGCAAGGCACCGTGGTGATGACGCTCGTCTCCGACATCAGCCATGTCGGGCGCGTGAATTATGTCGGCATCGACAACCGCGCCGCCGGACGGCTCGCCGGCTATCTCATTGGCCGTTTCGTTGCGGGCTCCGCCGGCAAGGTGGCGATGCTCGCCGGCGCCCTCGCCTATCGCGGCCATGAGGAGCGCGAGATGGGCTTCCGTCACATATTGCAGGAGAATTTCCCGCAATTGCGCATCGTCGCGGCGCGCGAGGTGCGCGAGGATGCGAACCGCGCCTATCGCGAGACGCGCTCCCTTCTCGATGAGCATCCCGACCTCAGCGCCATCTATTGCATCGGCGCCGGCCAGGACGGCATTGCCCGCGCCTTGATCGAACGCCAGCGCGACAAGTCCGTCGTCTTCGTCGGCCACGATTTGACCGAGGACACGCGCCAATATCTCCTGACCGGCGTCATGGATGTGGCGATCGACCAGAACGCCCGTGTCGAGGCGCGCGAGGTCGTCGACCGCCTCGTTCGCGCGGTGCGCGGCGAAGATGATATTTCCACCGCCACGATCCGCATACAATCGGTCTTCCGCGAAAACATCCCCAATGAAAGCTGAGCGCATGGACACTATGAGCACCGAGGGGATCTCCCTCGCCTTCCGGCCCGAGAGCGGCATCATCGACGATCTCGTGATCAATTGCGAAGGAGCGAAGGATTTGCGGCCCCTGCATCGCGCCCCCTGGGTCCGCTCCGGCGAAGCCCTGCCCGATGGTGTGGCGCCCGTCGAAAGCCGCCTTGCCGGTGATTTCTTCTGCGCGCCTTTCGGCCGGACGAAGGCCGACATTCCGATCCATGGCTGGGCCGCCAATGGCACATGGGAAAAGGCCGGCAGCGACCGCGCAGGTGACGGCGCCGTCACCACGACATATGCTTTGCGCGAGGCGGTCGAAGGCGCGCGCCTCGTCAAGCATCTGACGCTCTGCCCCCATCACCCGATCGTCTATCAAAGCCATGTCTTCGAGGGCGGCGCCGGCGCCATTCCCGTGGCGCATCACGCCATGATCCATGTGCCGGGCGGCGCGCGCTTGAGCTTTTCACGCAAAGCCTCGGGCTTCACGCTCGGCAAGGCGCTCGAGACCGATCCGAAGCGCGGCCGCTCGGTGCTTCTCTATCCGCAGCGCTTCGCGTCCCTGGCCAAGGTCAAGCGCGCCGATGGCGGCATCAGCGATGCGAGCCTCTATCCCTTCGATCAGGGACATGAGGACTTCATCATCATGAGTGAAAGGCCGGGCACGAAGCTCGGCTGGTCGGCGGCGCTCGCCAAGGCCGATGGCTTTCTGTTCTTCGCGCTCAAGGATGCGACCGTCCTGCCGCATACGGCCCTGTGGATGAGCAATGGCGGACGCAACTACGCGCCATGGAACGGCCGCCACCGGGCGGTGATCGGCATCGAGGAGGCATCGCTCGACCACCATCTGATCGAGGATCCCGAGGACGGGCTTGCGGGCGTGGCGCTCGGCAAGGGCAAGGTCACGGTCCGCTATGCGCTGGGCGCCATCCCGGTGCCGGCGAACTGGACCGCGGTCAGCGACATCGCTCTTGGCAATGGCGAGATCACCCTCACCGATGCGAGCGGCGACACACGCAAGGTGCCCTTCCTCGCCGGCTTCCTCTGACGCGCCTTGACTCGCGCTTCCGCTTCCTCCTACCATCATCAAAATGATGCGGCTCAAATAGCATTTTGAGTTCATGGCCGGGCTTGACCCGGCCACCCAAAAGATAAGTGCGCAACATTAGTGGGAGGATGAAATGCTGAAGCGAATAATGGTCTGTCTCAGTGCCGCACTGGTGGCGCTGAGCCTGGGGCTGGCCTCGAGCGTCTCGGCCGAGGCCAAGAAGACATTCTATTGGATATCGCATGGATCGCCCGCCGATCCGGTCTGGACCTATTTCCTCGCCGGTGCCAAGCAATGGGCCGAGGACACCGGCAACACGGTGAACACCTCCTTCCACAATGGCGATGTGCCGGCGCATCAGGAAGCGGTACGCGCCGCCATTGCCGCCAAGGCCGACGGCATCGTCACCACCAGCCCCGATCCCGGCAGCCTGGTCGCGGTCGCCAAGGAAGCGAATGACGCCGGCATTCCGATCATCAATTTCAATACGCCCGATCCGAAAGCGAGCTTCGATGCCTATGTCGGCGGCGACAACGTCACTTTCGGCCGCAACTGGGCGCAATATCTGGTCGACAAGGGTTTGGTGAAATCGGGCGACTTCGTCTGGATGCCGGTCGAGGTGCCGGGCGCAACCTATGGCGTGCAGGAAGAGGAAGGCATATCGAGCGTCTTCAAGCCGCTCAACATCACCTGGGAGATCACCGACGCCACGCTCGATCAGGCGGAGATCATCACCCGCATGTCGGACTACCTGACCGCCAACCGCGCCAAGATCAAGGCGATCATCGGGCTCGGCGATCTCGTGACCGGCAGCATCAAGCGCGTCTTCGACCAGGTCGGCGTCAAGGCCGGCGAGATTCCGGTGGTAGGCTGGGGCAACTCGACCGAGACCACGCAGGAAGTGCTCACCGGCTATGTGAATGCCGCGCAATGGCAGGACCCGCAGGCGACGAGCTACATGGCGCTGTCCATGGCCGCCATGGCGTCGAGCAAGATCCCGCCCGGCTTCAACATCATCACCGGCGCCCTCTATGAGAAGGACACGGCCGAGGTCTATGACAAGATCCTCTCCGGCAAGTAGTGTTGGCTGAAAGTCCGCAAGCGCATCTCGCCATCCTTATCCTTCCCCCTTGCGGGGAAGGTGGCTACCCGGCCTGGGGCCGGGTAGCCGGATGGGGAGCGGTGCCGCGCGAACAGTGTTGACGGCCGTCATGCAGCACCGCTCCCTTTTGCAGCGCCTCATCGCCGCGCCAGAATTCGGCCCGCTCGTCCTTCTGGTGCTCGAGCTTCTCGTCTTCTGGTCGATCAATCCGGGCTTCTTGTCGCTCCAGAATATCAGCAACACGCTCGCCTTCACTGTCGAGCTCGGCCTCATCGCGCTGGCGATGACCTTGCTCATGACCTCGGGCGAGTTCGATCTCTCGGTCGGCTCGGTCTTCGGCTTCTCGGCCGTGCTGATGTGGACCTTGTTCAACAGCGGTGTCGTGCCGTTGGAAGTGGCCTTTCTCATCGCCTTGGGTGTCAGCCTGTTCATCGGTTTTGCCAATGGCTGGTTCGTCACCAGGCTCAACATCCCCTCCTTCCTCGTGACCTTGGGCATGCTGCTGGTGGTGCGCGGCACGGCACTTTATGTCACCGACGGTTTCCCGCAGCGGACCTGGAATGCCGAAGGCAACTGGCTCGCCGATCTCCTGGTCGGGAGCTTCTATATCGGCACCTTCCGCGTCTATATGTCGGTCTTCTGGTTCGCCCTTGCGGCAATCGCGACGCATTATCTCCTGACCGAGACCAAGGCCGGCAACTGGATCCAGGCCTCGGGCGGCAATCCCGGCGCCGCGCGCGCCCGCGGCGTCAATGTCAAGCGCACCAAGATCCTGCTGTTCATGTTCGCGTCCGCCATGTCGGCGCTGGCCGGCATCATCTCGTCGATCCGCACCTCGGCCGCCAATCCCAATAGCGGCACCGGCTATGAGCTCGAAGTCATCGCCATGGTCGTCATCGGCGGCACACTGTTGACCGGCGGCCGCGGCACGATCCTCGGAACCGTGCTCGGCATCTTCATCCTGCGCGTCATGCGCAACGGCATCGTGCTGGTCGGCGTGCCGGGCCTTGCCTACAATATCTTCATCGGCGCCATCATCCTCGGCATGATGGCGCTCCATTCATGGCTCGAACGCCGGCACAATGCGGGGACTTGAGCAGATGGAAGACGAACTCGTCCGCATGGAGCGGATCAACAAGTTCTATGGCCGCGTCCATGCCTTGCGCGATGTGAGCCTGAGAATCCTGCGGCGCGAGGTCGTGGGGCTCCTCGGCGACAATGGCGCCGGCAAGTCGACTTTGATCAAGGTCCTGTCGGGCGCCGTGCCGATGTCGGGCGGCGAGATCTATGTCAAGGGCCGCAAGGTCGAGATGAAGAGCACCACCGATGCCATCGCCAATGGCATCGAGACCATCTATCAGGATTCGGCCCTGGTGCCGCAGCTCTCGATCGCCCGCAACCTGTTCCTGGGACGCGAGCCGGTCAAAGGCCCGCGCTTCCTCAACCGGCTCGATCACGAAGCGATGAACGGCGTCGCCCGCGACCTGTTGAAGAAGGTCGGCATCACCAAGGAGATCCCGCCCGACACGCCGATCACCGCTCTGTCGGGCGGCGAGCGCCAGGCGGTAGCGATCGCGCGTGCCATGCAGTTCGACAGCGATCTCATCATATTGGACGAGCCGACCAACAATCTCGGTGTCGCCGAAACCCAGGGCGTGCTGCGCTTCGTGCGCGAGGCGCGCAATACCGGCCATTCCTGCATCTTCATCGCCCACAATATCCATCATGTCTTCCAGGTCGTCGACCGCATCATCGTCATGCGCGGCGGCCGGATCGTCGCCGACGACATCGATCCCAAGCAGACCAGCATCGAGGAGGTCGAGCGCGTCATCACCGGCGAAGCCATGATCGCGGCGGTCGAGCGCGCGAGCTAGACTACTTCCCTACTCCGGCTCGTATCCGGCGGCCGTGAATCCCAAAACTCGCTCCTCGGCTGAGGATCAGGGGCCGGTTGGTTTGACCGCTGCGACAACGCGCTTGATCGCCGTCATCAGAGAAGTCGTGCCGCGCCGGTGTTCGCTGTCGTTTTGGCGCATGAACAGGCCGTTTTCTATGCCCTCGAACATGCCGAGAAGTGCCTTCGCCACCTCGCCGGGCACGCCTTCCTCGGCAAGCAGTGCCGCGCGGCGTTCCGGCGGCACCGGCACCGGCGCCACCGGACGGCCGAGAATTTGCGCAAAGGCCGACGCCACATCGCCGGCGCTCCAGTCTTCCGGTCCGCTGAGCTCCACGATCCGCTTCCCGGTCCATTCCTCGCCCAGAAGGGTTGCCGCTGCGCGCCCGACATCGATCGTGCTCACCATCGGGATCTTCTGAGAAGGTTCGAGAAAGGTCGGCAGCACGCTTTCCGACAGGACGGTTTCCGCCGCCTCGCCCCAGGTCTCGACAAAATAGCCCGACCGCAGGAAGGCGGTCGCCGGCGCCACCCCGTCAAGCAGGGCCTCGAACCGGTTGAGGGTGGCAATGACGCCGGTGCCGGAGGCATGCTGCGCGCCGATGGACGACAGGATAACGGCCTTGGGCAGATGCGCCCGCCGTGCCGCATCGGCCAGCGCCGCGCCGAGTTCTTCCGTGCGCTGATAGGGATCGCCGCTCACCGGCGGCGGATTGAGAAGGAACGCTCCCGACGCACCTTTCAGCGCATCGGCCATCGCGTCCGAATCCTCGATGCGCGCGACGACCACCTCCGCGCCGAGTTCTGTCCATTTTTCACCCTGGTCCCTGCGGCGCAGGACGACGCGCACGGCCTTGCCGCGTTCAATGAGGGCGCGCGCTGCCTCGCCGCCGGCCCGTCCGTTTGCTCCAAGCACGACATACATGATGCTCTCCTTCAGTTGCTCGCTGGAGAACGGATAAGCCTGACATTTCCATGCGTCCAATGCATGGTATATATAGTCAGCATGCGCGAAATGGATTTACGCCGGATCGACCTCAACCTGCTGGTGGCGCTCGAGGCACTGCTGGAAGAGAAGAACGTCACACGGGCCGCCCACCGGCTCGGCATGAGCCAGCCGGCCGCGAGCCGGGCGCTCGGACGGTTGCGCGCGCTGTTGTCGGACGCGCTGCTGGTCGATGGGCCGGGCGGCTATGTCCTGAGCTCCCGCGCCGAAGAGCTGCGCCCGGCGCTGCGCCGGATACTGGCCGGTATCGGAGAAATGCTGGAAGCGAACGTGTTCGATCCCGCGACGGCGACGGGCCGGATCCGGCTTCTCATGCCCGATCTCCAGGCCGTGGCACTCGCGCCGCATTTGCTCGCCCGCCTCGCAGAGGAGGCCCCATCCCTCGATCTCGATATTGTCGCACCCGGCACGAACGGGATGGAAGCGCTGGAGCACGGTGACGCCGATGCGATGGTGGCGCTGATCGACGAAGCGCCGGCCGGCATCCACCGACGCCGCCTCTATGACGAAGAACTCGTAACGCTCATGCGGGCGCGCCACCCTGCGCTCGCCCGAAAGCTCACGCTCGACCGCTTTCTGGCGCTCGAGCATATCGTGGTGAGCGTCACCGGCGTCGGGCCTGCGCCTGTCGATGAGGTGCTGGCGCGAATGGGGCGAACGCGACGGGTGAAGCTGCGCGTGCCGAACTTCTTCGCCGCCGTCGAGATCGCCGCTCGCTCCGACCTCGTCATGACCCTGCCGGCAAGCCTGGCGCGCGCCGCCGCCAATATGAGGCGCTTCGTATCCTTGCCGCCGCCCCTCGATCTTGCGAGCTTCACCATGAGCCTCGCCTGGCACGCACGCCAGCAGGATGCGCCGAGGCACATCTGGTTGAGACGCGCCATTGTCGCGGCGGCGATGGATATGTCAGCGTAATCGAAGCTGGAAGCTGAGGCTGCAAATCGGTCTCATCCAGATCTATCTATTGACATTGCGGGCCAAAACGGAGGATTTGGGAAATACAAGGCTGGCAACCTGCGTCTATTCGCTTCACGATCAGTCAATCACATCACGCCAGAATGTCCGCCCGAAAACTGGAAGACCTCTTTTTCAAGACGAGAAATTCCCTGCTCCGCGTCATGCTGAACCACCAACGCCTTGAAATGATTGGAGGCGAAAAGTTTTTCGCAAAAATTCCCTGATAATCCCTGATAATCCCTGATATTCGCTGTTCTTGGACCGGGAGGGCCTTAGAGTCCGCCCGAACGCAAGAGCGGCGGAAGCCGGTTGCTCGACCAGGAGCTGAGGCGCGCTTCGATCCATTGCCCGATGGCGAGAAGCTCGGGCTCGGCGTCCTTGCGGCCGATAAGCTGGACGCCGATCGGCAGGCCGTCGCGCGAGAAGCCGGCGGGCAGCGCCAAGGCCGGATGGCCGGTGACGTTGCACAGCATGCGCACCGAGGCTTCCGACAAGGCGTCGAGCGCCTGGGCATCGTCCATCCGGCACGGCGGCAAGCCGCTGACCGCCGTCATCAGGCAATCGACGCCCGTCAAGGCATCATCGACAAGGGCCGCAAGATCGTTCCGCAATTTCTGGGCGGTGAGATAATCATCCATGTCGAGAAAGGCGCCGGTCAGCAGCATCGATCGCAACGCCGCGCCATAGAGCTCGGGCGCCTCGATGAGCCGCATACGGTGGATGGCGAGCGCTTCGACATGGAGCGTCACCCAGCCCACGGTGTTGATCTTGGCGAGCGGCGCCACTTGGCGCTCGACCAAGGCGCAGCCTTGCTCCGTCAGCTCGGCGATGGCTCTGTCGATGACCGCGGCGACATCAGGAGAAGGCGTCTGATCGCTTCGCCATAGATGATCGAGGAGACCGATGCGCGGCGGCCTGCCCGGTCGGGAGGGTGGCGCGCCGCTGAGACATTCGAAGGCAAGCGCCGCATCGCCGACGGTGCGCGTCATGGGGCCGACCGTGTCCATGCTGGGGGCCAGCGGAAACGTGCCGGCGGTCGAAAGCCTGCCGAAGCCGGGCTTCAGTCCGACGACGCCATTCATCATGGCGGGACTGCGGATCGACCCGCCGGTGTCGGTGCCGACGGCAAGCGGCACCATCCGCGCCGCAAGCGCGGCCCCGCAGCCGCTCGAGCTCGAGCCCGGCGTGAAAGCCGGATTCCAGGGATTGCGTGCCGCGGGCCAAGGGTCGTCTTCGCCGGGCTCGCCCAGCCCATATTCATGCAGGGCTAGCTTGCCGAGCGGAATGGCGCCCGCCGCGACCAGCCTCTCGACCACGACCGCATGGCGCAGGGCCGCTGTCCTGTCGCCCGCCCGCGAATGGCACGTCGTCGGCAGGCCTTCGATGTCGATATTGTCCTTGACCGCGAAGGGAATGCCGAAGAGCGGGGGCAATCCTTCACGCCGCCAAGCGCTGCGGCAGGCCTTGGCCATCGACCGCGCTTTGTCGCCATCGACCCGGAGAAAGGCATGGACGGCCGGATCATGGGCGTCGATCTGCGCCAGTAGCGCATCGACATAGTCGACCGGATCGAGCTCTCCCGAAGCGATGGCGTCGCGCGCCTCGATCAAGGAGAGAAGCGCCGGCGTCGTCATGGTCTGGTGCGCTCGCTCGAAACCTCTTCGAGGGCAGCCCGCAATTTCATCGCGCGCCGGCGCGCCTCATCGAGGTCCTTCGCATATGGCTCGGCGAGCTTCGCCACGAGGTCGGCGTCCGGTGATGTCATTGTCAGTAGGACGAGGTGCCGGCGCCGGCGAGGTCGTGCTTCTCATCGCCCTTGATCGGCGGATTGAACACGCTCACCAGCCGCATGTCGGTCCAGGCCCGCAAGCGATGCGGATCATGCTGGTCGAGCGCATAGAGCGTGCCGCGCCTGATCTCATGCTTGCGCCCTTGCGTGTCCTCGATCTCGCCTTCCCCTTCGATGCAATAGCAGGCTTCGAGATGATGACGATACTGGATGAAGATGTCGGTGCCGGCGAGGATCAGCGTCTCGGTGAAGGCGAAGCCCATGCCGTCCTTCTCGATGAGGAAACGGCGGCTCTGGCCGTTGCCCCAATTGACATCCCGTTCCGTGCCCGCGATCTCGCGCAACGTCCTGACGATCATCCGTCCCTCCTATTTGACTTGGTTAGAGCAATCCCAGCGGGGATCGCGCTCATGACGGATGAAAGGCGAATGGACCGGCGCCCCCGGCCGCAACTGGCGCAAGGTGTCATAATCCTCATCCGGATTGTAGGGGACGAGCGGACGCTCATCCAAGGATCGAAGGACTCGGGCGTAATCGCGCTCATAGCCGGCGATCATCGCCTGATAATCCGCAAGCTCGTCGGGCCCGACGCCGCCCCGTATGCCATGCATGATGAAGGGCCTCAGGACATCGAAGCCGACATAGCGAAAAGCATAGAGGCTCGGCCACAATATGAGCTCGGTCTCGCCTTCCTGGCCGTTATAGGCGCAGGCCCGCGCCGAGGCGCCCGCCGTGGTCGAGGCGAGGAATCTCTTGCCCCGGCAATGGCCGGTATCGTGGCGGCGCCCGCCCGAATACATGCCGCCATAGATGAAGACGCGGTCGATCCAGCCTTTGAGGATGGCGGGCAAGCCGAACCACCACAGCGGAAACTGGGCGATGACCAGATCCGCCCACATCAGATCCTCGATCTGGCGCGTCACATCGGGCGGCGTCGCGCCATCCTCATGCGCCCAGCGCTGCTCGCTCTGCACATCGAAGCGGTCGGCCTTGCGCCGCTTCCGATAGTGGCGCGGATGCTCGACCGGATCGAGCGCGATGGCGGCGAGATCGGTCAGCCGCACTTCCGCCCCTTGCTGCTCGAGGATGTCTTTGGCAAATCGAGCGAGGTGATGATTGTAGGATTGCTGCTCGGGATGGGCGACGATGATGAGCGCCTTCACCATTTCTTCTTCCCCAGCATGCGCTGCGAGATCAGTATGGCGATCTGCTGCTCGGCTTCGAAAGCGAATGTGCAGGAGGACTCGGCCATATCGAGAAGGTCCTCGGGCGTGTCGGCGCGCAGGCAGTGGACGCCCATGGCATGGAGCGATGTCCCCGTCGCGCGTCCCATCGGCACCTGCCAGGGATTGAACTCGGCCCATTCGCCGCGCATCGTCACCAGCATCAGGAGCGGGAAGCGCGACATCGCGGCCAGCGACAGCATATTGATGCAGTTGCCGACGCCGCTCGACTGCATGAGGAGCACGCTGCGCTGGCCGCCAAGCCAGGCGCCGGCGGTGAGCCCGATGCCCTCCTCCTCGGTGGTGAGCACCGTCGATATGACATCGGGATCGGCCAGGAAGAGCTCGATGAGCTTCGAATGACCGGCGTCGGGCACATAGGCCATTTGCCGGATATTCGCCTGCTTCAGGATCTGGTGGAGTCTGGCGGGCCAGTTCTCGATGGCGGCGTCCGTCACGTGCGTTTCCTTCCCCTGTGTTCCGTCTCAGATAAGGCAACTGCCCCAAAAGGATGACTGCCGGTTTTTGTGATCAGCTATAAAGCGGGGCGAGAGCTTCCTCACCAGGAGGCGGAAGCCGTCATGCCGATGGGCACCGTTTCCGAGCCGGTCCAGCATTCGAGCGCGCCATCCCGCAAAGGCGCGGAGCGGACTCGGAAGGGCTGGCGATGCGTCAGAGGCGCCATGCCGCGATAGGAAAGCCGGCGGGGCGCGCGCCCGGCAATCGCCGCCGCATGATAGAGCAGCAAGGTCGCCTGGAGCGGGCCATGCACCACGAGCCCCGCATAGCCCTCTTCGCGCATCGCATATTCGACATCGTAGTGAATGCGATGGCTGTTGAAGGTGAGCGCCGAATAACGGAACAAAAGGACGGGTGAAGGATCGATCACCGTTTCTGCGACATGTGCCTCGGCAGCTGCTTCCGGCGTCGCCGCTTCGCCGCTTGGCTTGTCGCGATAGACGATATCGTGACGCTCGCGGATGCATGTCGAGCCATGGGCGCTGAACTCATGGACGACGGTCACGAAGCACAATGGCCCGGAGCGGCCCCTCTTGAGCGCGACATCCGCGATGCGCGACCGGCGCATGACGGTATCGCCGACCCGCAAGGGCGCCAGCAATTCGAGCTCGCCGCCCGCCCACATGCGGCGCGGCAAAGGCACCGGCGGCAGGAAATCGCCTCGCTTCGGATGCCCGTCGACATCGGCCTCGGCGAGCGTCGACAGGCGCGGCGCCAGGCACCAATGGAAGGCGAGCGGCGCCGGATCGCCCTTCTGCGGGAGGGAGAGATCGCCGCCGATCGTCGCTCTGAACGCGCGGACCCGTTCGACGGTAATCTCGTCTTCGGCACTTTCCGTTCGCCCGACCCAGGCCTGCAAAGAATCGACGTCGATCGCGGTGGTCATGACGGCACGGCCATGGCGGAGAATTCCCGCCGGATCGCGTCGCTGTGCTCGCCGAGCGCCGGCACTTTGGCCCGAGCGACATCGGGATGAAGCGGCGGTGCCGCGAGTTCGAAGGATCCGCCCGGAACCTCGCTCGCCGTGCGGCGCAAGGCCGGATGGGTGGCGAGATCGGCGACCGTCGACACCTTGCCCCAGGCGAGCTGCGCCTGCTCGAGCCTTTGGATCGCTTCGGCGGTCGAGAGCCTGGCGAAGATGGGCCTGATCTCCGCATCGAGCTCGATGCGGTGGATGAGGCGGGAGGGATTGTCGCGGAAGCGGATGTCGTCGACGAGCTCGGGCCGGTCGAGGACCGCGCAGCACAATCGCGACCATTCGCCGGCATTCTGGGCGACGATCACCACGGCCCCGTCGCGGCAGGCGACGAGCCCATAAGGATAGATCGCGGCATGCGACAGCCCGACGCGCGGCGTCGCCCGCCCGGCATAGTCGTGATGCAGCAAGGGCACGTTCATCCAGTCGGCGAGTCCGTCGAACATGGCCATCTCGATCGCCGCACCCTCGCCGGTGCGCTCGCGCCGGAACAACGCTTCGACGATCGCGGCATGGGCATTCATGCCGGTGCTGATATCGGCCACCGACGCGCCGACCTTGGCCGGCGCGTCGGGCGCTCCGGTCACGGCGCAGAGGCCCGACTCGGCCTGGACCAGCATGTCATAGGCGCGCATGCCGGCATATGCCGTGTCCTGGCCGTAGCCCACGATGTCGAGCGCCACCAGGCGGGGAAAGCGCTTGACCAGGTCCTTCGAGCCGAGGCCGAGCCGCCGCGTGGCACCGGGCGCCAGATTCTGGACGAAGACATCGGCCTTGGCCAGCATCGCCTCGAGCAGGATCTTGTCCTTCTCAGCCTTGATATCGAGCACCAGGCTTTCCTTGCCGCGATTGAGCCAGGCGAAATAGGCGCTGGTGCCCTGGACGGTCGCATCATAGTGGCGCGCAGTGTCGCCCTCCTCGCGCTCGATCTTGATGACGCGGGCGCCCGCATCGGCAAGCCGCACGGTGCACATCGGCGCCGCGACCGCCTGTTCGAGGGCGACGACGAGAAGGCCTGCGAGCGGACGGGTCATGAGAGCCTCAATAGGAGCGCGGAAGGCCAAGCACATGCTCGGCGAGATAGCCCAGGATCAGATTGGTCGAGATCGGCGCCACCTGATAGAGCCTCGTCTCGCGGAACTTGCGCTCGATGTCGAATTCCTCGGCGAAGCCGAAGCCGCCATGGGTCTGGACGCAGACATTGGCCGCTTCCCAGGCGGCATCGGCGGCGAGCATCTTCGCCATGTTCGCTTCGGCACCACAGTCCTTGTTCGCCTCGAACAGCGACGCGGCTTTATAGACCATGAGCTCGGCGGCGCGCATGCCGGCATAGGCCTTGGCGATCGGGAACTGGATGCCCTGGTTCTGGCCGATCGGCCGGCCGAAGACGACACGCTCCTTGGCATAGGCGGAAGCCTTGTCGATGAACCATTTGGCATCGCCGATACATTCGGCGGCGATCAGGATGCGCTCGGCATTCATGCCGGAAAGGATGTAGCGGAAGCCCTTGCCCTCTTCGCCGATGAGATTCTTGGCCGACACCTTGAGCCCGTCGAAGAACACTTCCGTGGTCGAATGGTTCATCATCGTGCGGATCGGCCGGATGCTGAGGCCGTGGCCCAGCGCATCGCGCATGTCGACGATGAAGACGGAGAGCCCGTCGGTGCGCTTGACTACTTCCTCGCGCGGCGTCGTGCGCGCCAAGAGCAGCATGAGGTCGGAATGCTCGGCGCGCGAGGTCCATACTTTCTGGCCACTGACGACATAGTGGTCGCCCTCGTGCTTGGCGAAGGTGCGGATCGATGTCGTGTCGGTGCCGCTTGCGGGCTCGGTGACGCCGAAGGCCTGCAGGCGCAATTCGCCCGAGGCGATGCGCGGCAGATATTCGCGCTTCTGCGCCTCGCCGCCGTGATTGAGCAAAGTGCCCATGATGTACATTTGCGCATGCGAGGCAGCCCCGTTGCAGCCATTGCGCTGGATCTCCTCGAGGATGACGGCGGCGGCCGAAAGCGGCAGTCCCGATCCGCCATAGGCCTCGGGGATCAGCGCCGAGAGCCAGCCGGCCTCGGTCAGCGCCTGAACGAACTCCGCCGGATATGTCCGGTCGCGATCGCATTGGCGCCAATAGTCGCCGGGAAATCGCAGGCAGAGCTTGCGGATCTCTTCCCTGATCTCGCGATGCGACGTTACTTCTTCGCTGTCCATTGAAGCTCCTGAGATTCGCTCCTCGGTTTTTTACGCGGCGCCACGAAATAACACCAAGACATAGAGGTTCGATGAGATATAGCGAGTTTCTATGCCTTGTCGCTCAGCAAGTGCCCTGCCCAGACGCCGCTCGAGACGAGATCGCCGACCACGGCGCCGATGCTTTCACCGGCAAATCGGGTGAGCCGGCTGATCGGACGGTCGCCCGGATAAGCGAGGATCAGGCGGCGCGTCGGGGTCGGATCGACGAGAGGGGCGGCCTTGAGCCGGCCCGCGGCGATATCTTCGTGAATGGGCGCCAAAGGCAGGATCGTCAGGCCGAAGCCCGTCTTCACCAGGTCCTTGAGCGTCGAAAGCGAGTCGGCCTCGAGGGCGACGCAGAAGGAGATGCCCGCCTCCTCGGCGCAGCGGTCGACAATGGCGCGAAGCCCATGCCTCGCGCTCGGCAGCAGCATCTTCTCGCCGGCGAGCTTCTGGAACGGCACGGCCCGGATCTGGACCAGGTCCGCTTCGGCGGGCCCGATCAGGAACAGGTTTTCGAGGAGAAGCGGCTTGATCTTGAGGGTTCGCGAGGGTTGCGGGTCATAGAGCACAGCGACATCGACCTCGCCGCGCTGCAGCCAGTCGAGGAGATAGCCGGTGAAAGCCGGCACGAAACGCGGCACCACTTGCGGATGCTTGTCGCGGAACAGCCGGGCGAGCGGAGCGGTGATGATCTCGGCGACGGTCGGCGGCATGCCGATGGCGACGGTGCCTTGCAGCGACGCATTGAGATCGGCGACCGAGGCGCGGATCTGCTCCATCTCGCCGAGGACTCTCAGCGCATGCGCCAGCACCTCGCGGCCGATATCGGTGATCACCATGCCGCGGCCGTGGCGGTCGAAGAGCCGCGCCCCCAATTCCTCCTCGAGCAGGCGGATCTGCCGGCTGAGCGCCGGCTGGGCGATATGGAGCCGGTCGGAGGCTTTGCTCAGGCTTCCGAGCTCCGCCACATGCACCAGGGTGCGCAATTGGCCGACATCCATCCGATTATTCGCTTTTTGCGATAGCTGCTCACGCAATATACGATTTATTCTATCGCCGGCAATGGACTAGGGGATGAGTCAAAGGGAGAAGGCAGATGACATCGGAGATGAACCGGCGCGAGGCCGTCAAGGCGCTGCTCGACTATCGCGACAAGCTTCTCGTCGTCACCGGCCTCGGCTCGCCGAGCTATGACGTCCATGCCTGCGGCGATGCGGAGAGCAACTTCTATCTGTGGGGCGCCATGGGATCGGCCGCGCTTGTCGGCCTCGGCCTCGCCCAGGCGCAGCCCAAGCGGCGCGTGCTCGTCATCACCGGCGATGGCGAGCAGCTCATGGGCCTGGGCGGCCTCGCGACGATAGGCGCCGCTGCGCCGAAGAACCTCACCATTGCCGTCATCGACAATGGCCATTTCGGCGAGACCGGCATGCAATTGAGCCACACCGGCAAGGGCCTGAGCCTCGCCAAGGTCGCTACTGCCTGCGGATTCGCCGAAGTCGAGGAAGTGTGCGATATCAAAAACGTCAGGCGCATCCGCAAGAGATTGCATGAGACCATGGTGGGACCGCGCTTCATCGTCCTGAAGGTCAAGCCCGAAAACCTGCCGCGCTCGCTGCCGCCGCGCGATGCCGTCCATGTGAAGAACAGGTTCCGCGCCGCCCTCGGCTTCCCGACCATTTGAAGGTTTGCGCATGGCGACTCTCGAACGCTTCCACAATATCGTCGATGGCGGGAAGGCCACGGCCGCCAGCGGCCGCTGGTTTCCCTCCTACAATCCGTTCACGGGCGAGGCCTGGGCGGAAATCCCGCATGGCGATGCGACCGATGTCGATCGAGCCGTCATCGCCGCCGATCGCGCCTTCACCGGCGGCGACTGGCCGAAGCTCACCGCCTCGGCGCGCGGCAAGCTGCTGCATCGCTTCGCCGATCTCGTGCTGAGCGAAGCGGAACGCCTGGCCCGGATCGAGACGCGCGACAATGGCAAGCTCTTCGCCGAAATGTCGGGCCAGCTCCGCTATATCCCGGAATGGTTCCACTATTTCGGCGGCCTCGCCGACAAGATCGAAGGCGCGGTCTTGCCGATGGACAAGCCCAACATGTTCGCCTTCACCCGCCGCGAGCCGCTGGGCGTGGTCGCGGCGATCACGCCGTGGAATTCGCCGCTCCTGCTCCTCGCCTGGAAGCTGGCGCCGGCGCTCGCCGCCGGCAACACCGTCGTCATCAAGCCATCCGAATTTGCTTCCGCCTCGACGCTCGCTTTTGCCGAGCTCTTCGCCAAAGCGGGTTTCCCGAAGGGAGTCGTCAACACGGTGACGGGCTATGGCTCGGAGATCGGACAATCCCTCACCGAGCATCCGCTCATCGCCAAGATCGCCTTCACCGGCGGCGATGCGACCGGCGCGCAAGTGGGTGCGGCCGCTACGCGCCATTTGAAGCATGTCACTTTGGAGCTCGGCGGCAAGTCGCCCAATATCGTCTTCGCCGACGCCCGGCTCGACAATGCGGTGAAGGGCGCCGTTGCCGGCATCTTCGCCGCTTCCGGCCAGACCTGCATCGCGGGCTCGCGCCTTCTGGTCGAGCGTAGCATCCATGACGACTTCGTCGACCGTCTCCTCGCCTTGGCGCGCCAGGCCAAGCTTGGCGATCCCGCCGAGGCCGAAACCCAGGTCGGACCGATCACCACCGAAGCGCAGCTCAAGAAGGTCCTTTCTTACATCGATATTGCCAAGGCCGAAGGCGCGAAGCTCATGCTCGGCGGCAAGCGCCCCGAGGTGCCCCATCTGGCGCAAGGCTGGTTCGTCGAGCCCACGATCTTCGCCGGCGTCGACAACCGCATGCGCATCGCGCGCGAGGAGGTCTTCGGGCCGGTGCTCAGCATCATCCCCTTCAGCGATGAGGACGAAGCGGTGAGCATCGCCAATGACAATGCCTATGGGCTCGCCGCCGGCGTGTGGACGGAGAATGCGCGGCGCGCTTTGCGCATGGCGGAGCGCATCCGCGCCGGCACGGTATGGATCAACACCTATCGCGCGGTGAGCTATCTCGCTCCCTTTGGCGGCATGAAGCGCTCAGGGTTGGGGCGCGAGAGCGGCATGCGCGCGATCGATGAATATCTGCAAACCAAGTCGGTCTGGATGAACCTTGCCGAAGACTTCCCCAATCCCTTCGTCCTGCGCTGAGCCTCAAGCTTTTCGCCGCGTGACCATCGGCTTCGTGCCTTCATAGCGCAGGCGCTTGCACATGAGGGCAAAGCCGTCGAGATTGTCGATGATGCGGCCGAAGATGCAGGCCTGGTTCGGATGCTGGAGGCCTTCCTTCGTGTAGATCGTCGTCGGGAAATTCACGCAGGCGTTCCGCCCATAGGCGATCGTCACTTCCTCGATATAAGGATCCCAGATCATGTCGCCGGGCGCCAGCTGCTGGAAGCGGTTCTCGAGCTCATAGCCCAGCTTGTCGAGCATGGGTACCCGGTCGAGATAGAAGGCGGCGTGCCCGAACCAGGCGCAGTGGATCATGTTGCCGCCATAGGGCAAGAGCTCCCAGAAGGCCTGGCAGGTCTTGGGCGCCAGATGGTCGAGCAGCACGGCGCCGAAGATGTCGCCGCCCATTTCGAGCTCGAGCCGCCGGGCGTCGGGCGGGATGGCATGCGGGATCTCGAAGCGGTCATACCACCAGCCGTCCCACATTTCGCGCTGGGCCGCCTTGTCATTCGGATCCATGCCGACGTCTTTGCGCTCACTCATCTGGTGCTCCTGAGCATTGGTTGAACGTCTGCATCTGGCTCCGGAAATGGATTTATTGAAACGACCATTTCTTGCTAGACTGACAATACCATTATGACCAAGCCGACGCACCGCATGGCGCTTCCCGGGCTCGTCCTCGCCCCAAGATCGCGAGCACCTTTGCACCTGCAGATCTACCGCCATCTGCGCCAGGCGGTTCTCACCGGTACGCTGAAGCCCGGCAGCCGCCTGCCGTCGACCCGCAGCCTGGCGGAGGATCTCGGCGTCTCGCGCACCACCGTGCTTGCGGCCTATGACCAGCTTCTTTCCGAAGGCTATGTCGAAGGCCGGATCGGCGCCGGCACGCGCGTCGTGCGTCATCTGCCCGATGGGTTGTCGGGGGCGCCGGCACGGCGTCGCCCGCCTGCCGTTCCAGCCTTGATCGCCAATGACGGTTTGGGCGATCACCCGAGCATCTTCGGCCCGGAGTTCCGTCTCCCGACCAAAGACTGGAAGGCCTGTTTCAGGCTTGCTCTGCCGGCCCTCGATCTCGTGCCCTTCAAGATCTGGGCGCGGCTCGTCGGCAAGCATGTCCGCCGCGCGGCGCGCGAGACGGTTGACTACCATGACGCGTTGGGCCTACCCCGCCTCAGACGGGCGATTGCCGCGCATATCGCGGTGTCGCGCGGCATCGCTTGCGCGCCCGAGCAGATCCTCATTTGCGCCGGCGCCCAGGCGGCTATCGACCTTGTGGCCCGCGCTTTGCTCAAGCCGGGCGACCGTGCCCTCGTCGAAGACCCGTGCCATCTGGGCTTTGCCGGGGTCATCCATGCCGCAAGCGCGATTCTCGTCAGGCGGCCCGTCGACGCCACAGGGATGCGGGTTCCCCGGCAAAGCTCTGCGCCGGCACGTCTCGCCTTCGTGACGCCCTCCAACCAATTTCCGCTCGCCGTCACCATGAGCCTCGCGCGGCGGCTCGAGCTTCTGGACTGGGCCCAAAGAGAGAAAGCCTGGATCGTGGAAGACGACTATGACAGCGAGTTCCGCTTCGACGGCCGCCCTGTCCCTGCCCTTCTCTCCCTCGACCAGCAGGCGCGCGTCATCTATGTCGGCAGTTTCAGCAAGTCGCTCTATCCGGGCCTCAGGCTCGGCTTCCTGGTGCTCCCCGACAGTCTCGTCGACCGCTTCGTCGAACGGCGCCGCTTCATCGATTTCCATCCGCCGATGCTGCTTCAGGCGGCGCTCGCCGATTTCATCGAGGACGGCCATTTCGCCCGCCATATTCGCCGCATGCGCAAGGCCTATGGCGAGCGCGCCGCGGCGCTCGAGCATCACTTCGGGAAACAGGCCGCGGGGCTGATGCGGCTCATGAAGCCCGCAGCCGGCATGCACGCCATTGCCTGGCTCCCGCCCGGCGCCGATGATGCGGCCGTGGCGCGTCTCGCCGCGCAAAGGGGCATCGAGGCCCGCGCCCTCTCCTTCTATGGCCGCCGCAGGCAGGAACCGGGCTTGGTCCTGGGCTTCGGGACCGTGACGCCGGCCGAGATCGTCAAGGGGGTCATGTCCCTGACCCGGATCAGCGCCGAGGCCGTAGGCAAGTCAGGGCGGTAACCGTTAACGGCGACGATCTTCTTTCGTCACAATGTTTTTGTTACAGTGTGGCCACAGCGGCAGAGGGCGCCGGGCCAAGGCGCCTTCGGAAAATGGAGGTCCCCCATATGTTTATTGCCCGTCTCACGGCCCTTGCCGGCATTGCCCTGGCAGCGGCGGCCTTCGCGGTCACGCCCGCCGAGGCCCTCACCACGAAGGAATGCAGCGCCAAATATCAGGCGGCCAAGGAGGCCGGCACGCTTGGCGACATGAAATGGAACGACTTCCGCAAGACGCAATGTGCTGCGGCTGCAACGGATGACGATGACGCCGACCAAGCGACGACGAAGACCAAGACAAAGGCTGCGACCAAGGCCGACGATGATGACGATGCCAAGGGCCTGACCTCCAAGCAGTGCAGCGCCAAGTACCAGGCGGCCAAGGAGGCGGGCACCCTCGGCGACATGAAGTGGAACGACTTCCGTAAAGCGCAGTGCGGTCCGGGCGCCTCGGCCGAGATCGAGAAGCCGGCCAAGAAGAAGGCCGCCGCCAAGAAGGATGACGACGATGACGACGCCAAGGGCCTGACCTCGAAACAGTGCAGCGCCAAATACCAGGCGGCCAAGGAAGCCGGTACCCTCGGCGACATGAAGTGGAACGACTTCCGTAAAGCGCAGTGCGGCCCCGGCGCCACGGCCGAGATCGACACCAAGGCCAAGACCAAGAAGGCGGCCTCGACGTCGGATGACGACGACGCCGCAAAAGGCCTGTCGATGAAGGACTGCAGCGCCAAGTATCAGGCGGCGAAGACAGCGGGCACGCTGGGCGATGCCAAGTGGAACGACTTCCGCAAGGCCGAATGCGGCCCCGGCGCCACCGCTGACAGCGACTCGAAGGCCAAGAAGAAGACGGCGGCCAAGTCGGACGACGATGACGACGCCAAGGGCCTGTCGATGAAGGACTGCAGCGCCAAGTACCAGGCGGCCAAGGAGGCGGACGCGCTCGGCGACATGAAGTGGAACGACTTCCGCAAGGCCGAATGCGGCCCGGGCTCGTCCATGGAGGTCCAGTCGAAGAAGTCCACCAAGGCGGTCGCCAAGGCCGACACGTCGGGCGGCGGCCTGACGATGAAGGAATGCAGCGCCAAATATCAGCAAGCCAAGGCTGACGGCAAGCTGGGCGACCTCAAGTGGAATTCGTTCCGCAAGGCCAAGTGCAGCGCCGATGCAGCGGATGACGAGACCGTCCCGGCGCCGGACGAAGCGAGCTACACCAATGAGCCGGAGGCACCGACCGTCACCGTACCGCGCGGCGTCAAATTCCCGCGCGGCATTTCGAGCAAATACTCCAACGAGTCGGAAGGCAAGGCGCGCATGCACACCTGCCTCGATCAGTATTATGCCAACAAGGAGAACGATGCCTTGGGCGGCCTGAAATGGATCCAGAAGGGCGGCGGCTATTACAGCCTGTGCAATGCCAGGCTTAAAGCCGGCGCGTAAGCCGTCCCTTTCGACCCCTGAATAGTTAAGCGCCGCTCCGATCTATGGGGCGGCGCTTTCATTTCCGCTCAATCATACTGCAGCTGCTCTTCCCATCGCGTGCGCGCCGATAGGCAGCACTTTCGTTAGGGAACCGGCGGTCGTTTTCCCGTGCCAGCTTGCCGGCAGGAACAAGTTTCTTCCTCGCGACCATGACTCTTACCCGCGCAGGTAAAAAACAGCTCCGCCTTCAACGGCAGCCTCGCGGATTGGTTCCTAGCGCTCGGGCAGCGGAATGAACTCCGTCTCTTCCGGCACCGGGCCGAAGCGTCCGGTCTTCCAGTCCTCCTTGGCCGCCTCGATGCGCTCCTTGCGCGATGACACGAAGTTCCACCAGATGTGGCGCGGGCCTTCGAGCGCGGTGCCGCCCAAGAACATCATCCGCGTCTTCGTGACGGCCTTGATGGTGATCCGGTCGCCCGGCCGGAAGATCAGCATTTGCGGCGCTGCGAATCTGTCGCCGGCGATATCGACCTCGCCTTCGACCAGATAGACGGCACGCTCCTCGTAAGTGGGATCGAGCGGCACGGAAACACCGGCATCGGCCGCGACCTCGACATAGAACCAGTCCGACACCATGTCGACCGACGCCTTGGCGCCGAAGGCTTCACCGGCGATGATGCGCGCCCTGAGCCCCGTCTCTTCCACCACCGGGAGGACGGCCGCATCGAAATGCTGGAACGAGGGGGCGATCTCTTCCTTGTCGGCGGGGAGCGCGATCCAGCTTTGCAGGCCGAGCATGTGCTGCCCCGTCTTGCGCGGCACATCGGGCGTGCGCTCCGAATGGGCGATGCCGCGGCCCGCCGTCATGAGGTTCATGGCGCCCGGCACGATCTCCTGGATATTGCCCTCACTGTCGCGATGCAGGATCGAACCGTCGAAGAGATAGGTGACGGTGGCAAGCCCGATATGGGGATGGGGCCTTACATCCATCCCGTGCCCGGCGATGAACTGCACCGGTCCGAAATGGTCGAAGAAGATGAACGGCCCCACCATTTGCCGCTTTCCATGCGGCAGGGCGCGGCGCACTTGGAAGCCGTCGCCGAGATCACGCACGCGCGGCACGATCACGAGATCGAGCGCATCGCAGGATTTCACGTCGCCCAGAATGGGATCTTTTGTCGGAAGCCAGCTCATGAAACTCTCCACTCACAGACAGACGCGCTCGCGGCACCGCCGCGAACGCACTCAGTTGATGTGGAGCAAGATTAGGACAGTTTGCGCTTGCGGCAAATATCGTAAGTTTGCTGCCAGGGTCGCAGCCGCTCGAAGGCGGCACTTACCGCAAGGACATCTGTGTCGGCATAACGCTTGCCGATGATCTGCATGCCGACGGGAAGTCCCTTGGCGAGTCCCGCCGGGATGGAGGCCGCCGGATTGCCGGTGAAATTGATCGGGAAGGTGAGGCACCACCCGATGAGCCGGTTGACCTCTTCGCCGGCGACCGTCTTGGGCCCGAGCGTATTGCCGTCCTTGGCATTCTCGACCGGCAGGCAGGCGAGCGTCGGCGAGATGAGGATGTCATGCTCGGCGAAGACGCCGCGCACCGCATCATAGATTTCGGTGCGCACCGACTGCGCCTCGTGCATCTCGGCCGGCGTGATGTTTTCGTAGCGGTCATACCAATAGAGATATTCGGGCGGCAGGTCGTCGCGATGCTTGCCGATGAGGTCATAGCCCGCGGCCTTCATGCCGATCACGCCCGCGACATTGAGCGGCATGATGATCTTGCACCAGAGATCGGCGAGCTCCATATGCGAGCGCTTGATGCCGAGCTTGACGTCCGTCACGGTGGCGCCCGCCTCGCGGAGGGCATCGACCGCCTTGCGCACCGTCTCGGCGACCTCGGGCTCGACCGGGAACACGTCGAAATTCGGACTATAGGCGATCTTCATGCCCTTGATCGGACGATCGAGGGCGCCGAGGAAATCGACCTCCTCATCGAGCGCGTAAGGATCGCGCGCGTCATAGCCGGCAAGCACCGAGAGCGCCAGGGCGGCATCGCGCACATTGCGGGTGATCGGGCCTTCGTGGATGAAAGGCGTTTCCGCCGAGAAGGCATTGGGCCTCGTCCACAACGGCAAGCGGCCGAAAGCGGCCTTGTAGCCATAGACGCCGCACCAGGATGAGGGAATGCGGATCGAGCCGCCGCCATCGGTGCCTTCGGCCAGCGGAAACAGTCCGTCAGCGACGGCCGCGGCGCTGCCGCCCGACGAGCCGCCGGGATTACGCTTGGTGTCGAAGGGATTGCCGGTCGGGCCGAAGAGATAATTGTCGGTGACGCCGCGGAATCCCATGATCGGGCTGTTGGTCTTGCCGATGATAATCGCCCCGCCGCGCTGCTCGATCCTCTCGGAGAAAGGACACAGATAATCCGGCTTGAAGTCCTTCAGCGCCCTGATGCCGCCGAGCGTCGCGGGCCAGCCCGGCTTGAAGTCGAACAGGTCCTTGATCGCGATCGGCACGCCATGCAGAGGCCCGAGCTTCTTGCCGGCCATGACCGCGGCTTCCGCCGCCTTCGCGGCCTTGCGGCCCTCTTCCGGCGCCATATGGACGACGGCATTGAGGCTCGGATTACGTTCCGCGACGCGCTTGATGAAATAGTCGACCACCTCGACCGGTGACAGTTTCTTGGCCTTGATCGCATCGGCAATGCTGCCGGCGGACGCAAATGAAAGATCATCGCCCGTCATGTTTCCTCCCGAGAATTGACCCTTTCTAGGACAGCAATCTTAACCGCTGCCGTGCGTTTGACACCAGAACTATGTGCATATCTGACATACTCCCGAGGACCTTGGCCCATTCCGGGAAAGAGTGGTCCAGTGCGAAATGCTGTTTTTGGTGCTGTTCCGACGCCGCGCAGCCCTGCATCGTGAATGATCGATAAAAACGGAGAGCAAATGATCGATCTCTATTACTGCGGCACACCCAACGGCCTGAAGATGAAGGTGTTTTTCGAGGAGACGGGGCTTCCCCACCGGATCATTCCCGTCGACCTCGGCAAGGGCGATCAGTTCAAGCCGGAATTCTTGAGGATTTCGCCCAACAACAAGATCCCCGCCATGGTCGATCACGATCCCGTAGATGGCGGCGAGCCGATCGCGCTTTTCGAATCGGGCGCCATGCTGCTCTATCTCGCCGACAAGATCGGCCGTTTCCTGTCGCGCGATCTCAGAGGCCGCAACGAGGTGATCAAATGGCTGTTCTGGCAAGTGGGCGGCCTCGGTCCCATGGCCGGGCAGATCGGCCATTTCAATGCCTATGCGCCGGAAAAGATCCCCTATGCGATCGAGCGCTATGCGCGCGAGACGCACCGCCTCTACAGTGTGCTGAACACCCGCCTCGCGACCTTCGACTTCATCGTCGGGGATTATTCGATCGCCGACATGGCCTGCTATCCCTGGATCGTGCCCCACAAGGGGCACGGCCAGTCGCTCGAGGAACACCCTCATCTCAAGCGCTGGTTCGAGACGATCGCGCGGCGCCCGGCGGTCGTCAGAGCCTATGTCGGCACGAAGGACTCCTACTCGGCTTCGGCCGGGAACATTTCCGAGGAAGAGCGCCGCATTCTTTTCGGCACATCGAAAAGGAAAGCGGCATCGTGAGGGATCAAAGGCTGAGCGTCATGCCGTCGCGCGCCGCAAATGCACCGATGAAACGCGTGCGGGCCAGCTGCTCAAGTCCCGCAAGGTCGCCATCGTCCCTCTCGGGCGCGTGGTGGAAAAGCGCCAGCCGCTTGGCGCGGGCGCCTTCGCACAGGGCGACGCCTTCTTCCCAGGTCGAGTGGCCGAATTCTACGCGCTCGGAAGCCTCGGCTTCCGTATACATGCAGTCATAGATGACGAGGTCAGCCTGGTCGGCAAGGCGCAGGCAAGCTTGCCGCGCCTCGTGTGAACGCACTCCTGTATCCGTCAAATAGGCGACGGTCCGTCCATCGAATTCGATCCTGTAGCCGGTGACGCCGCCCGGATGATCGAGCCGTGCGGTCGCGATCCGGATCGTGGGCGCCGGCGAGATGACGTCGCCGGCCAGAAAATCGCAATATCTCACCTGGGCGCGGAACATGCCGGCGCCGGCCGGGAAGAACAGCGGGTTGAGAAGCGCATCGACCAGCGCCTGCGTCTTCATCGCCCCCATCGTGTGACCCGACCAGATCGCGCACTGGGTGTCGGGATCGAACAGCGGCGCGAAGAACGGCAGGCCGATGATATGGTCATAATGGCTGTGGGAAAGGAAGAGATTAAAAGTCTTGATCCCTTCCCCGGCCAGGGACCGCCCGGCCTTGCGCAAGCCTGTACCGGCATCGAACAGGAGGAGATGAGAACCGCAGCGGATTTCGACACAGGCGGTATTGCCGCCCGTAGCCATGATCTCTTCGCCGTCGGTCGCTATGCTGCCGCGCACGCCCCAGAATTTGACAAACACCGATGCCTCATCCTGCGGCGGCATGCTGGATCTCTCCCGGTTCTTCTGATTTCTTTTCCGCCAGGCGCAGAAGCTCGAAGACCATGACCTTGCTGGTCCGTCCCTTGATGGGCGCAGCGCCATGCGACCTCGTCACGATCGCCGGTCCAGCGAGCTTGCGGGTGTCCTCGCTGATCAGGATCTCGGCATTGAGTTCCTTGCCCAGCGCCTCGAGGCGGCTCGCGACATTCACCACATCGCCGATGGCCGTATAGCTCAGGCGCTCGGACGACCCGATATTGCCGACAAGCGCGATGCCGCTATTGATGCCGATGCGAACGAATTGCCCGTCCTTCCGCCCATCCGGGCGTGCCACCCATTGCATCGCCTGACGTATCGTCTCAGCCGCGCGGCAGGCGCTGAAGGCGTGATTTTCATTGGCCGCCGGCGCGTTCCAGATGCCCATGATGCAATCGCCGATGAACTTGTCGACGATGCCGCCTTCCTCATGAATGGCCTTGGTCGCCAGAGTGAGGAATTCGGTCAGGAAGGGCGCGACATCGGGGCCATGATCCTCGGTGAGCTGGGTGAAGCCCGGGAGATCGGCGAACATCACTGTGATCTCGCGCAACTCCCCGCCGGGCTTGGGCTCAACTCCTTGCTGGATGAGGCTGCGCACGATGTCGGCGGGGACATAGAGGCCGAAGGCTTTGAGACTTCCGGCCATGCGGTGAAGCGCGCCGGACAGGCTGTCGAGCTCGAACAGCCGCGTCGCGATGTGCCTGACATTGGCGAGCGCGAAGCTTTCGACATGCCTGATCTCACCGGCCACTTGCTGGATCGGCCTGACGAAGGAGTAATGCGCGAACAAGGCCGCAAGGCCGGCCGTCAGCAGGGCGAACAGCACCAGCGTTGACAGGAGGCGGCGCGTATTCCGGTCGATCTCCTCGGTGAAAGCGGAGCGCGGTATGGCCGTGACCAGCGCCCAGCCATTGAAATCCAGGGTGGTCCTGGTCACATAGAAGACCGTTCCGTCATTCGTCGTGACCATGCCCTCCGGCGCTTTGCCGGTATTTGCACGATTGAGGGCATTGACGATCTGAGCGCTGTCGCCGGCTTCGAGCAAGGACGCCGATCTCATATCCGCAAGCGATGAGGCGACGACCGTGCCGCTGTCGCTGACGATGACCGCGGCCCCTTTCTGCGCCACATCCAGCCGCGCCAGGAAATCAGCCAAACGGCGCAGATTGAGCGAAACCATGATCACGCCCTGGAAGCGGTTGTGCAGATCGAAGCGCGTCGCCGCCACCGCCGCCGGCTCGAAGCCGCTCGGCAAAAGGTCAACCATGGTCCAGACCAGCCCCTCCCCACCCATGGCGCCACGATACCATTTACTACCCGGCGTCACATAGGCCGATTCGCCCTTGCTGCGCTCTTCGAAAAATATGTCGCCGGGGATGGGCCTGTATCGGTCCCGGCGCAGGCTGCGCGCGCCATTCGCCAGTGGAGCGCCGATCTCGACCATCTCGATCCGGTCGTCGCCCAGTATGTGCGAGCCGAAGAAACGGCCGTCCGGAAAGCCGAAGCCGATCCAGGACACGGAAGGCAGCGAGCGTAGGACCGACAGGAAGACGAATTCGCGCTTGGCCTCGTCGTCGGCCTTGATCGCGCCCTGGAAGAGGATGGAGCGGATGACTTCGACCGCCCCTTCGGAGGCGCGGAATGTCGCTTCGAGCTCCTTCTTCACGGCGCCCGCGGTCTGGACATTGATCGAGCCGACGACGGTTTCGACATTGCGGTTGGCGGTGCGCATCCATGAGAAATGCACGATGAGCGCGGTCGCAAGCACCGCGATCAGCACCAGCCCGGTCAGGGCGGTGCCGATCCGCACCTTGAGGCGCGGACTGGCGTCAGTTCTCGTCGCCGGTGATGAGGCGGGCGCCGCGCTCGAAAGAGACATAGGCCACGATCCAGTCGAGGAAGACAATGAGACGATTGCGGAAGCCGATGAGGAACCAGATATGGGCGAAGCACCAGATCACCCAGGCGGGAAATCCGGACAAGGTGAAGCGGCCGAAATCCGCCACCGCCGAGCTCCGGCCGATGGTCGCGAGATTCCCGTAATTGCGGTACCTGAACTTTTCCCGCGGCTTGCCCTTGATATCCGCCAGGATCGACGCCGCCGCAAAATACCCCATTTGCTTGGCCGCTGGTGCTATTCCGGGCGCGACGACGCCATTGCCATCGGTAACCGCCGCCGTGTCGCCAATGACGAAGATGTTGTCAAAGCCCGGCAAGCGAAGCGCGGCATCGACGATGACCCGCCCGGCTTTGTCGCATTGGGCATTGAGCCACTTGCCCGCCGGCGAGGCCATGACGCCGGCGGCCCAGATGATCGTCGCCGTTTCGATCCGGCGGCCATCCTGGAGGGTGATGCCGTCCTGGTGGCAATCGGTGACCGGTGCGTCGGTCATGACCGTCACGCCCAGCCGGCCAAGCTGCTTTGCCGCCGACAATGAAAGCTTCTCCGGAAAGGCGGGAAGGACCCTGCCACCGGCTTCGACAAGGATGATCTTCGTCTCGGCCGGATTGATATGGCGGAAGTCGCGCAGGATGGTGCGATGCGCGAGCTCGGCGATGGCGCCCGCCATCTCGACACCGGTCGGGCCGCCGCCCACGACGACGAAGGTCTGAAGGCGCCGGCGCTCATTCTCGTCAGTCGTCGCCTCGGCCTGCTCGAAGGCGAGGAGGATGCGCCGGCGGATCTCGGTCGCATCCTCGATCTTCTTGAGTCCGGGCGCGAATTCCTCCCACTGGTCATGGCCGAAATAGGCATGGCGCGCACCGGTCGCGACGATCAGATAGTCGAAATGTATGCGACGCGTCGACGTCACGACCTCGCCGGCCGTTTTGTCGATAGCGATGATCTTGTCCATGAAGACAGTAATGTTCTTCTGCGGCGCGACGATGCGCCGGATCGGCGAAGCGATCTGGGCCGGCGACAGGCCGGCGGTCGCGACCTGATAGAGCAACGGCTGGAACAGATGGTAATTGCGCCGGTCGATCAGCGTGATGTCGACGGCCGCATGGCGCAGCGCCGTGGCGGCGGAGAGCCCGCCAAAGCCCGCACCCAGGATGACGACTTGCGGGCGGGCCGGAGCTTGTCCGGCACGCTCTATTGCAGAAGGTTGGTTCAAAGTTCACCTGTTGCCCAAAATCAGGCGTCTGCCCAGTTGGTCGAGTGACACGACGCCTGCGCCACGCGCCAGAAGGAGACCGAGCAGGCTCGCCCACAAAAGATGCTCGCCCCAATGTCCAGGATAAACGAATATCTGGATCACGGCGACTATGCCCAAAAGCGCCAGCGCCCCGAGACGGGTGAACAGACCGAGAAGGATCAGGATCGAACCGGTCAGTTCGGTGGCCGTCGCCAGGGGCGCGGCGATCTCCGGCGGCAGCAGCGGGACGCGGTATTCCATGGCGAAAAGCTGGATCGTGATCGGCCAGCTCGCCAGTTTCGATTGTGCCGAATTCCAGAATACATGGGCGACGGCGATCCGAGCGGCGAGCTGTATCACCGACAGCGGAATGGCATCGGCGGCAGCTATGGCTTTCCTGACAAGGCCTAGAGCCGAAAAGGCCTGCTTGCCAGTGGCCGGCATGGCGGGATTCATCATGGGGGCTTATCCTTTCTGTGGCTCGGCCGCATCAACTCCGGTCGCGAGCCGGTTGCGAAACAGGAAGACGATCTCGTCGGTCAGATTGAAGTGAGGGTCGCGCGCCAGGGCGCGAGCCGCCGCCTCTTCGATCGTGAGGCGGCGGGAGAGGCCACGCCAGAAGGCAAATCGGGCGGTGTTGAGCTCGAAGAACCTGATGTCATCGTCATGGCGGAGCAAGGCGATGCGGCTTATCCGGCGCGGCAAGGCCTGCCGGCGCTCGCTTTGATGGGCCCAGAGGCCGAGGACCGGCCAGCGCGAGACGACGAAGCCGAGGCTCGGTTGGAGATCGAGCGTTGAAGCGTGAGCCAAATCCGCGAAGTCGAGAAACGGCAATTGCGCGCTGGTGAGTGCGCGATGGATCGCCCATTCAAGCGCCGCCATCTGGGCCAGGATCGGCGCATGCCGACAGGCGGGAAAGCGCGACAGGAACTGCGGGAAAGCCGAGCCATAGACGACGAGACGCGACTCGCGCGGGGGGCCACGCAGGATGAACTGATGCGCGGCATAGGCGAAGAACCGCTCATCGCCGAGCTTGGCCGTCACCGGGAAGATCGTGCGCAAATGGGCGATGAGCGACAGGAACATGTTGTTGCGGTAGATCGCGTAGCGGCGTGCCGGATCGGCATGCCCGGCCGTGAACTCGCCTTCGATATCGCTGAAGCTGCCGTCGATGAGGGCGCGCGTCATGGACACCTGGAGCTCTGCGAGATCACGCATGGGCGAGTTCCTTTCGGCTGGGATGATGATCGCAAACAGCCACCTTCGCCGTCCTTGACCGACTCGGCGGCAGGAAAGGCAGAACCGAGGGCTCAGGCCGCGTCACGGTTTCGGACAGGAGGTCAGCCCACATGGCTTCGCCCAGCAGCGTCTCGAGCGGCGGGATGTCGGAATCCCATTCGATGAGCGTCGGGCGGGCGCCGAATCTTTCCAGCGCGAAACGGTAGAGCGACCACACCGCGGGCGCCACTCTCGACCCGTGATTGTCGATCAGGACCGGCCCATCGGGCGTTTCGTTGGAAGCATGGCCGGCGAGGTGGATTTCCGCGATGCTCTCGCCTGGCAGGCCCGCAACATAGGCCTCCGCATCGAAGCCGAGATTTTGCGCGGAGACGAAGACATTGTTGATATCGAGCAGCAGGCCGCAGCCGGTGCGCTTGGCGATCTCGCTGAGGAATTCGGGTTCTTCCATTGTCGAACGGGCGAAGCCGATATAGAAGGACAGGTTCTCGATGAGGATGCGGCGGCCGAGCGCTTCCTGCGTCTGGTTGATATTGCGGCAGACGATGGCGAGGGCTTCCTCGTCATGCGGCAGGGGCATGAGATCGTTCAGATAGATGCCGTCGCCGACGCACCAGGCGAGATGCTCGGACACCATGGCCGGCTGGAAACGGTCGCACAGCGCCTTCAGGCGGGCGAGATGCGAAGCCTCGACGCCTTGCGCCGAGCCCAGCGACAGGCCGACGCCATGGATGGAGAGCGTGTAGTTCTTGCGCAGTTGCTCGAGCGCCGCCGTGGCGGGGCTCGCATGCATGTAATTCTCGGCATGGACCTCAAGCCAGCCCGCCGAGGGCCGCTGCTTCAGCATTTGCGCCAGATGGGGGCCGCGCAAACCGATGCCGGCGACGGGAGGCAGGGGAGAACGGAGGGGCTTCGTCGGCATGTCAGTGACCTTTCGGTGGACTGGCCTGAGGCTCTGCCGGCGCGTGATCAGGAAAAGTGGAGGCCGGTTTTCCGTCAGATCACGCGCCAACAAGTGTGTTTAGGCCTTGGGTTCGGTGGCCCCGCCGGTCAGCTTGGCGCAGCTGCCGGCCGGCAGATAGATCCAGGCATCGCCCTGATTGTCGGCCGTCGCCGTTCCGGCGCAGGAATGCGTCGAGGTCTGGCAGTCATTCGTGCCGGCCTTCGACACGCCGTAGCATTTCTCGAACTGATAATTGGGCTGCTCGGCGGGACCGGCGAAGGCGCCGCTCGCCGCGAGCGTGGTGATGGCCGCGAGCGCCGATCCGACGAGAAGCTTGGTGTTGATCATTGGAGTCTCCATTGGGAATGTTGGGTTCACACGGCCTCGTTGACCGATGACCAGGAGTTTCCGCCAAACAACTGTCGAACTGAAATGCCGTATCCGCATGGTTATGATAGCGGCGCTCTATGATTGCGCCGTCCGGCGCATAAAGAAGCCGCTCCCTTTTGGGGAGCGGCCGAGGGTGCAGCCAGGAGGGGGAGGCGGGGAGGCTGCTTGGGAGATTCACAAATAGGTGTTGCCGATATCGACGGTCGACTGCTTGCCGATATGATCATAATTCTGGCCGAGCCAGGCCGACGCCCGCTCGCGGCCGGCGTCACGCAGGTCGGTCAGGAATTCCCAGTCGGCGTTCAGCTTGCTGGCCACGCCGAGGTCCAGCATGATGTCGTCGGCCGAGATCGCATGAATCAGCATGCGCTTGAGCTCCATCCCGCATTTCGACCCGCTGTCGATGAGTTTGGTGACGAAATCGATCGCGCGCATCTCGCGCATCAGCGACGAGTTGAAGCTGATCTCATTGATCCGGTTCATGATCTCGGTCGCCGTGTGCGGCAGCTCGGGCCGGGCCATCGGATTGATGTGAACGATGAGGACATCGGGCGATTCGCAGCCATAGATCAGAGGAAAGATCGCCGGATTGCCCATATAGCCGCCGTCCCAATAGGCATCCTCGCCGATCTCGACGGCCCGGAACAGGAACGGCAGGCAGGCCGAAGCCATCACCGCATCGCAAGTGATGTCGTCATTGGAGAATACCTTGACCTTGCCGGTGCGCACATTGGTGGCGCAGATATTGAGCTTGAGCTTGCAGCGCTCCGTGCGCAGCGTCTCGAAATCCATCGACTGCTCGAGCACGCGGCGCAGCGGATTGATGTTCAAGGGATTGAACTGATAGGGCGACATCAGCCGTGTCACCAGATCGAACAGGACATAGGGCGGCGAGTTCTCCAGTGAACGATTGCCGGTCAGGCGGTCGAGCAGCGTCGGCTGGATCGGCGAGAAGGCCGCGGCATGGCTCACCCGGCGCCAGAAATTGGCCAGCGCCTTCTGCGCGCCCTCGCGCCCGCCTTCGATCAGGCCGTAGGTCATCACTGCCGCATTCATGGCGCCGGCGCTGGTGGCGACCACTCCCTCGAAATCGAGCCTGGGCTCTTCGAGCAGCCGGTCGAGAACGCCCCAGGTGAAGGCGCCATGGGCGCCGCCGCCTTGCAATGCCAGGTTCAGGGTCTTGGTCCTGGACACCTTGCTCACGCTGCGTCGCGGATTCGCGGATATGGTTACCTGATCCATGGGGTCTTCCTCCCTAATGTGCAGTCCACCCGCCATCGACGGGGATAGCCGCACCGGTGATAGAGCTTCCGCCCTCGCTGCACAGGAACACCGTGAGCGCGCCCAACTCCTCGACCGCGGCGAAGCGCTTGTTCGGCTGGTTCTTGAGAAGCACGTCGCGGATGACGGCTTCGCGCGGGATCTTGTGCGATTTGGCCTGATCGTCGATCTGCCGCTCGACCAGCGGGGTCCATACATAGCCGGGGCAAATGGCGTTGCTCGTCACCCCGGTCTCCGCCCCTTCGAGAGCGATCACCTTGGTGAAGCCGACGATGCCGTGCTTGGCGGCGACATAGGCCGATTTGAAGGGCGACGCGACGAGCCCATGCGCCGATGAGATGTTCACGATGCGTCCGAACTTCCGCGCCTTCATGCCCTCGAAGGTGGCGCGCACCAGATGGAAGGCCGAGGACAGGTTGATGGCCAGGATCTGGTCCCATTTCCCCGCCGGGAAGGACTCGACCGGTGCCACATGCTGGATGCCGGCATTGTTGACTACGATATCGACCTGGCCGAAGCGGCGCGTGGCCTGCTCGGCCATGCAGCGAATGGCCTCGGCCTGCGACATGTCGGCGTCGCTATAGGCGACGTCCACGTCATGCGCTTCCGCCAGCGATTGGCGCTGCATCTCGATATCGTCGCGGTCGCCGAAACCATTGAGCATCACCGCGCTGCCGGCTTCCGCCAATGCCTTGGCGATCCCGAGACCAATGCCGCTGGTCGAGCCGGTGACGATCGCTGCCCGCCCCTCCAGCGGTCGCCGTGAGGATTGCATGTCCATTTTCCTGTTCACTACAAGCATCGAATTCTCCGACTTCAGGGGCCTGTTGTGCCGGCAAGCATGGCCAAAACGGAGCGCCGGCGGAAATGCCGAGCGGCTATTATTTCCATGTCGAGGGCGCATTGGCGGTATGGCGCAGCCGTCTTTAGGGTCGCCGCCATGGACCTGCATCACATTCGATACTTTCTCGCCGTCAGCGACAGCCTGAACTTCACCCGGGCGGCCGAGGCCTGCAATGTCACCCAGCCGGCTCTAAGCCGGGCCATCCAGCAGCTCGAGGAGGAGATCGGCGGCCAGCTGTTCCGCCGCGAGCGCAATTTCACGCATCTGACCGATCTCGGCATGTTGATGCGCCCGCGCCTGCAGCAGATCCTGGACACGGTGGGCGCGGTCAAGCGCGAGGTCCGCCAGTTCCTGACGCTCGAAAACGCCCAGATCCGGCTGGGCATCATGTGCACGGTGGGACCGACCCGCTTCACCGGGCTCCTGGCCGATTTTCGCATGCGCTATCCGGGCGTTTCGCTCGAGCTCGTCGAGGGCATGCCGACGGGCCTGGCGGCCAAGCTGGAGCGCGGCGAGATCGACATCGCCGTGATGGCCTCGGCCGAGGGCTATCCCGAGCGCCTCGACCTCAAGCCCCTATACCGGGAGCGTTTCCTCCTTGCCTGCCCCACCGGCCACCGTTTCACCCGCATGAATGCCATCCGCATGCCGGAAGTCCACGGTGAGAACTATCTGCTCCGGCTCAATTGCGAGTACCAGAACAATATCGAGGATCTCATTCGTCAATCGGGAGGCGCGGTCCATGTCTGCTATCAGAGCGAGCGCGAGGACTGGATCCAGAACATGGTCGCGGGCGGGCTCGGCATCTGCTTCATCCCCGAATTCAGCGCCGTGCTGCCGGGCCTGGAGCTGCGTCCGGTGATCGAGCCCGAAGTCTGGCGCGAGATCAATCTCGTGACCATGTCCGGCCGCCGCATGTCGCCGGCCTTGATCAGTTTCATCAAGGCGGTTCGCGACTATCCCTGGCCGGCGAGCCGTTTCGACACGAACTAGAAGAGCGAGCCATGCCGAACGACACTCTTGCCTTCACAATCCGTCCCTATCGGCCCGAAGATCGCGACGCTGTCGTGGATCTGTTCGTCCGCGTCAATCGCAGCCTGGCACCGCCCGAAATGAAGGAGGTCTTCGAGGCCTATGTGGCGAGGTCGCTTGCGGAGGAAATCGGCCAGATAGATCGATACTATGATGCCGCCCGCGACAGGAGCTTTTGGGTCACCATCGCCGATAGCCGCCTGCTCGGCAATTTCGGCCTCGAACCGGCGGATGACGGCGCCGCTGAAGTGCGGCGCATGTATGTCGATTTTCCGTTCCGGCGATCCGGGATCGCGCGGGCCATGCTTCTCCATGCCGAGACATGTGCCAGGCAAGCTGGTTTCACCCGGCTCATCCTGAGCACATCCAGCCTCCAGCAACCGGCCCTGGCGCTCTACCGTTCCAGCGGTTTCGAGCTGGTTCGCCAGGAAATCGCCAACTCGCCCAGTCTCAAGACAGTGGGCAACGGCATTCCGCGCTACCACCTTGAGAAGCCGCTGATAAAAGGCCCGCCGCCTAATATTCAGGCATCCGTGCGCCTTTCAAATCCAGCCTGTTCACCGTAAGCGAACATGGCTACGATACCAGAGGGCTGATCCCTTCCGAGAGCGACCTTTGGATATCCACCATATCCGTTATTTCCTGGCCGTGTGCGAGACCTTGAACTTCACGCGCGCGGCGGAGAAATGCAACGTCACCCAGCCGGCGCTGAGCCGGGCCATCCAGCAGCTCGAGGAAGAGGTCGGCGGCCTGCTGTTCCGCCGCGAGCGCAATCTGACCCATGTCACCGATCTCGGCCTGCTGATGAAGCCGCGCCTGCAGCAGGTCCTGGACGGGCTCAGCGAGGTCAAGCGTGATGCCAAGCGGTTCCTGACGCTGGAAGACGCCAATATCACCCTCGGCATCATGTGCACGATCGGCCCCCGGCGCCTGACCGGTCTCATCGCCGAATTCGGCCGGAGATTTCCCGGCGTGTCGATCAAGCTCATCGAGGGCGTCGCCAAGGACCTGGCGGGCAAGATCGAAGCCGGCGAGATCGATCTCGCCATCATGGCCAATCCGGACGGATTTTCCGACCGCATCGACGCGCACAGTCTTTATGGCGAGCGCTTCGTCATCGCCTTCCCCGAGCAGCATCGCTTTGCCGCCATGAACGGTATTCCGATGCGCGAGATCCATGGTGAAAGCTATCTGCGCCGGATCAACTGTGAATATCGCGATCATCTGTCGAAGATCGCCGACGAATGTCATGCCGATGCGCCGCTCGCTTTCGCCAGCGAGCGCGAGGACTGGATCCAGAACATGGTCGCGGGCGGCCTCGGTATCTGCATCATCCCCGAATTCAGCGCCGTCATCCCCGGCATCCAGATCCGTCCTCTCATCGACCCGGACGTGTCGCGCGATGTCAGCCTGGTCTGGATGGCGGGGCGGCGGCATTCGCCGGCCGTCGCGGCTTTCGTGAAGATGGCGCGATCGCATCCTTGGCCGGAAAGCCAATACGCGCCCGTGGCCGCCTGACCCCATAAGATCAGGCTATCGAATCCAAACTCATTCGGCATTTCAGCCTTGCCTGGCACTTTGGCAGTGTTCGCCATGGAAGCTGCGCCTCCTCATGTCACGCAGCAAACATGGAGACACTTGATGAAACTCGATCTGACCATACGCCTCGGCGTCGCTGCTCTGGCATTTGCGGCGGCTGCCAATTTCGCTCAGGCCGGAGAATGTCCGGCCGGCAAGATGAAGGACAATGCCGTGACCACGGGCGAGATGATGCCCAAGGGAGTCACCGATGACGTCCTCGCTTCCATCGATCTGGCGCCGAAGGGCGAGGCCTTCAAGGGTGAAGCGCTGCGCCTGCGCAAGCTGGTGATCCAGCCGGGCGGCATCGTGCCGTGGCATGACCACAAGTCGCGCCCGGCGAATATCTATATCGTGTCGGGCACGGTGACTGAATATCGCAGCAGCTGCGAAGTGCCCATCGTCCACAAGACCGGCGACACCGTTGCCGAATTCGGCGAAGGCTACGCCCATTGGTGGAAGAACACAGGCAAGAAGCCGGCTATCCTGCTGTCCGCCGATATCATCCATACCAATATGGACGATCACATGATGTGAAACCCGCCCGGCCAAGCCTTTTGCAACCGCAGCCGGGACTTGCCTGCGTGGCACCCTTCCCCCGGGGTGTCACGCAAATTTCTATTGATGGAAATCCGCATGACCAGCGCCATTGAAACCGCGCCGCGCATGGGTGCGACACCCATTGCGAGGTTGATCGCTATCGCCATCATCAGCTTTCTCACGCTGGTCGATCTCTTCGCGACGCAGGCCATCTTGCCGTCGCTTGCGGCGGCCTATCACGTATCGCCGGGCGTCATGGGCTCGGCCGTCAATCTGTGCACGCTGGGAATGGCGATCTCTGGCCTCGGCGTCGCCCTGCTCAACCACCGGATCGGCCGGCGCAAAGGTGTGGTTCTGAGCCTTACCTTGCTGACCATTCCCACGCTGCTCCTGGCGCTCATGCCGGATCTCACCTTGTTCGCGGCCCTGCGTCTCTTGCAAGGCGTCTTCATGTCGGCGGCCTTCAGCCTGACGATCGCCTATATTGCCGAGACGGCAAGCGCGAATCTCATATCGGCAGCCCTTGCCGCCTATGTGACCGGCAATGTCGCGAGCAATCTTTTCGGCCGGCTGATGTCGGCCGCCATTGCCGATCATTTGGGCCTTCCCGCCAATTTCCTGATCTTTGCCGGACTCAATCTCGCCGGCGCCGCCCTGGCCTTCATCCTGCTCAGCGACGAGACGATGAACCGGACTGGAGCCAGGCAGAGAAACCTTCTCGCTCTCTTCCGCCGGCGCGCCCTCAATGCCAGCTTCGCCATCGGCTTCCTGATCCTCTTCGTGTTCATTGGCGCCTTCACCTATGTGAATTTCGTGCTCACGCGGCCGCCGCTCGGCCTCTCGACCATGCAGCTGGGCTTCGTCTATTTCATTTTCCTCCCCTCGATCATCGCCACACCTTTCGCAGGCCTCGCCAGCAACCGGCTCGGCGCCGGAACGGTCATCATCCTGGCTCTCCTGGTGGCACTCCTGGGCCTTGCGGCATCGCTCATTCGGGATTTGACCTTCGTTCTCGGCGCAATGACTCTGCTCGCCGCCGGCACGTTCTTCGCCCAGGCCGCCGCCACCGGCTATGTCAGCCGCAGCGCCGGCGCGGCGCGTGGTTCCGCGGGCGGCGTCTATCTCGCTTCTTACTATTCGGGCGGCCTCGTAGGCAGCATCGTTATCGGCCAGGTGTTCGACCAATTCGGCTGGACTGCGGTCGTGATCGTCCTTGGATTTGCGCTCAGTGCCGCATGCGTTATCGCTCTCTTCATGACGGAAGACGATAGCACGCTCGCATCGCAACGATAGCGATACGGCATTTCAAAGGACGAGATGCTTTTGCGATGTTGGGTCATCGCATCCACAACAGGAGACAAACATGTTCAATCGTCGCACTCTCACCATGGCGCTCGCTATGTCCGCCCTCGCTGTCCTTCCGGCTCACGCCGCCAACAATGGCGTGGTCAAGGGCAAGAGCGCCTATAAGATGGCCGAAACCATCGACCGCCTGAAGAAGGATGTGGCCGCCAAGGGCATCACTTTCTTCGCCGAAATCGATCAGGCGAAGCTCGCGGCCGATGCCGGTATCACGCTCGGGCCCTCGACGCTTCTGATCTTCGGCAACCCGGCGCTCGGCTCCCAGTTCATGACCTCGAACCCCTCGTCCGGCATCGATTGGCCGGTCCGCCTTCTCGTCATCGAGGACAAGAACGGCCAGGTTTGGACGGTCTATAACGACTTCGGCTATATCGCACGCCGCCACGGCATCAGGAACCGCGGCGCCGCCTTCAAGATGGCCTCCGAGGTGATCGCCTCGATCACATCGTCGGTGAAGAAATAAGCTCGTTGTCCAGAGCCTCGCGGGCGGCGATCGCCTGCGCACCGAACCACTCCTTGCGCATGGCTTCGCGCACCAGCACACCGAGAGCGGGCGAATGCGCCCGCTCCGTCATCGTCACCAGATTGACGATGCGCCAGAATTCCGGCTCGACGACCGGCAGGCCGATCACGCCCGGATGATTGACGCTGTGCCGCGGCATGAAGCCGAAGCCGAGCCCGGCGGCGATCATCGCCTGCGTCCAATCCTCGCTGTCGCTGAAATAGGCCGGCGATACCGTCACCCCTTGCGACGCGAGGATGCCATCGGCGTAGCCCGCGAATTCGCAGTGATTGCGATGGATATAGGCTTCACCGCTCAGATCCTTGACGCGCACCGCTTCCTGATTGGCGAAGCGATGGCTCGGATGGACGGCGATGACCATTTGCTCGCGGAACAAGGGCAGCAAATGCAGCTCCGGCCCCGGCTCCTTGCCGGGCAGGGCATAGATGGCGGCATCGATCTCACCGGCCGCGAGGCGGCGCTCGAGCTCGAAGGAGTTCGCATCCGAGAGCAGCATGTCGATCCCGGCATAGGCGCGGGGTACGGCCAGGATGAGGTCAGTGAACTGGTTCGGCGCGATGGTCGTCATGATGCCGAGCCTGAGCGTGTGCTTTTCCGCGCCCGCATATTGCCGGGCGAGCTTCAGCGCCTCGTCCGATTCCCTGGCGACCTGTTCGAGATAGGGCCGCACCATCCGGCCGAGGGGCGAAAGATTGGTGAGCCGGCGCTCACGGTGGAACAAAGGGCCGCCGAATTCCTGCTCGAGCAGGATGATGGCGCGGGAAAGTGCCGGCTGCGAAACATTGCACTTCTCGGCGGCGCGGGAAAAGTTGAGCTCCTCCGCGACCGCCAGGAAATAGCGCACTTGATGGAGTTCCATCGCCGCCTCCGCCCGCTTTGGGCGGCCCATCGTAGCAAGAGCGGCAGGCAAAGCCAGACCGGGTGCTGATGGCCTCAAATGCCCTCGATCAACTTATTGTTTTATCGAGGAATTCTCTGACCAGTCGGATGGCGGCCGGCGCTTGCGTCTCCAGGACGAAGTGGCTGGCATCGAGGAAGTGCAGCTCGGCGTCGGGCATATCGCGCCTGAAGGCCTGCGCGCCGGCCATGGTGAAGAAGGGATCGTGGCGGCCCCAGACGATGAGCGTCGGAGGCTTGTGCTCCCTGAAATAGGCCTGGAACTTCGGATAGAGATCGATATTCGTCTTGTAGTCGCCGAACAGGTCGAGCTGGACATCGAGGCTTCCTGCGCGTTGCATGAGATATTGATCGATCAGCCAGTTCTCCGGTGCGACGCGTTCGATATCCTTGTCGGACAATCCGGCAAGATACTGCAGCTTGACGCCTTCCGGCCCGAGCCAGCCCGTCAAGGCGGCACGCTTTTCCGGTGTCGGATCACGCCAATAAGCTTTGAGAGGCGCCCAGCCGTCGCTCAAGCCCTCCTCATAGGCATTGCCGTTCTGGACGATCAGCCCGGCAATCCATTCGGGTCGCTTCAGGACCAGGCGCAAGCCGATCGGCGCGCCATAGTCCTGGATGTACAGGGCGAAATGGCGCAGACCTACGGCCGCAGCAAAATTCTCCATGAGATCCGCATAGGCGGCGAAGCTGTAGGCAAAGCGTCCACGCTCGGGAAATTCGCTGAAGCCGAAGCCCGGATAGTCGGGCGCCACGACTCGATAGCGATCGGCGAGAGCGGGCATGAGGTGCCTGAACATGTGCGATGACGTAGGAAAGCCGTGGAGCAGAAGCACGGCCGGCGCATCCTTTCGGCCCGCCTCGCGGTAGAAGATCTCGATGCCGTCCACGGAAATGCGGCGATGCCTGACGATGAGGTGATCACCGCTCTCTTCCGGCTGCACACTCGTTTGGTCGACCTCCTGCGCCGCGACCGCCGTCGTCATCAATGAGGCGGCGCCCGCCAGGGTCGCGCGCCTTGTACAACTGCCTGCCATGTGAATCGATCCTTCTCGATAGGCCCGGGGTCGTTACAGGATCTCGCCGAGATGCGAAGAATGGAAATGCCGAGGATGATTTGAATCAATAGGCAGCCGGCATTGGTCCAAGTCCATGCCGGTGGCGCACACTCCCTCCAGCACAGCTCATGGAGGATGCCATGAAGAGACTTTGGTTCAGATTTTCGCGCTGGTTCCACTCATTCGACGAAACGGACGCCGAAATCGCGCGCCTCATCAAGACCGCGGAAGACGGCGCGCGCGTCGGAATGATGGGGTGGTATTAACTAGCCGCCGGCGATGCGCGGCAGCAGATACACTTCGGCATTTTCCGGGATCTTCTCGCCCCAGGAATCGCGGAAGATGCGGCCATTGATGGAGACGGCGATGCCGCGCTCGATATGGGGCCTGAGGCCGGGATATTCGGCCTCGAGCTTGGTGAAGAGATCGCGGATGTCGCGCGCCTCGACATCGACGGCGGAAGCGCCGTGGGCGGCGGATTTGAGCGCCCCCCACAGCACGACATTGACCATCAGGCCGCCTTTGCCTTCGCGGCTTTCTTCTCCGCCTTCTCGTCCAGCGCCTTGAGGATGCGCGGCGGCGACATCGGAATATGCGTCATGCGCACGCCCGCGGCGTTGGAGACGGCATTGGCGATCGCCGCCAGCGGCGGAACGATCGAGGTCTCGCCGACGCCGCGCACGCCATAGGGATGGTTCGGATTGGGGATCTCCATGATGACCGTGTCGATCATCGGCAGGTCCGAGCAGACCGGAATGCGATAATCGAGGAAGCCCGCATTCTGCAGCCGCCCATCCTTGCCATAGATATATTCCTCGTTGAGCGCCCAGCCGATGCCCTGCGCGGCACCGCCCTGATACTGGCCCTCGACATAGGACGGATGGATCGCCTTGCCCGCATCCTGGATCACCGTGTAGCGGACGACCTTGGTGGCGCCGGTTTCGCGATCGAGCTCGACGTCGCAGATATGGGTGGCGAAGGAAACGCCCGCGCCATCGGCGACGAACTCATTGTGCCCGGCGATCGGGCCGCCGGTATTGGCGGCGGCCGCCGCGATCTCCTTGAGCGAAAGCGGCGGGAAGTTGCCGGCATTGGCGCCGGCGGGCTTCGCATGGCCGTCTTCCCAGGTGACCGCGTCTTCCGGGATGTCCCACATCTTGGCGGCGCGCTGGATGAGCACCTTCTTGGCATTGCGCGCGGCGATGACCGTGTTCATGCCGGAAGAGAAGGTGACGCGGCTGCCGTCGCTCATGTCGTTGTGGCCGAGCGAGCTCGTATCGGCGACGACGCAGCGCACATCCTCGTAAGGCACGCCGAGCTCCTCGGCGGCGATGAGCGCCATGGAAGCGCGCGAGCCGCCGACATCGATCGTGCCGACCGACACCGTCACCGAGCCGTCGGGCGTGACATTGAGCGAGGTGCAGGTCTGGCCGCCGAAATTGAACCAGAAGCCGCAGGCCATGCCGCGTCCCTGATTCTTGCCGAGCGGCGCCTTCATATGCGGGTGGTTCTTAGCGGCCTCGAGCGTCGGCCCGATGCCGATCGGGCCATAGGTCGGGCCATAGGAGGACTTGGTGCCTTCCTTCGCCGCGTTCTTGATGCGGAAGTCGACCGCATCCATGCCGATCTTGGCCGCAAGCTCATCGACCACGCTTTCGACCGCGAAAGCGGCCATGGGTGCTGAGGGCGCGCGATAGGCCGCGACCTTCGGCCGGTTGACCACCACTTCATAGCCGACCGTCTTCACATTCTTGAGGTCGTAGCAGGCATAGGAGGTCATGGCGCCGAGCTCGGCCCACATGCCGAGGAAGGGACCGCCCTGATAGCGCAAGGTGGCGGTGGCCGCGGTGATGGTGCCGTCGCGCCTGGCGCCGATCTTGACGTCGATCGAGGTCGAGCTGGTCGGCCCTGAGGCCTTGAACACTTCATCGCGGGTCATGACGAGCTTCACCGGCCGGTTGGCCTTGCGCGAAAGCGCGAGCGCCAGAGGTTCGGCCCAGATATGGGTCTTGCCGCCGAAGCCGCCGCCGATCTCGGACGCCGTGACGCGCAGCTTCGCCGCATCGATGCCGAGAAGCTGGGCGCATTGGTTGCGATAGACGAAGTGGCCTTGCGTGCACACCCACATCTCGCCCTGGCCGTCCGGCCCGACATTGGCGAGGCAGGCATGCGGCTCGATATAGCCCTGATGCGTCTGCTCGGTCTTGAAGCTGCGCTCGACGATGACGTCGGCTTCCTTAAAACCCTGCTCGACGTCGCCATGGCCGAATTCGGTGCGCTTGGCGATGTTGGACGCTTTTTTCGGCTTGGGCTCGACGCCGTCGGTGAACATGTTGGCATGGAGCACCGGGGCCCCTGGCTTGATCGCCTCATCGACATCGGTGACATGAGGGAGGACCTCATAGTCGACCTTGATGAGCTTCAGCGCTTTCTTCGCCGTCGTCTGATCGATGGCCGCCACCGCCGCCACCGCATGGCCGTCATAGAACGCCTTCTCGCGCGCCATGCAGTTGACCAGGATGTCATACATGCCGGAATCGCCGTTAGTGAGATCCGGCAGATCGGCGCTGGTGATCACCGCTTTCACGCCGGGAAGCTTCTCGGCTTTCGAAATGTCGATCTTCTTGATCTTGGCATGCGCATAGGGCGAGCGCAGCACGAGGCCGACGAGCTGGCCCGGCGCGAAGGCGTCGGCGCCATAGCGGGCGCGGCCCGTCACCTTGTCGACGCCGTCGGGGCGCAGCGGGCGCGTGCCGACGACCTTGAATTTCTGACCGGTATAATTGGTGTCATAAGCCATGGTATCAGGCTCCTCTCATCTCAGCCGCCGCCGCCTGGACGGCGCGTACGATCTTGTCATAGCCGGTGCACCGGCAGAGATTGCCGGCGAGGCCGAAGCGGATCTCTTCCTCGGTCGGGTTCTTGTTCTTCTTGAGCAGAGCGCGGGCCGCAATCAGGAAGCCCGGCGTGCAGATGCCGCATTGGAGGGCGGCATGCTCGATGAATTTGCGCTGCAGCGGATGCAGCTTGTCGCCATCCGCCATGCCTTCGACGGTCTCGATCTTGCGGCCTTCGGCTTCGGCGCCGAGGACGAGGCACGAGCAGACCAGCTCATTGTCGACGATGACGCTGCAGGCGCCGCAATCGCCGGTGCCGCAGCCTTCCTTGGCGCCGGTCAGGCCGAGGCGGTTGCGCAGCACGTCGAGCAGCGGCTCGCCCGGCTCGCAGACGAAGTCGACGGCATCGCCATTGACGGTGGTTGAAACATGTACGCCAGCCATATTATTTGCCTCCTGCGCGCCGATACGCGATTTTTGCAGCACGCTTTGCCAGCACGCCTGCGACCCTGGTTCTGAATTCGATGGTGCCCCTCTTGTCGTCGATGGGCTTGCACGCGGCCGAGCAGGCGGCGCTAAGCTTTTCCAACGCTTCATCATCGAGTTTGGTTCCGATGATGGCCTTGGCGGCGGGGGCGACGAGCAGCACGGTCGGCGCCACGGCGCCGAGCGCCACGCGCGCGTCCGTGATGACGCCCTTGGCGTCGAGGACGAGATTGACGCCGGCCGAAACCACGGCGATGTCCATCTCGGAGCGTGGGATGAAGCGCAAATAGGCATCGCCGGCGCGCGCCGGGCGCTTGGGCAGCAGGAGTGATTCGACGATCTCGCCCTTGGCGAGGCTGGTGCGGCCGGGGGCCGTCGCGACCTTCTCGACCGGAATGGTGCGCTTCTTCTTCGGCCCGACGATCACCGCCTGGGCGCCCGCGGCAACGAGCGCCGGCACGCTGTCGGCGGCGGGCGAGGCGTTGCACATATTGCCGACCATGGTGCAGCGGCCCTGCACTTGCTTGGAGCCGATGAGGTTGGCCGCTTCGACGACGCCGGGCCATGCCTTCTTGACAATGCTCTTGCCGAGCTCGTTGCCCGAAACGGCGGCACCGACTTGGAAGCCGGAAGAGGTCTGCTTGATCTGGCTCATCGCCGGGATGCGCTTGATGTCGACGATCAGGTCAGGCTCGATGAAGCCGCCTTTCATCCGGACGAGAAGATCCGTTCCGCCGGCGAGTATGGCCGACTTTCCTCTTTCCTTTGCCAGAAGAGAAACCGCGGCCTTGGTCGAGCTGGGTGCTTCGTATCGCATAAATCTTGATCCACCTGGGTTGCTGGCGTGTGGCTCACGCTTGTTTTTTCGAAGGGCAAGAAGGCGAGGCCCTTCGCGAAGGGCGTGATTGTCATCCGAGAGCCCCTTTGCCGTCAATACGGCGCGACAAAGTATATCGGCTTGACACGCATTCCTTGGGAGCACGTCACGGCGCTGACAAGGTGATGAGGAATCGCAAGCTCACTGCTGCATATTTCACAATGCGGACCTTGGCCGAGCAGTCCTCCCCCCATGCCGACTGTATGAAAAATAGCGGCCCGTGATTTCGGCTTGACTTTTATATTTTATACAATGTACAGAAAACCGAACCTTTGATTCATGCTTTTAGTTAAGCCATGGCCAGATCTACGTTTTTCTGCTTCGATGCCCATACTTGCGGCAATCCGGTCCGCGTCGTGACGGGCGGCAGCGTGCCCCAGCTTCGGGGCGCGACCATGTTCGACCGGCGCCAGCATTTCCTCACGGAATTCGACTGGATCCGCACCGGGCTCATGTTCGAGCCGCGCGGCCATGACATGATGTCGGGCTCGATCCTCTATCCGCCGACGCGCAGCGACTGCGATGTCGCCATCCTCTTCATCGAGACATCGGGATGCCTGCCGATGTGCGGCCATGGCACGATCGGCACGGTGACCGTCATCATCGAGCAAGGCCTCGTCACGCCCAAAACCCCGGGCGTCCTCAGGCTCGACACGCCGGCAGGCCTCGTCGAGGCGCATTACGAGAAGAAGGGCGACCATGTCGAGCGCGTGCGCATCGTCAATGTCCCCTCTTTCCTTCTGGGCCGCGCTTTTCCGGTCGAGGTCGAAGGCCTGGGCGAGCTCGCCGTCGATGTCGCCTATGGCGGCAATTTCTACGCCATCGTCGAGCCGCAGCAGAACTATCGCGATCTCGCCGAAGTCCGCCCCGCCGATCTCTTGCGCTGGTCGCCCAGGCTGAGGAGCGCCTTCAATGCCCGCCACAGTATCGCGCATCCGGAGAACCCGGCGATCGACCGGCTCACCCATGTCCTGTGGACCGGCAAAGCGCAGACTCAGGGTGGCACGGCGCGCAATGCCGTCTTCTATGGCGACAAGGCCATCGACCGCTCGCCCTGCGGCACCGGCACCTCGGCGCGCATGGCGCAGCTCAGGGCCACGGGCCGCCTCGGCGAAGGCAGCACCTTCATCCATGAATCGATCATCGGCTCGACCTTCACCGGGCGCATCGAGGGCAGCGCCCGGGTCGGCAATATCGAGGCGATCATTCCCTCGATCGAGGGTTGGGCCCGCATCACCGGGATGAATACCATCTTTCTCGACGACCGCGACCCTTATGTCAGGGGCTTTCAGGTGAATTGAAGCGAAGCAGGCGGCGCTGATCCGATGCCGCAATCGACGTTGAGCCTCGCAAAACAACAGTAGTCAAAATCGGCTCGTGCGTCGTACTATGGTTGGGCTCTCATGGAGCTTACATTGGAACGCCGCCTCGCTGCGATCCTGGCTGCCGATGTCGCCGGATATTCTCGACAGATGGCTGTCGACGAGACCGGCACTTTGGCGCGACTCAATCATGTCAGAACCGAGATAATAGAACCCAAGGTCGATCAGTTCCGTGGGCACATCGTGGGCTCGGCGGGAGATAGCCTGCTTGTCGAGTTCAATAGCGCCGTAAGTGCTGTTGAGTGCGCGGTAAAGACGCAAGACGCCCTTGCAAGCTGGAATGAAGGATTGTCGGAGGAGAATCGTGTCATATTTCGCATGGGCATCAATCTCGGCGACGTCATTGCAGACAGGGACACGATATTCGGCGATGGCGTAAACATCGCCGCGAGGCTGGAAAAGCTGGCCGAACCGGGCGGTGTATGCGTAGCGCACAGCGTTTTTGATCAGGTCAAGGGCAAGCTCCCCTATGCCTACGACGATCTCGGAGCCCAGCAGGTCCACAACATACCGCAACCAGTTCATGCCTACAGGGTGAAAATCCGCACACTCATTGAATCGGCGCAAAAGTCGCCGTCCTTGCCGGACAAGCCGTCAATTGCCGTCCTGCCCTTCAACAACATGAGCGGTGATCCTGATCAGGAGTATTTCGCAGACGGCATCGTGGAGGAGATTATCACTGCTCTCTCACGCTTTCATGGCCTGTTCGTCATCGCTCGCAACTCGAGCTTCACTTACAAGGGTCGAGCCGTTGACGTGAAGCAAGCCGGCCGCGAACTCGGTGTACGCTACGTCCTGGAGGGAAGCGTGCGTAAGGCCGGTAGCCGCGTGCGAATTACAGCTCAGCTGATCGACAGCTCCTCAGGTGTGCATCTGTGGGCAGATCGATACGAGGGCGCATTTGAGGACATCTTCGACCTACAGGACCAGGTTATGTCCAAGGTCGTGGGAGCAATTGCTCCGCAAATCGAAAGAGCGGAGATCGAGAGGACTAAGCGGAAGCCGCCCGAGAATCTGGACGCGTACGATCAATATCTGAGAGGCATGGAGGGATTCCACAAATTCTCGCGAGAAGGAAGCAAAGAGGCTTTGTCCCACCTTTATCGAGCGACGGAGCTCGATCCGAGCTACGCTGCCGCATATTCGATGATCGCCCGGATATACGTTCAGCGGAATGCGGGAGATTGGGCTGAGGACCAGGCTCATGAGGTGGCCGAGACGGAGAAGGTGGCGATCAAGGCCGTGGAGCTGGATCGCAATGACGCCGTTGTGTTGGCCAACGCCGGATTTGCGTTTTGCGACATCCTCGGTCTCGTCGAGGAAGGTGATGCGATGATTGACAGGGCTTTGGAGCTAAACCCCAATCTCGCATGGATATGGCTTTACAGCAGCTGGACGAAAACCTCGCTGGGTCAGCCCGAGATCGCGATTGAACACATCCAACGCGCTTTGCGGCTGAGCCCCAACGACCCTCTGACCTTCAGCTTCCACGCGGCCAAAGCCTGGGCAGAATTTTTCGCCGGCCGTTTTTCAGAAGCATATGCATCGGCGGAGAGCGCGATACGCCAGCGTCCTGGCATGTTGCTCTATACGTGCATCGCCGCCTGCAGCGCAGCATTGGCCGAGAGACATGATGATGCACGTAGAATTGTGACACGAATGCTGCAAGCCAACCCGAGTGTGAACGTCGCCAAGGCGAGTAAGCTCATTCCCTTGCGCCGCGCCGAAGACAACGCCCGATGGACAGAAGGCCTCCGCAAGGCCGGCCTGCCGGAATAGCCTGTATTGGAGAGGCGCTGGCGGGATCGATCCTAAATCGTCAGGTTTATCCGGCCGCCGAAGACCCGGTAATGATCGACATGGGGCGGGCGGTCGACGAGGAAATGATCGTCTTCGGGATAATAGACCGCGATCTCGGGCTGATCGCCGGCAAAGGCCTTGATGGCCTCCATCGACTCCCACCAGCTCAGCGTCGTGACCTCGCTCACCCCGTCGCCAAGTGCCCGCATGAGGATCTGAAAGCCGAGATTTCCCGGAGTCTTGCCATAGTCGACCGCGCCGGTCCGGTTGAAATAGGCGAGATACTCAACCTCCTCGGCCGTTCTCAATCGTCCGCTCCAGCGGCGCAGGATCACTTGCTTTCCATTCATGATTTTATCTCCAGCTTGCGCTCACCTGATGGTGCTCCGCGCCAAGCGTCGTTCGAGCGCATGACTGAAGGCGGTGAGCAAGGTTGTCAATGTGAGATAGATGCCGGCGACCGCGATAAAGACCGGCACAGGCCGGAAGCTTTCGGCCTGCACGCGATTGCCGACGAGCGACAATTCGACGACGCCGATGACGTAAGCGAGGCTCGAATCCTTGAGCAGCGCGACGATATTGTTGACGAGCGGCGGCAGGGAGAGGCGGATGGCTTGCGGCAGGATCACCAGCACCAGCGCATAGAAGGGCGGAAGGCCCAAGGCCTGCGCCGCCTCGCGCTGGCCCTTCGGCACGCCCAATATGCCCGCCCGGATGACCTCGGAATTATAGGCGCCGACATTGAGCGAAAGAGCGAGCACCGCCGACCAGAAATCGGAAAGCTCGAGACCGGGCAGAAGCGCCGGCAAGGCAAAATAGACGAACAGGATCTGGACGAGCAGCGGCGTGCCGCGAATGACCCAGAGATAGAATTGCGCGATGCGTTGGATCACGGGTTGATGCGAGAGCCGCATCAGGGCCACGATCACGCCGGCGAGAAGCCCGAGGCTGCCCGATGTCAGCGTGAGCAGCACGGTCATGCGCGCGCCATTGCCGAACTGCACCGCCGCCGGCCCGATCGGATCGGGCATGGCGGCAAGCGGGATCGGCAGCAGCCAGAGAACGACCAAGAGGCCCAAGGCCGCGCCCAGCATGGCGCGGCCCTCCTCGTCGGGCGTGAAGTCGGGAAGGAAGCGGCTTCGCGACAGAGTATGCATGGCGGTCTCCCCTGTTACGGGCAGCGTATGTCCTGCTTGAAATAGTGATCGGAGATCTTCTTGTAGCCATCGCCCGCCAGCATGCCGGCCAAGGCCTTGTCGACGGCGCCGCGCAACGCGTCATTGCCCTTCTTGAAGGCCATGCCATAGCGCTCCTCATAGAGAAGATCGCCGATCTGGAGCTTGGCGTCCGGAGCCTTCTCGGACGCGGTCAGCGCGGTGAGCTTGTCCGAGACCCACACCTCGGTGCGCCCGGCGATGAGATTCTGCAGCGCATCGGTGTCCTTGGGAAAGGTCTTCACTTCCTTGACGCCCGGCACTTTGTCGATGGCCGCGAGATAGGTGGTTCCCACTTGCACGCCGACGATCTTGCCGGCGAGATCGGCGACGGTCCTCGCCCCGCCCTCCTTGGCCACGATGGCCGCCCCGCTGCACACATAGGGTGTCGAGAAATCGACCGCCTTCTGCCGCTCGGGCGTGATGCCGTGGCCCGCGACGACGAGATCGTAGCGGTCGTGATCGAGGCCGACGAGCAGGCCGTCGAAGGCGAGCGTCACCCATTCGACCTTGAGGCCGAGTGCCTCGCCGATGGCGGTGCCGAGATCGACATCGAAGCCGGTGAGCTTGTCGCCTTCGAAATAGTTGAAGGGCGGTGTCGCCCCTTCGGTGGCGATCTTGATCGTGCCGGAAGCCTTCACTTCCGCGAGATCGCGCGCCGCTGAGGGTGCGGAGAATGCGAGGGCAAGGCCCAGCATCAGGCAAATGGCTGACTTCATGACGTTCTCCTCCTGTTGTTATGGCTTCGTGAAAGTGACGGACGGTCGATCCGGAACGGATGCAGATCGATTGCGGGCTTCTGATGCATCGCGAGATCGGCGACCGCCTCGCCGAAGAGCGCACCGAATTTGAAGCCATGGCCCGAGCAGGCCGAGACGATGGCGATGTGCTCATGCTCGGGATGGCGATCGATGATGAAATCCTCATCCGGGGTGAGCGTGTAGCGGCAGGTCTGGACGCGAAGCGCCCTGGGCTCGAGGCCGGGCAGGATGCGGCCGACCTGCGCCTCGAGCCGCGTGACAAGCTCAGGGTCCGGCCCGTCATCACCATCGCGTGCCGGGCGCTTGTTCTCGATCATGAGCTTGAGGCCCTCTTCGCGCAGGAGTGGAAACCCCGAGCTCAAGATCACACCGCCCAGGTGCAGGATGAAGATCGGCAAGCGATCCGGACCGTGGAGCGCTGGATCTTCCGGCCGGAAGAAGGCGACCTGTTCCTTGGACACGGTGAGCGGCAGATCGAGGCCGAGACGGCGCAGCATCGCCGCCGTCGCCGCGCCGGCGGCGATCACCAGCCGGCCAACGTTGTAGGTGCCTTGTAAGGTCTGGAGCTCGATGCCTTGCGCAGAGGGCGTGAGCGCCAGGACGTCCTCGCCTTCGCGCAGGACGGCGCCGTGGCGCCGTGCGCTCGATGCCAGCGCGGCGAGGCCGCGATCCGCATGGAGCACGCCGCCCTCGCTTTGCAGGAGGCCTTGTGCGCCGTCCGGCAGGCTGAATTGCGGGAACTGCCGCTTGATCTCGTCGCGGTCGAGCATCTCATGCGGAACCCGGGCTTGCACCATTGCCGCTTGCGTGGCGCGCCAGGACGGCACCTCGCCGAAAGCGAGATCGAGACCGCCCGTGATCGTAAGGAGCGTGTCGCCGCTTTCCTCTTCAAGCTGCCGCCAGGCGGCATAGGCAGCGCGGCACAGGGGAATATAGGCCGCATGGCCATAGGCGAGACGGATCATGCGCGAGCGGCCATGCGAGCTTCCCTGCGCGTGACCGATCCTTGCCCGCTCGAAGAGGACGACGCGCTCGCGCCGTGCCGCAAGAGCGCGTGCCGCGGCACACCCCATGACGCCGCCGCCGATCACCGCCACATCGAAACTGCCTGATGTCATGCCGCCATTGGCACGCCCCCGCGCATGGTTGACAAACGGCGATTCCTGATCACCATGCATTAGCTACGCTTATGGATAGGGCCGCCTGACATGCGCCGTTTGCCGCCGCTCCAGACCTTGCGCGCTTTCGAGGCCGCGGCCCGCCAGGGCAGTTTCACCGCTGCCGCGCGCGAGCTCAACATCACCCAGTCGGCGGTGAGCCAGCAGATCCAGCTCCTCGAAGATGCGCTCGGCAAGCCCTTGTTCGACCGCCTCACAAGGCGGCTGGCGCTGACCCATGCGGGCGAGCTTTTCGCACCCACGGTGCGCCAGGCGCTCGATATGATCGCCGAGGTGACCGACCATGTCAGAGGCGATGCGCGGGTGAGCGATCTCGCGGTGGCGGTCATCCCGTCGCTGTCGACGCGCTGGCTGGTCTCGCGCCTGCCGCGCTTCCGTGCCCGCCATCCCGATATCGATCTGGCACTTTTCCCGGCCATCGAGCCTGCCGAGATCCATGATTGCGGCGCCGATCTCGGCATCCTCTATGGCAGCGGGCGCTGGCGCGGATTCCGGTCGGAGGAGCTCGCCAAGGAAACGGTCTTTCCCGTCGCGAGCCCCGATCTCGCGTCACCGGGTTCCTTGCAAGTCGACGACATCTTCGCCTTCACGCTCCTGCGCGATGCCGATGTGAAGCATGAATATTGGCCGGCCTGGCTCGCCGCCGCGGGTGCCAGGAAGCGTCTCGTCGCCAAGGGCCCGCGCTTCGACAATTTGAGCGACATGATCACCGCCGCCGTCGAGGGCCAGGGCATCGCCCTCGTCCGCGGCCTGCTCGTCGCCGATGATTTGCGCGCCGGTCGGCTGGTGCGCCTGTTCGAGACCGAGGTTCAGGCGCGCTATGCCTATTACCTCGTCTGGTCGAAGACCCCGCGCAACCGGATCGCCGGCCTCGCCTTCCGCGACTGGATCATCACCGAGATGACAAATCCTTGATGAGGCCGATGAAGCGCTCGACGTCCTCAGGCGGCGTCGCATAGGAGAGGACGAAGCGCACGAAGATCTCGTCATCGGCTATGCCGCCGGGTCCGAGCGTGTCCGGCATCCAGTCGTAATAATGGGCGCCCGCGGCTTGCGCCTTGTCGTGGAGCGCCCTCGGCATCACCGCGAAGATCTCATTGGCTTCGGTCGGGATCGGGATGCGGATGCGGTTGGAGGCCTTGAGGCCTTCCGCCAGGCGCTTGGCGAGGCCATTCGCTTTGCGCGCATTCTCCAGCCACAGATCGCCTTCGAGATAGGCCAGCATCTGGGCGCCGAGATAGCGGCTCTTGGAGATGAGCTGGCCGCCGCGCATGCGCCGGTAGAGGAAATCCTCGGCGAGCTTCGTGTCGAAGAACACGACCGCCTCGAGCAGCATGCCGCCATTCTTGGTGCCGCCGAAGGACATGACATCGATGCCGGCCTTCCAGGTGATCTCCGAAGGCTTGAGCCCGAGGCTCGCCACCGCATTGGCGAAGCGTGCCCCGTCCATGTGGAACTTCATCCTGCGTGAGCGTATCGGACTCTCGATCTCGTGGACTTCGCCTTCCAGTGTTTGCGGGGGCGGGCTTTGCGGAACGGCCGCGGCTGCAAGAGCCTTGATCTCGGCCGGCGTATAGACGCGGCCAAGCTCGGTGGAGTTGGTGACCGAGATGGCTGAGGGTTTCGGATCATGCTCGCCGCGGATGAAGCCCTTGAGTGTCTTCTTGACCATCTCGGGCGTGATCTTGCCGAGCGTGCCATGCAGGCCGATGATCTTGGCGCCGCCGGTGAACATTTCCGGGCTGTTGCATTCATCGACCGCGGCATGTGCTTCGGCATGGGTGATGATCGCGCCATAGGAGGGCGCCAGCGCCGAGAGCGCTAGGCCATTCGCCGCCGTGCCGGTGGTGACGAGGAAGGCGCGGACGTCTTTTTCGAAGACTTCCGAGAGCTTTTCCTCGGCACGCTTGGAGTAGTCGTCATAGCCATAGGAGGCGGAGGTGCCCTTGTTGGCCGCTTCGATAGCGGCGAGGATCTTGGGATGGATCCCATAGACATTGTCGGATGCGAAATTCATGGAAGGAGGCCCCGAAGTGAAGCAGGGCTATCGCAAATGAAGTTCATCGAGGGATGACATCGCTCTCTCCATCGCTTCCCCTTCTCCCGTTGCGAAGCAATGGGAGAAGGTGCCCGACCCCGCTACGCCAAAGCGAAGCCTTGGCTTCGCGGCGGCGAGCAGGGCGGATGAGGGCTCTTCTGAAATTGCGACGCGGGTCAAGCGAAGAGCCCTCACCCGGCCTTCGGCCACCCTCTCCCATCCTGCGGACGGGAGAGGGGGAAACCTGGAGAGAGCTGACGCATCCAGAAAATCATATGCGTCACCCTGCAAGGTGAGGGAGTGATGCTTAGGCCAGGCGCCGAGGCTCTGCCAACCCCCAAACCGGCTTCCTCCCATGCCTGCGTAATTTTGTTTCGAAATTCCCGGGTGCCTCAATCTTTGCTTGCGCCGCCCGGGGTTGTCTGACATAAATCAAAAAAGGACAGCTATGCTGTCCTTTCGCAGTGCAACAAGTTCAGGATGAGCCCGGATGATCCGGACCAATGCCAATACGGCTCTGAACGCGACGGCCCGCAAAGCCGCCGAGTGCCTGCGCATGTCCCGAGCTAAGACGACGAAAACAAAAAAGGATTGAAGCTCCGGGACGACCCTTGAAAGGGTGCCGGAGGTTCGATCCAGGTCAGGCTCGCGAGGAAACCTCGCCCCTGCCCCGCCGGCTCGGAACTCCAGCACCGCCAATAAGCACCTTCTGACCGGTTCACCATCCGGCTCAGGGGTTTATAAAAGTGATTAGGAAACGTGAGAGGCTCGGACGCCATGGCACACGCGACCCATCTTCTTCCCGAAGGCCTGCCGGAGGCGCACGGCCTCTATGACCCGCGTCACGAGCCTGATGCCTGCGGCATCGGCCTCATCGCCAATATCCACAATATCAAGAGCCACAAGATCATCGCCGATGGCCTGAGCATCCTGCGCAATCTCGAGCACCGGGGTGCGGTCGGCGCCGATCCCAAGGCCGGCGACGGCGCCGGCATCCTCTTGCAGATCCCGCATGAGTTCTTCCTCGAAGAAGCCAGGCGCCTGGGCTTCACCCTGCCCGAACCACAGCATTACGCCGTGGCCCAGCTCTTCCTGCCGCGCGAGCCCGTCTATCGCCAGGACATCGAGCGCATCTGGTGGGAGACGGCGCGCGAGGAAGGCCTGAAAGTCCTGGGCTGGCGCGACGTGCCCGTCGATGAGACGGTGCTCGGCCACAGCGTCAGGCCGACCGAGCCGTTCCATCGCCAGCTCTTCGTCAGCCGCGGGCCGACCATTCGCGATGAGGCGCATTTCGAGAGAAAGCTCTTCGTCTGCCGCAAGGTGGTGTCGAACCGCGTCCTCGAAGTGCTGGCCGCCAAGGGCCGCGCCTATTACCCGGTCTCGGTCTCGAGCCGCACCATCGTCTATAAGGGCCTCGTCCTCGGCAAGGATCTGGGCCTCTATTACAAGGACCTCGCCGATGAGCGCGTGGCCTCGTCGCTCGCCATGGTGCACCAGCGCTTCTCGACCAACACTTTCCCCTCCTGGCCGCTGGCGCATCCCTATCGCTTCATCTGCCACAATGGCGAGATCAACACGCTCCGCGGCAACTACAATTGGATGGCGGCGCGCCAGGCGAATATGAAGTCCGACATGCTGGGACGCGATCTCGAAAAACTCTGGCCCATTTCCTATGAAGGCCAGTCCGACTCCGCCTGCTTCGACAATGCGCTCGAGCTCCTGTTCATGGGCGGCTATTCGCTGCCGCATGCGATGATGATGCTCATCCCGGAAGCCTGGGCCGGCAATCCGCTGATGGATGAGGACCGGCGCGCTTTCTATGAATATCACGCTGCTTTGATGGAGCCCTGGGACGGGCCCGCCGCCATGGTCTTCACCGACGGAAGGCTCATTGGCGCGACCCTCGACCGCAATGGCTTGCGCCCCTCGCGCTACATGGTGTCGGATGACGGCTTCGTGCTGCTCGCTTCCGAAATGGGCTGCCTGCAGTTCGCCGAAGAGAAGATCACCCAGAAATGGCGCTTGCAGCCCGGCAAGATGCTGCTCATCGATCTCGAGCAGAAGCGCATCATCTCCGACGACGAGCTGAAGAAGACGCTCGCCACGCAATATCCCTACAAGGAATGGCTAGCGCGCACCCAGCTCGTCCTGCGCGAGATGCCGCCGGCGAAGACCAAGCGGCCGAAGATCGCCGTGCCCTTGCTCGATCGCCAGCAGGCTTTCGGCTATAGCCAGGAGGATCTGAAGCTCCTGATGGCGCCGATGGCGCAGACCGGCCAGGAAGCGGTGGGTTCGATGGGCAACGACACGCCGATCTCGGCCTTGTCCGACAAGCCGAAGCTTCTCGACACCTATTTCAAGCAGAACTTTGCGCAAGTGACCAACCCGCCGATCGACCCGATCCGTGAGGAACTGGTCATGTCGCTCGTCTCCTTCATCGGCCCGAGGCCGAACCTGCTCGACCTCAAGGGCACCTCGACCCATATGCGCCTCGAAGTGCCGCAGCCCATCCTCACCAATGAGGAGCTGGAACGCATCCGCACCATCAATGTGGTGAAGAACAACCCCTTCCGCACGGTGACCATCGACATCACCTATGATGTCGCGAACGGCCCCGAATATATGGAAGCGGCTCTCGAAGCGATCTGCGCCGGCGCCGAGCGCGCGGTGCGCGACGGCTATAACATCATCATCCTGTCCGACCGCGCCGTCTCGGCCGAGCGCGTGCCGATCCCGGCTCTGCTCGCGACCTCGGCCACGCATCATCATTTGATCCGCCGCGGGCTTCGCACCTCGGTCGGCCTCGTGGTCGAATCGGGCGAGCCCCGCGAGGTGCATCAATATTGCACGCTCGCCGGCTATGGCGCCGAAGCGATCAATCCCTATCTCGCTTTCGAGACGCTCGAGGACATGATCGTCTCGCTCGATGAGAAGATCACGCCCGACGAGGCCTTCAAGCGCTACATCAAGGCGGTCGACAAGGGCATATTGAAAGTGATGTCCAAGATGGGCATCTCGACCTACCAGTCCTATTGCGGCGCCCAGATCTTCGACGCGGTCGGCCTCGCGAGCGAATTCATCGGCCGCTATTTCACCGGCACCGCAAGCCAGATCGAAGGCGTCGGCCTGGATGAGATCGCGGCCGAGGCCTTCGCCCGCCATCAAGCGGCCTTTGGCGAGAGCCCGGTGCTCACCAGCGCGCTCGAGGTCGGCGGCGAATATCTCTACCGCATCCGCGGCGAGCAGCATGTGTGGACGCCGGAAACGGTCGCCAAATTGCAGCACGCCGTGCGCGGGCAATCGCACGAGACCTACCGCGACTTCGCCAGGCTGGTGAACAATCAGAGCGAGCATTTCATGACGCCGCGCGGCCTCTTCCGCATCAGAACTGCGGAAGAGATCGGCAAAACGCCGGTCGCCATCGACGATGTCGAGCCCGCCAAGGAGATCGTCAAGCGCTTCGCCACCGGCGCCATGTCCTTCGGCTCTCTGGGCCGCGAGGCGCATACGACGCTCGCCATCGCCATGAACCGCATTGGCGGGCGCTCCAACACCGGCGAGGGCGGCGAGGAGCCGGAGCGCTTCAAGCTCCTGCCTAATGGCGATTCCATGCGCTCGGCGATCAAGCAGGTCGCCTCCGGCCGCTTCGGCGTCACCACCGAATATCTGGTCAATGCCGATCAGATCCAGATCAAGATGGCGCAAGGGGCGAAGCCCGGCGAAGGCGGACAGCTGCCCGGCCACAAGGTCGACGCCACCATCGCGCGCGTGCGCTATTCGACGCCGGGCGTCGGCCTCATCTCGCCGCCGCCGCATCACGACATCTATTCGATCGAGGACCTGGCCCAGCTCATCTACGACCTGCGCAACACCAATCCGAAAGCCTCGGTCTCGGTCAAGCTCGTCTCGGAAGTGGGCGTCGGCACGGTCGCCGCCGGCGTCGCCAAGGCGCGCGCCGATCATGTCACCATTTCGGGCTTCGAGGGCGGCACCGGCGCTTCGCCCTTGACCTCGATCAAGCATGCCGGCAGCCCGTGGGAGATCGGCCTCGCCGAAACCCAGCAGACGCTCGTCGCCAACCGCTTGCGCGGCCGCATCGTCGTCCAGGCCGATGGCGGCATCCGCACCGGCCGCGACGTCGTGGTCGCGGCCCTTCTCGGCGCCGATGAGATGGGCTTCTCGACGGCACCCCTCATCGCCGCGGGCTGCATCATGATGCGCAAGTGCCATCTCAACACCTGCCCGGTTGGCGTCGCAACCCAGGATCCGGTGCTGCGCAAGCGCTTCAAGGGCGCGCCTGAGCATGTCATCAACTACTTCTTCTTTGTCGCCGAGGAAGTGCGCGAGCTCATGGCGCAAATGGGCATCCGCCGCTTCGATGAGCTCATCGGCATGAGCGAATATCTCGACAAGCTCGCGGCCATCGATCACTGGAAGGCCAAGGGCCTCGACTTCACCCGCATTTTCGAGAAGCCGCAGGTCATCGGCAAGGTTTCCATCCGCCGCGACGACCCGCCGAAGCATGATCTCTCGCAAACCCTCGATGTTCATCTGATCCGTGAGGCGCAGGCGGCGCTCACTTCGGGCACGCCGGTCGAGATCGAGGCCAAGGTCACCAATGTCCATCGCACCATCGGCGCCATGCTGTCGGGCGAGGTCGCCAAGCGCCATGGCCATCAGGGCCTGCCCGAGGACACGATCCGCGTCGCCCTCACCGGCATTGCCGGCCAGAGCTTTGGCGCCTTCCTCGCCCATGGCGTGACGCTCGATCTCACCGGCGAGGCCAATGATTATGTCGGCAAGGGCATTTCCGGTGGCAAGCTCATCATCAAGCCGCATGAGCATGTGGGCTTCCAGCCTGAGAAGTCGATCATCGTCGGCAACACCGTGCTCTATGGCGCCATCGGCGGCGAATGCTATTTCCGCGGCGTCGCCGGCGAACGCTTCGCCGTGCGCAATTCCGGCGCCATCGCCGTCGTCGAAGGTGTCGGCGATCATGGTTGCGAATATATGACGGGCGGCATCGTGCTGGTCATCGGCGAGACGGGCCGCAATTTCGCCGCCGGCATGTCGGGCGGCGTCGCCTATGTGCTCGATGAGAAGGGCGACTTCGCCCAGCGCTGCAACCTGGCGATGGTCGATCTGGCGCCGGTGCCGGCCGAGGAGGTTGCGATCGAGCGCCTGCATCATCATGGCGGCGATCTCGAGCATCACGGCCTCGTCGACGTGACCGTTGATATGGACCGGCACGATGCCGAGCGCATCTGGGAGCTGCTCGCCCGCCATCTGAAATACACGAACTCCAGTCGGGCGCGCGAGATCATCGACCACTGGGGCGACTATTTGCCGAAATTCGTGAAGGTGATGCCGGTCGAATATGCCAAGGCCCTGGCTGAGCTCGAAAAGGCGCAGGCCCAGAGCGACGGCATGACCATTGGCATGAAGCGGAGAGCCTAGATATGAAGATCTATGGCGACAGGAACTCCGGCAACTGCCAGAAGGTCAGCATCACCGCCGACTTTCTGAAGATTCCCTATCGGTGGATCGATATCGACATCATGAAGGCCGAGAGCCGGACGAACGCGTTCTTGCAGAAGAGCCCGATGGGGCAGGTGCCGGTCATCGAGCTCGATGACGGGCGCTGCCTGGCGCAGTCCAATGCGATCATCCGCTATCTGGCCAATGGCAGCTCGCTCCTGCCGGACGATCCTTTCACGCAGGCGAAGATCGACGAATTATTGTTCTGGGAGCAATACAGCCACGAACCCTATGTGGCGACGAGCCGCTATCACATGGTCTATCTCGGCCGCAGCAAGGATGAGCGCGAGCCGATGCGGGTCGAGCGCGGCGAGAAGGCGCTCGATCTGATGGAGCAGCTCATCAAGGGCAGGATGTGGTTCGCGGGCGATGCGCTGTCGGTCGCCGACATTGCGCTTCTCGCTTATACACGGCTTGCCCATGAAGGCGGTTTCGATCTCACGACCCGGCCGCGGGTGATGGCGTGGATCATGCGCGCGGAAATGGCGCTCGGTCTGCCACCGGCAGGAAAGCACGAGGAGTAGACTATGGGAAAGATCACCGGCTTTCTTGAGATCGACCGGCAGGAGCAGAAATATGCGCCGGCGTCCGATCGCGTCCGGCATTTCCGCGAATTCGCCATTCCGCTCGATGACCGCGATACCGAGAAGCAGGCGGCGCGCTGCATGGATTGCGGCATCCCCTATTGTCATACCGGCTGTCCGGTGAACAACCAGATCCCCGACTGGAACGATCTCGTCTATCAGGGCAATTGGCGCGACGCGTCGGTCAACCTGCACTCGACCAACAACTTCCCGGAATTCACCGGCCGCATCTGCCCCGCACCTTGCGAGGAAGCCTGCACGCTCAATCTCGAGAATGTGCCGGTGACGATCAAGACGATCGAGCAGGCGATCGCCGACAAGGCCTGGTCGGAAGGCTGGATCAGGCCGGAGCCCGCGGAAGAAAAGACCGGCAAGACGGTCGCTATCGTGGGCTCGGGCTCGGCCGGCATGGCGGCGGCGCAGCAACTGGCGCGCGCCGGCCATGAGGTGCATGTCTTCGAGCGCTATGCCAAGGCCGGCGGCCTTTTGCGCTACGGCATTCCCGACTTCAAGATGGAGAAGCATCCGATCGACCGGCGCGTCGAGCAGATGGAGGCCGAGGGTGTCACCTTCCACTACAATGTCGATATCGGCGTCACGCGCCCCTTCCGCTCGCTCACCGATGTCTATGACGCGGTGCTGCTGGCGGGTGGCGCCGAACGGCCGCGCGATCCGGGCCTGCCGGGCATGGATCTCGACGGGGCGCATTATGCCATGCCGTTCCTCATCCAGAGCAACCGTCGCGTCGGCGGTGAGGATATCGCGGCCGAGCGCCCGCTCATCGCCACCGGTAAGCATGTGGTGGTGATCGGCGGCGGCGATACCGCTTCCGATTGCATCGGCACGTCCTTCCGGCAAGGCGCGCTGTCGGTGACCCAGCTCGACATCCGTCCCGTTCCGCCGGAGCAGGAAGACAAGATGGTGGTGTGGCCCTATTGGCCGACCAAGTTCCGCACCTCGTCATCGCAGGCCGAAGGTGCGGCGCGCGAATTCTCCTGCGCGACGCTCAGCATTGTCGGCGAGAAGGGCAAGGTCACCGGCGTCAAATGCGCGCGTGTCAATCAGAAGCGCGAGCCGCTGCCGGGCACCGAATTCATCATCAAGGCCGATCTCGTGCTGATCGCCATCGGTTTCGCCGGGCCGGAGGAGAAGGGCCTTCTCGAAGAGACCCCCTTCGAGCGCGACAAGCGCAGCAACATCAAGGCCAATACCGACGACTACAAGACCTCGGTCGAGAAGGTCTTCGCCGCGGGCGATATCCGCAAAGGCCAGTCGCTGGTCGTCTGGGCGATCCGCGAGGGCCGCCAAGCGGCACGCGCCATCGATGAATATCTGATGGGCGAGTCGGAACTGCCGCGGTAGAGCGCCGGACGTTCTCATAGAATCGCCTCGGCACTCTATCTTTTTGTTTGCGTAACCTCGTGTCTCCACCCCTCACCCGCACAGGGTGAGGGTATTCACCATCAATTACTGCACCGGCGTGAAATCGTCGAACCGGCCGCGCCGCGCGGTGATCGCCTCGCCGCGGCTGAACAGGCGCGAGGCGTCGGTGCCGGGCTTGGTCGTGCGCGCGAGCTGCGCCATGGCCGGATCGTTGGGTGCCGGAAGCGCCCCCGCATAGTCCGATTTCGCCGGCGGTGCCTGCTCCGATCCGTTGGCACCTGGCGCCGCCTGGGGCAGGGTTTCGGAAGGCTGGCCGAAGCCCGGCATGGGCTGGCTTTCGGTCGCCGCGACCGGCGGCGGCGTCGCGGGGGCCGCGGCCACCGCCACCTCGATGTCCTTGTTGATCGCGGCCATGACCAAGCTTCCCAGCTTGTTGTTGCCTTCCTTCAGGAAATGCACGCCGTCGCGCGAGCGCAATCTGACGAATTCGCCGGTCTCATCGAAGCCCGAGTCGCTGTATTTGCCATTGTCCAACAGTTCGGGGCGCGTCTCGACGAAGCGGATGCCGGCTGCTTGGGCGCGCTCCTTATGGATGGCGGCGATGATCTTCATCGAGGCATCGTATTTTTCCGCCTCCACCGGCGGCATCTCCATCCAGTAGACCGCCGCACCCGCGGCCTTGAGGCTCGCCATGAGCTCGTCGACCTGCTTGACATAGGCCGCCCGCCATTCCGGCGTGTCGAAGGCATAGCGCATCGCCCCGTCGCGGATCGGCTGCGCGTCGTTCGATCCCAGCATCACGATGGCGATATCGATCTTGTTGCTGGCGAGGATTTTGGGCAGCGCGCCGTTCCAGTCATAATATTCCGGACGCGAAAGGCCCGAATCCTCCTTGTAGCGCCCGTTGAGCGATATCCGCACATCGCCTTCGATGGTGCGCGACACGCCCGACCACAGGCCGGCGGCGAGCGAGTCGCCGAGGACGAAGACCTGATAGAGGTCCTTGGAGGCGAAATAGGGTTTCGCCGCATCTGCCTGCCGGTCCTGCTTGCCCTCTTGCGCATGAACGGAGAGCGAGAGGGCCACGATCGCACAGACGGTGAGAAACGCGCGCTTGATCATGCCCCGATCCTACCCGCCCTGGCGCAAGCGCTCAAGCAGCGCCACGGTCGGCGTGCCGTCGAGCTTCAGGCCGGTTTTGTGCTGGAATCCGAGTATGGCTTCGTAGGTGCGGGCGCCGAAGCGCCCATCCGTGCCGCCCGGATCGAAGCCTTGGGCGGTGAGCAGCTCCTGGATCTCGACGCGCTGCGCGACGGAGAGATCGTATTTGATCTCGGGCCATGACGCCACGAAGGGAGCACCACCCTTGAGGCGGTCCGCCAGATGACCGACCGCCACCGCATAGGAATGCGACTGGTTGTAGTCCATGATCGCCATGAAATTGCGGGTGACGAGGAAAGGCGGGCCGTTGACGCCCTGCGGCACCATGACGAAGGCTTCCACCTTGGGCGAGCCGAAATCGCCGCCGCGCGCCGGCTTGATCCCGAGCTTCGACCATTCGGCGACGGTCCGCCAGTTCGAGCGGCCGATCAGCGCGCGGTCGAATTTCGCCGGCAGCTTGACTTCCCAGCCCCAGGGACGGTCGTTCCGCCAGCCCTTCTTGGCGAGATAGTTCGCCGTCGAGGCGAGCGCATCGGCGCTCGAATTCCAGATGTCCTTCTTGCCGTCGCCCGTCCAGTCGACCGCGAAGGAGAGATAGGAGGTGGGGATGAACTGGGTGTGGCCCATGGCGCCGGCCCAGGAGCCGGTGAAATTTTGCGGTGAGACGATGCCGATCTTCAGGATCTTGAGGGCAGCGATGTATTGTTCCCGAGCGTAGTCCTTGCGGCTGCCGGAATAGAGCAAGGTGGCGAGCGAGCGCATCACCTTCATCTGGCCCTTGTCGCGGCCGAAATTGCTTTCCATGCCCCAGATGGCGAGCAGGATGTTGCGGTCGACCTTGTAGCGCTTTTCGATCTGGCCGAGGAGATCGGCCTCCTCCGCCTTCACGCCGCGACCTGCGTCGATGCGCGCCTGCGTCACCGCCTTTTCCAGATATTGCGACGTCGTCGTGGTGAGTTCCGGCTGGTTGTTGGCGAGCTTGAGCACCAGGGGGTCGGGATCGCTGATCCCGGCGAAGGCGCGGTCGAACACCTCACGCGATATCCCGGCAGCCTTCGCCCTTGGCCACATTTTCTGGACGAAGCTCTCGAATTCGGCGTCGGCCATTGCCGCGGGTGCCGCCATTCCACAAAGGCTCGCCACCAAAAGGGCGACGGTCAGACTTTTCGCCATCAATGTCCTCAATCAACGGGTGAGTCGATTCGCCCCTCGCAACCGTCATATCAGAGGAAGAGAAAAGCCGCCAAATGCGGCCTCTTTCAGGCGGCCTCGTTACGCTGGCGCAAATAGTCTTCCCAGGCGAGCGCGCTCTCGACGATGCGGTCGATATCCTGGTGCTTCGGCGTCCAGCCCATTTCCGCCTTGATCTTGTCGGAAGCGGCGACAATCGCCGCGGGATCCCCTGCCCGGCGCGGCGCCATGCGCTTGTTCACCGGCTTCCCGGCCGCCTTTTCCACCGCCTTGATGATGTCGAGCACGCTGTAGCCCGTGCCATAGCCGCAATTATAGGGGCCGCTCTTGCCGCCATTGCGCAGATGCTTCAGCGCATCGAGATGCGCCTGGGCGAGATCGCTGACATGGATATAGTCGCGCAGGCACGTGCCGTCCGGCGTGTCATAGTCCGAGCCGAAGACGTCCATTTGCTGCCTTTCGCCGAGCACGGTCTGGCAGGCGACCTTGATGAGATGCGTGGCCTTGGGCGTCGACTGGCCGGTGCGGCCTTTGGGATCGGCGCCGGCGACGTTGAAGTAGCGCAAGGCCACATATTGCAGCCCGTAAGCCGCATGGCTGTCGCGCAGCATCCATTCGCTCATCAGCTTCGATGAGCCATAGGGCGAGATCGGATTGAGACCTGCGTCTTCCTCGACCGGCACCGATTGCGGATTGCCATAGACGGCGGCGGTCGAGGAGAAGACGAAACGCGGAACTTGCGCCTTCACCGCCGCGGCGATGAGACTGCGTGTCTTGACCGTATTGTTGAGATAGTAGCTCAAGGGGTCGGCGACCGATTCCGGCACGACGATGGAGCCGGCGAAATGGATGATGGCGTCGAATTTGTGATCCTTGGTCAGCTGGCCGAGCAGCGCTTCATCGCCGATATCGCCTTCGACCAAGCGGGCTTGCGGCGCGATCGCCCACCAGAAGCCGGTCGACAGATTGTCGAGGACGACCACTTCCTCGCCGGCATCGGCGAGCGCATAGACCATGTGGCTGCCTATATAGCCAGCACCCCCGGTCACCAGAACCGCCATGCCGCTTCTCCTTCACGAACACACACCAGAAATATTCCCTGTCTTCACGATTTAACCCAAATTGGCGCAAGAATGCGTCAGGCCTTCGGGTCGGCACGAAAACGAGCTCAATAAGGAGTAACACACAAATGCAGCGCCGCATCAAGAAAGCAGTTTTCCCCGTCGCGGGCCTCGGGACACGGTTCCTTCCGGCGACCAAGGCTGTCCCTAAGGAAATGCTGACCATCGTCGACAAGCCGGTCATCCAGATCGTCGTCGATGAGGCGCGCGAGGCCGGCATCGAGCATTTCGTCTTCGTCACCGGGCGCAACAAGAGCGTCATCGAGGATCATTTCGACAAGCAATATGAGCTCGAGGCGACGCTGCGTCAGCGCAACAAGACGCCTGAGCTCGAGCTCCTGCAGAAATCGCTGCCGCGACCCGGCGAGACGAGCTTCACCCGCCAGCAGGAACCTTTGGGGCTGGGCCATGCCGTCTGGTGCGCCCGCGACATCGTCGGCGACGAGCCCTTCGCCCTCCTTCTTCCCGACATGCTGATCCACGCCAAGCCCGGATGCCTGCGCCAGATGGTCGATGTCTATGAGGCGCAAGGCGGCGGCAATGTCATCGCGGTCGAGGAAGTACCGTGGGAGCATGTGCACCGCTATGGCGTGGTGAAGCCCGGCGCCTGGTCGGGCCGCGCCTTCACCATCGAATCCATGGTCGAGAAGCCGAAGCGCGAGGCCGCACCATCCAATCTCATTATCTCCGGCCGCTACATCCTGCAGCCCGAGATCTTCGCCGAGATCGAGAAGCAGGAGCCGGGTGCGGGCGGCGAGATCCAGATCACCGATGCGATGATCCGCCTGCAGGCGCGGCAGAAATTCTCCGGCCTCAAATTCACCGGCCGCACCTATGATTGCGGCGACAAGGTCGGCTTCCTCACCGCCAATGTCGCCTATGGTCTCGAGCGCCACGACCTGTCGCTCCCCTTCAAGCGCGAGCTCAAGCGCATCATCGATGAAGCGGGCGGGCTTGGCTGACGCTGGCGTCGGCACCTGGAAATATTCCCCCTCTCCCATTGCTGCGCAACGGAGAGGGGGAATGCTAGGCGAGATCTTCAACTCTGCTTGCAATTTTATCGCCTGATTTCAATCCCGGCGGTGAGGCGGTTCTCGTAGTAGTCGGAGTTGGGTTCGCTGTTATCGTTGTAGAGGAAGTCGTAATCGAGGGTCCAGGCGATCCAGCGGTTCATCCGCCACAGCACGCCCAAGTTGCTGCGCAGCTTCAGCTCGGTTTCATCCGTGCCCTGAACATCTTCGTAGGAGAGGCCGACGCGGCCATGGAGTGTCAGATAGTCGCGCAAATCATGGCTGATGCCGAGATAGGCGTCATAGTTGCGGGCGCCGCTCGAGTCGGCGGTCGCCGTTTCGTCGAGACCGGTGCCGAGCGTCAGATCGAGCGTCGTCAGCTCGGTGGGCCGCCAGATGACTTGCCCCGTCAGGCCGAATACGTCGAGCGTCTCCAGCCGATCATCGGCATAGTCGCGCCACAGATAGGTGAGCGCCAATTCACCCGACCATATGGGTGACGGTTCGAAGGCAACGCCGACCGCGACGCGATAGCCGTCGGAATCGCGGTCGAAGCCGTTGCGGTCGGGCACCTCGAAATGGAACCGCGGCATATAGCCCGCTTCCACGAAAGGCTGCAGCGCAGGCGAGGCTTCATAGCCGACCCGCAGCACCGCCTGGGGCTGGACATAGTCGCGATCCCCGTTCTCTTCCTTGCCGCCGCCCGCCAGCTCGACGTCGCCGTAATATTGCCAGTCGGCGCCGGCCAGCAGGGTTGCCGAAATGCGCCCATAGCGATGCCGCAAGGCGGCATTGGCGCCGAAGGACTGGTCGGTGCGAATGCCGACGGGCGTGTCGGGCACCTCGCTGTCCGAGCCATTGTCCTCCGACAGAGCATAGAAGGCATCGAGGGTGAGCGTGGTCGAGCGCAGGACATCGAGCCGCAATCTGGCATTGGCATCGATGTCCTTGGAATCGTTCTCGCTCTGGTCGTCGTAATAGATGAGATCGCCGGCCCCTTGGATGGCGAGCTCGTGCCGGACCCAGTCGCTGACGATCCTGAGCGACGGCCTGAACCTCGCGCCGACGTCGCCTTTTGGATCGTCCGTGTCGAGGCCCGGATTGTCCGAGACGATGACCCCGGCGCGCATGACGGGAAAAATGGTGAGCCCGCCGGCCTGGATGCCGAGCGCGTCATAGGGGTCGACGTCGGAATAGCGTTTTTTGGGCGGCGGCGGTGGCGGCTCGACGATGGGATTGACCTCGAGCGTCGTCGGCCGCGCGGCGACCACGATCGGCTGGGCTTCCTGGTTCGCCTCTTCGATGCCGGTGTCCTGGGCCGCTTCCGGAACGTCAAGGCCGGTCCTCAGGCCGATATCTTCCTGCGCCCCGACCTCACCGCTCAGGAGGAATGCCGCCGCGATGCCGCAATATATGAAACGCTGGCGGACCATCCACTAACCCCGTTCTCTCCAGAACTTAACGAAAACATGGTTAATGGGCGGTTGACGGGTCCTGGCCGGCGGCCGATAGGCTCTTTCACTGAGGCATCGGAATGAGCTAGGTGAGGGGCCATGGCAAAGATCATCGAAGTCGACACCGAGGGCCTGCGGGCCTGGATCGCCTCGGCGAAGCGCACCCTCACCACCGAGAACGAGGCCCTGGCCAAGCTCATCGCGGCGCTCGACGGCCCGCTCGGCATCGCCTTTGGCGAAGCGGTCCGCCTGATCAAGGGGGCGAGCGGGCGGGTGGTGGTCACCGGCATGGGCAAGAGCGGCCATATCGGCCGCAAGATCGCAGCGACCCTCGCCTCGACCGGGACCCAGGCCTTCTTCGTCCATCCCGCCGAAGCCGGCCATGGCGATCTCGGCATGATCGGGCGCGACGACGTCATCATCATGATCTCCAATTCCGGCGAGACGGCAGAGCTGCGCGCCATACTCGACTATGCCAAGCGCTTCGACGTGAAGATCATTGGCCTCACCAGCCGCGCCGAAAGCACCCTCAGCACCCTTTCCGACGTGTCGCTCTGCCTGCCCGATGCACGCGAGGCCTGCCCGATCGGCATGGCGCCGACGACATCGACCTTGCTGCAGCTCGCCATGGGCGATGCGCTCGCCTTGGCTCTGCTCGAGGACAGGGGCTTCAACGCGGCGCAGTTCAAGACCTTCCATCCGGGCGGCCTCCTCGGTGCCGCCCTCACCCATGTGCGCGAGATCATGCACAAGGCGCCGCGGCTGCCGATCGTCGCGCCGGCGACGCCCATGGCCGAAGCATTGGTGATCATGACCCAGAAGAGCCTCGGCTGCCTGGGCGTCGTCGATGACGCCGGCAAGCTTATCGGCATACTGACCGATGGCGACTTGCGCCGGCATATGTCGCGCGACCTCATCGACCTGATGATCGCCGATGTCATGACCTCGACGCCGCGCACCATCACGTCCGACATGCTGGCCTCGGAAGCGCTCGAACACCTGAATTCCTCGAAGATCACCGCTCTGTTCGTGGTCGATGACGAGAACCGGCCGATCGGCCTCGTCCACGTCCACGACCTGCTGCGGCAGGGCGTTAAGTGACTCCTCGCCCTCGTAGGCGTTAAGTTAACCGTGCACGCCAAATCTCCCTCCACCGCGCGAAGCGCGGCGGAGGGAGACGCGTACATGTGGAGCAGCCGATTAAGCGGGCTTGCTCGCCGGCTCGACGACGAGCCGCGTTCCATCGACGCTCTTGACCTTGACCCATTCGCCCTTGTCGCGATCGGATCCCGTCACCACCCACAGCGTGTCGTCGATCCTGACTTTGCCGCGCCCGTCCACGATCGGCTCGTGCAGCACATAGGAGTGCCCGACAAAGTCATACATGCGCTGGTTGAGGTTCGTGGCCTCGCCTTCCGGGAATTTCACCCGCGGCCGGACGAACAGGACGAAAAGCGCCGAGAGCACGGCGAAAAACGCGATCTCGATCTGCCAGGAAAGATCGGCGAAGAGGTCGATGACGCCGATCACCGCCGCGGCGAGCCCCAGCCACATGAAGAACACGCCGGGCAGCATCAGCTCGATGAGGAGCAGGATGCCGGCGATCACCCACCAGGTCCAGCCGCCGAGAAAGGGAAGGAACTGCTGCATCAGCCGTCTCTTGGAGGCTCAGGGCTTGTGCGGGACCGCGGGGACACTGCTGCTGGCGCTACCGCTGCTGCTGCTACTGCTGCTCGACTTGCGCTTGGGCGTGTGTGCCGCCGTCTGGTCGGAGGGACCGCCGCCAAAAGTCTCGCGCGCGATCTCGGCGATGCCGGTCAAGGAGCCCATCAGCGATGACGCCTCGAGAGGCAGCATCAGCACCTTCTGGTTGGGCGCGGTCGCCAGCGCCTCGAGCGCCTTCACGTAGTTGTTGGCGACGAAATAGTTGATCGCCTGGATGTTGCCGCCGGCAATGGCCTCGCTCACCATGAGCGTCGCCTTGGCCTCGGCTTCGGCGGCGCGCTCGCGGGCTTCCGCATCGCGGAAAGCGGCTTCGCGGCGGCCTTCGGCCTCGAGCACCACCGACTGCTTCTCGCCCTCGGCGCGCAGGATCTGCGACTGCCGCTGGCCTTCCGCTTCGAGCACCGAGGCGCGCTTGTCACGCTCGGCCTTCATCTGCCGCGCCATCGCTTCGACGAGATCGCGCGGCGGGCTGATGTCCTTGATCTCGATGCGGTTCATCTTGATGCCCCAGGGCGATGCCGCCTGATCGACGACCCCGAGGAGGCGGTGATTGATCTCGTCGCGTTGCGACAGGAGGCTGTCGAGATCCATCGAGCCCATCACGGTGCGGACATTCGTCATCACCAGATTGAGGATGGCATTTTCGAGATTCTGCACCTCATAGGCGGCCTTGGCCGCCTCGATGACCTGGAAGAAGGCGACACCGTCGACCTTCACCATGGCATTGTCGCGGGTGATGACTTCCTGGCTCGGCACGTCGAGGACGCGCTCCATCATGCTGAGCTTGTGGCCGACCCGGTCGAAGAAGGGCACGATGATTCCCAAACCCGGTGGCAGCGTGCGGACATAGCGGCCGAAACGCTCGACCGTGTAGTTCGAGCCTTGCGGAACCATCCGGATCGAGCGCAAGAGACCGAACAGGACCACGGCCAGCAGAATGATGACCGCTATACCAGCGCCTTCGAACATAAGCCGTCTCCAAACCTCAAATTAGGAAAGTAGTCAAGCGCCCTCTCTGGGGAGCTACCATAGGGGCACGTTGATGAATCGCAAGCCCTTTCATAGCCACCCGGCCAGTTCCTGGCGAATTAACAATGCCATCATGGTAATGGCGACGTCCGAATCGTTAAGACACGGCACAGCCGAAAAGTTTATTCCGCCATTTTCACGAAATGTCTCGGCGAGGCCGATGGCGACTTCCTCCAGCGTCTCGACGCAGTCGGCGGCGAAGCCCGGCATGACCATCACCAGATGGCGCACGCCCTGGCCGGGCAGGCTCGCCACCGTGTCCTGGGCATAGGGCTTGAGCCATTCGGCGCGTCCGAAGCGCGATTGGAAGACGAGCCTGAGCTTGGTCTCCGAAAGATCGAGCTTCGCGCGCAACAGCCGGGTGGTTTCCTGGCAATGGCGATAATAGGGATCGCCGGCCGCGACATAGCTTTCCGGCAGGCCATGATAGGAGGCGAGGATGACATCGGGCACCCAGTCCAGCGTCGCCAGATGCGCATCGATACTCTCAGCCAGCGCATCGATATGGACGGGCTCGCCATAATAGGGCGGGACGAATCGCAAGGCCGGCTGCCAGCGTAAGTCCGCCATGGCCTCGAAGACCTTGTCCGCCACGGTTGCCGTCGTTGCGGCGCTGTATTGCGGATAGAGCGGGAAGATCAGGATGCGCTCGCAACCCTGCTCCTTGAGCGCCTTGAGACGTTCGCCGACCGGTGGTGAGCCGTAGCGCATGCCCCAATCGAGGAGGATCGGTCCATCGCCGCGCAGCTCGGCTGCGAGCTTCTCCGCCTGGGCGCGGGTGATGGTCTTGAGCGGCGATTCGTCCAGCTCGCGGTTCCAGATCTTCTCATAGGCATGGCCGCTGCGTTTCGGCCGCGTCGTCAGGATGATGCCGTTGAGAATGAACCACCACAGGAGCCGGTTGGTCTCGACGACTCTGGGATCGGAAAGGAACTCCTTCAGGTAGCGGCGCATCGGCCAGTAGGACGTCGCTTCCGGCGTTCCCAGATTGACGATGAGGACGCCGATGCGGCCCTTGACCTTAGGATCGCCGCTCTCTGCGAGGTTCAGCATGATGGACTTTGCAGTACCGGATTGTTAACCAAAGCGGAAGAACCGGCGACACCTTAACGCAACCCCAAGCCGCCCCCAGATATGAGACGAGCAGGGCTATAGGAACGGGCCGGAACATCATGCCGACGCTGAGCGATGGGCCTCTCGGGCAATGGGGAAGGCGCTCCTTGAGCGAGCCTCACCAGGCCTCCGGCCCGTTCGCCCATGACCTCGGCTCCCGGCTCAAATTCGACACCGGCAGGTTCCGCGCCGAGCAGCTCGCTCCCCTCGCCCAGTTCCGCCCCTATGTGATGGGCGCCAATATCCTCGCGGTCCTGGTCATCCTGTGGTTCGGCTCGGGATCGGTGAACGATCCCTGGCTCACGGCCTGGACCGTGGCCCAGGCGGCATTGACCGTGGCGGTCCTGCGCGCCTGGTCGAAAAGCCGCAACTTCCTCACCAATACCCGCCGCACCATCGGGCTCATCGAGGCGGCGAGCCTCGCTTTCGCCGTCCTGTGGGCCTTTCCTCCGCTGCAGCTCTTCCCCCATGCCGCACGGGAAATGCAGCATGTCATCACCGCGATCTCCTTCATCGCCTCGGTGACCGGCGCTTTCGCGCTCACCCGGCTGCCTTCCGCATCGATCGCCTTCACCGCCGTGGTGTCGGGCGCCATCTTCATCAGCGAGATCCGCCACGGCGAGGACATCGACCTTATCCTGGGCTTCATCGCGGTCGCCATCGCCGTCCTGATGTCGCTGATGAGCCTGGCGCTCAACCGCACGCTCATCCGGCGCGCCGCCGACAATTACGAGATGAACCGGCAGAGCGAGTTCATCTCCCTGCTGCTCAAGGATTTCGAAAGCTGCTCCAGCGATCTTTTGTGGGAGACCGACGCCGAGGGCAAGCTCATCTACTTTTCCGACCGCCTGCCGATGCTGATCGGCACGGAAGCCGCATCGCTCATCGGAAAGACCTTCCAGGAGGCGGTGGCGGCTCCCTCCGAAGCCGAGGGCTGGGACGACTTCCTCAAGCTTTCCGGCAATCGCGTGGCGATCGAAGCTTTGCGCCTCGAAGTTAAGCGCGGGACATCGAGCAGCGACTGGTGGATGGTGACGGCGCAGCCGCTCCAGGACCATACCGGAATTTTCCTGGGCTATCGCGGCGTGATCCGCGACATCTCGCTCGAAAGACGGGCCCAGCTCGAGCTGATCAAGGCCAAGGAGGAAGCCGAGCACGCCTCCACCGCCAAGTCGCAGTTCCTTGCCATCACCAGCCACGAGCTCAAGACACCGCTCAACGCCATCGTCGGCTTTTCCGAAATGCTCGTCGCCCAGCGCGACGGTCCGCTGGGCAGCCCGGTCTATGCCGAATATGCCACGACCATCCTGCAGAGCAGCAGCCATCTGCGCAACATCATCGGCGACATTCTCGACGTCACGCGCATCGAGCGCGGCGCTCTGAGCCTGATCGAGCAGGACATGGACGCAGCCGAGATCTTCGAGATCGCTTATATGATGTGCCGCGAGCAGGCCAAGGCGGCCGACATCCCGCTCACCATCGATCTCGATCGTTCGGCGGAAATCCAGGGCGACATCACCCGCATCCGCCAGGTGCTGATCAACCTGATCACCAATGCGATCAAATTCTCCATGCCCGGAAACCCCGTCCATCTCGAGATCGAGCGCTGCGCCAAGGATGGGCTCGCCTTCCTCATCAAGGATCACGGCATCGGCATAGACCCGAAAGACATCGAGCGGATCTTCGAGCCTTTCGAGCAAGGCGACACCGGCGCCGCCCGTCGCCATGGCGGCATTGGCCTCGGCCTTGCGATCGCCCGCCGGCTCGCGCGCCTCCATGGCGGGGACGTAGCCTTGACGAGCACGCTGGGCGCGGGAACCACCGCGCGCTTCGCGCTGCCGCCCGAGCGCGTGAAATGGCCCAAAGCCACTGCGACCTCTGGCGCGGCTTGACTCTCTGTGTGATAGAGAGCGGATGAAACTCAAGAAGCCTCCCATAGCCTTTCTCGGCAGCCGCTTTTCGGCGTCGGCGCGAGATTTCGACGTGGCGCTGTTCGGCGCGCCGCATGGCACACCCTATCGCGGCATCGACAACCGGCCTTACGAGCGGGCGCCCAATGTCCTGCGCAAGGCGCTCAAGGCGGATCAGACCTTCATCGAGTCATGGGATTTCGATTTCGGCGGTCCCTTGCTCGGAAAGGAACACAAATATCGTCTCGCCGACCTTGGCGACCTGCCGACGCAATCGAAGCAGGCGGCGCGCAATCGCAAGATGATCGAGGACTGCACGCGCGCCGTCCTTGCCAACGGCGCCTTGCCGATCATGATCGGCGGCGATGATTCGACGCCTATTCCCTTCATCCAGGCCTTTTCCGATCAGGCCCCGATCACCATCCTGCAGATCGACGCCCATATCGACTGGCGCGAGGAGCGCTATGGCGAGCCGCTCGGCTTTTCGAGCACCATGCGCCGCGCCTCCGAGATGAAGCATGTCGAGAAGATCGTCCAGGTCGGCATGCGCGGCATGGGCTCGGCGCGCGAGAAGGAAGTGCAGGACGCCGAGGCCTGGGGCGCCAAGCTCATCACCGCGGCAGACATTCATGAGCGCGGCATCGGGCTGGCGCTCGACGAGATCGAAGCTGGCGCATCGCTTCTCATCACGCTCGATTGCGACGCGCTCGATTGGTCGATCATGCCGGCCGTCGCCTATCCGACGACCGGTGGCCTGACCCATACGCAAGTGACGCGCCTGATCCAGGACGCCATCGCCAAGGCGAGGCTGGTCGGCTTCGACCTCATCGAATTCGTGTCCAGACGCGATCGGGACGGCATCGGCGCCTTCACCGCAGCCCGGCTCATCTGCAATGTGATCGGTAGTCTCGCCAACCGTTAGAAAGTGCCGTGCGCTGCCGGGACGGCGAGGAAGAAAGTCGGGCGGGACAAACGGATACAGGGAAGATACAGGGTAAAATCCCAAAACACTTGCCTTTCGTGAAGGCTTTTCGAAGAAAGCCTTTGCATTTCAGAATGCTATCTGAGCTTTCTCCACAGTGAACGCAGGGAAGTTGGACACGGCAAAGTGGTCCCAACAGGGATCGGCACAATTCGCCCAGGGAGATTACTCCGCCGCGATCGCCGCCGGCATTTTGGCCTTTCCGGCCCGGAAGGCGTCGAGCAGTTCGGTTTCGCGCGCCTTGGCCTGCTTGAGATGGCGCTCCTTGACATGGCCATAGCCGCGGATGCCCTCGGGCACGCCGGCGATCTCCGCGGCGAGCGCGATATTCTTCGGCGTCAGCGAGCCAAGCAGCTCATCGATGATCGCTTTATATTCACCGATCAGCGCCCGCTCGCGCCGGCGCTCATGGGTGCGGCCGAAGGGATCGAAGGCCGTGCCGCGCAGGAACTTGAACCACGCCAGGACCGTGAAGGCGCGCTTCATCCACGGACCGAACCGCATCTTGCGGGGAACGCCGGTCACCGGGTCAGTCTTGGCGAGGAGCGGCGGCGCCAGGTGGAAAGTGAGCTTGCCGCCCTTGAAGCGCTTGCCGAGCTCGGCATCGAAGCTGCCGTCGGTATAGAGCCGCGCCACTTCATACTCGTCCTTATAGGCCATCAGCTTGAACAGATAGCGCGCCACCGCGCGGGTAAGCTCCACCGATTTGGGCACGACCTCCGCCTCGCGTTGCCTTACCTTGGCGACGAATTCCATATATTGCGCGGCATAGGCGTGGTCCTGGTAGTTGGCGAGGAAGGCTTCGCGCCGTGCCACCATCTCGTCCAGCGTCTCTTCCTTGCTTTCGCGCGGGCCTAAGATCTTCTCGACCGCGGCAAGATCATGCGCGGCGCGCCTGCCCCACAGGAAGGCGTCGAGATTCATCTTCACCGCCTGGCCGTTGAGACGGATCGCCTGCTCGATCGATTGGGCGCTGAGCGGAACGAGGCCCTTCTGATAGGCGAAGCCCAGCGTGAACAGGTTGCTCGCTATGGAGTCGCCCATGAGCGCGGTCGCGATGCGGGTCGCATCGACGAGATGTGCCGCTCCCTTCAACACCCGGCCTTCGATGCGCAGCCGCATCTCGTCGGAAGGGATCTTGAGATCGGCCTTCTGGGTGAAGGAAGCCGGCATGACCTCGGCTATATTGAGCACCGCGTGGGTGCGCTCGGGCGACGCGCCGGCCAGCACCTTCTCGCCCGCCGATGTCACGATATCGCAGCCGAGGATCAGGTCGGCGGCGCCGGCGGCGATGCGCACGGCGGCGATGTCTTCCGGCCGGTTGGCAATCTTGAGATGGCTCACCACCGCGCCGTTCTTCTGCGACAGGCCCACCATGTCGATGATGCCGGTGCCTTTGCCCTCGAGATGCGCCGCCATGCCGAGGATATGCCCGATGGTGATGACACCAGTGCCGCCGATGCCGGTCACCATGATCGACCACGGGCGGTGGAGCGGCGGCAATTTGGGATCGGCGAGGACCGGGAAGACGGCGCCGCTGCCGGGCAGGCTCTTGACGTCGAGGCCGCGGATGAGCTCACCGCCTTCGACGGTGACGAAGCTCGGACAGAAACCTTTGACGCAGGAATAGTCCTTGTTGCAGGCCGACTGGTCGATCTGGCGCTTGCGGCCGAAGGGCGTCTCGACCGGCGCGACGGCGACGCAGTTGGATTGCACGCCGCAATCGCCGCAGCCTTCGCAGACGAGCTCATTGATGAAGACGCGCTTGTTGGGATCGGGATATTCGCCGCGCTTGCGCCGCCTGCGCTTCTCGGCGGCACAGGTCTGGTCATAGATGAGGACCGACGTCCCCTTGACGTTCATGAATTCCTTCTGCACCGCATTGAGATCGTCGCGGTGATGGAAGGTGACATGCGCCGGGAATTGGGCGCCCGAATATTTATCGGGTTCATCCGAGACGACAGCGATGCGCTCGACACCTTCGGCGCGCACCTGCTGGGCGACGATCGGCACACTGAGCTTGCCGTCATGCGCCTGGCCGCCGGTCATGGCGACGGCGTCATTGTAGAGGATCTTGTAGGTGATGTTGGCATCCGACGCGAGGGCGGCGCGGATGGCGAGCAGGCCCGAATGATTGTAGGTGCCGTCGCCCAGATTCTGGAAAATATGCTTGCGCTTGGAGAACGGCGCCTCGCCCACCCAGTTGGCGCCCTCGCCGCCCATTTGCGTCGAGCCATGGGTGTTGCGGGTCGGCATCGACTGGACCATCCAGTGGCAGCCTATGCCGGCATAACCGCGGGCACCCTCGGGCAGAATCGTCGATGAATTATGCGGGCAGCCGGCGCAGAAATAGGGCGTGCGCGCGAGGAGATCGGGAATGTTGCTGAGCCGGCTTTGCACGCCCTTGATCTCTTCCAGCCGTTCGGCGACCGATGGCCAATGCTTGTGGGAGAGGATGCGCTCGCCGATGGCGATGGCGATCTGGTTGGGCTCGAGCGTGCCATAGACCGGGAAGAGATTGTCGCCCTGCTCGTCCTTCTTGCCGACGATGATGGCGTGCTTGCGGTCGTTGAACAGCAACTCGCGCACATGCGTCTCGAGCAGGTCGCGCTTCTCTTCGACGCAGATGATGAGATCGAGGCCGCTTGCGAATTCATGCATGATGGCGGAATCGAGCGGCCAGATGAGGCCGATCTTGAGCAGGCGCAGGCCGATCTTCGCCGCCATGGCCTCGTCGATCCCGAGCTCGTCCAGCGCCTGGCGCGTGTCGAGATAGCTCTTGCCGACGCTGGCGATGCCGATCTTGGGATGGGGACCGCCGCGGAACACGATCTGGTTGAGGCCGTTCGCCTGCGCGAAGGCGATGGCCGCCTGGCGCTTGAAATTGTGGAGGCGCCTCTCCTGATCGTGGCGGTCGTCATTCGGCCTGATATTGAGCCCGCCGGGCGGCATCTTGAAGTTGGTCGGCAGCTTCGGGCGGATGCGATGCAGGCCCGCTTCGATGACGCCGGTCGATTCCACCGTGTCATGCAGGCACTTGACGCCGACCCAGGTGCCGGCGAAGCGCGACAGCGCCCAGCCATAGATCGAATAGTCGTAAAGCTCCTGGAGGCCCGCCGGATTGAGAATGGGAATCATGGCGTCGAGCAGGGCGATCTCGCTTTGATGCGGCACGGTCGAGGATTCGGCACCATGGTCGTCGCCCGCCATGACGAGCACGCCGCCATGTTTCGAGGTGCCCGCCGCATTGGCATGGCGCAGCACGTCGCCGCTCCGGTCGACACCCGGGCCCTTGCCGTACCAGATGCTGAAGACGCCGTCATAGGCGCCCTCGCCCCACATTTCGGCCTGCTGGCTGCCCCAGACCGCGGTGGCGGCGAGGTCCTCATTGAGGCCGGGATGGAACTTGATGGCTTCGGGCTCGAGCTTGGCCTTGGCGCGCTCGAAGGCCTGGTCGACGCCGCCGACGGGCGAGCCGCGATAGCCGGTGATATAGCCCGCCGTATTGAGGCCGGCCTCGCGGTCGAGGGCCTTCTGGGCGAGCGTCGCCCGCACCATGACCTGGGGTCCCGAGATGAACACCCGGTCCTTGGTCAGGTCATATTTGTCGTCGAGCGAAACTGGTGCCTGAGTCATGCCTCTGAATCTACCACTCATGGGCCCAACGACAATAAGGTAGGGATTTCAAGGCAAAAAAGAAATAGCGGCCGGAAAGCACCGCAAACATCGGCAATCTGCTATCGCCCAGACCTGCCGCGACGAAACGGACTTGCGCGGTTCTTGACTTGCGCCACCGGACAGGGCCTAATTGGCGCATGGGGCGAAGCGATCACCCCACAAGGCGACATGCCGAAGCATCGCGTCCTGTTCCTATTTCATGAGGACGCCCATGCCATCTCCCAACACTATTGCTGTCGATAAGCTCGCCCGTCTCGTGGGCCTGCCCAAATGCCCGCATCTCATCGATGTGCGCACCGATGAGGATTTCGCCGCCGATCCGCGCCTCATCCCGGGCTCGGTCTGGCGCCCGCACCCATTGGCCGAGAGCTGGGGCAGCGAGCTCGGCGGCACGTCCGCCATCGTCATCTGCCAGAAGGGCCTCAAGCTCAGCCACGGCACCGCCGCGTGGCTGCGCCATCTCGGCAAGGAGGCGAGCGTCCTCGAGGACGGCTTCGAGGCCTGGTTGAAATCGGGCCTGCCGCTCATCCCTGACGCGAAGCTGCCGCGCCGCGACGGCAAAGGCCGGACCGTCTGGGTGACCCGCTCGCGGCCCAAGGTCGACCGCATCGCCTGCCCCTGGCTCATCCGCCGCTTCGTCGATCCCGACGCCGTCTTCCTCTTCGTCGCCCCGAGCGAGGTCGTCATGGTGGGTGAGCGCTTCGGCGCAACGCCTTTCGACATCGAGGACACGTTCTGGAGCCATCGCGGCGAAAAATGCACCTTCGACACGATGATCGAGGAATTCGGCCTGACGACGGAACCGCTCCTGCGCCTCGCCAGGATCGTCAGGGGGGCGGATACCGCAAGCCTCGATCTCGAGCCGGAAGCGGCGGGCCTGCTCGCGGCTTCCCTCGGCCTGTCGCGCATGTTCGCCGACGATCTGCAGCAGCTCGAAGCCGGCATGCTTGTCTATGACGCCTTCTACCGCTGGTGCCGCGACGCGACCGAGGAGACCCATAATTGGCCGACCAACAAGCCGAAGCCGTGAACGGACTTCAGGTGGAACAAGCAGGAAGGCCGAGCTTCGCCGAGACGTTCAGGACCTGGGCGGAGATCGGCCTTCTTTCCTTCGGCGGGCCGGCGGGCCAGATCGCGCTCATGCATCGCGTGCTGGTCGATGAGAAGAAATGGCTCGACGAGAAGCGCTACCTGGCGGCGCTCAATTTCTGCATGCTGCTGCCGGGCCCGGAAGCCATGCAGCTCGCGACCTATGCCGGCTGGACGCTGCATGGCTGGCGGGGCGGACTCGCGGCGGGCACGCTCTTCGTGCTGCCCGGCGCCGTGGTCGTCCTCGTTCTGTCGATGATCTATGCCGCCTTCGGCCAAGTGCCGTTCGTCGCGGCGCTTTTCTTCGGCATCAAGGCGGCGGTGCTGGCGATCGTCATCGAGGCGCTCTTGCGCGTGGCGCGGCGGGCGCTCAAATTCACGAGCGACTGGTGGATCGCCACGGCGGCCTTTGTCGCTCTTTACATCTTTCAGATTCCCTTTCCGCTGATCATCCTCATCGCCGCCCTCATCGGCTTCTTCCGCGCCACCCCGGCAACTGAGCCGGCAGCGCCGGCCGTCGCGGTCGATTGGCGCTCGACGCTCGCCACCACGGCTTTGTGGCTGGCTCTGTGGCTCGTTCCGCTGGCCCTGATCATCATGGGTTTCGGCTGGAACCATGTCTTCGCGCAAACCGCCCTATTCTTCTCGAAGCTCGCGATCGTCACTTTCGGCGGCGCCTATGCCGTCCTGAGCTACATGGCGCAGCAGGCGGTGGAGACTTTCGGCTGGCTGAAAGCAGATGAGATGATTGATGGCCTGGGCCTTGCCGAGACGACGCCCGGTCCCTTGATCCTGGTCACCGAATTCGTGGGCTACATGGCGGGCTACCGCTTCGCCGGCGGCTTGTGGGGCGGCATCGCCGCGGCCGTCATCACTATATGGATGACCTTCGTCCCCTGCTTCCTGTGGATCATGGCGGGAGCGCCCTATATCGAGCGACTGCAGAACATGCCGCGTTTGTCAGGCGCTTTGGCCGCGGTGACAGCCGCCGTCGTCGGCGTGATCCTCAATCTGACGGTCTGGTTCGCGCTGCATGTGCTGTTCGGCACGCTAGACCGCACGCCTTTCGGCCTGGTGCCGCAATTCGAGAGCCTCGACGTCCCGGCCTTGATCCTGTCCGCCATCGCGGCCACGGCCTTGTTCGCTTTCCATCAAGGGATCTTCAGAACCTTGCTGCTCTGCTCTTTGCTCGGCGTGATCTGGAAGACCTTGTTCTGAGCAGTTTCCCTTTTCACGATAGGCTATTCACATTAAGTTCGTCGCCGATCGAGCAACGGGAGCCGTCATGATCCGCCACATCGTCGTTTTCAGGCTGAAGCATCCGAAGGGATCGGCCGCTGAGAAGAAGTTTCTGGCCGATGCGACGCTGCTCGCGAGCATACCTGGCGTCGGCGCCTTCGAGCAGCTTCGCCAGGTAAGTCCCAAGAACGATTATCACTTCGGCTTCTCGATGGAGTTCACCGACCAGCAAGCCTATTCGGGCTATAACGATCATCCCGATCACGTCGCCTTCGTGCGCGACCGCTGGGTGCCAGAGGTCGAGGCTTTCCTGGAGATCGACTACGTGCCCCTCGCCTAGATCATTTTAGGTCGATCCGATCGGCGCTCAGGATCACGCCGGGATTGAGCAGGTTGTGCGGATCAAAAGCTCTCTTGATGCGGCGCTCGATCTCGCGCCGGCTGGCGCTGTGCCGGCTGGCAACGGCTTCCCGCTTGGCGCGGCCGACTCCGTGCTCGGCGCTGATCGAGCCGTTCAGCTGATCTATCAGAGCATAGAGGTCTGAGAGCAGCTCCGATCGCAGAGCCGTCTTCGAGCCTGGTGGCAAAACGAAGTTGATATGGATGTTGCCGTCGCCCACATGGCCAAAGCTCAGAACCTTTACCCCCGATCCGGACAACCGTGCCTTCGTGCTTTCCGTCCAGCCAAGAAGGCCTGGCAATTCCCGAATCGGGATGGAGACGTCGCTGCGCAGCACATAGCCGTATTTGCTTGCGGCCTCGCTTTGGCTCTCCCGCAGCCGCCACATATTGACACGCTGCGCTTCCGACACAGCGATAGCGCCATCGGCGCATAGTCCTTCGTTGAGCAGAGCTTCGAGCGCGGCCTCGACATGAGCCAGCAAACCGCTTTCGAATGTCCAGGCAACCTCGATCAGAAGATGGAGCGGATGTGGAGCGGAGAGCGGAGACTGGACACCGCTTATTCCGCCGAGCACGTTGTCCACGCAATCCGCGGTGAGGAGCTCGAAGGCGGAGATCAGTTCGCCAAACCGGTCACCGAGGCGGCTGAACAGCGTAAGGACGTCTTCCGCCGCAGTGACGGCCAGCCACACCGTGACGGTTTCCTTCGGCCTGCTGGCCAGCTTCAAGCTGGCGGCCGTGACAACGCCCAACGTGCCTTCCGAGCCGATGAAGAGCTGCTTCAGGTCATAGCCGGTATTGTCCTTGCGCAGCGGATTGAGCATGTCGAGGACACTACCGTCGGCAAGCACGACTTCGATGCCGAGGACAAGGTCGCGCATCATCCCATAGCGCAGGACATTGAGACCGCCAGCATTGGTCGCGATGTTGCCGCCAATGCGGCAAGAGCCACCCGACCCGAGCGCAAGCGGAAACATCCGGTTCGCCTCTTCGGCGGCCGATCTCACCTTGTCGAGGATGCAGCCCGCTTCCACAATGAGGAAGCCCGCAGCCGCATCCATGGCACGGATCTTGTCGAGCCTCTCGACGGAGATAACGACCTGGCTCCCGCTCGCATCCGGAATCCCGCCATTCACCAGGCCTGTGTTGCCGGCCTGAGGAACGAGCGTGATGCCGTGCCGGGCGGCGAGCGCCACGACGCTCGCGACTTCCGCCGTCGTTCCCGGGCGAATGACCGCAGCCGCCTTGCCGGAATATTGCTGCCACACGTCGACTTCGAAGCGGCGCAAGTCATCTTCCGCCATGAGGACGTTGCGCGGGCCGACCAGGCTCCGGCAATCTTCGAGAAACTGGCTGGACACCTCGCCGCTCTATCCTTGATATTCGAGTATGTACAGGCCACCATTATAGTCGTTGGCATAGACGAGGCCGGCTTTGTCCACATAGACATCGCAGGACTGTATGACCTTCTTGCGGTTGGGTCGCCGGTCGGCGAGCGTCGCGGGCTCGCCGGGCACGAAGGCGGCGACCTCCTTCGGCCGGTACTGATCGCTTATGTCGAAGACGCGGATGCCGGCATTCTGGTAGGTGGCGAAGATCAGCTCGGAGCTGACGAAGGAATCCGGCCGGTTCTCGTGAATATTGTGCGGCCCGAAATGACCACCCTTGCTCTTGTAATCGGCCTCCTTGGGTTCGGGAAAGGTCGCGAGGCTGATGGGATTGCCGGGAACGCGATTGTCGAAGATCCAGATCGGCTTGAAGCCGTCCTCATAGTCATCGAGCACCGCCTCATCGGCGACCACCAGCAGGTCGCGGTCGGGCAGAGCCAGGCAATTATGCGTGCCGCCGCCGAAGGGAGGCGACCAGTTCCGGTGCGTGATGAGCTTCGGCTTGCGGCGGTCGGCGACATCGATCACCACCATGCCGGCATCGCGCCAGGCGCCATAGGCGATATCGCCGGATACCGTCGCATGATGAAGGCCATAGCGTCGGGTGGGCTCCCAGTCCGGCGTCTCGCCGGCGGCGAGGTTCATGCCCGGCAGCCAGTAGCGCCCCGCCTCGACCGGACGCGTGGGATCGGTCATGTCGATGGTGATGAAGATATAGTCGGTGAAGCCGTCGAGCAGCGCCGAGGCATAGGCCCAGCGCCCGCCGGTATACCAGATGCGGTGAATGCCGCCGCCGGCCACCGGCATGAAGCCGATCTTTCGCGGCTTTCCCGCCGTCGAGATATCATAGACCGCCATGCCTCCTGTCCAGTCGCGCGCCGCATCGCCGCTGGCGGTGCCGACCTTCCGGCCGATGGCGCCCTTGTAATAGGCCTTCTCGTCCTGGAATTCGGCGGCGGCGAACATGTCCTTGGCGTTGATCACCAGCAGCAGGTCGCCATGGGTCTGGAGATGGATGTTCCAGGTATTGTGCGGGGCCGCGACATATTCGACGGCTTTCGGATGATGCGGATCGCGCACGTCGATTACGCTGAAGCCCTTTGAGAACATGTGGCCGACATAGGCGAAGCCCTTGTTGACCATGAGCTGCACGCCGTCCGGCCTTCCGCCTTGATCGCTATGGCCGATCAGTTTCATGTTGTAGCTGAAATCGGCTTTCGGAAGAGGCTGGATGCTCATGGGCTGTTTCCCGTATCCTGTGGTTGCGGTGATTTCACGGATGCCGGACGGCGCCGTGGCGCCGCCCAGCGTGGAGATTTCCTATTTCACGCCCCAGATCTTGGCATAGGCATCGGCATAGCCGTTATTGGGGTCGTAGGTGTTGGCGGGCCCGCCGTCGAACTCGATGTTGGACGGCAGGAACAGATGCGGCGGCGCGATGAAGCCGCTTTCCTTCTCGCCGTTCTCGGCCCGGTTGGCTTCATCGACGATCTGCCAGCCCTGCAGAAGCAGCGGCTCGGCCACGGTTCCCGCCTGATACTCGCCGGCCCGGATGCGCTGGAAGGCAACTTCACTGCCGTCGCCGGCGGAGATCGCCAGCGGATTGTCCTTGCCGCCGATGCCCGCGGCTGAGAGCGATGGCGCCATGAAGTCGAAAGTGAGATCATTGATGCTGAGCGAGGTGGTCCATGCGGCGCCGTGGCGCTGCAGCAGCGATGTCGTCAGCTGCGGCATGCGGTTCGACGCGTCGGCCAGCGGCGTATCGACGATCTCGAGCACCTTGCTTTCACCGCAGACCTTGATGACCTCGGCCATGGCATCCGACTTCTTGACGGCGATCTCATAGGTGCTGTCGGTGAAGATCACGGCGCCGACCTTGCCGCCGGTCTCGGCGCAAGGATAGGACGCGGCGGCGCGCGCCACGTCGAGCGGGTCGGTGGTGATGTTGGTGAAGATCGGCAAAGTGTCATGCGGGCCGGCCTTGCCATAGGAATGCCAGCCGATGAGGGTGATCCCCTGCTTCCCCGCTTCCTCGATGACCGCCGCCTGTTCGGTTGCGTCGATGCCACCGAGCACGATGATATCGGGCTTCGAGGCGATCGCTTGATTGAGGGCAGTGGCGCGGCCCGCGACCGATCCCTGGCCGTCGCTCTCCTTGAATGTCCAGCCGATCCGTTGCGCCGCGGCCTTCACGCCTTCACCGGCGCCGCGCGCACCGCCATTGCGCTGGTCGGTCGACACGTAGAAGATCGTCTTGCCTGCGGCCGCCTTTGGTCCGGTGGTGGGTCCGTTCCACGGCGCGTTGGGTTTGCTCATCTTTTCCACGAAGGCCTTGGCGTCCGCAACCGCGTCGGCGAAGGCGACACTCGCGCCGGTTGTCAGTGCCGCAAGGAGCAAGGCTGTCGTGGTGATCGTCCGCTTCACTATCATGTCACTTTCCTCCCGTTGATATCCTCCGCCAATGCGAAGTCCTTTGCTCAGGCGCTCGCCTGAGGAGTGTCGCTCGTCGCCGGCGCTCGCGCGCGGCCGCGCCGCTTCTGGGCATAGGCGGCGAGGCCAATGGCGATCAGCAGCGTGACGCCGTTGAACAGCGGCTCGATGTAGAAGGCACCGCCGATCTGCTGGATGCCGGATATGCCGACCGCGAGGACCGCGACGCCGACAATCGTTCCCCAGACATTGACGCGTCCGGGCTTGATCGTCGTCGAGCCGAGGAAAGCGCCGACCAAGGCAGGCAGCAGATATTCGAGCCCGACACTCGCCTGGCCGATCCGCAGACGGGCGGCGAGGAGCAGCCCGGCGGCGGCACCGAGCAGGCCCGACACGACGAAAGCGCCGATGATGAAGCGCCGGTTGGGGATGCCGTTGAGCTCGGCGGCGCGCGGGTTGGCTCCGATCGCATAGAGGCAGCGGCCGATCGGCGTGTATTCGAGGACGACCCACATGGCGAAGCTGATCGCCAGCACATAGAAGGCGACGACCGGGATGCCCAGCGGCTGCCAGGCATACATATCGGTGAAGCCCTTCGGCAGGACGCCGACGATCTGGCGTCCTTCCGTGTACCAAAGGGCGATCGCATAGAGGATCGTGCCGGTGCCCAGCGTGGCGATGAAGGAATCGATGCGGGCCACTTCCACGAGGAGCCCGTTCAGGAGCCCGAGCAGGCAGCCGGCGAGCAGGACCATCACCACCACGATGCGCCAGTCGATCCCGAGCGTGGTCTGCAGTGCAATGGCCAGAATGTGCCAGAGCACGATGCCGTAGCCGACCGTCAGGTCGATGCGCCCGGCAGCCATGGGCGTCATGGCCGCCAGCGAAAGAATAGCGATGATCGCCTTGTCGCCCAGGATGGAGCGCAAGTTCAGCATCGTCGGGAATGTATTGGGTAGCAGAATGGAGAAGAGCAGGATCAGCAGGATCGTGAACACCAGCAGTCCATAGACCGGTATCAGCCTGACCAATTTTTGCCGGATATTCATCGAGGCCAGCTCGACTTTGGTCGGTTCGAGGGCGGTGGACTTGATGGATTGCATGTGACGAGCCCTTGCTAGACCGCGGCATGGATGCCGGATGGTGAATCGGCCAATGACGATGCCAATGTAACCGTCTCGATGCTCAATGCGCCGCCGTCGAGCTCGCTGACGATCTCACCATGGCGGAACACCAGGGCGCGGTGGCAGATCTGCGCGACCTCCTCGAAGTCGGTGGAGATCAGAAGGATCGCCTGCCCGGCGGCGAGCTGCTCGGCCAGCAGGTGATAGATTTGGGCCTTGGCTCCGACATCGACTCCGGCGGTCGGATCCTCGAGCACCAGCACCTTGGGCGCGATACGCACCCACCGCGACAGCACGACCTTTTGCTGGTTGCCGCCGGACAAGCTTTCGATCGGCGTTTCCGGATCATTGGGAACCAGTCCGATCCGGCGGCCGGCCTCGTGGCATTGCTGCGCCTCGATGCCGGGCCGGGCGAGCGACAGCAGCCCATGGCCGGAGGCTGGCGGATTCAAGAACAGGTTTTCCCGGATCGACATGCCGGGCGCGACCGATTCGGCGAGGCGATCGGCGGCGATGATCCCGAGCCCGCCTGTGATCGCCGCGGCGGGCGATATATTGGCGAGCTTGCGGCCACCGATCGATATTGCTCCCGCGGTCTGCGGCTCGTCGCCGACCAGGATCCGTCCGATGATCTCATGGCCTGCTCCCCTGAGACCCACCAGCCCGACAATCTCGCCGCGGTGGACGGTGAAGGAGACGGGTCCCACGCTTTCACCCGCCAGATCCTTGCAAACGAGAACTTCCTCCGGCGCCGGCCGCGGCGGACGGACGAACACTTTCTCTGGCTCCCGGCCGATGATGCTGCGGATCAGCGCCTCCGGGTTGGACTTGTCCGTGCGGCGCGCATCGGCCACCTTCCCATCGCGCAGGACGAGCAGCGAGTCGGAGATGGCGAATACCTCGTCGAGGCGATGCGAGACATAGATCATGCTCACACTTTCCCGCTTCAGCTGGCGCAATACGCTGAACAGGACTTGCACGTCGTTCTTGGGCAGGCTGGCGGTCGGCTCGTCGAGAACCAGGATACGCGACTGGATGCCAAGCGCGCGCGCAATGGCGACCAGCGATTTCTCGGTGCGGGTCAGATCGCTGACGCGGCGACGCGGATCGATGGCCGGCGCGATCCGCGCCAGCGACCGGCGCGCCTGGTTCTCCACCGCCGCCCAGTCGATGAGCCCGAAGCGGCGTGCAAACCCTTGAGCCAATGCGATGTTCTCGGCAACCGTCATCCACTCGATGAGGCCGAGGTCCTGGTGGATGAAGGCGACGGCATGGCGATCACGCTTGAGGTCGTAGGGCTCCTCGCCGAGCCGGACCTCGCCGCCATCGGCCTCGAAGACCCCGGCAAGGATCTTGACCAGCGTCGACTTGCCGGCGCCGTTCTGCCCGAGAAGAGCCAGCACTTCTCCTTGCAACAGGGTCAGATCGACGTCTTGGACGGCCTTGGTGGCGCCGAAGGACTTCCGCAGACCGCGGATCGTCAATGCAGCCGGCCGATGGGCAACCCCCGGATCTTGTTGCATTTTCTCCCATTCCTGGACCGATCTTCGCCAGCCTCCAAGGTATGGTGGCCGATATTATAAAAAAGGTCAATAATAATATATAATCAGCCAAGCGCAATGTTGTAACCTGGGGGACCCTTGGCTATGTGGTCCCAAATTTGATGGTGATGGCTTGAACTCCGTATCAACGGTTGACCGGCTGGTTCGCATAACCCGAGACTTCGCGTTCGTGTCGAGGGGCGGCCGGAAATTTGCCGGCGACAGCAAAGCAGGCCCGTCGGTCGCGACATTTGACTGCGGCGAATGGGAGGAATCCTCCGAGGGGGATGAGCTGCACAAGCTCGTTCTCGTTGTCGATGGGATGATGGATGTCGAGGGAGGTTCCGGTGGCTGGCTGGTGATGCCGAACCACATGATATTTGTGCCGGCCAATCGTCCGTTCAATTTGCGCACGGCGGCCGGAACACGGGTGAATGCCGCGTTTCTCGACCCCAATGATCATCCCTGGCACCATCACGGCTGCTGGGTGACCCAGGCCAATCCGCTGGTTCATGAAATCTTCGCGCTGTTGGTTGACCTGGCCGGCCGTGAGTCCGGTGATCCGGACATGATGCGCCACTTGCTCAAGACGATCTCGATGCTGTGCACCGAATGGTTCTCCAATCCCAGGATGCTGTGGCTTCCAGCGGCGAAGTCACCAGAGACACGGGCTTTCGTCAGCCATGTCCGGGAACATCTCGATGACGTCACGGTTGAATCGGCCTGCCGCGCCTGCGCGCTGGCCCCCCGCACGATGCAGAGACTGGCCCAGCAGGAATTCTCCTTCGGACCCAAGACACTGATCTCGGAGGTCCGCATCATGCGCGCCATGGAGCTGCTTGCCGCTGACAGCCTGTCGCTGGACAGGATAGCGCGAGCTGTCGGCTATTCCAGCTCGAGCGCGTTCACCATTGCCTTTTCCGGACGCATCGGACGCTCTCCCCTGGAATACCGGCTCACGAACCGCACCGCTCTGCAGTCGTGCCGGATAGCGGCCGACTGAGAGCCGGGCAAGGATCTCTCCAAGTGATTTGAGGACGCTACCAGACGCTCATTTCCGCGTGGCTCTCGCGTCCTGCCAGTCTTGCGGGCTCATCATCTGCCTGAGGAAGTTGAATTGCCCGGCCCCTTGCAGCCACTCGCCGCCGTCGATGGTCACGTACTCGCCATTGATATAGGCGGCCTGATCGCAGACGAGGAAGGCGGCAAGGTTCGCCAGTTCCTCGTGGCGCCCGGCGCGGCGCAGCGGGTTCTTCTCCTCGAAAGCCTTGGCGAGCTCAGGCTTGGGCACCAGCCGTTCCCACGCCCCTTCGGTCGGAAAGGGACCGGGCGCTATGGCATTGAGCCTGATGCCGCGGCCGCCCCATTCGACGGCGAGCGAGCGCGTCATCGCCAGCACGCCCGCTTTTGCCATCGCCGAGGGCACGACAAAGGCCGATCCGGTGAAGGCATAGGTGGTGACGATCGAGAGCACGGTGCCGGCATGGCTTTCCGCCAGCCAGCGCTTGCCCGAGCCCAGCGTGACATAGCCCGTGCCATGCAGCACGACACCTAGGATCGCATCCATGGCGCGATGCGACAGGCTCTCGGTCGGTGCCGTAAAATTGCCAGCGGCGTTGTTGACCAGGATGTCGAGCGCGCCCTTCTCCCAAATCGCCGACAGCATGGCGTCGACGGCTTCCGGATCGCGGATGTCGCAGCTTATGTGTTCGACCCTTCCGGCGCCAGAGGCCGAGAGCTCGGCGGCTGTCTTCTCAAGCACCTCTGGGCGCCGCCCACAAATGACGACATGGGCGCCAAGGGACATGAAGCGCTGGGTGATCGACCGGCCCAGGCCGGTGCCGCCACCCGTCACCAGCACCCGCTTGCCGGCCAGCAGATCATCCTTGAACATCCCGGCCCCATTTCCAGAAATCGATGCCCTCCTTCGCCAAAGCGCGCGCGATCAGCATGCGGTGGACCTCGGAGGCGCCGTCGATCAGCCGCGCGGCGCGGGCATAGCGGTAGATCCAGTCGAGCACCGTGTCCTTGGAATAGCCCTTGGCGCCGAGAAGCTGGATCGAGGTATCGGCGGCCTTGTGCAGCGTGTCGGCGACATGGATCTTGGCCATGGAGATGTCGCTTTGCGCCTTGTCACCCTGGTCCAGGCGCCAGGCGGCGTTCATGGTGAGAAGGCAGCCGACCTGGATGTCCTTGGCGACATCGCCCAGCATCATCTGCACGGATTCGCGGGTCGCGAGCGTCGCGCCAAAGGCCTTGCGCTCACCGACATGGGCTTGCGCGATCTCGAGGCATCGCTTGGCGAGGCCGAGCCAGCGCATGCAATGGGTGAGGCGCGCCGGACCTAAGCGCAGTTGCGTGAATTTGAGCCCATCGCCTTCCTCGAGGAGGCGATGCTCCATCGGGATCTCGAGCCCGTCGAATTCAAGCTCGCACACGCCGCCATGCTCCTGCGGCCCCATGATGTCGATGCGCCGCACGATGCGCCAGCCGGGATCGTCGCCATGATAGAGGAAGGCCGAAAGCCCGCGCCGCGGATCATCGGAGGTACGGGCGATGAGGATGAAATGGCGGGCGAGTGCCGCGCCCGAGATGAACCATTTGCGGCCCCTGACGACATAGCGGTCGTTCTTCCTCTCGGCCCTGGTCAGCATCATGCCGCCGGGATCGGAGCCCGAGCCCGGGGCAGGCTCGGTCATGACGAAGGACGAGCGCAACCTGCCGTCGATGATCGGCTGCAGCCATTTGTCCTTCTGCTCATCGCTCAGCACCTTGTTGAGGACGGTCATGTTGCCGTCATCGGGCGCCGCGCAATTGAGCGTGGCGGGTCCGAAGATCGAGCGGTTGGCTTCTTCATAAAGCGCCGCCCAGCCGACCACGGAGAGACCGAGCCCGCCGCGCGAGGTCGGCATTTGCGGGGCCCAGAGGCCCGCCGCCTTGGCTTTGGCGCGCAGCTCGTCCAGCCGGTCGAGCCTTATATTCTCGAATTCGTCATAGATCTCGGGGCGGCTTTCGAGCGGCAAGACCTCGCTCGCGATGAAATCGCGGGTCTTGCGGCGGAGCTTCTCGATATCTGGGGAAAGGGTGAAATCCATGTTCTACCGGGATGAGGACGGGCGGATGGGGCGTAAATGGCGCATGTGGCAATCTTTAACACCTGGAAATCCCAATTGAATCAAGGTGCCATGGATTTGCCGCCTATTCTAGGGTATCAGTTCGCACCATGATCAGACATCCCCTCGTCGGCCTCCCCTCCGACACCTATGAAAGCAACCACCTGCTCTTCCATTCCCTCGGCGACAAATATGTCCGCGCCGTCTCCGATGTCGCGCAATGCCTGCCGGTGATGATCCCGGCCATTGCCGAGGCCATGGATCTCTCGGCGCTCCTCGATCATTTCGACGGTGTCCTGATGACCGGCGCCATCTCCAATGTGCATCCGCCGCATTATGGCGGAGCGCCCTCGGTCGATCACGAGCCCTATGACCATCATCGCGACCAGCTCACCTTGAAGCTGATCCGCGCTGTCATCGACCGCGGCATGCCCCTCTTCTGCATCTGCCGCGGCTTCCAGGAGCTCAATGTCGTGCTGGGCGGCACGCTCGAGACCGAGGTGCAGCGCGGCGAGGGCCGGCTCGATCACCGCTCGCGCAAGGTCGAGGACATGGACGTCAAATACGGACCCGTCCATGCGATCTCGATCACCCCCGGCGGCCAGCTCGAAGGCATTCTCGGCAAGCGCGAGACCATGGTGAACAGCCTGCATCGCCAGGCGGTGGACAAGATCGCCCCCGGCCTCACTGTCGAGGCGCGTGCGCCCGACGGCATCGTCGAGGCGGTGTCGGTCAAGGGCGCCAGGTCCTTCGCCATCGGCACCCAATGGCATCCCGAATACAAAGCCGCAGGCAATCCCGACTCGGTCAAATTGTTCAAAGCCTTTGGCGATGCGGTGCGGCTCCATGCGGCGCGCCGCATGAACGAGAAGCTCGCCCGCGCCAGCTAGAGTCCTTCGTCAAGTCGTCTTGAGCCCAATCCTTCGCAGGATGTCGAATGCCTTAATCAGGCACGTGTGGTGACACGATGAATTCGACATGGGCCCGCTGTCGGGCCAGATAACGTTTGAAATCGAGTTCGGTCTCGCCAATGAGCTCAACGAAGAGGGAATGTTGAATCTTGTACAGGACACTCGCCATCATCGTCGCATTGGCCGCCATCGACAGCTTGCCGGCCTTCTGAAGCGCCCGCACGACCGCTTCATAGCTCTCGATGAACTTGCCGTGGATGGCGGAAAAGCCAGTACCGTAGTCCGGCTCGTCCCGGGTAATGCTGGTTGCAATCGCATGCCGCCAGACTTTGTGGTTCAGATATTCCAGGGAATGATTTGTCGTTTTCGCAACGACCTCGTTCAGCGTCTCGATTGCATCCTGAAGCGGGCCGGCGGCAATCTTGAGCGCAAACCGGTGGATCTCTTCATCGCCGCGCTCGACGATAGCCAACAGCAATTGTCCCTTTGAGACATAATAGTTTCGAACCGTGGCCGCCGACACCTCTGCCCGATTGGCAATATCTTCGATCGTGACCTCTTGGTAGCCAAACTCATTGAACAAACCCGCCGCAGCCGAGATGATTCTCTCACCGCGCTGGATTTTCTGCCTCTCACGCAATCCCATCGCTTGCCATTCGTCAGTGTGGTCGAGGCGCTGTGCGGCTCGGTCCGAGGTTCTTGAAGGACGCATAATCCGAATCCTGTAGCAGTGCTAATTTTTTGTGCGATGCTATGCTTGTTGTCAAAAATAATTTTACGTCTTGACATATTTTTATATCTGACCATAAATTTTGGCTCACCGGGAGTTGGGGTGGGAATGCCCATGGTGAAGCACGAACGCAGTGTGGTCGGTTCGATCGACGCGCCGTTCGATCCGCGGTTGAGGGCGGTGCCACAACCTTCAATTTTGGTCGCTGCCGGGCTCGCGAAGACTTATGCTGCCCATCTCGCACTGAAGCCTACCGTCCTTGAGGTGAGAGCGGGAGAGTTCCTGGCGCTTGTCGGACCTTCCGGCTCCGGGAAATCGACATTCCTCAAGATGCTTGGCGGTTTCGAGCGCCCCTCCGCCGGCCGTGTGCTGATTGACGGGATCGATGTCACCGACGTCGAGCCTGCCGGGCGGCCGACGAGCATGGTGTTCCAGCGTCTCGCGCTGTTCCCGCATATGACGGTCGGCGACAACATCGGCTTTCCCCTGAAGCTACGAAAAATACCGCCTCGCGAGCGTGCGGAGCGCGTGGCCGACATGATGAAGCTCATGCAACTCAAGCCCGAGTATCTGAGGAAGTATCCTGCGCAGCTCTCGGGCGGCGAGCAACAAAGGGTCGCCCTGGCCCGATCGATGGTTTCCTCGCCCCGCATCCTCTTGCTTGATGAGCCGCTGAGCGCCCTCGACGCCAAGCTCCGAATGAACCTGCAGGCTGAGCTGCGCTCATTGCATCGCCGGCTCGGCGTGACGTTCATCCATGTCACGCATGATCTTGAAGAGGCCATGATCCTTGCCGACCGCATTTGCGTAATGCGCAACGGCGAGATCATCCAGATCGGAACACCGGAAGAGATCTACCATCGTCCAAGAACCGCATTTGTGGCCGGCTTCATCGGCGAAACGAATCTCATACCGGTCGAGATCACGGAAGTCGGCGAACAGGAAATCGGATACCGCAGCGCCTTCATCGAGCCCACGAGGTCGTCATTCGCATCTGGACAGGCCGGTGAAAAGATCGTCAGCGGACCGGCCCTGGTCATGGTTCGGCCCGAGCATCTCAGGGCTGACGAGCACGCCTCCGGATCATGCACCATCGCAGCACGTGTCACGGAGATCTTCCGCAAGGGCTCGATCACCCAATATCGGGCAGCGACGCGGCATGGCGACATCCCGCTCGTGGTCGAGGCCCAGGGCGTGCGCCGGCCCGGCATCACCATCGGCGCCGATGTCCGTCTCAGCTTCGCCGGGAACGATGCCTTTGTTCTCCAGGTCGACGACCGATGATGGAAGACTCATCAGCACGGAGTTGGCGCGATCGGGAATTGCTGACGGCAGCCCTTCCGTCGACAGTTATTCAGGTGCTGTTCTATGCCGCGCCGCTGCTCCTGATGCTGGTTCTGACGTTTCAGGCCAGCCGGCAGTTCCAGCTCTACTGGAGCTGGGACCTGTCGACATGGTCGCTCGCGCTGACGCGTCCCCATTACTGGTGGACGCTGGCACGCACCCTGTCGACGTCGTTGACCTGCGTCGCCCTGTGCCTCGTCATCGCGTTCCCCATGGCCTACTGCATGGTCACGCGGCTGCGCGCCTGGGATGCGCACATCAAGGTCCTCATCGTCTTCGCTTTTCTGACGGATCTTGTGCTCAAGACCTATGGCTGGGTCCTAGTGCTTGATCAGGAAGGGCTCGCCAACTGGCTCATAAGGCGGACCGGCCTTGTCGAGGCTGGCTTCGATCATGGTTTCATCTTCACGCCTTACGCGGCCCTCTTCGGCATGGTCGTCAATCTCCTGCCCTTCATGATCTTCACGCTCTATTTGTCCATCGAGGCTCTGGATCGCGACCTGCTGCTCGCTGCCTATGACGCGGGCGCCACGCGGCTTCGCGCTTTCTGGGAAGTGACCGTTCCCCTTTGCGTTCCCGGCATGGCAGCCGGCTCCGCCTTCGTTTTCATCCTCAGCATGGGCTCGCTGCTCGAGGAGCGCGTCCTTGGCGGCGGCAAGGCCCCCATGATGGGCTCGCTCATCCGGCAGACCTTCGAGACACGCGTCAACTGGCCGCTCGGCGCCACACTCACCACGATCCTCGTAAGCGCCACGCTGCTTACAATCGCCGTCGCGTGGCTGACCCTGGTCAAGAACCGCAGGATGCCGCAATGACCCTACGCTTCATCGACAAGCGGATCGTGCCTGCCGTGCTCTACGGCTCCGTCGTCGCCGTATTGCTGCTGTTCTATGTGCCGATCATCACGCTGATCGGCTTTTCCTTCCGCTCCGGTCGGCATCTCGTGCTTCCCTTCGACGGCGTGACCACGGACTGGTATCTCAGTCTGTTTCACGATGCCGCCTTCAAGGAGGCGGCCTGGAACTCGCTGGTCATCGCGACGCTTGTGATGGTCGTGTCTACCGTCTGCGGCACGCTGCTCGCCATCGGGCTCGTCCGCTTCAGCTTTCGCTTCCGCACGGCCCTGGCTTTCCTCAATCTTACTCCCCTCCTGTTCCCGCAATTGCTGCTCGGGATCGTGCTGCTCCTGTGGTTCGCCGTGCTGGGCAACTGGCTCCACTTCTCGCTGGGCCTCGTCACCACCATCGTCGGGCACATTGTCTATATCATTCCATTTGCGGCAATCGTCGTCGCGGTGCGCCTGGCCTCGCTCGACCCGCAGCTCGAGCATGCGGCCCGCGATTGCGGCGCGAGCACTTGGCAGGTCTACCGCCATGTGACGGTGCCACTTCTGTGGCCGGGAATCTTCTCGGCGGCGATCTTCTCCTTCCTCCTGTCATGGAGCAACTTTTACATCTCGTTCAATCTGAGCGGCACCACGCCGGTCTTGCCGACCTATGTCTATGCAGGACTCGCCTTCAATTCGTCTCCTGCATATCCCGCGATCGCAACAGTGGTCCTTGTTCCAATGATCGCGCTGGTGATCCTTGCCGAAGTCCTGAGGCGCCGCTCGCCGTCACACCAGCAGCTCAGGACGGTGGAGACCTACGCATGAGCAAGAGCGTGCAGCGAAAAGGCCCGCGCAACAGGCGGAAGGCGGATAGAGCCATCGCAAATCCCATTGCCTGGCCCAACGGCGCCCACTGCGCCCTGGCCATCACATTCGATGTCGACACCGACAGCCTGATCCACATCGGCCATCGCGAGAAAGCCATCGACTATCTCGCTTCCATCTCGTGGCTCAAATACGACGAGGTGGCCGTGCCGCGCATTCTGGCACTGTTTCGCCGCTTCGGATTGAAGCAGACATTCTTCTATCCGGCCTGGTGCATGGAGCGTTATCCGCATCTGGTCGATCTGATCCTGAAGGACGGACATGAGATCGCCGCGCATGGCTACCTTCACGAGGCGGCCAATACCATGCCGCTCGAGCGCCAGATCTATTGGCTGGACCGCCAGATCGACGTCATTGCCCGGATGACGGGAAAGAGGCCGCGCGGCTGGCGCGGTCCGCTCTATTCGGCATCGCGCCACACGCCAACGCTCCTCGCCGAGCGCGGGTTTCTCTATGACTCCACCCTGATGGGGGACGACATCCCCTACTTTCTCGATACGCCGAAGGGCGAACTGACGATCCTTCCGACACATCACGCCATGGATGACTGGGCGCATTTTACGCACGCCCACGAATTCGATTACGTGATGCCGATAAGATCGCCGTCCGAGGCCTTCGCCGTCTATGACGCGGAGCTCGACGCGGCCATGATCCATGGCGGGCTGGTCGTCACGGTCTGGCATCCATTCGTCACCGGGCGCCTGTCGCGCTTCGACTTCCTTGCGGCCTGGCTGGAGCACGTCATCAAGACCGGAAAGGTATGGGTCGCTTCTCTCGAAGAAATCGCGGTCCACGCCAAAGCTTCGGCTCAAGACGGAATCTGGACGCCACGCAGGCATCCTTATCCCTATTACGACCAACCCGTCGCGGAACTGGAACATGAACCGTGAGGTCTGGACGTCGCAGGAACTGGAGCAGAAAGCATGACGCGCTTTGCGAAAGGCCAGCATGAGTTCGTCGTCGTCGAGGCCATTGGCGCGACGGCCGAGGCGGTGTGGGACCTGGTCGGCGGATTCAACAACCTGCCGGCCTTCGATCCGACCAGCAGGTGGAGCATCCTCGAGGCCGGCGGCAAGGATCGCCGGATCGGGGTAACCGGCGGCGGTGAGATCGTCGAGCGTCTGATTCACTTCGACGAAGCGGCTCGAACCTACAGCTACATCATCACCGAGCTTGTCGGACTCAAATTCCCCTTCGAGAACTACTATTCGACAATTGTCGTGCGGGAGGGCGCCACCCCCCGAAGCTGCGTGGTCGACTGGCGCGGTTGGGCCGACGTCCGCCCGGACTGCACTCTGGATGACGTCGAAAGGGAACTCATCGGCATCTATCGCGGCATCGCCGACACGCTGAAACGCAAGTTCGGCTGACGGACAAGAACGAGGCCGGCTTGCCCGGCCCGACAACAAGGAGGAGGAAACGAGAATGACAATCATGCACAGGACAAACGACACGACCTATCGGCTATCAAGCGTGCCATGGCGAGCCGGGCCGATCTCGCGGCGACATGCCCTGATGGGCGGCGCGGCACTCCTTGCCGGACTGGGCTTCTCCGGCAACGCCCGCGCGGCACGGACGCTCAACTGGATCGGGTGGGACGGCTATCAGGGGGACGAGGTCATCGGCCCCTTCAAGAAAACACATGATCTGTCTGTCAAGTTCGAGTCGCTGACGGACTCGGGTGGGACGTTCACGAAATTGGCGGCTGGCGCCTATCGCGACTACGATCTCGTCGTCAACGATGTGCCGTGGATCCAACGCATGGGGGCGGCGGGGATCTGCGAATTCCTCGACCCAGGGGAGTTCAAGGAGACATTCGACAGCTTCTATCCGCAGTTCCAGCCTCCCTTCGCTCCATTGACGTGGGAAGGCAAGACCACCGGCCTGCCGACGCGCTGGGGCTGGGTCGGGGTGAACATCAACACAAAATTCTCCGACCCCGACGACTGGACGAGCTACGCGCCGGTATTCGATCCCAAGAACAAGGACAAGATCGGCATCCTCGACTTCGGTGACTGGGCGACCTTCCAGGTCATCCTCTATGCCGGCATCAACCCGTTCAAGGAGATGGGCAGCGCAGAGCTGGCGGAGGTACGCAAGGTCTTCCGCGCCCTGTTCAAGAACACCAGGTTGATCACGGCCGATCTGGTGCAGGCGCAGCGCACCCTGCTCGACGGCTCGGCACTGATCTTCCTTGCCGGCGGCAACTACATCGCCTCGGGCCTGCGCAAGGCCGGCCACATGGAAATGATGAGCTTCGTGCCCGAGCCGATCAATGGCCTCCAGCAGGGCGTGATCTGGCTCGAGGCAGCAGCCGTGATGAAGGACGCGAGCGAGCCCGAACTCGCGAAAGGCCTGATCAAGCACCTTGTTTCCGAGGAAGCCGGCCGGGCTCTCGCCTGGACCGAATGGTCAGCTTGTCCGGTACCGAACAAGCACGTGGCGGAAACGCTTAGCGCGGAGCAGCGCAAGGTGATCCAGACCGACGATATGTGGACCTACTACGAGCGCAGCCTGACCTATCAAGTGGCACCGAACATCGATGACATTCTGGCGATCTGGCAGGAAGAGCTCAGCGCCGGCTGAGATGTCGCCTGTACGGCTCGACACAGTATCCAAGCTTGATAACATTGGAGAGAAAGATGAACGTACTTTCGAAAGTCCCGCGCGAACACATATGCCCTGCCGGCTACGGCCATGCCTTTTCGGTCGAGAAAGGGCAACTCTTCCGCCTCACAGATCTTGAAGGACAGCAGCCCATCGATTTCTGGGCCTTCAACAAGGAAGATCCCAACGAACATTTATCGGTTGCGCACACCCGTGTCGCGAATATGAGCATGGTCGTGCGGAAAGGTCAGTCGGCCTATACGAACAAGAGGCGAGCCATCGTCACGCTGATCGAAGACAATTCGCCGGGCCAGCACGACATGCTGCTGGCGGCGTGCGACAAGACCCGGTTCGAGACCCTCGGTCACAAGGGCTACCACCGCAATTGCCAGGACAATTTGCACGAAGCCCTTGGTGCTGCGGGTGTCACCATTCCGTTCTCGCCACAACCGTGGAATCTCTTCACGCACTTCCCATGGACGTCCGATATGCGCGTCGAAATGCTGTCCCCTGACACCAAGCCCGGGGACAATATCGTGTTCCGTGCCGAAATGGATGCCGTGATTGCAATATCAGCATGTCCGCAGGACATCGTGCGCATTTGCGGGGACAAGAATACGCCGGTCAAGGTCGAGGTTGCAATCTGACCGGTCTGTTGCGGCCTGTCGCGACAGCGTCCAAAACGCCATGTCGAGGCCGGCTTTGACGACGAAAGGCAATGCGGGGCGTTCCAGCTAAACCTCAGCTGCGAAATCGACGGCCGGCCCTACCCTGAAATCTTCGAAGCGCACCTTGAGGCCGGCGCGTGTCGGCGAGCAGGCCATGGGCCCGACCATGAGGGGGGCGCTTGCGGAAAAGGCGCCGAGCCGCAAAGTCTGGAATTTCCCGTCCTTCGCCCATTGCACGCAGACGGCTCCTGCTTTGCGGGTGAGGCGCAAATGAACATGCTCCTTCGGCGAAACTTCGGGGCCGATCGCCCAATCGGACACGTCCTGTGTGAGAACGGCGCTGAGCGTCGCGCGGCCATGGGCGAATTCGACGCCGGCCTTGAGCCAGTGCAATTCGCCTGACCGCAGCATGAGCCCCGCCTGGTCGTATAGCGCTTCATACTCCGCCCGGAAGACGACCTCGGCGGTGAAATCTCCCTCGACTTCCCGGTGGTAGAAGTGACCATTGTCGTGGCGAAAGCCATAGAAGGTCGTTTGCCAGAAATCCGTCTTGTCCTCGGTGACAAAAGAAAGATTTGCACCTTGCGCGTTCCATTCGCGCGGTTCGTTGAGCCATTTCATCAGACTATCCTACAGAAGCGCCGGCAATTCGCTGAGCGATTTGACTTTCGCCGCGGGCTTGCCCGGGATTTTGTCGTCGGGCAGACCGAAGCGGTCGATGCGGACCACCTGGAAGCCGAATTGCGCCGCCGCTTGCGCATCCCAGGTGTTGGACGAGACGAAACAAATGGAGGGCGCATCCGGGAGGACGAATTTCTGCATGGCGAGGCGGTAGACGCGCCGGCTCGGCTTGTAGATGCCGACATCCTCGACCGAGAGCACCTGGTCGATGAGCTTTTCGAGCCCGGCCGAGCGCACCGCCGCCTCCAGCATGGAGGGGCTGCCATTGGACAGGATGCCCAGGCGCATATTGCGCGATTTGAGTGTCTCGAGCGCCGCCTTAGCGTCGGGATAGGCGTCGAGCTTGAGATAGAGGACCATGAGCTCGTCCTTGAGCCCCGGATCCTCGATGCCATGGAAGGCGAGCGCGTAATCGAGCGCATCGCCGGTGACATGCCAGAAATCGGCATGCACCCCCATGAGGCTTCTGAGCCAGGAATATTCGAGCTGCTTCTGCCGCCACGTTTTCGACAGCGCATCGGCCTTCTCGCCGATCTCCTGGGCGAGCTTGGCCACCGGCGCATGCACGTCGAACAGCGTGCCATAGGCGTCGAAGACGCAGGCCCGGATGCCCTCGAGTTTCGCCATGGAAAAGCTTCTCTCCCCAGTCCCGAGCGACTATGCTAGCGGCCTTGGAGAGAAACACAATGCCGCACGACCACGACCATGATCACGACCATGACGGGGGATCGGCCCTGTCGCCCACCGCACTCAGAGTGAAGGCGCTCGAATCGCTTCTCGTCGAGAAGGGCTATGTCGACCCGGATGCACTCGATGTCATCGTCGAGACCTATGAGACGAAGATCGGCCCCCGCAACGGCGCAAGCGTCGTCGCCAAGGCCTGGACCGACCCTGAATACAAGGCCTGGCTCCTCAAGGATGCGACGGCCGCCATCGCCTCCCTGGGCTTCACCGGCCGCCAGGGCGAGCATATGGTGGCGGTCGAGAACACGCCCGACACGCATAACCTCATCGTCTGCACTTTGTGCTCCTGCTATCCCTGGTCGGTGCTGGGCCTGCCGCCCGTCTGGTACAAGGCGCCGCCCTATCGCTCGCGCGCCGTGATCGATCCTCGCAGCGTGCTCGCCGAATTCGGCCTCGACCTTCCGGCGGAGACGGCGATCAGGGTATGGGATTCGACCGCGGAGATCCGCTATCTCGTGCTCCCGATGCGGCCCGAGCGCACCGAAGGTTGGAGCGCAGAGAAGCTCGCGACCCTCGTCACCCGCGATTCCATGATCGGCACCGCTCTTGCCTCGGATCCTGGAGCCAGATCATGAACGGCCCCCAGGATCTGGGCGGCCAGATGGGCTTCGGACCCGTAGCGCCCGAGAAGGACGAGCCCGTCTTCCACGCGCCCTGGGAGCGCCGCGCCTTGGCGCTGACCCTCGCCATGGGGGCGACACGGGAATGGAACATCGACATGGGGCGCCATGCGCGCGAAAGCCTGCCGCCGGCGCAATATCTCTCATCCAGCTATTACGAGATCTGGATGGCCGGCCTGCGCAAGCTGATCCTCGCCCGTGGTCTCGTCACCGAGGACGAGCTCGCTTCCGGGAAAATGACGGCGCCGCCCAAGAAGGTGGCGGGCAAGCTCCTCCTCGCCAAGGATGTGCCGGCGGTCCTCGCCAAGGGTGGTCCGACGACACGCGCCGCCACCGCGCCGCCGCGCTTCAAGGTCGGCGACAAGGTGCGCACCAAGAACATCCATCCCCTGACCCATACGCGGCTGCCGCGCTATCTGCGCGGCCATGTGGGCGAGATCGCGCTCCTGCACGGCACCCATGTGTTTCCGGACAGCAACGCGCATGGCAAGGGCGAAGAGCCGCAGCCGCTTTATACCGTGCGCTTCTCGGCGCGCGAGATCTGGGGCGAGGCGCGCAACCCGCGCGATGCGATCTCGGCCGATCTGTGGGAGCCCTATCTTGAGCCCGCCTGACAAGCCGCCTGAAGATCCCGTCTTCAACGAGCCCTGGGAGGCCCAGGCCTTCGCCATGGCGGTGAGCCTCAATGCCAAGGGCTTCTTCACCTGGACGGAATGGGCGGAAGCCCTGGCCCGCGAGGTCGCCGCCGATCCAGACCGCAGCTATTATGAATCCTGGCTCGCGGCGTTGGAAAAGCTGGTCGAAGCAAAAAAGCTCATGAATGAGGAAGAGCGCCTCGCCCGTATCGACGCCTGGGACCGCGCGGCCAAAGCGACGCCGCACGGCCAGCCGATCGAATTGTCGGCCGGGGAATGATCAAGCCATGAGGTCATCGCTGTTGCGCGTATAGAGCTCCGGAGTGCCGCCCGTATGGATGAAGATCACCCTGGACCCCTTGGGAATTGATCCACGCGCGACATTGCCGATCAGGCCGGCAAAAGCCTTGCCTGTATAAGTCATGTCCAGGAGCGTGCCTTCGCGGCGGGCGGCGAGGAGGACGGCCGATCGCCCCTCTTGCGATATCCGGGCATAGCCTGGGCCGATGAAACCGACGTCGAACCACAGGTCTTCGCCGGCGAGGCTGCCGAGGCCGAGACGTTCGGCCGTGAGGGCGAAAAGCCGAGCCGCTTCCGAACGCAGCTTTTCTTGCGTCCAGCTGACGCTGATGCCGAGGACGCGCGTTGCGGGCGAGAACAGCCGCGCACCGAGAGCAAGCCCCGTATAGGTCGAAACCGTGCCGGCCGCCACGACGACATGGTCGATCGGCTCATCCATCTGTTCGGTGAGCTCGGCGAAGGCTTCGACATAGGCGGCGGTGCCCTCGGCCGTGGCCCCGCCCAACGGAATGATCGCCGGCGCCTCTCCTCGCTGCCGCAGGAGGTCGGCTTCCTTCGCCATGGCGAGATCGGCTGCCGCGTAATCGACTTCGCCGAGAAGCCTGATTTCCGCGCCGAAGATCTGATCGAGAAACAGGTTGCCGGTGAGCGCGCCCGACCACGGTCCGCGCAGCATGAGCGTGCAGCCCATGCCGAGCTTGGCCGCCACCGCCGCCGTGAGCCGGGCGTGATTTGACTGCGGGCCGCCGGTGGTCAGAAGCCAGCTCGCGCCTTCGCTCTTCGCCTTGCCGAGCACCAGTTCGAGCTTGCGCAGTTTGTTGCCGCCGGCGCCGATGCCGCCCAGATCCTCGCGCTTGACGAAGAGCGATATCCCGAGCTCGTCCGAGAGCCGGTCCCAGCGCTCGAGCGGCGGGACTGTGGACAAAAGCCTGGCGCGCGGCATCCGGGCGAGGATGTCACGAATTGGGGACGTCATGACGGCCTTCCTTTCGCGCACAGGGAAAGAGCGCTGGCGAGATATGTTTGGGCGGCAGTCACGACATCGGCGACCGCGATGCTTTCATTCGCCGTCGATATGTCGCTGACCTGGCCCGGTCCATAAATGGCCGTCGGGATCCCGGCAGCGAGGATGTGCGAGGCGTCGGAACCGAAGAAGACCTGAGGCACGAGCGTCCCGACATGCGCAGGCTTGGCACTCACCGCCAGATGCGCCTTGGCCACCGCAGTCACGATCGGCGCATCCGTCGCCATGTGGAAGGGGTGCGGCTGCATGAAGGTGGGGCGCTTGGAAAGAACTACTTCCGCCTTGAGCTTCGCGTCTTGTTTTTTCGCCTCCTCGATCAGGCGCTGGAGGTCGCCGAGCACACTCTGCGGCGTCATTCCGGGGACGGTGCGGACATCGATCCGGGCCTCGGCGCTGGGCGCCAGCATGGAGGGCAGTATGCCCCCCGCTATGACGCCCACATGTATTGTCGGCAGGCCGGGAAAATCCGGATGAGCCGTGTAGGTCAGCGCGTCTTCACGAATATGCCGCAGCAGCGCCACCAACCCGGAAATGGCATCGATTCCCTGCGCGCGCTGGGAGACATGGGCCGGGTGGCCATGCACGGTGAGCTTCAGCTGCGTGACTCCGGCATGCGAGGTCATGACCGCGAGGTCGGTCGGCTCGCCATTGATGCAGAAGTCGGCGGTCAACCCTCGCTCGAGCGCCGAGACGGTTCCGAGCCCCAGGGAATCGCACTCGCCGACAACCGCCGACAGAATGATCTCACCGCACAGGTCGGCGGAGCGGCGCTGCAGTTCCGCCATCGCCCACATCATGCCGCCGACGGCGCCCTTCATGTTGTTGACTTCCGCCGCATAGAGGCGGCCGTTCTCGATCGCGGGACGATAGGGATCCCGCGTCCAGCCCTCGGCGGGAGGCGGCAGCGTATCGAGATGGCCGTTGAACAAGAGGCGCGATCCCTCTCTACCGGTTTTGAGGCGCGCAATGACATTGGACCGTCCGGGCTCCACCTCCTGCAGCTCTACCGACAATCCGTCCTGCTCGAGCAGGCCTGCCGCCCTTTTCGCCACTTTCCCCTCATTGCCGGAGACGCTGGGGATCTCGCAAAGCGCGCAAATGCGCTCGATGATCGCATTCTCGATCACACTCATCCGCATCTCCTTCGACTAGGCCGAGAACAGCCGGCCACGATGCGGCGGCTTCACCGGGATGCCGCCGATCTTGAGGGCATGCCACAATATCGCGATGTTGCTGGTGACCACGGGCTTGCCGAGCTCTTGCTCAAGCATCTCCACTATTCCCGCCGTCGGCAGGCCGGTGCAGCTGATGACGACGCTGTCGGCCTCCGGACGATCGATCTCGCGGGCGAAGGCCGCAACTTCGTCTTCCTCGAGCGCTTGCAGCGTGTCGTCGTCGACCAGCTCGACGAAATAGCCCGCTACGGGCAAAGGATCGAAACCGTTCTCCCGAAGAAAAGCGCCGAGCACCTTGTTGATCGCGGGCGAATAGGGCGTGCCGACGGCAGGTCGCTTCAGGCCGAGCGCGTTCAATGCCGCCACCAGGGCGCTCGATGCCGTGGCCACCGGAATGCCGCCCGAGGCCGCGGCGAGCTCGCGCAGCAGATTGTCATTGCCGGCCTTCCCATTGAAGAAGCTCCCGCTCGTGCATGACCACACGATGGATTTCGGCTGCACCGCCACAAGACTTCTGACCGCGAGCTCGAGGCCTCGTGTCGCCTCGGCCATGGCCGCGGGCGTGACCTCATGCGGGTAGACGACACGGGCGGCGTGGATCTCGACACCGTCCGGCAGGATGCGGCGAAGATCAGGCTCGATGCACAAATCATTGTCCAGCACCGCGAGGCCGATGCGGCCTTTTTTTCCATACATGAGCGCCTCCTAGCCCCGGATCACTTCGATATGACCGGCCTTGTGCACCGTGAAGCGCCAGCCTGAGGGAATATAGCTGGTGGCCGTGCCCTCCTCGATGACGGCCGGACCGCCGGCACCGTCGCCCGCCGCCAGCGTGTCACGCGCCACGAAGAGCGCATCGACCCAGCGTCCGCCGGCAAAGACCGATTCCTTGTCCCCCTTGACCTTCCCATTGCGCCTTATGTCGATCTCCGGTAGCCGCGGCTTGCGCCGGGAAAAGATCGAGATGGCCCGTAGATTGACGAGCTCTATATCGGCATCGGGCTCGCAGAAGCCGAAATGCTGTTCATGGAGAGCATGGAACTGGCTTGCGAGATTCTTCATGAAGGGCGCCCGCTTGGCGATGTTCACTGCCACCTCATAGGCCTGGCCGCGATAGCGGCATTCCGCCTGGAAGCTCCAGTGCGGCGATCTGCCGGCCATCTCTCCCAGCGAATGCATGCCTTCGGCCGTCAGCTCGCTCATCATCTCGGCAAGCTTCGCCTCGTCGATCTGCGCCAGTGGCTTCAGCACCGAGCGGACAAAATCACGGCGCAGATCGGCGCATAGGAGCCCATAGGCCGAGAACGCGCCGGGATACATGGGAATGACGACGCGCGAGATGCCGAGCTCCTCGGCGATGGCGCAGGCATGCAAGGGCCCGGCGCCGCCGAAGGCGAAGAGCGCATAATCGCGCGGATCATGGCCTTCCCTGACGGACACGACCCTGACCGCATTGGCCATCTTATGATTGGCGATGGTGTAGACCTTTTCCGCGACGTCTTCGATCGAGGTGGCGAGAGCCGCGACGAGATCCTCATAGGCCTTGGTCGCGGCGCCATGGTCGAGACCCATCTCGCCGCCGAAGAATTTCGACGGGCGCAGCAATCCCATGAGGAACGCCGCGTCGGTGACGGTCGGCCGCGTCCCGCCGAAGCCGTAGCAGGCGGGCCCCGGGTTAGATCCCGCACTTTGCGGGCCGACATGCAGCAGGCCGCCGCTGTCGATCGAGGCGATGGAGCCGCCGCCGGCGCTGACCGTCTCGATATGGATCTGCGGCAGGGAGATCGGCAGGCCCGATATCTCGGAGCGGTTCGACATCGCCGCCGCGCCATTGCGAATGAGGGAAACATCCGTGGACGTGCCGCCCATGTCGAAGGAGATGGCGTTCTTGATGCCGAGCTCGCGCGCCACCTGCACGGTGGCGATGACGCCGCCGGCGGGGCCCGACAGGCACGTCGCCGCCGCGTGATCGCTCGCCGTCTCGGGCGGAAGCACGCCGCCATTGGAGCCCATGACTAGAATGTCGCCGGCAAATTTCTGATCGGCGAAGCGGCGGCGGAACTCCGACAGATAGGCCCTGATCTTGGGGCCGACATAAGCCGAGAGGACCGTCGTGCTCATCCGGTCGTATTCGCGGAAATGCGGCGCGATGACCGAGGATATGGCCGCATAGATGTCCGGCGCCTCCTCCTTGAGGAGTTGGGCCAGCATCTGCTCATGCGCCGGATTGGCATAGGAGTTGAGCAGGCAGACGGCGATCGCCGTGCAGTTCTGCCGCTTGAGTGCGGCGATGCGGGCGCGCGCTTCTTGGACATCGAGCGCCTGGCGCGCTTCGCCATTCGCCATCATGCGCTCGGGCACGCCGAGGCGCCTGCGGCGCGGCACCAAGGGCTCGGGCTTCTCTGCGAACAGGTCCCAGATATTGCGCCGCTCCTGACGCTGGAACTCGAGCACGTCGCGGAACCCATCCGTGGTGAGGAGCCCCACATCCGCGCCCTTGCGCTCGAGGATGGCATTGGTCGCCACCGTGGTCCCGTGGACGATCGCCGCGACGTCCTCGAATTTCTCGCCGAGCTTGGCGACGGATTCGACGGCACTTATCGACTGGTTCGGCGTGGTGACCGCCTTGGCGACGCGGATCTCTCCGTCCCCGGTTATCATCACCGCGTCGGTGAAGGTCCCACCGACATCAATCCCGATCAGGCAGTTCATTTCACGCTCCGTTTCTGTGGGCGCCGGATGCCGGCCTGTCGACCGCGTCCAGGGCATGCGGGTAATACGCGGCGATATGGTCGCGCGTGATCTTGTCTTCCTTGAAATCCTTCACGACGTCCGCGACCAGGCGTTCCGGCGCCGGACCGAAGCCGCCGCCGCCGCCGGCGATGACGCGGATGATGTCGCCCTTGCGCAGCTTGAAGCGCGTCTTGGACGGCAGCACGATCTCTTCCTCGTTGCGCAGGATGCGGAACGCGCCCCGTGTTCCCGGCTCGCCGCCGGCGGCTCCGGGCGGCGCGAAGCGGTGGCGGTCGGAATAGCCGAAGAACTCGGCGCCCTGGTCCATCACCTCATATTCCCTGACCGAGCCCAGGCCGCCGCGATGGCGTCCGGCGCCGCCGGTGTCAGGCAAGAGCTCATAGCGCTTCATCATCAGGAACGGATGATCGAGCTCGACCGCCTCGATCGGCGTGATGATGCAGTTCGACAGCGGCGCATCGAGCATGTCGGCGCCGTCGCGCACCGGGTTGCCGCCCCAGCCGCCGCCGATGTCCTCGATGAAGATCGAGAACTGCCCCTCGTTGAAACGCGAGACGCCGGACGTCGTGTTGGCATGGTAGCCGGGCGCCGGCACCCGGGTCGGAAGCGCCTTCTGCAAGGCCATGAGAATGGCATCGAACAGCCGGTAGGCGCCGCACATGCGGGCGCGCACCGCCGCCGGCGGCCTGGGATTGAGGATCGATCCATAGGGCACGTCGATCTTGATCGGCCGGTAGCATCCGTCATTGGCGGGTATCGTCTCGCCGCCGGCGGTCAGCGCCATCTTGATCGAGCTGAAGGTGCTCGAATAGGTCGAGCCCAGCGGCACGTTGAGGAACTCGTCGACCTGCGGCGCCGTTCCGGCGAAATCCACGTCCATGCGGCCGCCGATCACCGTGAGCTTCACCTTGACGGGGATCGGATCCTTCTGGAACACGCCGTCGTCGATCGCATCTTCCGCCTCATAGACCCCGTCCGGTATCGCCGCGATCGCGGCGCGCATCATGCGCTCGGAGTACTCCATCGCCGCGCCCATATAGCCGACGAGCTTTGCGGACCCGTAGCGCTCCGCCAATTCGACGATGCGCCGCCGCCCCAGCTCATTGGCGGCGAGCTGCGCCTGGATATCGCCCCATGTCGTCTCCGCGGCGCGGAAATTCGAATGGACGATGTCGTGAAACACACCGTTGCGGCCGAAATCGCGCTTGAGATTGAGCTTCATCGCCGTGAAGCGCAGGCCCTCCTCGTAAAACTCCTTGGCATCGAAGGTCAGGCCGGCGGCGCCTCCGCCGATATCGACATGATGGGCGATCGACCCCGAGAAGCCGATCAGCAGGCCTTCGTGGAATATCGGCGTGAAGATAGTGATGTCCTGGAGATGCTGGCCGCCGATATAGGGATCGTTGGTCACGAACACTTCGCCCGGCCTTATGCCGCCGTGCTTGGCGAGGCAGGCGCGCATCGGCAGCGACAGCGAGCTCATCTGGACGGGAATGTGCTCGGCCTCGGCGACGATCCGGCCTTCCGGATCGAAGAGCGCGCAGGAGCAGTCACGCGCCTCGCGGATGATGGTCGAGCGGGCCGACCGCAAGAGGTTGATGCCCATCTCCTCGGCCGTCGCATGGAAGGCGTTGATGAGAACATTCAGGGTTACGACGTCCAACGATGCATCATTCATGACTCGACCTCAGGAATTGAGATTGCGGCGCAGGACCTTCTTCAGGAACTCCTGGGTCCGCGGGTTGCGGGGATTGCTGAAAATGACGGAAGGCGGTCCCTGCTCGACGATGCGTCCACCGTCGATGAAGACGATGCGGTCGCCGACTTCGCGGGCGAAATCCATCTCATGCGTCACGATGATCTTGGTCATGCCGTCGAGGACGAGCTGCTTGATCACCGCGAGCACGTCCTCGACGAGCTCGGGATCGAGCGCCGAGGTCGGCTCGTCGAACAGCATGACCTGCGGCGACAAAGCGAGGGCGCGGGCGATCGCGACGCGCTGCTGCTGGCCGCCCGACAATACGTTCGGATAGGCATCGAGCTTGTCGGCGAGGCCCACGCGCCGGATCAGCTCCTCGGCGCGCGGCGCCACCTCCCGCGCCGGCTTGCCTTGCGCCCGGACCGGTCCGAGCATCACATTTTCCTTGACGCTCAGATGCGGGAACAGGTTGAAGCGCTGGAATACCATGGCAGTCTTGGCGCGCGCCTCGGCGGCCATCGCGTCGAGCTGCTTGTAATGGGGCTCGGCGGCCCCCGCATCGCGCGAGAAAACGAGCTCGCCCGCGATTTCGATCTGGCCCTGGTCCGGCACTTCGAGCAGGTTGATGCAGCGCAGGAGCGTGCTCTTGCCCGACCCGCTCGGACCGATGATGACGACCACTTCGCCGCTGCCGATCTCGAGCTCGATGCCGGAGAGGACCTGGTGCGCGCCGAACCTTTTGTGGATGTTGGAAAGCCGGACGATCGGCGTGTTTCTATGGTCAAGCATGGCCGCGCGAGACCTTCCGTTCGAAATAGCGGATGAGAAGGGCGCAAGGGTAGCTCATCGCGAAATAGAGCACCGCGACCAGGAGATAGATATCCATGGCCCGGAAGGTGATGGCGACCCTGAGCTGGGCGGCGCGCATCAGCTCGACGATCGAGATCGTCGACACGAGGGCCGAGTCCTTCAGCATCGAGATGAAATAGTTGCCGATCGGCGGCAGCACGATGCGGGCCGCCTGTGGCACGATCACATATCTGAGGAGACCTGCGCGCGACAGCCCGACCGAGGAGCCGGCTTCCCATTGTCCCTTGTCGATGGCGAGTATGCCGGCGCGAAAGACTTCCGCCAGATAGGCGCTGTAATTGATCGAAAGCCCGAGCACGCCGGCGGTGAAGGCTTCGAGCCTGATGTCGTATTGCGGCAATCCGTAATAGATGATGAAGAGCTGCACCAGGAGCGGCGTGCCGCGGATGATCTCGACATAGGCGCCACTGAGGACTCTCAGGAGACGGTTGCGCGACAGGCGCAGGAGCGCGACGGCGAGCCCGAGCAGCAGCGCCAGCGTCATCGAGGCGAAGGTCAGCTTCAAGGTCATGACTGCCCCGCTCAGGAGATAGGGCAGCATCTCATTCACGAATTGCATGGTACCTGCTTTGCGACGGAGAGATCACATCCCGCCGCGCGGCTTGCCGCGGCGGGATGTGATCGGGACGCCTCACTTGGGCGGGAAATACGGAACACCGTAGTGGTCGAGCGCCTTGGCGATGACGCCGGAAGAGATGAGCTCGGTCAGCGCCGTATCGACCTTCGCCTTGAGCTCGGCATCCTCCTTGCGAATGCCGACACCGGCATCGAAGCGCTCTTGCGGCACATATTCGCTCACCACCTTGACGGCGAGCGAGCGGTCCTTGTGGATGGCCCAGGCCGCCGAGGGCGCCTCGAGATAGGCCGCATCGATGCGGCCGTTGCTCAGCTCGATGATGACCGTGTTCTGATCGGGATAGATCGCGAGCGGGCCGATGCCCTTGCTCTCGAGCTCGCCCACGGTGACGGAGCCCGCGAGGACCCCGGTCTTCTTTCCCTTCAGATCCTCGATCCCCTTGATCGACGTATTGTCCTTGTGGACGAGGATCGTTTCGCCCGAGCCGTAATAGGGGACCGAGAAATCGATGACCTTCTTGCGTTCGTCGGTGATGAACAGGCCGTTGATGATGGCATCGCAGCGCTTGCTCGTCAGGGCTGGAATAAGGCCATCCCAGCTCACCCATTCATGTTTCGAGCTGACACCGAGCTTGTCGGCGATAGCCTTGGCGATCTCGACCTCGAATCCCGGCACCTGCTGGTCGGAGCTCGAATAGGGCAAGAGGCCATCCACGCCACAGACCACGAGGCCATTGGCCTTCACCCGCTCCCAGCTGTCATCCGCTGCTGCGGACACACCGCCCGACACGGCCAGGCCCGCCACGGCGCACATGGCCGCAAGCAACAGCCGTCCTTTGGCAAGCGATTTCGCGTCGCTCATCCCTTCCTCCTATGGTTGTATTTTTCTTCCTTTGATTGCCCCCTCTTCGAAAATGCAGCTTTCCGAAGGGGATGCGCCGTAATTACTGGCTCTTGCGGGGACGCACAAAGACATTAGACTTATGCGACATATAAACAGAATATATGGTTCAATCGAAGTCATCGATGGATTTTCGGAAGCTCAATCAGTTCCTGGTCGTTGCCGAGTCCGGCAGCATCTCGCGCGCCGCCGAGCGGCTGCACATCGCGCAACCCGCCCTCACGCACGCCATGAAGTCGCTCGAGGACGATCTCGGCATTCAGCTTCTGGAGCGCCATGCGCGCGGTGTCCTGGTCACCGACCTGGGAAAGGTCTTGGAGGATCAGGCGCGTGTGATCCTGCGCGAAGTCGAAAGGACGCGGGAAATACTGAAGGCGTGCGCGGTCAATCCGGTCGGCAATGTGCGCATCGCCCTACCCTCGCTCATCGCCGGCGACCTCACCGTTCCATTTCTCAAACGGCTGTCCCTTGGGCGGCGCAAATTTCACATCACGCTGATCGAAAGAGAGGCGGCACTGGCCGAGGAGGCGGTGAAGACCGGCCAGTGCGATGCGGCTTTGACCTTCAGTTCCGCCGCCGGCACCGATGTCACTTTGCAGCCTTTGCTGGCGGAAGAGCTTGCCGCCCTTCTGCCGCCGCCCTCCCCCGTGCCGGGCACGACGGTCAGCATAACCGACCTCGTCTCGATCAAGCTGGCGCTCTTGCCCAAGGAAGATCCGGTCCGGCTGGCGCTCGACCAGACGGCGGTCCGCCACGCGATCCGCCTCGACGTGCCGGTGGAGGTCAGCAGCTGGCCCGATCTGTGCGCCCTCATCAAGGAAGGTTATGCGACCGTATTGCCGGCTTCGATGGCGAAGCGGATATCCGCGGCGACCGGTGCCGAGCTCGCCTGGCTTTCGGACCCGCGCATCACCTGCGCCCTTTCGATCATGACCGCCAAGCACCGCAATCTGTCGCGCGCCGCCCTCGCCGCCGTAGAAGACCTGGCGCGTACCGTCGAGGAACTGGTCAATGACGGAAGATGGGTCGGCCGGTATATCGGCAATGTCAGGACGTCCGCCGGTGCCGTCTCCGTCGTCGCCAACTAGGATCCGGCCGTGCGGCCGTTCGTGCCACGCCGGTTATCTTTGCCGGCCGTGATGCACCAGCCAGTCGATATTGCCGCGCGAGACGCCGATATCGGCCAGCATGGCGTCATCGGCGCCGAGCAACCGGCGGCCGGCGAGCCACATGTCGAAGGCATCCCTCATCATGCGGATTGCCGACATGGTTCTCATCCAACGGGTTTCGGTCATCATGGTCGTCAAGCTCCTGAAGCCATGAGACGCCCAGGTGGTTGATCTGTCCAACGAGTAGTTGAAATATGTGCCATTAGGGAAATTCATCAACCCATGGACATCGACCTTCTCAAGAGCTTCATCGCCATTTGCGAGACCGGGAGCTTCACCCAGGCGGCCCGCCAGGTCGGGCGGACGCAATCGGCCGTGAGCCTGCAGATCCGTAGGCTCGAGGCCCTGTTGGGCCGGCCGCTTTTGTCGCGGTTGGGCGGCAATGTCCAGCTTACCGATCATGGCGAGCTGTTTCTGGGCTACGCCAAGGACATCGTCGCTTCCTATGGCGCAGCGCTCGCCGCCTTCAATCGCGGCTCGGTCGAAGGCGTCGTGGTGCTCGGCCTTTCGGAACATTATGCGCCGCGTATCCTCTCCGACGTCCTGCGCAGCTTCATCGAGCTCTATCCCCTCGCCACCGTCGACCTCGTGCCGGAGGAATCGATGGTTCTCGCCAAGGGCCTGAGCGACGGGGCGATAGACCTCGCCTTCATTACCGAGGGCATCGGGCCGGTGCGCGGCGGCCCGGTCGTCTTCCGCGACGAGATCGTCTGGGTGGCGCCGCTCACCGGCACCATCCATGAGAAGGACCCGTTGCCGATCGCCATTCGCGGCGAGGACGACAGCTATGCGCAAGCGATGGTGGCAGCACTCGAGGCGATGAAGCGCGCGCACCGGATCGCCGTGATCAGCCGCAGCATCACCGGGCTGCGCGCCGCTGTGTCGGGCGGATTGGCGGTCTCGGCCATGGTGAGAAGCGCCGTCACCGCCGACATGCGCGAGCTGACGCCTCGCGAGGGCTTTCCACCGTTAGGCAAGTTCAACATCCGTCTCGAGCGCTCGCATCTGAAGAAGAGCCCGATCATCGACCGGCTGGAGGCGCATCTGATCGCGCGGCTCTCCGAAGAGCCTGCTTCTTAAATCACCCGATGCGCGAGAAGACCGGGAAAGTCTCGAGCAGCCAATAGGCGAAGCTCTGATGCAGTCCGGTCAGGAAAGCGAGGCCGGCAAGGACGAGCAGCACGCCCATGGTCTTCTCGACCGTGCCGAGATGCTTGGCGAAGCGCTTGAGGAAGCCGAGGAAGGTGCCGACGCCCAAGGCGGCGAGAAGGAAGGGCACGCCCAATCCCAATGAATAGATGGCGAGCAGGAAAGCGCCCTGCCCGACGCTGTCTTCGGCCGCCGCCACCGCCAGGATGGTGGCGAGGACCGGCCCGATGCAGGGGGTCCAGCCGAAGGCGAAGGCAAGCCCCACCGCATAGGCGCCGATGAGGCCGGCCGGGCGGGTCTCCTGCTGATAGCGCTTCTCGCGATTGAGGAAGGCGAAGCGGAAGAGGCCGAGGAAATGCAGGCCCATGAGGATGATGAAGATGCCGGCGAGCTTCGCCAGCAGCGGCAGGTGCTCGCGGATGAATTGTCCCGCCGCCGATGCCGTGGCGCCGAGGAGCACGAAGACGGTCGTAAAGCCGAGCACGAAAGCGAAGGCGGCGAGGACCGTGCGGTTGCGCGAAACCGTTGCCTTCTCCGTCAGGTCGTCGAGCGTGGCGCCGGTGATGAAGCACAGATAGGGCGGCACCAGCGGCAGGACGCAGGGGCTGAGAAAGCTCAAGAGCCCGCCGAAGAATGCCGTCAAAAGAGTAGCCACCAGGACCTCGCAACCTTGCACCACAAGGGCAGGACGATGCGATTGCTGCTCTCCCCGTATCCTCATGCTGAGGTGGCCGCGACCTTGCTCCGCCGAAGCGAAGCCTCGGCTTCGCGAAGGCGAGAGCGGCCCGGGAGCCTGCAACACACCCTTCGAGGCTCGCTTCGCTCGCACCTCAGGGTGAGGATGGCGGACGAGCCTTGAATCATGCCCGGGCGCAACTTGGCGGTTCAGGCGAGGCGGCACAACTCACGAAAGGCCGCAGGGTTCCTCACTTTAACTTGACAGCCGCTCGATCCTGTTATGTTATAATGTTACATAAAGGAGTGATCCATGCCCGCGACCGCCCGCTTCGTCCTTACCACCGCCTTCGCCGCCCTCTTGAGCACCACGAGCCTTGCCGCCCCGCGCGTGGTGGCCACCATCAAGCCCATTCATTCCATTGCGGCAAATGTGATGGCGGGGGTGGCCGAGCCGCATCTGCTGCTCGATGCCGCGGTGTCCGAGCATACCGCCCAGCTCACCCCGTCCCAGGTCGAGGCCATGCAGAATGCCGATCTCATCGTCGTGGTGGGCGAGAATCTCGAGGCCTTCCTGCATAAGGCCCTGGAAAACCCCGAGATCGCGCAGAAGAAGCTGTTCGAGGCCGGCGAATTGCCGGGCCTCAAGCTGCTGCCGGTGCGCAGCGGCGGCCTGTGGGAAGCACATCATCACGAAGGCGAAGAGGAGCATCATGAGGGCGAGGCGGAAGCAGGTCACGCCGATCACGACCACGAGCATGGCGGCAATGACCCGCATATCTGGATGGACCCCGAGAATGTCAAAGTGATCGCCTTGGCGCTGGCCAAGACGCTGGGCGATCTCGACCAGGAGAACGCCGCCAAATATCAGGCCAATGCCGAGAAATTCGCATCCGACCTCGACAAGCTCTCCGCCGACATGGCGGCTTCCGTGCAGCCGGTGCGCGACAAGCGCTATATCGTCTTCCACGATGCCTATCAGTATTTCGAGACCCGTTTCGGCCTGAGCCCGGCCGGCAGCATCACGGTCAACCCGGAAGTGACGCCCGGCGCCAAGCGCATCAAGGAGATCCATGACCGCATCGCCGAGACGAACGCGGTCTGCGTCTTCGCCGAGCCGCAGTTCGAATCGAAATATATCGAGACCGTCATCGAAGGCACCAAGGCCAAGGCCTCGGTGCTCGACGGCCTCGGCGCCAAGGAACCTGCCGGTACGCAAGCCTATGGCGGCATGATGCACAAATTTGTGACGGCCCTCGTTACCTGCCTCAAAGGGTGAAATAAGCGTAACTTCACTTTTCCGCCGTATTCTCCGATCATTTCTCAGGCTTCGCGCTCAACGGGGATGATCGAGGGATGCGGCGGATTTTCATGAACGCCACGGCACTTGCCGCGACCTTGCTGTTGCCGGCAGGCCCCGCCAATGCCCATCCCCATGTCTGGATCACCATGCGCTCCGACGTCGTGTTCAACGACAAGGCCGAGGTCGCCGGCATCGCGGTCGAATGGACCTTCGATGACGGCTATACGCAGATGGCGCTCGAGGGCCTCGATACCAATGGCGACGGCGTCTACAGCCAGTCCGAGCTCGAGCCCTTGACCCAGGAGAATCTGAAGTCGCTCAAGGACTATAATTATTTTGTCGTGCCGAGGGTCAACGGCAAGATCGTCGCCATCACCGATCCGACGGAATATGGCCAGATCTACAGCAACGGGAAGCTCGAGCTGCATTTCACCGTGCCGCTCGCCGCGCCCGCCGATCCGCGCAAGGCGGAATTCCTCTACAAGATCTATGATCCGGAATTCTTCATCGCCATGGATTATATCCAGGAGGATCCGGTCGGCGTCGTGGGCGACCTGCCGAAAGGCTGCCATCTCGAGGTCAAGCCGGTCGTTTCCGATCAGCAGCTCGACCAGACGCGCCAGATGCTGTCGAGCAAGGGCGCCGACTGGAAGCCGCCGGAGGATGAGGATTTCGGCGGCATGTTCGCGCAACCGGCTTTGGTCATGTGCTCCAAATGAAGCTGATCGCCCGGGCGCTGTGCCTCGTGCTGCTGCTGTGCGTCGCGGGGCTGAGCGTGCCCGGTTCCGTGCTGGCGCAGGAGCAGACCCAGCCCGAGCCCCCCAAGATCGATCAGCGCAAGCTCCTGGTCCAGCCGCGCAAGGCCGACGGCACGCTGAAGACGCCGTCCTTGTGGCAAGAGCCCGTCCTGTGGGTCATGGACAAGCAGCGGAGCTTCTATGGCGCGATGTCGCTGTCGATCAGGCAGATGCGATCGCAATCGCCCTTTGCCGCAGGTCTCACCTTGATGCTGCTGAGCTTCGGCTATGGCATCTTCCATGCCGCGGGGCCGGGGCACGGCAAGGCGGTGATCTCGGCCTGGCTGCTCGCCACCGAGAATGAATTGCGCCGCGGCATTCTCATCGCCTTCATGAGCGCCGTGGTCCAGGCTTTGACCGCCATTGTCATCGTGAGCGCATTGCTTCTCTTCGTGACGGCGGTCGGCACGACGGCGCGCGACGTGGCGGGCTTCCTCGAAAGCGCGAGCTACGCCCTCATCGCGTTGATGGGCGTCTATCTCATCTGGACGGCGCTCAGGCCGCATCGGCGTGCCGCCGCGGCCGCAGCGCCTGCCCGTGATCATTTTCATGGCCATGATCACCACCATCACGATCATGATCACGACCACCATCACGACCATGATCACCACCATCACGATCACCACGGGCACCATCACGCGCATGACGCCAATTGCGCCTGCGGCCACGCCCATGTCCCCGAGGCCCGCCAGGTGAAGGGCGAATGGTCGCTGACCAAGGCGCTGTCCCTGGCCTTCGCCGTCGGCATCAGGCCCTGCTCCGGCGCACTCCTCGTCCTCATCTTCGCCAATACGCTGGGCCTCTATTGGGCGGGCATCACCTCGACCTTCGTGATGGCGCTCGGCACCGCGATCACCGTTTCGGTCATCGCCGCCATCGCGGTCTATTCGAAGAAACTCGCCATCAGCCTGGCGAAGCGCGACGAGACCTGGCTCGGCCGCGCCGCTTTCGCGCTGCGCCTTGGCGGCGGCCTCGTCATCGTCGCCCTGGGCGGCATCCTGTTCTGGGGCTCGCTCTTCTCCACCAACACGATGATGTGAGCCTATGCCGAGCCGTCGGACGCTTCTCCTCGCGACACTCGCGCTTCCCTGGGCGGCCCGCGCTCGCGCGCATTCCTATCAGGCCGGCCAGATCGCCATTGGCCATGTCTGGGTCCTGCCGTCCGAAACCAACGAGACCCAGGCCTTCGCGCCCTTTTCCAATCGCGGCGCGGCAGCGGATGCGCTGGTCGCGGCGCGCTCACCCATTTGCTCGGTGATCGAATTGCGCCAGAACAACCGCTATGACGATCCCGAGCTCAAATCGATCGAGCTCCTGCCGGGAAAGCCGGTCGCGATGCGCAAAGGTGCCCGCCATCTCCGCTTGATCGGCCTCACCAAGGCGCTGAAAGCCGGCGACCGCTTCGAGCTGACGCTCGATTTCCTCAATGCCGGCGAAACGGTCGTCGAAGCGATCGTCGAGGACGGCTCAGGGCATTAAAGATCTCCGGCCAGTGCCATGCCTTCGAACACTGCGCGCCTGCGAGAACGCAGGCCAGATTGTCACTCGACGGTGATTACCCTAGAGTAATGCGCCTCGAAAAAGGGGCAGCAGCGAGCTATTGGAGTCCGCAGTGCCAGCCGAGGGTGTCTCACAGGACGTAATTGCGTCTTTCGGCCCGTTTCGCTTGAGCGCCGGCGAGCGATTGCTGATGAAGGGTGAGGAGCGTGTCGCCATCGGCGGGCGTGCGCTCGATATCCTCATCGCACTTGTGGAAAATGCCGGCGAGGTCCTGACCACGCGAGATCTGATCGAACGTGTTTGGCCGAACGTGTTCGTAGACGAAGCAAGTCTTCGAGTAAATCTCGGCACCCTCCGCAAGGTTTTGGGCGACGGACGAGGCGGGGCCCGGTATATCGCCAACGTTCCGGGGCGTGGCTACTGCTTCGTAGCGCAATTGCAGCGCTCCGCATTCGCAGCTACCGGACCGTCCGCCAGCGCGGCGAACAGATTTCAGAAGCTGCCAGCGCGACTGGAAAGGATGATCGGCCGCAACGAGACCGTCGCTGCTTTGCGATTGATGCTTATGGATCGCCGGTTCGTCAGCGTTGTCGGGCCAGGCGGCATGGGCAAGACGACCGTCGCCTTGGCATTGGCTCATGCTGTGCGCACCGATTTCTCCGACAGGGTCCATTTCCTCGATCTCCACACTTTGCGGGATTCATCGCTCGTCGCCGGCTCGGTGGCCTCGACCCTTGGGCTGATCGGTCAGGTTACGCAGGATCCAGTGGTTGGCTTGATCGCTTTCCTTGCCGATAAGCCGATACTTCTCGTTCTCGATAGTTGCGAACACGTAATTGAGGCGGTCGCCGCGCTCACCGAGCGGCTCTACGCCGAGGCGCCTCTGGTGCATCTCGTCGCGACGAGCCGTGAAGCCCTGCGCGTCGAGGGCGAGAACGTGCATCGGTTGGTGCCACTCGAAGGTCCGGTCGAAGACGCTGGATTGACGGCTGTCCAAGCGCTTGCCTCACCGGCGGTGCAGCTCTTCATGGAGCGTGCCGCCGCCGCGGGGTACAGCGCCGAGCTCAGTGATGCGGACGCGCCCATCCTGGCCGCGATGTGCCGGCGGCTTGACGGGATCGCGCTGGCAATCGAACTCGCCGCCGGGCGTGTAGGTGTGTATGGAATCAAGGGAACCGCCGACCAGCTCAACGATCGTTTCAAGCTTCTCTGGCACGGTCGGCGAAGTGCTCCACCGCGCCATCAAACACTTCAGGCGATGCTCGACTGGAGCTACAACCTGCTGTCACCCTATGAACAGATGATCTTGCGCAGGCTGTCTGTATTCGTGGGCGCCTTCACGCTTGCAGACGCCTTGGCGGTTGCGACGGACGACCAAGCCGACATGCCAAGGGCTGCTGATGCGATCGCGAGCCTGGTTGACAAGTCACTCATGCGGACGTCCGAGTTCGCCGGATCCACTTACCACCGCCTCCTCGACACGACGCGGGAGTATGCCGCGGTCAAGCTGGCGGAAACCGACGAGAAAGAAGTGATGTCGAGGCGCCACGCGCTGCGCTATGCCGAACGCTTCGCGCCCGACACGACAAGAGCGATCGCATTCCGGAGTCACGACGTGTCGGCCTACGAGCCGCATATGGGCAATATCCGGGCTGCGCTTGATTGGAGCTTCTCGGAATCGGGCGACATGCAGACCGGTGTTGGGCTCGCGGCGGGTGCGGCGCCTCTGTTCTTGGGCTTCTCGCTGCTGGGCGAGTGCGAATCGTGGTGCGAACGGGGCCTGTCGGCCTTGCACGAGGTTGATCGTGGAACGACACGCGAGCTGGCCCTTCAGGCGGCATTGGCGCTGTCCTCGATGTTCACGCGCGGCAACAGTGACGGTGTGAGAAGGGCGATCGAGCGGGGCATCGGGCTGGCCGAAGCCCTGCGTGACGGACAGTACAAATTGCACTTGCTGGCTGGATTGAACATCTTCCTAACCCGGGTCGGCGATTTTCGCGGTGCGCTCACTTGCGCCGAGCGGAGCATGCTTGTTGCCGGCGAGCTTGGCGAAGAACCCGGAGTGATCATGGCTGAGTGGATGCTCGGTGTCGCCCATCACCTCTCCGGGAATCAAGCTGCGGCGCTGCAGCACTGCGAGCGTGGGATGGAGCTGGAAGAAGCGTCCGGCGGTGTCCGGGTCGACTTCTTCGGCTATGATCATCGGGTGCGGGCGCTCGTGGCGCTGGCTCGGACAGCGTGGTTGCGCGGCATGCCGGAGAAAGGGCTCAGGATAGCTGACCAGGCCGTCGAGGAGGCAATGCAGCGCGATCATCCGGTCACGCTCTGTATCTCGCTGATCTACACGCTGCCGGTCTATCTCTGGAGCGGTGATTTCGAGCGCTCGGCACGGTGCATCGAGCAGGTCCTGTCCTGCGCGGCGAAATATTCCTTGGCTCCCTATTCCGCTCTCGGCCTTGCGCTGAAGGGCGAGCACATGATCTTGAGTGGAAAGCCGGCGGAGGGCGTTCATCTCCTGCGCAGCACGCTTGAGACACTCAATGCCGAGCGCCACCATATTCTGGCGACAGCTTTCTTCCGGGCGCTGGCCGAAGGCATGATGAAATGTGGCGAGCTCGATGAGGCTGCCGCGATGATCGACCGGGCGCTTGCGCTGGCGGAGCAGGCCGGGGAGACCTATGACCGTCCAGATCTGCTGCGCGTGTCGGCCGAAATTCGCCTGGCGGGTGCAGAGCCGGATGCGAGGGTGGCGGAGGACTCCTTGCTCCAGGCGCTCTTTTGGGCCAGCAAGCAGTCGGCGCTGGCGTGGGAATTGCGGGCGGCCGTTCCGCTGGCCAGGCTGTGGGCAAGGCAAGGACAGGCGGATCGTGCCAAGGATCTCCTTAGCCGGCTCCTTCAGCGGTTCGATGAGGGCTCTACGACGCCGGATACGAGATCGGCAAGCGCTCTCCTCGCCGAGTTGACTGGGACGATGTGAGATGGGTGCCGCACACAGATGCGTGCGGCACCCTCATCTCATATGGATCGGCGCAGCGACTTGAAGCTGGCGCGGATTTCTTCCGAAAGGAATTTCGGCTGCTCCCAGGCGGCAAAGTGGCCGCCCTTGGGAAGCCTGTTGAAGTGGATCAGGTTGGGATAGGCCTGCTCCGCCCAACTCCTCGGCGCCTGGAAGAGGTCATCCGGAAAGGCGCTCGCGGCCACCGGGATCTTCACACCTTTCGGCGTGAAGAAAGCGGCCTTGTTCTCCCAGTAGAGACGGGCCGCGGAAACCCCGGTATTCGTCAGCCAGAACAGCGTGATGTTGTCGAGGACGTCGTCGCGCGAAAGGCCTTCGGGGACGCCATTGAAGGAGCGCGAGATCAGCTCGAGGCTGCGCGCGTCGTGGTCGATCATGAAGGTGGCTAGGCCGACGGGTGAATCCGCCAGCCCGGTCAGGGTTTGCGGGCGCGTGCCCATGAACAGGGCGTAGTAGACGTCCTTGTAGAAGGCCGCCAGTTGCTCGTAGGCATGTTTCTCATCCGCGGAGAGCCCGTCCGGCGCCGGCGCGCCGGCAAAAGCCGCGGCGTTGATCGCCGGCGGCACCACGCAAGGCATGTTGGTGTGGATGGCGAGCAGTCCTTTGGGCGCCTGCACGCCCATTTGGTCGACGACGATGGCGCCCCAGTCGCCGCCTTGCGCAACATAGTTTGTGTAGCCAAGGCGGTTCATCAGCACATTCCACGCGCGCGCGATGCGTTCGGGGCCCCAACCGGTCTCGGTCGGCTTTCCCGAGAAGCCGTAACCTGGCATCGACGGAATCACCACATGGAAGGCGTCGGTGGCGCTGCCGCCATGCGCGGTCGGGTTGGTGAGAGGCTCGATAAGCTTGAGTTGTTCTATGATCGAGCCCGGCCAACCGTGCGTCACGATGAGCGGCAACGCGTTCTCGTGTTTCGAGCGCACGTGAATGAACTGGATGTCGAGGCCATCGATCTCGGTTATGAAATTGGGCCAGGAATTCAGCCGGGCCTCGACCTTGCGCCAGTCGTACTCCGTGGCCCAGTAGCGCGCGAGCTTCTGCACGGTCGCGAGCGGCACGCCCTGTGAAAAATCGGCAACGGTCTCTTTCTCGGGTAACCGGGCGGCAGCGATGCGCCGGCGCAGTTCGTCGAGTTCCTCCTGCGGGATGTTGACGGTGAAGGGACGGACAGAATCACCTCCGGTCGATGCTTCAAGCGCTCCGGGGAGCATGCTGATGGCGCCGGCGGCTGCCGCGACAGCAAGCAGTTCACGACGCGTGGGCGATTGCGATGATGTTGACATGACAACCTCCTGTGTCTCTCGGTTCGATAGCGGCGCAGAAATCACCTGCGCCTCTCAAGCGCCGACAGCTTGCGCGCAATGCCGGTGGAAGCGGAGTAAATGGTTGTAAATTTCTGTAAGGCGAATGACGCTATTGATTGCAGGGAGAGGGGATGCTTCCTGCCGGAAAAAGTCTCGGCTGCCGACAGCGTCAGAGCTCACCGTTGTGTATTCGGGCGGAAGAGACAGCGCCGCGCAAGCCTCTTGCAATCGTGGGCCAAGCCGTGAGATTTGGGAAATATCAGTATGGAACGTGTGTCTGAAGGCTCACCTCTGTGCCGGCGGTCGTGCGAGTAGCGGCAAAGGCATGAGATTTTAGACGCAAGCCGTAGGAAATTCTACAAAGCGGGCGGCAATGAGTGGTCAACGCTGGAAATTCCCTGTTCCGGGAGGTTTCAGCAAGCCAACTCATTGATATCGCTGAGGTGAGAATCTTTTTACGAGAATTCCCTGATATTCGCTGTAAATCCCTGTATCCGGGCCGTAGCCGGCGCCATGAGTCGTAGGGACCAATTCCTCTCCATCGACAATCTGGTCCCAAACATTCACCGCGACAGAACGGAGCAGCGATGCTTACAGATCGCCCGTCACGCATTTCTTCGCCAGCGCCTTGTACTGCTTCTCGCTGAACGGTATCGGATTGCCGCCGGCGGACGGGTCCTTGATCGCCATCTTCGCCACTTCGTCAAGCCGCTTCGCGTCGATGCCGATATCGGCGAGCTTGTGCGGGATGCCGACTTCTTTGCGAAGGCTGAGGATCCATTTGAGGAAGCCGTTGAATCCGCCCTTGATGCCGAGATAGGCGGCGGCGCGCTCGATGTCCTTCTCGATCTTCTTGCGGTTGGCTTTCAACACATAGGGCATGACGATGCCGTTGAGGAGCCCGTGATGGGCGTCATAGAGGCCGCCGAAGGGATGCGACAAGGCATGGATGGCACCCAAGCCCCGCTGGAAGGCGGTGGCGCCCATGGAGGAAGCCACGAGCATATTGCCGCGTGCGTCGAGGTCCTGGCCCTTCTTCACCGCCTTGGCGAGATTGTCCTTGATGAGCGCCATGCCTTCGAGCGCCACACCCTTTGCAAGGGGGTGATAGAAGGGCGCACAATAGGCTTCGAGGCAATGCGCCAGCGCATCCATGCCGGTCGCCGCGGTGAGCTTGGGCGGCAGGCCGGCCGAGAGCTCTGGATCGAGCAGCGCCACTTTCGGCATGATGGCCGGATGGAAGATGATCTTCTTCTCATGCGTCTCGGGATGGGTGACGACACCGGCGCGGCCCACTTCCGAGCCCGTGCCCGCCGTCGTCGGCACGGCGATGATGGGCGCGATCTTCGCCGCATCGGCCCTGGTCCACCAGTCGCCGATATCCTCGAGGTCGAAGACCGAGATCTTCTGGCCGTGCATCAGCGCAATGAGCTTGCCGACATCGAGGCCGGAGCCGCCGCCGAAGGCGATGACGCCGTCATGCTTGCCCGCCCTGAAGGCCTTGTTGCCGGCATGGATATTGCTCTCGACCGGATTGGGCCTGACGTCCGAGAACAGCGCCACGCCGAGGCCCGCCGCCTTGAGGTCGTCGAGGATCGCTTTCACCATCGGCATCCCTGCCAGGCCCGGATCGGTGACGAAGAGCGGCCGCTTGATGCCGTTGGCCGTGCACAATTCGGCGAGCTCCTTGATGCGGCCGTTGCCGAATTTGATCGCGGTCGGGAAATTGATGTTGCGGTTCGGTATGGTCATGGGTCAGCTCGTCTTCGTTCTCAAATGATAGCTCTTGGGGCGCGTCAGGGCTTCATAGCCCACGACGGAAAGGGTGGCGCCGCGGCCCGTATCCTTGACGCCGGTCCAGGTCAAGGCCGGATCGAGATAATCGCAGCGGTTCATGAACACCGTCCCGGTCGCAATCTCGTTGCCGATCTTCTGCGCCGCATCGGCGTCCTCGGTCCACACCGCGGCGGTCAGGCCATAGGGGGAATCGTTCATGAGCTCGATCGCTTCGGCATCGTCGCTCACCTTCATGATGCCGACGACCGGACCAAAGCTTTCCTCCGTCATCACCGACATCTGGTGGTTGACGCCCGTCAGCACTTGCGGCGCCATATAGGCCGAGCCCTTGCGATCGCGCGCGAAGCTCTTGGGGTCGATATGGGCCTTGGCCCCTGCCCTCTGCGCGGAGGCGATCTGCTTGCGCACGAAATCGGCCGCCTCGGGCTTCACCATGGGCCCCAAGGTGGTCGCCTCGTCGAGCGGCGAGCCCAGCACATACTTCTTCGTCAGGTCGACGACGCCGTCGATGAAATCGCCCCACACTTTCTTGTGCACATAGATGCGCTCGATACCGCAGCAGCTCTGGCCCGAATTGAAGAAGGCGCCATCGACGAGATTCTCGATCGCATGCGCCATATTGGCGTCGGGGCGCACATAGGCCGGGTCCTTGCCGCCGAGCTCGAGGCCGACATTGATGAAGCGCCCGGCGGCGGCCTTCTCCATAGCCTTGCCGCCCGAGACCGAGCCCGTGAAGCACACCATGCTCACATGGCCGCCCGAGATGATATCGGCCGTCTGCTCATGCGAGAGCACCAGGTTCTGGAAGACGTCCTTGGGCAATCCTGCCGCCTTGAAGGCCTTGGCGAAGCGCTCGCCGACCAGGATGGTCTGCGCCGCGTGCTTGAGGACCACCGCATTGCCGGCCATCAGCGCCGGGATGATGGAATTCACGGCGGTCAGATAGGGATAGTTCCAGGGGGCGATGGTGAAGACGACGCCCAGCGGCTCGCGCTTGATATAGCGCAGGAAGCCGTCCTTGGGCTCAGGCCGGATATCGGCAAGCGACCTTTCGGCGATCGCGATCATATAGCGGGCGCGCTCCTCGAAGCCTCTGAGCTCGCCCGCGCCATAGCGGATGGGACGTCCCATTTGCCAGGCGAGCTCCGGCACGATCTGGTCCTTCATGGCGAGCATGGCGTCGACCGCCGCCGAGCAGTATTTCGCCCGTTCCGCCAAGGGTGCGCGCTGCCATTTCTCTTGCGCCGCATGGGCGGCGGAGAAGGCTGCGGCAATGTCCTTCTTCTTCGCCACCGCGCGCTCGGCATAGGTCGAGCCGTCGACGGGCGAGATGCACTTGATCTTGTCGGCCAATTCCAGTCCCTCTCAATATTGCTCGAAGCCGCGCTTCACTTCCCAATCGGTGATGCGCCGGTCATATTCGAACTGCTCCCATTTCGCCGTATGCACATAATGGTCGATGACATTGTCGCCGAAGGCGGAGCGCAGGAGTTTCGACTTGTCGAGAAGCTCCGTCGCCTCGCGCAGCGTCTTGGGGATCTCGCGCAATTTCTTCGACGTGTCATAGGCATCGCCGGAGAAGGCGGGCTCGAGCGCCATCTTCTTCTCGATGCCGTCGAGGCCGGCGGCGATCAGCGCCGCAAAAGCGAGATAGGGATTGAGATCGGCGCCGCCGACCCGGCATTCGACCCGGACCGCCTTCGTGTCGGCGCCGCACAGCCGGTAGCCCGCGGTGCGGTTGTCAAAACTCCAGATCGCCCGCGTCGGCGCGAAAGTGCCGGCCATGAAGCGCTTGTAGGAGTTGACATAGGGCGCCAGGAAATAGGTGATCTCGCTCGCATGGGCGAGAAGGCCTGCGAGATAGTGCTTCATCAGGGCCGACATGCCGTGATCCCCCTTGGGGTCATGGAACATCGAGCTCTTGCCGTCCAATGACCACAGGCTCTGATGGATATGGGACGAATTGCCGGCGAGGCCGTAATTCCATTTGGCCATGAAAGTGATGGCCTTGCCGAGCGACCAGGCGATCTCCTTGCACCCGTTTTTGAGGATGACATGCCGGTCGGCCATTTCGAGCGCCTCGGCATATTTGACATTGATCTCTTCCTGGCCCGGGCCCCATTCGCCCTTGGAATTCTCGACCGGGATGCCGGCGCCGGCGATGCCGTTGCGGATCGCCCGCATGACATTCTCTTCCTTGGTCGTCTGCAGGACGTGATAGTCCTCGATGTAATAGCCGGCCGTCTTGAGATTGGCGTAGCTCTTGGCGTGAGCGCTCTCATAGCTCTCGTCGAACAGGAAGAATTCGAGCTCCGAGGCCATATAGGCCTTCATCTTCATCTTGGCGAGCCGCGCCAGCTGGCCTTTCAGGATGGTGCGCGGCGCATGCGGCAGGAGCGTATGGTCGTGATGGTCGAGCACGTCGCACAGCACCAGCGCCGTCTTGTCGAGCCAGGGCGTCGCCCGCATGGTGGCGAGGTCGGGCTTGATGACGAAATCGCCATAGCCCTTCTGCCAGCTCGCCGCCTTGTAACCCGGCACCGGCTCCATATCGATGTCGTCGGCGAGGAGATAGTTGCAGCCGTGCGTCTCCTCATAGGCGCCGTCGACGAAATATTGTGCATGGAAGCGCTTGCCCATGAGGCGTCCCTGCATGTCGGGAAACGCCGCGACGACCGTATCGATTGTGCCCGCGGCAACTTCTTTCTTGAGCTGGGCGAGCGTCAGCATGCCTTGAACCATTTTTGTCCTCTTGATTACGCAAATGAAAAGCGGCGCGAGGCCCTCCCCGCGCCGCCGTCGTCGTCCGTCATGCTTTGGCGCGATGCTCCATCGCGAATTCCTCCTCGGGCGAGAGGATGAGCTTGTGGCGCCCGACAGCGGCGAAATAGATGATCGCCACGATGAACCACACGCCGACCCAGAACACGCCTTTGTAGAAGAGCGGGTCCCAGATCTGGTAGTACAGAGTCACCAGGCCGATGATGATCGTGGCCACAGCGCCCGGGATACCGAGCGGGCTCACATAGGGCCTCTCGATATGGGGCTGGTTCTTCCGGAGCAGGATAAAGGAGATTGCCTGCAGGATGTAGGAGAACATGGCGCCGAATACCGCCATGTTGAGCAGCACCACACCGATGGCCGAGCCGGCATTTTCGCCGAGCGCGAACCAGATCACCAGCATGATCGCCAACCCGACAAGGGCGCCGACGATCATCGCGATATACGGCGTCTTGTAGCTGTCATGCGTGATCGACAGGCCCTTGGGGAAATAGCCCGCCCGCGACAGCGAGTAGACCTGCCGGCCCATCGCGAAGACGATCGTGTGGAAACTCGCAATGAGACCGACAAGCGCAATCAAACCGAGTGCCTTTGCGCCTACGCCGCCGAAGATCGCCCGGAACCCGTCGAGCAAGGGCTCGCCCGACGTGCCGAGCTTATGCGCGCCCACTCCGATGACTGCGGGATTGAGCAGCACGATCATGAAGGCAGAGACGACAAGCGTCAGCATGCCGAGCAATATGCCCTTCGGCATGTCGCGCTTGGGATCGACCGATTCTTCCGCCGCCAGCGGCAATTGCTCGATGGCAAGGAACAGCCACACCGCAAAGGGCAAGGTGGCCAGCACACCGGAGAAACCGAACGGGAAGTAGGGTCCGTTGCCATTGGCGAGTTCGTTCGAAGTCTTTGCTGCCGCCTGAAGTTCGGGCGAAAGCGTGCCGTATTGCGCCGCCGTGAGAGTGACCTCCGTCGCGTCCGCGGCTGCACCGGTCACCAGGGCCGCAATATCCGCCGGCAAGGTCGCAACGGCGCCTTTCAGCGCATCCAGCGGGACTGTGGCGCTCTGGATATCAGGCGCGATATTGAGGGCCCAGCGGCTGAAGTCCATGTTCGGGATGGCGCTGAACCAGAAGAAGACGAGCACCGCCAGCGACAGGAGCGTGACGATGAGGGTCACCCTGAAGGACAAGGCGACGCCGAAGATGTTGAGCGCCAGGAAGACGACATAGGTGATGATCCACCACACCGGCTGCATCGCAGCCGGCGTCTCGAAGATGCCGGTCAGATAGGAGCCGATGAAGAAGGCGATGACGGCGGGCGTCACCACATATTCGACATTCTCGCAGAGGCCGGTGATGAAGCCGCCCCACGGCCCCATGGCGGTGCGGCCGAAAGAATAGGCCGCCCCCGTATGCGGCAGCGCCGGCGACATCTCGGCGATGCAGAAGACGAGGCCGATATACATGATGGCGATGATGATGCCCGCCACCAGCATGCCGCCCCAGCCGCCGGTTGCGAAGCCGAAGTTCCAGCCGGAGAAATGGCCGGAGATGACGGCGCCGACACCCAGCGCCCACAATGACCAGATCCCCGCATAGCGCTGGAGATGCCGCTTCTCGAAATAACTGGCGTCGGCTTTCTTGTAGCTGACGCCACCGCTCTCAGTCTGAGCCATAGTTCCCTCCTGTATATGCGCCGGGCTCACGCCACGGCCCCCACTCCCAACTCGCTCGCAGTGTTCTTATTGGGCGGCGCCCCGAGCGAGGCGCCGCCTTGTTGGATGTTACGCTCCAGCCCGTTCTCCGACGGCCGCCTCGGCCGCGGCGATCTCGGCCCGGCGCCTGGCGATCTCATCACCGATCGGCGGTCCGGCGAAGCGCTTGCCGCGCAGCACGAAGAGCAGTGCCGCCATGACGATCGCCACCACGACCGCCGCCCACAAGCCGAACTGACTCTCGGGATCGCGCCAGAAATAATAGACCGCGAGAACGGTCAGCACCCCGAAGACGGCGCCGACCGGCATCTTGTTCTCCATGGCGAACCAGAAGGCGGTGAGCGCCAGGATCATGAGCACGATCAGATAGCCGACCTTCTCTTGCGGCGGCTGCACGCCGACGAAGATCAGGAGAGCGCAGCCGAGGATGGCGAGGACCGCCACCGGGATCGAGGCGCCCTTGAGGTTGAACGGTCCCTTGTTCGTCCATTCGCCGCCGAGCTCGCCTTTCAGCGCAGCACCGATCGGCATGAGATAGGACAGATAGAGGAACACCGCGCAGCCCGTCGACAGCACCAGGAAGGCGCCGCCATAGAGTGTGGCGATGATCGACAGCACGCCGCCGACCCAGATCGCCGCTCCCGGCGTGCGGTAGACCGGGCTCACCTTCTTCAGCGTTTCCGACATCGGCACGCCGCCGTCACGCGCGAAGGCATAGAGCATGCGCGAGCAGGAGGTGAGGCCGGCCAGCGCACACAGGAAGTTCGACACCACGATGCCGATGATGATCAGCGCCTTGAGCCAGAACCACATGGTCGACGTCTGGATCAGCCAGTTGAACGAGGCCCAGCCCTGTTTCGCCGCCGCGGTCACGCCGTCGGTGACGGTGCCGGTGGCCGTGTCGGTCTGGTCGGGCAGCGCCAGAACCATGGCGCAGACCATGAAATAGCCGAACAGGAACGACCAGAACACCGAGCGCACCATGCCTTTCGGCACTTCGCGCTGGGCGTTGCGCGTCTCTTCCGACGTATGGGCGGAGGCATCGAAGCCGGTGATCGTATAGACGGCGTGCAGAAGGCCGAGCGCTACCACATAGAGGAAGACATTGGCCTGCGGCCACACGCCGCCGCCGGCATCGCCGGTAAAATTGGTGAAGGTGAACAGCCGGCCGAAATCGAGCGACGGGGCGAAGGCAAGCAGCGCCAGCGTCAGCACGACCGCGGTCGCCAGGATGATATAGCCGCTCCAGTCGGTGAGGATGGTCGTCAGCCTCAGGAAATAGTGGTTGAGCGTGGCCTGGACGATCGTCACCACGGTGATGAAGATGGTCTGGATCCACCAGCCGGTCGAGAACTCGCCCGCCGGCACCCAGGATGAGACGTCCATGCCCAGCACCTGCGCCAGAAACAGATCGCGCGTCAGGTTGAACAGGCCGAAATTAACCGACGAGACAACGAACAGGAGGCCGAGCAGGTTGAACCACGCCGCCGCCCAGCCGAAGCCGCGGCCGCCCAGGATCGACGACCAGTGATAGATGCCGCCCGCCGTCGGATAGGACGAGGCGACCTGGCCCATGGCGAAGGCCACCAGAAGCGCGAAGAGCGAGCCCAAGGGCCAGATATAGCCGATCGATCCGCCGCCGCCGGCGCTGAGCGCCGCCGGGAAGGCGGTGATGCCGCCGGCGACGATGCAGATGATGGCAAAGGAGATGGCGAAATTCTGGAACGGGCCCATGCGCCGGGTCAGCTCCTGCGCATAGCCCATGCCATGCAGGACCTTCACGTCCTCTCGGTGATCCGAGTCAGAATAGTCTTTAGGGGTCATTGTTGTTTCCTCCACGATCCTTTGTAGTGTTCCTATGAACTCGATCGCATCCTCACTGTTGTCGGTGGAAAGATCCGCGCCACGGCCTCGGCGAGAATAGCCGCGAGCCGTGCCGTCCACTGCGCCTGCCCCGCTTCATGGCTGATGAGATCGTTGCGGATCTCCAGCATGACGTGATAAAGGCCGCGCGCCCCGCCATGCAGATTGAGCGTATGGCAGACGCCGTCCTCCGGCCCATAGGGCTCGTTGCGCTTCACCACGATGTCCTTCAGCCGACCGGCGAGGCCGAGCACCAGATCGGCAAGGCGGGCATCGCGGTCATGCAGGACGCCGAGGTCGAGATGCCGGCGCTTGCCCTTATAGGTCGGGGTGAAGCTGTGCATGGTGACGAGAAGCGAGGCCGCGCCCTCTGCGGCCCGCTGGTCGAGAAACCGCGACACCGCGTCATGGAAAGGACGATAGATGCCGCGGATGCGGGCGAGGCGCGCCTCGGGCGCCAGGTTCTCGTTGCCCGGGATGCGGGTAGTCTCGCTTACGACCGGCATGGCATCGGGTGATTCGGGCGGCCGGTTGCAGTCATAGGCGAGGCGCGAATAGCGCTGCAGTACGAGCGGCGCGTCGAGCGCTTGCGAAAGACCCCGCGCCACGGCTTCGGCGCCGATGTCCCAGGCGATATGGCGGGTGAGGTCCTCCGGCGGAAGGCCCAAGGATCCCAATGACTTGGGGATGACCTTGCCGGCATGCTCGCAAATCAGCACGACCGGCGACGGCCCGTTCTCATTGACGACGATAACCGGCTCGCCCTCATCGGGGCGAAGCAGCCCTCTCATGGAGATTGAACTCCCCTGTCCCTCTGGAACGATCATTTCAGATTGCCTATACGCTGTCAAATTCGTTACAAGACCTGTGCATGACGCCGAGGGCACAATCCAAATCGCAAACCGTCGCCGAGCGCATAAGGCTCGGATCCACCCGGCTGACGCCGGCCGAGCACAAGCTCGCCAATGCGCTTCTCGCCAACTATCCGGTGGCCGGGCTGTCGAGCATCACCGAATTCGCCAAGGCGGCGAAGGTCTCGACGCCCACCGCCTTGCGGCTCGCCAAGAAACTGGGCTTTGCCGGCTTTCCCTCCTTCCAGGCGGCTTTGCGCGGCGAGGTTTCGGCGCAATTGCAGGACCCGATCGCCCGTCATCAGCGCTGGTCCAAGGATGCGCCTGACGCCCATGTGCTCAACCGTTTCGCCGATGCGGTGATGGAGAATCTGCGCGGCTCCCTCAAGCTCGTCGACCACCGGAGCTTCGATGGCATCGCCGACCTGATCGCCGACCACCATCAGGCCGTGCACATCGTCGGCGGCCGCATCACCATGCCGCTCGCCGAATATTTCCACACCCATCTTCACATGATCAGGCCGCATGTCACGCTGATGCCGGCATCGCCCGCCGCCTGGCCGCAATATCTCCTCAACATGAAGCGCGGCGATGTGCTCATCGCCTTCGATGTCCGCCGCTATGACCAGCGTCTCGCCGAATTCGCAGACCTGGCGCATCGGCGCAAGGTCAGGATCGTGCTGTTCACCGACCAGTGGATGTCGCCCATCGCCGGGATTGCAACCCATGCCTTTCCGTTGCGCATCGATGCGCCGTCGGGCTGGGACTCCAATGTCGCGACCCTGTTCATGATCGAGGCGCTGATCGCCGACATCGTCGATCGCCGCTGGCCCGAAACGGAACAGCGCATCCGCGAGCTCGAGGGCCTGACCAGCGCGGCAGGACGTTTGCGCCGCAATTTATGACGCATTGCGCGCGGCCTTGCTCCGTGCCATCCACTACCCTTGCGCGTCACAAAAACATAACCGGGACACGCCGTCAGGGGAGTTCAAATGGAGTCGTTCGACTTCATCATCATCGGGTCGGGCTCGGCCGGTTCCGCCATGGCCTATCGCCTGTCGGAAGACGGCCGCCACAGCGTGCTCGTACTCGAATATGGCGGCACCGACATCGGTCCCCTGATCCAGATGCCCTCGGCACTCTCCTATCCCATGAACATGTCGACCTATGATTGGGGCTTCGTGGCCGAGCCCGAGCCGGCGCTCGGCGGCCGCCGCCTGGTGACGCCGCGCGGCAAGGTCATCGGCGGCTCGTCCTCGATCAACGGCATGGTCTATGTCAGGGGCCACGCGAAGGATTTCGACACCTGGGAAGAGATGGGCGCCAAGGGCTGGGGCTTTCGCCATGTGCTGCCCTACTACAAGCGGATGGAATCCTCGCATGGCGGCGAGGAAGGCTGGCGCGGCAGCGATGGTCCGCTGCATGTCACGCGCGGGAGCCAGAAGAATCCGCTCTACCGGGCTTTCGTCGAAGCCGGCCGCCAGGCGGGCTATCCCGTCACCGAGGACTACAATGGAAGCCGGCAGGAAGGTTTTGGCGCCATGGAGCGCACCATCTGGCGCGGCCGGCGCTGGTCGGCGGCCAATGCCTATTTGCGCCCTGCGCTCAAGCGCTCCCATGTCAAGCTCACGACCCGCGCTTTCGTGCGCCGCATCCTCCTCGACGGCAAGCGCGCCACCGGCGTCGAATATGAGAGGGGCGGCGAGATCTTGCGGGCCGAAGCGCGCCGCGAGGTCGTCCTGGCGGCGAGCGCCATCAATTCACCCAAGCTTCTGCAGCTTTCCGGCATCGGCGATCCCGACCATCTCAAATCGATCGGTGTGGCACCGCTGCACGACCTGCCGGGCGTGGGTCAGAATCTGCAGGATCATCTCGAAGTCTATTTCCAGATGGAATCGCTCAAACCCGTATCGCTGCTGCCGAGCCTCAATCTCTTCGCCAAGGGCCTCATCGGGCTCGAATGGCTGCTGTTCAAGACCGGTCTCGGCGCCACCAATCACTTCGAAAGCTGCGGCTTCATCCGCTCATCGGCCGGCGTCGAATATCCCGATATCGAATATCACTTCCTGCCCATTGCCATCCGCTATGACGGCAAGGCCGCGGCCTCGGGCCATTCCTTTCAGGTCCATGTCGGGCCGATGCGCTCGAAATCGCGCGGCTTCGTCAAGGCACGCTCGGGCGAGCCGCGCGAGGCCCCGGTCATCAGGTTCAATTACATGTCGCATCCCGACGACTGGATGGAGTTCCGCACCGCAATGCGCTTGACGCGCGAGATCTTCGAGCAGGAAGCGCTCAAGCCTTATAAGGGTCGCGAGATCCAGCCGGGGGCGCATCTCAAGAGCGATGCCGAGCTCGACGGCTTCATCCGCGATCATTGCGAGAGCGCTTTCCATCCTTGCGGCACCTGCCGCATGGGCGAGCCTTCCGACCGCCTGGCGGTGGTCGATCCTTTGTGCCGCGTCATCGGCATCGAGCGCTTGCGTGTCGCCGATTCATCGATCATGCCGCGGATCACCAACGGCAATCTCAACGGGCCGTCGATCCTGATCGGCGAGAAGGCGTCCGACTACATTCTGGGCCGCGATCCGCTGCCGCCTTCCAACCAGGAACCGTGGATCAATCCGGACTGGAGGACGAGCCAAAGGTAAGCTTACCAGCCGCAGCTCCCGCCTTTGTTCTGTTCCTTCAGCCAGGCTTGCAGCGGCGCAAAATAGGCGATGATCGCCTCGCCCGAAATCTCGCGTTGGCCGGTGAACGCCTCGAGCGCATCGGGCCACGGTTTCGAAGCGCCCATTTCCAGCATGGCGTTGAATTTCTTGCCGACGTCCTTGTTGCCGTAGAACGAGCAGCGGTGCAGCGGCCCCGTCCAGCCGCTCTGCTCACACGCGGCCTTGTAGAACTGGAACTGCAGGACGTTGGCCAGGAAATAGCGCAAATAAGGGGTCGTGGCCGGGATATGATATTTGGCGCCCGGGTCGAATGATGCCTCGCTGCGCTCCACCGGCGGCTTGATCCCCTGATATTTCAGGCGCAGTTCATTCCAAGCCGCATTGTAGCCCTCTGGCTTGACCGAGCCGTCGAAGACGCCCCAGCGCCATTTGTCGACCAGGAGGCCGAAGGGCATGAAGGCGATCTTGTCCATGGCCTGGCGCAGCAGCAGGCCGATGTCCTTGTCGGCGCTCGGCACCTTGTCCTTGGGCAAGAGGCCGATCTGGACGAGATATTCAGGCGTGATCGACAGCGCGATGGTGTCGCCGATGGCCTCGTGGAAGCCGTCATTCGCGCCATTCACATGCAGGTACTCCTGCGCCTTGTAGGCGCGTTGATAGAAATTGTGGCCGAGCTCGTGATGGATGGTCACGAAATCCTGCGCGTTGACCTTGATGCACATCTTGATGCGCAGGTCGTCCTGGTTGTCGATGTCCCAGGCCGAGGCATGGCATACGACGTCCCGGTCGTTGGGCTTCAGGAACATCGACCGTTTCCAGAAGCTATCCGGCAGCTTTTCGAAGCCGAGCGAGGTGAAGAATCCCTCCCCGGTTTCGACCATCTTCTTCTCGTCGTATCCAGCCGCTTTCAAAAGCTCGGTGGTGTCGAAGCCAATGTCGCCGGCGCCCACGGGTGCGACGATGTCATAAATGCCGCTCCACTCCTGCGCCCACATATTGCCGAGCAGGTCGGCGCGGATCGGCCCGGTCTTGCCTTGCACCGTGTCACCGTATTTTTCGTTCAGCTTGCCGCGCACATAGCAGTGCAGGTCGTCATAGAGCGGCTTGACGTCTCCCCAGATCTTATCCGTCAGCTTGGCGACATCTTCGGCCGGCATGTCGTATTGCGATCGCCACATCGCGCCGACATCCGGATAGCCGAGCTCCTTGGCGCCTTCATTGGCGATTTCGACCAGCCGCCGATAGCCGGCCCGCATCGGGGCGCCGACATTGTCGTGCCAGCTCGTCCACATCTCCTTCAGCTGTTCGGGATCGCGATTGACCGACATCTGCTCCTCGATGTCGGAGCCGTTGATCGGCTTGCCCTTGAGCGTGCCTTCTCCCTTGCCATAGTCGGACTGCAGTTTGGTCGAGATGGTGCTCAGCTCGTCGGCGGCGCCGGCCGTGGTCGGCGCCGGCAGCACGATGCCGCCGGTCAGAATGGTGAGCTTGCGCTTGATCGCGTCGGAAAGGCCCGGCACCGCGTCGAATTTCGCCGCCTCGATGGCGAGGCGAACCTGAAGCTCGGTCTGGCGAGCGGCGGCTTCGGCCGCCAGCGCATCGGTATCTTCCGTCAGATACGTGCTGTTCACCCACTGAACCCGGTTGACGCGAATCGATTCGGCGGCGAGCGCGGCTTCCGCCTGCTTGATGAACTTCTCCACGTCTTCGACGGCTGGGGACTGCGCAAAAGCCGGTGCGTGCAGCAGCAAGCTCATCACCATCGTGGTCGCGACAAGCGCGCGCTTCATGGACACCTCCTCATGCAGAGCTTTGAGTTGAGAGTAGACCATCATGTCCACCCTGGTTCAACCTCCATGATTGTGTTTGCAAAGTTCCAACGACCGACGGCGCTCGTGATGCGGAATTCCCGCCGATCACTACAGGGTCAGTCGAATTTGATATGCCCCGGCCAGCGGAACTCGGCGAGCGGGTCCGGGCCATCGCTGCCGGCAAGGGACAAGGTCCGGCGCCGCAGCTCCTCGATGACGCTATCACGACCGCGCTCATGGGGCAGGCTGGCGGCCTCCAGCGGTTTGCCGAGGGAAACCTTGATCGTCGATCCGATGAGACGGTAGGTTTCGCGAAAGATGAGCGCCACCCGCAGCGCATAGTGGATGTGGCTCACCACATGGAAGAGGCGCGAATTCTGGCCATGGAGATAGACCGGCACGATCACGAGGTCTTGAACCCGGGTCAGCTTGGCGAGAAAGGGGTGCCAGCTGGCATCGAGCGCCGGACCGGTGCAGGGATGTTGCGAGGTCGACACGCTTCCCGCCGGAAAGATCGCCACGGCATGTCCGCCAATGAGCCAGTCGAGCGTGCGCCGGCGGGTCAGGAGCGATGTCTGCATCGCCTCGGCTGTGCCGCCGAAGTCGACCGGGAGCATATAATCCCTGACCTCGGGCGGCTGGCACAGGAGGCTGTGCGTCATGATCTTGGTGTCGGGCCGGATGCGTGTCGCCAGATGGCCCATGACCAGGCCGTCGACGACGCCGAAAGGGTGGTTGGCGATGAACAGCACCGGTCGGCCGGTGGGGATCCGGGCCCAGGCCGCGTCGTCGGTGTCGAGGGTGATATCCATGAGACGAAGGGCGGCCGAGAAGATATTTTCTCCCGCAACAGGCCTTTGCGCCCAGTCGCGGTAGAGACGCTCGAGCCGCGGCTGGCCGCTCGACCGCTCGATCAGCCGGATCAGCGTGCGGTTGACCCGGCTTTGTTCGGGCCGGGAATAGGAGAAACGCACCGCACCGGCGGTGTGAGCCTTTGGCGCGAGACGCAATTCATCGAGGGCTTCTGCCATCTTGTTCCTTCATCAAACCTTGCTGTGACAGGTTTGTGCGAAAGAGTTGACAGAGCGATGACGGGAAATGATTTAGTCGCGGCGGCGAGGCGCCGCCTTCGGCCAAACGCTCAGGCTCCCCCTAGCCTCACCGAAGTACCGGACACGATCCGGTCTGCCTCCGCTGTATCGAAGCGCAGAAAGTCAGCTTTGCGCTTGCCTTTCGCGCTCCAGATCAGGCTGCCTTCGCGAAACTGATGATCGCACCAGGTGAGGCCCAGATTTGCCGCCTTGAGCTTCAAATGGTGAAATGAATAATAGTGCAGCAGATAATGCAGCGTGGTCTGATCGACATGGTAGGCTGGCTGCTTCATGAGCGAGAGCCGCAAGGCCTCGGCCAGCCGCGCGGCAAACAATCGTGCCGGCTCGGTCATGTTCAGGAAGACGGCACAGGCCAGGATCGTGCGCCAGGGTCTGTATTGGGACTGCCGCCACACGACGCCTACATCATGGTGCTTGAGCGCGTCGAATGCGTCCGTGAGATCGCGCCTGACGCGGCCATCGATGTCGATGACCATCACCGGAACGTGATTCCTCTCGAGCAGATATCTGGCGATCGCAAATCTGCCGGCGGCGAAGAAAACGGTGTGCGGTCTCCCATAGGGGTTCCGCTGGCCCGTCTCGTAGGAAATGCTGAGCTGCTTGCCGATGCGGGCCTCCAGCATCTGTGCGTCCGCGATGCAAAGAGCAGAGGGCTCGAACAGATGCAGGTGAAACCTTGTCGACGGGCTGTGCTCTTTCATGGTGAGCGCGAGCTGGCGCGCAAAACGATAGAAGTAGATCTCATCGCCGCATGCCAGCAGGATCGGGGATGCTTCGTTGCGGTCCGGCAGGGTCCCTTCCACCGCGAAATCGAGTCGGGGACACAACCCCGCCTCGCAGGACAGCCGCACATTTTCCTTGATCGAGCTCAACCGCCAAAGAAATATCGGGTTGTCCCGGCGCTCGCGCCACAAACTCTGCAAGATCATGCAATTCAGCCCTGTGCTTGTCCGCCTGCGTGCATCGCATGACAGGCTTCCAGAAGCTCGACATAGCAATCAAGCCAATGAGATGGCGGAACCCTGCTCATCTCGATCGCCGTGTCATCGAGTCCCGGCTCGAAGACGGTGACGATGCGCTCGCGCGGCAAGCCGGCAAGGCGTGCGACCTCTTCGGCAACGACATCCGTAGCCGCAACCGTCATTGTAGCCGAAGGATAGATGAGCCGCGACAGACCACGCCGGCAGCGCTCGACGATGGCGTTGAGCGGCGTCCACAGTTTGGGATCGCCGGAAGGCAGCTTGGTTGCACGCAACAAAAGCGGCATGCCATGCCCGGCAAGCTGCCAGGCGATCACGGCGGAGAGCAGGACCTGGCTCGAACCGGCAATGACCGCTCCCGGATTTTCGCTGAGCAAGTAGCGCGTAAAGGCAACGGCGCCGAGACAGGCTCTCATCCAGCGCAGCGGCAAGTGGCGATAGAGGAAAGCCTGCAGCCTTCCCCAGTGCGGCGCATTGAGGACGATGAATCTGAGGCCCGGGGACAGTTGATCATTGACCTTGGAGACGCCGTTGACGACGACGAAATCCACTTCATAGCCTCGCGACAGAAGCCCACTGGCAAGCACCACCGAGCGGCGCTGGACGTCGCCGCCCGAAAGCCCGTCCATGAAGATGGCGACATGCCGCTTCCCGCCTTCGGGACGGGGCGGCGTGAAAAGACTGGCAAAGGATGAAACATGGTCGGGGACATGACCAAGGCGCAATGCCTCCACGAAACCGAGCAGAAGGAAAGCCCGCCCCAGGAGATCGGAGGCGCTCTCGATCCATTCGAAATACACGGGCTGCGCGCCGGCGCCGTAATAGACCGTCGCCAGGATGCTTCTGGCCACTTCGGCAAGTTGAAGTCCGAAACAGACAAGGAAAGAGAGCCGTGCCGCGTCGGAGTGACCGGAAACCAGCCGCGAGAGGGCAAGCAGCAATACGGGCATCAGCCAGAGGAAGGAGAGCGGGATGTCGATGGGCCCCGGATCGGCAAAATATTCGATGATGGTCAGGACGAGAAAGAGGCTCGCCATCCCGGTGAGCATCCGGCTTGCGCGTGAGCTCGGCGTGGCGCGAAAGCTGATGAGGAGGCAGGCGAAAGCCAGCGTCAATCCCAGTATGAGGCCCAATATGTCGGCCGGCGATCCGAGTTTTCTCAGCGGCAGGTGCCACCAATATTGGATAGTGGCGACGGTTATGATGGAAAAAAGCAGCACGCCAGCGGTCCAGGCGGTTTGACGGCTTGCGGCCTTTTCCTTTGCCCGATCCATTGTCTGTTGCCTTTCGCGCTTTGATCGCACGCCGTTTCTTGCTGGCCAGGTTAGTCCAGATAAAAGTTAGATAGTGCCCTAGTTCGACGCCATGAAGGCGGTCCAACTTAATTCGCGGTAAGGTGGCTCGAAGGTAAAGCATTCGCTTGGCGCGGCGCGAGAAACCATCGGCGATGCAGCGCGTTCTCTAAGACATGAGAAATTTGGGAGGTTGCCGCGCTGTGCCGGACACATCCCGCTTACCGAGGTTTACGCCGCAGCTCGCAGGCAAGATTGGCAGTTGCTGGCTAGCTGGCGCCTCATCGAAAAGTCGTCCCGCGCTTGACGCCTCGCTTCATGCCGAGACGGTAGTGATCGGTGCCGGCATCGTAGGTCTCACTACGGCACTTCATCTCTGCGAGGCGGGTCGCGATGTCATCGTGCTCGAAGGCTTGCGCATCGGTGGGCAGGTGACGGGCCGATCGACCGCCAAGATCACGACCCAGCATGCGCTGATCTACCGCCATCTCATCGAGCGTTTCGGCCTGGACCGCGCCCAAGGCTATGCCGATGCCAATCAGGCCGGTTTCCGGCGGATAGGGCAGTGGATCGACGATTATAAGATCACTTGCGATCTCGCGACGAAGCCGGCCTATGCCTATGCGATCGACGGCAGAAAGCGCCAGGCTATCGTCGCCGAAGCCGAAGCCGCACATAGGCTGGGGCTTGCGGCCGACGTTCTCGACCACGCACCGCTGCCCTTCAATACGGTGGGTGCTTTGCGCTTTCCCGATCAGGCGCAATTCAATCCGGCGCGCTACCTCGCGGGCCTTGCGCGCGGGGTCGAGCGCCGCGGCGGACGCATCTTCGAACATAGCCGCGTGCGCCTCGTCGATGCGGCGAGCCGGTGGCGCGCCGTCACCGATGGCGGCACGGTCCATGCCGAGCACGTCGTCGTGGCCACCAACATGACGATCAAGAGTCCGCTCGGCATGGCGAACCGTACCCAGGCGAGAAGCCACACCGCCGTGGCCTTCCGCGTCGATGACGCATCGCTCATCGACGGCATGTTCATCGGCATCGACGATCCCACTCATTCCTTGCGCATGGGCCGCGATCCGGACGGACCTTTGCTGGTCGCGCTCGGCCCCAAATTCGATACCGGCCAGGACGGCGACGTGGCGCGCCGCTTCCACGAGCTGGAGGACTGGATCAGATCACGCTTCTCGGTGGCTGAAACGACGTGGCGCTGGTGCAACGAGGACTATGACACACCGGATCGTGTGCCCTATGCCGGCACGCCGGACCCGGCCGGGGCGCAGGGCTTCCACATCGCCACCGGCTTCAATGGCTGGGGCATCACCAACGGCACGGCGACCGGCCTCATGATCGCCGAGTCCATATTGGACCGGCCCAATGCCTGGACGGAGCTTTACGACCCGGCGCGACCCTATCGGCAAGATTTCCACCGCAATGGTGACAGCCAGTCGGTTGTCGCGAGCGTCGATGACATTCTACCCGGACAAGGCGGCATCATCGTGAAAGGCGAGGACAAGCTCGCCGTTCACAAGGACGCAGCGGGCAAGCTTCATGTCCTCTCTGCAAGCTGCACCCATAAGGGCTGCACGCTCACCTGGAATAATGCCGACCACACCTGGGATTGCCCCTGCCACGGCTCGATCTTCGCCGCGGACGGGTCCGTGCTTCACGGACCGGCGCGCAAGCCTTTGCCGCCGGCCAGTCTTTGAACGCCTGTCCTAGTAGCACAGCGCTTGACGTGGTGTATATTTTAATATACATTCCGACATGTTCACCATCAGGCGCACAACCATCTTTATCGACTGGCTGAAGAGCCTGAAAGATCGGCGCGCAGTCGCCCGCATCGCCGTCAGGATTGACAGGTTCGAGGCAGGCAATCCCGGTCAGGTCCGGGATGTTGGCGAAGGCGTGAGCGAGATGAAGATCGACTATGGTCCAGGCTACCGCGTGTACTACATCCGTCGCGACAAGGTCGTCTATCTGCTGCTGTGCGGTGGCGACAAGAGCACGCAGTCGAGGGACATAGCCGAGGCGAAACGCATCGCAAAGGAGTGGAGAGATGAAAACGCGGAAGATTGAGACGGCTGCGTGGGACAGCGCGGAAGTCCTCGACACGCCGGAAGCGATTGAGGAATACCTCGCCGCCGCCTTCGAGACCGATGATCCGGTCTTCATCGCCAAGGCGCTTGGTGTCGTTGCCAGAGCGCGCAATATGAGCGAACTCGCGCGCGATGTCGGTATGACGCGGGCCGCGCTCTATCGAGCTTTCAATGGCGAGACGAGTCCCGAATTCGCAACGATCATGAAGATCATGCATGCTCTCGGCGTCGGCATCGCTCCTGTCATGAGGAGAACAGGAAAAGCAGCCTGAGCGCTACACTCCCGATGGGCTATGTCGCCTACCGCGTCGCTTCTTCGAGATAGATTTCTCTGAGCTTGCGCACCACCGGCCCCGGCTGGCCGCCGCCGATGCGCTTGCCGTCGATCTGGACGATCGGCAGGACGAAGTTGGAGGCACTGGTGAGGAAAGCCTCATCCGCTTGATAGGCCTCGTCCGGCGTGAACAGCCGCTCTTCGATCGCAACCCCATGCTCCTTCGCCATGCGGAATAGCGAACGGCGGGTGCAGCCGGCGAGGATGGCGTTCGACAGAGGCCGCGTAATTACCTTGTTGTCCTTGACGATATAGGCGTTGGACGAGGTGCCTTCGGTGATCTTGCCGTCCTCGATCATCCAGCCCTCGAAGGCGCCCTGCTCATAGGCCCGCTGCTTGCCGAGCACAGGGGCCAGCAGCATGACCGATTTGATATCCCGCCTTGCCCAGCGGATATCGGGAATGGTGACGACCTTGACACCCGTCACGGCATGCGGGTTGTCGAGCAGCCGCTGCACCTGGGTGAAGGCGATGAGGGTCGATTTTGCTTCCTTGGGAAACTTGAAGTCGCGGTCGGCGGCACCCCGCGTCACTTGCATATAGATGATGCCCTCATCGAGCTTGTTGCGCTTGATGAGCTCTTCATGCATCTGCCGGAGTTCGGCCTTGCTGCACGGCCAGGCCATTTCGATTTCCTTGAGCGAGCGCTCGAGCCGTTCCATATGCGGATCATAGTCGATGAGCTTGCCGCCGATCACCGCCGTCACCTCATAGACCCCGTCGGCGAAGAGGAAGCCGCGGTCGAAGATCGAGACCTTGCCCTCATTTTCCGGCACATAGCTTCCATTCACATAGACGACGCGGCTCATCAGCTCTTTCCCTTATGATGTGGAGGCTGTCTCAAACCAGATTTTCACGGGAAAATCCATGGGGGTTGTGTCTTCCCCCCTGGCCCGGCTAGGTAATTGCCCCTGGATCAACAATCCGCAGGATATCATGCCCTCAAGGATCACGGACGCCTCGGTCGAGGCGATGCTGACGCGTGAAAAAGCCCTTTTTCTCCAGCGCAATCCGAAATCCCGGGCCTTGAGCGAAGAAACAGCCCAAAACTGGCTGCGTGGCGTGCCGATGCACTGGATGGTCGATTGGGGCACGCCCTTCCCCCTGTTCATCGCCAAGGCCAAGGGCGTCGACCTCACCGACGCCGACGGCAATCCTTACGTCGATTTCTGCCTCGGCGACACCGGCGCCATGTTCGGCCACAGCCCCAAAGCGCTCGCCGCGACCTTGCGGGAGGCCTCCGAGGACGGCTTCACCACCATGCTGCCCTCGCCCGATGCCGCGGTCGTGGGCCGTCTCCTGGCCGAGCGCTTCGGCCTGCCCTATTGGCAAGTGACCGCAACCGCCTCCGACGCCAACCGCTCGGTCTTGCGCTGGTGCCGCGCCATTACCGGGCGCAAGAAGATCCTTGTCTTCAACGGCTGCTATCATGGTGCCGTGGACGAGACCTTTGTCGGCCTCGACAACGGCAAGCAGCGGCCCGACCCCGCCCTCATCGGCGAGCCGCGCGATCTCAACGAGCTCACCAAGGTGGTCGAGTTCAACGATATCCCGGCCCTCGAAGCGGCACTGGCGCCGGGCGATGTCGCTTGCGTGCTGGCCGAGCCCGTGATGACGAATATCGGCATGGTCCTGCCGGATGAGGGGTATCACGACGCCTTGCGCCGGATCACGCGCGCTACCCAAACGCTCCTCGTCATCGACGAGACGCATTGCATGTCTTCGGGTCCCGGCGGCTATTCGCGCGCCAATGGCCTCGATCCCGACGCCATCGTCCTTGGCAAGCCGATCGCCGGCGGCGTTCCCGCCGCCGTCTATGGCTTCTCGGACAAGGCGGCGGCGCGCATCCGCGACTATCTGTCGGGCCGCGCGCCCGGCCATTCCGGCATCGGCACGACGCTTGCCGGCTCGAAGCTGCAGCTCGCGCTGATGCGCACCATGCTCGAAACCTATTTCACCGAGGAGGCTTTCGCTCCTTTGATCGGGCTCGCCAGAAGGCTCGAGAAAGGCATAGCGGATGTCATCATCAAATATGGGGCGCCCTGGCATGTCGTGCGCGTCGGCGCCCGGGTGGAGTTCATGTGCAGCCCGGACCGTCCGCGCAATGGCGGCGAGGCAGGCCGCGTCATCCACCGCCCGATCGACATGGCCGTCCACCACTACCTTCTGAACCGTGGCGTGGTCATCACGCCTTTCCATAATATGATGCTGATATGTCCCGCGACGACCGAGGCCCATGTCGAAGCCCTCATTCAGGGCCTCGATCACTGCCTGGCCGAGCTCGTCTGACGGGATGGAGTTCCAATCATGACCGTCATCACCCCTGGCCGTCAGTCGGAAGCGCAGAGCTTCCTCGACGCCAATCCCAATATCGAAAGCTTCCATCTTATCTGGACCGATCTCGTCGGCATTCAGCGCGGCAAGATCCTGCGCCGCGACGAGATCGTCCCCGCCTGGCGCGACGGGCGCTTCCTGCCGATCTCGGCTTTGGTGCTCGACGCCACCGGCCAGGATGTTCCCGAGACCGGCCTCGTCTTCGATGAAGGCGACCGCGATCTCCTGCTGTGGCCGGCGCCCGGCAGCATGGTGACCATTCCCTGGGCGCAAGTGCCGTCGGCGCAATATATCGCTTCCGTCCACGACCTCGACGGCAAGCCGCATTATGCCGATCCGCGCAATGCGCTGGCCGCCATCGTCGAGCGCTTCAAGGAATTCAACATGACCCCGGTCGGCGCGGTCGAGGTCGAGTTCTTCCTCATGGACCGGGAGGCTGCCTTTGCTGGGACGCCCCGGGCGCCGAAAGCGCTCACCAATGGCGCCAGGCCCCAGCATTTTCAGGCCTATCACCTCCAGGACCTCGACGATTTCGCGCCCTTCTTTCACGACCTCTATGCCTTTGCCGATATCCAGGGCCTGCCCGCCAAGACGCTGATCTCGGAATATGCGCCGGGCCAGATGGAGATCGTGCTCAGACACCGCAATGACGTGATGAAAGCCTGCGACGAGGCGATCATGCTGAAGCGCCTGATCAAGGCGGTGGCCGACAAGCACGGGCTCGTCGCCACCTTTATGGCGAAGCCCTATTCCGAATGGTCGGGCTCGGGCATGCATATCCATATCAGCTTGGGCGATGAGGCCGGCAAGAACCTCTTTGCCGCCGCGGATCCGACCGAGAACGAGCTCCTGCTCCAAGCGCTGGGCGGCCTCAAGGCGGCGATGGCCGAATCCATGCTGATCTTCGCGCCCAACGCCAATTCCTATCGCCGCTTCCGCCGCAACTCCTATGCGCCGGTCTCGGCGAGCTGGGGCATCAACAACCGCACCGTCTCTTTGCGCATCCCGGCGGGGGCGCCCGAGACCTGCCATATCGAGCACCGTCCGGCGGGTGCCGATGCCAATCCCTATCTGGTGATGGCCGCGATCCTCGCCGGTATTCATTACGGCATCGCCGAGAAGCTCGATCCGGGCTCGCCCGTCAGCGGCAATGGCTATGAGAAGCGCGCCAAATACATTCCCGGCAACTGGTTCGACGCCATCGATGCCTTCTGGCGCGCCTCCATCCTCAAGGAATATTTCGGCAAGGACTTCGTCGATACCTTCTGCACCTTGAAGGAGGTCGAGGCCGACCGCTTCTTCGCCGAGCCGACGGCGCGCGATTTCGAGTGGTATCTGCGGACTATATGATTATGTTATGGGTCAGCTGATCAAGAGCGTTTCCCGCCAAAGTTGCTCGACTTTGGCGATAAGGAAACGCTCTAAAGAAGATAGGAGCTGACCCATGACCGCCATCATCGGCTGGGCGCATTCGAAATTCGGCAAGCTCGAGGCGGAGACGCTGGAGAGCCTGATTGCCGGCATCGCGACTGAGGCGATCGCCGATGCCGGTATCCAGCCCAAGGACATCGACACGATCTATGTCGGCAATTTCGGCGGCTTCGAGAAGCAGTCCTTCCCGGCGGCCTTTGCGCTCGCCGCGTCCCCGGATCTCCGCTTCAAGCCGGCGACCCGGGTCGAGAATGCCTGCGCCACGGGAACCGCCGCCATTCACGCCGCCGACACGTCAATCAAGGCGCGCAACAGCCGCTTCGTGCTGGTGGTGGGGGCCGAGAAGATGACGGTGGCGCCGGGCGACCAGATCGGCGACATCCTCCTCAATGCCTCCTATCGCAAGGAGGAAGGCGATACGCCGGGCGGCTTCGCCGGCATATTCGGGCGCATCGCCGAGCTTTATTTCCAGCGCCATGGCGATCAGTCGGAAGCGCTCGCCATGATCGCCGCCAAGAACCACAAGAACGGCGTCGCCAATCCTTTTGCGCAATTGCGCAAGGAACTCTCGGTCGAGTTCTGCAACACCGTGTCCGACAAGAATCCGCTCGTCGCCGGCCCATTGCGGCGCACCGACTGCTCGCTTGTCTCGGACGGAGCCGCTGCCATCGTGATGTGCGACACAGAAACGGCCTTGCGCTTTCCCAAGGCGATCCATGTGCGCGGGCTCGCCCATGCGCAGGACCTGATGCCGATGTCGGCGCGCGACATCGTGAATTTCGACGGCTGCGAGGTCGCCTGGAAGAAGGCCCATGCCGCGGCGGGCACCACGCTCTCCGATCTTTCCTTCGTCGAGACGCATGACTGCTTCACCATCGCCGAGCTTCTCGAATATGAGGCGATGGGGCTCGCGCCCAGGGGTGAAGGCCGTCGCGCCATTGCCGAAGGCTGGACGCAGAAGGATGGCAAATTGCCGGTCAATCCCTCGGGCGGGCTCAAATCCAAGGGTCATCCGATCGGCGCCACCGGCGTCTCCATGCATGTCATGTCGGCACTCCAGCTCACCGGGAAGGCAGGCGACATGCAGATCAAGGATGCGAAGCTCGCGGGGATATTCAATATGGGGGGTGCGGCCGTGGCCAACTACGTTTCAATCCTGGAGCGGCTGCGCTAGCACGCCCTCGCCCCGCGCGGCGGGGACCCATTGCGATGCAATGGGGAGGGTGAGGGGCTTTCAATATCAGGTTTGGTTCGGGGCAAGCTATCAATGCACAAACACGACGGGACTTGCTTCAGGGTTCTCGCCAAGCGCATCTTGCTGCCGACTTTCTCGCTTGCTGCATTCCTCTTCCCCGGCACCGCGCAGGCGGCGGAGCTGAACGGCGCCGAGCTCACCTTTCCCTGGGCCCTGCCCTTTCTCGGCATTCTTCTGTCGATCGCGATCTTTCCGCTGCTGGCGCATGAGATCTGGGAACACCATCAGGGCAAGATCGCCGCTTTCTGGGCGGCGCTCATCGTCATCCCGCTCTTCGCGCTCTTCGATGCGGGGACCGCCATCGCCGCCCTCGGCCATGCGATCCTGCTCGAATACATCCCCTTCATCCTGCTTCTCCTGGCGCTGTTCACGGTGGCAGGCGGCATCGTCTTGCGCGGCAATCTGCACGGCTCGCCCGCGGTAAATACCGGCCTTCTCGCCATCGGCACGGCGCTCGCAAGCTTCACCGGCACGACAGGCGCCGCCATGGTGATGATAAGGCCGCTGCTGCGCGCCAATGACGACCGCAAGCGCAATGCTCATGTCGTCATCTTCTTCATTTTCCTCGTCGCCAATATCGGCGGTTCGCTGACTCCGCTCGGCGATCCGCCGCTGTTCCTGGGCTTCCTGCGCGGCGTCGATTTCTTCTGGACCACCGAACATCTGCTGCCCGAGACATTGTTTCTATCGATCGTCCTCCTCGCCTTGTTCTTCGTCATCGACACCGTCATCTATCGCAAGGACGGGCATTCGAAGCCCGATCCGACACCCGATGACGACCAGCTCAGGCTGTCGGGGACGCTCAACATCATTCTCCTCGGCGTCATCATCGGCGCGATTTTGCTCAGCGCTTCGACGGAGCTCGGCACCGTCCACCTTCTCGGCGTCGACGTCGAGATCGAGAACATCCTGCGCGACCTGGTCATGGTCGCCGTGACTTTCGTGTCGCTGGCGGTGACGCCCAAGGGGGACCGTCAGGCCAATACCTTCTCTTGGGATCCGATCAAGGAAGTGGCCAAGCTCTTCGCTGCGATCTTCATCACCATCATCCCGGTGCTGGCGATGCTCAAGGCCGGCGAGGACGGTCTGTTCGCAGCCATCGTGGCGCTGGTGACGGACGAGGCCGGCAACCCCAGCAATCCCGCCTATTTCTGGCTGACCGGCATGCTCTCGGCCTTCCTCGACAATGCGCCGACCTATCTCGTCTTTTTCGAGTTGGCGGGCGGCGATCCGCAGGAGCTGATGAATGCGCAGGCGCTGACTTTGACCGCGATCTCGGCGGGTGCCGTCTTCATGGGCGCCCTCACCTATATCGGCAATGCGCCCAATTTCATGGTCTATTCGATGGCGAGAAGGGCCAAGGTCGAGATGCCGGGCTTCTTCGGCTATATGCTGTGGTCGGGCGGCATTCTCCTGCCGCTCTTCGTCGTCCTGACCTTCATCTTCTATACGTGATCGCCGTCCTTGTCCTTCTTCGTCTCCGACATCACCTTGTCGATAAAGGCAAGGAAAATCGCCGAGACCACGAAGGCCATGTGCATGATGGTGAGCCACATGATCTGGCTCGACGTATATTGCGCCGAGTTGAGGAAGACCTGCAGGAGATGGATGGAGGAAATGGCGACGATGGTCGAGGCCACCTTCACCTTGAGCGAGCCGGCATCGATCTTGCCCAGCCAATGCACCTCGCCCTGATCGAAGCGGCTCACGAAATTCTCATAGCCCGAGATGATCACCATGACGACGAGGCTCGCCACCAGCGCCGCATCGATCAGGCCCAGCATCTTGAGGATCGTGTCGGTATCCTCGAGCACCATGACCATCGAGACGAATTCGACGAGCTTCTTGCCGAAGGAAATGGCATAGATCCCGAGCGCCAGCGCGAGGCCCAGATAGAAGACGACGAGCAGCCAGCGCGAGGCGAGAATGATCGATTCGATCAGGCGTTCGATGGATTTCATGGGGTCCTTCCGTTGTCCGGCCCATTCTCTTAGCCTATCAAATCAGGCAAACAAGAGGCGAAAATCATGCGTTCCGTCAAGGCGATTGGGATCATCGGCTGCCATGCCGAGGGCGAGGTCGGCGATGTCATCGTGAGCGGTGTTGCGCCGCCGCCCGGCGAAACCATCTGGGACCAGTCGCGCTTCATCGCCTCCGACGGCACCTTGCGCAATTTCGTGCTGAACGAGCCCAGGGGCGGCGTCTTCCGTCATGTCAACTTGCTGGTGCCGCCCAAGAATCCTGAGGCGCAAATGGGCTTCATCATCATGGAGCCCGAGGATACGCCGCCGATGTCGGGCTCGAACTGCATCTGCGTCGCGACCGTGCTGCTCGATGCCGGCATCCTGCCGATGCGCGAGCCCGAGACCGAGCTTGTGCTCGAGGCGCCGGCGGGCCTCATCCATGTCAAAGCCCAATGCCGGAACGGCAAGGCCCAGCGCATCACCTTGCGCAATGTGCCGTCTTTCGCCGACCGGCTCGATGCCAGGCTCGAAGTGGCAGGACTAGGCACCGTCACTGTCGACATCGCCTTCGGCGGCGACAGTTTCGTCCTGGCGCGGGCGAAGGATTTCGGCTTCGCCATGACGCCGGACGAGGCGCGCGATATTGCGGTCCTCGGCCGCAAGCTCGCCGATGCGGCAAATGAGCAGCTGGGCTTCAAGCATCCCGTGCTCTCGGGCTGGAATCATATTTCCTTCTGCTTCATGCTGGGCGAGCTCGAACACATGGAGGGCGCGCTGTCGAGCCGCAATGCCTGCGTCGTCAAGCCGGGCAAGCTCGACCGCTCGCCGACCGGAACTGGCTGCTCGGCCTTGATGGCGGTGCTCCACGCCAAGGGACGGCTCAAGCCGGGCGACAGCTTCATCGGCCGCTCGATCATCGAATCGCGCTTCTATGGCCGGATCGAGGAAGAGACGGCGATCGCCGGCCGCAAGGCGATCATCCCCTCGATCTCGGGCCGCGCCTGGATTACCGGCAATTCGACCTTGTTGCTCGATCCCGACGATCCCTGGCCCCAAGGCTACAGGATTGCCGACACTTGGCCTGCCCCGCAAAAATAAACCCCGGCCGCAGGGACCGGGATTTGATCATGTGCAGACGTTGCGATCGGCTCAGGCGCGTTTGACCAGTTTGAGGATGACCAGCAGGATGATCGCGCCGATGGTGGCCGCGATGATCGAACCGATCCACCCCCCGCCCAAGGACACGCCGAGCGCCGGAAACAAGTAGCCGGCGATGATCGCACCGATAATGCCGACGATGATGTCGCCGATGAGACCGAAGCCGCCGCCACTGACGATCTGGCCCGCAAGCCAGCCGGCTATGGCACCGATGATGATCGCAACAATGATGGTTTCCATTCTCCCCTCCAGCTATTGCCTCGGGGGAGCCTATCAGAAACTGTGCGTTCCGCCAGTCCTGCGAGGTCGGATTCGGCCTCGAGCTTTGCCCGGTTTTTGATCAGGCATTGGCGCCGCCATCGACCAGGATCGCGGCACCGGTGATCTGCCGGGCACCTTCGCCGGCAAGATGGACGACGGTCGCGGCGATGTCGTCGGCCGAGCCGTAATGTCCGAGCGCCGTCAGGGCCCTCTGCGCATCGGCGCTTTCGCCCTCGGCCGGATTCATGTCGGTCGCGGTTGATCCTGGTTGAACGAGGTTGACCGTGATCCCGCGCTCGCCCAGATCGCGCGCCAGCCCACGGGTGAAGCCGATGAGCGCCGACTTGCTCATCGCATAGAGGCTGACGCCCGGATGCGGAACGCGCTCACCCAGATTGCTGCCGATCGAGATGATGCGCCCGCCCTTGCCCATATGCTGCGAAGCCGCCTGAGCCGCAACGAAGGCGGCGCGCGCGTGGATCGCCATGGTCCGGTCGAACTCCTCGAGGCTCACCTCCTCGAAGGGGCCATAGGGAAAGACGCCGGCATTGTTGACCAGGATGTCGAGGCGGCCGAAGGCCTTGACCGCCTCGGCGACCGCCTTCCTCACCGCATCGGCATCGGCGCTGTCGGCGGCGATGACGAGGCCGCGCCGGCCCAAGGCTTTGATTTCGGCAAGGACGTCCTCGGCCTGGGCCTTGCCCTTGGCATAGGTGATGGCGACATCGGCGCCTTCCCTGGCCAGCCTTTTGGCGATGGCCGCCCCGATGCCGCGGCCGCCGCCGGTCACCAAGGCTGCTTTTCCGGATAGGTGGGTCATGATCTTCTCCATTTCTGTACTGATCGGTAAAATATATATGGAGGCTTGCAAGCAGCGGTCAAGGTAATTATTTACTGACTGGTATGAAAATGACGAAATCGAGTCTGGAGCATCGGCCCGAAAAGTGTGCGCGGTTTTCGGATAAGCCGATGCGCAAAAACAATGAAATGGAGCGTGGGCGGCCGCGCGGCTTCGACCGTGACCAGGCCTTGCACAAGGCCATGGAGGTGTTCTGGGAGCGTGGCTACGAAGGCACGTCCTTGAGCGACCTGACCGACGCCATGGGCATCGAGCGGCCGAGCCTCTATTCGGCTTTTGGCTGCAAGGAAGCGCTGTTCCGCGAGGCGATCGATCTCTACAACAGGACCGAAAGCCCGGCGGCGCAGAAGATGCTCGAGAGTGCGGTGACGACGCGCCAGGCGATCTCGGCGATGCTGCACAACTATGCCGAGAACTACACGCGGCCCGGCAAGCCGCCCGGCTGCATGATCGTGCTCGCGGCCCTCCTCGGGACGCCGCAGAACCGGAAAGTGCGCGATCATCTGGCGAACCACCGGCGCCAGGGGCATGAGGCGCTGAGGCGGCGCATCGAGACCGGCAAGAAGGCGGGCGATGTGCCGGCGAGCGCCGATGCCGCTGCGATCGCCGGCTTTTATTCGACCATCCTCGAAGGCCTTTCGATCAAGGCGCGCGATGGCGCCTCGCGTAAAGTCCTCACCGCCATCATCGACGGCGCCATGGCCTCCTGGGACGTGCTCGTCCATGGCCGCCCGGATGGCCGGGTTTAACCCGGCCATGGAGGCGGCCATCCAGCGATCCAAGCACGAAACATGGCCTTGTGTTGAGTAACCATATGGTTACTCTGCCTGCCACCGATTCGTGGGTGTTGCATGACGAAGGCGCGCGCCAGGAGGAGCCGGGACGCCGAGGCGACGAAGCAGGACATTCTTGCCGCGGCGACGGTGGAATTTTCCCGCAAAGGTCTGGGCGGCGCCAGGGTCGATGCGATCGCTCTGCGCGCCAAGGCCAACAAGCGCATGATCTATCATTATTTCGGCAGCAAGGAGAAACTGTTCACCGCGGTGCTGGAAGAGGCCTATGGCAGCATCCGTTCGGCCGAGCTCAAATTGCCGCTGGCCGAGCTCGAGCCGGAGGATGCGCTCGAACGGCTCATGCGCTTCACCTGGGACTACTATCTGGCCCATCCCGAATTCATCAGCTTGGTGAACAGCGCCAATCTGCACAAGGCGCGGCACGTGAAGCAATCCGAACGCTTCAGGACCTCGGGCCCGCCCTTTGTCGGGCTGGTGAGATCCATCCTCGACCGCGGCGTGGCCAAGGGCGTGTTCCGGACGGGGATAGATCCGGTCCAGCTCAACATCACCATTGCCGCCATCGGCTATTATTATCTGACCAACCGCTTCACCGGCGAGATCCTGTTCGAGCACGACTTCATGTCTGAAGCGAGCCTCGCCGAGCGTTTCGCCTTCAATCTCGACACAATCCTGCGGCTGGTGTCCCGCCATCACACTGGTGAACAAATGACGGGAAA
>JAKATG010000010.1:0-260048 GCA_021828105.1 Pseudomonadota bacterium
CGATCTTGAGGGTCGTGGACCTTTGCAGTGGGGTGAGTCCTATCAAAAGAGAAGATTGCTTGGATAATGAAATAACGAAATTCAAGGTTGGGAGATAGCTATGGCGGACAGAGTGCGCAGCATCAGTGACCCTTTCTCTAGCCAAATGAGCATAAACGGTTCGATAAGTGTTAACGCCGGCGGCATTGCTACAGGCAGTGGATCAATCAGTATTGGGACAAGGGACGGTATCACTGGATCATTGGGCGCCGGCGTATCTAACTCCGGCTTCGGATACACGGTTGACAACAAAGGTAATGTTAAAGCTACCGTTCCTGGCCCTCTCAGTACCTACGGCAGCTATTCGAGCAAGCAGAAAATTCACACAAGGCTGAAATTGGCGTCAGGGCGCCATTGGGACCTGTCAACGTCAGGGTTGGAGTCGGATCTGAAAGCAAAGGAGATATGCTCGATCCAACCAATATTGCCGGCCCGACGGAGATCGCACCCGGGTTGCACACAGACATAAAGCGTCTCGGGACCGTTGATGAGAACAGGTTTCCGCAATATCAGGTAGATACCTACGCTATCCTTCCAAATGGCAAGAAGTTGCCTATTCGAAGTGATGTGGTCTCAATTCCACCGGGCACGCCAGAGAAGGTCCTTTTCGGCGATATAGATCGGAGGGGTCCTGGTTCCGTTCCGGTCCAGGACGTTCTCGATGCCATGGAGAGAGAGGGAGCTAAGGACCCTCATCTGTTTGACGGATTGCCTGGCATAAGTCGTAATGCGTATGAAACGGACCGGTATCAACCCGCCGGCTACTACGGCGAACAAAACCCTGCCCAGGCGACGCCTGCAGGCATAAACACGACACCAGATACTCCTGTGGGACCGGCGCCGGCACCAGCGCCTCGGCCTGCCGGCTACAACGGCGAACAAAATCCTGCAATGAGCCGGCCGGACGGCGTGAACTCGATGCCTTCAGCCGGCTCCTCGGGGGGAAGTGTCTCCCCGGGTAGCAAAGACAGCAGTGGCGCAGGATCTTCTAAACCTGGATCAGCGAACGCGGCCATTGGCACTAACGCGCCTACGTCCGCAGCACGAGACGTTGCAAATGGACCGGGGCCTTCTACACCCGGATCAGCGAACGCGGCTATTGGCACTCACGCCAGCACGTCCGCAGCGCGCGATGCCGCATATGGCGGTGGATCTAGTCAAGGTGGCGGTAATGGCGGCAATTCTGGCGGGACCAGCGGTGGAGGTCTGGGCGGCGGCACTGGTGGTCCTAGCGGCGGAAATGTGGGTGGCGGTGGCAGTACCGGTTCACCGGGCAAGGGCGCTAGTACAGGTGGTGGGGGATTCGGTTCGGCCAGTCCCAACGGCGGAGCAGGTGGCCTGAGCCGAGGTGCGGTCGGTCCGGGCGGACAATTCGGCCACATTCCTGTAATCCTCGATCTTGCCGGTGACGGGATCAAGATCAACCAGCTATCGTCTTCCGACAAATTCATAACGGCTGATGACGGCCGCCTGCATCGCACCGCTTGGGCCGGCGCCGGCAATGGCGCGCTGTTCTATGATCCCGACAATACGGGCGTCATCACCCAGCGCAACCAGTATGTGTTCGCCGATTGGGATCCGACCGCGACCAGCGATCTCGAGGCCTTGCGTAGCGTGTTCGACACGAATGGCGACGGGGTGCTCGATGCCAGTGACACGAGCTTCTCGAAATTCAAGGCCGAGGTCGTCAATGCCGACGGGTCGATCACCGTCAAGACCCTGGCGGAGCTCGGTATCACGTCGATCGACCTGACGGCCGATCTGAACAATGTCGTCCTGCCCGACGGATCCGTCATCACCGGGCAGACGACCTTTACCAGGAGCGACGGCTCGACCGGCACGGTCGCCAATACGACGCTGAGCTATGAGGCAGACGGCTATGCCGTCGAGCAAGTGACCACAACGGACGGTTCGGGCAATCGCGTCGTCACTACCAAGGCCTATAATCCGGACGGGTCGCTGGCGCGCGAGATCGTCAGCATCACCAGTCCTGACGGCCTCACCCGCGAAATCTCATTCGACGACAATGGCGACGGCGTCGTCGACCGGGTGCAGACCATTGTGACGGTCGTCAATCCGGACGGCAGCAAGACCGAGACGCTGACCAACGAGAATGGCGGCGGCGTCCTCGCCAACAGCATGGTGACGGCCACCAGCGCCGATGGCAAGACCATCACCATTTCGCGCGATTCGACCGGCGGACAATATATCGATCAGACGGAAGTGCGGCAGACGCATACGGACGGCCATCGCACCATCCTCATCACCGATCTCAATCCGGATGGCTCGACCATCCGCACGGTCGCGACCACTATCAGCATCGACGGCTACACCAAGACCGTCTCCAGCGATCTCGACGGCAACGGCACGGCGGATGAAATCGAGACCCATACGATCGTCGTCAATCCCGATCAGAGCCGCACCGAAACGAATACGTACACCAATAATGACGGCTCGATGAGGAGCCGGGACACGATGGCAGTGAGCGCCGACGGCCGCTCGAAGGTCATCACACGCGATCTCGACGGCGACGGCGATACCGACCTCACCGAAACGACGGCGATCGTCGTCAACGGCAATGGCAGCTCGACCTCGACCAATACCGTCACCAACAATGACGGGTCACTGCGCATGTCGGTCGAGATGACGCTGAGCGTCGACGGACTGACCAAGTCCGAGACCTCCGATGTCAATGGCGACGGTGTCGACGACTATACGACGGTTGACGAGACGGTCATCAATGTTGACGGCAGCCGCGACCAGACGGTCACAACTACCAATTCTGATGGCAGCCTCCGGAGCGAGGAAGTCATCTTCATCGGCGCCGACAAGATTACTCACACCGCCCAGCGCGACACGGATGGTGACGGCACCTATGATGAGGTCGATACGGTCGTCGTATCCGGCGCCGGTATGCGCATCGCGACCGACTCGCGCTACAATGCCGATGGAACGCTGAAGGATCGCGCGGTCATGACGACCAGCGCCGACGGCCTTTCCAGCACCACCACCATCGACATCGATGGTGACGCGACGGTGGACTGGACCCGGAGCGACGTGACGGTCCGCAATGGCGACGGCAGCGCGATCCGCACCGTCGAAAACCGCAGCAACGACAATACGCTGCGTGACAAGGCCGTCTCTACGACCAGCGCCGATGGCCTGTCGACAACGATCTCAAGCGACGTCACCGGCGATGGCGTCGCCGATACGGTCGTCAGCGATGTTCTCGTACTCAATGGCGACGGCAGCCAGGTCGAGACGCTCACGACCCGCAATGCCGATACGTCGCTGCGCTCGAAGATCGTCACGGAAGTCAGCGCCAACCGCCGTTCCACCACCATTACCGCCGATGTCAATGGCGATACGAAGACCGACCAGGTCGAGACGATCGTCAAGGCCAATAACGGTACGGTGACGGATACGCTCTCCAATTACAATGCCGATGGGTCGCTGCGCAGCAAGCTGGTCTCGACGACCAGCGACGACGAGCTGTCGATGACGGTCCAGGCCGATGTCAATGGCGATGGGACCTATGACCTGACGACGACCGACGTCGTTGCCCTCAATGCCAATGGCAGCCGCACCGAGACGATCACCAATCGCAATGCCGACAATTCCGTGCGCGACACGTCCGTCGTCACGGTTAGCGCCAATTGCCTGTCCGAAACAACTCAATTCGACGCCAATGGCGACGGCACATTCGATCTTACCACCACGGATGTCATCGTCCTCAACGCCAATGGCAGCAAGACGGAGACCTTCACCCGGAAGAACGCCGACAATTCAGTCAGCAGCCGTGCGGTCACCACGGTGAGCGCCAGTGGGCTGTCGGCCACTGTCCAGAGCGACATCAATGGCGACGGCACTACCGACTTCACGACGACGGATGTGACGCAGCTCAACGCCGACGGCAGTCGGACGCGGACCATCGCCAACCGTAATGCCGACAATTCCTTGCGCGACCAGGTGGCAACGACGGTGAGCGACGACGGCCGCTCCGTATCGATCAGCCGCGACATCAACGGCGATGCGGTCACCGACCAGGCCGAGACCATCGTCGTCGCCGGCAACGGCAACATCGTCGACACGGTGTCGAACTACCGCGCGAATGGCGCATTGCGCAGCAAGTTCGTGACGACGACCAGCGCCAGCGGCCTCACCGAGACCACGCAGAGCGACTTCAATGGCGACGGCGTCTTCGACAATACGGTCACTTCCGTCGTCGAGATCAATGCCAATGGCAGCCGGACGGAGACAATCTCCGAGCGCAGTACCGATAACGGCCTGCGCAACCAGACGGTGAGGACCACCAGCATCACCGGCCTGACCGACACGCTGCAAAGCGACTTCAACGGCGACGGCGTGTTCGACCTGACCTCGACCAGCGTGACGGCGCTCAACGCCAATGGCAGCCGGGCCGAGACCTTCACCGAGCGCAATGGCGACAATTCGCTGCGCGCGCAGACCGTCAAGACGACGAGCGCCGACAAGCTCTCCGTCTCCATCACACATGACATCGACGGTGATGGCGTCACCGACCAGTCGGAAACGATCGTGACGGCGGCGACCGGCACGGTCACCGACACGGTCTCGAACTACTACGCGAATGGCTCGCTGCGCAGCAAGTTCGTCACCACCACAAGCGATGACGGGCTGTCCGAGACCGAGCAGTCCGATTTCAGCGGCGATGGCACTTATGATCAGGTGAGCACGGATGTGACCGTGCTCAATGCCGATGGCAGCAGGACCTCGACCTTCACGCTCAAGGGCGCCCAGGGCGACACCACCGAGCAGTCGGTCGTCACCACCAGCGCCACCGGCCTGTCGCAGACGATCAAGAACGATCTCGATGGCGACGGCACCTTCGACCTGACGACATCGAAGCTCATCGCCCTCAATGCCGATGGCAGCCGGATGGAAACCATAACCAGCACCGGCGCCGCGACGGGCCTGCGCGGCCAGACCGTGGCCACGACCAGCGCCAACGGTCTCAGCTCGACCGAAACGGTCGATTTCAACGGCGACGGCAAGATCGACCGGACCTCGAATTTCGCCCGCTCCACCGACAGCAGCACGGCCGAGACGATCGTCACCTATGATTCGACCGGCGCCATCAAGCAGAAGGACCTTCTGACCACCAGCGCAGATGGGCGCACCAGCGGCCTGCAACGCGACACCAATGGCGACGGGATCTATGATCGGTTCAAGACGACGGTCATCGATCTCAGCAGCAATGTCACCGAGAGCTTCTGGGACGTCGAAGCCGACGGCACGCTCAAGGACAAGATCGTGACTTTCAGCGACGCGAATGGCCTGCTGGACTTGACCACGTTCGATGTGAATGGCGACACGGTCAATGACATCCGCCGCGAGGAGGCCACCGTCCTGAATGGCGACGGCACGAGAACGGTCACCTTCTCCGAATGGATCGGCACCGCCACCTTGACCTACCGGGTCACGACGACGATCAGCGAAAACGGCTATGACAGCACCTCGCTGGTCGATGTCGACGGCGACGGCACGACCGACAAGACCGAGAGCTCGGCGACCGAATTCCTCTCCGATGGAAGCGAAGTGACCACCTGGATATGCACCTACGCCGACGGCTCGCTCAAGGAAAAGGTCGTCACCACGGTGAGCGACAGTGGCAATCATATCCGCACGACCGTCGACAAGGACGGCGATGGGGAGACCGACCGGTTGATCGATACGGTGGTTGCGGTGGATGGCAGCGAGGTCGAGACCGTCACCTATTTCGACTCTTCAGGCGTCCAGATCTCCCGCAATGTCTTCACCACCAGCGCCGACGGTCTGACGATCACCGTCGACCGCAGCACGGGTGTGCGGGAGGTTACCGAGATCTCGGCCAGCGGCAATGGCAGCTATGTGTGGACCTCGACCAACGGCGGCGCGGTCAATCTGATCTCCTCGCATCAGATCGATGCGAATGGCATCGAGACCTGGACGCTCACCGCGGGAACGACGGCCACGACCGCGACGCTCGATCAGACAGCCAAGGCCCGGTATTTCGAGGCCGCGGCGCGGATCTATGACACGGTGTTCGACCGCGATATGGACCCGAGTGAAAGAGAGAGCCTGGTCAAGTACATCGGCGATGGTGAAATCGACAAGGCGAAGCTCGCCAACGCTCTCCTTGCGCAGCCGGAGTTCACCCAGAAATACGGGACGTTGACGGATGCTTCCTTCATCAGGGAAGTCTATGAAAACGCGCTCGATCGCGGCCCCAGCCTGGCCGAGCTCGATGCTTACCTGGCAAAGCTCAGCGCGGGAACGATCACGCGCGCCGGTATCCTGGTCGAGGTCTCCGAGAGCAGTGAGCATATCGTCACGGGCAACGGCCATGCGTTGACGAACAACACCGCTTCCGGTCTCTCCACCTACACGCTCGACCACACGGTCGACGAGGAATTTGCGGCGGCCTTCGCCGACCGGCTGATCGACGGGGCCTTCGACCGCGATCCGACGGGGTCGGACATCGACAATATTTCCAACAAGCTTCTGGCCGGCACGCACAGCAAGGTCCAGCTTGCCAATGAGCTGCTCACCTCGAGCGAGTTCTCGACCAAATACGGCACCATGAGCAATGCCGAATTCGTGAGCCAGGTCTTCGCGAATGTGCTGGGCCGGATGCCGACGGCGGAAGAGAGCGCCGCATGGACGGCGCGGATCACTGCCGGCACCTTGAGCAAGGCGGAATTCCTGACGGCCGCCGTGGAAAGCCTCGACCAGCGCGCCGCCGGCACGGGCACGGGTGTCACGGTGCCGCCGCCGGGGACGAATGTCTTTGCCACGGGCACGCCGGTCGTCTTCCAGAATGGCGCCGGCGGCACGGTGACCAGCAAGTCGCAGATCCAGCTCAACGGCAACAACACGGTGACCGCGACGGATGCGGGCACGTCCGTGAGTGTGAAGGGCACCGGCAACACGCTGTCGATCAGCAGCGGGACGATCGGCGTTGCCGCGGGTGCTGCCGTGACCCTCACCGGCACGGGCAACACCGTCAATGCCGCGAATGCCGTGATCACTTCGGGGCCGTCTTCCAGCTTCACGGTCAACGGCTCGGGCAATGTCATCAATATGCGGCCCAGCGTGACGCTGACGCTGAACGATCCGCTGAATACGAGCCTCGTCTCCTACGCGGCCTCCGCCGCCGCGGTCGTGGTGAGCCTCGCCGCCGGCACGGGCAGCGGCGGCGACGCCCAGGCCAACAGCCTGACGGGCGTGCGCAACGTCACAGGCTCCGCCTTCAACGACACGCTCACCGGCAGTGCCAATGCCAATATCCTCAATGGCGGCGATGGCGATGACACGCTGGCCGGCGGCGCCGGCGCCGATGCGCTCAATGGCGGCAATGGCAGCGATACGGCGAGCTATGCGGGATCAGCCTCGGCGGTCACGATCAATCTCGCCACAGGCACCGCGTCCGGCGGCGATGCGGCGGGCGACACATTTGTCAGCATCGAGAACCTTACCGGCTCAGCCTTCAATGACAGCCTGACCGGTGATGCCAATGCCAACCGGCTCGAGGGTGGGGCAGGGGTCGATACTCTCAATGGCGGCGATGGCGACGATGTGCTGAAGGGTGGCGCCGGCGGCGACACGCTGATCGGCGGCGCGGGAGCGGACACGGCCGATTATTCGGGGTCGGCAGCCGTCACCATCAATCTCGGCACGAGCACCTATTCCGGCGGCGATGCGGCAGGGGACAACCTGTCCGGCATCGAGAACGTGACCGGCTCGTCTAACGCGGACACCATCACCGGCAACAGCAGCGCCAATCTGCTCGATGGCGGCGCCGGCAATGACACGCTCAATGGCGGCGACGGTGATGATACGCTGAAAGGCGGCGCTGGAACCGATAGTCTGACGGGCGGCAACGGCTCCGACACGGCGCTCTATTCCGGCTCGGCGGCGGCCGTCACGGTCAGCCTGGCGGGCGGCAGCGGCAGCGGGGGTGACGCGTTAGGCGATACGTTCAATAGCATCGAGAACCTCACCGGCTCGGCTTTCGGTGACACCCTCACGGGCGACGCGAATGCCAATAGTCTCGACGGCAGCGACGGCAATGACACGCTGACCGGCGGGGCAGGCGCCGACACCTTGATTGGCGGCGCCGGCAGCGACACGGCAAGCTATTCGGCCGCGAGCGCCGGTGTGACGGTCAATCTCGCGACCAATACGGGCACGGGCAGCGATGCCGCCGGCGATAGTTTCTCAGGGATCGAGAACGTCACCGGGTCGGCTTTTGTCGATTCCCTGACCGGCGATGCCAACAGCAACATCCTGACCGGCGGCGCCGGCAACGACACGCTGGACGGCGCCGACGGCGACGACGAGCTCATTGGCGGGGCGGGGGCTGACATTCTGATCGGCGGCGCCGGCAGCGACACGGCGAGTTACGCGGCGGCGGCCGCCGGCGTGACGGTCAACCTCGCGACCAACACGGCCACGGGCAGCGATGCCGCCGGCGATACGTTCTCGAGCGTCGAGAACATCGCGGGCTCGGGCTTCGTGGACATTCTGACCGGCGACACAAATGCCAATATCCTGTCCGGTGGAGCGGGCAATGACATACTGAGTGGCGGTGATGGCGACGATACGCTCAAAGGCGGCGCCGGGGCGGACGGCCTGACGGGTGGCGCGGGCAATGACACCGCCGACTATGCGGCCTCGGCAGCAGCCGTGACGATCAATCTCTCGACCGGGACGGGAACGGGCGGCGATGCGGCGAGCGATACCTTGTCGGGCATCGAGAATGTCACGGGATCCTCGTTCAACGACACGCTGACGGGTGACTCCAATGCGAATGCGCTTGCCGGCGGCAGCGGCAATGACACGCTGAATGGCGGGGCAGGCGCTGATAGTCTCGCCGGTGATGCAGGCGTCGATACGGCGAGCTATGCCGGTTCCACGAATGGCGTGACCGTCAACCTCTTGACCGGCGTCAATACGGGTGGCGATGCCCAAGGCGATATCTTGACCGGTATCGAGAATCTCACCGGCTCCGCCCAGAACGACAGCCTGACGGGCGATGCGGAAGAGAACACCCTCAGCGGTGGCGATGGCAACGACGTGCTGGAAGGCGGCGCGGGCGATGACACGCTGATAGGCGGTGCCGGGAACGATACGGCCAGCTATGCGGGGTCGGCCTCCGGCGTGACCGTGACGGTGAACTCGGACGGCGACGACGGCGATGCCGAAGACGACGAGCTTTCCGGCATCGAGAACCTGCTCGGCTCTGCGCATGGTGACACGCTCACGGGCGATTCAGCCGCGAATACGCTCGATGGCGGCGTTGGCGATGATGTTCTCAAGGGGGCGGGCGGTGCCGACGTTCTGATCGGCGGTGCCGGCATCGATACGGCAAGCTATGCCGGGTCGGCATCGGCGGTCACCGTCAATCTCTCTACGGGTGCAGGCTCCGGTAGCGATGCGGCAGGTGACAGCCTGTCCGGCATCGAGAATGTCACGGGATCCTCATTCAATGACACGCTCACGGGCAATAGCGCCGCTAATCTTCTCAATGGCGGGTCCGGAAATGACACGCTCAATGGCGGAGCCGGGGCTGATGAGCTGGTGGGCGATGCGGGAACCGACACGGCGAGCTATGCGACATCGACGGCCGCCGTCACGGTCAACCTCCTGGCGGGCATCAACCTCGGCGGTGACGCCGAAGGCGACAAACTGACCGGCATCGAGAACGTGACCGGTTCTGCCCATGCCGATACGCTCACCGGCGATGCCGCTGCCAATACGCTGAATGGCGGCGACGGCAATGATACGCTCGCCGGCGGTGTCGGCGCGGATGTGCTGACGGGAGGCAACGGATCCGATACCGCGCTCTATGCCGGCTCCTCGGTGGCAGTGACCGTTAATCTCGCCAGCGGAACCGGCACGGGTGGCGATGCGCAAGGCGACACTTATTCGAGCATCGAGAATGTAACCGGATCGGCCTTCGACGACACAATCACCGGCAGTTCGAGCGCTAATATCCTGAATGGCGGCGCAGGGGACGACAAGCTCACCGGCGGCGGCGGTGCCGACACCCTCATTGGCGGCATCGGCGTCGATACGGTAATCTATACGGGCTCGAGCAGCGCGGTGACAGTCAATCTCGCCACTGGCGTCGGATCGGGCGGCGATGCCGCAGGCGACACGCTTTCGGGCATAGAGAACATCACGGGTTCGGGCCAGAATGACACGCTTACGGGCAATGCCGTGGCGAATGTGCTTGAAGGTGCCGCAGGCGCCGACACGCTCAATGGCGGCGATGGCGACGATACGCTGAAAGGCGGTGCGGGCGCCGATGTCCTGGTCGGCGGGAGCGGTAGCGACACCGTCGACTACAGCACGTCGGGCGCAGTGACGATCAACCTTGCGACCGGCGCAGCTTCGGGCGGGGAGGCGGCCGGCGACACGTTCTCCGGGATTGAGAATGTCATTGGCACGGACGGCGGCGACAACATCACGGGTGATGCCGGAAACAACACCCTCTTTGGCGGCGGAAACAACGATGTCCTGAATGGCGGCGACGGCGACGACATTCTCATCGGCTGGGGCAGTCAGGACACGCTTATCGGCGGCTCGGGAAACGATACCGCGGTCTTCAACAATTATACGGACGGCATGTCGGTCAACATCGCAACCGGCGCTCTCAACATCTTCAACACGGACAATGACGACTCCATTTCGAGCATCGAGAACATCATAGCGACGCTCGGAAACGACTCGATCACCGGCAGCTCCGGTGCGAATATTCTTGACGGTGAGGCCGGCGATGACACGCTCGCCGGCGGTGCCGGTGCGGACATGCTCATTGGCGGCTTGGGCACCGACGAGGCGGACTACAGCGCTTCAGGAGCCGCGGTGACCGTCAATCTTCTGACTGGCGCAAGCACCGGCGGCGATGCGCAGGGCGATACGCTGACCGGCATCGAGAATCTCACCGGGTCCTCTCACAATGACACGCTGACGGGCGATGGCGGCAAGAACAGGCTCGATGGCGGCAACGGCAATGATACCATCGAGGGCGGTGCTGATGCCGATACGCTCATTGGCGGCGGCGGAACCGACACCGTGAGCTATGCGGGGTCAGCGGAAGGCGTTACCGTCGTCCTCAATACCGGAAGCAATAATACCGGCGGCGACGCGCAAGGGGATTCGCTGTCGGGATTCGAAAAGCTGACAGGGTCCGCCTATGCCGACACGCTTACCGGCGATGGTGGAGTCAATACGATCAATGGCGGCGATGGCGACGACAAGCTCCAGGGCCGTGGCGGCGCCGATATCCTGATCGGTGGCGCCGGTGTCGACTTCGCGGACTATACCGGATCGGGATCACTGACAGTCAATCTCGCGACCGGCGTTCATACCGGGGACGCACAAGGTGACACGTTCTCAGGCATAGAGGGTGTCATCGGAACTGGGGGCAATGACAGTCTGACGGGCAACACCGGCGCAAATTACCTTATCGGCGGCGATGGTGCCGATACCCTCAATGGCGGCGATGGCGACGATATCCTGGAAGGTGGTTTGCAGGGAGACATTATCAATGGCGGCGCCGGCATCGACACAGCCAAGTATACGAGCGGTTCGACCGTCAATCTGGCCACCGGCACGAGCACCGGCGGCGATACGCTGACCGGCATCGAGAATATACTGGGATCCGGCGGCGAGGACGAATTCACCGGCGATGCCGGCAACAATGTCCTCGACGGTGGCGATGACGATGATACGCTCAGCGGTGGTGGGGGCGCCGATACCCTGCTTGGCGGCGGAGACGATGACACGCTCAGCGGCGATGCCGGCGCCGATGTCCTGATCGGCGGCGAGGGCAGGGATACCGTCAGCTATGCCTCGTCTTCCACCGGCGTCACCATCAATCTGACGACCGGTGTAAATGCCGGCGGCGATGCTCAAGGCGACAGCATAAGCGAAGTGGAGATCGTCACCGGCAGCGCTTACGCCGACAGCATCACTGGCGACAATCAGAGCAACACGTTGAACGGCGGCAGCGGTGATGACACGCTCAACGGCGCGGAAGGCGATGATGCACTGAACGGCGGTGCGGGCGCCGACGCCATGATCGGCGGTAGCGGTACCGATACAGCCAGCTATCGGAGCTCTTCGGCCGGGGTCATCGTCAACCTTTCCACCGGCACCGGAAGCGGCAGTCATGCCCAGGGCGATACTCTATCCGGCATCGAGAATATCACCGGATCTGACGAGGCGGACATTCTTATCGGTGATGCCGGTGCGAATGTCCTGGATGGTGGCGACGACGATGACGAACTCGCAGGAGGTGCCGGCGATGATACGCTGACCGGCGGCGACGGAGATGACGATAACGACGTCTTCATTTTCTCCGGCGGCTTTGGACGCGACACCATCACCGACTTCACCGACGGCGCCGGCTCGGAGGACGTCATCGAGTTCGACAACGACGTCTTCGCCGATTTCGCCGCGGTGATGGCGGCGGCGAGCCAGGTCGGGGCCGACACCGTGATCACCTATGACAGCAACAACACCGTCACGCTCAAGAACGTGACAATGACCAATCTCCATGCGGACGACTTCACCTTCATGGCTGCATGACCCGCATGAGCTGAGCAGATTGACGGATTTGGGCTTTGGACGGCACGCCACAGTCTTCCCGCAACAAGCCGCCGCGATTGACCCTCGCGGCGGTTTTGGCGTCGTTCCGGCGCGCCTTCCTGGGCGTCGGGCTGATGAGCGGGGCGGTCAATGTGCTGGCGCTGACCGGCTCGTTCTTCATGCTGCAGGTCTATGACCGCGTCATCCCGAGCCAGAGCATGCCGACCCTCGTCGGCCTCGCCATCCTCGCTGGCCTCCTCTTCGCCTTCCAGGGTCTGCTCGAGCTCATCCGCTCGAGGCTCCTGGTGCGGCTCGGCTCGGCGCTCGATGCGAAGCTGAGCGGCCAGGTCTATTCCGCCCTCATGCGGCTCCCCTTGCGCACCAAGCTGCCGGGCGACGGACTCCAGTCCCTGCGCGATCTCGACCAGGTGCGCTCCTTCATGGCGAGCGCCGGGCCCACCGCGCTCTTCGACCTGCCGTGGATGCCGCTCTATATCGCCATCTGCTTCCTGTTCCATTTCTGGATCGGCATGACGGCGCTCCTCGGCGCCATCGTGCTCTTCTGCCTGACGCTCCTCACCGAGATGCGCACCAAAGCTCCGACCAAGTTGGCCGGCACCCATGCCGCGAGCCGCAGCGCGCTCGCCGAGGCGACCCGGCGCAACAGCGAGGTCCTGCAGGCCATGGGCTTCGGCGCGCGCATCGCCGAGCGCTGGTCGAGCATCAACCAGGACTATCTCGCCGCCCACGCCAAAGCGAGCGATGTGGCGGGCTCGCTCGGCACCGTGTCCAAGATCCTGCGCATGATCCTGCAATCGGGCATGCTGGCGATCGGCGCCTGGCTGGTGATCCTGGGTGAAGCGTCGGGCGGCATCATGATCGCCAGCTCGATCATGATGAGTCGGGCGCTGGCGCCGATCGAGCTCGCCATCGCCCATTGGAAGGGCTTCGTCTCGGCGCGGCAAAGCTGGAGCCGCCTGTCGCAGCTCCTGGCGCTGCTGCCCGAGACCGCGGCCAGCGTCACGCTGCCCGATCCGGTGAGCCGGCTTGCGGTCGAAAGCGTCAGCATCGCAGCCCCGGGCGAGCGCCGGCTCATCGTCCAGGATGCAAGCTTCGTCCTTGAGAAAGGCCAGGGCCTCGGCATCATCGGGCCCAGCGCCTCGGGCAAGTCCACTCTGGCGCGCGCCTTGGCGGGCGTGTGGCTGCCGGCGCGGGGCTCCGTCCGGCTCGATGGCGCGGCACTCGATCAATGGGAGCCTGAAGAGTTCGGCCGCCATATCGGCTATCTGCCCCAGGACGTGCAGCTCTTCGACGGCACGATCGCCGAGAACATCGCCCGCTTCGAGCCCGATGCGCCCTCCGACAAGGTGTTGAAGGCGGCCCAGACCGCGGGCGTCCATGACCTGATGGTGCATCTGAGCGAGGGCTATGACACGCGCATCGGCGAGGCGGGGTCCGCCCTTTCCGCCGGCCAGCGCCAGCGCATAGCGCTCGCCCGCGCTCTCTATGGCGATCCCTTCCTGGTCGTGCTCGACGAGCCCAATTCCAATCTCGACGCCGAAGGCGAAGCGGCGCTGACGCAAGCCATCCAGAGCGTGCGCGATCGCTCCGGCATCGCCGTCGTCGTCGCCCACCGCCCGAGCGCGCTCGCAAGCCTTGGCCAGGTGCTGGTCATGAGCCAGGGCCGCGTCCAGGCCTTCGGCGACAAGGACGAGATCCTGAGCAAGATGTCCCGGCAGAAGCCGCAGGCGCCGCCGCCTCTGAAGGTCATAACGCCTTCGGAAGAAAGTGCCGCCTCGTGACCGCCGCCGCACCCATACCGCCCGAACGTGCCATCAGGCGCTATCTCTTCGCCGGGGTTGCGACCTTGGCGGTGCTCGTCGGCGGCGTCGGCGGGGTCGCGGCGGTGACCGAGCTTTCGGGCGCCGTCATCGCGCCGGGGACGCTGGTGGTCGATTCCAACGTCAAGAAGGTGCAGCATCCTTCCGGCGGCGTGGTCGGCGCCATCCATGTGCGCGAGGGCGACAGGGTGGAAGTGGGGCAGGTGCTGGTGCGCCTCGATGAGACGGTGACCCGCGCCAATCTCGCCATCGTCGCCAAGAGCCTGGATGAGCTCGAAGCGCGGCTTGCGCGGCTCGAGGCAGAACGCGACGGATCGGCGCTGATCGCCTTCCCGGAAGAGCTCCTGGCGCGCCGCGGCGATCCCGCGGTCAAGCGCATCCTGAGCGGGGAACAATCGCTGTTCGATCTGCGCCGCGTGGCGCGGGAGGGGCAGAAATCGCAATTGCGCGAGCGGATCGCGCAGCTCACGGAGGAAGTTTCGGGCCTCACCGAGCAGCGCGAAGCCAAGCGGCTCGAGATCACGCTCATCGGCCGCGAGCTCGAAGGCATCCGCAAATTGTGGAAGAGCAAGCTCGTCTCGATCGAAAGGATCACGGCGCTGGAGCGCGATTCGGCCAGGCTCGGCGGCGAGCATGGCCAGCTCACCGCCGCGATCGCCGGCGCCCGGGGCCGCGGCAGCGAGATCGAATTGCAGATCATCCAGATCGATCAGGATCTGAGAAGCGAGGTGGCGGCCGAGATCCGCGAGATCCAGGGGCGGGTGTCCGAGCTCGTCGAGCGCAAGGTCGCGGCCGAGGACCAACTGAAGCGCATCGAGATCAAGAGTCCGCAGAACGGCATCGTGCATCAGCTCGCCGTCCATACGATCGGCGGCGTCATCCAGGCGGGGGAGCCCATCATGCTCATCGTGCCGGTCACCGACGAGCTCACCGTCGAGGCCCGGATCGCGCCACAGGATATCGACCAGGTGACGCCCGGCCAGGCGGCCACTTTAAGGCTCTCGGCCTTCAACCAGCGCACCACGCCCGAGCTCAAGGGCCTGCTCACCAAGGTGGCGGCCGACCTCACCGTCGACCAGAGATCGGGGGTGAGCTTCTATACGGCGCGCGTCGTGCTGCCGAAGGAGGAAGTGACGAAGCTCAAAGGCCTGACGCTCACCCCCGGCATGCCGGCCGAGGTGTTCTTCCCGACCGGCGCCCGCACCATCCTCTCCTATCTGGTGAAACCGCTCAGCGACCAGATCGAGCGGGCGTTCCGCGAGGAATAGCCCCCTAAATCGATGTTCTCATTTTGTTCTTGACGCCTGCGATCAGACGTGCGATTTGGGAAATATCAAAATCGGCCAATATGCGCCCGGAGTTCTCAGTTGGATAATCATTATTTCATTGTGCTGGGGCTCATCGTTGCAGGCATGGCGTTGCTCGCCAGACAATGGTCAAAGCCTTTCACGCTGTCCGCGCTTCTAATGCCCTTTCATCCTTGGCAAGGCATGTCGATGAGAGGAGGGCCTATGGCTCGTAATATCCCCATGCCGCATCCTGGCCTTGTGCTGAAAGAGGAGCTTCTCGATCCGTTGGGCATGTCGGCCCGTGCGCTTGCCAAAGATGTCCGCGTCCCGCCGAACAGGACCGATCGGTGGTTCGCAAACATGCAGGCTAAGTATGATGATTGCGCCTCGGCGGAGCGGGGTTGTTAAGGAATTGGCTGCCGCCACGTAAAAGAAAGGTGCCTCAAAAAGGGGGCTTTCCTCATCTGAAAGGTATGTTTCGTCGGGAAAGTCCGGCGTGCATTCCGTCGTTGGCCCGGTAATTTGCTTTGTTACAAAGGGTTGCGCGGATCTCGTAAGATAGAGATTCAACTGGCCGGGGACAGCCTGATGGCAGGTGGTCAAGAAATCATCCTTCGCCTGTCCTGTTCCGAATCAAATTTGATTCAAAAAAACCGGCGTTGGTTAGCGTTTGTTAACCATTTGTTATCGAATGGGTAAGAAAGATTCCATCTGGGGAAAATCAGTTCTCAGGTGTTTTCATATGACGATCAATCTCACCGTGCCGAGCTTGGCAGAGCTTAAACCACGCATCACCGTCTTCGGCGTGGGCGGCGCCGGCGGGAATGCCGTCAACAACATGATCGAGAGCCGGCTCGACGGCGTCGAATTCGTCGTCGCCAATACCGATGCCCAGGCTCTCGCCCAGAATGTCTCCGAAAGGCGCATCCAGATGGGCACCGCGCTCACCCAGGGGCTGGGTGCGGGATCGCAGCCGCAAATCGGTGCGGCCGCCGCCGAAGAGGCGCTGCCGGAAATCCTCGATCACCTGGCGGGCGCTCATATGTGCTTCATCACCGCCGGCATGGGCGGCGGCACCGGCACCGGTGCTGCTCCGGTCATCGCACGCGCGGCCAAGGAGCAAGGCATCCTCACCGTCGGCGTGGTTACGAAACCCTTTCACTTCGAAGGCGTGCGCCGCATGCAGACGGCGGAGCGCGGCATCGAGCTCCTCGCCAAGAATGTCGATACGCTGATCGTCATTCCGAACCAGAACCTGTTCCGCGTCGCCAATGAGAAGACGACCTTCGCGGCCGCCTTCGCCATGGCCGACCAGGTGCTCTATTCGGGCGTCGCCTCGATCACCGAGCTCATGACCAAGGAAGGCCTGATCAATCTCGACTTCGCCGACGTCCGCGCCATCATGAGCGAGATGGGCAAGGCGATGATGGGAACGGGCGAGGCCTCCGGCGAGAAGCGCGCCATCGAGGCGGCGGAAGCGGCGATCTCCAATCCGCTGCTCGACGATGTGTCGATGCGGGGCGCTCGCGGCCTCCTGATCTCGATCACCGGCGGACCCGACCTCACGCTTTATGAAGTCGATGAAGCGGCGACCCGCATCCGCGAGGAAGTCGACGCCGAGGCCAATATCATCCTCGGCGCCACCTTCGACGACTCGCTCGAAGGCACGATGCGCGTGTCGGTCGTGGCGACCGGCCTTTCCATCGAACAGTCCGAGCATCTCAATGATGAACCTGCCGCCGAGGAGCAGGCGCCCGCGCGTCCGGTCTTCGGCTATACCGGCAGGCAGCCTATCCCGGTGAAGAAGCCGATCCAGCCGACACCGCTTGCGGCCGCGCCGCAGGCCAGGCGCGTGGCCCCGCCGCCGGTGCAGCCGGCGCCGCAGCCCGTGCAAGAGCTCGATGAAATCGAAGAGGAGCATGAGGAAGCCGAGGTGACCCAGCAGGTCATCCAGCAGGCGCGCGCCCAGGCGGCGGCGCCCCGGATGCCGCAGGCCGAAGACTTCCCGCCGATCGCGCAACGGCAGATCGCGGCGCAGCAGAACCGCATCGAGAATATCGCCGAGCATGCCGCCAAGAAGAAGCGCGGCTTGTTCGAAAGGCTGGCCGGCGTGGGCCTCAGCCGCAAGGGTGATCTGCCGGCGCAGCCGGAAGCCGATCCAAGGACACGGCAGGAGCCGCGCATCCAGGCCGCCGAACCGCAACGGCCGCAGGTGGCGCAGATGCCGGTGACAAGCCCGGCGCAGCCCGCCTATGACGACGACCAACTCGAGATTCCGGCCTTTCTGCGCCGACAGGCCAACTAGTTAAGTTACTGCAGCACCTGGCAAAAAGCCCGGCGGTCACACTTCCGCCGGGTTTTCTGCATCTAACAGTTGGAGCGCCGCTGGAATCCCAGGTCCGGGAGGGGTAAAAAGCGGCCGATTTGGCATCTTGATCGGGAATTCGGCGATTGACTTCTGTGTCTGGTGGGAAGCGCTTTGAGCGGTTAGCAGCAGGGCTGCGCCTTGGACCTGTGATTGCCGTGACGCTGGCGCTTGGGGCCTGTTCCAGCATGTCGGACCTGCTCGACAGCGGTTCCTCGACTTCGTCGGAGGCCGCCGCTGCGTCGAGCGACGGTATAGCCCCCGATCTCGCCGCGGCCGACAAGACGGAGCCGGTGGGACCGCTCTACAACAAGGGCCTCGAGCAGATGCAGGCGGGCGAATACCGCACCGCCGCCAAGACCTTCGGCGAGGTCGAGCGCCAGCATCCTTATTCGGCCTGGGCCACCAAGGCACAGCTGATGCAGGCCTATTCGCAATATCAGCGCAATGCCTATGACGAGGCGATCAACGCGGCGCAGCGCTTCATCACTTTGCATCCGGGCCACAAGGATGCCGCTTATGCCTATTACCTGGTCGCGCTCTGCAATTATGAGCAGATCATCGACGTCAGGCGCGACCAGACGAACACCCGGAAGGCGCTCGAGTCGCTTGAGGAAGTGACCCGCCGCTATCCCGGAACCGCCTATGCCCAGGATGCCGCCGCCAAGGCGACACTGGCGCGCGACCACCTGGCGGGCAAGGAAATGGAAGTCGGCCGCTATTACCTTAAGAAGGGTTCCTATCTCGCCGGCATCAACCGCTTCAAGCGGGTGATCACCGAATACCAGAATACGTCGCACACGCCGGAAGCCCTTTATCGCCTGACCGAGGGCTATCTGGCGCTCGGCATCAGGTCGGAAGCGCAGACCGCCGCCGCGGTGCTGGGACACAATTATCCCAACAGCGCATGGTACCAGGATGCCTATTCGCTGCTCGAGAATGACGGCGTCCTGCCGCAGGAACACAAGGACTCCTGGATCAGCAAGGCTGTGAGCTCGGTCAACCCGTTCTAAAGCCCCTCCCACGGCCTAATAAGACTCAGCTATAAGGGCGCCATGCTCACGGCGCTCTCCATCCGCGACATCGTCCTCATCGAGAAGCTCGACCTCGTGCTCGAGAAGGGCCTGACCGTGCTTACCGGTGAGACGGGGGCGGGAAAATCCATCCTGCTCGACGCCTTGGGTCTGGCGCTGGGCGCGCGCGGCGACAGCGGCCTGGTGCGCAGTGGTGCGGAGAAGGGGGTCGTCACCGCCGCCTTCGCGCTGCCCAGGACGCATGCCGTCTTCGGTCTGCTCAGCCAGCAGGATATTGAAGCCGATGGCGAGCTCGTCATCAGGCGGATCCAGAATGCCGATGGTCCGAGCCGTGCCAGCATCAACGATCAGCCGGTCAGCCTCAATCTCCTGCGCCAGATCGCCGGCGCATTGACCGAGATCCATGGCCAGCATGACGATCGTGCGCTCGTCAATCCGGCCAATCACCGCCGGCTGCTCGACGCCTTTGGCGGGCTCGACGCCGAGGCGGAAGACGTCCGCCGCCTGTGGGAAGCGTTGAGCGAAGCCGAGACGCGGCTTGCCGAGCACAAGGCGCTGCTGGCGCGCTCGGAGGCCGAGCGCGATTATCTGACTCATGCGGTCGATGAATTGCGCAAGCTCGATCCCCAGGCCGACGAGGAGACCAAGCTCGCCGATCTGCGCCAGATCATGATGAATGCCGAGCAGTTCGCGGCGGCGCTGACGGAAGCCGAAGATGCCCTCAACGGCGATGGCGCAGTGGAAGCGCGCCTCAATGCCGCCTTGCGCAAGCTCGAACGGCGCAAGGACCAGGCGCAAGGGCGTCTCGACCGCATCTGCGAGGCGCTCGACCGCGTGCTCCAGGAAATGGGCGAGGCGCAGCGGGCCTCCGCCGAGGCGCTGAGGAGCTTCGCCTTCGACCCGCGCGAGCTGGAGCAGTCCGAGGAAAGGCTGTTCGCGCTGCGCGCGGCGGCGCGCAAATATAAATGTCCGGTCGATGCACTGGCGCAAATACGCGAGCGCATGGAAGGCGAATTGCAGGCGATCGCCGATGGCGGCGCCGAGCTCACGCGGCTGGAAGCTTCCTACAAGGTGCAGTGCGACGCTTTCGACGAGGCGGCGCGCAAATTGAGCGTGAAGCGCAAGAAGACGGCCCGCAAGCTCGATGATGCGGTGGTGGCGGAGCTCGCTCCCCTGAAGCTCGAGCGCGCGCGCTTCGAGACGCGCGTCGAGACCGACCATGGGCGTGGTGGCCCGCATGGCTTCGACAAGGTCGAGTTCCTGGTGGCGGCCAATCCCGGAACGCCCTTGTCGCCTTTGATGAAGGTCGCTTCCGGCGGCGAGCTCGCGCGCTTCATGCTTGCCCTTAAGGTCATATTGGCGGCCAAGGGGTCGGCGCCGACGCTCGTCTTTGACGAAATCGATACCGGCGTCGGCGGCGCGGTCGCCGATGCGATCGGCGTCAGGCTGTCGCGTTTGGCGCAAGGCCTGCAGGTTCTCGCCGTGACGCATTCACCGCAGGTCGCCGCCCGCGCCGGCAATCACATGCTGATCAGCAAGATGGAAGAAGTCGGCAAGAAGCGCATGGTGACGCGCGTGCAAGAACTCAGCGCGGCGAGCCGGCGCGAAGAGATCGCCCGCATGCTTTCAGGTGCCAAAGTAACCGAAGAAGCACGAGCCCAAGCCGACCAGCTCTTGCGCGCCAGCTCGTGATCAAAACCGCGTGTCTCGTCGGCTACTATAGCACCGACTCGGTGCAATTAGGAACAAAGCATTCACTGCACTTTTATCTAAGGCGCTTCCCAAGTCTGTAGTGGCTTGGCGAGAAGCGCTCATGGAACATTACGACTGCAGTCGTGATGTCCATGGACACAGGATAGCCACCATGATGTGTTTCCATCGACAAAGGACAACCATCTTGGCTGTTCACAGTAGAGGAGATAACTTTGATGTGCGACTATAGTCTGCATCACGTCGCCTCTCGTCCCGCAAAAGTCGGTGACAAGCTGGTAACGTCTGCATTCGACAGCTCGACGACACATGGCTTCTGTGCCGTCGGTGAACCAAATGTGGCTGTATGCCTTCGTCCGGGCACGGAACTTGCTTTCGACAATGACATCGAAAGCAACCAGGCCACGCTCGGGGGGCTCGGCATGGAGATCGGAGAGCTCGGCGGCAAGGTCGCCCGGTTCACCCAGGTCGACATGGATCGGCCGGCCGCCTATCACGATGCGCTCGAATTTCCGAACGGCAAGATCGTGCTGGTGACCCGTCTGCGCAAAGGACAAGTCGCGACTGTCCTGCAGCTGCCCGCCACCGATCAGCCTGGCCATGTGGAGAAGGAAGCCGCACCGGCGCCGGAATTCATCGGCTGACGCTGATATGCTTGGCGCGTGACCGGAAAAGGGGCGTGAGCCGTTCCCTCCGATTGCGCGCCAAGACCAGGAATACCTGATCTTGTTGCTTCAGGCCCTTTCGATCCAAGGCGAGCCAGATCATAGGTTGAGCTGATAGCTCAACGGCAACCTTGCCGCTTTCCCCAGTCGCTATCGACATGTCAGGACCCCTCGCCGCCGCGGCAGTATGTGACGGTCGGCCATCGCTCTTGACTGACTGATTCTTAAGATATATCTTAAGAATCAGTCACAAGTCATATCAAAGGATATATCTCATGTTTGGACGACATCACGATCATTGGGGACGCCATGAAGGGCGTCATGATTGCTCGCCGCGCGGGCGATGGGGACGCGGCGGCCGCGCCGATGATGAAGGCGGCTTCGGCCGCGGCGGGTTCTTTGGCGGGCGAGGGGGGCGGATGTTCGGCCACGGCGACCTCAGGCTGGTGCTGTTGGCGCTCATCGCCGAGAAGCCCCGGCACGGCTATGACCTGATCCGCGCCATCGAGGAGAAATTCGGCGGCGCCTATGCCCCAAGCCCCGGCGCCGTGTACCCGACGCTGACGCTCCTCGAAGAGCAGGACTATATCGTCGCCGAAGCCCAGAGCGGCACCAAGAAGCTCTATCAGATCACCGAGACGGGGACGGCCTTCCTCGAAGAGAATGCGGTCGCTCTCAAGGGCATCCAGTCGCGCATGGATCTTGCGGCACAAGCCTTTTCGATTCATTCCACGCCGGAAACGGTGCGCGAGGCGGTGAGAACCCTGAAGCAGGCGCTTCACATGCGCCGGGGTCCATGGAGCCCTGAGGAAGCCGAAAGGGTGCGCAAGCTCATCGAGGCGACGGCACGTCAGATCGTCGGCGGCGGCGACCATTAGGCACGCGGCGCATCGGCTCTTTGCGATGCGCCGATCCTGACAGTTTTTGGGCTTCGTGCCCTTATGAAGGTCATGCTAAGCGGAAGCGAAAGAGCCGCCAATCATGACCGCAGTCGCGAACAGACCTGTCGAAAAGCTCAATGCCAAGGAGGCGGCCGATGAATTGCGCCGCCTCGCCACCGAGATCGCTCATCACGATGAGCGCTATCATGGTCAGGACGCGCCGGAAATCTCGGATGCCGACTATGATGCGCTGCGCCTGCGCAACGAGGCGATCGAAAAGCGGTTTCCCGAGCTCGTGCGCGAGGACTCGCCCTCGCGGCGCGTGGGCGTGGCCCCGCAAGCCAAATTCGGCAAGATCCGACATCGCGTGCCGATGCTCTCGCTCGGCAACGGCTTCTCCGAGGAAGACGTGCGCGAATTCCTCGGCCGCATCCGCCGCTTCCTGAATCTCGGCGCCGACGCCCCGGTCGAACTCCTGGCAGAGCCCAAGATCGACGGCCTGTCGCTGTCGCTGCGCTATGAGAAGGGCAAGCTCGTGCAAGGGGCGACGCGCGGCGATGGCGCGGAAGGTGAGAATGTCACGGCCAATGTCCGCACCGTGAAGGACATCCCCAATGCGGTCGACGCCAAGGACTTCCCGGACGTGTTCGAGGTCAGAGGCGAAATCTATATGACGCACAAGGATTTCGCCAAGATGAACGAGAAACAGGCGCAAGCGGGCGAAAAAGTCTTCGCCAATCCGCGCAATGCCGCGGCGGGGTCGCTGCGCCAGCTCGACCCGTCGATCACCGCGAGCCGGCCTTTGAGGTTCTTCGCCTATGCCTGGGGCGAGGTGTCGAAACTGCCGGCCGATACGCAATGGGGCGTCATCCAGGCGTTCAAGCGCTGGGGCTTCCCGGTCAATCCGCTCTCGAAACTGTGCACATCGGCCGACGAGCTCCTGGCGCAGTACCATAAAATCGAAAGCGAGCGCGCGCTGCTCGGCTATGACATCGACGGCGTCGTCTACAAGGTCAACCGCCTCGACTGGCAGGAGCGATTGGGCTTCGTGAGCCGGGCGCCGCGCTGGGGCCTGGCGCATAAATTCACCGCCGAGAAGGCGATGACGATCCTCGAAGGGATCGACATCCAGGTCGGCCGTACCGGCGCCATGACGCCGGTGGCGCGGCTGAAGCCGGTGACGGTGGGCGGTGTCGTCGTCTCCAACGCGACGCTCCACAATGAGGACGAGATCGGGCGCAAGGACATCCGCATCGGCGACATGGTCATCGTGCAGCGCGCCGGCGACGTCATCCCGCAGATCTTGGGATTCGTGCCGGAGAAGCGCCCCAAGGACGCCAAGCCCTACAAGTTCCCGGAAACCTGCCCGGTTTGCGGCAGCCATGCGGTGCGCGAGGTCAATGAGAAGACCGGCAAGGTCGATGCGGTCAGGCGCTGCACCGGCGGCCTCATCTGTGCCGCGCAACGGGCCGAGCGCTTGAAGCATTTCGTCTCGCGCAACGCCTTCGACATCGAAGGCATGGGCGACAAGGTGATCGAGGAATTCCTGGAGCTGGGCTTCATCTCATCGCCGCCCGACATCTTCACGCTGGAAAAGCGCAAGGTGAAGGTCGACGAGCTCGAAGGCTGGGGCGAGACCAGCGCCCGCAATCTTTTCGCCGCGATCAACGACCGCCGCAGCATCCCGCTCGACCGCTTCATCTACGCTCTCGGCATCCGGCATATCGGTGAAACCAATGCCAGGCTCCTGGCGCGCGCCTATGGATCGGCGGACGCTTTGCGCGACGCCATGCGCGCGGCCGGCAAGGGCAAGGAAGAGGAGGCGCATCAGGAACTCATGTCGCATGACGGCATCGGTCCGATCGTCGCCGAGGCCATCGTCGATTTCTTCAGCGAGAAGCATAATGTCGAAGTCTTCGACAAGCTTCTTCAGCAAGTCGAGGCGACGCCGCTCGAAGCGGTGCGGCAGAGCCCGGTCTCCGGCAAGACCGTGGTCTTCACCGGCGCGCTCGAGAAGATGACGCGCGATGAAGCCAAGGCCATGGCTGAACGATTGGGCGCCAAGGTCGCGGGCTCGGTGTCGAAGAAGACCGATCTCCTCATCGCCGGACCGGGCGCCGGCTCCAAGCTCAAGGATGCCCAGAAGCATGGCGTCGAGGTGATCGACGAGGCGGAGTGGTTCCGCCGCGTCGGCGGTTAGGTCCTGGTCCGCATTTCGGTGCGCAGCCAGGCGCAGAAGGCCCTGACGGCCGGCGACGACAAGGCGCGCTGTGGCCGAACCAGCCAATAGCTCAAAGCGCTTTCGAGCTTCACGGCGAAGGGCGCCGCCAGGCTGCCATTCGCCAGATGGCTTTCGGCGAGAGAGGCCGGCACCAAGGCGACGCCGTCGCCCGCCGTTGCCGCCTGCACTAGAAATACAGCGGCGGAAAGCCTCGGTCCGCGCGATGCCCAGTCGGGACGGCCAAGGCCCGCCGCCTCGGTCCAGTGATGCCATGACAGTGCCGGATCTTCGTCCTGCAGCAGCGTGACCTTGGCGAGATCCGCAGGTACGTGCAGCCGCGCGGCAAGCTTGGGTGCGCATACGGCGATCACCGCATCATCCATCAGGCGCTCGGCTTTGACTCCGGGCCAAGCACCTTTGCCCGACCTGATGGCGACATCGATGTCGGTGAGAGGTCCCGGCTCGATCAGGGTCTGGCTCTCCGACACCCAGGCTTCGAAGGCGGGATGGCGGGCGCGGAAGCGATGGAGCCTCGGGATCAGCCACAGCGATGCAAAGGATGACGTCGTGTTGATCCGTACCGCGCGCCGCCGAGCTTCGTTGCGGCCGGTCGCGTCCGCCGCTTGCGCGAGAGTGCCGAGCGCCTGCTGCGCCGCCTCGGCGAAGCGCATGCCGGCCTCGGTCGGCACCAGCCGGCCGCCACGGCCGCGGGCGAGAAGGGGTGTCCCCAGATGATCTTCGAGCGAGCGGACACGCCGGCTCACCGCGCCATGGGTGAGGCGCAATTCCTTGGCGGCGGCAACCGTCGATCCGAGCCGCGCTACCGCCTCGAACATGCGCACCGCCTCGAGCGGCGGCAGCTTCGTGAACGGTTCGAGGAAATTGGGGCTGTGACGTGGCTTCACAGGCCGGAACGATAATGCGCTGGTGCCGGCATGGCAATCAACCCCATGTTCCCGCTGCCCAACCCGAGGTCTTAAGCCCATGCCCCATGTCGCCGTCATCAATGGATCGCTCCGCCAGGCTTCGCTCAATGGCCGGCTTGCCCGGGCGCTGGCGAAGCTCGCCGCGCCCAGGCTCACGCTGACGCCTTTGCGGATCGACGACCTGCCGCTCTTCAACCAGGACATGGAGAACGACCTGCCGGCGCCGGTCAGCCGGTTGAAACGAGAAATCGCCGCGGCGGACGCCGTCCTGTTCATCACCCCCGAGCACAACCGCTCGATGTCGGCCGCCATGAAGAATGTCATCGACTGGGGCACCAGGCCCTATGGCACGAGCGTGTGGCTCGACAAGCCAGGCGCCACCATCGGCACATCGCAAGGCGCGGTCGGGACGGCTGCGGCGCAGACGCATCTGCGCAGCGTCCTTGCCTCGCTGGGCGTCGCCCTCATGGGGAGGCCCGAAGCCTATATCGTTTTCAAGGAGAACCTGATGGACGAGACCGGCCATGTGACCGATGAGGCCCTTGCCAAGGTGCTCACCGCCTATATCGATGCCCTGGCCAAATGGCTGGTTCGCGTCGGCGTGGCGCAGAAGTAAATCTGTCAAGGATTTCAAAGAGGAAGCGGAAGGGCGTCGATCACTTTTCAAGGCATCGGCGCAATTTTCTTCAAGCGTCGGGAAGGCGGAATGCTATATTTGGCAGATGCTGCAAATTTCACCCCGTGACTCCCTCGGTGGCGAACCTTTGGCCCCGGAAGATGAGACCCACTTCTGGCGGGTAACGCGGCATGGCGACCTCGATTGCTTCACCGCCACTTTCCGCAAGCATATCTTCCCGCCGCATACGCACGAGACCTATGTGGTCGGCGTCACGCTCGACGGCATACACAGCTACATGCACAAGGGCGTCAGGGTGCGCTGCGAAGCCGGCAATATCTGCTTCATCAATCCCGATGAAGTGCATGACGGCGCGCCGGACAGCTATGGCTATTCCTATCGGATGACCTATCCGAGCCCCGATTTCCTCACCTCGCTGCTGCGCGAAGCCACGGGCCGATCGGTCGGGGCGCCCAAATTCAGCCAGCCCGGCGTGCGCGACCCGGAGCTCGCCCAGATGTTCTGCGACGCGCATCGGGCGCTCGAGGGCAACAAGGAGCCGCTCTTTGCCGATGAGAAGCTCCTCGCCTTCTATCTGACGGCGATCGAGCGCTATGGCGGCGGCTTGCCGTCGATCATCGCCGCCGGACGGGAGTCCGATGCGGTCGCCCGCACCAAGGATTATCTCATCGCCCATATGGCCGAGGCCACCGACTTCCAGGAACTGGCGCGGCATGTGGGCTTGAGCGCCTGGCATCTGATCCGCGTGTTCCGCAAGGCGACCGGTTTGACGCCGCATGCCTGGCTGGTCGACCGGCGCGTGCACCAGGCGCGCGATTTGCTCAGGGCAGGGGAGAGCCCCAGCCATATCGCCGTCCAATGCGGCTTCGCCGATCAGGCGCATCTGACGCGCTCGTTCAAGGCGAGGCTCGGCGTGACGCCCGGGCAATATAAGGCGCTGCTCAACTAGCCGGCGCGCACCTCAGCAAAATCCTTCAATACCGCGGCTGTCGGCGTTGCTAGATACCGCGCCTCTGGAGTTGCCAATGACGAATACTGCTCGTGAATTCAGGCAAGGGGTGATCGACATCCTGCCGGTGATCGCCGCCGCCAGCGTGATCGGCCTGTTATGGGGGACGCTCGCCGCCGGCAAGGGCCTGTCGCCCCTCGAGACCGGTTTGATGAGCTTCGGCGTCTTCGCGGGCGCCGCGCAGTTCGTCGCCATCGAATTGTGGCAAGACCCGGCGCCGTGGTTCTTCCTCACGGTGACCGTCTTCATCGTCAACATCCGCCATGTGCTGATGGGCGCCTCGCTGTCGCGGCATATGGGGAATATCCCGTCCGGCTGGCGCGCGCCGCTGCTCTATATGATGGCGGACGAGAACTGGGCCTTCTCCGAAAGACGGGCGCTCACCCAGCCCTTGACCATGGCTTATTATCTGGGTCTCGGCCTGCCGATGATCGCGACCTGGACGACGACGAGCGTCATCGGCGCACTGGCGGGCGCCTGGCTCCAGGATCCTGCGGCTTATGGTTTCGACTTCGCCTTCTCGGCGCTGTTCATCGGCATTTTGGCGGGCTTCTGGAAGGGACCCAAGACCGGCGCGGTGCTGGCGGCAAGCGCCGTCGTCGCGGCGGTGGCGAAGCTCACCATCCCCGGCGCCTGGTATATCGTGCTGGGCGGGCTCGCCGGCGTCCTCGTCGCGGTGCTGCTGCATGCCGAACAAGAGGAAGAAGAGGCAGAGGCGACATCATGACGATCCATCTCGCGACGCTCGCCGCGATCGTCGGCATGGCGCTCGCCACCTATGCGACCCGCGTCGCCGGTCTCTTCCTGATGCGGCATGTCAATGTGAAGGGCCGCACCAAGGCGGCCTTCGATGCGCTGCCGCCCGCCATCCTCATGGCCGTCATCGCGCCCACCATCCTCGCGACCGGTATTGCCGAAACCATTGCCGCCGGCGTCACCGCAGCATCCGCCTTCCTGCGCCTGCCGATGATCGTGACCGTCCTCATCGGCATGGCGAGCGTCGTGCTGCTCAGGATGATCATCTGAAAGAAGCTGGCCGCTTCCGTCCTCTCTCCCTATCATAGGCTTGGCTTGGTGCCATGCCGGAGCGGAAGGGAGGACAATGGACCAGCAGCAGACTCTGGCGCTTGCGATCATCGCCGGCATGATGGCGCTCTTCGTCTGGGGGCGGTTGCGCTACGATCTCGTCGCCGTCATTGCGCTCATTGCTGCTTACCTTGTTGGGATTGTTCCGGCCGAAAAGGCGTTCTCCGGCTTCTCGAGCGACATCGTCATCATCGTCGCGAGCGCGTTGATTCTGAGTTCCGCGGTTTCGCGCTCCGGCATCGTCGAACTCGTGATGAGCTATGCGAGCTTCGACCTTTCCAAGCCCCGTAGCCAGATCGTGACGCTCACCACCGGCGTGGCCGCGCTTTCAGCCTTCGTGAAGAATATCGGCACGCTGGCGATGTTCCTGCCTATCGCCTTCAAATTCGCACGCCGCAGCGGGACCTCGCCGTCGGTGCTTCTGATGCCGATGTCCTTCGCCTCGCTGCTCGGTGGACTGATCACGCTGGTGGGGACCTCGCCCAACATCATCGTCTCGCAAGCGCGCGAAAAGCTGCTCGGCACGCCGTTCCGCATGTTCGATTTCGCTGCCGTCGGGATCGGTTTGACGCTGGCCGGCATCGTCTTCCTGGCCGTCGGTTACAGGTTGCTGCCGACCGGGCGGCGGGCGACAGCCTCGATCGAGGCCGCATTCAATCTCGATGCCTATGCGACCGAGGTCACTGTGCCAGAGAGCTCGCCCTATATCGGCAAGCCTGTTGGCGAGCTCGAGAAGCAAACGGAGGGAGAGCTCGATGTTGCCGTGCTGATCCGCGGTGGCTTGAACAAGGCCAATCCGGCAAAGAACACCAAGATCAGGGTGGACGATCTGCTCATCCTGCACGGCGAGCCGGAGGTGTTGGAGCGGGCGGTCGCGGTGGGCAAGTTCGTGCTCGTACGTCAGGACAAGCAGCCGACCAAGGAGAGCGCCAGCGACGAGATCGGCGTGATGGAAGCGGTAGTCGGCAACGAATCGCCGTTCGTCGGCCGCACCGTTTCGGAGAATCAGCTCTTCGACCGCTATGACCTCAATCTGCTCGCCGTCAGCCGGCGCGGCAGTCGTATCACCCGAAGGCTCAATACCGTTCGCCTCAAGGCCGGCGATGCCATCGTGCTGCAAGGGAACATGCGCTTCATGCCGGAGGCCCTGGGGGAGCTCGGATGCTTGCCCCTGGCCGAGAGACCCTTGGGCTTGGGGCGGAGCCGGAACACCTATTTGCCGATTGCCATTCTGGCGGCTGCGATGTTGCTGGTGGCGCTCGGCGTGGTTCCGGTGGCGATCGGTTTCTTCGGCGCCGCCACCCTGGTCATCCTCGCCAACTCGATCAACTTGCGCGAGGCTTACAATGCGATCGACTGGCCGATCCTGGTGATGCTGGGCGCGCTCATTCCGGTCAGCGATGCGGCGCAAAGCACGGGCCTCACGGGATCGATCGCCAATCTCGTCTCGCTGCTTTCGGATGTGCTGCCGCAATGGGGATATGTGGCGATCCTGCTCCTGATCGCCATGGGCGTGACGCCCTTTCTGAACAATGCCGCGACGGTGCTGATCCTGGCGCCGATCGCGGTATCGGTGGCGACGTCGCTCAAACTCAATCCCGATCCGCTGTTGATGGCCGTCGCGATCGGGGCCGGATGCGACTTCCTCACCCCCATCGGTCACCAATGCAACACGCTGGTGATGGGTCCGGGCGGCTATCGCTTCGGAGATTACTGGCGCCTCGGCCTGCCGCTCTCCGCGATCGTGCTCGTCATCGGCGTGCCGCTCATCCTGCTGTTCTGGCCGTTGTAGATCGCAAGGCTTGACCTGCGGGCGGATTCAGTCCAGAACCTTATTGTTATAAAACTTATTGGTTATGGAATGACCGCTTCCGACCGGCTCGATCTGACATTCGCCGCACTCGCCGACCCGACCCGGCGCGCCATCCTCGCCCGGCTTGCGCTGGGCGAGGCGTCGGTGATGGAACTCGCCCAGCCCTTCGCCATGAGCCAGCCGGCGATCTCCAAGCATCTCAAGGTGCTGGAGCAGGCGGGCCTCATTTCGCGCGGGCGCGACGCGCAGAGGCGGCCGTGCCGGATCGAGGGCCGGCCCTTCGCCGAGGCCGAGGAATGGCTCGAGGACTATCGCCAGTTCTGGGAAGGCCAGTTCCGCAAGCTCGATGCGCTCCTCGCCGAGCTCAAGGCGAAGAAAGGTAGTCGCGGGCGGAAGCGCTAGGATCGATTTTGTCCGTCGAACAGGGAGTAATGACAAAATGAATGCCGCGACGCCAAAAAGCACTGCAGTGGGCCTCAAGGTCAGCGCGCTCGATGACCGGGAGATCCTGATGACGCGCCTCTTCGATGCGCCGCGCGACCTCGTCTTCGATGCCTTCACCAAGCCGCATCTGATCAAGCGCTGGCTCACCGGCCCCGACGGCTGGTCGCTGCCCGTCTGCGAGGTCGATCTCAAGGTTGGCGGCAGACTGCGCTATGAGTGGCGGCACACTAACGGCACCGGTATGGGCATGAGCGGTACCTTCCGCGAGATCGAGCGCCCGGAGCGCATCGTTCATGTCGAGCTGTTCGACGAGGACTGGACGGGCGGCGAAGCCGTGGTGACGACCGTCTTCACTGAACAGGGGAACCAGACCCTGATGCGCCAGACCATCCTCTATGGATCGCGCGCGGCGCGCGATGCGGTGCTCAAGTCGCCGATGGAGCAGGGTGTCGCCCAGAGCTACGACCGGCTCGCCGCGCTTTTGGCCGCCCTCGAAGCGGGCGCCGCCTGAACCATCCCAATCATCGGACAAGGAGAGACGACATGCAGAAGATCAGGCCGTTCCTGTGGTACGACACGCAAGCCGAAGAGGCAGCGAAGCTCTATACCTCGGTATTCAAGAATTCGAAGATCGGCAAAACGGTGCGCTATGGCGATGCCGGGCCCGGACCCAAGGGCAGCGTGATGACGATCGAGTTCGAGATCGAGGGGCTGGAATTCGTGGCGCTCAATGGCGGACCGCATTTCAAGTTCACCGAGGCGATCTCACTGGTCGTCGATTGCAAGTCGCAGGCCGAGGTCGACGAGCTGTGGGACAAGCTCTCGGCCGGCGGGTCCACCTCGCAATGCGGCTGGCTCAAGGACAGATTCGGGCTCTCCTGGCAGATCACGCCCACCGTGCTGATCGAGCTCCTGAACCATCCCGATCCCAAGACGTCGAAGCGGGTGATGGAAGCGATGCTGCAGATGACCAAGATCGACATCGCCAAGCTCAAGGAGGCGGCTGCCGGATAGGGGCTTGACGGGCGCCGGGTGCCCGGCGTCCAATTGGTTCGCGAAAGCAACCAGGGGCCTGCCATGCGTGCGACAATCCTGAGCGGCATGTTCGCCGTGCTGTTGGGCGGAAACGTCGCACTGGCGGCAGGCTGTCCCGATGCCGAGACCGCGAAAGACGGTTTCCGCCTCGTGAGCAGCGGCGCCGTCAGCGAGGTCCGCCGGCAGTCCGATCTGATCGTGCAAGTATCGAGCTACTTCAACGACGGCGAGGCGCAGACAGCACAGTTCTTCCGCGGCTTGATCGAGATCACCCGGGTGAGCAAGAAGAAGCAATCCTTCATGCTGACGCTATCGGACCTGCGCACCCTGTTTCCCTTGAAGAAGGGCCAGCGCAAGAAATTCGTGTCCATCTGGCTCGATTCCCGCGGCGCGCCCTCGCCGCCGGAGACGACCGAGCTCCTGGTCGCCGGCCAGGAGGCTCTCAAGATCGGTGCCTGCGAATACAAGGTCTTCGCGCCTTCTCGCCGCTGACGGCAGCAAGACGCTTCTCGAATCGGTCCTCTATTCACCCGATCTCGCGGTCATCCTGGCCAAGCGATATGATGACGGCACTGCCCAAGAATCGACGGTCGGCTATGAGGAGATCAAGCCGCTCAAGTCGCAATAGGCGCGCAGGCCTGTTTCAGCCAGTCGAGCTCACGACCTTCGAGAAACGCGCCGACCTCGCGCAGGACGCGCGCGTGATAGGCGTTGAGCCAAGCCAGCTCCTCGGGGTCGAGGAGGCGCGGCTCGATCAGCCGGCGGTCGATCGGACAAAGCGTCAGGGTCTCGAAGGACATCATCGGCCGCTCGCCGCCTTGAATGGCCTCGGGCTCGCGCACCAGGATGAGATTCTCGATGCGGATGCCATATTGCCCTTCCTTGTAGTAGCCGGGCTCGTTGGACAGGATCATGCCGGGCTCGAGCGGCGTCCGGTCCGACTTGTTGATGCGGGCCGGGCCTTCATGCACCGAGAGATAGCTGCCGACACCATGGCCGGTGCCGTGATCGAAATCGAGGCCCGCGATCCATTGCGGCTGGCGCGCCAGCACGTCGAGCTGGCTGCCGCAGGTGCCCTTGGGAAAGCGGATGCGCGACAGAGCGATCATGCCCTTGAGCACGCGGGTGAAGCGATCCTTCATCTCACGTGTGGGCTCGCCCAGGATGACGGTGCGGGTGATGTCGGTGGTGCCGTCCTGATATTGAGCGCCCGAATCGATGAGATAGATCTCATTCTTCTTCATCGGCAAAGCCGAGGCCTTCGACACGCGATAATGGGGAATGGCGGCATTGGGGCCGACACCCGAGATCGAATCGAACGACAGGTCTTTCAGCATGCCGCCCGCATTGCGGAACTCGGCGAGCTTCTGGGCCACGGTGACCTCATCCTGGTCGCCCGCGAGCGCCGCCTGGTCGAGCCAGCACAGGAAGCGCGCCATGGCGACGCCGTCGCGCTTCTGCGCGGCGCGCGCCCCTTCCTGCTCGACCGGGTTCTTGCGCGCCTTGGGCAGGCGGGTGGGATCGGGGCCCGGGACGATAGTGGCGCCCGAGGCGGTGAGGATGGCGCGAATCCGCTCCGGCGCCCAGTCGGGATCGATGAGGACGCGCGCCTTGCTGCTGCCGAGGTTGGCGAGCGAGGCTTCGATGTCCTGAGGCGTGCGCAGGCGGACGATACCCTTGAGATGGGCGGCCACGTCCTCCGGCAGCTTGGCCCCATCGACGAAGAGCTCCGCCTCGCCCTTGCGGTGGAGGATGGCATAGCTCAGCACGACGGGCGTGTAGGCGACATCGGCGCCGCGGATATTGAAGGCCCAGGCGACCGAATCGGGCTGGGTCAGCACCACGGCATCGGCGCCCGACTTTTCCAGGCTCGCGGAAACGTCGGCGAGCTTGTCCTTGGCACTCTTGCCGGCGAACTGGGTCGGCTGGACCGCGACCGGCTTCGCCGGCCGGGCCGGCTGGTCGGTCCACACCGCATCGATGGGGTTGCTGTCGACGGGGGTGAGCTGGGCCCCGGCCTTGGCCGCAGCCTTCTCGAACCGGGCGACCTGATCGGCCGTCATCAGCCAGGGGTCGTAGCCCACAACCTCGCCGGGCTTGAGCTCCTTCTCCAGCCATTCCGCCGGCGGCTCCTCGACCAGGTGGCGGGGCGTGAAGATGGATGTGTCGACCTGTTTGCGGACCTGGATCGTATAGCGCCCGTCGACGAAGATGGCACCCCGGTCGCGCATCAGGATGGCGAGGCCCCAGGAACCGGCAAAGCCGGTGAGCCAGCGCAGCCTTTCGGCGTAGGGCGCCACATATTCCCCCTGGAACTCGTCCTGGCGGGGGATGATGAAGCCGTCCAGATTGCGGCGCTTGAGCTCGTCGCGCAAACGCATCACGCGCTCGGGCGAGAGATGACCTTCCGAAGTGTCGTCGAATGACTGAAACATCGCCTGCATCTAACGGAAAGGTTCCCGATCTGTCAAAGCGCCGGCTTCTCACGAGAACTTGTCGTTTCACCCGTTTCCTTAGCGGCACCAATGAGCTAGAGCGAGAGAGAGCAAGGGCGATTCTTTCATCAAGTGGCGGCAGCCATGAAGTCACGACCGCCTGTCGACCAGGACCTCCTGGCCGTCATCGGGCCAGAAGCGATCATCGAGGCCAACCGGCGGTTGGCGATGCTCGATGCGGTCGCCTATGCGGCGACGCGCATGGTCGCGAGCGACTGGCGCAACCACGTCAAGGATTTCCTCAAGCGCCTCGGCCGGGCCACGGAAGTGAGCCGGGTGACGCTGTTCGAGGTGCACGAAGCGGTCAACGGCGAACGCGTGCAATCCTGCCGCTACGACTGGGCCGACGACGGCCTCACTCCGATCAGCGAAGATCCGCGCTATCACAATATGCCGATCAGGGATGAGGGCGACAACGGCGACGACTGGGCGATCCGGCGTGGGCGCGGCGAGATCGTCAAGGCCAAGCTCAGCGAGACGACCGGCTATACGCGCCAGGTCTTCCTCGAGCACGGCACGCTCTCCTTCATCTCGGTGCCCATCATGGTGGGGCGGAAATGGTGGGGCTTCCTCGGCTTCGACGACTGCAAGGAAGAGCGCAACTGGAGCTCGGAAGAGATCCATGTGCTGAAGACCGCCGCGGCGCTCATCGCCGGCGCGGTCGAGAGCGAAGAAGCGCATGAGCGCGTCAGGCTGTCGGAGGAGCGCTATGCGCTGGCGGCGCGCGGCGCCAATGACGGGCTGTTCGATTGGGATGTCGCGAGCGGCAAAACCTTCTTCTCGCCGCGCCTGCATGAGGTCATGGGACGCAAGCCCGAAAGTCTCGGGGCTACGATCGACGGTCTGATCGACCTCTTCGTCAAGACCGACGGTGATTTCCTGCGCGCCACCTTGCGGCACAAATTCGCGCGCCGCGAAGAGACCTTCGACATCGAATGCCGACACGAGCCCCAGCCCGGCCAGACGCAATGGGTCGTGATGCGCGGCCTCATCGTCTATGACGAGGAAGAACCGCGGCGCGTCGTCGGCGGCTTGCGCGACATCACGCGGCAAATGGACGTGCAGAAGCGCTTGAGCGATGCGGAGCGCAAGCGCGCCAATCTGGCGCGCTACTTCTCGCCCAACATGGTGGACGGGCTTATGCAGTCGGGCGGGCGGCTGGACGAGGCGCGCACCCAGCGCGTGACGGTGCTGTTCGCCGATATCTGGGGCTATACGACGATCAGCTCGGGCATGCCGCCGATGCAATTGATGACGCTCCTGCGCGAGCTGCTGCGGATGTTCGAGAAAGCCATCTTCGCCAATGGCGGCACGCTCGACAAATTCTTAGGGGACGGCCTCATGGCGACCTTCGGCACGCCGAAAGCGGGACCGCGCGATGCCGCCAATGCGCTCGCCTGCGCCTGCGCCATGGCGGATGCGATCGCGCGCTGGAACCGCAAGCGGCGCGAGAACGGACTGAAGCCGATGTATCTCGGCATCGGGTTGCATCATGGCGATGTGGTGCTGGGCGACATCGGCAGCGAAAGGCGTATGGAATTCGCGGTCATCGGCGACACCGTCAATGTGGCGAGCCGCATCCAGGAAATGACACGCGCGCTCAATATCGCGGTGCTGGCGAGCGACGGCGTCATGGAGGCGGCGCGCGCCGAGGTTGGCGAGGACGCGGTCAAGGAGTTCACCGACACGGGCGAGCACGAATTGCGCGGCCGCGCCGGCAAGATCCGGCTGTGGAGCCGGGCGGCGGAGAAGGACTGAAGCATTAGCCGGTGGCCCAATATCAGGGATTATCAGGGATTTTTCGCAAAAAATATCCCACCCTAACGATATCAAAGACTTGGAAAACCGAGCAGGGAATTTGCGACAGCCGAGCAGGGATTTAGGAGGTAGCCGGGCATTCAGCCAAGGGGTTATCCTGTCTCATCCGCATTCCAGGCTGACGCATCTTCCCACCTTGATATTTTCCAAGTCCCATGGCTTGGCCCGCGATTGCAAGAGTTAAATTTCCGGCCGGCTCAGAAGCTGCCGAGTTCCAGCCAAGTTGGCCGGAAGCCACGGTGTTCATAGAATCGAATGGCCTGGTGATTGGGTGCGATTGCGCCGGCAAACTGGTCATGCACGCGACGGCTTGCCAAGAGGCGATCGACTTCGTCCATGATCGCCGTGCCGATGCCCTTGCCGCGGGCTTGTTCAGCAATCACCAGAAACTTGATCTCGGCGACCTGGCGATCCGTGACCAAAGTGTCCGCCCAGGATGGATGTTCGTCCATGTCGTGGATCTCGACACCGGCCAGCCCCAAGGGCGCTGCCTCATTGCTGGTTTTGTCCTTTGCCACGAACAGAAGGCCTTCTCGCGCGCTCCTCATGAGGTGCTGCTGACCGATTTGCCAGGATCTCTCATCGTCGACCCAAGGGCCGAGACCTGGTGAGACTGCCTGGTTATGACGATGGAGTGAAAGCCACAAGGCCTTGAGTGAAGCGACGTCACTCTCAGAGACAGCTTCAATCGCAGCCGATGTGTTCGATAGCGCTCGGGCAGATGGTCGCCGCTGATACCGCGTCAGCGTCACCCATGTGGGAATGAACCCAAGCGAACCATAGAGGCTCACCGCCTTCACATTGTCGGGGATGACGCCGATCAATCTAGCTCTGGCGTCCGACGCCGCCACCCGTTCTTTCCAGGCATCGAGCATCACCATGCCTGTACCATTGCCGCGCCAGGCCGGCAGAAGGACGATTGTCACCAACTCCCAAAGGTCGGCTGGACTATCGAATGTCGCCGTCCAGTCGATGGGTCGCTTGATCGAAAGCATGTACCCGATGTCATTCCCGCCCATGGAAGCCACAAGACCAAAGTACTCGCCTGCAAAGATCTTCTGATATTGGCGCTTTCGGTTCGCCCACGACTCGTCATCGGAAACAAACGGGCCGAGGTGAGGCGCCACTGTCCGATGATGGCGGTGAAGCTCCAGCCACATCGGTCCGAGACGATCGATGTCGGCCGGTATCAAGACTGCAAGTTTCGCATCGCTGAGCAAGCGGGTCCTACTTCCTCACGATCCTTCCTTCGACCTCAGGTGAGATCGTCTTGTGCTCCCTCACATAGGCCATCACGTCATTGGCCATCAGCTTGGCGTCGCGCACCGTGAGGAGGGGCCGCGCCTCCCGGAACATGACATAGCCGTCGCCGCCATTGGCCATGAAATCATTGGTGGCGATCGTGTATTTGGCGTTCGTGTCGAGCGGCTGGCCATTGGCCTCGACCGAGACGACGCGCGCGCCCTTGGGCTTCTTAGGGTCGTACTCGACTTTGAGGCCTGAGACCTGTGGAAAGCGGCCGCCGCCATCCTCGATCTCACTGAAGCCGTTCTCGAGCGCCGAAAGGATGGTGGCGCCCGTCACCTGCAGCTTCATCGTGCGGTTGCCGAAAGGCAACTCCGTCAGCACGTCCTTGCGGGTGATGGCATGGCCGGCGGGGTATTCCTTGTTACCGCGCAAGCCGCCGCCATTGGTGATGGCGATATCGGCCTCGACCGCCTCCTTCAGCGCATCGGCGACCAGATTGCCCATGGCCGCCTCGCCGGTGCGCACCGTGGCGCGGCGGCTGTCGAGCGCCGTCGTCGTGGTGCCGATCGCCACGTCGAGCTCCTGGGCCAGCATTTGGGCGAGCTCATCGGTCTTGGCCTTGGTCTCGGGATCGGGCGTCACGTCCTTGGTATCGATGATGCGGAAGCTCGGATGCCATTTGACCACCCGCTTGCCGTCCTTCTCGGAGATGTCGAAGGCGATATCGGCAATGGTGACGAAATCCGCCTGCTCATAGGATTCCATCATGGCGGTGCGCCCGTCATAGTTGATGAGCAGATCCTGGTCATGGCCGGTCATGATCAGGTCGAAGAGGCGGCTGTCATACATCGCGCGATCTTGCGCATGGCCGGAATGGGTGAGGGCGACGACGAAATCGGCGCCGGCCGCGCGCAATTCCTTGGCCTTGGCGAGACCCGCTTCGAGCGCATCGGTGATCTTGAGATTGCCGGGGCTCGAAGCGTGATAGCTCTCATCCGAGGTCAGGCCGACAATGCCGATCTTGATCGGCCCACGCTCGATCATCAGCGTGTCGGCGAAGCCGGCGATGGGCTTGCCGTCGGCCCCGCGCAGATTGGCCGCAATGAGGGGGAACTTCGCTTCCGCCATTCGCTTCAGGAACACTTCGGGGCCAAAATCATATTCGTGGTTGCCCGGGGTGAAGGCATCGGGCGGCACCAGATTGGTCAGCATGATCGTGTGCTCGCCCTTGTCGAGGCCGGAGAGCAACGAGGGCGAGATCATGTCGCCGGCATGGCCATAGACGACATGGCCACCCTTGGCGCGCTCGGCGCGGACCACGGCATTGAGGCGGGCGAAGCCGCCACGCTCGCCCGATCCTTCGAATTTGTCGATGTCATTGGTCTGGATGAAGGTGACGGTGAGCTGTTCGGCCAGGGCGGCCGTCGAAAGGAAACAGATCAGGACGGCAGTGAAAGCGAGCTTGGGGAAGGACGGCATGGCGACTCCGAAGGGCTATTCCAGGCATTGGACTGCATCACCCGGGTTCAGGCAATGGAGCGGATTTTTCTGCCGCAAGGGTAATTGTGCACTGCAAAAGGTCAAGTCGGATGACTTTATGCGCTTCGGGCATGACGAATCCTTCCCAACGCTTTGATTTTCGCTTCACCCGAGTCCATATCGGGCTTAGCACTCGGTTTTCCTTTGTGTTCGGACTGTGGCTGAATTGCGGTAAATATAGTATTTTCAATGATATAGACTTGCCGTGGGTGCCGCGCGAAGCGGATTAACAGAGTATGAATGGTGTTATGAGTTTTACGCATGCCGGTATGACACGGATGCCTCTGGTGTGGAACTGGGAACCTCTCATATAAGGCCCGTGCTTGTGCGGTGCACAAGATCAGTTAACACCTCACCGGGTGCGATTGCCGAGGGGCCGTTGGTCCGGTGTGACGAACAAGGAGCAGACCATGACCACGACCACTCTCAACCGCGAGACCAGCCGCACCGGCGCTCGCTATGTCCCCGACTTCCTGACCCGCGTTTCGAGCCGCGTCGTCAACTACGTGTCGCGCAGCCGCGCCGAGCGTCAGCTGCAGGCCCTCGACGACCGCCTACTGGCCGATATCGGCATGCGCCGGTCGGAAATCCAGCGGATGGTTTGGGGCAACTAAGCAGCCTCCCGACCGCCTCCAGCGGTTATTCCTGAAAAACGCCCGCGCCGGAAAGGCCGCGGGCGTTTTGCTTTGTTGATCTTGAAGAATACCAGTGTCGACCAGTTGCCGATTCTGAGAGGGCTTGCGGGCAGAAGGCCGCGATTGCGATAGGCGGCGCGCACCCCCTGTTCCTGATCGCGCGTCAGGCCGGACAGAATCAGCGTCCCGCCAGGCGCCAGGCTCAAGGCCAGGTCGCCGGCAAGCGCGATGAGCGGCCGGGCCAGGATATTGGCGAAGATCAGATCATAAGGGGCCCGATCGGCGATCCGCCGGTGCTTGAGGCCGGGCGCCAGGACCGCGCCGACAAAGGCCGATGCGCCATTGTTGCGAGCATTGTCGCGCGTGACCGTGACGGCAATGGGGTCGATGTCGCTCGCCAGCACGGGGCGGCACAGAGCCTTGGCGGCGGCCAGTGCCAGGACGCCAGTGCCGCAGCCCAGATCGAGGACCCGCCTGGGCGCTGTGCGCTTCAATAGGGAATCGAAGGCCAGAAGACAGCCCGAGGTCGTGGCGTGATGGCCGGTGCCGAAAGCGGTCCCGGCATCGATCTCGAGCGAGATGCCGCCCGACCGGCGGCGGGCGCGGTCATGCGAGCCATAGAGATAGAAGCGCCCGGCGGCGACCGGGCCTAAGCCTTCGAGCGAGCGCCGCACCCAATCGACATCGGGCAACGCGGTGACCGCAAAGGCCTGCGGGCCGAGCAGGGGCCGCAACTGCTCGCCCGCCCCGCGGGCTTCGGCTTCGCCCGCGAAATAGGCCACGAGATTCCAGATCCGCCCCGACTCGTCGGTCTCGTTGATCGTGACGGCGAGCGGCGGCTCGGGCTGATTCTCGACGAGAAGGGCGAGCTCGTTGGCGCGCGCTTCCGTCAGGCCCTCAACCGTGAGGGTGCATTGCATTGCCTACTCCGCCGCCTCGCGGGCGAGGAAGCCGCCGGACTGGCGGCGCCAGAGATCGGCATAGAGGCCGCCCTTGCGCAGCAGCGCGTCATGCGAGCCTTCCTCGACGATGCGGCCCTTGTCCATGACGACCAGCCGATCCATGGCGGCAATGGTCGACAGACGATGCGCCACGGCGATGACCGTCTTGCCCGCCATCAGATTGTAGAGGCTCTCCTGGATCGCCGCCTCGATCTCGGAATCGAGCGCGCTCGTCGCCTCATCGAGAATGAGGATGGGCGCGTCCTTGAGCAGCACGCGGGCAATGGCGATGCGCTGGCGCTGGCCGCCGGAAAGCTTGACGCCGCGCTCGCCGACATGGGCGTCATAAGCCCGCCGTCCCTTGAGGTCGACGAGATGCGGGATGAACTCATGGGCATGAGCGCGCTCGGCCGCCTTGACGATTTCATCCATCGTCGCGTCGGGCTTGCCATAGGCGATGTTGTCCTTGATCGAACGGTGCAGGAGCGATGTGTCCTGGGTGACCATGCCGATGTCTTCGCGCAGGCTCTCCTGCGTGACCTTGGCGATGTCCTGGCCGTCGATGAGGATGCGGCCCTTTTGCAGATCGTAGAAGCGCAACAGCAGGTTGACGAGCGTCGACTTGCCGGCGCCGGAGCGGCCGACGAGGCCGACCTTCTCGCCAGGCGCGATGGTCAGATTGAGATCGTCGACGACGATACGATCCTTCTCGGCCGTCTTGCCGTAGTTGAAGATGATGTGTTCGAAGCGGATCTCGCCCTTGCCGACGACGAGGGGCTTGGCGTCCGGCGCATCGATGAGGTTGCGGTCGCGCGCAATGGTCTCGATGCCGTCCTGGACGGTGCCGATATCCTCGAAGAGGCCGGCGACCTCCCACAGGATCCAATGCGCCATGCCCTGCATGCGCAGGATCAGGCTGACCGTGAAAGCGAGCACACCCGTGGTCACCGCATCAAGCGTCCACAGCCAGATGGTGAGCGTGCCGGTCGAGAACAGCAGGAGCGCGTTCAGGACGTTGAGCGCCACGGTCATGCGCGTCGTGGTGCGCAGCGAATTGTAGACGGTGTCCAGCATGTGGCGAAAGCCGTCACGGGCATAGAGATCCTCGCGGTCGGCATGGGCGAAGAGCTTGACGGTCTGGATATTCGTATAGCTGTCGACGATGCGGCCGGTGACCATGGAGCGGGCATCGGCCTGCGCCTTCGACATCTCGCCGAGCTTCGGCACGAAATGGCGCATGACCAGCAGATAGCCAAGGAACCATATGACCAGCGGAATGGCGAGCCGCCAGTCGCTGAGCGCGAAGGCGACGACCGCGCCGGTGAAATAGACACCGACATAGACCAGCACTTCGGTGATCTTCATCACCGTGTCGCGCGTGCCCATCGCCGCCTGCATGACCTTGGTCGCGATGCGGCCGGCGAAATCGTTCTGGAAGAAATCGACGCTCTGGCGCAGCACATAGCGATGCGCCAGCCAGCGGATGCGCATGGCGAAATTGCCGATGAGGCCCTGATGGACGACGGCCTCGTACCAGAATTTGAGGACCGGGAGGATGAAGAGCACCAGCACCGCCATGGTGATGAGCCTGGTCTTGTGGTCTTCCCAGAAGGTCCGGCGATCGGCGGTGCCGAGCCAGTCGACAAGGTTGCCGAGGAAAGAGAACAAGGACACTTCAATCAGCGCCACGGCCGAAGCGAGCGCCGAGCAGACCAGGATCATCGGCCAGAACGGTTTCGTGTAATGCCAGACGAAGCCCCACAGCGTGCTGCCGGGCTTTGTCGGTTTCACAGGCGGAAACGTATCGGTCCGGCTTTCCAGCCAGCTGAATACACGCTCGAACACGGTTTGCTCCAAAAAACAACGCTTCGCCTTTAGGGCTCCAGAAGCGTCGAGGCCGGCCCTGCTTCGCACCTTCGGCGCTTCGCAGGGTTAGATTGCAGGATGCCCTCCGAAGCTTTAGCGAAGGAGGGAAAGCTGTCACTCTCCGGAAATCGTGGCGGTCTTATAGCCGAGCGGAATTAAAGAGGGAAGCGGCCCTGCTTCGCGCCTTCCCGCTCCGCGCCTTCCGGCGCTTCGCAGGATTGGCAAGGGGGCCCTCTGCAGCTTTAGCGAAGGAGGGTCGGCTCTTCGCAGGGCTGGGATGCAGGAAACAGGAACCCTCCGAAGCTTTAGCGAAGGAGGGGCAAATAAAAACTCCGCCGCGGGGGCGGCGGAGTTCCTTGAAGTAATAGCCTTTCAGCTAGGGGTTCGTCGTGCCCTGGCCGGTCGTGCCGCCTTGTGGCGCCGGTTGTTCCGGTGCCGGTGCGGGCGTCGCCGGCTGCTCACTCGAGCCTTGCGGCTGGGTGGGCGTCGGTGTCGCGGGCTGCTCTGTGCTGCCCTGCGGCTGGGTTGGAGTCGGTGTCGGGGTAGCCGGCTGTTCCGTCGTGGTGCCGGTTGTCGGTGCCGGCGGTGTTCCGTTCCCGCCCCACATGAAGAAGGCCGCAATCAACGCCAGAACAATAAGACCACCAATGATCCATCCGGTGCTGCTCGAACCGGAGCGGATTCCCGTATTGTACGTGACATCCGGATCGACCTTGGGATCGGTCTTCGGGCGATATTGAGGATTGGTATCCATTCTCGTCTCCCATCAGATGGACGATACATACCAACGTCAGCCCCAAGGCAAAGTTCCCCGACCTCGAAAAGAAAAAATGTCATTTATCTCAATAGTTTAACGTGAAAATTACCGGATGGCGGCAACCGGCCGGGAAGGCATGGCCGGGTTCCGATAAAAGCGTGCCTGGCTTTCGGCCTGCATGGTAGGAGCGGCCCATGGCCTCCTTTCCGCGTGTGATTCCGCTGGTCGTCGCCTCTGCGCTGTTCATGGAGAACACCGATGGAACGGTGATCGCGACGTCGCTGCCGGCCATCGCCGCCGATCTCGGCGAAGACCCCGTCATCCTGAAGCTCGCCTTCACAACCTATCTCCTGGCGCTCACGGTCTTCATCCCGATCAGCGGCTGGTGCGCCGACCGGTTTGGCGCCCGCAACGTGTTCCGGGCCGCCATCGCCGTCTTCACGCTGGGCTCGATCGCCTGCGGCCTGTCGACCTCGCTCGAGGGCCTGATTGCCGCCCGCGCTCTGCAGGGCATGGGCGGCGCCATGATGGTGCCGGTCGGCCGCCTCATCATCCTGAGGACGGTGTCGAAGAGCGAGATGGTCAGCGCGCTCGCCACGCTCACCATCCCGGCGCTGATGGGGCCATTGCTCGGGCCGCCGCTCGGCGGTTTCATCACCACCTATTTCGATTGGCGCTGGATCTTCTGGATCAATGTGCCGGTCGGCCTCCTCGGCCTGGTGCTGGCGACGATCTATATGCCCGATATCCGCGAGGAGGGCGTGCCGCGGCTCGACGTGCCGGGCTTCTTCCTCTCGGCGATCGGGCTTTCGGCGCTGGTCTTCGGCGCGACCGTCTTCGGGCGCGACGACGTGCTGCCGGCCTATGGCGCGCCGACGCTCATCGCCATTGGCATCGTGCTGACGACGCTCTATGTCTGGCACGCGCGCCGGGTATCCAAGCCGATCCTCGACCTCAAGCTTCTGGACATCGACACCTTCCGGTCAGGGACCGTCGGCGGAAGCCTGTTTCGCATCGGCGTCGGCGCCGTGCCCTTCCTGCTGCCCCTGATGCTGCAACTCGGCTTCAAGCTGACGCCGTTCCAGTCGGGGACCCTCACCTGCGCCGCCGCACTCGGCGCGCTGACGATGAAGTTCACCGCGGCCCGGATATTGAAACGCTTCGGTTTCCGCACCGTGCTCATCGTCAACGGGATCGTAAGCGCCGCGACGCTCGCGGTACAAGGGCTGTTCACGCCGGAGACGCCGCACCTCGTCATCCTCGCCATCCTGCTCGCCGGCGGTTTCTTCCGTTCGCTGCAGTTCACATCGCTCAATGCGCTGTCCTATTCGGACGTGCCGCAGCGCGAGATGGGACCGGCGACAAGCCTCTACAGCGTGGCGCAGCAACTGTCGCTCGCGGCCGGCATCGTCTGTGCCGCCTCGGTGCTCGAACTGGCGCAATATCTGCGCGGCGACCTCATGTTGACCGTGAGCGACTTCGCCTATGCGTTCTTCGCGGTCGGACTCATCAGTGCGCTGTCCGTTGTTTTGCATATGAAACTGACGCCGGACGCGGGCGCGGAGGTGTCGGGCCGCGTCGTCGAGGCCAGCAGGAGCCCGTAGCCCGGCGCCGAGGGTGGTGACGGGCTTACCCTCGCCCCGCAAGCAAAGCGCAGCGGGGAGAGGGAAGGGGCCCGCCGCGAAAGCGGCGGGAAGGGTGAGGGGCTTCAGTCAGCGAAGGCTAACCTGATCCCGCGTTTCAGGTTCCTTTGTTTCAACAAATCCGGCTTATTGAATTCAAGCACAATCACGCAGTTGGCCCCTCACCCTCCCAATGCTTCGCATTGGGCCCCTCCCTCTCCCCGCTAAAGCGGGGCGAGGGCAAAGGGCTACGCCAGCTCGACAAAGCTGTCGAGCACGCGCTTCTCGCCGGCTTTGTCGAAGTCGATGGTGAGCTTGTTGCCGTCGACATGGGTGACCCGGCCATAGCCGAATTTCTGGTGGAAGACGCGGGTGCCGCGCTCGATGTTCTTGCCTTCCGTCTCGCGCGCTACGAGCTGGCCTTCGATGATGTGAGGGGCCGAGCGCATCGCCTCGCCTCTGGCATAGGCCCGCTGTGCCCGCTGCCAGCCCGGCGTGTCGTAGGTGTTGGAGAAGGGCGTGGTGCGTTCGGCGAAGCGGCTCTCGCCGTAGGAGCCGATGCCATAGCCGCCATAGGAGTTCGCCATCGGCGCCACCTCGACATGGGCTTCCGGCAATTCGTCGATGAAGCGCGAGGGCAGGCTCGACTGCCACAGATTATGGACGCGGCGGTTCTGCGCGAAGGAGATGAAGGCGCGGCGCTTGGCGCGGGTGATGCCGACATAAGCGAGGCGGCGCTCTTCCTCGAGGCCGGGGGTGCCCTTCTCTTCGAGCGAGCGTTGACTCGGAAACAGGCCTTCCTCCCAGCCGGGGAGGAAGACGGTGCCGAATTCGAGGCCCTTGGCGGAATGCATGGTCATGATGTTGACCTTGTCGTCGGCCGTGCCCGCATCGGTGTCCATGACGAGGGCGATATGCTCGAGGAAACCCGCCATGGTCTCGAACTCGCCCATCGAGCGCACGAGCTCTTTCAGGTTCTCGAGCCGGCCTTGCGCCTCGGGACTCTTGTCGTTCTGCCACATGGTGGTGTAGCCCGACTCATCGAGGATGATCTCCGCGAGATCGACATGCGGCAGACCAGTCAGGGACTGGCGCCAGCGCCCGAAAGATGCGAGCAGGTCACGCAGCGCGCCGCGCGTCTTGGCCGGCAAATCGTCCGTCTGGCTCATGGTCTCGGCGGCGCGGTAGAGCGATACACCGTCCTTGCGGGCGACCTCGTGCAGGCGCTTGACCGAGGTGTCGCCGATGCCGCGCTTCGGCACGTTGATGATGCGCTCGAAAGCGAGATCGTTGTCGGGGGACGCGGTGACCTTGAAATAGGCGAGCGCGTCGCGCACTTCCTGGCGTTCATAGAAGCGCGGGCCGCCGATGACCCGATAGGGGACTCCCAAAGTGATGAAGCGGTCTTCGAAGGCGCGCATCTGGAAGGAGGCGCGCACCAGGATCGCCATGTCGTTGAGCTTCTCGCCCTTGCGCTGCAGGTTCTCGATGTCATCGCCAATGGCGCGCGCTTCCTCATCGCCGTCCCAGTGCGAGCGCAAGGTCAATTGCTCGCCATCTTCGCGCTCGGTCCGGAGCGTCTTGCCGAGGCGGCTTTCGTTCTTGGCGATGAGGCCGGAAGCGGCGCCTAAAATCTGCGGCGTCGAGCGGTAGTTGCGCTCGAGCCGGATGACCTTGGCGCCGGGAAAATCCTTCTCGAAACGCAGGATGTTGTCGACTTCGGCACCGCGCCAGCCATAGATCGACTGGTCGTCGTCGCCGACACAACAGATGTTCTTGTGGCCCTGGGCGAGCAGCCTCAGCCACAGATATTGCGCGACATTGGTGTCCTGATATTCGTCGACCAGCATGTATTTGAAGCGGCGCTGATACTCCTTCAGCACATCGGGATGGTCCTGGAAGATATGCAGGACCTCGAGCAGGAGGTCACCGAAGTCGACTGCGTTCACGACCCTGAGCCGCGCCTGGTATTCGGCATAGAGCTCGGCGCCGCGGCCATTGGCGAAGGAATGGGCTTCGCCGGCGGGCACGCGGGAGGGCAAGTGGCCGCGATTCTTCCAGTTGTCGATCAGCCCTGCGAGCTGGCGCGCCGGCCAGCGCTTCTCGTCGATATCGGAGGCCTCGAGGATCTGCTTGAGGAGGCGGATCTGGTCGTCGGTGTCGAGGATGGAGAAGCCGGATTTGAGGCCGGCGAGCTCGGCATGCCGGCGCAGGATCTTGACCCCGATGGAATGAAAAGTGCCGAGCCAGGTCATACCCTCGACCACGCCACCGATCAGATGGCCGATGCGCTCCTTCATCTCGCGCGCCGCCTTGTTGGTGAAGGTGACGCAGAGGATCTGGCCGGGCCAGGCGCGGCCCGTCGCCAGTATATGGGCGAGCCGCGTGGTCAGAACCCTAGTCTTGCCGGTACCGGCGCCTGCAAGCACCAGAAGGGGGCCGTCGGTCGTCTCGACGGCGGCGCGCTGCTCGGGGTTGAGGCCCTTGAGATAAGGGGCCTCGGCCCCGGCAAGGGCGCGCGCTGCCAGGCCTCCAGGCTTCTGGGGCGCGGGAGCCTCGTCGAAATCGCCGATATCTATGGGACGCGAAGACATAATAAAGGGCACGAATCCTGTTGGTTTCGTACCCTTATATAGCAACTCCCGAGGGATTCACGAGCGCATCGGCTTGTCCGAAAAGTCCGCAACTTTTCGGGCCGATGCTAATGGAGGCAATTGCCTTTCATGTCCTCGAGTGCGGTCTGGACGCTCCGCCAGGTCTCGGCGGTGCGCTCGGCGCCATATTTCGTGCAAATGCGCTCATGCACGGCGGCCTCTTCCGAGGCCTTCGCGCCATGGACCACGACGAGCTGGCGCGCGAATTCGATGATGGTTGCGTTCTGCATGCCGGCCTCCCTGGCTTCTCGGTTGATGATGAGACTATGCCCGGCGAATGAGTCGATAATATTGCAGTCGGAAGGCGAGACGATTTTTTATGTGACGATTTTTAGTGAAATGCAGCGCAGCACTAACATGCTTGTCGTGTCGTATCGCGAGAGGCGAAATAATTTCAGGACATGAAAAAAGCCGCTGTTGCAGCGGCTCACTTCTCCCGGCCCTCCCCGAAAGAGGGGAGGGACTCATTGTGCGGAAAGGCGCCTATGAGCGCCTCTCAATCAGCTGACACTCGGCGACTGTATCGTGGTCAGCGCAGACTGGATGCGGCGCCAATTCGCGGCGGCTTCGCGATCGCCCTTGGCCTCGCAAGCCGTCGCCCGCTGAGCGGCTTCCAACACGGCCCGCTCGCCGCGCACTTCATGAAGTTGTCGCGCATAGTCCAGGATTTCGAGAGCTTGCATCATGGCATCTCCATAAATGGGGCCGTCCCTGGAAGGTCAGACCATCAAGGGGAAATGCGCGCACAATATGGCGAAGAGGCTATTTTCTCGGAATGCCGATCTTGTGACCGACCTGCGGAGGCAACGGCAATGCCGCATGTGCTTCGCGCATCGCGGTGATGTTGGCGAGCACGTCAGGTGGAAAGGGCGTCGACTTGCGGATATTCATGTCGACATGAATGATGATGACTTCGCTGGTGGCGGCGATCCAGTCATCCCTGGCATGGCGCATCTCGACAAAATAGTGGATGCGTTTCTTGTCGTAATCGAGAAACTGCGTCGCGACCTTGACGGAATCGCCGGCATGCAGCTCGCGCAAATAGGTCACATGCGTTTCGAGGGTGAAGAATGAGCAATTGGTCTTTTTCACATAGCTCGCGCCAAGGCCAAGGGCATCGAAGACCTCATCGCCCGCCCGATCGAAGAGCACATTGTAGTAAGCCATGTTGAAATGGCCGTTATAGTCGATCCATTGGTCCTCAATGACATGGGCGGAGCTTACGAAAGGGGCAGGATAAGCCATCGTCAGGATGCGAATTTTGTGGTTTGACCGGGTTGGTTTAGAAGAAATAGCAAATACTTACGACGGATGACAAATGCGAGCTCTCAAGAAGAACAGCGTGACCCAGGTCATAGGAGACATCAAGGCGATCCTCGGCGATCGGCTGTCGACGGCGCCCGCGGTGCGCGAACAGCATGGCAAGGACCAGACCTGGGCGCCGGGCGCCCCGCCCGATGCCGTGGCCTTCGTCAAATCGACCGAGGAGGTGCAGCGCATCGTCGCCCTCTGCGCCCATTATGAAACACCCGTGATCGCCTACGGCACCGGCACCTCGCTCGAGGGCCATTTCACCGCTCCCTATGGCGGCATCTCGGTCGATCTCTCGGGAATGAACCAAGTGCTGGAAGTCAATGCCGAGGATCTTGACGCTAGGGTGGAGGCCGGCGTGACCCGCAAGGCGCTCAACACGCATTTGCGCGACAAGGGCCTGTTCTTCCCGATCGACCCCGGCGCCGATGCGAGCCTCGGCGGCATGGCGGCGACGCGGGCATCCGGCACCAACGCGGTGCGCTACGGCACCATGCGGGAGAACGTCCTCAATCTGACGGCGGTGCTGGCCAATGGCGAAGTGGTCAAGACCGCCAAGCGGGCCAAGAAATCATCGGCCGGCTATGACCTCACCCGCCTCCTGGTCGGCTCGGAAGGGACGCTCGCCATCATCACCGAGGTCGGCTTGCGGCTCTATGGCATCCCCGAATCGATCGCCGCCGGCGTCTGCCCGTTCCCCTCGGTCGATGCCGCCTGCCAGGCGGTGATCCAGACGATCCAGCTCGGCATCCCGGTGGCCCGAATCGAGCTCGTCGATGAGGAGCATGTGAAGGCCTTCAACGCCTATTCCAAGATCGACCTGAAGGTGGCCCCGACCTTGTTCGTCGAATTCCACGGCACCGAGGCCGGCACCGCCGAGCAGACCGGGCTTTTCGGCGCGATCGCCGAGGAACTGGGCGGCGGGCCCTTCAGCTGGGCGACCAAGGAAGAGGACCGGCAGCGCCTCTGGCAGGCTCGCCATGACGCCTTCTGGGCGACGAAATCGCTCATGCCCGGCAAGGAAGCCTTCGCCACCGATGTCTGCGTGCCCATTTCACGCCTCGCCGAATGCGTGAAGGAGACGCAGGCCGATCTCGCGGCCAACAACCTCTACGGGCCGATCGTCGGCCATGTCGGCGACGGCAATTTCCATGTCGTGCTCTATTGCGACCGCGCCGATGCGGAAGAGCTCAAGCGGGTCAAAGGCTTCTATGACCGGCTCATCCGGCGGGCCATCGCCATGGAAGGCACCTCGACCGGCGAGCATGGCATCGGCTCCGGCAAGATGGGGTTTCTCGAAGTGGAACACGGGCCTGAGGGGGTGGCCATGATGCGACAGATCAAACAGGCCCTGGACCCCAAGAATATCCTTAACCCGGGCAAGATAGTCGCCTTATGATCGCCGTGACTGTCTGGCAAGGGTAGCCTGAGCGACAGGTATCGTATGAAGCTTTGGAAATCGCCCGTACTCTATTTCGGGATCGCCCTCGTCTTGGCGGTCGTGGCGGCTTTCATTGCGCCCTATGTCATCGACTGGGGCAGCTACCGCATGGCGATCGAGAGCTATGGCAGCAAGATGACGGGCCGCCAGGTGACGGTCGCCGGCGAGATTTCCGGCCGGTTCTTTCCCTGGCCGAAGCTGTCGATCCGCGACGTGAAAGTGGCCAATCCGCCGGGCTCCTCCGTGCCGGATTTCATCACCGCCGAGGAAGTGGACGTGCGCCTGACGCTCGCCGGCCTTCTCGGCGGCGAGATCCGGGTCGAATCCATCGGCATCGTCCGCCCGGTGGTCGCCTTCGAGCGGCTCGATACCGGGCAGGGCAGCTGGCACCTCAAATCCGCTGCCGGCGCGGACGACATGCGGATCCTCGACCGCGTCAGGCTCGATCAAATCACTGTGAGCGACGGCGTGGTGCATCTGATCGACAACCGCCGCGCCGGACGCGCCACCCTCACCAACGTCAATGCGAACCTCTCGGCGCAGAACATCGCCGGGCCCTGGCGGATGCGCGGCAGCGCCGCCTATCGCGACCGGCCGGTCGAGATCGCGGTCAATACCGGCGGCTGGTCGCCCGAAGCGCCGTTCAAATTCGGCTTCCATATCGGCTCGGGCGACGGCTCCGGCCTCGTCTATCAGTTCGACGGCGCCAATGACGGCAATCACGTGACCGGCACTCTCAGGATCCAGCCGGCCGCGAGTTCCGATGGCCGAAGCGATGCCGAAGGCCAGCTCCGGCCCTTGGTCATGACGGCGCAAGTGACGTCGGATTTCGACACGGTGGCGCTCGACAAGATCGAGATCGCGCCGCGCGACGGCACCGGCGAAGGCGCCAATCTCCTGACCGGCAATGCCGAGGTGAAGCTCGGCGCCAGCGTCGCGCTCAAGGCCGATCTCAAGGCGACCCGCTTCGATCTCGACGCGGTTGCCGGCGCCAAGGCCAAGAGCCTCATCCGCGAAGGCGGCGGACTGGCCTTGCTCGAGAATGTGGTCGAGATCATGCCGGACGATGTCGATATCAACGCCTCGCTCGGCGTCACATCGCTCATCGTCGGCGGCGAGGCGCTCGACAATGCCAAGCTCGCGGTCGAAATGAACGGTGAGGCGATCCGGATCAAGGAGCTTTCCGCCGGCATGCCGGGCCAGGCGCGGGGGCTCTTCACCGGCGTCTTCCTGGTGACCGATTCCGGGCCGCAGCTCGCGGGCGATCTCGCCGGAGAGGCTGGAAGCTTGCGCGATTTCGTGTCCTGGGCGTGGCCCGAGGGCCGCGAGGACATCGCGCGCGTCTGGACCGGGAGCCGCGGCCGCTTCAAGCTGCAGACCCGCTTCGATGCGACGAACGATCAGCTCCGCCTGCAGGAGGCGAACTACCAGATCGATGAATCGCTGGGCAGCGGCGGGCTCACCATCGGCTTCGGCGAAAGACCGTCACTCGATATGAGGCTCGACGCCTCGGCTCTCGATGTCGATCGCTTCATGCCCAATGGCATGGGCGGCGGCGGCTGGCTCGGCACGGCGGAGCTCTTCGCGCAATGGGCGAAGAACAACGACCTGCGCGTCACGCTGCAGTCGGGCAAGACGCTCCTCAACGGCGTCGATGCCCGCGACGTCGTCATTGATATCGCGGCCTTGAGCGGCAGCATCGACCTCAAGACGATCGAGATCGGCAATGTCGGGAACGCCCGGCTCGAGATCTCAGGCCTTCTGTCGCCGACCGAGACCGGAAGCCGGGGCACCGTCTCGACCAGCGTCACGGCGGATGATCCGCGCAGCCTGCTGCAGCTTCTCGGCCTCTATGCCAAAGACAGCGACCCGGTCTGGTCGCAGGCCCTGGGCAAGACCAATCTCACCATCACCGCCGACCTCAAACCCGACGCGGGGGGGCAGGCCGCCAATTTCCGGTTGCTGGGCAAGACGGGCGATCTCGATCTCGAGGCCAACCTGGCTTCGGCTGGACAGAGCGATCTGCTGACGAGCGAGATCAGCGGCGCGCTCACTTTGCGCAGCGCCACGGGTGCGGGTCTTCTCAAGCTCATCGGCATGCGCCCGGCGACGGATGGGGGCGGAGCGGCCAGGCTTGCTTTGACGCTCACCGGATCGCTCGCCAATGGGCTGGTCGCCGACCTACAGACCGACGTGTTCGGCGCCAAGGGACAGTTCCAGGGCAAGTTCCTGCGCGATGATGGCGTCCTCACCGGCACCGGCCGGGCCGGGATCTTCACCGAACGGCCGGCCGATTTGTTCCTCGCGGCGGGCATCGCCGACTATGCCAGGGGCGCTCTGTCGGTCGAATCGGATGTCGAGATCGCCGGGCCCAAGGTCGAGTTTCCCGACGTGCAGGGTTTTGCCGCGGGCGCGCCGCTCAAAGGCACGCTTTCCTTCGAGGGCGGCAACCGGATGAAGGGCGAGTTCTCGACCGGGCCCGTTTCCTTCCAGCGCCTGTTCGGTCTCGCCTTCATGCCCTGGGACGGCCGGCCGGTCGATCTCGAGCTGCCTTTCGCCGCAACATCGCCGCGCGGCCTCACCGGCGAATTGTGGATCAAGCCGGAATATCTGGAGGTCTTCGACGGCCTCAGAGTGAAGGAGACGCAAATCGGCATCAGCGCCAGCGCTGAAGAGATACGTCTTGCCGCTTTCGGCAAGAGCGATTCGGGCAGCGACGTCGCCATCGAGATCGGCGCCAAGCCGCAAGGCGGCGGCAAATCCGTGGACGGCCGTCTCGTCCTGCCGATCGATCTCGAGCACAGCCTCAAGGATGTGAGTGGCGGCACGGTCGCATCGGGCATTGTCAAGCTCTCGGTCAAGGCCTCGGGGAGCGGGCGCACGCCGGGAGCGGTCCTCGCCAGCCTCAAGGGTTCCGGCAGCTATGATGTCTCTGGCCTTTCGCTGAAGCAGATCAATCCCGAGCGCTTCGTCGAGTTGGTCAGGGCCGCGACGACCGGAGAGCAGCTGAAGACCGCCTTCGCGGCGCTCGGCGCCGATGGCTCGATCGGGCTCGGTGCAGCGACCGGCATCCTCAAGATCGAGGACGGGACGGTCACCATGCCGCCTTTCGCGCAAGCATCGCCCGTGGCCGAGAACAGTCTGGCACCCCGGATCGATCTCGCCGATGGCAGGCTCGATGCCGCCTTGCAGGTCAAGCTCAAGACGCTCGACGATCAACCGCAGTTCGGCGTCACCTATAGTGGCCGTCCCAACGCGCTCACGCGGTTCGTCGATATTGCGGCGCTTGAATCGAAGCTTGGTTTCGGCGTGGTCGAACGCACGTTGAAGGAGCTCGAGAAGCTGCAGTCGGAACAGCAGAAGCTGCTCGATGAAGAGGAGAATCAGCGGCGCGCGGATCAAACTCGGCTCGAGGACTATAATGAGCAGCGCCGCGAATTGCTGCTCCGCCAGAGGGAAGTCGATGCGCATCGGCGGGTGCGTGAGGCGGAAGCCGAGGCCGCCGAGGCCGAGCTCGATCAGGCGATAGCGGAAGGACGCGGCCTCAGCCGCCAGGAGATGCAGCGCCGATACAAGGAACGGCAGGTCCATCGCGCCATCAGACGCCAGGAAGAGCGGGCGCGTCTGGTCCGGGAAGAGGCCGAGCGCAAGGCGCAGGCGGAAGCGGCCCGGCAGGCGCAAGAGGAAGCCGAGCGCAAAGCCAAGGAAGAGGCTGAACGCCAGGCTCAGGAAGAAGCGGCGCGGAAAGCGCAAGCAGAGGCCGAGCGCAAGGCGCAGGAAGAAGCCGCGCGGCAGGCGCAAGAGGAAGCCGAGCGCAAAGCCAAGGACGAGGCTGAACGCCAGGCGCGCGAAGAAGCGGCGCGCCAGGCGCAGGCGGAAGCCGAGCGCAAAGCGCAGGAAGAGGCCGAGCGCAAAGCCAAGGAAGAGGCTGAACGCCAGGCACAAGAGGAAGCCCAGCGCAAAGCGCAGGAAGAGGCCGAGCGCCAGGCGCGGGAAGAGGCCGCGCGACTGGCGCAGGAAGAGGCCGAGCGCAAGGCGCAAGAGGAGGCGGCGCGCCAGGCCCAGGAAGAGGCCGACCGCAAGGCGCGGGAAGAGGCCACCCGGCAGGCGCAGGAAGAGGCCGAGCGCTTGGCCAAGGAAGAGGCCGAACGTCTGGCGCAGGAAGAAGCGGCGCGCCAGGCCCAGGAAGAGGCTGACCGCAGGGCGCGGGAAGAAGCGACCCGGCAGGCGCAGGAAGAGGCCGAGCGCAAGGCGAAGGAAGACGCCGAGCGTTGGGCGCAAGAGGAAGCAGCACGCCGGGCCCAGGAAGAGGCGGACCGCAAGGCGCGGGAAGAAGCGACCCGGCAGGCGCAAGAAGAAGCCGAGCGCCTGGCCCAGGAAGAAGCCGAGCGCCTGGCCAAGGAAGAAGCCGAGCGCCTGGCCCAGGAAGAAGCCGAGCGCCTGGCCCAGGAAGAAGCCGAGCGCCTGGCCCAGGAAGAAGCCGAGCGCCTGGCCCAGGAAGAAGCTGAGCGCCTGGCCAAGGAAGAAGCTGAGCGTCTGGCCAAGGAAGAAGCCGAGCGCAAGGCACAGGAAGAGGCAGCTCGCCAAGCGCAGGAAGAGGCGGAGCGCAAGGCCCGCGAAGAAGCAGCCCGCCAGGCACAGGAAGAGGCGGAACGCAAGGCACAGGAAGAGGCGGAACGCAAGGCGCGTGAAGAAGCCGCCGCCCGTCAGGCACAGGAAGAGCTGGATCGCAAGGCGCTGGAAGAGATGGTGCGCAAGGCGCAGGAAGATGCGCAGGCCACCGTCACCAAGCCCGCGGAAAGGCCGTCCGAAAACGCCTTTGCGCCTTTATCGCCGCCAAGGCAGCCGGACGCTGAGATCTTCGGTCCGCCGGCGCCGAGCAAGTCCAAGGACGTCGCGCCGCGACCCGCTGTCGAGCAGACGGGAGCGCTGGAGCCGCCGGCATCGGCGCCGTCAGAGGCGCAGGTCAGCAAGCCGCCGGCACCGGCGCCAAAGCCCAAGCCGAAGCGCCAGCGCGCCAAAGCGCAAGCGAAAGCGGATCCGGGCGCGCCGCTCGTCCTGGTGCCGCCGCAGAAGGTCGCCAAGCCGCCCAAAAAGCGTGAGCCCGATTTCCTCGAGCGCCTGTTCGGCAAGATCAAGTCGCAGATCGATTAGGTCCGCATCAGGCGATTCAATACCCAGACCCTGAGCGCGCTCGACAGATTGCGCTCGCCGCGACCGCGGTCGATCTCGGCGACGAGGGCGGCAAGCGACTTGCGCTCCTCTTGCGCCGCGGTCTTGAGGACGGCCCAGAATTCAGGCTCGAGCGAGAGCGAGGTGCGATGCCCCGAAATCGTCAGCGACCGCTTGAACGCCTTGGGCATCAATTGTCGCGCTTGTGCCCGTCGAGACGGCGAAGCTCGCGCTGCTTTTCCGCCTCGGCCTTTTCACGCTCCGACCTCGTGCGGCCGAAACGCTCGCGGTTCTCCTGCGCCTGCACTTCCTTTTCTTCGCGCGCGCGGCGCTTGCGGTGACGCTTGAGATTTACGATCTCGCTCATTTGGGACCGATCATGTCCTCCGGCCGCACGATCCGATCGAATTCCTCGGCCGTCACATATTTGAGGCGCAGCGCCTCCTCGCGCAAGGTGGTGCCACGCTTATGCGCGGTCTTGGCGATCTCGGCCGCCTTGTCATAGCCGATCTTGGGCGCCAGCGCCGTGACCAGCATCAGCGAGCGCTCGAGGGCGGCCTTGATATTGTCTTCGCGCGCGATGATGCCGGTGACGCAATGATCGGTGAAGCTTATCGCCGCATCGGCGAGAAGCCTTACCGATTGCAGGAAATTATAAGCCATCACCGGATTGAAGACATTGAGCTCGAAATGGCCCTGGCTGCCGGCGAAGGAGATGGTCGATTGATTGCCGAAGACCTGGGTGCACACCATGGTCAAGGCTTCGCATTGGGTCGGGTTGACCTTGCCCGGCATGATCGAGGAGCCGGGCTCGTTCTCGGGCAAGGAGAGCTCGCCGAGCCCCGAGCGCGGACCCGAACCCAGAAGGCGGATGTCGTTGGCGATCTTGAACAGCGAAACGGCCACCGTGTTGATGGCGCCATGGCTCATCACCATCGCATCATGGGCGGCGAGCGCCTCGAACTTGTTGGGTGCCGAGGTGAAGGGCAGGCCGGTGATGGCGGCAATGCGCGCCGCCACTTTCCGGTCAAAGCCCTTGGGCGCGTTGAGGCCGGTGCCGACGGCGGTGCCGCCCTGGGCCAGCTCCATGAGTGAGGGCAGCGTGCTTTCGACGCGCGCGATGCCGTTCTTGACCTGCTGAGCGTAGCCCGAGAATTCCTGGCCGAGGGTGAGGGGTGTGGCGTCCTGCGTATGGGTGCGGCCGATCTTGATGATCTTGGCCCAGAGCTTGGCCTTCTTGGCGAGCGCCTTGTGCAGATGACGCAGCGCGGGCAGGAGATCGTGATGGATCTGCTCGGCGCAGGCGATGTGCATGGCGGTCGGGTAGGTGTCGTTGGACGACTGGCTCATATTGACGTGATCGTTGGGATGGACCGGCGATTTGGAGCCGAGCTTGCCGCCCAGCATCTCGATGGCGCGGTTGGAGATCACCTCATTGGCATTCATGTTGGACTGGGTGCCGGAGCCCGTCTGCCAGACGGTGAGCGGAAAATGCTCGTCGAGCTTGCCCTCCATCACTTCACGCGCCGCGGCGACGATGGCCTTGCCGATCTTGCGGTCGAGCTTGCCCAGCGACATGTTCACTTCCGCCGCGGCGAGCTTGACGACGCCGAGCGCCCGCACGATCGGCTTCGGCTGCTTCTCCCAGCCGATCTTGAAATTGCCCAAGGACCGCTCCGCCTGCGCCCCCCAATAGCGGTCGGCTCTGACCTCAATGGGGCCAAAAGTGTCGGTTTCGGTGCGGGTCTTGGTCATCGGTTCCTGCCTTGAGAATTGCGAGCGCGGTCTAGCATGGCTCACGGCAGGCTGCCAGATGCATCGGGCAGGGCGGCTGGGATGAAGCTCGAGGGTGTGCTACAGTCCAGCCATGCGCGACAGGACGCCACTCAAGGGGTTGAAGAATCTCGGGCCCACCATCATCCAACGGCTGAACGAGATCGGTGTCTATACCAAAGGCGATCTCAAGCGCATCGGCGCCGTCGCCGGCCATCAACGCATCCGCCAGCGCTATCCCGAGAAGACCATTCCCGTCTGCTACTATCTCTATTCGCTCGAAGGCGCGATCCGCGGCGTGCACTGGAACGACCTGCCGAGATCGGTCAAGGAGGACCTGTTGAGCCAAGTCAGATAGGCGCGCGATTTTGGACCGCGCGCCGACTGTTCATCGCAACAGCTCAATAGGACGCCGAGCGCGCTTTCACCGCAGCGTCGGGGAAATCGCTGAACAGGCCGTCGATGCCGAGATCGTAGAAGACCTTGTATTCGGCGGAGGGATCGTTCTTGTAGTCTGACGCAAGGCGATAGGACTCGCTGCGGAAGGTCCAGCTGTGGACGAAGAGACCCGCTTCATGGGCATCCTTCACCACCGCGGTCGGCTCGATCAGCACGCGGTCGCGCTCATCCATCTTGCCGTCGCCATTGAGGTCGTCGGGCTTGCCGTCATTGTTCGCGTCGACCTGCTTCGAGGGCTGGATATAGGGCTTCCAGGGCGCGACGCCGTCGGCATAGGTCTTGATCTCGGCAAGGCCGGCCTTGGTCACGAGGTCCTTGTAGGTGCGCTTGTCGCCGGCGACGACGAAATCATAAGGCTGGGCCGAGGGCACGGCGAGGGTGATGTTGCCGTCCTGGTCGAGGCCGTCGGCATCGACGAGCTGCACCAGGCGCACATTGGTCTTGCCATGCAGATATTTGAGATTGCCGACCTCAAAACTCTGGATGATCACCGGCGAGGTCTTCTCCGTCCAGCCTGCCGCCTTGAGCGCGTCGAGCAGCTTGTCCTCGAGCGGCATGCCGAGCTGTGCGTGATAGGTGGGATGCTTGGTCTCGGGATAGATGCCGATGACGCGTCCGCGCGCCGCCGATTCGGCCTTGGCGAGATCGATCACTTCCTGAAGCGTCGGGATCGCATATTTGCCGTTATGCGACTGGTCGCGATCGGCCATGGCCTGCTTCGCCTTGAGAGTCTTGATCTCGGCCAAGGTGAAATCGCCGGCGAACCAGTCCTCGACCTCGACGCCGTCGAGAGTGCGCTTCACCTTGCGGTCGGCGAATTCCGGATGGTCGGCGACATCGGTGGTGCCGCCGAGCAACGGCTCGTGGCGGACGATCAGGACACCGTCCTTGGTGATCACGAGATCGGGCTCGATGAAATCGACTCCCGCCTCGATCGCCAGTCTGTAGCCCTCGAGCGTGTGCTCGGGGAGATAGCCCGGGGCGCCGCGATGGCCGGTGACCAGAGGCGGCTTGCCGTCCAGGGTCTTCTCGAGAGCCATCGCCGGATCTGAAATGAGCGCGACCGCTGCCGCGCAAACCATGAGAATTGTCCGCGTCATGTTTGGTTTTCCCTGTGAAGAGCGGCAAGCGACTCAACGAGCCGCAGGTCCGCTGTGGGGAAACGATGGTGATGCCGTGTGACGCGAAGATAACGGTGCGGTGAACAGAGGCGCTCAATCAACGCGGATATTTGCGCGCCAGCCAGACCATCGCGGCGAAGGAGGCGAGGGCGAAGAAGATGGCGATGGTGAGGCCGTTGCCAGGGCCGACCTGATCGAGAACGATGGCAAAGAGTGTCGGCGCGACAGCGTTGAGGATCAGTTGCGGCGTGGTGAGGGTGCCGATCACCAGGCCATAGCCCTGACGCCCGAAGAGGCTCAAGGGGACGATGCCCTTGATGATCGATATGAGGCCGTTGGACATGCCGTAGAGCAAAGCGAAGACCAGCGCCGCCCATAGAGCGAAGTGGCCGCCGGCGAAAATAACGAGCGCCAGAGGCAGCAGTCCGACGGCGATGAGCCCCAGGGTCATCGTCTTCACCCAGTGGCCGGCGAGGATGTCGCCGATGCGGCTTGCGACCTGGGACGGGCCGATGAGGGCGGCGAGCGTCACGGAAGCGGCCGCGGTGAAGCCCAGGCCTTCGAAGAGCGGCACCACATGGGCGGAGATCGAGGAAAAGACGATGCCGTTCAAGGCGAGGACGGCGGCAAAGGCGATCATGGCGCGGTTGCGGTCCGCACCCGTGAGGACCGGGGTCGTCACCGGTGGCGGCGCCTCCTGATCGGAGGGGACCTGCCGCTCTTCGCCCTGGCCGAGGACCAGAAGATGCAGCGGCAGGCACAAGAGGAGGTGGAGCAAGGCATAGACCAGGAAGGCGTTGCGCCAGCCGATCTCCTGCGAGAGGAGATGCGAGACCGGCCAGAAGACGGTCGAGGCGAGGCCGCCGAACAAAGTGAGGTAGGAAATCGCGCGGCGCGACTTCTCGCGCGCCACCTCGGCGAGGGCCGGAAAGGCCGCGTCATAAAGGATGAGGCGCATCGCGGGGCCGAGCGCCAGCCAGCCCAGGACATAGATCCAGGGCTCGGTCGCGAGTGACAGGATCAGGCAGCCGAGTGCCGCAAGGCCTGAACCCATCGCCATCATGCGCCGGCCGCCATAGGTGTCGATGGCCCGGCCGGCGGCGCGCGAGATGAAGCCGCTGATCAGCAAGGCGGCCGAGAAGGCGCCGAAGATGAGGAACTTCGACCAGTGGCGGTCGGCGGCGATATCCATGGAAAGGGCGCCCAAGGCGTAATAGGTCGTGCCCCAGCCGATGATCTGGGTGATGCCGAGAGCCGTTATGACGCGCCAGAGAGGCAATATTCTTCTTCGCATCGGCTTATCCGAAAACCGGGATGGCCGGATTTAACCCGGCCACGAGCTTTTCGGGCCGATGCTCTTCCTAAAGTTCGTCTTTCCAGATCGGATTGGTCCAGGCGCGCTTGCCGGCCTGATCGATGACGACCACGCGGAACCACGGGCTCTGCCGGTTAAGGAGCCAGCCTTTCTCCAGCTTGCGCAGATCGAGCGTGGCGGAGGTGATGGACTTGCCGATGCGCATGACGGTGCGAGAATGGCCGCAGACCACGACGATGGTGTTGACGGGCGAGGAGGCGACAGTGAGCTCGGGGCCGTGGATCGACACTTCGTGAATGAGCGGGCCTTGGCTCGAATAATAATGGCCGTTCTTCAAGGCATCGAGCAGCGCATCGGGGTCGTTCGCCTCGGCCTTCACATGCACCCAGCCGCCGAAATGATCATCGTGATGGAAATGCGCATCGTCGGTGGCGAAAGCGGAGAGCCGCTTGCCTTCGTTCAGCAGCTGGTCGAGCAGATAAAAGCCTTCGCCGCGATCGCATTCGACGGCGCAGCCGTGATTGTAGATCTCGACCGCATGGGCGACATCGATGGCGCGCCCGTCCTCGATGGTGAGCTGCGACCAGGCAGGATGCGCGATGCCGATGAAGGCGCCGGCCGCGGCGGCGCGGCGCGCGACCTGCACTCCGCTCTCTTCCGGCGCGCAAGGCTCGAAATCGAGCGGCAGTCCCGCCGCCACGATATGCCAGAGCTCGCCGGCCGAGGTTTCGGGCGCATGCAATTCGGAGCCGATGATGGTGGTGAAGCTGTTGGAGCGAAAATTGCGGGTGTCGGCGACCGGCCAGTCGTAATGGCCGATGAAATGATCCGACAGCATCATGAAGTCGTAGCCCGCATCCTTATAGGCCTCGACGACCTTGCCGGGCGCGAGCGCGCCGTCGGACAAAGTGGAGTGGGTGTGGAGATTGCCGCGCCAGAACCGGCCCGGAAGCGAGAAAGGCGATAAATCGGCCATGGAACCCTCAAATTAAGGGTTTCTCGCTATCTTATTCGCAATTCCCGCTCAATATGCATAATATGATTATAACCATACGTAATTTGCACGGATGCATGAACGGTACTACCGAGGAATGGCGCGATTGCGAGACTTGCGGCAGCAAAATGCCGGTCCATGACCTGGTGCGCACCTGGTGTGATGGTTGTGGGTGGAATCTCAGCGACGCACGATCCTACCGTGACGTCATCGATGAGAAAATCGATGCCTTGGGCAAGGTTCATGGCGCGTGGCTCCTGGACCAGGTCATAACAGCCTCTGAGCGCGACCTCAGGCCTCGCTTGACCGTGCCCAGATTGGCGGCTCTCGTCATTTCGGTCCTGATCCTCATCGCCAACATCATTGTCGGCCTGGCGGGCCTAGCCCTGATCGTGTGGGGATGGCCGCATGTCATGTTCATCATCGGCGGCCTGGTGCTTCTCGCCGTCGCTTGGTTCCTGCGGCCGCAATTCGGCGCGGTGCCCGACGACTGCCTGGAGCGAAGTGAGTTTCCCAATCTTTTCAGCATGGTCGATGGTATTGCCGGACAATTGTCGATGACCCCCATCGAGCATATCAGGGTCGATCACAATTTTAACGCATCGATGGCCGAGGTCGGCCTCGCCAGGACACCCGTACTGACCATCGGATTGCCTTTGTGGGCAATCCTCAACGGTCAGGAGAGAATTGCCTTGATGGCGCACGAGTTGGCGCATCGCGCCAATCGCGACCCCGCCCGCAGCACAGTGATCGGCTGGGGACTGTCGGCGCTCGACCGCTGGCTCTATCTCATGGACCCGATGGATCAGCGGGTGCGAAACCTGGCGGATGTCATGATGCATCTACTGCTGCGCCTCATCGGCGGAGCGATTGCCGGGTTGCGCAAGCTGCTCGCCAGTCTTCTCTTTCTCGACAGCCAGCGCGCCGAATATCTGGCCGATCATCTGGCGGCAAGGATCGCCGGCCCTGTGGCGAAGGTGAAACTTTTGGGAAAGCTTGGTCTCGACCACAACCTGAAAGCCGTCGCCGAGCGGGCCTATTATGCCGGCGATACCGACGGCCGGTCGGTCATCGACGCGTTCCGGGCTTTTGTGGAGACGGTGCCGGAACGCGAGATGGAGCGTGTCCGGCGGGCCGACGAACAGGAGAGTTCGCGGATCGATTCAGCCCATCCGCCGACCGCATCGCGCATCAGGTTCATCAAGAGCCGGCACTATGAATTGCCGCTCGCCATTCTGAGCGACTCGCTGTCGCGTGCGATCGATGAAGAATTGCAGCCGTTCCATGAGCGCCTGTCGATGAGGCTGATGGACGATGTCGTCGAAAGGCCTGATGGCTAGACCGACATCTGCATGCCGAGCTCGACGACGCGTTCCGGCGGGATGCGGAAGAATTCGATGGCGCGCGCCGACTGGTTGGCCAGCAGGATGAACAGCCGCTGCTGCCAGAACGGCATGCGCGCCTTGGGCGATGTGCGGATGGCGCGACGGCCCATGAAATATGAGGCTTGGCGCGGATCGATCGACAGTCCGTAAGGCTCGCACATGCGCAACGCCGCCGGCACGTCGGGCTGCTCCATGTAGCCGAAGCTGGCCTCGACCAGGAAAGCGCCAAGCGGCAGCTTCTTCACCTCCACCCGCTCGTCGCGCGGCACACGCGGCACTTCCGCCGTCTTGACCGAAATGAACACCAGTATGTCGTGCAGCACGCGATTATGCTTGAGGTTGTGCATGAGCGCGCTCGGCGCATAGATGGGATCGGTCTGCAGGAAGACGGCCGCCCCCGCGACCCGGGTGGGCGGGCGGCGCTCGAGCGTCGCGAGCAGGCCTTCAAGCTCGACACTGTCGCGGCGCAGCTTCTCGGCCAGCAGGGAACGGCCGCGCAGCCAGGTGAGCATGGTCACGATGATGACGAAGCCGATCAGCACCGGGACATAGCCGCCGGCGATGAGCTTGGTGCTGTTGGCGGCGAAGAAGGTGAGCTCGACCAGGAGAATGACGAAGAGGACGGGCAGCACGATGGCCGGCGGGAAGTGCCTCGCATGCCAGAACACGATGAGCGCCAAGGCCGTGTCGATGATCATCGAGATGTTGACGGCGATGCCGTAGGCGGAAGCGAGATCGGCGGAAGAGCCGAACAGGAGGACGAGCAGGATGACGCCGGCGAAGACGAGCCAGTTGATCTGGCCGATATAGATCTGGCCCTGCTCGGTGTCGCTGGTATGGGTGATGTTCATGCGCGGCAGGAGGCCCAGCGAGATGGCCTGCTGGGCGATCGAGAAGGCGCCGGTGATCACCGCCTGGCTGGCGATCACCGTCACCAGGGTGGCGAGCACGACCAGCGGGATCAGCCCCCAGGACGGCGCCATCAGGAAGAATGGATTGGTGACCGCCTGCGGATTGGCATGCACGAAGGCGCCCTGGCCCAGATAGTTCAGGATCAGCGCCGGCAGCACGATGAATACCCAGGCCATGCGGATGGGGGTACGGCCGAAATGGCCGAGATCGGCATAGAGCGCCTCGCCGCCCGTCACCGCGAGGAAGACGCCGGCGAAGATGATGAGGCCCATGCCCGGATTGAAAATGACGAATTTCGCGGCATAGATCGGGTTGAGCGCCAGGAAGATGCTGGGATCATCACCGATGTGCAGGAGGCCGAGCACGGCAATGGTGATGAACCAGAGGATCGTGATCGGCGCGAAGAGCGACGCCACGTTGCCCGTGCCGCGGTACTGGAAGGCAAACAAGGTGGCGAGGATCAGGAGGGTGATAGGCACGACGTAGGGATCAAATCCGGGATTGATGACGGTCAGGCCTTCGACCGCGGACAAGACCGAGATGGCGGGCGTGATCATCGCATCGCCGAAGAAGAAGGCGGCGCCGACCACGCCGAGGATGAGAACGAAGCTGCGCTTGCCTCTGAGCGCCTGCTCGGCCAACACCACGAGGGTCAGGATGCCGCCTTCCCCCTTGTTGTCGGCCCGCATCAGGATCAGCACATATTTGACGGTGACGATGAGGATGAGAGCCCAGATCAGCAAGGATACGATGGCGATCACATCCTCATGCACGCTGCCGCCGGCGCCGGCCACATGGGCGAGGGATTCGCGCATCGCATAAAGAGGCGACGTGCCGATATCGCCGAAGACCACGCCGATGCTGGCAAAAGCGAGCTTCAGCTTGCGACGAAAGTCCGCGCGCGACGCCTCAGTGGCGGCAGGCTTGGATGGGTTATCACTCATGCTTCGGCCAAGGCTGGTTTCACCGCCCGGCTACTCCACCGTTACGACGGAGCGGCATTCAGCAGGAAGACCTGTAATGGTCAAGGGCTTGGGTGGCTTGGGCGGCTTGGCATTGGGATCGCGCTTGGGCGGCCGCCAGGGCGCATCGCTATACCAATAGGCGAGCTCTTCGCCGCAGCCCGTTCCATCCTTGGGATTGGGCGCCCACTGATCCTTGCAGCCGCCATTCTGGCATTTGATGCGGATGTGGAAGTGATAATTGTGCCCGTAATAGGGGCGCACCTTGGCGAGCCATGAACGGTCGCCGGTCGCCCAGCGGCACAGCTCCTTCTTGATCGGCGGATGAACGAAGATGCGGGCGACGTCGGAGTAGGATGCAGCGCGCTTGATGAGACGCGCATGCGCCTCGGTCCACACGCTGTAGTCCATCGTCTTGCGGTCCTTGACCACCAGCCTGGCGCTGATGTTCTCGCGCTCGGCGCGCGTCAGCGTGCGGTTGGGCATCGGAGTCAGCCAGACATCCGCGTCGAGGCCGATCTGATGGCTGGCATGGCCGGTCAGCATGGGTCCGCCGCGCGGCTGCGATATGTCCCCGACCAGCAAGCCGTTCCAGCCGTCCTTCTCGCGCGCATCCTCGGCCAGGTCCTCGAGCAGGGCGATGAGTTTGGGATGGCCCCAATTGCGGTTGCGCGACAGGCGCATCACTTGCCAGGCCGGCCCGTTGATCGGCAGCGCCTTGGCGCCGGCAAGGCAGCCTCTGGAATAGGAGCCAAAGGAGCGCGCCGCCATGCTGGCCGGCGTCTTCTGGGCGCCGAACAGCTTCTTGGCGGGGATGTCGTTGATCGCCTGATTGGCGATCGCCGCGAGCGTCGATGAATCGGCGGCCGGGATCGGGTCCGTGTCTTGCGCTAAGGCAGACGGAGGCGAGAGGAGCAGGACCAGGAGAATTGCAGCTAACCTGTGCACAGCTTCACTTCTTTCTGAATGAATCGAGAGAGACGACACGGCCGGTGTCCGCTTCGGCGGCGGCAGGATCAGCGGCGGTTACGGCAGGCTCAAGCACGGCGGGTTTCGCCAAGGCTTCGGGCTCCTTGGCCGGGGCTTCCACTTTCACAGTCTCGAACTGCAGGCCGAACTGGACATGAGGATCGAGGAAGCCCTTGATGGCGTTGAACGGGACGACAAGCTTTTCCGGGATGTTGTCGAAAGAAAGCTCGACCTCGAATTCGTCCTCGCGCACCTGCAGGTTCCAATATTGATGCTGCAGCACGATGGTCATCTCGCGCGGATATTTCTTGTCGAGGCGCTCGGAGAGCCTGACGCCCGGATAGCGGGTGTCGAAGGCGATATAGAAATGATGGTCGCCGGGGAGGCCGGTCTTGACGATCTTGCGCAGCGACGCGCGCACAACACCTCTGAGCGCTTCCTGCGCGAGGAGATCGTAGCGCATCAAATCTTCAGCCATGTCCAGTCCCCGAAGCCAACGATTCACTCGCTATAATACTAGAGCGCCAAGGGTAGAAGTCATTAAAATGAGGGAGGAAGTGCAGGCTTCTGTTGCCAGGTGCCTGCGAACCCCGCCTTAGCCGGCAAAGGCCAAGGACTTTGATTTCGGCTTATCGCGCTGCATTAAGCAGCGAGAGCGGCCGGAGCATAGTTGTCATTGGCAACTATTGAATGGCCCGTTACGTCGGTACCATCTCGGGCAAAAGCTCACCCTTTACGCCCTCGTCGATCCTATTTCGCCCCCAGCACAGGCCGCGGGCCATGACTCCGCAGTCTATGGTGGAGGCGCCGGGTACCGCCCCCGGGTCCGATGGGTTTATTACGATGGCCATTTATCGCCATAGCCGCCCCTTGCGGGGAGGCGACCCCAATATAGGCGGGTGGATGGCGGAAGAAAAGGGCACCCTTTACGCAATGTAATGGCGGCTTTATCCGCAAAATAGCCATGAATCGGAACCCAACTGGCAAAAGTGCCGCATGGGTGCGGTACCGAACCAAGTCACGGGGACATAAAATGAGCACCGATTATGCTGCCGACATCCGCAAATATACCGCCAATGTCGACGACAAGGCAGTCGCATCGATCGTGAAATTCTGCGGCATCGCGCTGCGCGGCGCCGATTCCCAATGGGTATCGGTAACCGACCCCGCCGAGGTCAAGCGGGTCGTCGACGGCTTCTGCGCCAAGAAGCTCGGCCTCGACGCCAAGGCGGCGGAGTCCGCCGTGAAGGCGGTCGGCGAGAAGATGAAGGCCGACAAGACCAAGCACCGGGTCACGGTCTACTACCTGGTGGCCGAGCATACCGGAACCCTGGGCAAGCTCGCCTGATCCAAGTTGTTGACGGCAGTGCTTTCGGCTCTGCCGTCTCCATTGAGGCCGGGGGGCGGAATCGGCTAGATTCGCGCCATGCAGCAATATCTCGACCTCATGCGCCATGTGCGCGACCACGGCGCCCGCAAGGACGACCGCACCGGAACCGGCACGCTCTCGGTTTTCGGCCATCAGATGCGCTTCGACCTGGCGCGCGGCTTCCCGGTCCTCACCACCAAGAAGCTGCACCTGCGCTCGATCATCCATGAGCTCCTGTGGTTCCTGAAGGGTGACACCAATGTCAAATATCTGCGCGACCATGGCGTCACCATCTGGGACGAATGGGCCGACAAGGACGGCAGTCTCGGTCCCGTCTATGGCGCGCAGTGGCGCTCGTGGCCCACGCGCGACGGCAAGACCATCGACCAGATCGCCGATGTCATTGCCCGCATCCGCAAGAACCCGGATTCGCGCCGCCTCATCGTGACGGCATGGAATCCGGCCGATGTCGACAAGATGGCGCTGCCGCCCTGCCACTGCCTGTTCCAATTCTATGTCGCCAACGGCAGATTGTCGTGCCAGCTCTATCAGCGCTCCGCCGACATCTTCATCGGCGTGCCGTTCAACATCGCCTCCTATGCGCTCCTGACCCACATGGTAGCGCATGTCACCGGCCTCAAGGCCGGCGAATTCGTGCATACGCTCGGCGATGCGCATCTCTATCTCAACCATCTCGATCAGGCGAATGAACAGTTGAGCCGGATGCCGCTGCCCTTGCCGCGCCTCATCATCAAGCGCGACGTCAAGGAGATCGACGCCTTCCGCTATGAGGATTTCGAGATCGCGGGCTATCAGTCGCATCCCCATATCGCAGCACCGGTCGCGGTGTAGCGGGCATGGAATTCATCGGGCCGGATTTCCGCGCAGGCCTGCGCGAGACGCTCTACCGGCCGTTCAATCCGGCCGGCCTCGCCGAGGCGATCTGCATATTTCTCGCGCTTTTCATCCTCAATCAGCTGATTCTGCAGCCGGCTTTCGCCGTCGGGATAGCTGCGGCCGAATCAGGCCTGGCCAATCTCAATACTGAATTTCTGCGCGGCGCCATGTTCTCGATCCTACCGGCGGGACTGATCACGGCCTATCTCGCCTGGCTGTTGGCCCGCCGCCACGGCGCGGACCCCAGAGAGGTTCTGGCTCTACGCTTTCCAGCCTTGGGTGCTGCGGGATGGGTGGTGATTCTGGGCGGATTCATCGCGTCTCTCCTTGGCGTCTTTGCCATCATTGCCTGGCTCTTTGATTTCGATCTCACATCATCGGGCGAGGTCGAGAAGGCAGTCATGCGCTTGAGCGGCGATCCGCTCTTCTATCTGATTGCCGCCGGGCTGGTGATCGGCGGACCCCTTGCGGAGGAGATGACATTCCGCGGCCAGATCTTTGCCGCCCTGACGCAAAGCCGACTCGGCGTCACCGGTGCCTCGCTCGTCACTTCCGGCCTATGGGCGGGCGTCCATATCACCGAGCCCTTCCATGTCGTTGCCTTGTTGTTCCTCATGGGCCTCGTCCTCTCCTGGCTCCTTGTGCGTTTCGGCAGCCTGTGGGTGCCGATCGCGTGCCATGCGGCATGGAACGGCTTGCAGGCGGTGGCGCTCTCCGGGATGACCCAGCAATGATCGAGGTCCGTCCGATCAGGCCGGGGGAAGGGGCCGCACTCCTGACGATGGTGCGTGCCTTGGCCGAATCGCACGGCTTTCTCGACAAGCAGACGGCGACGGCGGAGGATCTCGAGCGGGCGCTGTTTGCCGAGCATCCCATCGTCGGCTGCCTTCTCGCCTTCGTCGACGGCAAGCCCGCAGGCTGCGCCTTCTGGCACAGGAGCTTCACCACGGCCCGCGGTCGCGAGGTGATCTATCTGGAAGATCTGTCGGTGCTGCCGGAATTCCGCCGCAAGGGTGTCGCGCGCGCTTTGCTCAAAGATCTGGCGGGCGAAGCCAAGCGGCGCGGCTATCCGAGCATCTATTGGCTCATGAAATCCTGGAATGAAGGTGCGAGAGCCCTTTATGCGGAGACGGGGGCGGAGATCGAGGAGGGCCTTGTGTTCTGCCGGCTCGCCGACGAGGCCTTGACTCTGTGGGCGGAGAAGGCACCGTGAAAAATCCGCGCATCGCTTTCGTGGTCGCGGTCGCGCGCAATGGCGTCATCGGGCGCCACGGCGTGCTGCCCTGGCGCATTTCGTCCGACCTCAAGCGTTTCAAGGCGATCACCATGGGAAAGCCGGTGATCATGGGCCGCAAGACCTGGGAAAGCCTGCCCAGGCGCCCCTTGCCAGGCCGGCTCAATATCGTGGTCACGCGCGACCGCCATTATCGGGCGGAGGGGGCGGTGGTGACGGCGAGCGTTGCCGAGGCCCTGGCGCAAGCACGGCAGACGGACAGCGATGAGATCTGCGTCATCGGCGGTGCCGAGATCTTCCGCCAGATGCTGCCCATGACCGACCGGCTCTATCTGACCGAAGTCGACCTCACACCCGAAGGCGACGTCGTCTTTCCGCCGCTCGATGAGAATGCGTGGCGTGAGACATCGCGCGAAGCCCATGCGCGCGCCCAAGGCGATGATGCGGGCTTTGTTTTGCGCGTGCTTGACCGGGTGGCTTCCGCCCCGCAGAATTGAATGATGGTTCAAAATCTTAGCGATCCCGACGTCCTCATCATCGGTGCGGGGGCGGCCGGCATTGGTGCGGGCCGGGCCCTGGCCAAGGCCAAGATCCCGTTCCTGATCATCGAAGCGAAGGACCGGATCGGTGGGCGCGCCTATACTGACACCACAAGCCTCGGTCATTTATGGGACCAGGGCTGTCATTGGTTTCATTCGGCCGACCAGAACGTCTTGCGCAAGCTCGCCGAGGAGATCGGGCACAAATTTCTGAAGCGGCAGCGCTCAGCGATCATGAAGACCTTCATGAACGGCGCCTGGCAGGCCGACCGGCTCAGGGAAGATTTCGTGTGGGGCATATTGGGCAAAGTGGCTCAGGCCGGCAGAGAGGGCAGGGATGTCGCGGCGGCGACGCTGCTCGAGCGCGATCACCCCTGGTATCCGATGGCGCGCCACTGGCTCAGTCTCATGTTTTCGGCCGAGCCCGAAGACATCTCCACCCGCGATGCCGGCAATTACAATGACACCGGCATCAATCTCGCGGTCGAAGACGGTTATGGCGCGCTCGTCGCCAGACTGGCGGCAGGCCTGCCGATCAGGACGGAGGTCGCGGCGCGCAAGGTTACCGGCCGCGCGGGGGACGTCGTGGTCGAGACGGATCAGGGCACCATCACCGCGAAAGCGGCCATCGTCGCGACGCCGGCGCGGATGCTGGAATTGGGCAGGATAGAGATCGCGGGCCTCCCGCCTGAGATCGTGGACGCCTTCGCCCAAGTGCCGATGGGCTATTACGAGAAGATCGCCATCGCTTTTGACGCAAATGTGTTCGACGGTTTCGAGATGCCCTATGCCGACATTTTCGATCCGGTGGCGCCGACGACGCGTCCGCTCGGTTTCGAGCTGCATCCCTTCGGTCGGCCGCTCGCCATCACCCACATAGCGGGGCATTTCGCCCGCGACATGGAACGCGAGGGCGAGGCCGGCATGATCGATTTCGCGCTCTCGGCCCTCGTCAGGGCCTTCGGTTCCGACTTGAGAAAAAGAGTCAAGAAAGCGGTCACAACCCATTGGTCTTCCGATATTTTCATCAACGGGGCCTATTCCTGCGCCAAGCCCGGCCATGGCGATGCCCGCAAGGCTTTTGCGGTGCCCATCAGGGAGCGGATCTTCCTTGCCGGCGAGCACGCGCATCCCTCCTTCCAGGCGACCGCGCATGGCGCCTTCGAGACGGGCGAGAGGGCCGCGGCGAAGGCGCTCGCCTTGCTGGGCAGCAGGGTCGAAGATGGGAGAGCGGCCGCCTCGGCCTAATCTGCGGATTGGACTTCGGTGCTCCAAATTCCTATATGGACGCCACCAACAATAAATTGAGGTGAGACTCGATGCCATGGAATAAGGATGGGGGCGGCGGCGGCAAGGGCCCGTGGGGACAAGGCCCATGGGGCCAAGGACCCGGAGGCCCATCCGGCGGCAATCGCGGGCCCACGCCCCCCGATCTCGACGAGCTGATCCGCAAAGGCCAGGACAGCCTCAAGAACATCCTTCCCGGCGGCGCCGGCGGGCGCAGCACCTGGGTGATCTTCATCCTCGCGATCCTCGCCCTCATCGCCTTCAACAGCGTCTATCAGGTGCAAGCGGACGAGCGCGGCGTGGTGCTGAGATTGGGCAGCTATGCCCGCACCGTGGCGCCCGGCCTCCATTTCGCGATCTGGCCGGTCGAGACGCTCGAGACGGTCAGGGTCGAAGCGGAAAACCAGACGGCGATCGGCGCCACCGCCAATGAAGGGCTGATGCTGGCGGGCGACCAGAACCTGGTCGACATCCGCTTCACCGTCCTGTGGAAGATCAAGAACCCGGAAGAATATCTGTTCAATGTGAGCGACCAGGAGAAACTGGTCAAAGTCGTCGCCGAAAGCGCCATGCGCGAGATCGTCGGCCGGACGCCCGCCGAGGAAGTCCGCACCACCGGCCGTCTCGCCGCACAGGACCAGGTGATGGGCATCACCCAGACGACGCTCGACAGCTATTCGGCGGGCATACTCATCACCGGCCTCAAGCTCGAAAAGGCCGACCCGCCGGCTGAAGTTCTCGATGCCTTCGAAGAAGTGCAGCGCGCCGAGCAGGACCAGGCCCGCCTCATCAACGAGGCCGATCAATATGCCAATCAGCGCCGCCGCCTGGTGGAAGGCGAAGCGGCAAAGGTCATCGAGGATGCCAAGGGCTACAAGGCCCGCGTCACGCTCGAGGCCCAGGGCGAGGCGCAGCGTTTCCTCAGTGTCTACGAGCAATACAAGAATGCCAAGGACGTGACGCGCCAGCGCATCTTCCTCGAGACCCTCGAAGATATCCTCGAGAAGTCGAACAAGGTCATCATCGAGGGCGGCCAGGGCCAGGGTGTGGTTCCCTATCTGCCGTTGCCCGAGATCGAGAAGCGCCAGACTACGACGACGCCGCCGGCGCAGGGAGCAAATCAATGAACTTCTTCAAATCTTCCGGCGTCATCATCATCGCCATCCTGGCGCTCATCGTCTGGTCGTCGACATTCATCGTCGATGAACGCAAGAAGGCGCTGGTCCTGCGCTTCGGCGAGATCAACCGCATCGTCGAGAAGCCGGGCCTCTATTTCAAGATCCCGATCGCCGACGATGTGGTGCCGATCGAGGACCGCATGATCCTGTGGACCAGCGACAATATGAGCGTCCAGGTGGTCGACGGGCGGCGCTATCTCGTCGATGCCGTCACCATGGCGCGCATCGTCAATGCCCAGCGCTTCCGCGAGACCGTGTCGGCCGATATCTCGCGCGCCTGGGACCGCATCAAGACGCGCCTCGATGCCGCTTTGCGCCAGACCTATGGCAAGCGCACCTTCGAGGCGGCGCTCTCCAAGGATCGCGCCGTGATGATGCGCGAGATCCGCGACAGCGTGCGCGCCGAAGCGCTCAACAACGGCATCGAGATCGTCGATGTGCGCATCGTGCGCACCGACCTCATGGATGAAGTTCTGAAGAATACCTATGAGCGGATGAGCTCGGAGCGCATCGCCGAGGCCAAGGACCTCAGAGGCCGCGGCGAAGCGCGCAAGATCGAGATCATGGCGCAGGCCGACCGCGCCTATACCGAAAAACTTGCCGATGCACGCCGCCAGTCGGAGGTCATCCGCGGCGAGGGCGAAGGCGAGCGCAACAAGACCTTCGCCGATGCGTTCCAGAAGGATCCGGAATTCTTCGCCTTCTACCGGTCGATGCAGGCCTATGCGAAGAGCCTGTCGAGCTCGGGCACGACGCTGGTGCTGAAGCCCGATTCGGACTTCTTCAAATATCTGGGCATGGACAAGGCGCAGCCAGCGCCCCAGCAATGAGCGATTTTGTGACGGCCCTCGGTCTCGTCTTCGTGATCGAGGGCCTTCTTTATGCCTTTGTTCCGGGCCATCTGAAGGCGGTGATGGCGCTGATGCAGACCACCCCGGAAGACAGCCTGCGCATGGGCGGGCTCATCGCGACGGCGGTCGGCGTCGCCTTGGTGTGGCTCGCCCGGGCGGTCCTCGGAGGATCATGAAATCGTGATATTGAACGGGTTGCGGGGGATGGGCGTTAGACCCTACTGGTCTGGTGTCCGGTCGGACATATGATGACGGAGAAGCGGATTATGAATGGAACGGTGAAACGGGTTCTGGCCGCGGCGATCGCAGCCCCGCTGGCCTTCATGGCCTATGACGGCCTTGCCCCAGCCATCCCGGCGCAAGCCCAGCAACTTCAACAGCTTCCGACCGTCGCCGACCTTGCCGAAAAGCTGTCGCCGGCGGTCGTCTCGATCGCCACGACGCAGAAGGTTGCAGGCGGCGTGCAATTGCAGATTCCGGATCTGCCGCCCGACGTGCCGTTCCGTGACATGTTCGAGGATTTCTTCAAGCGCCAGCGCCCGGGCGGCAGGCCCGAGCCCCGCACCGTCAACTCGCAAGGTTCCGGCTTCGTCATCGATGCCTCGGGGATCATCGTCACCAATAACCACGTGATCGAGCAGTCGGAAGACATCACCGTCGTCTTCACCGACGGCACCAGCCTCAAGGCGGAACTCGTCGGGCGCGATCCGAAGACCGATATCGCGGTGCTCCGGGTGAAGCCCGACAAGCCGCTCACCGCCGTCAGTTTCGGCGACAGCGACAAGCTCAGGGTCGGCGACTGGGTGCTCGCCATCGGCAATCCCTTCGGCCTCGGCGGCTCGGTGTCGCTCGGCATCGTCTCGGCGCGCAACCGCGACATCAATGCCGGCCCCTATGACGACTTCATCCAGACCGATGCGGCCATCAACAAGGGCAATTCCGGCGGGCCGCTGTTCAATCTCGCGGGCGAGGTGGTGGGCATCAACACCGCCATCTATTCGCCTTCGGGCGGCTCTGTCGGCATCGGTTTCTCGGTTCCGGCGGCCACCGTCAGGGGCGTTGTCGACCAGCTCGTCAAATATGGCGAGACACGGCGCGGCTGGCTCGGCGTGCGCATCCAGTCGCTGACCGATGATCTGGCCGAAGGCCTCGATCTCGGCGCCAAGGCGCAAGGGGCGCTGGTCGCCGAGGTGACGCCGACCGGACCCGCCGACAAGGCCGGGCTCAAGCCGCGCGATGTCATCGTCGAGTTCGACGGCAAGCCCATTCGCGACATGAAGGATCTGCCGCGCGTCGTCGCCGATACGCCGATCGGCAAGAAAGTGACCGTCAAGGTCATGCGCGAAGGCAAGCCGGTCGAGATCCAGGCCGAGGTCGGCCGCCTCGAGGACGGCGAGAAGCTCGTCGCCGCCACCAGTCCGGAGGCCGGGCCCTCGGCCGACACGGCCGATACGCTCGGCATGAAACTCTCGATCATCACCGATGTCGAGCGCCAGCGCTTCAAGATCGATGAGGGCCTCGAGGGCGCCATCGTCACCGAGGTCGATCCCAATGGGCCGGCGGCCGAGAAGCGCATCGAGCCCGGCGATGTCATCACCGAGGCCGGCCAGAAGACGGTCAAGAATCCGGGCGATGTGACGGCGCGCGTCAAGGACGCGGAAGTGGCGCAGAAGAAGACCGTGCTGCTGTTCGTCGCCAAAGGCGGCAAGCAGAGCGAGATGCGCTTCATCGCGGTGAAGATCAAGAAGGAGTAGTTGTCGGCAAGCTTGCCGACCTCTCCCTTACCAAGGGAGCGCTCTAGCTAACGAAACTCCTCGCGCCGGTAGCCTTGCAGATAGAGGAGGGCGGTGAGATCGCCATGGTTGATGGCGACGGAAACCGCTTCCTGGACCTTCGGCTTGGCGTGGAGCGCGACACCTAGACCCGCATCCTTCAGCATCGGGATGTCATTGGCGCCGTCGCCGACGGCGAGGGTGTCGGCGAGATCGATGCCCAGCTTTCTTGCAAGCTCATGCAGTGCGGAAACCTTGGCGTCCTTGCCGAGGATCGGCTCGCGGACCGTTCCCATGAGCTTGCCTTGATTGATGACGAGCTCATTCGCCCGGTGCTCGTCGAAGCTCAGATGCCTGGCGACATGGCCGGTGAACTGGACGAAGCCGCCGGAGACGAGGGCGGCATAGGCGCCATGGGCCTTCATTGTGGCGATCAGGGTCTTGCCGCCCGATGTGAAAGTGATCCGTTCGCTGAGGACCGTGGCGATGGCCGTTTCCGGCAAGCCCTTCATCAGAGCGAGACGCGCCTTCAGCGCGCCTTCGAAATCGAGCTCGCCCCGCATGGCGCTGGCAGTGATCTCCTTGATGCGCTCGCCGACACCGGCAAGGGCCCCCAGTTCGTCGATGCATTCCTGCCCGATCATGGTCGAGTCCATGTCGGCGATGAGAAGCCGCTTGCGGCGGTTCTCGGCGGGAAGGTGAGCGACATCGATCGGCTGATCCTTGACGAGCCGGCCGATCTCGGCGCGCTCGGCGGGAGAAAGCGAACGCACGGTAAATTGCAGCGCCTCACGCTCATGCAGCCATTGCGGCTTCGCCGCCGCGAGGTCGCCGACCGACCTCGAGATCGCCGGACTGATTGCGCGCGAGCCCGGGGCTGCTATGAGAATGACAACGGAGTCCATCCACCCATGCCTTTGGAAAAGCGAGCGGTGCTTATCGCAGGACCGACCGCCAGCGGCAAGTCGGCGCTGGCCATCGCGCTGGCGCATGAGCGGGGCGGGGTCGTCGTCAATGCCGATGCAATGCAGGTCTATCGCGAGCTCCGGATCCTGACGGCTCGGCCCAGCGAAGAAGACGAGGCCCAGGTGCCGCACCGGCTCTATGGCCATGTCTCGGGCTCGAGCACCTATTCGGTGGCCCGCTGGCTCGCCGATGCGACGACCGAGATCGAGGCGGTGTGGCGCTCGGGCCGGGTGCCGATCATCACCGGCGGAACCGGGCTCTATTTCAAGGCGCTGGAGCAGGGGCTTGCCGACATCCCGCTGATCCCGCCCGACATCACCGAGAAATGGCGGGCCGCCAAGGGCGACCTCCATGCCGAGCTCGCCAAGCGCGACGAAGGAGCGGCGGCCCGGCTCAACCCCAATGACCGGCAGCGCATCATCAGGGCGCTCGAGGTCTTCGAAGGCACCGGCCGGCCCCTCGATTACTGGCAGCGGGCGGCACAGAGCCAGGCCGCGCTGGCCGACACCGAGGTCGAGCGGATATTCCTCAATCCGGACCGCAAGGTCCTCTATAAGAGGGCGGATGAGCGTTTCGCCCGCATGGTCAAGGAGGGCGGGGTCGAGGAGGTCAAGGCGCTGCTGGCGCTGGGGCTCGATACCGGCAAGCCCCTGATGAAGGCCATCGGGGTCCGGGAAATCGCGGCTTTCCTCTCGGGCTGGCGGGGGCTCGATGACGCCATCGAGGCCGGCCAGACGGCGACCCGGCAGTATATCAAGCGGCAGCTGACCTGGTGGCGGAACCAGATGCAGGGCTGGGACGAGAGACGCGCTTGACCTTTTCCCCGTGCCCCACTACAAGGCTCGCCATGAACCAATCTCTCGTTCTTATCGTAGGAATGCGCGTCGCCGGGGCAGCCTAAGCTGCCGCGATACTGGCTGACGCGCAAAGGGCTCCCTCGGGGGCCTTTTTTATTGCCCGCGATGGAACGATGGCTCGAGACGGAAAGAGGAAGGACGAAGACGATGGCTGGCCGAAGCGACGAGCAAATGACGGGCGCCGAGATCATATTGAAGGCACTGGCGGACCAGGGGGTCGAACATATTTTCGGCTATCCCGGCGGCGCCGTGCTCCCGATCTATGACGAGATCTTCCAGCAGGACAAGGTCAAGCACATATTGGTGCGCCATGAGCAGGGCGCCACCCATGCGGCGGAAGGCTATGCCCGCTCGACCGGCAAGCCCGGCGTCGTCCTCGTCACCTCCGGCCCCGGCGCCACCAATGCCGTCACCGGCCTCACCGACGCGCTCATGGATTCGATCCCGCTGGTTTGCATCACCGGCCAGGTGCCGACCCATCTCATCGGCAATGACGCCTTCCAGGAATGCGACACGGTCGGCATCACCCGGCCCTGCACCAAGCACAATTACCTCGTGAAGAACGTGAACGACCTCGCGCGCATCGTGCATGAGGCCTTCTATGTCGCGACCAGCGGCCGTCCGGGCCCGGTCGTCGTCGACGTGCCCAAGGATATCCAATTCGCCAAGGGCACCTATGTCGGCCCGAGCAACATCCAGCACAAGAGCTATCGCCCGCGCGTGAAGCCCGACCAGAACGCGGTGCGTGCCGCGATCGATTTGATCGCCAGCGCAAAGAAGCCGATCTTCTATACCGGCGGCGGCGTCATCAATTCGGGGCCGGCGGCCTCGAAGCTCCTGCGCGAATTCGTCAAGATGACCGGTTTTCCGGTGACCTCGACGCTGATGGGGCTCGGCGCGTTTCCGGCTTCCGACAAGCACTGGATCGGCATGCTCGGCATGCACGGCACCTACGAAGCCAACATGGCGATGCATGATTGCGACGTGATGATCAATATCGGCGCCCGCTTCGACGACCGCATCACCGGCAGGGTCGATGCCTTCTCGCCCAAGTCGCGCAAGATCCATGTCGATATCGATCCGTCCTCGGTCAACAAGAATATCCGCGTCGATCTCCCCGTGATCGGCGACTGCGCCCATGTGCTGGAAGACTTCATCCGGGTGTGGAAGGCGCGGCAGAACCAGATCGACAAGCCGGCGCTGGCGCAGTGGTGGAAGCAGATCGACCAATGGCGCGCCCGCGACAGCCTCAAATACAAGCCGCGCAAGGAAGTCATCATGCCGCAATATGCGATCGAGCGGCTCTATGCCCTCACGCGCGGCAGGGACGTCTATATCACCACCGAGGTCGGCCAGCATCAGATGTGGGCCGCACAGTTCTTCAAGTTCGAGGAGCCGAACCGGTGGATGACCTCGGGCGGCCTCGGCACCATGGGCTATGGCCTCCCCGCCACGATCGGCGTGCAGATGGCGCATCCCAAGAGCCTCGTCATCGACATCGCGGGCGACGCCTCGGTGCTGATGACGATGCAGGAGATCTCGACCGCCGTGCAATACCGGCTGCCGGTCAAGATCTTCATCCTTAACAACCAGTATATGGGCATGGTGCGGCAGTGGCAGCAGCTCCTCCACGGCAACCGCCTGTCGGAGAGCTATTCGGAGGCGCTGCCCGATTTCGTCAAGCTGGCGGAAGCCTATGGCGCGGTCGGCATGCGGGCCGAGAAGCCCAACGAGCTCGACGATGCGATCAAGGCCATGATCGAGGTCAACCGGCCGGTGATCTTCGATTGCCGGGTCGCTAGCCTCGCCAATTGCTTCCCGATGATCCCCTCCGGCAAGGCGCATAATGAGATGCTGCTCGGCGAAGACGTGCCGGATGACGAGATCGAGAAAGCGATCGGCGCCGAAGGCAAGGTCCTGGTGTAAGGAAGAACGACAATGAACATGCAATCGCAACCGGCTTCCGCCTATTTCCTCGACGACCGCAAGCAGGCGATCGAGACGCACACGCTATGCGTCGTGGTCGACAACGAGCCGGGCGTACTCGCCCGTGTCATCGGCCTGTTCTCGGGGCGCGGCTACAATATCGATTCTCTCACGGTCTCCGAGACCGAGCATGAGGCGCATGTGTCGCGCATTACCATCGTGACCTCGGGCACGCGCAACGTGATCGAGCAGATCAGAGCGCAACTCGACCGCATGGTGCCAGTCCATTCGGTGGCCGACCTCACGGTCCAGGGCAATGCCATCGAACGCGAATTGGCGCTCATCAAGGTGGCGGGGAAGGGCGAGAAGCGCATGGAAGCGCTCCGCCTCGCCGATGCCTTCCGCGCCCGCGTCATCGATGCGACGACCGAGAGCTTCGTCTTCGAGCTGACCGGCAAGACCAGCAAGGTCGACCAGTTCATCTCGCTGATGCAGCCATTGGGCCTTGTCGAGGTCTCGCGCACGGGCATCGCCGCCATTTCGCGCGGGCCCGAGGGCATGAAGATCTGAAGCCATTATTTGAGCATGATCTTTTCGGAAATCGTTGGCCGGGAAAAGTAAGCTGGGGGCTTTTCATGGCCATTTCTCCGAACAGATTGCGCATTGCCGTGCTTTTCGGCGGACGCTCCGCCGAGCATGATGTTTCGGTGCTTTCGGCAACCAATGTCATGCATGCGCTGGACCCGGCGAAATACGACGCCGTTCCCGTCTTCATCACCCGCCAAGGACAATGGCTGTTGAGCAGCTTTCAGGATGGCGCGCTGGCGAAACCCTCGAGCGGTACAGAAGTCTGCCTCGTGCCAGGCGGACAAGGACGAATGACGGCGATCCCACTCAATGGCGCGCCCTGCGAGTTGCCGAAGATCGGAATCCTCTTCCCGGTGTTGCATGGCCTCCATGGCGAGGACGGCTCGATACAAGGGCTCGCAGAGGTGGCGTGCGTGCCGCTCGTCGGCTGCGGTATCCTCGGCTCCGCGGTCGCACTCGACAAGGACATTGCCAAACGCCTGCTGAACGAGGCGGGCCTGCCGGCCGCGCGATCCGTCACGATCCACCCCGGCGCCACACCGGCCTTCGGGGAACTGCAGAACGTGCTCGGGCTTCCGCTTTTCATCAAACCGGCCCGACAGGGCTCGTCCGTCGGTGTGAGCAAAGTCTCGACCGAAGGAGAGTATGTGGCGGCACTTGCCGAAGGCTTCAGGCACGACCGCAAGCTGCTGGCGGAAGAATTCATTCGCGGCCGCGAGGTCGAGTGCAGCGTGCTGGAGGATACGGAAGGCGGCCTCTTGGTTTCCCGTCCCGGCGAGATCGTGACGGCGGAGAGCCATGGCTTCTACAGTTACGACGCCAAATATATCGACAAGAATGGAGCGATCCTGAAAGTGCCGGCAGAGCTGTCGGAGGAGATCGAAGACAGCCTCCGTGTGATGGCGGCAAAGGCCTTCCGGGCGCTCGGCTGCGATGGCATGGCGCGCGTTGATTTCTTCCTGACGCCGGACATGCGCTTGCTCATCAACGAACTCAACACCATTCCCGGTTTCACCGATATCAGCATGTATTCCAAGGCGATGGCGGCAAGCGGCGTCAGCTATTCCGAAATTATCGATCGGCTGGTGGCGCACGGGCTGGCACGCGCCGGCCGACCGGCGTAACGTGAAGGCTGGATGGCCGGGTCAAGCCCGGCCATGAAGTGGTCTGCCAAAATTGGCCAAAAGCGGATATTTTTGACTGACCACTCGATGGATAGTCTCGGCGCGTCTCTGAAGCTCGAGGTGTGCCTTGTCTGCCAAATTGTCCGTCAATGTGAATGCCGTCGCCTTCCTGCGCAACCGGCGCGATTTGCCCTGGCCTAGCGTCGAGGGGCTGGGGCGCATCGCGCTGCAGGCCGGCGCCTATGGACTCACCGTCCATCCCAGGCCCGATGAGCGGCATATCCGCAAGAGCGATGTCGGTATCTTGCGCGACATGATCCGCAAGGACTTCCCGGGCCGAGAATACAATATCGAAGGCAATCCCGATGCCCAGTTCGTGAAGCTGGTGCATGAGGCGAAGCCCGACCAGGTGACGCTGGTGCCGGACGACATCAGGCAGGCGACCTCCGATCACGGCTGGGACATCGCCGCGCATAAGAGCTTCCTCATCGACGTCATCGGGCTTTTGCGGTCGAACGGGATGCGTGTGTCGCTCTTCATCGATGCGGAGCCCGATCTGCCCTATCTCGCCAAGGAGGTAGGCGCCGACCGGGTCGAGATCTATACCGGTCCCTATGGCGGGGCCTTCGAGAAACAAGCAATGGAACGCGAGTTCCGCAAAGTGGTCGAGACCGGCAAGGCGGCAGAGAAGGCGGGCGTCGGTCTCAATGCCGGCCATGATCTCACACGCGAAAACCTGCCGCGCCTGGTTGCGGCTTTGCCCAATTTGCGCGAAGTTTCCATCGGCCATGCGATCACGGCGGATGCGCTCGTCTTCGGCATGGCGGAAACGGTGCGGCTGTTTCGCAAGGCCTGTGGCGATTTGCGGAGCGAAGCCGCCTGACAACTTGTCGGTATCGGGGGATATCCATGACAGCAGGCCTCATCACGCTCGTGACGATCGGTTTCGTGCAACTCCTCGCGGTCATCAGCCCGGGGCCGAGCTTCCTCATCACGGCGCAGACGGCGGTGGCGCGATCGCGCCTCGACGGCATCAAGATCGCCTTCGGCCTCGGCGCCGGCACACTCGTATGGTCGAGCGCCGCGCTGCTCGGCCTCAATGCGCTGTTCCGGCTGCATCACTGGCTCTTCGTCGGCATGAAGATCGCCGGCGCCCTGTTCCTGTTGTGGATCGCCATCCAGATCTTCCGGCACGCCAAGGCGCCGGTCGAGATGAGCGAGGGCAATGGCGAAGCGGCGAAGCGCAATCCGTTCCTGCGCGGCTTCCTCACCCAGATCTCCAATCCCAAGGTCGCGGTGTTCTTCGGCTCGATCTTCGTCGCCATGCTGCCGCAGGACGTGCCAGGCTGGATGGTCATAGCGCTCGTCGCCATCGTCACCACCAATGAGGTCCTCTGGTATTCGCTGGTGGCGCTGTGCTTCGGCTCAGGCCCGGTGCGGCGCTTCTATCTCGGCGCCAAGGCCTGGATCGACCGGGTCACCGGCCTGTTCCTCGGCGCCTTGAGCCTGAGAATCCTTTTGCGCGCCGGCGACACCGCCTGATCCTCTGGATTCATAAATAATATCAATTATTTATGAGCGTACCCGCGGCCGGAATGGAGCGGCCGGCGGCGCGTATATGAGAGGCGCGAGGGGCTTCCCCAAAAAGGAAGCACCATGCACAGGGCAAAGACATTCGACAGCATGACGGCCGGTGTCGTTTTCCGGCTGACCAGGCGGGTTCGAACGCATATGGCGCAGGCCAAAGCAGGTCATCATCTCGATGTCCTCAACGATCACCTTTTGCGTGACCTCGGGCTGACGCGGTCCGAGATCGACTACGTCATCAAGGGCAGCCGACGGCCATGACCAAGCCGGCATTGCCCGACCTGCGCGGAATTTATATGGGCTATGGAATAGCAGCGGATGCGCTTCTCCCCGGCATGACGGAAATGGCGCGGTTCTTCTGCCTGGTCCATGGAGAGGCGCGCGGTGAAGCCGCTCGACATAGCGATAGCGGGATTGGGGCCGGCGGGACTAGCGGCGGCGCTGGCGCTCGCGCGAAGCGGCCATAGAGTCCGCCTCTTCGATCAGTTCGATGAACCGCGGCCCGTGGGCTCGGGCCTGATGATGCAGCCCGCCGGCCTTGCCGTGCTGGATTGGCTCGGCCTCGGCGAGGCCTTGCGGCGCCTCGGCGCTCCCATCGATCGATTGTTCGGCCGCGAAGCCCATTCCGGACGCATCGTCCTCGATGTGCGCTATGAGACATTGGGCAATGGCAGATGCGGCCTCGCGGTGCATCGCGCGGCGCTCTTCAATGTGCTCTTCGACAAAGTGAAGGCGTCGGGTGCCGCGGTCGAAACCAAGGTCAAGATCGCAGCGATCGATCGGATGTCCGGGCGGCGACCGGTGCTGGTCGCCGGCGGCGGACGGCGCTTCGGCCCTTTCGATCTCGTCATCGACGCGCTCGGCAGCCGTTCGCCCTTGATGGATGAGGCGGCGGCGCCGGCGGCGCGCCGAAGCCTCGCTTATGGCGCATTATGGACGACGCTGCCGTGGATCGCCGGCGCATTCGACGCGCGTGTGCTCGAGCAGCGCTACGAAAGAGCCTCCGTCATGATCGGCGTGCTGCCGGTCGGCAGGCGTTTCAGCGGCGACAGCGCGCAAACGACATTCTTCTGGAGCCTGAAAGCTGAGAACCACGCGCGCTGGAAAGCGCAAGGCCTCGGTCCCTGGCGCGACCAGGTCACGCGACTGTGGCCCGAGACGGAAACGCTCATCGCGCAGATCGACGATCCCGATCAGATGGTGCTCGCCGCCTACGGCCACCACACGTTGCCTTTGCCTTTCGGCGATCGCGTCGCCTTCATCGGCGACAGCGCCCATTCGACCAGCCCGCAATTGGGGCAAGGGGCCAATATGGCGCTTCTCGATGTCAGGGCGCTTTGCGGGGCACTCGACCAGGCAAGCGATCTCGACCAGGCGCTCGCTTTCTATGCCCGCCAAAGGCGGTTCCACATCCGGCTCTATCAGCTCATGAGCTCAATGTTCACGCCCTTCTACCAATCGGACAGCCATGTCCTGCCGCTGTTCAGGGACTGGCTGGTGGCGCCGGCGAGCCGGGTGCCTTTGGTCGCTCGTGCCCTGGCCCGCATCGTCTCCGGCGATATCGGCCTGGGCCGGGATGTCTGAGTCATTTGAATCGCTTGGCCGGGTCGGCTAAGGGCCTTTCTGAGGGGACCTTGGCGGGATTGACCTATGCGCCGAAGGCGCTTGCCTTTGGGGTGCCGATGTCTATTGTGCGCGCCGGTTTTGCGGGTTTGCCCGTGTTCTCAATTTGTCAGCGAGAGGGATATCTCATGCGCGTTTACTATGACCGGGATGCCGATGTTAATCTGATCAAAGGCAAAAAGGTCGTTATTGTCGGCTATGGCAGCCAGGGCCGGGCGCATGCCCTCAATCTCAAGGATTCGGGCGCCAAGAACCTCGCCGTGGCGCTGCGCCCCGGCTCCGCCACCGCCAAGAAGGCCGAGGCCGACGGCCTCAAGGTGATGACCGTCGCCGAAGCCGCCAAATGGGCGGATCTCATGATGATGGCGACCCCCGACGAGCTCCAGGCCGATATCTGGAAGGACGAGATCGCCCCCAATATCCGCGACGGTGCGGCGATCGCCTTCGCCCATGGCCTCAATGTCCATTTCAACCTGATCGAGCCCAAGAAGACGATCGACGTCCTGATGATCGCGCCGAAGGGCCCCGGTCACACGGTGCGCGGCGAATATCAGAAGGGCGGCGGCGTGCCCTGCCTCATCGCCATCCATCAGGACGCCTCGGGCAATGCCCATGACCTGGCGCTCTCCTATGCCTCGGCCATCGGCGGCGGCCGCTCCGGCGTCATCGAGACGACCTTCAAGGAAGAATGCGAGACCGATCTCTTCGGCGAGCAGGTGGTGCTGTGCGGCGGCCTGGTCGAGCTGATCCGCGGCGGCTTCGAGACGCTGGTCGAGGCGGGCTACGCGCCGGAAATGGCCTATTTCGAATGCCTGCATGAAGTGAAGCTGATCGTCGATCTCATCTATGAGGGCGGCATCGCCAACATGAACTACTCGATCTCCAACACGGCGGAGTTCGGCGAATACCAGACGGGCCCGCGCATCATCACCGACGAGACGAAGCAGGAGATGCGCCGCGTGCTGAAGGACATCCAGACCGGCAAGTTCACCTCCGAATGGATCCGCGAATGCAAGGCCGGCCAGCCGAGCTTCAAGGCCATTCGCCGCGTCAACGATGCTCATCCGATCGAGGAGGTCGGTGAAAAGCTCCGCGCGATGATGCCGTGGATCGCCAAGAACAAGCTCGTCGACAAGGCCCGGAACTGACTGGACATGAGTGCGCCGCTCGTCATCAGGCCGGCGGCGCGCTCCGATGTCGAATTCCTGAGCGAACTCGCCATGCGCTCGAAGGCCTCGCATGGCTATGACGCGGCCTTCATGGCGCAATGCCGCGAAGAGCTCGCCATCCGTCCGCACACCCTGAGCGAGCGGGATGTCTGGCTTGCCGAGGACAATGGCGCGATCGTCGGATTCTTCGCCCTGGAGCCGCCGGCAAAGGGTGTCTGCGAGGTCAATCCGATCTTCGTCGAGCCTCACCTCCAACAGGGCGGTGTGGGCAGCGTACTGTGGCGGAAGCTCGAGGAACGTGCCCGCTTCGTCGGGGCCTCGGCGATCGGCCTCGATTCCGATCCCCATGCGGTCGGTTTCTACGAGAAAATGGGGTGCCAGATGACCGGCTGGTCGCCCTCAGGCTCCGTTCCCGGCCGCATGCTGCCGCGGATGCAGAAGCCGCTCGATTGACCCATTGATTGCAAAAGAACGGTATTGCGGTAGCCTCGATAACCGGGTTGAATCATGCACATGCCCCTTCGCCGCATCGGGTTCATCCTATTTCTAGGCGCCCTTGTCGCCTTCGCCCTGCCGTCATGGGCGCAGACACAGCAGGCTCCACCGCCTGAAAAGGTCGATCAGCTGATCAAGCTGCTGGCCGATCCCACGGTCAAGGACTGGCTTTCCCGGCAGGTGCAGGCCACGACTCCGCCGGCCGTCGTCGCTCCCGCCGATGCCGGAACTCAGGCCAATGCCCAGGGCACGGAACGGTCGATGGTTTCGACGACACTCGAGCGCATCAAGCAGCATCTCGGGCGCCTGGCAATGGCATGGCCCGGACTACCGGCGAAATATCAGCGCGCCAAAGACATATTGATGGTCGAATTCGCCGAGCGCGGTGTCGCCGGCATCGCTCTCCTGATCGTCTTCTTCATCGCCGTCGGTGTCGGTCTTGCCTATCTGGCTCTGCGGCTGACGCGGCCATTGCGGCTGTGGATCATCGCCTTGCCGCGCGACACGCCGCAGGGCCGGCTGAAGAAGGTCGGCGGCCGGTTCCTCCTGGTGCTCATCCTGGTGGGCGCCTTCATGCTCGGCAGCGCCGGCACATTCCTGATGTTCGAGTGGCCGCCTTTGTTGCGCGAAATCGTGCTGGCCTATCTGACCGCCGCCATCGTGGTATGGGCGGTGCGCGGCTTCGCGCGTTTCGTCCTGCTGCCATCCAATCTGCAGGTCGAGCATGCCCGCGAGGTGCGGATCCTGAATGTCGACGATGAGCGCGCCGACCATTGGTACCGCTGGATCGTCATCCTGGTGACGGTATTCACCGTCGTCGCCGCGACATTCAGCCTCCTGCCGACATTTGGCTTCACTGCGGATGACCTGCTGGCGCTGGCGGTTCCCGCGGAGGTCCTGCTGCTGGCGCTCGGACTTGCCGCCGTGTGGCTGAGACCGCCGCCGATGCCGGACGATCATCACGGCCGCATCAGCCATATGGCCGTGTCATGGCTGCTGACCGCTTATTTCATCCTTCTGCTGCTGGTCCGCACCAGCGGCGCCTTTATCCTGTTCTGGTTTGTCGTTGCAGCGGTAGCGCTGCCGGCGGCCATCGTCATGGCGCATCGGGCCGTCCACTATGTCTTGCGGGCACCGGCAGCCGAGAGCGAAGCCAGGCCGGTGCCCGCCGTGACCTTGGCGGTCATCGACCGCGGTATCCGCATGGCCTTGATCGGGCTGGCCGCCATCCTTCTTGCGCGTGCCTGGGGCCTCGACATGCACTCGATGCAAAACAGCGATCCGGCCGTCACGTCGCTTCTGCGGGGGATTCTCAAAGCGATCGTCATCGTCCTGGCCGCGGATTTCGGCTGGAGCATCATCAAGGCGCTGATCGAGCGCAAATTTGGCGTTGGCCAGGCGCCGGCAGGCGAACACATGCTTGATCCGCAGCAGGCGCGGCTCAGGACGCTTCTGCCCATCATCCAGAATATCATGTTCGCCGTCATCCTCATCATGGCGCTTCTCATGATCTTGTCTTCTGTCGGCATCCAGATCGGACCGCTGATCGCCGGCGCCGGCGTCATCGGCGTGGCCGTCGGCTTCGGGGCGCAGACCATCGTCAAGGATGTCATCTCCGGCGTCTTCTACCTGCTCGACGACGCTTTCCGGGTGGGCGAGTACATCACCAGCGGAAAGTACATGGGCACGGTCGAAAGCTTCAGCTTGCGGTCGATCAAATTGCGCCACCATCGCGGTTCGTTGTTCACGGTCCCCTTCGGCGAGCTCGGTGCGGTGCAGAATCAAAGTCGCGACTGGGTATTGGACAAGTTCAATATCACCGTCGGCTACAACACGGATATCGACAAGGCGCGCAAGCTGATCAAGAAGATCGGACTGGAGCTCGCTGCCGATCCCGAATTTGCGCCCTGGGTGATAGAGCCGATCAAAATGCAGGGCGTGCAGGAATTCGGCGATTACGGCATCGTCCTGCGCATGAAAGTCATGACCAAGCCGGGCGGCGCCTTTGCGATGAAGCGCAAGTTTTATCTCCAGGTCAACAAGGCGTTCAAGGAGAACGGCATCGAACTGCCGGTTCCGACCGTGCAAGTGCAGCAGGGAGGAGACGCGGCGGCGGCCATTGCCCAGACCCACCTGGCGGCAAAGAAGAAGGCCGCCGAGGCGGGGGAAGAAGCTGCCTCCTGATTGAGGAACGATCTCAGGCCGTGCGGTCGAGGAAGCTTTCGAGGCTTTCCGGCTCTCGGCCGGTGAGCTTCCTGAAATCGCCGCTCACTGCCGCCATTTCACCGGCGGCATTCGCTTCATGCAGGCCGACCAAAGCCTCGACGAAGAAGCCCGGCAGTTTCGCAGTCTCGAGGATCGAAATCAGGGCCTCGCGCGGCAGCTCGGCCGCGGTGACGGGCTTTGCCCATTTGCGGCTCAGGGTCCGGGCAATGTCGGCCGCGTCATAGGCCTTGGGGCCGGTGATCTCGTACACGGCGTGGCCGGCCGGAGACTTTAGCAATGCGGTGGCGGCGGCGAAGGCGACATCGGCGCGCGGCAGATAAGCGACCTTGCCCTTGCTGCCATAGACGGCATAGGCGCCCGTCTGCTTCGCATGCGCGATCGCATTGGCGATGTTCTCGGCATACTGGTTGTTGCGCAGGAAGGCGTAGTCGAGTCCCGATGCCTTGATATAGGCCTCGGTCTCGGCATGCGCCTTGGCAAAGGTGAACCTGCTTGCCGCACTGGCATTGGTGAAGCTGGTATAGGCGATGGAGCGGGCGCCCGAAGCCTTGGCGGCATCGACCGCCGCCTTGTGCTGAGAGATGCGCTTCTCATTCGGCGTGTCGCCCGAAATGAGAAGCATGTGCCGGTGACCCTTGAGCGCGTCGCGCATGGATTGCGGGTCGTCGAAGTCGAAGACGGCGGTCTTGAAACCTTGACCTTTGAAGCCGGATAGCTTGCCCACATCGCGCGAGCCGAGCGTCGTCTCGCGCTCAGCGCCCTGTTTCACCACTTCGCCCGCCACAAGCTGGCCGAGCCTTCCGGAAGCGCCGGTCACGAAATACATGGAAATCTCCACTTTCTTTCTTTATCTAGGTTGCCAGTCTCTTTTTGAGACCAGGTTCAGATAGGGCGTTCTGGGAGCGAGCAAAAGACGGCACTTTCGGCGCGCCTGGTTATGTGGAGGTAACCACCCATGAGATCGCTCGAAGGGGCGCCCGTGCGCTTTCCGCCTATGCCGCCCGGTGCCGAGGCCGCCGTGCTGGCGAAATGTCCGGTGCGCGACGTGCTCGACCGCATCGGCGACAAATGGAGCGTGCTGATCCTCAAGAACCTGGAGGAGGGGCCGCGCCGCTTCGGGGCGCTCAAGCGCATGATCGGCGACATATCGCAGCGCATGCTGACCCAGACCTTGCGCGACCTGCAACGCGACGGGCTCATCCAGCGCACCGTCTATCCGACCGTGCCGCCATCCGTCGATTATAGGCTGACCAGGCTCGGCCAATCGCTCATGGATCCGCTCGAGCATCTGGTGCAATGGTCGGACCGCAATCATGCGAAGGTGCGCAAGGCGCGCGTGGCCTTCGACCGCAGCACGCCCGGGGGTGCCAATGGCCATCAGTGACGATCTTGACCGATTGGTGCGGCAGGAGCAGCGCCTGCGCTTTGCCATATTCAACGAAGTGACGGCCTGGGAAATCGGCGCGGGGCTTCACGTGCTCGGCGAGGCCCGCAAGCTGCCGATCGTCATCGACATCCGCCTCGCCAACCGGCAGCTCTTTTATGCGGCACTCCCAGGCAGCACGCCCGACAATCCCGAATGGGTCAGGCGCAAGAGCAATGTGGTGTTGCGGTTTCACAAGAGCTCCTACCGGGTCGGGCGCGAGCTTGCCGCCAAGACCGACACGCTCGGAGAGCATCGCGGCGTCTCGCCCATGGACTATGCGCCACATGGCGGCAGCTTTCCCATCCATGTCGAGGGGACAGGCATCATCGGTGCCATTACGGTCTCCGGCCTGCCGCAGCGCGAGGACCACAATCTGGTGGTGGAAGCGCTGGCGGTGTTCCTCGATCAGCCGCTCGACGGGCTGGCGCTCGCAGCTGAGTGAGCTTTTGCCAATTCGCTCGTGCGCGAGGAGAGGTCGCGCATGTCCTCGCCGAGCTGGTCCAGAGCGAAGCGCAGCGTGAAGAGCCGGGCCACTTCCTCGTGTGGCACGCGTTTGCGGTCTTCGGCCATGCCGTCGATCGCCTGCGACAAGGCCTTGGTGCCTGCCTGATAGTTGTCGAGGGCGGGTGCTGGCATGCGCGCCAGGAGGCTAGCGGAAATGCCGCGCAGCACCGCGACCGCATCCTGGCGCAGAATCGCGAGCAGCGGCCCCAGATCGGTGACGAGGGCCTCCGGCAGAGGCTTTGCCGCCGCGCGACTCACCATCACCAGATCGTGGCGCACGCGATAGAGCGTCCTGACCACGGGCTCGGGATCGCGATCGTCGCTGACCTTCATCTTGCGCTCGCGGGCAGCTTCGTCGGCCGCGGTCTCGGCCTGCTTGAGCGCGGCACGGATCTTGGCATGGAGCGGAGGCACGCCCTGGCGGCCGAGATCATTGGTGAGACCGTCCATCAGCCGATCCATCAGGTCGGCATTGAGGCTCGCCACCTTGGCGGCGGCCTCGCGCAACTGGCTGTGGGCGCGGGTGGGCAGGATCACGAAGGTCACGGCCAGCGCCACGATGTTGCCGATGACGATCTCGATGACGCGGTCGGCGGCCGAGATCAGCGGATTGCCGCCAGGGCCATAGATGGGCAGCATGACGATGAGGGCGGTGACCGGCGCCACCCGGAACATCGGATTGATCGCCGCGAGATAGGCGAGCGGCAGGATCGCCGCGGCAATGGCAATGCCCAGGCCCAGATCGGTGACATGCGGGATGGCGACGGCGACGGCAGCACCACAGAGTGCGCCGGCGATCGTTCCCAAGAGCCGATCGAGCGCCGCCTTGAGCGAGCCGCCGACGCTCGTCTGGACGACGAGGACGGCGGTGATCACCGCCCACCAGCCTTGCGGCATCCCCAGCAGCCTCACCACCACGAAGGCCGCGATGACGGCGGTCACCACGCGCAGGGCATGGCGCAACTCAGCGATGTGCTGACGAAAGAAAGTGAGGGGGGTCTGGATCGTCACCTTCTGAGCTCGAGAATATCGAGCTTTGATTCATATTTGGGCGAGGGGAATTCGAGTCGCACGCTGTCCTCGTCTTGACGCACCACATAGGCGACCTGGTCGCGATCCGGATCGCTGCCATATTTCTTTGGCTTCTCATCGCCGTAGTAAAGTACGCCGAGATAGGTCAGCCGCGTGTCGCTGTCGGTATAGAAGGCTCCTGCGGTGCGCTGCGACCCGGTCAGCTTGTCGAGCTTCCAGCCCGAGCCATCGTCGCTGATGCGGCATTTGAACCAACCATAGACGGTGAGCGGCAGGTTGCCGCCGAGCTTCACGGTGCGGCACTGCCAGTCGCCGGTGAAGTCGAAGCCTTCCGAGAAAGCGAGGGTCTTGCCGGCGAGGATGGCGTCGAGAGTTGCAACGTCTTCCTTGCTGCCGCCCTTCTGCGCTTCGGCGATCGCTTCGGCGCGGACCTGGTCGAAGGAAGCCAAGCGAGCCTTGTCCGCCGCGGTCATGATCTTGTCGATCTCGCCATCGGCGGCGGCCGTGGCAGCCCAGCCGATCACGGCCAGGATCAAGCATCCGCTGCGTATAAAGTCCTTCAGCATCACGGGATTCTCCAAAATGGTCCGGGAGATGATGGTAGAGACAGAGAGTTCCAGCAGCAAGCCCACGGCCCAAGTGAGCATTGGAGCGATTCCATTGTCGCGCCCGGTGCTCTATAGTGACGACACGGGATTACGTCACATGGCTTGGTGGAGACGAAAGCGGTTGGCAGAAGACAGGTATCCGCTTTTGAGCGAAGGAAGTCATGTTCCATGACTTCCCGAGTGTCGCTCGTCTGGCTCGCCTTTCTCGCGATACTCCTGTCCGGGTGTGATTCTGCCGAGGATCTGGTGAACCGGAGATTGCCTCCCGTCCCGGTCGAGCAACACCGTGCAACCGCCATTCAAACCGCACAGGCGGCTATTGCCGGCGTCGGCGACGCCAATGCCGGTTTCAACATCCGTATTGAAGATATCGCGGCCGCCGTGAATGCGAGCGGCTTCGCCGAAAGGCTTGGCGTCGGGCGGTTGACGATGCGGGGAGATCGCCAGCTCATTCTCGCGGAAACGGAAGTGGCGAGGAAGTTTTCCAAGGATGATTTTCCCGAGTTCGACGAAAACACGAAGAACCAGATCGACGCCCTGAAGCCCGAAATAAGGGGAAGAATTACCCTGGGGCTGGGTGTGGCCAGCGCACACTCTGATTCGAAAGATGGACGGCTCACGATCGGGCTTCGTTTGCTTCCGCTCTTCCGAAACATGGAAGTGGAGCACGTGGTTCTGGCCGGGGAGCTTGATGTCGATATCCTGGTGATGCTCATGAATCGCCTTGCCGACAAAGTTTCGGGCGAGTTGAGCCGCGTGGAATTTGCGAAAGTGTCCTTTCCGACAATTCCCTTCAAAGGGGCCGATCTTTCGCGCTCGATCGCATTCGGGAATGCCGATGGCGCTGGCGAAAGGATCATCTCGGCAAGGCCGCTCTCGTCGCCGATCCATTTGAGGTCGTTGGCCTGGCTCATCGATGGCTACAATGTCACAACCATTGCCGAACTTGCACCCCTCGGCACGTCGCCCGCCGCCGGCTCCACCGCTTCCGGCAAGGAGGACTACAGTCGCCTGCAAACCGCGTTCGCCGGCAAGTTGGTGGAGGGCCTGGGCGTTGCAGGTCCAGCGTCAGGTACTTGGCTCGCGGTCAGCAAGCGGCTGGTCGCCGAACTCGTCAATGCCGCATTCGAGCAGGGGCAGCCTTGCTTTGGGGCGAAGGGTTTCTTGGCGGAGCGACCTTTCAGCAGCAAGATAGAGGTTCCCGCCGACACGGAAATGGACTGCACGCCGAAAATCGACTGCACGCCGATCAGAAATTGCGGCGCCGCAACCGTTTGCGAGCAAGCCGACGATTGCAAATCGACGCGCGATTGCCAGGTGTGCGCGCTTGGTGCCTGTTTCAACGATCCGGCCTGCGAACGCATCAAGGCCACCACGAAATACAATTGCGAGGTCAGGAAAGCCGGGCGCAAGATCGAATGCGAACGCCTTGGGGCTCCGGCGAAGGCCGCATGTGAGACGGAGAGGGCAGCGGAGATGGCATCGTGCGAGGCACGAAAGTCCGCAAGAAGGCTCACTTGCGAGGCGGGAAAGCAAGGCCTCGAGAGGCTGGCGGGAACCGGAAATGTTGCCGATCTTGCCGGGAGGATTGGCGGGTCGGCGGATATGTCCGTCTGCTTGAAGGAATTTTCGGTGGCGCCTTCGCTGGAGAGATTGGCGGCCTCGGCAATCGTGAGCGGGAAAGGAGCCGTCGATCTCGGGATCAAATACGTTCCTCGGGAGATCGCCCGATATTTCACCTGCCAGTTTGCGTGGACCGAAGACAAGCACCTCAAGGTCGCCATCCCCGAGCAGCCTGCCAAGCTCGATGCAAGCCTGGCGCTTGACGCGTCGACATCAAACGCAACGCTGAACGCCAAGATCGAGACCTCGGCACTCATCGCCCATATGCGCCCCGGTCCCCGTGAACTGCTCCTCGGAAGCTACGACATGCGCGCCGCCTGTGCACCGGTCGATGCGATGATCCATGAGATGACATTGGACGTCACGAAGTCAGTCCCCGAGATCGGCGGAGATTTCAGGCTGCCGGGAGAGAGCCGTATGCTTGCCCTGACATTGGAGCCGGCGACATTTCATATTTCCGGCACGAATGTGGTTGCCAAAGCAGCCTATGCTTCGAACGCGAAGGCTCTCATTCTCACCGCTGACCAGACGAGTGTCCCTGCCAACTAATACTCGCTGCGCGGCTGCGGCTGGCCGGTGACGAAGCCGGTGTCGTCGAGATGATAGATGTCGGGGCGGAAATGGATGCGACCGTCCTCGGTGGCCCAGGCGGTGAGATACATGATCCGCAGATCGGGCCCGTTCCTGACCGGCTTGTCGAGGCGCCGGCCGCTCGTGGCGATGTTCTCGATCATATCGGCATTGAAGCCGTCCTGGCCGGACAGGATCCAATCGACCAGCACATCGACGCGGTCGACCCGGATGCAGCCCGAGCTCAGATAGCGGGCATTCTGGCCGAACAATTCGCGCGTCGGCGTGTCATGCAGATAGACCGAATATTTGTTGGGGAAGTTGATCTTGACGGTCGCCATGGCGTTCTGGTCGCCAGGATCCTGGCGGAACAGGAAGAGGTTGCTCGGCGTCGATGCCCAATCGACATAGCGGGGATCGACCTCGCGGCCCGTCGCCTTCTCGATGACGCGGACGCGCATCTTGCTCAAGGCGTCCGGATCCTTGGCGAGCTTGGGCAGGAGGTCGCGCCTGACGATGGAGTCGGGCGCGGTCCAGTAAGGGTTGAAGTTGATGTCGCTGATCCGGCTCATCAGCACGGGCGAGGGGCGGTCGATCTTGCCGGCGACGATATTGTGCCTTGAGTAGACGGCGCCGAAATTCACCGCCTCGAGCTGGGCCGAGGGGATGTTCACCAGGATGTAGCGGGGACCGAGCTTCGCGGCATAGGTCGCGACGCGCGGGCGGTTGATGTGCAATTGCCGCAAGCGCGCGCCGGCCGGGACATTGAGCTCGGCCAGCGTGCGGTCGTCGAGCTTGCCGGTGGTGGCGAGGCCGTGATTGGACTGGAAGGCCCTGACCGCATTGCGGACCTCGAGCGAGAACTTTTCCGGCACGTCGACATCGAGGCTCTCGGGCGGCAGATAGCCTTCCGCCACCAGCCGCTGGCGCAGGAAGACGACCTGCCGGCTGACATCGCCTTTCTCCAGGCCGTGTTCGCTGACCGTCGGCCAGCCGCCGATGCGGGTGATGTGCTCATACATGGCGACCGCGGCATCCATGGCCTGAGGCGATGCCGGGGTCAGAAGCGCTGCCTGGCTGTCGCTGCCTAAGATCTCGGTCTGGGTGGCGAGCTTGCCATCGGGCGCCTTGCGCGTGAGCGAGCTGATGGAGCCCGTATATTCAGGCGATTGGGCCCAGGCGGAGGTGCCAAAGCCCATGCAGAGCAGGAAAGCGAGAGCGGAAAGCGGCCGTGTCATGATCGAAGATGTCCCTGGATCCCCCTAGAGACTCTGCGATCTTGGTAAACCGATGCTTAATTAACCGTTCGCCAGCGCAATCATTTCTCTGCGGAAGGGTACTTCCAGGACATCACGGGGCTTTGCGTCGAATTCCTCGGCGAAACGTCGCCCGGCATAGACGGCATGGGCAATGGCCGCCGGCGCCCAGGCATCGCCAATGGCCGTCACCGGGGCGCCCTTCTGCTTGAGGTCGAGATAAAGCGCGTCGTCGGCTTTGCGCGAGGTGACGAGGACGACATTCGCCGTTTCATGCCGGCGTTCCTTGCCCGAATAGACGCAGGCGGTGACGAGGCCTTGCGCGTCGACCCTCGAGAGGGCTTCGCTCGTATGGATCGCCACGCCGAGCTCGATGAGGCGCGCCTGGATGAATTTCTGCTCCATGGTGTTGGCGGTATAGGCGGCGGCGACCGAGGCCGGCGTGACATAGATGACCTTCGTCCCCGATTTCACCAGCAATTCGGCGAGGACGCTCGCCATATAATAATGGTCGTCGTCGAAAATGACGGCCTCGGCGCCCTTGGGCTTCGTGCCTGCCATGAGATCGTCGGGGGTCAGCACATTCGCTGCGGCATCGACCGCGACCGGCCCATATTGATGATGGCCGGCGCCGTCGCGGCGCCATTTGGCGCCGGTGGCGCAGACGATGTGATCGGCGCCGAATTCGAGCGCCGTATCGGCAGTGAGGTCGCTTTCGAGATAGAGATCGACATTGGGCATCTTGCCGATCTGCAGCAGGCGCCAGTCGCGTACCCGGCCCCAGGCGGAAAGGCCGGGGAGGCGGCATTCGCGCGCGACGCGGCCGCCGGCCTCGCGCGCCTTATCCGCTATGGTCACCCGGTAGCCGCGCTGGCCCAGCGCCCGGCCGGCCTCGAGCCCCGCGGGGCCTGAGCCGATGATCAGGATCTGGGCATCCCGCTCTTTCTTGCGGATGCGCTCGGGATGCCAGCCCTTGCGCCATTCCTCGCCCATCGACGGATTCTGGGTGCAGCGTATGGGGGTTTTCGTCCAATCGCCGGTCACGCAGATATTGCAGCCGATGCATTCGCGGATGTCGTCGAGGCGGCCTTCCTCGATCTTCTTCGGCAGGTAAGGGTCGGCGATCGAGGGCCTGGCCGCGCCGATCATGTCCATGATGCCCTGGCGGATGACGCGCACCATCGTATCGGGCGAGGTGTAGCGCCCGACGCCGACCACCGGCTTCGTGGTGAGCTTCTTGACGCCCTTGATATAGGGCTCCTGGAAGCCTTCCTCGGCGAAGCGCGAGGTCTGCGAATCTTTGGGCCAGGCCGCGAGCGACAGGTCCCAGAGATCGGGCAGCTCAGCCATCATGGCGATGGCGTCCTCGACCTCCTTGGGCTCGAGCCCCGCCTCACCCATGAATTCGCTCATCGCGATGCGCACCGGCACGCCGCAGGTGTCGCCGACCGCGTCCTTCGTGTCCTCGATGACCTCGCGCAAGAGGCGGGCGCGGTTGGCGAGCGTACCGCCATATTCATCGCTGCGGTCATTGGTGGCGCGCGACAGGAACTGCTGGAAGATGCCAAGCCCGTGGCCGGCATAGACATAGATGAGGTCATAGCCCGCCTCTTTGCCGCGCAAGGCCGCGGCGCGGTGGATCTTGCGCAGGTTCCTGATGTCGTCCTTGTCCATGGCGCGGGCATGGACGGGATCGAAATGATAGGAGGAGGCGGTCATCGCCATGGGCGCCATCGGCGCCTCACGCGAATAGAGGTTCACCGCGGTGAAGCCCGAATGGCAGAGCTCCAGCCCGGCCAGCGATCCATGCTCGTGGATCTTGTCGGCGATGCGGGCGAGGGTCGGGATGTCGCGATCGTCCCAGTTGCGCAATTCGACATAGGGCGCCACGTCGCTACCATGATGGATCTCCACCATCTCGGTGCAGACGACGCCCCAGCCGCCTTCCGCCTTCATGCCGCGCATAGCGGCGAGGGAAGAAACATCGCGATAGCCCATGCCATTGCAATGCGGGACCTGATAGAAGCGGTTGCGGGCGGTAACGGGGCCGATGCGAATGGGCTCGAAGAGAATGTCGTAACGGGAGTCGCGGGTCATGAAAGGTCCTGCCAAAAGGGGACCATTCTGTACCAATGACGAACCAATTCCGCCAGCCCGGCGGAAATCTCGAACACTTTTGGCTACATAACCCTTATCAAACGATTAGACCTTCCCCTCATGAACGACCAACGCCCTGCCGCGCTGACGCCTTACCCGATCTCTTTTCTCGATCTTCACTTGCGGTCGGGCTTGTGGGCCTTTGCCCAAGCCGAAAAGCCGCGGATCGGGGACCATTGGCGCAAGCTCGCCGACCAAAACCCCAAAATCTGGAACGGCGATGTCTTGATCTGCACGAGCGTCGTGCTGAAAGACGGCGGGCTCAAAGGCGATTTCATCAAGACCGATTATGCGAGTTTCGTCGCGTGGCGCGATTGGGGCTGGCCCGATCGGACCGTCTGCAACGTCTTCGGCTCGGCCGCCGTCCTCAGCGCCGACAAGGCCGTGCTCTATGGGCGCATGGCGGGCCACACGCTCAATGCCGGCAAGGTCTATCCGCCCGGCGGATCGCTCGAGATGAAGGACGTCACGTCGGATGGCCGCGTCGATGTGATGGGCTCGATCACCCGCGAGCTCGAGGAGGAGACCGGCCTCAAGGCGGCCGACGCCGCAAGAGGTGAGCTGCTCGCGATCTTCGATGAACACCGCGTGTCGGTCGCCCAGGTGTTCCACTTCGCCGAGCCCGCCGAAGCGCTGGCGGCCAGGGTCAGGCACTATCTGCATTCCGCCCATGAGGACGAATTGAGCGACATCGAGATCATCACTCAGGCCTCGCGCTTCGATTCGACCATGCCCTATGCGATTGCGCTGGCACGATACTTGACCGGGACTTGAATTGCGAAACCCTGCTTTCGGGGGCCAGCCGCATCTCTGGCCCCCGTCCCCGGTCGCGATCCATTGCAAAGTTCGTTGCCCGCGTTCAAACTTTGCCGTCACCCTCGAGATAGCCGTGCTTGCGGGTGTCGGGCATCCACAGGGCGGCAAGCAGGGCGATGCCGACAATCGCGGCGACATACCATGGGAACATATTTCCTATTCCAGCGGATTTGGTCCACAAGGCAACATACTCGGCAGTGCCGCCGAAGAGCGCATTGGCAATCGCGTAGGGCAAACCGACCCCAAGGGCGCGAACCTCAGGCGGAAACAGCTCAGCCTTCACCACACCGCTGATCGATGTGTAGAAAGCCCCGATCACCAGCGCGATCAGCACCAGCGCAAAAGCGGCCAACGAGGTCGTCACCGTGCCCAGCGTGTACAGCAACGGTACCGCTGCGACCACGCCAAGGCCCCCGAAAAACACCAGGTTTTGCCGGCGGCCGATGCGGTCGGACAGCATTCCGAAAACCGGCTGCAGCAGCATGAATATGACCAATGCGCCGGTCATGATCGTGCTGACGATGCTCGGATCCATCTTGGCCGTATTGACGAGATATTTCTGCATGTAGGTCGTGAAGGTATAGAAATAGAGCGAACCGCCCATGGTGAGGCCGATGGTGATCAGCAGGGCCTTCTTGTGGGGCAGCAATCCGCGCAGGGACCCGGCTTCCTTGTGGCGCAGCGCGTTCTTATCGGCGGTCTCCTCGAGGGAGCGGCGCAAATACATTGCGACCACCGCCAGAACCGCGCCGAGGACGAACGGAATGCGCCAGCCCCAGGACTTCAGGGCTTCTTCATCCAGCGTCTGTTGAAGTCCCATCAGCACGAGAAGCGCCGTGAGTTGCCCGCCGATCAGCGTCACGTACTGGAATGAGGAGTAGAAGCCACGCTGCCCTTTGCCGGCAACCTCGCTCATATAGGTTGCCGCGGTTCCATATTCGCCACCCACCGACAGGCCCTGCGCCAGGCGCGCCACAAGCAGGAGAAGCGGAGCTGCGGCGCCGATCGCATCGAAGGTCGGAAGCAGGGCGATCATCAGCGAGCCCGTGCACATCAGGAGCACCGAAGCCACCATCGACACCTTGCGGCCACGGGCATCCGCCAGCCAGCCGAACAGCCAGCCGCCGAGAGGCCGCATGAAGAAGCCTACCGCAAAGATGCCGGCCGTCGCCAGAAGCTGGCTGGTCTGGTCGCCCTTTGGAAAGAAGGCTTGCGCAAAATATATGGAAGTGAAGGCATAGGCATAGAAGTCATACCATTCCACCAGATTGCCCGACGATGCTCCGATGATGGCCTTGATCCGGCGAGCTTTGCTCATCCCGGAATCCGGCGTTCTGTCCAAAACGCCTGCTTCAGCGTGCTCGATTACGCTCATGAGGTTCCTCCCTGATTCGCCGTCGCAATGACGGCGGCGACCAGGAACGCAATTCCCATGCCAGACGAGTCGGATCGGAATTCGCTACGAATCCGTTTGGTTCATGAGTAACACAAGCCGGGCTGGCAGAATTCAGCCCACGAAGTTGGCAAAAAATTGCCGAGGATCAACCGCCCCAGCACATCCCTGATGGCATTGGCACCGTTTTCCTTCCTTTCGGCCATGGCATGAAAGTTGCTATATATCCCTAGGAGGATACGTCTATCGGTAACGGTAGATGGATTTGCCGCAAGAAAGATGCTTGGATTGCCTGCGCCTCATAACGAGCAGATGAGCTGTTCGATCTCAAGATAGAGCCGGCGCGGAATGATGGGAGGAAACGTGGCTTGCTCAACAAAGCATTGGGTTTGCCGGATGAGCTGCGACCAGCTCACGCGGAAAGATCAAGCGAAGCTTCGCTTCGTCATGCGGCCCAAAGTGGCTATTCCAATCTTTTCGGCTGGAAGGCCTTTGCGAATCTGATCATCGCGCTGGCTTTATCGGCCGGCGCAGGCTTGGCGGTGCGCTCATATGCCGAGGAAATCGGCACTCAATCTTTGGCGAGACAGGCGGACGAAAGGCTGAACCTGCTCGCAGCCACCTTTGTCACCCGCCTGGAGCGGTTTCGTTACCTTCCCAATGTCATTGCTCGATCCCGAGAGATCGAAAACCTTCTTGCGGACCAGGCGAATACTGAAAGCGTCAAAACCGGCAACCGTCTGCTGAAATCACTGGGCGATGGTGCGGGCGCGCTGGCCCTCTATGTCATCAATGCAGATGGTCTGACACTCGCGGCCAGCAACCACGATCAGCCGGGCAGTTTTGTCGGGCAGAACTACCGCTTCCGGCCATATTTCCAGGATGCCATCACAATAGGCGAGGGGCGCTACTATGGCGTCGGGGTCACGACAGGCGAGCCCGGATACTTTCTTTCCACCGGCGTTCGCAGCGGGAATGACATGTCAGGCGTAGCGGTCGTCAAGATCGACCTCCTTCCCCTGGAAACACAATGGCGCGAGGCTGGCGAATTGGTGAGTGTCGTCGATTCGACCGGCGTCATCTTTCTGTCGTCCGAGCCGGCCTGGCGCTATCAGGCAACGCGCCCAATCTCGACTGCCGACCGGGATTTGATCCAACACGAAAAAAGATATGGCAACGCTTCCCTGGTTGCGGTTCCCTGGCGTCCCCTGGACGAGAATTCGGCGAGCGGGCGTGGCGTTCATCTTATTGCGATCAACGATAATCGGCGGTCTGAAGCACGGGTGGTGAGGACGATGCCGCTGGGCGAAATCGGCTGGAGTTTGGTCTATCTCGCCAACCCCGCGCCCGCCAGGCTTCAAGCCAATATCGCCGGCCTGGCGGCATTCCTTGCCGCACTTCTCGCATGCGCGGCCCTGCTGATCCTCGCGCAGCGGCGACAAGTCAGAAAGGTCGAGCGCCAGGCGCTTAAGCAATTGGAAGCGCGTGTCGTCGAACGAACGGCAGCCCTTGTCGAGACGAATCGGCAGCTATCGGCGGAAATCGCAGAAAGGAAAACCGCACAAAGGGAGCTCGGAACGACCCGAAGCAGCTTGGACCAGGCAGCGAAGCTCGCGACCATCGGTCAGGCATTCGCCGGTTTTACGCATGAAATCAACCAGCCCTTGGCGGCGTTCCGGACCTACATTTCCTCGACGCGGCTGTTGCTCGACCAGAACAGGACGAGCGAGATTCGCGGGAATATCGATGTCATGGACGGCGTGGTGGAGAGGATATTGAGCCTGACCAACCAGCTGAAAGGGCTTGCCCGACGGGACGCCGACGATTTCGAGGAAATCAACATCTCTCTGCTCGTTGGCCGCATTGCCGATCTTCTCAGATTTCGTTTCGAGCAGTTCAACATAGTGTTCACAAGCGACCTCGCATCCTCCGGCCCGGTGACGGGAAGCAGGTCGCGTCTTGAACAGATGATGCTTAATCTGCTGACCAATGCCATCGACGCTGTCGAGAACGTCCAGTATCCCAGGGTCGAGATCTCTTCGCGCGACTCGCGGGAGGGGTGCGTGATCGCGGTCCACGACAATGGACCCGGGATCGACGACGCTGTTGCAGACGAGCTGTTCAAGCCGTTCTTCACGACCAAGGCTCCGGGGAAGGGGTTGGGGCTGGGATTGTCGATCGTCCATCGCATCGTGACCGACCATCAAGGAACGATCAGTTGCGGACGGTCGCACCTCGGCGGTGCCGTCTTCACGGTGTGGCTGCCGTGCCGCCCGCGCATAGGCGGAGGTTCGGACTAATGTCCACCGAGACACGCATACTGGTTGTCGAGGACGATGCCGTGCTGCGTTCCTCATTGGCGCAGTGGCTGGGATTGAACCATTTCGTGGTGGCACTTGCCGAAGATGCGGAAACGGCCGTCAAGCTCAGTGCCTCCGGCAACCCGGATGTCGTTCTCAGTGACGTTCGGATGCCTGGCAAAAGCGGCATCGAGCTGTTGCGCTCGCTGCGGCAGGATCGGCCGGAGCTTCCCGTCGTCATGTTGAGTGGGCACGCCGATGTGCCGATGGCCGTCGAAGCGATGCGGTACGGCGCCTTCGACTTCCTGACGAAGCCCTATGTCCCGGAACAGCTGGTGAGCGTGCTGAGGAACGCCGCCGAACATGCGCGCATGCGAAGACGCCTCCAGGCGTTTGAGGATGAGGCTAAAGTGTCCGCATCGCTCGAAGGCCGCATTCTCGGCCAGTCTCCCGCCGTTCAGAAGCTGCGTGTGGAGCTGAGCCAGCTTGTCGATCTTCCGATCAACGTGCTTTTGCATGGTGAAACCGGTTCAGGCAAAGAAGTGGCGGCGCGCGCGCTTCATGATTTGAGCAGTCGGTGCAAGGGGCCTCTGGTGGCCATCAACTGTGCGGCTATCCCCGCCGACTTGATAGAGAGTGAGCTGTTCGGTCACGAGGCCGGCGCGTTTACCGGCGCCAGAGCCGTTCGAGTCGGCAAGTTTGAGTGCGCCAACAAGGGCACTTTATTTCTCGACGAAGTCGACAGCATGCCGCTTGCCGTGCAGGCCAAATTGCTGCGCGTCCTGCAGGAGGGGCGTGTGGTTCGTCTTGGCTCCAACAAGGAGCTGGCAATCGACGTTCACGTCGTCTCGGCCACAAAAGTGGATTTGCGGGAGCTGATCGAGGAAGGAACGTTTCGCGAGGACCTCTATTTCAGGCTCATCGGAGCAGAGGTCGTCATCCCACCTTTGCGGGAGCGCGACGACGACAAGCTTCTACTGTTCCGATACTTTGCAAAAGCTATGGCGGGCCGGACGAAACGCGCCATCGCGGAATTGTCACCGAGTGAACTGCTCTTCATCAACTCATACCATTGGCCGGGAAACATCCGCGAAGTGAAGCTGCTGGCGGAGAGATTTGCACTCGAGCTCCCTTGGGTGCAGACGATGGAAAAGAAGGCCGTTGCCAGTCGACCTTCAACCGACTCCGATATGCGATCCCTGGTGGAGCAAACAGCCGGTTTTGAAAAACAGGCGATCGAGGAAGCGCTCGCGCGCGCCGGCGGTTCGGTGACCGAGGCTGCTTTGCTTCTGCAAATACCACGCCGCACGCTGAACGAAAAACTGTTGCGGCTCAAGATCGACCGGACTTCGTACAAACCCAAGGATCGGCCTTGAAGCACTCTTACGCGCCAATCGAAAGTAGGATTGTCCTTGACCGCCGGGGCTTGCGAGAACAGTCTGCAAACACAACAGTGGGAGAAACGCCAATGACACGATTTTCACGCCGTGACCTGCTTGCCGTGATGGGCGGCGCCGCTTTGGTGCCCATGCTCGGCATTCCGCAAGGTCATGCGGCGACGCGCTATATCGTCATCGGCACGGGCGGTACGGGTGGTGTCTTCTATCCCTATGGCGGCGGCCTGGCCCAGCTTCTTTCCAAGAAACTTCCCGACACGCAAGCGACGGCGGAAGTGACGGGGGGCTCCGTCGACAATGTGAAGCTCCTCGCCACCGGTGATGCCGAGATCGGCTTCTCGACCGTCGACTCCGCTTATGACGGCTTCAAGGGCGAAGAGGTCTACAAGGATGCCGGCCCGCAGAAGATCGCGACGCTCGCGGTCCTTTATCCGAGCGTCCTCCATGTGGTCGCGTCGAAAGCGAGCGGCATCAAGACGGTCGCCGATATCAAGGGCAAGCGTGCCTCGGTCGGATCGGCCGGCTCGTCGACGGAATCGATCGCCGACCGTGTGCTGGCCGCTGGCGGGCTCGATCCGATGAAGGACGTCACCCGCGACAATCTGGGTGTCGCCGAATCGGTCGGCGCGCTCAAGGACGGCAAGGTCGATGTGTTCTTCTGGATCGGCGGCGTGCCGACGGCGGCGGTCAAGGATCTCGTCTCGACCAACGCGAACGACGTGACTTTCATCAATACCGGCGATCTCGCCGGCGCCCTGGCCGCGAAATATCCGGGCGTCTACCGGCCGTCGACCCTGAAGAAGGGCGCCTATGACGGCCTCGAGGCGGACCTGCCGGTGCTCGGCGTCGACAATGTCTTGCTCGTTCCCGAAGCCATGGACGGCGGGCTGGTGAAGGAAATACTGGCGGCCATGTTCGACAATCTCGCCGAGGTCGCCCAGATCCATCCCGTCGCCAAGCAATTGAAGCTCGAGACGGCGGCGGCGAAGAGCGCGGTTCCGCATCATCCGGCGGCGGTCGAATTCTACAAGAGCCGCGGCGTGACGGCGGGCTGAGGCCACCGCGGTGACGACGGCGACGCCGCAAAGCGCTGACCTCGATCAGGACAAGCTCGATCAGCTCGCGATCGACAGCGAATCCGGGCGCACGCGCCGCTTGAGCGGCTGGCAAGCCTGGCTCGCCGCCGCCCTCTGCGCCGCGCTGTCGCTCTATGCGCTCTATTGGACGCAGTTCGCGATCAACACCTCGATCTACCGTGCGAGCTTCCTCGGCCTGGTACTAGTCGCGGCTTTCCTCATCTTCCCGTTGTTTCCGAAAGGCGAGGGCAAGCACGTCCGCATCATCGACTGGCTGCTGATCGCGCTCGCCTTCGCGTCGGTCTATTATTTCTGCACCCATCTCGAAGCGACCAAGATGCGCGCCACGGCGCCGCTCACGATCGAGATCTGGTTGGGCGGTGCCCTGATCCTCCTGGTGCTCGAGGCGACGCGGCGCGCCACCGGCTGGGCGCTGCCCGCCATCGCCATCCTCTTTCTCATTTATGGCTATTTCGGGCGCTATATGCCCGAGCCCTTCAACCACCGCGGCTTCTCGATCCCGCGCATCGTCGGACAGAACTACCTGACGCTCGAAGGCCTGTTCTCGACGCCCATGGACGTGGCGGCGACCTTCATCATCGTCTTCTCGCTCTATGGCGCGGTGCTCGATCGCGGCGGTGCCGGCAAGTTCTATATCGACTGGGCCTTCGCGCTGTTCGGCAAGAGACCGGCGCCGGCGGCGCCCGGGCGCGCGGTGGTCGCTTCCGGCTTCCTCCTCGGCACCGTCTCAGGCTCGGGAGTCGCCACGACCGTCACCTTGGCCTCGCTCGCCTGGCCGATGCTCAAGCGCTCGGGCTATAATGCGGCAACGGCGGGCGGGCTCACCGCTGCCGCCGGCATCGGCGCCACGCTGTCGCCGCCGACACTCGGGGCGGCTGCCTTCATCATCGCCGAATATCTCGAGATCAGCTATCTCGATGTCCTGGTCATGGCGACCATCCCGACGGTGCTCTACTATCTGTGCTGCTGGCTGATGGTGGAAGCCGATGCGCGCCGTCTCCATGTCAAGCCGGTCAAGACCAGCGACCAGCCGCTGTGGCGGCTCACCGTCGCGCAAGGCTATCATTTCCTGTCGCTGGCGGCGATCGCGGTGCTCCTCATCTATGGCATGAGCGCCTTTCTCGCCGTCTTCTGGTCGATCGTCATCGCCGTCATCCTCAGCATGATCAGGCCGGAGCAGCGGCTCCTCACGCTGCCCGGGGCCGCCTTGGGAGCCGCGGTCACACTCGCGGCCTTCCTCATCGGTTACCGCTTCTCTGTCGTGGCCTTCTTCGGCCTCATCGCCGGCGGTCTTCTGAGCATCGCCCTCTATTATTGGGAGAAGCGCCAGGGACGGGCGCCCGATGAAGCGACCGAGCGGATGATCGCGGCCCTTGTCGAGGGCGGCAAAGGATGCGTCGGCATCGCCGCCACCTGCGCCACCGCCGGCATCATCGTCTCGATCATCAATCTTTCAGGCCTCGGGCTCAAGCTCTCAGGGCTGATCGTCGATCTGGGCGGCGGCAGCCTGCCCGTCACCATCCTGCTGGCCGCATTCTCCATGTGGATATTGGGCACCGCGATCCCGGTCACCGCCTCCTATATCATCGCCGCGGTGATCCTGGTGCCCGCACTCGTCTCGCTCGGCGTGCCGCAGCCGGCAGCGCACATGTTCATGTTCTATTACGCCGTGCTGGCCGACGTCTCGCCGCCGACGGCGCTGGCACCCTTCGCCGCTTCCGCCATTTGCGGCGGCTCGCCGTTCCGCACCATGATGCAGGCGTGGAAATACACGCTGCCCGCCTTCGTGGTGCCGGTGATGTTCTGCCTGTCGCCCGACGGCATGGGGCTTCTGTTGTCGGGCAGCATCGAGCAGATTGTCCTCATCACGCTGACATCGTCCGCCGCTTTGGCCGGCTTCTGCATCGGCGCCGCCGGCTGGATCGCGGGGCCGGCGAATGCGGTCGAGCGCCTCGTCGCGGTCGCGGGCGGCATTGCGCTGATGGTGCCCGACTATCGCTGGCAGACCGCCGGCGTCCTCTTGATCGCGAGCGTCGTGATCATCCATGTCTGGCGGTTCAGGCGGCTCGAAGCCGCCTGACGGCATTGCATCGATACATTTCGTCAGGGTGCAATACTTCTCTTGCCGAAGCCGCAATCCCCGCCTACCAATCGCCGCCATGGAACTCAAATTCAACACCCTCGATGTCTTCACCAACCGGCGCTTCGGCGGCAATCCGGTCGCCATCGTCCATGATGCCGATGCTCTGACCACGGAGCAAATGCAGACGATCACCCGCGAGTTCAATCTCTCGGAGACTGTCTTCGTGATGAAGCCCAAGGATCCCGGCAACACCGCCCGGGTGCGGATCTTCTTTCCCGGCGGCGAGATGCCTTTCGCCGGCCATCCGACGCTCGGCTGCGCCGTGCTCCTTGCCGAGATGAAGCACAAGCCCGGCTGCTCCTTCGAGACCGAGATCAGGCTCGAGGAAGTCGCTGGCCTCGTGCCGGTCAAGGTCTCGCGCATCGGCGATGCGCCGCATGGCCTGTTCAAGGCGCCGGTCGTGCCGCAGAAGATCGCCGATGGTCCGGCTAAGGCCGATATCGCGGCGGCGCTGGGCATCTCGGCCGACGAGATCGGCTTCGATGCGCATAGGCCGATGCTGATCGAGGGCGGGCCTGCCTTTTTCTTCGTGCCCGTGCCGTCGCGCGCCATCCTCGAAAGGGTGCGACCCTGCGAGCCCGCCTGGAGCGCCTTGATGGCCGCTCTCGGCGAGCATGAGGCCTATATCGATGCGGCTTACGTCTATACGCGGGGCGGCGACGGCAAGGATGTGTCGTTCCGCTCGCGCATGTTCGCGCCGGGCGGCGGCATACCCGAGGACCCGGCCACGGGTTCTGCCACGGCGCTTCTTGCGCGCCAGCTCCTGATCGCCGACAGGCTCAAGGACGGCAAGCATCGCTTCATCCTGGAGCAGGGCTATGAGATGAAGCGCCCGAGCGATCTCGTTCTCGAAGCGGACGTCGCGCAGGGCGACCTGGTTCAGGTCCGGGTCGGCGGTCAGGCCGTGCGCGTCTCGACAGGTACGATTACGGTCTAATCAATATCAAGCATCGCCTTGGCTTCAGCGGAGACGTCGAGGCTTTCCTGGGTGTTGCCGGCGGCGCAGAGCTGGGCCGCCTGCTTCTTCATGTCTTCGAGCTGAGCGCGCTCTTCACTCGAGAGCTCCTGGGAAGCGAGCGCCGCCTCGATCTTCTTGACGTCGTCCTCGCATTGGTTGGCGAAGGCCGGAACAACCGTGGCCGCAAGCAAAGCGATGACAAGGAGGGCAAGCCTCATGGTGAACGATCCCCTAACCGTTGGATGCCTGAGAGTGGCAGAAAAACATGTCGGAACTGTGCATCGCCATAGCCCAAGCAAAAGGCCCGGGCAATAAGCCCGGGCCAGTGAGCAGCGCCGACTGAGGCAGGGGATGAGGGGGAGGAGGTCCTGCCGTCAGTGGCCGATCATCCAGCGCCGCATGGGGGATTTCTTGCCGCCGCCGCAAAGCTTGCAGCCGCAATTGGCGAGATGGGCGCGCTTGACGCGCTTGGGCTCGCTGGTGCTGCGCTGAGACCGGTCAAGCGCCTTGCGCAACGTGCCGTTGATCAGGCTGAGATGCGGCGAAGCCACATCGCGTTGGCTTGGGTTCGCGCAGCTGGGGCACGCGCAGGGCAAATCAGCGTCCGCCATGGGCGACCAGGCATCGAAGGGGCCGCAAGTCGCGCATGAATAATTATAGAGGGGCATGACATTCTCCTGATCACAAACGGCCATCGAAGATCAGCACGGACGGCAGCCAGCCGGTGAGCAGGCCCGCGGCCAGCGTCGCCGCGCCCGTGAGCTTGAGGATCGGCTTCTTCAAGGTCAGCAGCAGGAAATAGAGGAACCACACGATCGCCCAGCCGACCCAGTTCCAGCCCATCCACAGGTCGATGCCGGTCGTGGCCGTGGCAAAACTGTTGATCGCCACCGGAATGACGGTGATGACGACGAACAGGCTGAACCAGCCGAGGCCGCGGCCATCGACAGTCGCCAAGCGGTTATGAGCGACCCAGAAATAGGTCACGGTGAAGAGAAGCGTCAGACCCGCGGCACGGATGGAACCCGGACCGGCGCCCGGGCCGAAGGCCAGATAGAGCGAGACGCAGAAGGTGACGATGCCCGAGGCGACATTGACGACGACGATCTCGCGATCGCCGATATGGCCGAGGAGCCAGAGACCGTTGAGCGTCAGAACGGCCCCGACATAGAGCAAGGACAGGCCGAGCAGCATGGCTTAATCTCCCGAAAGACGTTGACTTGGTGGAAGGCCCGGGGGCGACATGCGCCGCCCGGCCCTTTGCTCTCGCGAGTGACGATCAGCTTGCCTTGGCCACGCTCACAGCCGAGACCTCGCGCTTCGGTCCCGACGCGTTCGGATTGATGTCGAAATCGAAGATCGCCGTCGGGATGGCGAGGGTGGCGCAGACATTGGGGATGTCGACGATGCCGCTGATGCGGCCTTCGACGGGCGCGGTGCCCAGGATCATATAGGCCTGCTCGCCGGAATAGCCGAACTTCTTCAGATACTCGATGGCGTTGAGGCAGGCGCGCCGATAAGCGACATGGGCATCGAGATAATATTGCTCACCCGTATGCTCATCGACCGAGATGCCTTCGAAGATGAGATAATCGTCGAAATGCGGATCGACCGGGCTCGGCTTGAAGATCGGGTTGATGACACCGTATTTCGCCATGCCGCCCTTGATGAGGCCGACACCGATATCGATCCAGCCCGCCATCTCGATGGCTCCGCAGAAGGTGATCTCGCCGTCGCCTTGCGACCAGTGGATGTCGCCCATCGAGAGGCCGCCGCCTTTCACATAGACGGGGAAATAGACGCGCGAGCCGCGCGACAGGTTCTTGATGTCGCAATTGCCGCCATGCTCGCGCGGCGGCACGGTGCGCCAGGCTTCCTTGGCGGCGGCTTGTGCTGCGGAACCCTTCATCTGCCCCATGAGCGCGGTGTCGGCAAAGGGTGGAGCCGCAAGCGGCGGCACCCGGTTCGGATCGGTCGCGATCAGAGCCAGTTCGCGCTTGTTGGCCTCGGCCAGCAATTTGTGATCGGGCAGGCAGCCGATGAGGCCCGGATGAACGAGCCCCGGATAACGCACGCCCGGCACATGGCGCGAGGTCGTGTAGATGCCGTGGAAATCCCAGCAGGATTTACGCGCCTCGGGGAAATGCTCGGTGAGGAAGCCGCCGCCATTCTCCTTGGCGAAGATGCCGTTGAAGCCCCATTCGGAGCCGGGCAGGGCGCCGATGTCGAGGATGTCGACGACCATCAGGTCGCCGGGCTCGGCGCCTTCGACGCCGAAGGGGCCGCTCAGATAATGCACCTTGGTGAGATTGACGTCGCGGACGTCATTGGCGCTGTTGTTGTTGCCGATCTGGCCGCCGGTCCAGTCATAGCATTCGACCCGGAACGTATCGCCCGGCTTGAAGGTCTCGACCATCGGAATGTCGGGATGCCAGCGGTTGTGAGTCTTGATCGCCTGGTCTTCCGGCGCCTTGTTGAGATCGATCTTGAATACGGTCTTCGGCATGGGCTCCTCCTTTTGTGCAATCAGGGTGCATTCTCGTGGTTGGGAGCGGACCCTAGGTCGCGGGCGTAACCGGTTTGAATCCGAAACGGCCGGGTTATGTAATTTTTTGTAACCGGCGGCGGATGCTCGACCGCATGCCCGATTTGCGTCTATGCTTCGCCCATGCAGCCAGGCGCCCTCAAATCCCGCATCCTGGTGGTCGACGATGATCGCAGGGTCTGCGGCTTTCTCGGCAAATTCCTCGGCAGCGAGGGCTATGCCGTCACCGCCGTCCATGATGGGCGCGCCATGCGCCGGGCGTTGGCGAACGAGGCCGTCGATCTCGTCATTCTCGACCTGAGCTTTCCGAGCGGCGAGGACGGCGTCACTTTGGCGCGCGGCTTTCGCAATCAGCACGACCTGCCGCTCATCGTGCTCTCGGGCAAGTCCTCGACCATCGACAAGGTCGTGTGCCTGGAGCTCGGCGCCGACGACTATGTGACGAAGCCCTTCGAGCCGCGCGAATTGCTGGCGCGCATCCGCACCGTGCTGCGCCGGTTCAGCCGCGGCTTCGACGCCGAGACGCAAGGTGGCGGCGATGCGGTGATCCGCTTCGCCGGCTGGCTGTTCGATGCGGCGCGCTACAAGCTGTCGGCGCCCGACGGGCGAGACGTGCGCCTGACCAGCCAGGAATTCCATATCCTCGAGGCGCTGGTGCGCCGGCGCGGGCGCGTCCTGTCGCGCGAGCAGATCCTGGATATCGTCGCCAATCGCGACTGGACGCCCTATGACCGCAGCATCGACGTGCTGGTCGGCAAGATCCGCCGCAAGCTCGACGACAATGCGCGCTCGACCCAGCTCATCAAGACGGTGCGGGGCCTCGGCTACATGTTTGCACCACCTTCCGATGAGGAGGGCGCCGGCCGTCTCGCGGTAAGAGCGGGGAAATAGAGATTGACCCTGGTGCCTTCGCCGGCTGCGCTGGTGAGGCCGAGCCGTCCGCCTGCCTGGCGCACGAAGCCATCGACCATGGTGAGGCCAAGGCCGCTGCCATAGCCCGGCGGCTTGGTAGTAAAGAACGGCTCGAGTGCGCGCCGCTGGATGGCCGCGGGCATCCCCAGGCCTGAATCGATCACCGACAGGAGCACGTAAGGACCGGGCCGCAAGCCCGAAGCGACACGCGAATCCTCCGGCCCGATCACCAGATTTGCGGCCTCGAAGCGCAATCCGCCACCCTCCGGCATGGCGTCGCGCGCATTGAGAGCGAGATTGAGCAGGCTGCTTTCGAGCTGGCTGCGGTCGATCTCGATCGGATCGGTGCCCGGCGCCACCTCGAGATCGATGGTTACCGCATCTCCCAGGGTGCGGCCGAGGACCCGGGCGAAGGCCGGCAGCGCTTCGCCAAGATCGGTTGGCTTCGTCTCGCTGGTGGATTGCCGGCCGAAAGCAAGGAGCCTCTCGGTCATCTCGGAGCCGGCGCGCGCCGCATCGAGGGCGTCATCGACCATTTCGTGCAAGGCCGGCTCATCGCCGAGGCGCTCGCGCATCCAATGCAGATTACCGACGAGGACGGAAAGCACATTGTTGAAATCATGGGCGAGCCCGCTGGTGAGTTGGCCGATGGCCTCCATGCGCTGCAATTGCCGCAAGCGGTCCTCGGCGCGCCGCCTTTCCTCGACGAGGCGGATGCGCTCGAAGCAGCGGTCGAGGGTGGCGAGCAGGTCCTCGGTATAGAACGGCTTTGAGAGATAGTCATAAGCGCCGGCCTTCATGGCCTCGATCGCCGTCTCGATCGAGGCATAGGCGGTGATCATGACGGTAACGAGGTCGGGCGCCGACTGATGCAGGCTGCGAATGAGGTCGACGCCGCTGCCGAGATCGAGCCTCAGATCGATGAGGGCAACGGCGATGCGGCGCTCGCGCAGCACTGCCTCGGCTGCTTCCGCATTGCGGGCTAGCGAGGCCTCATAGCCTTCCATCTGCAACAGGCCGACGAGGCTTTCGGCAAAATCCGCGTCATCATCGACCACCAGGACGCTGCGGCGCAGGACGGCGCCGGTTCCGGGCGCCTTGTCGTCGAGGATGAAGTCGGTCGGTATGTCGCTCATGGCTCACGCGCTCAGCGGCAAATGCAAAGTGACGCGCGTGCCCTGGCCCGGCGCGGTGTCGACCGTCACCTTGCCGCGATGCTCCTCCAGGATGCGCTTTACCAGCGGCATGCCGAGCCCGACGCCAAAGGCCTTGGTGCTGTAGAGCGGCTCGAAAATCTGGGCGGCAACATCGGGTGTCATGCCCGGACCATTGTCGGCGACGGTGATGGCCACATGGTCGGGATTCTGGGCGGTCGACACGACGATACGCCGATCGCTGCGCGCCGCCTCGCCGTCATAGGCCTGAATGGCATTCTGCAGGACATTGTCGAAGGCTTGGCGCAAGCGGGCGCCGTCGGCCGGCACGACGGCCGCCGCCGCGAGCCTCAGCTCGACGTCGATGCCTGCGGGCTTCGGCTGATCGGCGATCTGCTGCTCGAGCCAGCGATCGATCATCACCGGCGCCAGGACCGGCTTCTTGCGGCGCGAGAATTCGAGCAGGTCCTCGATGATATGCACGCAGCGCCAGACATTGCGTCTGATGCGCTGCATCTCGTCCTTGACCGCACCCCCTTGCGCCGGCAGCGCGCGATTGAGGATATCGATCGAGGTGACGAGCGTGCCGAGCGGATTGCGCAATTCATGGCTGACGGTCGCGGTGATCTGGCCGATCACGGCCAGGCGCTCATTGCGGGCGAGCTCCTGCTGGGTCTCGCGCAGGCGCTCGAGCGAGGCGACGAGATCGCGTTCGGCAAGCTCGCGGCTCTCATTCGACAGCACGATCCACCAGGCGCCGATACCGAGCAGGGGTAGGAGCGCCAGGAAGATGCGCAAGAGCAGCGTGTCGTTGTCGAGCGCGGGTAGATCGGCGCCGGGATCGATCAGGCGATAGGTGACGAGGAGGACCGCGCCGGTGACGACGGCGAGCGCCAGGAGCACGCCGCCTACCTTCAGGAGGCGGTGGCCCATATGCGGTGCGATCTTGGCGGTGAAGGAGCGGCCGAGATAGCGCGAGCGCTGGGTCGCGAGCTCGCTCACCGAGAATTTGCAGGCATCGTGGCAGTGAGCATCGAGGCTGCAGCAGAGCGAGCAGATCGGCCGCTCGTAGAAGGCGCAATAGGCCATGTCCGGCCGCTCGTAATCATGGTCGCATATCTCGCAGCGGATGAGCGTGCCGGAGGCGGCGGAGGGGGCTACCGGCTCGCGCGCCAGGTAATAGCGGCCCTTGGTGGCGATGCCGATGGCGACGGCGGCGGCGACCGACAGGACGAAGGAGAGGGGTGCGGCATAGGCCTGCGCCAGCTGCCCGAGTGCGCCGGTGAAGCAGATGATGGCGACGATCGAGGCGAAAGCCATGGCGCCGCAACCGACCGGATTGAAATCATGCAGATGCGCGCGCTTGAACTCGACGAAGGGCGGGCTGATGCGCAAGGGTTTCAGGATCACCAGGTCGGCGAAGATGGCGCCGATCCAGGCGGTGGCGATGATCGAATAGACGGCAAGCACGAGGCCCAGCGTGTCGAAGATGCCGAGCAGCATCAAGAGAAGCGAGATCAGGATGTTGAAGACAAGCCAGACGACGCGGCCCGGATGATAGTGAGTGACGCGGGCGAAGAAGTTCGACCAGGCGAGCGAGCCCGCATAGGCATTGGTCACGTTGATCTTGATCTGCGAGACGACGACGAAGAGGGCGGCCGCGGCGAGCACCAGGCGCGGATCATCGATCATATAGCCATAGGCTTTGATATACATATGGACGGGCTCGAGCGCCGTCGTGTGCGAGAGGCCGGAGGAGACGGCGAGCACCGCGAGCAGGCTGCCGCACAGAATCTTGAAGCCGCCGATGAGGATCCACCCTGGTCCCGCGGCGATGACCGCACTCCACCAGGCGAGGCGGCTGACCTTGTCGCGATCGGGCAGGAAGCGGAGATAGTCGACCTGCTCGCCGATCTGGATGGTGAGCGAGCAAAGCACGCCGATGGCAAGGCCGAAGGAGATGACGTCGAAGCCGCCGGCACCAGCCCCCGTGCCGCTGTAGGACATCCATTGCTGCAGGACCTGCGGCTGGTCGAAGGCGATCCACAGGAAAGGCGCCAGCATCATGATGATCCACAGCGGCTGGGTGATCATCTGCAGGCGGCTGATCATGGTGATGCCCATGAAGGTGATGGGGATGATGACGAGCGACGAGATGACATAGCCGACGACCAGCGGGATATCGGCATAGAGCTTCAGCGCCTGGGCCATGATGACCCCTTCGAGGGCGAAGAAGATGAAGGTGAAGGTGGCGTAGATGAGCGACGTGATGGTCGAGCCGATATAGCCGAAGCCGGCGCCCCGGGTCAGCAGGTCCATGTCGATGTTGTAGCGGCTCGAATAATAGGCGACCGGCAGGTTGGTCAGGAAGACGAAAAGACAGACGACGAGGATCGCCGGGAAGGCGTTGGCGAAGCCGTAAGCGAGGGTGATCGTGCCGCCGATGGCCTCGAGCGCCAGGAAGGAAATGCCGCCGATCGCGGTATTGGCGATGACGAAGGGCGTCCAGCGGCGGAAGGAGCGGGCGGCGTAACGCAGCGAATAGTCTTCGAGCGTCTCATTGGCGATCCAGGACTGATAGGAGCGCAGTGCCGGAAGTTGCGGCGTATCCATGTTTCTCCCCGGACGCTCCGGCCTCTCACGGGCGGTGCGGCAGGGGATGTTAGTGCATTGCGGGAGGAGGGGCCAGAAGGCCCTCGCCAAAGGAAAAGCGCCGGCAGGTGTTCTGCCGGCGCTCTCCGGAAGGGGGGAATCGGTTACTGGCCGATGAGCTTCAGAGCCGCATTCAGGTCGGCTACCGAGGCCGCATGATCGCCTGAATCATGCTCGGCCTTACCCTTGTTGTAGAGTTCCATGGCCTGCGCCTTGGTGGCGTCATCGGCCTTCGTCGTCTTCATGGCCTCGTCGAACTGGTTCATGAGGGTCGGGCACTGATTGGCAAAAGCCGGCGTCGCCAGCGCCAGGAACGAAGCGATAATCAGGGCTTTCTTCATGGGGTCCTCCTTTTCCCGGTCCATCCGGGACTGTACTCCCATTATGGCTACGTCGCCCGACCTGCCTTTATTCCTTTGAAAGGACCGTTGCACCTGGCCCGGGCTTGCGCTATCACCGCTTCCGACATGGCTTATGCATCCGCCCAGACCCTTATTCCGACCGGCCGCCTCGGCGCCGGCCTGGCTGGTCTCGGCCTCCTTCTTAGATGCCCCTGAAAACCGGCAGCCCTCCAGGGGGCGGGTCTTCAGGGGATGCCAGTTTTTCAAACCAGATCTTAAGATAGCAGGCCGGATAATTCCGGCGCCATGACAGGACAAGACCCATGAGTTCCGACCACGTCGTCATCTTCGACACCACCTTGCGCGACGGCGAGCAATCGCCCGGCGCCACCATGACCCATGACGAGAAGCTGGAAGTGGCCGAGCTCCTCGACGAGATGGGGGTCGACATCATCGAAGCCGGCTTCCCGATCGCGTCCGACGGCGATTTCGAGGCGGTGTCGGCCATCGCCAAGCGCACCAAGAAGGCGGTGGTCGCCGGCCTCGCGCGCGCCATCAACAAGGATATCGACCGCTGCGGCGAGGCGGTGAAGCATGCCGAGCGGCCGCGCATCCATACCTTCGTCTCGACGTCTCCCATCCATCTCGCGCATCAGATGAAGAAGAGCCAGGAAGAGGTGCTCGACATCATCTCGGCCACCGTCTCCAGGGCACGCAACCTCGTCGACAATGTCGAATGGTCGGCCATGGATGCGACGCGCACGCCGCTCGACTATCTCTGCCGCTGCGTCGAGGCCGCGATCAAGGCCGGCGCCACGACGGTCAACCTGCCGGATACGGTCGGCTATGCGACGCCGGACGAATATCAGAAGATGTTCGAGGACATCCGCGCCCGCGTGCCCAATGCAAGCAAGGCGGTGTTCTCGGTCCATTGCCACAATGACCTGGGCCTCGCGGTCGCCAATTCGCTGGCCGGTCTCCATGGCGGCGCGCGGCAGATCGAATGCACCATCAACGGCATCGGCGAGCGCGCCGGCAATGCCGCGCTCGAAGAAGTGGTGATGGCGATCAGGACCAGGGGCGATGTGCTGCCCTACCGAACCCAGATCGAGAGCACGATGCTCAACCGGGTGTCGAGGATCGTCGCCGCGGTCACCTCCTTCCCGGTGCAGTACAACAAGGCGATCGTCGGGCGGAATGCCTTCGCGCATGAATCGGGCATCCACCAGGACGGCATGCTCAAGAACCAGCAGACCTACGAGATCATGACCCCGGCCTCGGTCGGCGTCACCAAGACCTCGCTCGTCATGGGCAAGCATTCCGGCCGCCACGCTTTCAAGGAGAAGCTCAAGGAATTGGGCTACGAGCTGGGCGAGAACCAGCTCGAGGACGCCTTCGCGCGCTTCAAGGCGCTCGCCGACCGCAAGAAGCACGTCTATGACGAGGACATCGAAGCCTTGGTCGATGACGAGATCGCCCAGCAGCATGAGCGCATCAAGGTGCTGTCGCTGACGGTGATCGCCGGCACCATGGGCCCGCAGACCGCGACGCTGACGCTCGATATCGATGGCCACCATGTGACCAAGCAGGCGACCGGCAACGGTCCCGTCGATGCGATCTTCAACGCCATCAAGGCGCTGGTGCCGCATGAGGTGAAGCTGGCACTCTACCAGGTGCACGCGGTGACCGAGGGCACCGATGCGCAGGCCGAGGTCTCGGTCAGGCTCGAGGACGAGGCGCAAGGCAAGGCGGTGACCGCCAAGGGCTCCGATCCCGATACGCTGGTCGCCTCGGCCAAGGCCTATGTGTCGGCCCTCAACAAGCTCAAGATCAAGCAGGCCAAAGGTCCAGGCGTCAGGGATCAGGTGTCCGGCGTCGATCTCCAGCGCGATGCGAGGCGGGGGCCTTGAGCTTCAACGGGGACCTTCATCTACCCTCGCCCTGAGGTGCCCGACGAAGCCGGGCCTCGAAGGGCATGTTGCCAGTGGCGTGCCCAATCCTAAGGGACGCTTCGAGGCTCGCTTCGCTCGCACCTCAGCGTGAGGATGTTGAGCGAAGCGAGTAGCGTTGCTGCATCACATCGGCAAATTCAGCTTGCCCAACTCTAAGAACTGCGTCTCGCCGGAATGGTCGTCGACGCCGTCATTGTCGGTGATGACATAGGCATCGCCCGCCGCGTCGAGAGCGAAGCTTTCGACCTTGTCGAGAACGAAGCCTTTGGGGGCGGTGAGATCGGGCAGGAGGTCGCGCAATTCCTTCTTCGCCACGACCGGCAGCGGACCGTCGAGCGGGGCAGGGGTGATGCCCTCAAGCGGCACGAAGACGAGCTTCTTGATCTTGGCGTCGCGGCCGACCTGGTTGTCGCGCTCGATCACGACGAGACCGCCCGGTGCCGCAGTGATCTCGGAGAGACCGACCCAGCCTTTCTCCGTCTTGTCGAGCGGATAATGGACCGCGGCCCAGCTCTTCGTCGCCGGCTTGTAGGCAAGGAGCTTGGTCATACCCTTCGGATCGTCCTTCCATTCGCGCTGGACGGCGAGCCAGATGGTCTCATCGGCGCCCGAGCCTGTGACCGCGACGCCTTCGAAGCCGAAGCGCGTCGCCTGCTCAGCGAGCTTCTCCGGAAGGGCGATCTCCTCGGTGACGACGCCCTTGGCGTCGGTCTTGACCAGCGTGGACTGCGTCTTGTCCTTCTCACGCTCGGGATTGCCTTCGGAGGCGAGCCAGAAGCCCCCATCGGATGCCAGAGCGATGCCTTCGAGATCGAGGAGCTTCGCCGGCTCGCCGCCCTTGGTGACGGTGAGAGCAGAAGTGATCGCGGCAGGCTTCTTCGTCGCATCGATGGTGAGGATGCGCCCTTGCTTGAAGGCGCTGTCGGTCACCGCATAGAGCTTGCCCGCGTCTTTCGCATCGGCGACGGTGCCCGAGAGCGCCGCCCAGGGCAGCGGCAGGCCGTTGGCTTCGTCGGCCGAGACGATGGTCGGATAGTTGAGGTCGCCCTCGCCCCTTTCATAGATCGTGACGACCGAACCGATCAGGTCCTTCTCACGCAGGTCGGTCTCGGAAGCGGTGATGAAGAGCTTACGTGGGGGAATAGCGAGCAGGCCTTCGGGGCCGATGCCGCCGGGAAGCGCCTGCAGGAAGGTCGGCGCCTTGCCGGCACCTTCGTCCTTGTAGATGCCGACGAGGGAAGCGCGTTCCGAGCCGACGAAGATCAGCTTGTCGGCGCCGAACGTCCCGACCTCGGCACCTTCGACCTCGATGCCCTTCTTGTTGCGCTTCTCAGGGTAATGGCCGAGGCGCACGGCCTCATATTCAAAGGACGTGCCGCTGTCATAGTCGACATTGCCGTCCTTCCTGAAGATGGTGAAGCCGCGGCTGCCGCCGTCGAGATCGCCCTCATTGGCAGTGACGAAGCGCTCATCGTCGATCCAGCCGACAGCATCGGGCTCGCGCTTGACGCTGTCCATCTTTCCGGTGAGCGAGATCACGCCGTCCTTCTCGGTGTCGATGTTCTTGAGATCGACGGTGCCGGCGGTGAAATTGTTCGTGACCTTGGCCGTAGCCAGATCGGCGATGACGATGTGGTTGTTCTCCTGCAGGCTCAGCACCACCTCGTTCTTGCCGTTGATTTTGACGAATTCGGGCTCGGGATCCTCGGGCGCGATCGCTGCGAGGCCGGTCACGTCGATCACCTTCTTCGTGGCGCAATCGACCGAACCGTCGGCATTGACCGCGAAGGTCGTGAGCGTGCCGCCGGGGGCTTGAGGAATCTTGCCGTCATTCACTTCCTCGTCGCGCTCGTTCTCGATGGCGATGGCGAGAAACTTGCCGTCGCCGCTCTTGGCGAGCGAATCGGGCTGACCGCCGAGATCGCATTTGGCCGTGACCTTCCTGGTGCCTAGATCGACAATCGCCAGGTGGCCCGAGGGCTCGGCCTTTGATTTCGACGTGACGACGCCGACCAGCGCATGGTTGCCGAGCACGACCGTCGATGTCGGCTCGCCTTCGAGCGCCACTGTGCCCGCGGGCTTCGGCGCCCTGGCATCGGCGATGTCGATGATGCCGATGCGCTCGCCGGGGCTATCCGTATAGATGAGGCGGTTGCCGTCGGGTGTCGCGGTGATGATCTCGGCGACGGTCGATGTCTTCGGGTCGGCCCCTTCCGGCAGGTTGTCGACGACATGGAACGTCGCGATGCGGTTGAAGACTTCCGTCGCATTGGCAGCGAACGCCGTTCCCGCCAGCACGGCGGCGGCGAGTACTGTCCGGAAGATCGGTCTTAGCATGAGGGTCCCCATTGGATAGGCCGTTGAATCGATGGCGAACTAGAGGCGGCCTGGATGACGATCAGATGACAATGGAAGCCGCCGCTCGGACATGGCTCTTCCGATCGGAGCTGGGAACAGGAAAGAACAGGGAATTGCAGGGAAGATCAGGATTGCCTGGGGCGCGGCTCTGGCGATTCTGCTATTTCCCAACTCCCACGCTTCGGCCCACGATGTCAAGAGAGGTCCCGGCATCTCGGTTGTAGGAAGGATCGCCGTTCAAAATCTTCGGACAGACGGGTCAGGCCTGAGCGCCTACGAAGAGGCGCCTTAGCCTATATGAATCCTACGCCCTGAATTTTGCCTCATGAGGCCCCGGAGCTGAATGGCTCCGGAGCCCGTTATGGATGCCGTGAGTCTCTAATCGACGACAGCCACGATCTTGCGGCTGCTGGGCTCGACCACATAAACATGCTCATTGAGATAAACGTATTTGTGCCCCTTCAAGCCGGGCGTAGCGACCACCACGTCGGCGGGAACATCATAGTATTCGACATCCGCCGGAACGACGACGCCGACCTTGAGGTCGCCGTCATGCTTGTACGTCTTGATCTTTTTCGTCTTCACATCCGAATGGAATTGCACGCCGACTTCGGGCGAGATGACGATATCGTCCGCCATGGCGATGGGTACGCTGATGGCAAGGGCGCCTGCCAAAAGGGCTGCTGCTAGGGTCTTCATGCTGGTCTTCCTTTAAAGCCTCCATCATGTCCACGATTGGGTGGGCTGCCCTGCTGGAGGTGTGCGGGCCGTCCTCCCCAACGTAAGAAAAATGGGAGAGGTTCCTATCTGAATGCGAGAACCAGGGGCTTGGAATAGAGCTCCCTGAGTGCACTCGGAATCGCAACGCTCGCCGAGCAGCTGGTCGGCCGATCAGGTGGTTTTTGTCTTCCCATTCGTTCCTTTTGGATAGAATCCGCCGACGTCGGCGCCGCTCTTACCCGTCAGATAGACGATGCGCAGGACCTCCTGCGGCGTGCGGGTAAACAAGGCTGGGAATGGGGGCCGTGAGCGAACACTGCCAATTTGGAACTACGCTGCCGTCAGGTGGGTTTCTCGCCGAACAGGAGAAACTCCATGTCGAGCATTCTCACTACCGCACTCCTGGGCTCGGCCGTAGTCGTCGGATCGGTATTAGGGATCGCCCTTGCCCAGGACTCGACGCCCACAGTGAAGCCTTGCATTGGCGAATTGTGCCCCCCGAAGTCCCCAACGCAAGATCTGCCGGATCAGGGCGCGGACCAAGATAAGATGAAGGGTAGCAATCAAGGGCAGATGCAAGGCCAAGAGCAGTCTTCCGGTCAAGAGATTCCGCGCAAGAAGAAGCGGATCGTCAAGCAGCAGACCGATGGCGATGTCAAAGCCCGCGTCCGGGTCGGCGAAACCAAATGGCGCTTCGATGCCAGCCGGCATCAACGCCGACGCAGCAAGAGCGCTGCCTTCCGCTTCTATTTTGATGGCTACTGGTATCCGCAACCTTATTGGCAGATCTACGCCGCCAGGCCGTATCGCATCAGCTGCGGGGAAGGTCGCGCTATTGTTGCGCGGCGCTTCAACCGCGTGCGGGTGATCGAATGCAGAGGCCGGACCTATACCTATAGTGGCCGCCGCAATGGGGAGACATTCCGGGTCCTGCTCAATTCACGCAGTGGTCGGATTGTGGGTCGCATCTGACTACAGCAAGCGCCGTGGAAGCGCGTTATGGCGACGCTTACTGGATCGGGACAATCTTGCGGCGATTGCGGCAATTTTCGGCGACTTCGGCGCCGGGCAAATTGCCGCCCCAGATGTTCATCTGCTTATCGAAAGCCGGTCGAGCGCGTCGAGCAATCTCTCCATTTCAACGATATGCCTGTCACATTCAAGCTCTCGGTCGTTCAAAGCGGCCTCAAGTCGCTCCGTACTTTCTCCTGATAAACGCGAGGCTCTGATCGCCAGAATTTCGGCTGCCCTCAGACGCTCACATTCATCCGCGGCTCTTCGCGCGCGAGCGACCAGTTCGATGATCTGTTCTCTGTCGATGAGCTGCTCTCTGTCCATGACAGGAAAACGCACCAGTCAATGCGCGAGTTCTAGGTCATTTCGAGGCGATATCGCGGCAAACTGCGGTGTAAATCCATAGCGCGGTCAGCTTTGGAAAAGCGCTGTGGCGACAGGCGTCGAACGTCATTTCAAGTCCGATCCGAAGATTGGCCCAGCCGGCTGAGCCTCTCGATATTGCGGCTGCCGACGTACTTCGCGGGCGGTCTCGTCCGCTCTGCCCTTGACGACTACCGCCGTGTTGGCCATGCCCACCTCTTCGACCAATGCAAACAGGATCGCGGCATTTTCCGGGTCGAGACGCACGCAGCCATGGGAGGCGCGGTAACGCACGCCATTTAGTTGGCTTGGTCCAACTGCTCCGGGTCAGAGTCGTTCCTATTCTATATGTGAGGTTCTCCCTATGCCCGAGGAAGTTGTGCCCCGATAAGCCGCCGAAGGCCTGAGTTTGCGATTAATTTTAGCGCGGACCTGACCGATACCCAGCGCCGTTGGCGCTGTTTCTTCTCGGGCCATTCGGCAAGCTCTGTCCGAACATGCATCTTGAAAACCCGTACCCGAAAAACATCGCCGGTGGATTTATGGTGAATATAGGAACCGATCGGAACAGATGACATGCGGCCACGGACGCCGGCCTCTTCAAAGGCTTCCCTCCTGGCTGATTCCAAAGGCCCCAAGGAGCGGTCGATGTTTCCCTTGGCCAGGGCCCAGCTCTTCGAGTGCCGCGATGTTACGAGGAGCATCTTACCGGGCTTCTTTGTCGAAATGACAAGAACCCCAACCCCGGTCTTCGTTCTGGGCTTTGGCTTTTTTCTCTTTGGCCTTGGCAATTGACACCCCAGGGATGAGCAGGCCCTAGATAAGGGCGATGGTGAATTAAAGTTTCCTCTGATCGATCGACGGACCTTAAAATCCGCGATCGCGCTTTGCCCTGATGCAATCGCGAAGGCAAGGCGACCGCGAAAAGACCCCGCTTCCGGAAGTGAGGACTGCTCACCGGCAAGTAAGAGGAAGCTGCACCGCGCCCGCGCCTACCACATGGAACGGAGAAGCCCCGGCGGTTGAATTCCGGGGCTTTCCGGAGATGAGCACACACCGGGGGTGTTGGAGTCTGCTCGCCCCTGGGGACAGCTGTGCACTGCAAGGCGCTTCCTCTGTCCTTGAGCTATTGTTAAGTGAACTGATGAGAGTCGGCCATCCTGAAGCAGGTTCAGGTTTGACTGAACAAGCATTCAAGCGTGCCGACACTGGTGGAACATTGGGCTCGATGGGCGGTTCCTTTGTCATGCAGGAGCGCCCGATCCAGAAGTCCCCCGCCCAAGCACGACAGGCCGTCAAGATTGGCGCCATGCGGTATGTTCTCGGCTTCGGCGTCGCCGGCGCGGCGATCGGGCTGTTGTCAGCTTGGCTTCTTCTCAGTTAGCCGCCATCTCAATGAAGGCTCACATGAGCGGATCATTCGATTCCAATGAATTGGCAGTGCTTCAGCGGATTGTCGATCTCGCGGCCGCTGACCTGGGCGTCAATGATGAGAAGGCGAAATATCTGATCGCCGCGCGAGTTCTCGCTGTCGCCCAATTTGGCAACTGGGATTTCGAGCTATTCATGGCGCATGCGAAGGGGACATTTCGCGCATCGCGTGGTGGAGGTGCGTCCGGTTTATGAGCGGACGATTGGCTCTCTCGCTCAATCGCGATCGACGCTGAAGCACTCGAGAAGCGGATTCTTGCAGTCTGAAATGGCCTCGGCGATCAGGCGCGCAGCCATCGCGCTGAAGGTAATGCCGTTGCCGCCATAGCCGAAGGCGGCGAACACATGGGGATGGCCCGGCAATGCGCCGATGAGCGGCAGCCCGTCATCGGCCACGCCGAAAAAGCCGGACCAGGCGAATTCCGCTTCGGCATCGAAGCCCGGATAAGGCCGGGCGAATTTACGCATGATGGTTTGAGCCTTCGCGCCGATCTTCCGATCGCGTGTGTTGCGGACCGCCTCCGCGCGCGCATGATAGATTTGAATGGATTTTTCCGGACCGAGCTTGGTCGCGAGATCGCGCAAGGGAGTATCGAGCTCCCATTGCAGCAGAGACGTGCTGGCGGTTTGCGGCTGGTGACGGTCGATCACCACGATGTCCGACGTCATCCGCGACAGGCGCTCCGCCAGGAATGATCCGGCGATGTCGCCGAATCCGTGTACGGATGTTCTCGCTCAATCTGTTGGGTGTCCCGTCACGCCCGTTCCACGCATCCCACGCTGAACGGCCGCCCCTGAGATCGAGTCCGTATCCTGTTTCCATGCTTGCCTCGAAACAGCCGAACGAAGAACGCGTCGGGTTGGTTCCGCCGGCCGCTTTAGGAACTTTTGGTCAGCCGTGGTCGTTGCCGCACAGTGTCAATGAGGCTTGTCATGAACCAGATCATTTATCTCGTCGGGTTGGTTGTGGTCGTTTTGGCCGTCCTGTCCCTGCTTGGCTTGCGTTAACGGAGGTCAAGATGGCTGCTGTAGAGAAGGGGCCTGAGGTGGCCGTCGTTTCCACCACCATCAACAACGACGCGGCCGCCTATGTCGATTGGCCGGCCGTCGTCGCGGGCGCGGTGATCGCCGCAGCGATTTCCTTCATGCTGTTCACTTTCGGCACGGCCGTCGGCCTGTCGGTCACCTCGCCCTATCCTGCGCAAAGCGTCTCGGGACCGACTTTCGCCATTCTCGCGGCCGTATGGATCCTGTGGGTCACGGTGTCCAGCTTTTTGATCGGCGGCTATTTCACCGGCCTTCTGATGCGCCGGCGCGTTCTTGCCGAGCATGAGCGCGAGATGCGCGACGGCATGCACGGCGCCTTGGCTTGGGCGCTGGGCGTGCTGCTTGGCGCGCTGATTGCCGGCTGGACGGTCGGCGGAGCGGCCAGGACAGGCGTCGAAACCGCTGCCCAGGCCGTTGCAGCCTCGGCGGACAAGGCACCATCCGCCTATTTCGCCGATGTGATGTTGCGCTCCGACAATCCCTCCGCCGTGGCTCCCGCCGAAACCGAACAACGCCGCGCCGAAGTGAATCGCATCTTCCTGCGCAATCCCTCGGGCGATATCCCGGCTGCGGACCGCGCTTATCTCGGCCAGCTTGTGATGCGTCAGACCGGCCTGCCGGAAGCGGAAGCTTCAGCCAGGGCCGAGAAGGTCGTGACCGAATATCGCGACGCCGTGGCCTCGGCACAGCAGGCCGCCGAGAAGGCGCGCAAATTTGCGCTGCTTCTAGCCTTCGCCGTGGCGGCGACGCTGGTCATAAGCGCTGCCGCGGCCTGGTGGGCCGCCGTCCAGGGTGGCGAGCATCGCGACCAGTCCTTCGATTTCAGGCCCCACATCGGCTGGAGCCGCGGGCGTTTTCGCGACCGTCCGTCGAGCTGACACCGCTATCTCGCGCCCTGTGCCGGAAGCAGCCGGAACTCCAGTCGAGGAGCGGGGTTGATCCCTGGATCGCAAGGCCGAGACGTGCTCGGCCTCTATGGAGATATTCTCATGGCTGCCAAACCCAAACAAAGACCTGAAGCTCTCGCCCGGTTCGCTGAAACGGCGCGAGCTGATCGGCGCACCGACAAGCCGGGGCTCGTCGCCGATCAGGCGACGTCACCGATCCCCACAAGCTCAGAAGCCAAGGACGAGGCCGCCACCAAGGTCTTGCAGGAAGGCGCCACGGGCGCGGATCATGATGCGGAAGCTGCCGTCGACAAACTGCCCGATCGTATTCTCGAAAGCCGGCAGTCCGCTCCGCCTCAGGAAGAGAATGAGGAATCCGACTATTCCATGAGCGAGGACGCTGCCTATGATGCGACGAGCGATCCGCGAACCGGCCGGCCGCCTTCGCTGATCGAGGCGGAGGCGCTGAACAAGGAGCGGGAGTTGCGGCAGTTGCGCAATGCCCAGCTCACCGAGGGCGAAGACGATATGGAGTCGGATGAGATCGATATCGACGTCACGCTCGAGGAGGATGGTGAGATGGCCGATAGCGGCGTGATCAATGCGCAAGATCCGGGTCGGATGAGGTCTCCCGACGGTGATGACGCCGGCAGCGTAGAAGACGATTCCGACAAGGCTTGAAAGCACTCATATGGAAGAGCCCCGGATCCGCGAAGATCCGAGGCCTCCGGGATGAGGACACTCAGGGGGCAATTTAGAGTTCGCCCGTCCCTGGGGACAGCCTTTAAGGCCTGTCCTTGGACAATTGCATAAGTGAGCGAATGAGTCCTGTCATCCTGAAGCAGGTTCAGGTTTGGTTCGGCCGTCGATGCTCATAGGTTAATGTCCGGCCGACGCGGTTCTGCTAACCGACCGACTCATGGAGCGGGCCCGATTGCTTGAGCATCTTGCGGCGGCCAGACGGCATGCGGACGAAGGCCAGATCCGTATCCTCAAACAGAAGCAGCTCATAGCTACGCTTGGCGCTTCGGGCGAAGACACGGCCGCCGCCGAGGCGGGATTGCACATCCTCGAGGAAACCCAGCATAACCATTTGGACCTTATCGAGCGGTTGCAGGACGCGCTGGATAAAATACCGGTGACCCAGGGCGACGCCCAGTCCTGAGTGACGGAACACTGATCCCGGCCAAGCGTTTCTTGTAATGACCCGTAGAAATCGTGCCCATGCCGTCGAAAGGACAGCGCGCCACATTCGCTCTGCCCAAGAGCTGGTCGATCGCCAAAAGAATCTGATCGCCAAGTTCGAAAGAGAAGGGCTGGACGTCACGTCCGAAAGATACTTGCTGGATAGTCTTCAGAACGTGCTGACGCGAGACGAGGCGCGTATGGGACGATTAGTTTACGAGGACGGCCTCGAGCGCCATGACAAGAGGAAACGTTCTCGTCAATGAGGAGTCGAAGGGGCCGTGCGTCGGCATGTCATTCCTGCGGCGCGATATTCTGATTGAGCCGAAAGAGATTCGTGGGGTCGAAGCGAGTTTTGAGCTTCACCAGCCGCCGGTACTTCTCTGCCCCATAAGCCTGTTGGGCGATACCCGGGTCCGCCTGCTCGTTGACATAGTTTCGGCTGGATGAGCTTTCCGCCAGGCGCCGGGCGGTGGCCCGTCCCCATGCCAGGCACCTTGCATCATCGACCGGATCATCCCACACGGGCATGGCAATCCAGTAAAATGCAGCCGAACGACCCGAATAGGCGGTGTCATCCTCGCCGATGTCGCAAGCCGCGCCACCCAATTGCAGGACGTAGATTTCGGAGTCGGCTGTCGGCGCCTCGGCGCCCCCCGAGCACATGCTGCCAATCGCCGGCTCCGTGAGAACCTCGAGGAAGCCACCCTTTGCATAGTAGCGGCGGCCCCACGCGACGAGCTCGTCATTGCGCGATTGCAGTTGCAGGAAGGTCGTTCCTCCTATCGTGCCACAAGCGCCCGGAGCGAGCCTGCCGAAGGCGGCAATGGCAGCTTCGGCGCCAGCGAGATCGCCGGACCAGAATGCCGTGACCGTCAGCTTGTTGCGGGTGGCTGCAAAGCTGGAGGTCAAATGACGGGGCGCCGCACCGGCAAGGGCGCCATAGGCGTCAAGCGCTGCGCGCATATGCTGCATGGGATATTCCCAGCGGCCGACCAGGACATTCCCAAGGGCATGCATACGGAAAAAGAATTTTGTGACCACACCGAAATTTCCCCCGCCGCCGCGCAATCCCCAAAACAGGTCCGGCTCGTTTTCAGGACTCGCGGTCAGCATCGTGCCGTCGGCCAAGCAGATTTCGGCGGCAATCAAGCTGTCGATGGTGAGGCCAAAACGGCGGCTGAGCCAACCCATGCCACCGCCCAGTGTCAGTCCGGCGATTCCCGTATGGGACACGACGCCTGCCGGCGTGACAAGCCCATAGGGACTCGCTGCCTTGTCGAGGTCACCGAGCAGGGCGCCGCCGCCCACCTCCGCGGTTCTGTCAATCGGATTAATCCTGATATGATTCATCAGGGAGAGGTCGAGCACCATGCCTTCGTCGCAGGTCGAGAAGCCGGGAAGACTATGGCCGCCGCAGCGCACGGCGAGGGCCAGCCCCCGGTCCGCCGCCAAGCGAATGCATGCGCGCACGTCGTCACTGCTGCGGGCGCGCAGGATCAGAGCAGGCCTTCGGTCAAATAATCCATTCCAGACCTTTCGATACTGGTCATAGTCTTTGTCGCCGGGCCGGATCAGATGACCATCGAAGAAAGGCGCGTCCAGGAAATGCGCTGATTGTTGCGTCGACACGGCTCAGCCTCCACATCAGGCAATTGTCGCGCCCCCTGCATCCCGCACCAAGGATGGCTCAGTCCAATCTCCTGACCAAACGACGGAAAGTCAAGCTTGTCCATAAGCCCCGTCAGCTCGATGCGGCGAGGTCCTGTCCGATGGCGATCGTTCCCAGCACCCGTTCCGCCTGCTTGCGCGCGGCCTCGAGGTCGCCGCCGAGAAGGGGACCGAAGCTCAGCACCGTCAACGCGGCAATCAACATTTCCGCAAGCTTTTCGCGCGCGGCTGCATCCGTGATCGGCGAGGCGGCAAGGTTCGGCAAGGCGCATGAGCTCTGTCGCTTCCACGCCACCGGTGCCAGGCACGATCAAGGTCTTGAGCCGCTCCAACGCGGCTTTCGCTTCTTCCGGAACGCTTGCCATCTTGTCACCCCCGCCGCCAGATCCGAGCCGAGCAATTGCTACTTTAACACGGCACGCAAAGCGGCCTACCCACCTCAGGGCCGCACATAGAGCTCGGCTTCGACGCCGATGCGCAGGATAAGAAACTGCTCGCCGTGTTTCGAAACCCCCTTGAAGCAGGTCACATCCTGGAAGCACACATCGTCATCGACCTTGAGCGGCGTTACGCCGTAACGCGCAAACAAGGCTTCAGCGAAGCGGCGCACGAAAATAGTCTCATCGCAGAAATACTTCTCCTTGAGCGCCAGCCGCAACATTCGCCCCTGACGATCGAAATCGGCACGGCCGATGAACCGGCAATCCTTGTAGAGGCTGATGGCGGCGACGGCATCGTCGCCGACAAACAGCGACCGGTCCACTTCATAGCCGAGAGATTGCCCGATCCGCTGGACGTCTTCCGGCCGGCTCGCGAGGCCGATGCCGCGGAAGGTGCTGTATCCGCGCGACGGCGCCGATTGATCCGGTCGATCGTCATCAAAGGAACAGTGAGGCCCACCGGATGACTTTTCCGGCCGGGTCTCGTCCGAGGCACAGCGGGATCCACCGAATGCGTCACCGCATAAGGACGCCCAAAAGATCAAGACGGCAGAGACGACCACGCGCATCGGCGGCCACCATCGCGCCCCGCGGAGTCAGGCTACGCCGTTATGCTGCTGTCGGCAAATGAGCACCAAGTCGAACACGTTGTCGTTCAATCGGCGAGTTTTATTCACCTTGCGTAAGCGCTTGTTTCTCTGTCAATATTGTTCGGGGGACGGGGGAATGCGTGCCAAGAGCTTATATGTAGGTTCACTCAGCGCCCTTTTGGGCTCTACCGCCTTGGCTCTCCCGAGCTGGGCCGATTGCAGCAGCCAGGACGGCATCACCGTCACATGCACTGACGAAACAGGACCGCAAACCTTTCAGACCATCTACCAGAACATGGTGGTCACCGATCCGCCCTCCGAAACCAATGGTCCATTCTCGCTGCAATGGTTTGGAGCAAATGCGACCGGAAACGGACAGCCCGGCGACGATACGCCGGATCTCTCCATGTCGTACGACGGCAGCGGTTCCACGATGGACGAGATCGACGACCCGCTGAATACCGGCGTTCTTGTCGGCATCGAGGTCATCTCACAGGCCGGAGCCGGGTCCAACGGGGACCATGACACCAAGAGCTCAGGCGACGCTCAGTCCGATGATGGCGGCCTGGGCGGATCAGCCGGCGGGGCCAGCCTTATCTATTCGGGCGGAACGGTCGACGTTTTCGTCGACCAACCTCAGGATTCAGTCACTCTGCTCAGCGCGGCCTCCGTGGCCGGCAATGCGGGCCAAAGCAATGAAGCCCATTCCGAAACAGGAGGCACGGCGAGAGGTGGACTCGGCGGCGGGGGCGGGGCTGCCAATGCCGCCAGCATCGTGATCTCGTCAGGCTCTCTCACCCTGGAGTCGTTTGTGAGTGGTCCGCAGTATTTCATTGCAACGGCGACTTCCGCGGGTGGCAATGGTGGTAATGGCGGACAAGCGGTCGCTGGTTTCGGCGATTCGCATGGCGGCGACGCCGACATAGGCGGCGTCGGAGGGGACGCCAGTATCACTCTTGGAACAGCGACACTGGCGCTCACCGGAGCCGTTGGAGCCGCGGTCGTTGCGACCTCGACGGGCGGTGCCGGTGGTAACGGCGGCGATGCCCATAGCGAGGACGCCGGGGCTGCCTTCGGCGGCAATGGCGGCAACGGCGCAGTCTCGGGTAACGCTTCAGCTGCACTCGGATCGAGCACCATCACGGCAAATTTCGGCGTGTCGGCCGTCACCGTGCTCAGCCAGGGCGGGCAGGGCGGCGAAGGCGGTGAGGGACACGCGGACGCCGGCGACAGCGAAGGTGGCGATGGTGGCGACGGCGGCGCGGCCGGCGGCGCATCGGTGGTCCATGGGACAGCCGACATCACGGTGGATGTGGGCATGCACGGGATCCTCGTGCAGAGCCTCGGCGGGAATGGCGGCACGGGCGGTCTCGGCGAGATCGACGTTGCCGGCAAGACAGCGACCGGCGGCGATGGCGGAACGGGCGGCAATGGCGGCAATATCTCGGTCACGACGGGCAGCGGCGTGGCCACCATCTCCATGCAGTCGTCAACGAGCACCCAGCACGCCATACGGCTCGAGAGCATCGCCGGCACGGGCGGCGACGGCGGCAATGCGACTTCCCACCTGATCGGGAGCTCTGAGGGCGGCAATGGCGGCCAGGGGGGCACGGGGGGCGAGATCAATGCCGACATCGCCGCCCATATCTCGACCGCGGGTCCCACCAGCCAGGGCATCATCGCGCGCAGCTATGGTGGCGCCGGCGGCGATGGCGGCTCGGCGGATTCGCTGGCGGGTCACGGGAGCGGCGGGGCGGGCGCAGGCTCAGGGCCCGGTGGCGACGTCACCGTAAGTTTCGCGGGCGACATCACCACCGCTGGCAGCGAATCGAACGGCATCCTCGCCCAGAGCGTCGGCGGCTTCGCCGGCGACGGCGGCGGGGCCGCCGGTTTTACGGCATATGGCGCCGGCAGTGAGAGTGCGGGTGATGCGGGTCAGGTTAGCGTGTCTCTGGGCGCGGGCACGCAGATCACCACCTCGGGCGATTTTGCCTATGCGCTGCAGGCGCATTCGGTCGGCGGCGGCGGCGGGCGCGGCGGTAGCGGCGACGGCATTGTCGGTCTGGGCGGCAGCGGCTCGGCCGGCGGTTCAGGGGAGGCGGTGGGCGTCACGGTCGCGAGCGGCTCGCTCCTCCAGACTGCCGGCAACAATGCGGTCGGCGTCCATGCGGCGAGCATCGGTGGCGGCGGCGGCGATGGCGGCGCTGCGGGCGGGGTCGTCGCTCTGGGCGGCAGTTCCGGAACCGGTGGTGATGGCGGCGATGTCACGGTCACCCACAACGGGACGACCGGCACGCAAGGCGACGGAGCGCATGGCATCGTCGCGATGTCGGTCGGCGGCGGCGGCGGGTCCGCCCATTCGACGGTGGGATTGGCTTCCATCGGCGGTTCCGGAGGTGATGGCGGCGAGGGCGGGATGGTCGCAGTCAACAATGCGGGGATCGTGACCACCAAAGGGGACGACGCCGACGCTGTCTTCGCGCAGTCCGTCGGCGGTGGCGGCGGCAAGGGGTCGAGCGCCTACGCCTTTTCCGAAGGTCTTTCGTTCACCATCGGGGGCGGCGGCGGAACCGGCAATGATGCCGGCGACGTCACCTATACCGATACGGGTCAAATAGGCCGGACGATATCGACGGAAGGGGACCGTTCCCGCGGTGTCTTCCTGCAGAGCGTCGGCGGTGGCGGCGGCGATGGCGGCAACGCGATCTCGGTCAACGGCGTGGATCCAGCCACCATAGGCTTTTCGCTTGGCGGCGACGGCGGGTCGGCGGGCGATGGTGGTGTGGTGAAGTATCTGCAAGGTGTGGCCGCAATCAGCACCCAAGGCGATCATGCCTCAGCGATCCAGGCGCAATCGATCGGCGGCGGCGGCGGCAATGGCGGCAACGCGATCACGGCCGGCGCCGCAGCGGCGATCTCGTTCGGCGTCTCGATCGGCGGCGATGGGCAGAGTGGCGGCAAGGGCGGCGCCGTGACCGTCTCCGGCACCGGCGCGCTCAAGACGGCAGGGGTGGGCTCGGCGGGCATCCATGCGCAGTCGATCGGCGGCGGCGGCGGCAATGGCGGGACGTCCGTGTCCGGCAACGGTTTCGCCTTCGCGTCGATCGATCTGGCACTTGGCGGCGCGGGTGGCGATGGCGGCGCCGCGGACAAGGTCACCGTGGTATGGTCCGACACCATCGGGACGGGAGGCGACAATTCGGCCGGCATACTCGCGCAGTCGATCGGCGGTGGCGGCGGCTCGGCGGGAACCACCATCGCCGCGGCGGTGCAGTCGCAAGCCTCGGTCCAGGTCTCGGTCGGCGGCAGCGGCGGGTCCGGCGGCACGTCCGACGCCGTGAGCGTGACGCAGACCGGCGCCGTGACCACAGAGGGCGACATATCGGCCGGCGTTCTCGCGCAGTCGATCGGCGGCGGCGGCGGGCACTCCGGCACCACGCTGGCCGGCACCTGGTCTTCCTGGGCCAATCTTTCGACATCGGTGGGCGGCAGCGGTGGCAGTGGCGGGAATGCCGGCACGGCCACGGCCAATGTCGGGAGCATCACCACGAAGGGGGATTCATCGTCCGCCGTCTCGGCCATGAGCATCGGCGGCGGCGGCGGATCGGCGCATGTCACCGGCGCCTTCGATGGAACCTCCAATGCATCGATGAACGTCGCCGTGGGCGGAAGCGGCGGCGCCGGAGGTAACGGCAGCGGTGTCACGGTATCGCTTGACGGTGCGCTGAACACGACCGGCCACAATGCGGCGGCCATCAAGGCGATGAGCGTAGGCGGTGGCGGCGGCGACAGCGGCATGACGGTGACCGGCTCGCTCTCCGGTAGTATTCCGGTCGGCGTCAGCGTCGGCGGTGACGGCGGCAGCAGCGGCTCGGGCGGCGACGTATCCGTGTCCACCACCGCCGGCAGCACCATCCGCACCATGGGCGACCTGTCGGAAGGGCTCATTGCCGCCAGCATCGCGCGCTCGGGCGGCAGCGCCGGCCATGTCGTTTCGGCGGATGGCTTCTCGGGTGGTGACGCCAATGTCGATGTCGGCGGCCATGGCGGCGGGGGCGGTGACGCAGGAACGGTGAAGGTCGACAACCTCGCCTCGATCATCACGGAAGGTGACTTCTCAAGCGCGATCGAGGCCCGATCCATGGGTGGCGGCGGCGGCAGCGCCAAGAGCTCGATCAACGCCTCGGCATTGTCGATGGGCAATGCCGCTGTGACCGTCGGCGGCAAGGGCGGCGCCGGCGGAAATGGCGGCGACGTCACCGTCGGCAGCAGCGCGATACTGGGCACCGGCGGCGTCTTCGCTTACGGCATCCTCGCCCAATCCGCCGGTGGCGCCGGCGGCAATGGCGGCTTCGCGGTCGAGGCGAGCGCAACCGGTGGAGAGATATCCGGGCAACTGGGCGTCTCGGTCGGCGGATCGGGCGGCGACGGCGGCACGGCCGGCACGGTCGGCGTGACGGCTGCGGGATCGATCTCGACCGGCGACTATGGCGCCATCGGCATCCTCGCGCAGTCGATCGGCGGCGCCGGTGGCGCCGGCGGCAGTGTCTATTCCGGCAACCTGTCGGCCTCTTCGGAAGGCTCGGCCACGATAGACTTCAACATCGGGGGTGAGGGCGGCGGCGGCGCCCGCGGCGGAACGACCGACGTCACCAATGCCGCAAGCATAGCGACCGACGGCTTTTATGCCGATGGCATCCTCGCCCAGTCGATCGGCGGCAATGGCGGCAAGGGCGGGTCGGTCTATTCCATATTGACGACCTATCAGCCGGGCGGCGCTCTCAACTTCAACATGGATATCGGCGGCAGCGGCGGCACCGGCGCCCATGCCGACATCGTCAATGTCATCAATTCCGGATCCATCACCACGGCCAAGGGCGGATCCGACGGCATCGCGGCGATGAGCGTCGGCGGCGGCGGCGGCAAGGGAGGTGCCGCGGCCAACATCAATGCGAGCCCGATCCCGGGCGGCACCGGCGGCGAGTTCACCGGAAATGTCAATATCGGCATCGGCGGATCGGGCGGCGCCGGCGGCGATGGCGCCGCAGTCACGGTGAAGAACACCGGCAATATCCTCAGCATGGACGATCACTCGCGCGGCATCTATGCCGTCAGTGTGGGCGGTGGCGGCGGCGACGGCGGTGCTGCGTCGTCGGCTTCATACAGCTTCAACGGTGTCTGCTCGGCGCTGACGGGGGGTGCCGGCTATGGCTGCAAGCCCTCGCAGGATGCGCCGGAGGAAGAGACGACCACGGTCCAGCTGTCCTTGACGGTCGAGATCGGCGGAACTGGCGCGGCCGGCGGCGACGGCGCCGCCGTGAGCGTCACCAACGATGCCGCGATTGCGACGGCCGGACATCTCAGCCACGGGATCGTGGCCCACTCCATCGGCGGCGGTGGCGGCGACGGCGGCTATGGCGGGCTCGGGATCAAGGCGTGGACGGACAATGCGACGGCCGACTGGGCCGCGAAGCTGCCCGGCACATTCACCTTCATCCCGAATTTCACCAATATCAGCGCGGGCGTGGGCGGCAGCGGCGGCTCCGCCGGCAATGGCGGCGATGTCAGCGTCGATGGAAGTGGCAGTATTGCCACGCAAGGCGCCCATGCGTTTGGCGTGCACGCCCAATCGATCGGCGGCGGTGGCGGCAATGGCGGCGCCGGCTCCACCGGCCTGTGGTCGGAGGTGACCGTCGGTGGACGCGGGAGCGGCGGCGGCGCCGGCGGCAAGGTGACGGTCGATCTCACCGGCGGCATCGCAACCTCGGGCAAAGGCGGCGTCGGAATCTTCGCGCAATCCGTCGGCGGCGGTGGCGGCACAGCAGGCGATGTCGAGCTGGGCTGGACCGCAAAATGGGCCGATCTCAATATCGGCGCCGGGGTCGGCGTGCAGCAAAATCCCGGCGGCGGCGGCAATGGCGGCGACGTCACGGTCACTTCCGGAGCGATCACCACCACGGGCGAGCATGCGCATGGCATCATCGCCCAGTCGGTCGGCGGATCGGGCGGCATCGCCAGCATCTCAGGCGACCTCGCGGTTGCGGGTCTCGGAATGTATGCCGGCGGCAATGGCGATGCCGGAAACGGCGGCAACATCATCGTCACCAACAAGGGCGCGATCTCGGTCTTGGGCGCAGGCGCTCATGGCATCATCGCGCAAAGCACGGTGGGGCGTACCGGACAAGGCGACCTCGCCGGAGACGTCACGATCAATGTCGATGCCAATGTCAGGGCGTCCGGCGCCGGGGGGCGCGGAATCCTGGCGCAGAGCCAGGGCGACCCGAATGGCGCGATCACCATCAACGTGGCGGCCGGCACGACGGTCTCCACCGCCGACGACAGCGCCGAGACGATTGGCCTCTTCGACGGCACGGGCAACAGCATCGTCAATTTCGGCACGATCCGTCACGAGGGAAGCGAGGCGACGGACTACGTCATCCGCACCAACGGCTCAGGCCTCGCCGTCACCAATAATGGCGTGATCGAAGGCTCGGTGCTGACCGAGTTCCGCAATGGCGACACGGGCAATGCGATCGCCTTCACCAATGCGAGCGGCGCCACTTTCGGCATGGGCGCATCGGTGGATTTGGGGCTCCTGGGATTTCTCAGCAATACCGGAACGATGTCGGCGGGGACGGTCGGCACGATTGGCCAGACGATCTTCAATGGCACTCTGTCCCAGACCGCCGACGGCACTTTCGCCGTCGATTTCGTCTTCGGCGCCGCCCATGACCTGGTCACGGTCGCGAGCGGATCGCCATTGCCGAGCCTCGCCGGAAGCGTGCTGCCCAAGTCGCAAGGCATAGTACCTGCCGGCGGAACGAGCGGACGTTTCACGTTCTTCCAGTCGGATGTGGGCATTTCGTCAAACACGCTGACGGTGGCCAGCACGGCAACGGTGGATTACGGCCTTGTGCAACACAATCCTGCAACCGGCGGGCAGGCGATCGATCTCACCTATTCGATCGATTACACACCGTGGAGCGGGAATTCCTCGGGCAAGGTGCCGCCGTCCCTGATGAACCAGATCACCCAGAACCACACGAGGTTCGGTGAGCATATCGACGAGCTGGTCGCCTTCCGGCAGTCGGCGCCCGGCGACGGCAATGCATTCATCGACGATCTGGTGCACAGCATCCTCGGCATCGAGGCCGTCGAAGACCTGCTCGACGTCTATTCGAGCTTTGCGCCGCCGGAGCTTTTCGCCGCCGGCGAGACCACGCTTTATTCCGCGCTGCGCTTTGCCGACAGCCTGATGAGCTGCCCGGAGAACGGGGCAGGCGGCATGGTCTTCACGCGCGAGGGCTCATGTTCCTGGCTCCAGGCCATCGGCGCCAGCAACGATCGCGATGCCGACGGCTATACGCTGGGCTATGACGCGGATGTGGCCGGCGTCTATGGCGGGGCCCAGGCGCAGATCGGCGAGGGCTGGTTCGCCGGATTTGCGCTGGGCAGCGAGTGGACCGATCTCGAGGCGCATCGGCTCTCCGGCACCGGCGCAAGCTTCCACGCCGGCGTCTCGCTGAAATACGAATATGAGGCCACCACGCTGGCGGGCGCGCTGTCGGGCGGGTTCGGCAGCTTCGACATGCAGCGCGACATCCTGGCGCCGGAGGGCGTCATCCATGCCGAGGGTGATCCCGACATCACCTGGCTCTCCGCCCATGCCCGCATCGCGCATGTCTTCGCGGTGACGGACGACATTTATATCAAGCCCTGGTTCGATGCCGGCATCATCCATCTGAGGCAGGACGCCTATACCGAAAGCGATGCCGGTCCATACGGGCTCCATGTCGGCAAGATGGACAATACGTTCTATACGCTCAATCCGGCCGCCGATTTCGGAACCAAATTCGACATCGGGGGCATGTCGGCCGAGGTCTCGCTCACCGCCGGCATGCTCACCATACTGGGTGACACGGACTGGTCGGCCAGCCTGCAACTCAGCGGTGTGGATTCGGGTGGTCCGTCTTACAAGGTCGTCGATGACGGCGGCGGCAATTTCGCGCAACTCGGAGCGACGATAAAGATGCAGCTCAGCGAGGGCACATTGCTCGAGGCGGGCGGCGGCGCGCTCTTCAACAGCGACCAGCAGCAGTATACAGGAACGGCCAAGCTGATGATCAGCTTTTAGGGCATGATGGAGTTTGCGAGGCGCTTGGAAGCGGGATCCTCTCCATCATTCCCCTTCTCCCGCTTGCGGGAGAAGGTGCCCGATAGGGCGGATGAGGGTGTTGGTTAAGCTTGCTACAGCTTCCCAGGAATGAGCCAGGAACAAGGGTCATTGCACTTATTGGGCCCCACGAAGGACGCCGGATATGCGGAAAGAACACCCTCATCCGGCCTTCGGCCACCTTCTCCCGCAAGCGGGAGAAGGTGAACGATGGTGAGGCCTTACGAGGGTTTTGAGCGGGACGGTCCTTTACGATTGTCTCTAAAATCATCATGCTTGAGCATTACGGAAATTTGGGTTGAGGGGACAAATGCCAAAACCGCCGGCTAACATCACGATCGGCGTCGATGACGTTCCGCCGCCGATCCAGCTTGTGCTGCTGGCTCTGCAATATGCCTTCCTGCTGTGCGTCTATCTCGTCCTGGTCGTGATTGTCGTACGGGCGGCGGGGGTGGACCCGGAGACCGCGCGCAGCGTCGTCAGCATGGCGATGATCGCTTCCGCCATCGGTACGGCGCTGCAGGCGCTCCATCGCGGACCGATAGGTTCGGGCTATCTGGCGCCGCCGGTCTTTTCGGCGATCTATCTCGGGCCCTCGATCCTCGCGGCGAAAGCCGGAGGCCTGCCGGCGGTCGCCTGCATGACCGTTTGCGCCGGCCTTTTCGAGATCGTCATCGGGCTCTTCCTGCACAGGCTGCGGATCATCATGCAGCCGACGATCAGCGGCCTTACGATCTGCATCATCGCGCTGGAGCTCGGCATCGTCGGGCTGCAGCAGGCGCTCGACGTCAAGGGCCAGGGCAGCGCGCTCTTTCCGATGCATGTGGTCGTCTCTTCATTGACGCTCGCCATCTGTATCGGTTTCGCGGTCTGGGGCAGGGGCGTATGGCGCCTGATCTGCTCCCTCCTCGGTTTGATCGTCGGCGTGACGGCGGCTTTCGCGCTCGGCCTGTTCGACGCGACCGCTCTTCAGCGCATTGCCGACGCCCCGTGGGTCGCGCTTCCCAACCCCTCCTACATGTCCATCCGCTGGGATCTCAGCCTGATGCCGGCCTTCCTGGCCGCCGGCCTCGCCGCAGCGATAAGAACGGTCGGTGTTGTGACCACGTGCCAGCGCGCCAATGACGCGTCTTGGACGCATCCCAATTTCGGCAATATCCGAAAAGGAGTCTATGCAGACGGGATCGGCTGCGCGCTCGGCGGACTTGTCGGCGCGCCCGGCATGAACATAGGGCCGAGCCTCGTCGGCGTATCGATCGCGACGGGCGTCACGTCGCGCATGATCGCCTATGCCAGTGCCGTGGCTCTCGTGATCCTGGCCTTCATGCCCAAGGTGGCGGACGTCTTTCTGCAGCTGCCGCTGTCCGTCGCGGGCGCGCTGCTCATCTTCACCGCCTCGATCATGCTGGTGAGCGGCCTCGGGCTCATGATGTCGCGGGCTCTCGACATGCGGCTCACCTTCGTCGTCGGGCTCGGCATTCTCTTCCCGCTGGTCCAGATGGTGTCGACGAGCTATTTCAATGCCCTGCCGGGATGGCTCGGATTCATCACCAATAGCGGCCTGGCGCTGGGGCTGACCGCGGCGATCGGCTTGCTCCTCATCTTCCGCATCGCTTCCGGCCGGCAGCAGACGATCTTCTGGAAGCAGTCCGAGGACACGCTCAACGAGCTGGCATCGGTGCTCGAAAAGAACGCCAAGACCTGGGGGCTGTCGAAAGACGTGACCGCGCGGGCGCTCGCCAACACCCGCCAGGCCATACAGGTGCTGAAGGAAGGTCAGCTGATGCGGGAGCCGGTGGCGATCAAGGTGGCCGAACGCGACGAGTCGCTGGTCATCGAGCTGAGCTACAAGGGATTGCCCCTGTTCGTGCCGGATATTGCCGCGAAGCCCGAAGTCAACGAGGAAAGCGCCATGTCGGCCGGACTACAGGGCATTGCGATCGGTGTCTTTCCGGACCGGTCTTCGATTTCGGTCAGAGGTGCCGAGACGACGATCCGGCTGAGCTTCGATATGTAGCGGGGTTTGACCAAGAGTCTGGATGGCCGCCTCAAGGGCGGCCATGGACTTCGTAGCGAAACATCCGATAGAGGCCTGAAGGATCTTCGAAGATCTGCGTCGCGGTCGAAAAACCGGCTTCTCTGCCGAGGCTCAGCCAGGTGTCCGCGGTCTCGGGCCGGTCGCACGACTTGATGTGCTGCCAGATCTGGTCGAGCTCGGCCGGCGACAGGCTGGTCCACCAGACCGAAATGGCGCGCCAGGTGCGATCGAGAAACTGGTCGTGGTCCTCACCGTCCTCCAGAAACGGCTCGTAGATGAGGAAGACGCCGCGGCCGCCGGCGGCGTCGCGGATGCCGCGGAACATGCGAAGCTTGTCGTCCGTCGCCAGATGGTGCAGGGACAGCCCGCACCAGACCGCATCGGCATGCTCGCTTCTCCCGGCGATGGCCGCAACGAAGTCGCGGTGGTCCAGATCGACGTCATAAGGCTGATCGGCCAGATTGCGCGCGGCAAGCTCGAGGGCGGGCTTGGCCAGATCGATACCCTGATAGTGACGCACCCGGGTGCCGGCGAGCGCCGTCTTGGCCAGGCTGGCGTCGCCACAGGCGATATCCAGGAAAGCGAAGGGCTCCGCGAAGTGCTCGGCGAGCACGCTCTTCAGGATCCGGCCGACCGCGCGATGGCTCAGGTGATCGTTGTCGACAAGCTTCTGATAGATCGTCCATTGCGCCTGGAAGACGCGGATGGCCTCGGCATCGACGACAGCGTTCTGGGCGCCGAATTGATGAATGTGGACATTGACCATGTCTGGGGGCTCACCGATTGTGGGTCATGCTTATTAGCCGTCTTTCTTGCCTCTCGCCATCGGGCTGAGGTAAAGCGGGGACGGGGGCTTCGACAGGGGGAGGTGGCATGGGCACCGGCTTCAGTGGGGCGCCCGCTCCTATGGAGGGCGAGGGCGCCTATAATCGCAATTCCCGCGTTCAGCAGGCCGGCGCCTCTCCGGCCATCCCGCTGTGGGAGAAGACTGCCGCGCAAGTGGTTCTGCCGCCCGAGCCCGAAGCGATCGTCATCGCCGATTATGGTTCCTCCGAGGGGCACAGCTCGTTTGGACCGATGCGCGCGGCGATCAGCGCGATCAGGGAGCGCATCGGGCCTCACCGGCCGATCTCGGTCGTGCACAACGATCTTCCCGGCAGCGATTTCGCCGCTCTGTTCGAGGCGCTCGCCGGGGATGCCGACAGCTATCTCAGGCAGGACAAGGCGGTGTTCGCGTCGGCGGTCGGCCGCAGTTTCTACGATCAGGTCTTGCCGCCGTCGAGCGTCACGCTGGGCTGGTCGACCTGGGCGGTGCAGTGGCTCAGCCATGCGCCGGCCCCCATTCCCGACCAGGTCATGGTCGCCTTCAGCGAAGATCGCGCGGTGCGCAAGCTCTATCACCAGCAATCGGCCGAGGACTGGCGGACATTCCTGACCCATCGCGCGAAGGAGCTGCGTCCCGGCGGCCGGCTGGTCGTGCTGATGCCGGCGGTCGCCCCGGATGGCGATAACGGCTACCGCCCGATCCTCGTCACGATGTATGCAGCACTTCAGCAGCTCCAGCGCCAAGGCTTCATCAGCGACGCCGAGCTGCACGCCATGGCCATCCCCATCGTCGGGCGCAGCCTGGCGGAGCTCGAGCAACCGTTCAGCGGCGGCCGCTTTGCCGGCCTGTCGCTCGATCATGTCGGGGTGTTCTCAGGTCCCGACCCGATCTGGGACGATTTCGAACGCGACCGCGATGCCAAGGCCTACGGCGCCCGTTGGGCGGCATTCGCCCGCGCATCGGTCCTGCCGACGCTCGCCGGTGCGCTCGAGGGGGTAGCCGCCCGAAAGACCGAGTTCATCACGCGCGTCGAAAACGACATGGTGGCGAGGCTCGCCGCGGCCCCGGAGAAGTTTCCGATCCCCTTGGGGCTGGTGGCCATGAGCAAGGATGTTAGACCGAATAAGGATAAACAAGCGGGGCCTTCCCTCTCAGGGTGCTTTGCCTACTTGGGCTCCGGCAATGTGGACTCCGCTTATGCGCTTTCTTGGCTTGGCTAGAAGATAGAGATCAACTTGTCCGCGCTCGCACAGTGCGCGTACATGTTGCGGCTTAGCCGCGCATGAATGTTGAGCCCAAAAGTATAGGGAGCGCCGCGTTCGGTGATGTCTTTGTTCTTGTAGTCGAGTATCTCCTCGACACACCTCCCTGAGTGCGGCCCCATGGAGTATGGAAAAGCGCGTTTCTGAGTTTTTGAGCAGAGAGTCGTTCATTGGTAGCCTAAGAGATTCTCAGCAAATTCCAAACCTTTTCAGTATTGCCTTGCCGCCGGGGGTTTTAGGCCCGAGGCTTGCTCCTCTCGCTTGTCCTCGGTTGTAAGCAATTATCTTTGTACCTGAAGCCAATCCCCAGGCGCGGACGGCTCTGGTGGCGACTACGGTCTTTGAACCGTTTGCAGCGGCGGCCTCGAGATTGTTCTTCACGAACTCTCTCGCCATGTTAGCTGAAGGCAATTTTGCAACAAGGTTTCGCGCGTTAAAGTCTTGCGAATGATAGGGCAAAAGCTCAACATGAGCCAACCGGCGGGATAGGCTGCGTAAAGCATCGAGGTAAGAGATGCCTTTCCTTTGTGCGATCACTTGCAAGACGCCCCTAAGTTTCTTCTCCCAGTACTGGTAGCCGCTGTGCCAACAAATTGAAGGATCTAGCCACATGAAAGGAAAATCGCCCCCCTCCAAGGTCTGATGCAGGTTTGCTACAAGCCGCTCGCGAAACTCTGGCACGACCGTTTCGCCGTAATAGTCCGTCAAATTAAAACCGGGGTTAAGTGTCAGCAGGACAATGTCGGCTGTAGCTAGCCTTCCACTATAGGGTATGGGGTAGAGCCCTAGATGCAGCCTATTGTCTTTAAAATTACCAAACCGCGAACTCGCGACGAAACCCGCAAGATCTCTGGTTTGGTCATCAACATAGACCCCCCCTTTGCCATAGAGCATGGCCGCATCGTCTGGGTGCAAATGGGGGAAAGACTGCAATTCGCAGCGTTTCCAATAGTCGATCAACGTACCCGGCATTTCTAAGTCAAGCGGCATGAATGACGCAAAATCAATACCTGCGGTTCTCTTGAAATATGCGAACCCGCAGCCCATGAAACAGCGGAGGAATCCCTTCCCCATTCCGTTGCGGTGGACGGGGCCTTGCTCATTAAAAGGCTATGCTTGCCAGATCTGAAATTTGTCATCGTTAGACGTTCGCCGTAACACAACAATCTCATAATTCCGAAATGTTCCTGTCCTTGGGCCGCCGCCACAATCAATTATCAGGTCTTCGATGCCGTCTCCATCGGCGTCAACTCTCATGATCTCCGCGATATAAATAAACAGGTCCTGTTGCTCTAACTCGATCGTAATCGAGTTGGAACTTGATCTAATCACTTTGGCTCCATGTTGTTCGATAAGATCCTGCACACTCTTGTCTCCATAGATTGCCGCAACATCCTCTTCTTCAGGAGGCGTTAGGTCGCCAATCAGGAAAAGTTCAGCGGGGATGAGGTGCAGGTCATTCACGCCGACTCTAGGTGTTCTTATGAAACTCTTCTCCGGGACCTTAGAAGTTGATACAATTTTCAGGACTTCTAAAGGACGCTCGAAGAGCCACATGGCATTTTTCATGTCCGCATTTGAGTATGCATAATAGCCTGCTTCCGTTGCGTCCAAATATTGGCACAGAGTACAGACGTCGCGAGTCTCGTCATTGTCATTGGTGAGACGAAGTGGCGTTTGTTCGTCATCAATGTAAATTCTGCGGTCAAGATATTCTTCGTAATGTTCGTGCGATACCTCGCCTATCGGATCGTCGCCTAGAAGTTGAATGAAACCAACGAGTGGAAAGGTCTTTTTGTTCGCCTCGACAAACTCAATAAGCTCTTGATCCGTCATTTCACCCGTGTCAATCGCGCCCACAATTGCAAGCTTTAGCTTTCCGACTTTGTTGTCGCGTTTGAATTTCTCGACTAGGTCTTTAACTTTAGCTGCCTTATCTTTTGCTACGGTCAGGACCAAGTGCGCTCTGATTATAGTCAACGCACGTTTATCACCATTGCATCGTGCACAAGCAGGAACTAGATTCTCGTAGCTCGTTAGATCGAAATTTTGATCGAGCCCATGTTCATTTAGCGATTTCAGTTTCAATTCGTTGTCGTTCAGCAGCGACTCCGCTAAGATGTGGTCAATTTCGATGCCATCATAGGGGAGCGGAGTGCTGCAATATGCGCAACATTGATTGTGAGCTTCCCAGAATGCTCGACGCTCAAACCCATTAAACTTTTGCTTTGCCATCGCCGTCGTTGATATTCGTCCCTGCGCTGCCACATTAACTGACAGATGCCCGGAAAAGGCCAGCACCAAGTCTCGGAAATACACCATTATCTGCCGGTCTTTTACACCAAACGCTGGGCAGGGGTCGATGGCCGTCTTTGCACATTCGCCAAACCGTACAAGGATATCGTCAAGGCCCGGAGGCTGCATCCTTCCGCAACTGGCTTCGCGCGCGGCCTTTACAGGTTTGCTTTTGGGATTGGTCACCGGGTTCTCACCTTTCAAAAAACATCGGAGACAACCCAAGAGGGTTATAGGGGCCTTTTGCCGGACTTGTCTATTGCTGTTCGATGAGCCTGATCAACAGGGCGACTTGGCGCCACAGATTGGAAAGAACGGAAAAGACGGCTCAGCACCGTTCCGCACCGTTTCGCGACCCGTGGCGACGGATAACAACCGATTGTGGGGTAGTGCTCTCTCACCGAAAAGTGAACGCGCTATCGACCAAACGCCCTTACTCTCACCGTCACGCCGTTGACCGTGATCGTCTTGTTCACCGACCGCCAGGCCTTCTCGGCTAGCTCCTGCACGTTCAGGACGTTCTGGCCTTCTGGATAGATAACGGTGACTTCGACCGCGCGGTCATGGGGCCGGTCCTTGATCATGATGGTGCCTTTGAAGGTGGGCATGAATGCCGCTCAACCAAGCGCCGAGCGCGGCCCCTGCCACCAGGAGCGATGATCGTGCCAAACTGTTGCAAAATAACTTTCCAGCGCCATTAAATCGGAAAGTTGGAAGGACGAAATTTGGTCTAAGTGCTTGATTTCCTTGGTGGGCGCAGTAGGACTCGAACCTACGACCCGCTGATTAAGAGTTCCTCTAATTCCCTTAAAAATCAATAGCTTAGACTAGGGCCAAGGTGGCGCTGACCGCCACCTGCTGCCTATGTCCGCCAGCGTCCGCCAGTGTCCAGCAGCGTCGCCACCTATTCTGGGGGAGTTGATCATGGTGTTGGTGAAATGGCGAAATCGCGATCTTGCTTTCTTATCTTGCAATCAACCGGTTGGTTTGGAACCATCGGTACCTCGCACACTCTCTGCATGATGAGATAGCGTGTCATTCCTTCGTTTTCAAAGCCATACCGAAATGCAAAATATAGAAATACGGTCAGGGGCGACTTGTTGGCATATGGTGAAAGATCGACCGCGGACGGCGGCGAGATTGTGAAGGTTTGTCTGGCAAGGAGCGTCGTGGGTTTGGAATCTGAAACAGATTTTTTAATCTGATCTTCAATAGCGTATGTAAATTCCTCAACCTCATAGATCAGATTTCGGTCGGTTTGATTTTGAATATCGATACCGGGGTCTTGGACAAAGAAGGGTGAAGATACCTTCGCGACTATTGCTCCCCTCGCGGAGCTCGGAGCCTGGGCAATTTCGCTCATGGCATAGTACGTGATCGCCATTCCGATCAACAGACCAGATGCGCCTGCCGTCAGATGCCGAAGAGCATTCCCATTTTCACCAAACTTAGCCGCTTGATCCCATAGAACGAGGGCGATGCCTCCCAAGGCAGAGGCACCAAGAAAATACCCGCCCGGAATGTTGTCCGCCATCTTCGACAACCCAAACAGGGCGCCGTTCCAGATCATCCAAATGATGGCCTCTCGTCCGTGTCGGCGCAGCAACAATTGGACTGCGCTTGGCGGCTTTGAATTTAATGCGGGTTTTCTATCCCTCGGGCGGCTCATCCGGCTACGGCGACCCTCTGATAAGTGATCGGATGCTGGTGGTTATACTAATGGGAAGGAACGCGACACAATGCGATCAGCAGAAAGCCCAAACACAACATGTTGGGGCGTGTAGGTGGCGACTGGGTGGCAACTAGGTGGCGATTTTCACGCTCTGTTCAAGGTTACCTAAGTCATTGATTTGAGCCTATGTCCTTGATGTGACGACCAAAATCACTAGGAATTTTGGTGGGCGCAGTAGGACTCGAACCTACGACCCGCTGATTAAGAGTAACAGGACGGCGCCTTTAATTTCCTACCGCTACCAACTGAATTTCATTGAAGAGAGCAATAAAGGACCATGTTTTAGGCGTTTCTCGAATATCAACACCTTCCGTTGCATAACGGTGCAAAACAGCGTAAATAGTCCCCCAGATGCGTCCCCCAAAAAAATGACCCAGAGCATCTGACATTTGGAAAGAGGGCCTGGGGGACGGAGGAGAGCTCAAGGCCATGAAAATGAAGCTGACCGATGCCGGGCTCAAAAACTACAAGCCCAGGACCGAGCGCGACGAGATATTCGACACCGAGAAGGGCGGCTTCGGCGTCAGGGTGACACCGACCTCCAAGGCTTTTTTCTTCATCCGCCGTGTTCGGGGGCAGAAGGTCCGTTTCGATCTTGGGCGTTTCCTCCCAAAGGAGGAGCTTGCCAGGGCACGCAAGAATCCCGGCACCGACGCCAGCCGGTATGTTTCTCTCGCCGAGGCCCGGAAGAAGGCGCAAGAAATCCAGATCAAGATCGATAACGGTGTCGATCCGCGAGACGAGATCCATGCCCATAAGCAGGCGACAGCGGAGGCGGCGGAAAACACGTTCGCGGCGGTCGCCAAGCTGTTTCTCGAACAATACCCGAAGGCAAAAGAGAGCCCCCTGAGCGAGGCAACCATCCGGGGCTATCGCTGGGCCTTGAATGTCCGGGCACCCGAGCCGATGACGCAAAAGTCGAACGGGTCAGCGCCGAAAAAGTCGAGATCGAAAAAGCTCGGTGAATCGCCAACCGCGAAATGGGCCGCGCGGCCGGTGAGGGAGATCACCCCGCAGGATGCCGGCAAAATCCTCGACAAGTTCGAGGCCAATGGCCATTTGGCCTCGGCGCGACTTTTCAAGGCTTACGTCGGTAAATTCTTCGGATGGTGCGCGGACCCGCGTCGGAAGCTTGTCCCCATGAACCCGGTCGCCGGCATCGTACTCGATGCCAAGCCTCGCAAGCGTGATCGCGTCTTACCCATCGCGGAGATCAAGGCGATTCTCAAGGCGGCAGACGGCCTCGTGAAGGTGACGGAGACGAAGAACGGCAAGAAGATCACCGGCGAGGCGCAGCGGGCGCTCATCTGGACCTTGGCCCTTCTGGGCCAAAGGCGTGAGGAAACGTCCCTGATGAAGTGGACCGATCTCATGCTGGAAGGCGACAAGCCGCTTTGGAAAATCCCGGCAGCGAACACGAAGAACGGCCGGCCGCATGAGGTCGAGCTGTCGCCTGAGGCCAAAGAGATCATCTTAAAACTGCCGCGACTCGGCGATTTCGTGTTCACGACCGACGGCGAGACGGCGATCTCGGGCTTCTCCAAGATCAAGACCGCGCTCGATAAAGGTCTATCCGATCCCGGCGTCACGCTGGAGCCGTGGCGTTTGCATGATTTCAGGCGCTCCTTCTCGACCGGTTGCGGCGAGCTGGGCTTTGCGCCGCATGTCGTCGAAGCCGCACTGAACCACATCTCCGGTTCGAAGGCCGGTGTCGCCGGCGTCTACAATCACAGCAAATATGCCGATGATTGCCGGCGGATGTTCGCGGCCTGGGCGAAAGCGGTCACGGTGACCGAGGCGGGAAGCAACGTTGTGCCTCTTCGAGCTTAGACTGCCCCCTTCCGCGAGGCACGCTCGCCAAAAAAACCAATAAAAACACGGCACTGCACTGATTCGAGTGGCGGGCTTTTCGCGCCGACGCTGAACGATCGCTAAAAGCCAATAGAACCGACATCTTTTTATTCCGTAACCGGACTAATTACCTTTCGACCTGTGCATTGTGGGACGGTGACGAGCCGCGCAATCGTGAGTGACAAACTCTCACGAGGGCAGTCATGACGGAACGTTGCATTCCCGCGTCGGACGCGTCTATCCCCGATTTAATCCAGGCCGGCCAGCTCCGCGCCATTTTTGGCGATGTATCGGACATGTGGCTTTGGCGCCGTCTCAAAGACGGGACCTTGCCGCCGCCCATCGTCATCAGCGGTCGGCGCTTTTGGCGCAGGGATGAAATCAAAAATCTCATTGATCGCCGGTTCGCACAACTACCGACTGTTTCTGCTCAGCGTCCGTGCCCCGCTGAAAAAATCCAACGACTGAGCGAGGAGGGGCACGGACTTGCTTCCGAAAGCACAACCGGCCGCGACAAGGGCGCGACCGGCTGAGGCATATCATCGTTTCGGGCGAAACGTTCCTCGGCATTTACCCACCCTCCAACATTTTTGCAAGAGCCCGGCCACCGCGCCGAAGCGGGCGCGCCTGCCGATGGCGCTGCGTTGCGGCGCAGCTCGCCACTTCGAGGTGCGGCCGTGAACGCGCCTATCCGCCTTCCCGGCCAGCAGTGTAGGACGTTGACGCGCAGGTTTCCGTGTTCCGTCTGCCCGCTGAATGACGGCTTTATCAAGCGCTGCATGGCTGGCCCGACCAGGAAGCCTTTCCCCGAGCGGCGGATATATCGCACGCCGAAAGCGACCGTCGATGCCTTCTGGTACGTGGTGCGCACCTACAACGATGAATACGTCAACCGATGGCTTGATGAGCATCCGAGCGACAAGGCTTTTTTGCTCGATCTCTATCGGCAGCGCCAGAAGCAGAGGCGCGCGCCATGACGATCGCCCTTCGCGATTATCAGGCCGACGCCATCGCCCGAATCGAGCGCGATCCAAACCGCCGTGTGCTGCTCGTTTGCCCGACCGGCGGCGGCAAGACGGTGATCGCCACGGCTATCATGAAGGAATTCTCGGATCAGTGGAAAAAGGCGCTTTTCGTGGTCCATCGGCGAGAGATCGTTCAGCAGACAAGCCGCAAGCTCCAGGATCTGCGGATATCGCATGGCATCATCATGGCCGGCGTCAGAGATCGCCCGCTCGACAGGGTGCAGGTTGCCGCGATTCAGACCTTGCACGCCAGGGCGATCCGTTCCGATCGAATGGCGCTGCCGGAAGCCGACCTGGTCATTATCGATGAAGCTCACCACGCCAGCGCCGCGACCTATAAGGCGGTGATCGAGGCATACCCAAATGCGCGCATCGTCGGCCTTACGGCAACGCCTTGTCGCGGCGACGGGCGAGGTCTCGGCGGCATCTTCGAATCCATGCTCGAGGTCGAACAGGTGCAGGGCCTCATCGACAAAGGGCACCTGGTAAGAACGAAAGTCTTCGCCCCAAAGGCGCCGCCCGACCTCAAGGGCGTCAAGGTGCGCATGGGCGACTACGTTGAAGGCCAGCTCGCCGAGCGCATGAACACCGACAAGCTTGTCGGCGACATCGTAACCCACTGGCATCGTCATGGAGAGAAGCGAAAGACAGTCGTCTTCGCCGTCAATGTCGCCCACAGCATTCATATCAGAAACGAGTTCATCAAGTCGGGTGTCCGGTGCGGGCACATCGACGGCTCAACGCCCAAGCCCGAGCGTGATCAGACCCTGGAACGGCTTCGCCGCGGCGACATCGACGTGGTGACGAACTGCGCGGTGCTCACGGAAGGCTGGGACATGCCAGATGTCGGATGCTGCGTTCTCGCCAGGCCAACACGGCAGATGGGCCTCTATCGCCAGATGATCGGCCGCGCCCTCAGGAGCGCACCCGGCAAGACCGATGCGATCGTGCTCGACCACGCTGGCGCCACGCATCGGCTGGGCTTCGCGGAGGATCCGGTAGAATGGACGCTCGACCGCGGCAAGGGCGCGCGAAACACAGCACAGGAGAGGCGCGAAGCCAACCTGGGGCCGCGCGCCGTCATGGAGTGCGCCCAATGCGGCGTCATGCGTGAGGGCGGCAAGGCGTGCTGGAACTGCGGCTTCCTGCCACAGAGAAAGCCCGCCGATTACAGAGTCGCCGACGGCGATCTCGGCCTCATCGACAGGCAGCGCCGGGTCCAGCCGATTGTATTGCAGCAGGCTGCAAAGGATCAGTTCCTGGGCGAGCTGCTATGGTATGCGACGGAGCGCGGCTACAAACGCGGCTGGGCCGCCCACAAGTTCAAGGAACGCTTTGGCCACTGGCCGCCCTACGGCAATCCGCCGCCCGCTAAGCCGAGCCCGGAAACCCTGTCGTGGATCAGAAGCCGCAACATCGCCTGGGCGAAGGCGAAGGGCGGGACGGCGGCTTAATGACGACGAGCCGCGAAAGATGGGAAGCCGTGCGGCGCATCCAGCTTGGACACGCGCGCAAGCTCTTGCATCATCGCTATGGTCCGAGGCTTCCGGATGACGACGCTGGAAGGGAGGATCTGCGCATCCTGCTTAACCTGAAGGCCCGGTGCTACTACCCCCAGCGCCGAATGCAGGCCCTTCTCAGGGAGATCGAGCTAACTGCACCCTGGATGACCGGCGCCGAGGCCGAGAAGCTCGCCGCCGAAATCGCGGCCGATCCGCTCACCTTCAAAAGCGACGCCCTCGGCCGCGAGCTCAACCTGGATTGGCGCACCCGTGAGCGGCTGCGCGTCTGGCAGATCGGCGCCGTCGATATGGACGCCGAAGCCCGCAAGGAACGCCGGAAGCTTCGTCACCGCGAGCGCATGCAGCGCACCCGCAAGGCAAAGGGCGCAAAGCCCCGTGCCGAATATGAGGGCAAATCTCTGTCGGCGACCAGGCCATGGGAGGCGGAAGGTATTTCTCGCGCCAAGTGGTACCGTCAGCGTCGTCGAGATCCCATGAGACAAGTCCGTGCGCAGGCCAATGGTCACGCATGAGACAAGTCCGTGCGCACAGTATCTCTACAAGCGGGCCACACACTTGTCTCATGGCACGGAAGAGGGGGGCTCTGGAAGAAGGCGCACGGCCAGGAGCCACTGAGCGACGCAGGTTCTCAGCTCAAAAAAATTTTGTCCGAGCGAGACGGAATTTCCCCCGAGCTTTCAGCCTGAAAAGTTGCGGGCGAGGTAGGAAAGCAAAGCGCGCGCCCCGTTTTCCCGGCCGGGCCGGTTCTCCCGTGCGGCCGGAATGGGGGCGGGGAGGGTCGGACTCTGCCGTTCTGACGCCCCATCGTCCCCCTGAGCCGTCCCCCAAAGACCATATGATCAAGGAAAACCCTTGAGTTACTGATACTTCGCTATATCAGCCCGCTGATCACGGATAAGATGCTCTCATTCACGCGACCACCTGTTATGAAACGTGATGGTATTCACGTGTGTCAAACGGTCCACGATCCGCCTCAAACGGGCGGCGGGCTCGACGGCCTCGCGCTGACTCAGCCGCAAGCGCCAGCGCCCGTTCAGCCGCCGCAGGCTGTTTGACAGCCGACACCGCAACCGCCCGTCACGGCTCATCCTGGGCGATCTCTGCCACGACCGGAAGATTTCGGGCCACCTCGCCTGCTTAAGACACCTGCTTTCGACACAACCAGGCGCGGGAGATCGTTTCGGCCAATCTACACACGAGCGGGAGCACCTTGCTTATTCCGGATCAGTCCTGTGCATTGCAGGTCGATTACGGACAGAGCAAGTTGGCGACCGTCGTCGCCTTGTGTCGTCGGTAATTCGAGGAGTGAATTCGGGCCATGCCCCAGGTGTCCGTCACGAAATCCGGTAATGCGACTGTGCCGCTGCACTATCGCGTGCCGGCAAGCACTCGGGAAATCATCCGCGAGTTGGCCGAGGCGGAAGGTCTGACGGCGAGCAGCTGGGTTCGACGAGCCACGATGAGGGCGGTGCAGCGTGCCCTTCATGAGAGGGAATCGTCATGGTCGTGAAGAAGCGCCGCCGCCGAGATCTCCAGGTTCGGCCGCCTGCGCCTGGCGCCGTGCGAGGCTTGTCGCCCAAAGTCGCGGAGGCCATCAGACTCATGGCCGAGCAGGGCATGACCAGGCCGGAAGCGGCAGCGGCCGTCGGCATGAAGGACGACAGCTTGTACCGAGCGTTTCGCGCTCCGATCGTCCGCCGGCACTTTCACCAATTGATCGACCAGGTGCGCGAAGCCGCCCGTCCCAAGGCCGTCCAGGAACTCGCCAGGCTCAGCACTGAAGCCGCGAGCGAAAAAATCAGGATGGAAAGTTCAAAATACATCGACGGCGCCCACGAGAGCCGGCAGCCGCATGGTGTCACCGTCAATCTCGGCGTCGGCGTGCAGGTGCAGCCTGGCTATATCGTCGATGTCTCGCAACACCGTGAGAAGGCGCGCGAGATCCTGCGCCAAGCCGGCAGCAAGTGTTCCGCGCTGGATGTCGACTACGAAGAAAGGGACCGAACATGACGCGCCTTGAGACTGAGGAAGAAAATTGGAAGCTGCATCATCCGCGCTCAACGGAAAAGCGCCTGGCCTGGCGGCGCTATGTGAAAGACGGAAAGGCAGTCGTGGAGGGCTTTCGGTTCGGGAGTCCGCAGGACGCTCAAGAAGCCATCCGCCTCGGCAAGGGCGAGTGGAGCTTCAATCCGCCTGAAAAAGGGGAAACCCAAATATGAGCCGCCCCCATCGCGTCATCACCGACGATCGCCCGGCCGACCAGAAAGAGATCGCGCAGGAGGCCGGGACCGCCACTGCAACGTCCGGCGAGATCGAGCCCGAGCCTGAGACCAGGTGCGCGACGCCGGCCAAGGCGGAAGAGCGCCTCAAGGCCGCGTCGGCCGAGCTTGCACGCGTCGAGACCGCCTATGATAACCTGGCCGCCCAGCGGGACCGCCTGGAAGCCGAGCTCCTCGAGCTCGCGGCGGAGCACAAGGCCTTGGCCGCCGATGCTGTCGCCGGAAAAATTGCAGCTCGGGAACGCGTCAGCGAGTTGGTCAAGCGCCGGCTGATGATTGAGCATGAGGCCTTGCCATCACTCGCCATCGCCCTTGAAGCGGTCCTTGAGCCCATCGGGCCGGCCCGCCGTGCCCACAGCCTGGCTCAAGCCGAAGTGCACCGGCATGACATGATTGCCGCCGGTCAGGCCGTGGTGAGCGAAGATCGCAAAGTCGACTTGGCGATGGAAAAACTTAGCGCCGCGCTCGCCGCGCGCGATGCCTCGATTGAAAAATTTTCTGCGATGGCCGCAACGCCGCTCGACCACGAAGTCGCTCACCGGCTCACCACCAGCGAGGCGATCGACTGCGCCACGGCATTTCATGGCTTGCCAGCGTCCGAGCACATTCACGAGCGCGACATGAAGCCGCTCGCCGCGATCGACGCGATGATTTTGCAACTTGAGGACTGATTCCACATGGCACGTGAAGCGGAGATAGCGAAAGCCGGCGGCGAGGTTGAAGCCGATCGAAGGATCACAAACGTTGAACTTTGCCTCCAAAGGCGAATCGGCAAGGCGATGGCTGAGGACGTTATGGCCGAAATTTCGTCGGCCCGCGCCCTGACGGCCCTGGAAGCGCTCGTGAGGCAAACACACAAACACTACGTTAAAAATGGAGGGGCATGACATGCAGCCCGACACGCGTCGCGCAAATCTTGAGGTTCGGATTGCCCGGCTGATCACTCCCGGCTATGCCCGCGACCTCATGGCCGACATTGAGTCCACAGCCGGGCTCGCCGCAATCGAAGCCTTACTCGATCCCACAGCTCAGCAGGTGCGCCAATATAGCCCGCCGGCGGCGACCGGGAGCGACTGGGATCGGTTGAGCCCGCTCGCAAAGCTCCACCGCGCTCATGGCGGAAAGTGACGCCGTGGACGCTATCACGCCATGGGACGATGCAGACATCGAGCGCCGCCGCCGCGAGAACCTCAAGGCGGTGATCGTCGGTATGATCGGCGTGGATCTAACCACGATTCTCATGGGCGACATGAAGCTGCCTGGGCAGTTCGAGGCTCTCGAAACTCTCGTACGATTCAAGGCGTGGTCGGCGCAGCCGGGCCCACCGAAATCATCCAATTGGGCATCCTTGTCCGCCATGGACAAGCTCGACCAGGCGCATCGGCGCCAGGCGATGCACGATGCCAAGCTCAGAGGGAAAGCATAGCTGATGGAGGTAACGTCCCGATGGAACCGGTAACGATGGCAGCCGCGGCGACGGCCGCGATCGGCGTGGCCTCGGCGGGTGTCGAGACGGCGGGGGCTCTTGCCGGCGACGCCAAGGATAAGGCGGCCGCTGAGGCGCGTGCCCGCATGGCGAAGATCAATTCCGACGAAAGCGAGACGATCGCGCTTGCGGATTTTAAGCGCCAGTTGAGCAACATCAAGGCGATCCGCGCCAGCGCGGGCGGCCTGATCGACACACCGACGATGAACGCGATCATCGACGCTGAGCGCGCCACGTCGGACGAAAACCGGCGCCGCGTGCGCACCGGTTACAAGATGGAGGAGCTGCAGGCAAAATCGGATGCGAAGATGATCAGCGACATGGCCTTTTTCCGCATTGCCGGCGGCGCGCTCAAGGGTGCCAAGTCGATCGTCGGCTCGGGCGTATTGGACCAAAAATAAGGGGAGCCGCATGGTAGATCTTCCCCGCACGCGGGTTTCTGAACTCGACAAAAGGCTGGCGACATACGAACCGGCCACCGTGAAGGCCGCGCAGCATTATGCCGAGATCGTCAACATGAGGTCGATCCTTCGACAGTCAATCCCGGCGATGCGTGATGCGATCATTAGGATTATCAGAGAGAAAAATCCGGAACGGGACGATGCCACCCTAGTGGAGTTCGTCGAGGTGTCGCTCAAAGCCGGGATCGCCAATGCCGCCGAGCTCTACGAGAAGTTCACGATCGTCACGATGCTCGATATCTTTACGGCCGAGGAGATCATCGCTGTCGACAAATTCTATTCCTCGGACGTCGGCCGCAGCATGCTGAAGAAGATGCCGCAGGTAACGGCGCGGATGATACCTCAGATGTTTGAGGTCATGCAGAGGCAGATCGTTCCCCTGGTGCTCGAGGAAGCGCAGAAGGCACTGAAGGCGAACTCCAGCCCCGGCCGCGCGGTCACCGACGGAGCACAGCCACAATACCATTGAGCTGGCTAAAAAAGAGGAGTCAGGCTGTGAGCCTCATACGGAATTGCCTCAACAAGCTGGTGCGCTCGGGCCAGATTACCCGCAACGCTGCCAATTCCGCGGTGGCCCTCTATGAGGGAATGCAGGGCCGCATGGTCACGACGATGCCGCCCGCCTCGGCCGATGCCGCCGCCGCCTTGGAGGCGGCCAAGGTGATGGCGGAAGCGGCCAAGCGGAAAAAGCTCACCGTCGCCAAGAACGCGATCGCCTTTGCCGACGTCGAAGCTTACGTTCTGAACCATCCGCATTCCCGCATTGCCGGCGTGATGGGCGTGCTCACCCGCGACATCAGGGACGCCGGCCGGCTCAACGTCGAAAGCCATCGCGTCGCCGTCGAGGATTGGCTGCTCGCCAAAGCCAACACCCTCATCGAGAATTACCGCTCCAAGCTCGGCGGCCTGCGGCATGACTTCGTGGGGCCGCGCAATGTCATCAAGGAGCTGCGCGGCGTCGATACCGGCGATCAGGCGGCCAAGGAAGCCGCTGCAGCGTGGCGCGGCACAGTCGAGGCCGGCGTCAAGCGCGCCGAACAGGCGGGAATCTTCTTCCGCTCGATCGCCGAAAAGGACCAATGGCTCAATCCGCAGTTTTGGGAATCGGCGCGCGTGCGCTCCTTCGGGCTGCAGGAATTTGAGAAAGACATTTTCGAGGCGTGGCGTTCGGGCGGGCTCGAGATCGTGAACAAGGAGACCGGCGAGCTGGCAACGGATCTTGAAGTGCCTGAGATCGTGCGAATGGCGCATCAGCACATCGTCGTCAACGACAACACGGCCGCGCACGGTTCGGCCTTCAACTCTGTCATGCGCACCTTCCGATTCAAAAACGCCGACACCTGGCTCAAGCTCATGGATAAGTACGGCGTCGGCGAAGGCGGCATCTATGGAATGCTGATCAGCCACGTCCGCGGCATGGCGAACGAAATCTCCCTCGCCGAAGTGCTCGGGCCGTCCTACCAGACCAATTTCAAGCGGCTGCTCGATCTGGCGAGATATGACGACAAGGGCGGCGGCAGGCCGGACGGCCGTTTCAGCCCGTCGAAGTACAATCCCGTGCGCCTGGTCGAATCCGTCGCGGCAGCCGAACGCACCTTCAAGTGGCTGACGGGCGAGATCAATAGCGTGCAGGGTGAAACGATGGCCGGCGTCTTTGGCGCGGTGCGCAACATCGCGACGGCGGCGAATCTCGGATCCGCCGTCATCACGGCTGTTCCAGGCGACTCGGTGACGGCCGTCCTGGCTTCCGGTCATAGCGGCATATCGGCCGTTGGCGTGATGCAGCGCGCGATTGAAGGGATCGCGGGTGAAGGCCCTGAGATGCGGGCGCTCGCGGCCAGGCTCAACGTCACAGCGCACGCGGTCATCGACGGGATGCACTCCTCGCGTCGCTTCGGCGATCAGCTTGAAGTGGGCGAACGCTTTGGGCAAATCGCCTCTTTCGTGATCCGCGCGCAGGGCCTCAATTTCTGGACGACGAATCTCAAGCGGGCGTTCTCGATGGAGTTCATGGCGCACCTGGCCGAAAATTCCGGCAAGGGCTTCGATGATCTTGAGCCTGCCTTCCGGGGCTTCCTTGAGCGCTACGCATTCACGGCCGACGAATGGGATCTGGTCAGAGCGACGCCGGCATTGGAAGTCGAAGGCGCGCGGTTCTTCGATGCGGAAGGCATGGCGGATCCGGCTCTACGCAATCGGCTCATGTCGGCCATCATCGACGAGCGGCAATTCGCGGTGCTCGAATCGGGCGCCAGGGTGCGCCAGCTCACGACGGGCGGGTTGCATCGCGGCACGTTCATGGGCGAGATGGCGCGCTCGGCCGGCATGTACAAGTCGTTTGCGATCTCCATCCTGCTGACCCATGTGATGCGCCACATGACGGCGCCGGGCTCCTTCCTCAAGCGCGGCACAAATCTGTCGTTCAAGTTCCTGCTGCCGATGACGATTGCCGGCGGCGTGTCGCTGCAGGCCAAGCAGATTCTCAGCGGCAAGGATCCGCGTGACATGAGTGATCCGGGCTTCTGGCTCGATGCTTTCGTCACTGGTGGCGCCGCCGGCATCTACGGGGACTTGCTCAAGACAGCCATAGGCGGCGGGCCGCAAGAGCAACTCAGCACGCTTCTCGCTGGTCCTCCTGGACAGATTGTCGGCGCGACCGGCGATCTCACCTTTGACCAGGCGCGCAAATTCCTGACGGGCGAGGGCACCGACTTCGGCAAGACGATGGCCAGGCACATGCGCCGCTGGCTGCCGGGCTCTAACCTCTGGTACGCGCGCCTGGCGCTCGACCGCTTCGTGTTCGATGAGATCCAGGAATGGATAGATCCCAATTACAAGGCATCGTTCCGCCGGCAAGAGGAGCGGCTGCGCCGCAACACCGGACAAAAATTTTGGTGGCGCCCGGGCCACAAAGCACCAAGCCGCGCGCCTGATCTTCTATGAATGGATGACCCCGGCAAGGGAAGCTTCCGCCAGCCCTTAGAGCAGGCCTTTAGGAACGATCTTGAGGTAGCTGACTATCATCGTCGTTTCGTCGCTCAACACGCCTTTCGCGGTGTCAGCGATGGCATCCAGAACGCTTTCCCTAAAGCCCGTGGAATTCGGATCCGTATCGAAATCCACCTCGACGACCAGCGTCTTGACCCTCAAGGGCGATCCGTCATCATCGTAATCAAGTGACCACTCGAACCAAGTGCGCGACACCCCATCGATTCTCTGGAGATGCTGTCGGACAATCGCAATGTCGGGTCGCTTCTTCATTCAGGGCACCTACGGTTTCGGCGGCGGCTTCGCGGCTACGTGAAAAACAAGGTCAGCGTCCTTTTGTTGGCCGTCTATCGCAATGCCAAGGCGGTGAAAGGGATCAGCTATCCTGTGGACTTCGTCCGCGCGACCGTAGACGCGCAGTCCAGGTATGGGGTCGTCGCTGAACACGATCGCAGTCTTTTTTTCGTAGGAGATCCCAGCTTGCTGAAACACTTCACCAATGTCGGCGGCGAACCGAGTTGCCTCTGGGTCGGCGTTGTTAACCTGCAATGTCACGGGAAAAGTGATTCCAGTTAATTCATCAACCAGCTTTTTCATCTGATCGGCGGTGAGTCGTCGCCAAGCGAGGAGCTGTCTCAACCGCTCCTGTTCGAGCTTTGCAGCTTCAGCCTCCTTTTGCAGCTCAGCGGTCCGTTCGTTTGCTCGCGCGGTCTCCCTTTCCAACGTCGCGGTGCGCCATTCGGAATGCCGGCCCAGGACGCCACCAGACCAAAACTGGATAAAGGTGAACGCTACCGTTGCGATTGCGGTGATCGCTGCGATGATGCCAAAAGCGATCAAACCCCACCACGACCACGAGCTCCAGCGTGTCGCAGCGTCGAGCAGTTCGGGTGTTACGGGTGCCGGATCCACGTCACGTTCCTTTGCCGATACCATGAGCTATCGACCTCTCTCTGGCGGCCAGACTCTTCGCCCCTCCCGCCTAAGCTCCTGAATTGGTTCCATTAAGTGGAACCTCCTCCTGTGCTTGCTGAATTCGGCGATCTTTAGGGCAGTTTCGAGCAAATATCACTCAGTAACGAATTGCCACGTGTTATCAACAGCTTGTGGATAGGCCGCCTTAATTCGCTCACGATACAAAACTAGAACATGGTAGATTACCCTGAGGAAAGGTGATTCGTGCCATGTCAATTTCCTTAACTGCCCAAGACCAGGAGCTTCTTGCTCGTCGCTTCAGTATTGCCGATCCAAAATCCCTTTCGGATCTGGCTGACGAGGTGCCCGCCGATTTCGCGAAAGCAAAGCTTGAATTCGAATATGACATCCGCCCAGGCGGGCCAATCACCGACTGGTCCAAATTTGTGGTGTGTGCCCACTGCGGCACGCGTCATGGCAGAGGGTTCGTGATGAAGGCGCCAAGTGGCGCCAGATTTTTGACCGGTAAGGACTGCGGAGCGAAGATCTACCGACTCGACTTCCACGACATCGAGCAGGAGTTCGAGCACGGGAAGGCCCGACAATATGACCTTCATCGCGTGATCACATGTCTCCCACTTCTAAAGCCGGTTGGCGCTGCTCTCCAAGCCCTAGCCCAAGATATTCGCTTTCAAGAGCTGGAGGAGGTGCAGCGGCGATTCAGGTTCTGGATGACTGAGCTCTATCAGCATCTCAGGGCGGCCGCCGATCGCCCAGATCACCAGTTAGTTGTGTTCGAAGTGATCCCGGATGAACAGGGCATGCGTGAACGGGCGGCGCGCAACAAGGAGATCAGGGAAGAAAGAGCAAAGATGACAGTGACGGAGCGAAAACGCCGCTGGCAAGCAGGGCAACTTCGCAAGATAGAGGACGAGTCGAAACCTATGACCAAGCGGCAGGAGAAGACGATCATGATCCTGCGTGGCCACAATTTTTTGAAGAAATCCGTCGAAGACATTGCCAAGCTTCTCGAAGGGCGCGGCCGACTTGCCGGCTTGATGTACGGATCACTCGCCGGGCACTCGTCGCACCAACTGGACAATGCGAAGCTGGCGGAGGCCTGTCGGAAGATTCAGGAATTCGTCGAAGGGATCGACAAAATTGAACAGGATTTGCGCGATGTTCTGGTGTTCTTTGATTCCGCGCATCTTAAGGGGATAGCCGACTACGCCAGCAACACTCACGGCTGCAAAGGCAGCTATAGCGCCATGGAAGGCGGCCTGATCTTCAACCCTCGCGGTGGAGATGATCCCGCGGTTGTTGGCATACCCAAGAAGTTCGAACTTCCGAGCTTCGACTGTGTCGAGCCCCTCAGGCGCGCGCTCAGCATATCCCTTATATCGAAGGCCGCTTGACCTGTTGCGTTCTGGGGACTCAGCGCTTTTCCCGGACCATCGAAAATGCGAGGTAGGGAGCCATCAACTGCACCAACCTTGCATCGAATTCGGTGAACTTAGTGAGAAGCGATTGATTTTGGTCGGCAGCCTTCTGCCTGGCTGCTCCGCCTCGGCCGCCCTCGATCTGGCGATGTGTCGCGAGCAATGCGGCTGCGGTGTCATTGATCTCCTTCAGGCATGAAACCACCTCGGGGCCAAAGAGGAACTGCGCTCGATCGCGGGCGCGCAAGAAGGGGCTGAAGTGCTCGTTTTCTGGATACCCTTGCCGCATAACGTTGCCGATGAAGGTCACAGCCTCGACATAAACGTCGAAGCGTCGGTCAAAAAGGTTGAGGCGAAGCGCGTTGCTGGCAGTTCGCCACTGTCGGTACGCGATGAGCGCGCCAACGATCGCCAAGGCGGGGATGGAGAAGGCCTGGACGTATTGCACCCAGAGCGGAAGCGCGTTCATCGATTTCCTCGCTTCAGCCCCAGTTCCACCAGCCGGCGGATCGCTTCCGACCGGCTAGGGATGTCTGACTGAGCACGCCGCCACTCATCGATCTCGCCAAGCGGGCCTGCCTGCAACCTAACCAGGACCGGCGTCCCGGTCTCAGGAGCGCGCTTCCGTGGTGATTTCGTGATTTCATGAGTTGCTTTTGCCATGATGTCGTGATATCACGAAATCAACTTGCGGTGCAAGTCGATCTTTCCCGGTGAAAATCCGAGACAAATGGGGAATAGCAACATGACGTTCCTAGAACTGGAGACCGAATTAGGCGATGCTTACAACGCCCATTATGAGTCGAGCCTAAGGCTGCGGCGCAGCGTGAATGCAGTGCTTGCGAAGCCCGCCACCTCGCTCGATGACGTTTTGCTTAGGCGCCAGCTTCTCATGCGCATCTACGAGGCCGGCCTGATTTCCGAGAGAGAGAATCTGCTTGAATGTACCATCTAGGTGCAGCGTCGAGTCTGACGATGAAAGGCGGGCCTGATGTGGCCCGCTTATTTTTTCCGAGCCAGGCCGTCTGCGGCTCAGCTCCAATTCTCAACTTCAGGGCCGCCGCCCTCATCTACCTCACCGTTTGTGTCAATCCGGTGCCGGCGAAGGAGCCACGCCTCCACAGCCGGCCAGAACCGCTTGTTGGTGATCGCGTCACGCGGCGGGAAGCCTGGCTGAACCCGCAGCATGCTGAGCTTCTCGGTGCCGATGTTGAGCCTCTCCGCAAGCTCGGCATCGTTCAGATAGCAGCACCATTCCCGAGATCTTCGGACGGCGCGACAGCTCTGCCCGGTGTCGGAGGCTTTCACATTCGAGTCACTGCTCACGGCCGCTGCTCACAGGCACCACCGCTATCGCGACGCCGAGCGCCTCCAGAAGCGGCGGAAGCGTCAGCAGCCCCAGTGCGCGACCGCGAGAGCCGTGCCAAGCCTCGACCTTCGAGGTGTAGCCGGCAACGAGACCGGCTCGCTTATCGAGTTCGGCCTGGCTCATACCCAGCTCTTGGCGCCGCGCAGCCAACGCCTCGATCAGATCGCTGTAATTGCGGATCCTACAATCTCGCATAGCTTTTCGCGTGATGACCCGGTGATGCCGCTGGGCAATAGCATCGCAGCCCCCGCTTGGCTAGTCCCCCAAAGCGTCCCCCAGGTCTCGAAGCGGTTCAGTCTGTTGTGATCTAACTCTTTGATTTCCTTGGTGGGCGCAGTAGGACTCGAACCTACGACCCGCTGATTAAGAGTCAGCTGCTCTACCACCTGAGCTATGCGCCCGTCCCGTGAAGGAATCTGGCGAGCGGCCCCTGGCCGTCTCGCGGGCGGTTCTCTAGCAAAGCGATCCCTGTGAGTCCAGCTATATCAAAGGGATCGGTGGATAAGACAAAAAGCCGCCAGTCGGCCGCCCGCGTGCTCTTATTCAGGGGATCCCGGCTTGCGCCGGGATGACGGGTGGGGAGGGGCTGAGAGCTAGGTGCTAGGCCACTTCGTCGATCATGGCTTCGATATTGTAGCCATCAGGATCGAGGATGAAGCAGGCATAGTAATTGGGGGTGTATTCGGGGCGGGGGCCTGGTGGGCCATTGTCGCGACCGCCCGCGGCCAAGGCAGCGCGGTGGAATTCATCGACATCGGCCTTGCTTTTGACCCTGAGGGCGACATGGACGCGGGTCAGAGGCGGTTTCGTCTCCGCCTGCATGATCTCGAACAGCCCGTCATCGATGTCGAAGGCCCAGAACGTGCCTTCATCGCCGAAGGCGATGCGATAGCCCAGGCCCGCAAAGGCCTTCTCGTAGAAGAGCTTGCTCCTGGCGAGGTCGCTCACCTGAAGCGTGACATGGTCGATCATGTAGGGTCCCGAAACGAAGCTTCCCGGACCCATCATAGGCGCCAAGGCGCCCAAGGCTCAATTGCCGGGGTTCCTGCATCTGGCTGGAGCAGGGCGATGCTTTCAAGGGCATTTGCCTTGGTCGACGAAGAGCCCCCCGCCCTTCGGGCACCCGGCCCAGCCTCCGCTTGCGCTCCGGCGCTCGGCGCTCAAAAAGGTCCACTGGACCTTTTTGCCGGCTTCGCCGTCGCGCCTCGCCCCATTGCTTCGCAACGGGAGAGGGGGAAACTCGAGACAGGTCGCCAATCGCGGCTACAGAAGCTCAGGCAGCTTGCCGAGCTCGCTCTCGTCGAGATCGGATACGGCCCAGAAGGTCATGTTCGCGGCCGTCCAGGAGACGATATTGTAGCCATCGATGCGCAGATGCGACGTCATGGCGGCATCGCTTCTGGCCGGCCAGATGAACAGGCTGATCTTGTGCAGGCGCCGCATATAGACGAGGGCGGCGACCCTCCTGCCGTCGACATAATCGAGACGGCCGCCTACGAGCTTGAAGCCGTCGCCGGCGAGATCCTTGACCAAAGGCGTGTAATCGAGCCGTCCAGCAAACCAGGGCTTGACCGTATGGGTGTCGAGAGAGGCGACCTGGACGGCATTGTCCTGGAGGAGTGCCCGCATATGGGCGGCGAGAACGTCATGCGCCAGCGCCTGCTGGTCCTGGGCCCGCTCCGCCCACCACAAGGCCGCAGCGGCCGACAGGACCGCGACCATGAGCATGGCCAGAGCCGGCCGGTACCAGGAGCGCCAATATTGTCCGAGCCGGTTGCCGACCATCGCCATCAAGGCAGGCCTGGCGCGGGGCAGCGGCGCTTCCGCCGCCTCGACGGCGAGGCTCGCCTTGAGGCGATGCGTGAGATGCGCGGGCGCCGCTTCGCGCAAGGGCCCGACCTGGCGGCCGAGCTTCGCAAGCTCGCTTTGATAGCGCGCGCAATCGGCGCATTCGGCGATATGCGCGACGAGCTCGTCGCGCTCACGGGCCGCAAGCTCGCCATCGAGCAAGGGGCCGATGCGCAAGTACCGCTCTTCGTTACAGCGCATTCTTGTTCTCCTTGGCCATCAATTGCGCCAGCCGCTCGCGCAACTGGTCGCGCGCCCGGGCGAGGCGCGACATCACGGTCCCGATCGGAACCCCGGTCACTTGCGCGATCTCCTGGTAGCGCAGCTCTTCGAATTCGCGCAGCACGATCACCTCGCGAAAGGCCTCCGGCAGCTCCGCCAGAGCGCGCCTGACGAGCGCCTGCTCGGCGCGGCCGACAAGTGCGTCCTCGGGCGAGGGCGCATCGCTTGCCACCTCGAACGCAGCTTCATCGCGCTCGCGCCCCGGCGCTGCCGCCTCGAAGGAGATGACATTGCTGCGGCGCTGGCGCAAAGCCAGCCAGCGATAGGCGACATTGCGCACAATGGTGAGGAGCCAGGGCTTGATGTCGGCCCCGGCGCGCGTGTCGGCGGCACGGAAGGCGCGCAGATAAGCGTCCTGGACCACATCCTCGGCATCGGCCTGGTTGCGCAAGAGCCAGAAGGCAAGATTATAGGCGGCATCCATCAGCGGAAGCGCCTCGCGTTCGAATTCCGGCAGTGAGACCATCGACGGCCCGGGCTAGTTCCTCGTCCCTATAAGATTCCGCAGACCGTGGGTTTATTCCCGCGCCGGCGAGAAATAATCCGGGAATAACGCCAGCAGACCCTGAGTCTCCTTGGACATACGATCCCACGCCAAGGAGGCCCCATGCTCGATCTGTCACGCCGTCACTTCTTCCTGTCCGCCGCGGTCGCTACCGCCGCCTTCGGGCTCAATGCCAAGCTCCTCATCCCGTCCGCCTTTGCCGGGACGGGCATCGATCCGGAGAAGGGCTTCTACAAATACAAGGTGGGCGAGATCGAGGTGACCGCCCTCTATGACGGGATCTGGCGCAAGCCGCATGATCCCGCGTTCATCAAGAACGCCTCGGTCGCCGAGACCAAGGAGGCGTTGGCGCAAGCCGGCCTGCCGACGGACTACATGCCCATCCCGCTCACCATCGTCGTCGTCACTGTGGGCGACAGGCACATCATGGTCGATTCAGGCTCGGGCGCGCAATGGCAGCCGACGGCGGGACGGCTGCATGAGAACATGGCGAAAGCCCGGATCGATCCCGACAGAATCGAAACCATTCTCATCTCGCATTTTCATCCCGACCATATTTTCGGCCTGATGCACAAGGGCAGCAACGCGCCGTTCTTTCCCAAGGCCGAGCTCATCGTGAGCGCCACCGAATATAAATGGTGGACGGAGCCCGGCCGCGTCGACAAATTGCCGGAAGCCCGCAAGGCGCTGGGCAAGCGGATCAACGCGGTCTTCCCCAAATGGAAGAATTTCACGCTGGTCGAGGGCGAGAAGGAGGTGGCGCCGGGTGTAACGCTGGTGAGCACGCCCGGCCACACGCCCGGTCATTCCGCCTTCCTCGTGAGCTCGGGCGACCAGCAGCTCATGATCTCGAACGATGTCGCCTATGTGCCGGCGCTGCTCGCGCCCCATCCCGATTGGCAAGGCGCCTATGACCAGGACGGCCCGCTCGCCGTCCAGACCCGCAAGAGCCTCATCGACCGCATCATCGCCGACAAGCTCATGGTGTGCGGGGCGCATTTCCCGTTCCCGGGCGCCGGCAGCTTCGCCAAGGACGGCGCGGCCTATGCCTTCACGCCGGTCAGCTCTTAACCGCTAACGCGTTTTGTTTAACGCATCGGCTTATCCGAAAACCGCACACACTTTTCGGGCCGATGCTCTGGAAAGGACCTTCTCATGAAATCTCTGCGTTCCCTGATCGCCGGCACCTTCATCATCGCCGCAACCTTGCCGGCGCTCGCCGTCGACACCATGTCGAGCGCCGATGCGCCCGATCTCACCGCGGTGCGCGCCAGCATCGCGGCGAAAGACTTCAAGACCGCCATTGCCGATCTCAATGGGCTGATCCAGCAGGGCGTCCAGCATCCCGATATCTACAATCTCCTCGGCTACAGCCTGCGCAAGAGCGGCGATAAGAAGACGGCGCTCAGCTACTACCTCAAGGCGCTTGAATTCGACCCCGATCACAAGGGCGCGCTCGAATATCTGGGCGAGCTCTATATGGAAATGGGCGACATGGCGAAGGCCGAGGCGAACAGGGCGCGCCTCAAGCTGCTGTGCCCCCAAGGCTGCGAAGAGCTCGAGGACCTGAGCCACGCCATCGCGCAGGCTTCGGCGAAGACGAACTGACATGCTGGGCACGGCCGAGATCCTGGCGGTGGCTGTCGTCGGTCTCGGCCTCGCCGCGGCCTTCTGGGTGGAAACGCGCTTGATCCTGCGACCGCGATTCGTCACCGCGCAAAAGCCGGAAACAAGCGCGGGGCAGGAGGCATGGATGCACGAGTTGAAACCCTGGGGCGATCTCATGGGCCGCCTGCTGCTGGCGCAATTGTTCATCATCGAAGGATTGAGCAAGCTCGGCGACTATGCGGCGGCCCAGGCCTATGTGAGCCATTACGGCCTCCCGGCGCTGCTTCTGCCGCCCGCCATCGCCACCGAGATCGGGGGCGGGCTCCTGATCGCGCTGGGCTGGCGGACGCGCCTCGTCGCCTTGGCGCTTGCCGGATTTTGCCTGGCCACGGCGGTGGTCTTTCACACGGATTTCGGCAATCGCGGCCAGCTCATCCATCTCGAGAAGGATTTGGCCCTTGCCGGCGCCTTTCTGCTTCTGTGGGTGCGGGGCGCCGGCCTTTTTTCCCTAGATGGCCGCGGGAAGAGGAAACCACGAAGCATTCGTTAATTCGACTGCCGGCTGCCCCTCTGGTAGTCTCGGCTAGGAATGGTTACCGCGCATATCTTCGTCATTCCCGCTTTGGCGGCTGCCGTCTCCACCTTCACGGCGGCGACCGAGAGCACGCGCCCGCCGGACTTCGCCTGGCCCGTCGAGGGCAAGGTCATCGATGACGACGACGGTAAACGGAGCCCGGCCAGCACCCAAGGTGTCGACATCCTGGTGCCCGTGGGAACCGAGGTCAGGGCGAGCCTCGCCGGGACGGTGATCTATGCCGGCAATGGCGTCCAATCCTACGGCAATCTGATCCTCATCCGCCATGAGGGCGGCTGGGTGACCGTCTATGGCCACAATAGCGAGCTCTTCGTCAATCGCGGCGAGAAGGTCCAGGCAGGCGACGTCATCGCCAAGAGCGGCATGTCGGGCTTCGTGGCGCGCCCGGAACTGCATTTCGAGATCCGAAAAAAGCAATCGCCATGGAACCCGGCGGAGTTCCTGCCGCTTCTCAAACTACAGGAACCCGAAGGCCCCTGACCGGTGCGGCAGCTCATGAAGGTCGTGACCCATAGATTCACCGATGACGGCGACATCCCCAATCATCCGCATTGGCCAATGATCGTCTATCAAGAGGTGTTGAGCGAAACGGAAGCCGATGCGGCAGCGGCCTTCGAGGCGATCTTCGCCCGCCATGGCTGGGGCGATGGCTGGCGCAATGGCATCTTCGCCTTCCCGCACTACCATTCCAATGCCCATGAGGTCTTAGGCATTGCTCAGGGTGAAGCGATCGTGCGCTTCGGAGGAAATACCGGGCGAGAGTTCAAGGTCAGGAAGGGCGATGCGGTGCTGTTGCCCGCGGGAACCGGGCATCAGCGCCTGCTCGCCAGTGCCGATCTCCTGGTCATCGGCGCTTATCCGCCAGGTCCCGGCCGCGACCTCATGCGCTCAGGCGAGCCCGACAAGGCGCTCATCCGGGAGCGGGTACGGAAAGTTCCCAAGCCCGTCACCGATCCCCTCGCCGGAAAGGACGGGCCTTTGATCTCATTGTGGGAGTTGCAGGCTTCCAACGCCTGAAAAGGCCGGTTCCAAAGGGTTTTTGCATATCGGGGCGGCCCGCTTTCGCGGCAGCCCTTGGAAATAGGATTCACATTGATGCCAGGATGAAATGGGATTTGAGACCACGTCAAGAATAGGGGGCATTTGTTCTTCGCTCGTTTTCGCAAGGGCCCATTTCCGTTCAAGAAACAGGAACCTTCGTTCCTCATTTAATCCTGACGTGGTTTTTGGTACTGTCCTTGGGCATTGGCTGAATGGGATTCTTCGCAAGGCCAAACGTCATGCGGGGATCAAGGACGAGAAGTCATCCAACTCATGGACTGACGTTCGAGCGGTATTCCGTGTCCGTTCCGTCCGTGTTGCTGCCCTTAGGTCATATAATCAGATAATCAGGCAATTGTGACGAACGAGGACACTCGGCCCCCTACTTAGGACAGCAGCGCGTGACCAGGGCTGCGTCGCCGCCGCCATGACCGGTTTAAACCCGGCCATCCATGCGGCCATGAAGTTTTCGGGCGATCTCGCGCTCGGCGATCTCCTCGATCTGCCGCCGCTCGACGCCGATGTCGCGCAGCTGGCGGTCGGAAAGCTGCTCCAGCTCGTTGACGGCCTTGAAGCGCAGAAGCGGCTCGCCGAGCCGGGCAAGAGCGCGCTTGAAGAGACTGACGGCGACAGGCTCGCGGGCCTGGCGGAGGGGGAAACCGGTGGAGTTCGACATGGTGGTGACCTTTCAGGAATACTTGAAGCTAATGTGATGATGGATAGATAGGGCATTGTATTTCCTTGAACAAACGACTAGTTTTCATCCCATCTGTTAGAGATTTTTGAAGATCGGCACCGCCATGCGCTTCCTCCCCGGAACCGGTTCGCTCAAAGTCTTCGAGGCCGCGGGCCGCCAGCTCAACTTCACCCGCGCGGCGCAGGAGCTCAATGTGACGCCCGCCGCCGTCAGCCATCAGATCAAGGAGTTCGAGGACCAGCTCGGTCTGAGACTCATCGAGCGCACCAGCCGCTCGATGCGGCTCACCGAAGCGGGGCACATCCTCCATGCCGCCGTCGGCGAGGCGCTGGGCGGCCTCAACCGCGCGCTCGTGCGCATGGACAAGAGCCGCGACACGGCACGGCTCAGGGTCTCAGCCTCGACATCGGTCGCGGCCAAATGGCTGGTGCCGCGGCTCGACGATTATATGAAGCTCAACCCGAGCGTCGAAGTTCAGCTCGATGTCTCGGACCGGGTGCGCGATTTCGAGCGCGATGACATCGACGTCGCGATCCGCTTCGGCAACGGCAATTATCCGGGAGCCCGCGCCGACCGCCTGTTCGACAACACGATCTTTCCTGTCTGCAGCCCGGCGCTGCTCGCCTCGAAGAAGCCGCTGAAACATCCGCGTGACCTGTTGCAGCACCGCCTGATCCATGTCGAATGGAGCGGGCAAGGGATCACCTGGCCCAATTGGCGCATGTGGATGCTGGCCGCGGGGGTGAGCGACTATGTCGAGGCGGGCGGCCTCTATCTCGACAATTCCGGCCTCGCGCTGCAGGCGGCCGTCGACGGCCAGGGCGTGGCGCTCGGCGATTCATCGCTCGTTTCCGACGATCTCGCCGCCGGGCGGCTGGTGCAGCCCTTCGCGCTCACCATCAAGGGGCCGCCGCAATTCGCCTATTACATCATCTCGCCCGCCGAGACGCAGGACGACGCCCTGATCAAGTCGTTCAGGGAGTGGATCCTCGCCGAGGCGGCGCGGACGCCCTTGGTGAAATGACGACGGCGATCTTCTGAGCCGCGCCGCTGGTAATGGCCGCGAGGACGGAAGGATCGGTGATGGCGCCAGCATAGCCGTTCCGCTGGAAGGCGATCTCGCTGTCGTCGATCGAGCCCGACGCATCGGCAAGGAGGACGAGCTCGAGATCGACATTCTGCGCCCTGGCCGGGATGGTGCAAAGCAGGGCAAGAATGACGATGGTGACGAAGCGCATAGCGGCTACTATGGGCAGGCGAGTCGAGGGCGTCCAATTACAGCGCGTTGAAGGGGCTGAAGCGGAGTCCGATGCATGCATTTACGCTGATCATCATCTGCCGGGACGAGCATGATGAAGCTGATTTCCAGGCGATTGCACAGAAAGTGGCCGAGCAGGCGCCGGATATAAGACCGGTCGTGCTCAGGGCCGGGTCGGGCAAGCTGCCATCCGGCGATCTGTGGTCGAGGCCGGTGCTGATCGTCGCGTTCAGAAGTACATTCAAGCTCGTGCCGCAACGCGGCACGGTCCTGCGCGTCAGGCCCGTCTACAAGACCGAACAATACGAGCTGTTCCTCAAGGCCGGCCTCAACACGCCGAAGACCGGCGTGTTCAAGTTCGGTATGAAGCCCGATCCGGCGGAGTGGAGCAACTATGTCATCCTGAAGCCCCTCAGGATCAATTCCCACGGCCTCGGCGTCCATCTGGTGCGCACCAGGCGTGTCCCCGCTCTTGCCCCCGATCTGTTCAAGGCCGGCCATCCGATCCACAGGGATGTCTATTTGATCCAGCAATTCATCGACACCGGCGACTATCCAACTCATTTCCGGGTGGAGACGCTGCTCGGCGAGGCGCTGTGCTGCCGCACGATTTTCTCCTCGCGCAAGCGGCCCTCGCTTTTCGCCAGCGACAGGATGCTTCTCAACGGCGCGATGGCGAGCAATGCCGCCATCACGAGCGCGAACAAGACGGCGCCAGCAAGGGATGACGAGGTGATCGCCTTTGCCCGTCAGATGGACCGTGCCATCGCCGATTGCCCGGTCAAGGGCTGCGATGTGCTGAGAGAAGTCGGAACCGGCAAGCTTTACGCGCTCGAATGCAATACGCGCGGCAAGAGTTGGGCGTTCAGCTCACCCGATGGCGACAATGCCCGCCAGGCCTTCGGCAGCAAGCAGGCCATGATCGACCATCTGGGTGCCTGGGACGCGGCGGCCAGGGGGTTCATCGAACGCACGCGCGCCGATGCCCGCTAGAGCGACGGGCGTTCTCATAGAATCGCCCCGATGCGTTAGACCGCGTTGAACAGGCCGCCGTCGACGAGAATGCTCTGGCCGGTGATATAGCCGGCCTGGACCGAGCACAGGAAAGCGCAGATCTCGCCGATCTCGCTCGCTTCGCCGAAACGCTTCATCGGCACCGTCGCCTTGCGCTCGGCCGCCATCTCGGCTTCGCTCTTGCCTTGCATCGTCGCCATGCGGCCGGTCGAATTGCGTAAGCGGTCGGTATCGAACATGCCGGGCAACAGATGGTTCACGGTGATGTTGTGCCGGGCGAGATCGCGGGCAGGGCCCGCCATGAAGGCGGTCAGTCCGGCTCGCGCGCCGGAGGAAAGATCGAGACCCAGTATCGGCATCTTCACCGACATCGAGGTGATGTTGACGATGCGGCCGAAGCTCCGGCGCTGCATGGCGGGAACGACGCGCTGGATGAGCTCGATCGGCGTCACCATGTTCTGGACCACCCCATTGAGCAGCGCATCGCGGTCGAGCTCACGGAAATCCTTGAGCGGCGGACCGCCATTGTTGTTGACCAGGATGTCGGGCTCGGGCGCCGCGGCGAGGAGGGCGTCCTGGCCCGCACGCGTGCCGACATCGGCGGCAACCGCGGTGACCTTGGCGCCCGTCGCCTTCACGATCTCATCGCGCGCGGCGGCGAGCACGGCTTCGTCACGGCCATTGATGACGACGCTGACGCCTTCGCGCGCCAATGACAAAGCGCAGGCCTTGCCGAGCCCCCGGCTCGATGCGCAGACAATGGCGGTGCGGCCCTTCAATCCCAGATCCATCTCATGCTCCAACAAAAAACCCGGCTTGTGGCCGGGTTCTCGCATGATGCGCTTGAAGGTTCAATCAGGATTGCTGTTCGATGCATTGTTTGCGCATCGGATTATCCGAAAACCGCTTCACACTTTTCGGTCCGATGCGCTACGCTCTCCCATGAAGCGCTCGAATTCCTCGCGATCACGGGCGTCGCGCAGGCGGTTGAGATAGTCGGCAAATTCGGCCTGCTCGGCCTCGAGCCGGCGCAAGGTCTCGGCTTTGTAGGCGTCGAAGGCGGCATTGCCAGACCCTTTGGGGGCGCTTCTCGCACCGAAGGTCTCGCGCAGGCGGCGCGCGCCGTCATCGGCCAGCGTATCGATGGGGCCGGCCCACAGGACGTAAGCCAGGGCGGCAAGGCCCAGAGGCCACCAGACGATGAAGCCCGCGACGACAGCGAGAATGCTGAGCGGCGTCCAGCGGCCGTGGCGGGTTTGCGATGATGTCATGGAACACCTCCGATCCAATTGTATGGGTACATAATTTGGGAGGACGCGGCGTGCATTCAAGGGTGAAATGGTGGCGCCCATCAGCGGAATCCGCTAAGGAGCAGCCGCCATGACCCAAATTCCCTCCATCGATGAGGTCCTTCAGGCGCGCGAGCGCCTCAAGGGCCATGCCGTCGTGACGCCGTTGATCGAATCGCCCACCCTCAACGCGCTCAGCCAAGGCCGGGTGCTGATCAAAGCGGAGTGCCTGCAGCGCACCGGCTCGTTCAAATTCCGCGGCGCCTGGAACTGCATATCGCGCCTCGACCCCGACAAGGCGAAGGGCGGTGTCGTCGCCTATTCGTCGGGCAATCACGCGCAAGGTGTGGCCGCCGCGGCGCAGATGATGAAGCTGCCGGCGCTCATCGTGATGCCTGAGGACACGCCCGAGATCAAGAAAGCCAATACCCGCGCCTATGGCGCGGTGATCGTGACCTATGACCGCAACCGGGAAGATCGCGAGGAGATCGCCAACGGAATAGCGCGCGAGCGTGGCGCCGTCATCGTGCCGCCCTTCGAGCATGCCGAGATCATCGCCGGCCAAGGCACCTCGGGGCTCGAGGCGATCGAGCAGGCGGCGGAGCGCGATGCCCGCCTCGATGCGGTGCTGATCCCGGCGGGGGGCGGCGGGCTCACCGCCGGCAATACACTCGCCTTTTCGGCGAAGTCGCCCGCGACCGAGGTCCACACGGTCGAGCCTGAAGGTTTCGACGATCACGCCCGCTCGCTCGAGAGCGGCAAGCGCGAGCGCAATGCTAAGGCCTCGGGCTCGATCTGCGATGCGCTTCTGTCGCCGGCGCCGGGCGAGCTCACCTTCGCCATCAATCAGCCGCGGCTCGCCCAGGGCCTCGTGGTGAGCGAAGCGGAAGTGAAACGCGCCATGGTCTTCGCTTTCGAGCACCTCAAGCTCGTGATCGAGCCGGGCGGCGCCGTCGGCCTTGCGGCGGTCCTCGCCGGCAAGATCCCGACGCGAGGCCGCAGCATCGCCGTCATCGCCTCGGGCGGCAATGTCGATCCGGCGTTCTTCGCGGAAGTCCTCAAGGGCCGCTAGCTCCCCACCAGCGGAGCACGCGGAGCGCCTTGAGAGTCACCCAGCGCGAAGGCTTGCCCGGCCCGTCATCGACCTCGAACCATTCCCGTCCCGGCAGGCTCCAGTCGAGGAGCCAGGTGCCGTCTTCCCGGCGTTTCGAACGGACATGGTCGATGGCCTCGCTCAGTCGCGGATCGGGAGCGGCGCCGTCGAGGAGCGCCGAGGCGCGGAAATAATCGAGCGCCCGCAAGACGTCGTAACGCCAGCGGTTCGGGTGCAGGAACTGGAGAAACCGCTCGTCTGCGGGCTCGCCCGTCCCGAGACGGCGGAAGAGTCGGCGCTCGAGCAGATAGGCCTCGCCCGACCGGCGCGCTTCGCGCGAGCGGGGCGTGCCCTGGGCCGCCTTCTCGTATTCGAGCAAGCCTTCCAGCACGTTGATCGTGCTGGCGAATGACGAGCGCTGGGAACCGTTGATCCGCTCGCAGTTCCAGCCGCCATCGGCAAGACGCTCGCCCGCCAGCCGGTCGACAATGGACGAGACGTCGATGTCGAAATAGGCGCCGTCGGCGACGGTGCGGCCGTTGATGCATTCCTCGATCTCGCCCTCCCAGAAGGGTTGCCCGCCCTCATCCCAATGCGAATGGACGCCGATCAGCTCGACGGTTCGCCGGGCGCGGTTGGAGGACGGATCGAGGCCGAATTCGCGCAGCTGCGTCAGGGAAAAGCTCGTGGCCGTCCAGGGCTGACCGCGCTCGCGCCATTCGCGCGGGTCGAAACCGGCCGGGATAAAGGCGCCGCCCGCCCATTGACCGTCCGCATCCTGATGCGAAAGGAGGCGCGCGCCCCAGCCCTCGGTTTCCACCTTGGCCCGCTCCGCCTGCCACCGTGCCGGCGAAGCGTCGAGCAGGTCGCGCATCACCTGCCACCTTATCGATGGGTCGCTGTCGAGAAGCCAGTCGATCACCGCGGCAGAGTGGGCCATGCGCGTCTCTCCGAGTTCGGATTGAGGCCTGATCTATAGCTGCTTGCGGTGAGGCGTGCCAGTTGTTCCGCCAGCCGTCACCATTGCACAAGTGCAACGCAGGCAGGGCAGCGATCAACCCGACAGCGGGATATCCAGGGGATCGTCCTTGCCGCGGCGGATCACCACGATGCGCGGTTTTTCCGGCGCGGCAGCCTGTTCCGCTTCCGCCGGGGCAGGCTCGACAGCCGCTTCCAGCGTCTTCAGCGCCGGCGCGAACAGATCCTCGTCGCGCGAGAAATAGGGCATCTGGCTCTGCGCCACGACTTCGTCCTCGGCTTTCTCGGAGAAACCCGTCAGAGCCTCGTCGATATGGCTCAACAGACCCATCGCCTTGGCGATGCGCTCGCTCAGGACTTCCTGCGACCAGGAAAGGGTCTCGAGCGAGCGGGCATTCGCCTCGACGGCCTCGACATGCTCGTCATCGGCGGGTGCGGCCTTGAGGCCGCCGGCAATCACGCGCAGGCTCATCGACCGCTTGGCGATCTCGCTCGTCGTCGACTTGGCGTCGGCGGTGATGCGGTCATAGAGACCGGAATCGGCCGTGAGGTAGCCGCCGTCGGCCAGGCGGTCATTGTGGGTGGAAGCGATCTCGCAGCGGGTCTGTTTGATGGTCGACGCCAGGGCTTCGATGTCGGGCGGCGGCCTGGTGGTTGCCGCAACGTTTTCAAGCTTTTTCAGGGCATCGAGCAGCATCATCGTGTCGGCGGCACGATTGCGGCGGGCATATTCCGCCAGGAACCAGCGTCCGCGCGCCGATTCCATGACGGCACTTTCGAGCGCCTCATATTGCTCGCGTGGAAAGGTGACCGCGCCAGGATCCTGACCGGGCGAATTCATTCCAATAACTCCCACTGACGCACTCACTCACAGAACTGCAATCTACATTTGGCGCGTGCTCGGACGGAAAACCGGTATCCACTTTTCCTGATCACGCGCTGGGTGATTATTCTGGAAACTGGTTAGCGTTTGGTTTAGAGCCTCGTGCTGATTTCCCCTTGTTTCTCCCATGCAGCCCCAGGCTCTCAATTTCCGCCTCTGCTTCTTCATGGCCTTCCTGTTCCTGGGGCTGGGCGTGCAACTGCCGTTCCTGCCGCTGTGGCTGGCCGATCGCGGGCTTTCCACGGGGGAAATCGCCGCCGTGCTTTCGGGCCAGATCCTCATCCGGGCGTTTGGCGCGCCGCTCGGCACCTTCCTCGCCGACAGGCATAACCGCCCGGTTCCGCTCGTCCGGCTGCTGCCGCTGCTCTGTGCCGCGAGCTATCTCGTCTTGAGCTTCATGCAGGGTTTCGAGGCGATCTTCCTGGTCGCGGTGCTGGCGGCCGTGTTCCTTTCGCCGGTCGGGCCGATTGCGGAAAATTTCGCCATGGTGGAGAGCGCCAAGGCCGGGCTCGATTATGGGCGACAACGCCTGTGGGCTTCGGTCAGCTTCATCGTCGGCACGCTGCTCTCGGGCTTCGCGCTCGAGGTCATGGCAACGAGCACCGCCGTCCTCCTCATCGCGGTGAGCTATGCGGCGCTGGGGCTCGCGGGCTTCGTGCTGCCGGATGTGAAGCCGCAGAAAACCGCCGGACAGAAGATCGTGCATGCCCGTCCGGGCGACGTGCTGCGGCTCTTCGGCTCGCGAGTCTTCGTAATCTTCCTCATCGCCGTCAGCATCGCCCAGGCGAGCCACGCCATGCTCTATGGCTTCGGCTCGCTGCATTGGGAGCAGCTCGGCATCTCCAAGGGCATGATCGGCATACTCTGGGGCATCGGTGTCTGCGCAGAAGTCGTTTTCTTCTTCTTTTCCGGCAGGCTCATTCCCCGCTTCGCGCCGATCCTGCTCATCCTCATCGGCTGCCTCCTGGGCGTCTTGCGCTGGACGGCCACCGCCTTCGATCCGGCGCTATGGCTGCTCGCGCCGTTGCAGACGCTGCATGCCGCGACCTTCGCGCTCACCCATTTCGGGACATTGCATTTCCTCATGCAGAACGTGCCGGTCGCCTTGCGCAACTCGGCCCAGGGACTTTACACGGCCTGCTCGGCCGGCCTCTTCCTGATGCTGGCCACAGTGGCGGCAGGCCCGCTCTTCGATGCTTTCGCAGGCCGCGCCTATCTCGCCATGGCGGCGATGTCGCTCATCGCCTCAGGCCTGGCTTTCGCGGTGATGCGGCTCAGCCCCAGAGCGCCCGTGGCGGGGGATGCATCAGGCTCCCCGCAAAACTGATCCCGGGCACGCGGTCCTGCTTCAGAAGCAAAGGACCGTCGAGATCGACGAAGCTCGCATATTGGGCAAGGAGCATGGCGGGCGCCATGGCAAGCGACGTCGCCAGCATGCAGCCGACCATGATCTCAAGGCCGCTGCTGCGTGCGGCTTCCGCCAGAGCGACGGCGCCGGTCAGGCCGCCAGTCTTATCGAGCTTGATGTTGATCGCATCATATTTGCCGATGAGCGCCGCAAGGCCTTCGACATCATGGGCCGATTCATCGGCGCAGATCACGACCTTCCGGTCGATCGACTGGAGCGCCTCGTCCTCTGCGGCGGGCAGAGGCTGCTCGACGAGCTCGATCCCGGCCTTGGCGCAGGCATCGAGCATGCGCGGCAGGACCGCGCCGCTCCAGCCCTCATTGGCATCGACGATGAGGCGCGCCTTGGGAGCCGCCGCGCGAATGGCCGCGACACGCTCCTCATCGCCTTCGCGTCCGAGCTTGAGCTTGAGCAGAGGGCGGTCCGCTGCCGCCGCGGCGGCTTTCGCCATCGCGTCCGGCGTGTCGAGGCTCAACGTATAGGCGGTGATGACGGGTTTAGGCTCGGCGAGGCCCGCGAGCTGCCAGACGGGCCGGTGGGCGCGCTTTGCCTCCAGGTCCCACAAGGCGCAGTCGAGAGCGTTGCGCGCCGCCTTGGGCGCGACATGGCGGGCGATCTCCGTGCGCGCCAGGCCGCCTTCGATCGCGCCGCGGGCGGCCTCCAAGGCCTCGATGACCTGCGGCACCGTCTCGTCATAGCGGGGATAAGGCACGCATTCGCCGCGGCCGGTGACGCCATCCTCGGTGAGCGTCACGACCACGACATTGGCCTCGGTCTTGGAGCCTCGCGAGATGGTGAAGGAGCCGGCGATCGGCCAGCTCTCATGCGCGACGGTGAGCTGGCGCCTGCTCACGCGTGATAGCGCTTCTGCAAGAGGTCGATGATAGGGCCACAGCCCGTGCGGATCGGATCGACGCAGGGCAGGTTGTGTTCCTTGCCGGTGCGCTCGATGACCGCCAGCGCCTCCTTCTCGAGCAGATTCTCGGTATTGATCGCGATACCGACGCATTCGATCTTGGGATTGGTGAGACGGCCTTCGACGATGGTGCGCTCGATCACGTCCTTGATCGAGGGCAAGGGATGCTCGACGCCCCGCATCTTGCTGCGCGTCGGCTCATGGCAGACGACGAAAGCGTCGGGCTGGGCGCCGTGCAGGAGGCCCAGGGTGACGCCGGCGAAGGAGGGATGGAACAGCGAGCCCTGGCCTTCGATGACGTCCCAGTGGTCGGGGTCGTTGGCCGGGCTCAGCCATTCGGCGGCGCCGGCGATGAAATCGGCGATGACGGCATCGATGGCGACACCGCGGCCGGAGATCAGGACGCCGGTCTGGCCGGTGGCGCGGAAATCGGACTTCATGCCGCGGGCGCGCATTTCCTTGTCGAGGGCGAGCGTCGTGTATTTCTTGCCGACCGAGCAGTCGGTGCCGACAGCGAGCAGGCGCAAGCCCGGCCGCTTGGTGCCCTTGCCGGTGGCGAAGGTCATGTCCGTATAGCGCACATCATGGAGCTTGCGGCCGTTGCGGTCGGCGGCGGCGGCAATCTCCGGTATCGAGCGCAAGCGCTTGTGGAGGCCGGTCGCGACATCGAGACCGTGGTCGAGCGCCTCGACGATCCGGCTCACCCAATGGTCGGGGAGCACGCCGCCGGCATTGACGACGCCGACGACCATGGTCTTCGCCCCCTTGGTCTTGGCTTCGGCAATGGTCAGATCGGCGATGCCGCAATCGGCCTTGCAGCCTTCGAGGCGCAACTGGCCGACGCACCAGTCGGGGCGCCAATCGACGACGCCTTGCGCGGTTTTGGCCGCAAGCTGGTCTTTCACATCTCCCAGGAACAGGAGATAGGGCTTGGCAATATCCATGAATGCTTACCTGTTATTGCGGGCTGATCCGCCCAGAGGCTTGTGCCAGCAGCAGGTAGAGCTTTCCGGATTCCGATGCAAGGGAGGCATCGACCAATTGGTCGCCCTGCGGCGTTTCCGCAAAGGTGTCGAGCAGCCTCTCGAAGAGCCGCATATAGGCGTCGACCCGGCCGCGCACCACGCGCTCCGCCTTGTAGCGGCGCTCGACGATGCGGGGCAGGCGGCTTCCCCGGTGCTCCAGGAGATGGTGGGTGTAGACGTCACCTTCCCCGGCCGTGAACCGCTTCTCGAGATCGCGCGGCAATTCGGAATCGATCGCCTCGACGATATCGCGGGCGGCGCCGTTGAGCTTCCGCAGCAGCGTCTCGGCCTCGCGCGTCAAGGCATGCGAGAGCTTAGGTCTGGCCTTGGCGTCGCCATTGGCGGGCTTGGCCAGCGCCTCGCTCGGACGGCGCGGCGGCGCCTGGGATACAGGGACATCCTCGACACGGGGGCGGAGCGTTGGTGCCTTGGGCGCCGGCACGTCCTCGACACGGCGCGGTGGTACCTTCGGTGCGGGTGCGTCCTCGACACGGCGCGGCGGCGCCTTGGGCACAGGGACATCCTCGACACGGCCGCGCAATTGTGCCTTCGGCTCGTCTTCGCTCCTTACTGCTTGTCTTTTCTCGGCGCCGGAGGTCCTGGAGGGCGGAGCGTCGGACCCGGCGCCTTCTATTTTCCCGCGCCGGACCCTCTCCCCGCGGGCATGTAAATACCCGGCCCCGAGAGATCGAGGGTGCTCGACTGTCGTTTCACCACATCGGCCAAGGCATTGAGCGCCGAGATCTGGTCGGCCACCACCTGACGCATGGCATCAGCATTGGCGCGCGTCTCATCGGGAAGATCGAAGATGGCGCGCTTCAGCTCGTTGCGGGCGAATTCGATGTCTTTGACGACCTGCTGGGCGGTGACGCGCATGTCCTGCGCCGTCTGCTGGAAGCCCGTCGCCGTCTCGGCCATCATCTGGTTCATCGAGCCGATGGCGCGCTCATGCTGCTCGCGCATGACGCGGGCGGCGTTGGAGATCTGCGAGTCGGAAGAGGCCTCGAGCTTGCGGATCTCCTTCTCCAGATTGGAGGCGACCTGGGCGGTGTTCTCGGAGATGAACTTGCCGACCTCGGCGGAGCGCCGCTCGGCCGAGCTCAGCGACTCCTCGATCAGCGACATGTAGCTGCGCATCATCTCATCGACGTCATGGGCGCGCTTGCCCAGGGTATCGACGAGGCCGCCCAGCGTGTCCTCGCGGCTGGTCAGCATGCGCTCCATGTCGGTATTGAACTTGTCGAGCGATTGCTGGACGACACCCGAGACGTCCTCGAGACGCTCGGTGATGCGGCTGCCGGCGGTCTCGAGCTTGCCGGTGAGCTGCATGCTGATGCCTTCGAGCCGTTCGTCGATGTTTTCGGCCGTGCTCGTGAGCTGGTTGGCGAGGAAGGAATTGGCCGTCTCCAGATGCTTGGAGAACTTGCCGCCGGCTTCCTCGAGCTTCTTGGTCGAGACCGTGGCGGAGCGCTCGAGGTCGCGGGCAGCCCGGTCGATGTGATCGACGAGGAGCCCCGACTGCTGCTCGAACTGGCCGGAGATCTGCAAGGTCGTCTGGCCGAGGCCTTCGGAGAAGGCATCGGACGCCTTGCTGAGATTGGTGATGATGTTGGTGCTGGCACTGTCGAGCGTCTGGGCGAAGGAGAGGCTCGCCCCTTCCATGCGGCCCGATACATCGGTGGTGATCTTGTCGAGAAGATCGGTCGCGACGTCGAAACGCTCGCCCAGGTCGCGCACCGTGTTGTCGATGCGCGTGAACATGGAGTTGCCGGCGCGATCGAGGCGGTCGGCGACCTCGGCGGCGGTGAGCTCGAGCCGATCGGTCATGGTCGTGCGGGTCGAATCGAGCTGCTCGAAGATGCGCGTCGAGGTCGATTCGAGCTGCGTCGTCATCTGGGTCGAGGTTTCGCTCAACTGGTTGCCCAAGAGGCCCGAGGCGCTGTCGAGCTGCGAGAACAGCTGCGTCGAGGTGCTTTCGAGCTGGGTGGTCAGGCGATCGGAGGTCTCGATGAGCTGCGAGCCCAGGTCCTCGGAGGTGCGGTTCAACTGCGAGAAGAGCTGTGCCGCGGTGCTCTCGAGCTGCGAGGTCAGGCGGCCCGAGGTCTCGTCGAGCTGCGAGGTGAGGAGCGTCGAGGTGTCGTGCAGGTCCTTGGCGAGATCGCCCGCGACCCTGCCGACGCTCGAGGTGACGAGCGTCGCCGTGCCGCTGATCTGATCGGTGATACGGTTCGTCGTTTCCTCGAGCTGGGTGGTGAGCTGGCCCGAGGTGTTCTCGAGACGGCCGAAGAGCTGCTGGGTGGTCTCCTCGAGCTGGTCGGTGAGAGAGCTTGAAGACCGTTCCAGCCGGCCGAACAGCTGAAGCGTGGTCTCCTCGAGCCTGCCCGTCATCTGCGAAGAGGCGTTCTCCAGGAGATTGAAGACGTCGTCGCGGGCCCGGTTGACGTTCTGGATGAAGTCGCCCGAGGTGCCGATGAGCTTCTCGGTGACGATGCCGCCCACGCCTTCGATGTTCTGGGAGACGGCGAGGCCCGATTCCTGCATCTGCTGGGTGACGATCTCGGAGGTCTCGCGGATATGGGCGGTGATCGCCTGGCTGGTCGAGCCGACGAGCTCGGTGACCGCGGAGCCGGTCGTCTGCAGCTCCGAAGTGATACCGGAGGCGGTGTCGCGCAAGCGCGCATAGACTCCATTGGTCGTCTCGTCGATCTTGCCGGTGATGGCGGTCGCGGTGGCGCCCATATGGCCGAAGAGCCGCTCGGCCGCTTCCTCGATGCGGTTCTCCATCTGCTGCGATGAGTCGCCGATGACGTTCGCCAGGCGGTTGGCGGACTCGTCGAGCTTCGAGGTGACGAGGGAGGTCTGATCGCCGAGCACGTTGAAGAAGCGGGTCGTGGTGTCCTCGACCTTGCCGGTGATCTCGCTGCCCGCGACATTGAGCTGGTCGAGGATGCCCGACGCCACCTGGTCCATGCTGGCGACGAGCTGCGAGCTCGTGACATTGAGCTGGCCGACGACGCGGCCCGAGGTCTCGTCGACCCGGCTAATCAGCTTGTCGCTGGCATTGGCGATGGTCGAGGCGGCGAGGTCGGTCGAGGCGCTGAGGCGCTCGACCAGCGCGTGGCTGTTCTCCTCGATGCCGACATGGATGTGCTGCGCCGTCTCGTCGAGCTTGGCGAACAGGCGGCTGGTCGAATCGTCCATGCGTCCGGCGATGTGAAGGCCGGCCTCGTCGACATAGGAGGTGAGCCCGGTGCGCACCCGCTCGAAGTGCTCGACATAGTTCTTGATCGTGGAGTCGAGGCTCTCGGTCATGCTGATGCGGCCCGCTTCCATCGTGCGCGAGGCCTCGTCGAGCTTGCTGAGGAGGGCGCCGGTGGAATCGTCAATGCGTCCGACGATCTCGCCGCCCGCCTGATCGACATAGGTGGAAAGATCGATCCTGGCGCGGTCGACCTGGTCGACATAGTTCTTGATGATGCTTTCGAGCCCGTCGGTCATGCCGGCGCGGCTGGTCTCGACCAGCCGGATCAATTCGGCGCTCGAGCTGCTGATGGCGTTGGCCGCCGCCGCTGTCGACGTCGTCAGGCGGTCGACCAGGACGTTGCTGTTCTCCTCGATGCCGACATGGATGGCGTGCGCCGTCTCGTCGAGCTTGTTGAACAAGCGGCCAGTCGAGTCGTCGACGCGCCCGGCGATCTCGCCGCCGGCCTGGTCGACATAGGTGGCAAGATCGATCCTGGCGCGGTCGACCTGGTCGACATAATTCTTGATGATGCTTTCGAGCCCGTCGGTCATGCCCGAACGGCTGGTCTCGACCAGTCTGATCAATTCGCCGCTCGAGGCGCCGATGGCATTGGCGGCGGCGGCGGTCGAAGTGCTCAGCCGCTCGACCAGGACATTGCTGTTCTCCTCGATGCCGATATGGATGGCGCGGGCCGCTTCGTCGAGCTTGCTGAACAGCCGGTTGGTCGAGTCGTCGACGCGCCCGGCGATCTCGGTGCCGGCCTGGTCGACATAGACGGCGAGGCCATTGCGGGCGCGGTCGACCTGCTCGACATAGTTCTTGATGATGTCTTCGAGCCCGTCGGTCATGCCGGTGCGGCTGGTCTCGACCAGATTGACGAGCTTGGCGCTCGACTGGCTGATGGCGTTGGCGGCAGCGGCGGTGGAAGCGGTGAGCCGCTCGACCATCACATTGCTGTTCTCTTCGATGCCGACATGGATGGTGCGGGCCGCCTCATCGAGCTTGTTGAACAGGCGTCCGGTCGAGTCATCGACGCGGCCGGCGATCTCGTTGCCGGCCTGCTCGACATAGGCCGCCAGGCTGTTGCGGGCATTGTCGACCTGCTCGACATAGTTCTTGATGATGCCTTCGAGCCCGTCGGTCATGCCTGCGTGGCTGGTGTCGACCAGCTTCACGAGCTGGGCGCTCGACTGGCTGATGGCATTGGCGGCGGCCGAGGTGGAGGCGTTCAGCCGCTCGACCATCACATTGCTGTTCTCTTCGATGCCGATATGGATGGCGCGGGCGGCTTCATCGAGCTTGGTGAACAGGCGTCCGGTCGAATCATCGACGCGGCCGGCGATCTCGTTGCCGGCAAGCTCGACATAGGCGGCGAGACCGTTGCGGGCATTGTCGACCTGCTCGACGTAGTTCTTGATGATGCCTTCGAGGCCGTCGGTCATGCCGGCGCGGCTGGTCTCGACCAGCTTCACGAGCTGGGCGCTCGACTGGCTGATGGCGTTGGCGGCGGCCGAGGTGGAGGCGTTCAGCCGCTCGACCATCACATTGCTGTTCTCCTCGATGCCGACATGGATGGTGCGGGCGGCTTCGTCGAGCTTGTTGAACAGGCGCCCGGTCGAGTCATCGACGCGGCTGGCGATCTCGTTGCCGGCCAGCTCGACATAAGCCGCCAAGCTGTTGCGGGCATTGTCGACCTGGTCGACATAGTTCTTTATGATGCCCTCGAGGCCGTCGGTCATGCCGGAACGGCTGGTCTCGACCAGCTTCACGAGCTGGGCGCTGGACTGGCTGATGGTGGCCGCTGCCGAGGCGGTCGAGGCGGTGAGCCGCTCGACCATCACATTGCTGTTCTCCTCGATGCCGACATGGATGGTGCGGGCGGCTTCGTCGAGCTTGGTGAACAGGCGTCCGGTCGAGTCATCGACGCGGCTGGCGATCTCGTTACCGGCCTGCTCGACATAGGCCGAGAGACTATTGCGGGCATTGTCGACCTGGTCGACATAGTTCTTGATGATGCCTTCGAGCCCGTCGGTCATGCCGGAACGGCTGGTCTCGACCAGCTTCACGAGCTGGGCGCTCGACTGGCTGATGGTCGCCGCCGCCGAGGCGGTCGAGGCGGTGAGCCGCTCGACCATCACATTGCTGTTCTCCTCGATGCCGACATGGATGGTGCGGGCGGCTTCGTCGAGCTTGGTGAACAAGCGCCCGGTCGAGTCATCGACGCGGCTGGCGATCTCGTTGCCGGCCTGCTCGACATAGGCCGAGAGGCTGTTGCGGGCATTGTCGACTTGGTCGACATAGTTCTTGATGATGCCTTCGAGCCCGTCGGTCATGCCGGTGCGGCTGGTCTCTACCAGGTTGATGAGCCTGGCGCTCGATGCGCTGATGGCGGAGGCGGCGGAATCGGTCGAGGAGGTGAGGCGCTCGACGAGCGTGTTGCCGTTCTCCTCGATGCCGACATGGATGCTGCGCGCCGCTTCGTCGAGCTTGGTGAAGAGGCGGTTGGTCGATTCATCCACCCGGCCGGAAATCTGCGTGCCGGCCTGCTCGACGAAGGTCGTCAGCTCGTTGCGCGCCCGGTCGACCTGGTCGACATAGTTCTTGACGACACCCTCCAGCCCGTCGGTCATGCCGGAACGACTGGTCTCGATCTGCTGGGAGACGACGATGCCGGACTTCTCGATCTGCTCGGCGACTTCCTGCGACGTCGCCTTCAGATGATAGACGATGTTGCCGCTGGCCGACTGCAGCAGCTCGGTGAGCTGCGTGCTGGTGGTACGGATCTGGTCACTCGACTGGGCGGTCGCCTGGTCGATGGTCTGGGCGATCTGGCCGTTGATGGCGCCGAGCTCATCGATGCTCGAGCGCAACAGCTGCACGACATTCGATTCCATGCCCTGGATGCGCATGCCGAAATTGCTCGATTCGGCATTGAGCGATCCCGTCGCATTGGCGAGGATGCCGATCTGCTCGGAGAGATGCTCGGAGAATTTGCGCAGCTCGGTGACGAAGATCGAGGATGAGCGCTCCATATGAGCGGCTTGGCCTGAGATCTCGGAGCCCGCGACGGAAGCGCGCGAGGACACTTCATCGATGGTGCGGGCGAGCTCGACGGTCGTCGTCTTCAGACCATGCTCCAGATGCTGGATCGTCGACTGGGCGCTGGCGATGATCGAATCCAGATTCTGGGTGTTGGATTCAAGGCGCGCCAGGACCGGATTGGTCTCGCTGCCGATCACCACGCCCGCCTGCTGCAAGGCGGCGCGCTGGTTCTCGAGGCCGGCGATCAAGGTGCGGATGCGCTCTTCATTACCGCCGAAGGCGCGCTCGATGGCGGAGATTTCCTTGTGCACCATGCCTTCCAGCTCGGAGGCGCGCTGCACCGCATGCTCGACGCCGCCGACCAGGATGTCGACTTCGGAGCGCACCGCCTGGGCAATGGAGGCCAGCCCGTCGGCGGCGATGTCCTGCGGCCTGACGAGGCGCATCGCGGTCTGCACCAGGACTTCAGAAACCTGGCGTAACTGTGCGGCCTTCCAGACAAACCAAGCGGCCGTCCAGATCAGCGCCAGAGGCAGCACCAGGGTCGCGAGCGCGATCATGGTCTGCGGCATGGCCTGAGGCGTGAAGGGGTTTGGCTTGTCGAGAACCGCCGGACTGAAGCTCCAGAACCACAGGAAGACCCAGAGCAGCGACAGCAGGAAAGCGAAATAATAGGGGGCGAAGGAGGGCCTGCGGCGCAGGCTCGCGGTCATGGCCGCCGAGACGGGCTCGTTCTCATTGGCGGGGCGTCCCCGCAAGGGCGTCTCGCGCGTCGTTCCCACGTCGGCATCACGCCGGTTGGAGTCGCCACGACCTTGCTGGCGCCGCTGCGGACGCCGAGGCTCATTCGGATTGTTCACCATGTCTGTACCCGCACAACTACCCTGTTCACCGACGGCTTTTTTATCCGCCCGACCCCAGTCCCACCCGGTTGGCCGTCCCCAAACTACGCTTCGTGATCCCAACCGCGTGCATGGGCGTCGGACGTCACCAAGCTTGGCGGCCTAGTGGTCCGTTTAGAAGCTTGCATGATAACCCATTGGGAGTCCCGCTTAAACTCATCTTAACCTTGTCAGTCCGGCTAAATAAAGTTTTGGTTAAAATTATGGTTCGCTTTGAATCAAAATCGAAAATCCTATGTTAAGCGGACTTCTTTACGTAAACAGGCTGAGCGACAGGGCCATTCGAAGCAACAAGGGGCATGAAATTGTCCGGGCGGCAGGCGACAGGTGCACAAGGGGGCCAGGGCGGCGAGGCCGATCCGGCCATCTTCGACCGGCAGCATTTGCATCAGTATACGAATGGAGAGCCAGCCCTCGAGCGCGAGCTCGTCACTTTGTTTCTTGGGCACTTCGCGCCGGTGCGGACGCAGTTGGAGACGGCGGCTTCCGCCCATGACTGGAAATTCGCCGCCCACAGCCTCAAGGGGTCGGCCCGCTCGATCGGGGCGCCGCAGATCGCAAGCCTCGCGGAACAGCTCGAAACCATGGGTTTCGTCGCGCCCGAGGCCAGCAAGAAAAGGGCCCTCGACGCCCTCGACGTGGCCATGGCGGCCTTCGCCGATGAGGCAAAAAGGACTGTCGAATAAAGGTGTTGGCGCATTTTCTTGATAGCAAGGTTGAGCGAGACCCGGCCTTCCCTCGGGCCTAGCGCCCCGTGCATGGCTGCGGCGATAGGCCCATTCCTTGTGTTCGCGGCTGCGATATCTTAAAGAGGCCGCGGCATTCGAGCCTTCCGGCCGGATTGCCGCAATCCAACCGGAAGGCCCGACACCTATCTCCTAAGCGCGCTCTTGTCACCAAAGTCGAACAACTTGGGCGGGGAGCATCCTAATACCCGACCAAAAGGCCCGGAATGGCGAAGATCACCTTCATTCAGCATAATGGCACCGAACAGACCGTCGAAGGGCAGACGGGAATGACGGTCATGGAGACCGCGGTCAAGAACATGGTCCCGGGGATCGATGCCGATTGCGGGGGCGCCTGCGCCTGCGCCACCTGCCATGTCTATGTCGAGCCGGACTGGCTCGAGAAGACGGGTGCGCGCAACCCCATGGAAGAGGACATGCTCGACTTCGCCTTCGATGTGCGCGAGGAGAGCCGGCTGTCCTGTCAGATCAAAGTCTCGGATGCGCTCGACGGGCTCAGGGTCCGCGTGCCCGAAAAACAGTTCTAGCACTATTTGGAGTTGGATATGAGCGAAGAGGTGATTTCCACCGATGCCGTGATCGTGGGTGCCGGTCCCTGCGGTCTGTTCGCGGTCTTCGAGCTGGGACTTCTCGACATCAAATGCCATGTGGTCGACATCCTCGACCGCCCCGGCGGACAATGCGCCGAACTCTATCCGGAAAAGCCGATCTATGACATTCCCGCACTGCCGATCGTCACCGGTGCCGAGCTCACGCATCGCCTCCTCGACCAGGCGAAGCCCTTCAAGCCCGAATACCACTTCAACCAGATGGTCACCGAGCTCAAGAAGCTCGCAGACGGCCGTTTCGAGCTCAAGACCGATGGCGGTCTCGTCTTCCACGCCAAAGTGGTGGTGATCGCGGCAGGCGGCGGCTCGTTCCAGCCGAAGAAACCGCCGATCCCGGGCATCGAGGCCTACGAGAACACGTCGGTCTTCTATTCGGTCAAGAAGATGGAGGCGCTGCGCGGGCGCGACATCCTCATCGTCGGCGGCGGCGATTCAGCCCTCGACTGGACGCTCAACCTGCAGCCTCTGGCGAAGCGCCTGACGCTCCTGCATCGGCGCGACGATTTCCGCGCCGCACCCGACAGCGTGAAGAAGATGCGCGAATTGGTGGCGGCCGAAAAGATGCAGTTCAAGCTCGGCCAGGTGACCGGGCTCACCGGTGCTAATGGCGTCCTCGCCTCGGCCCAGGTCAAGGGGGCCGAAGGCACATTCGACATCACCGCCAATGCGATGCTGCCCTTCTTCGGCCTCACCATGAAGCTGGGGCCGGTCGCCGAATGGGGCCTCAACCTGCATGAGAACCTGATCCCCGTCGACACCGCCAAGTTCGAGACCTCGACGCCCGGCATCTTCGCCATCGGCGACATCAACTCCTATCCGGGCAAGCTCAAGCTCATTTTGTCGGGCTTCCATGAAGCGGCCCTCATGGCGCAAGAGGCCTTCCACCACATCCATCCGGGCGAGCGGCTCTTGTTCCAGTACACGACCTCGAGCTCGAGCCTGCAGAAGAAGCTGGGTGTCGCGTAAGGCTATTCACCGGCGCGGCTGATGTTGCGGGTCTTGCGGCGGCGCAGCAGCGCCAGCTCCTCCTTGCGGTTGGGGCGGCCCAGCATCTTGCGGAAGACATCGCGCTGCTCATGGACGGAAGCGATGGCGAGCCCCATGGCCAGCCCTGCGCCGACCAGGACGGATTCGCCCAGCTGCAAAGACGCCTCGATCGTCTCGGGGACCGCTTCGGTGACGCCGAGCTCATAGAGCTTGACGGCATGGCGATCATCGCGGGCGCGCGCGATGATCTTGAGATCGGCGCGCTCGGCCCGCGCCGCGAGGATGACGTCCTCGACCTTCTTCGGCTGGTCCATGGTGACGGCGATGACCTGGACATGCTCGATATTGCAGGCGCGCAGGAACTCCGCGCGCGAGGCATCGCCATAATAGATGGGCTTGCCCGCCTTGCGCTCATGGGCGACCACCTGGGGATCGGTGTCGACGGCGATATAGGAGATGTCGTGCTCCTCGAGCATCTTGCCAATGAGGCGGCCGACCCGGCCGAAGCCCGCAATGACGACGCGCGCCTCGCTGTCGCCGGGCGGCAATTCCATCGGCATCTCGGCCGCGGCGCTCAGGATCTTCCGCGACAGCGGCCGGCCCACATAATCGAGCAAGGGTATGGAGGCCATGCTGAGCGACACGATGACCAGGAGCGCATCGCTCATGATCGCGGTGACGACCCCGGCCGAGACCGCCGCCGCCATGGCGACAAAGGCGAATTCACCGCCCGGCCCGAGCAGGAGCGCCGTCTCGAAGCGGGCCTGGCGCTCGATCGGGAAGAACTGGGCGATGAGCCAGAACAGGAGGGCCTTGATGGCGATGAGGGCTGCGGCTGCAGGGATGAAGATCTCGGGGTAGGAGGCGATCTGGCTCAGATCTATGCCCATGCCGACGAGCAGGAAGAAGGCGCCGAGCAAGAGGCCCTTGAACGGCTCGAGGATGGCCTCGACCTCGCGCCGGAACTCGGTTTCGGCCAGGAGCAGACCGGCGAGAAAGGCGCCGAGCGCCATGGACATGCCGGCAAGGCTCGCGGCATAACCGGCCCCCACGGCGATCAAGAGCGTCGTGGCCATGAACAGGTCGCCGCTCCTCGTCTGGGCCACCAGGCGCAGCAATGGGCGCAGCAGGAACCGGCCGATCACCACGATGAGCGCGATAGCGATGAGCGCCTGGGCGATGGCGGTGAGAATGCCGGCAAAGGAAAGGCCGGCCTCATTGGCGCCGAGCACATTGACGAGCAGCAGGATCGGGATGACCGCCAGGTCCTGGAACAGCAGCACCGCAAAGCTGGCGCGTCCGGTCTGGGTGCCGAGGCGCTTGGCGTCGGAGAGGAGCTGCACCACGATCGCGGTCGAGGAAAGAGACAAGGCCGATCCCACGATCAGCGCCTCGGCCGGCGCCAGGCCCAGCCACAGGCCGATCGAGGTGAGGACGATGGTGGTGACGAGCATCTGCAGGCCGCCCAGGCCGAAGACCAGGCGGCGCATAGTGATCAGGCGCTCGAAGGATAATTCGATGCCGATCAGGAACAGCAGGAAGACGACGCCGAGCTCGGCGAGCCGCGACAATTCCTCCGATTCCGTGAAGACGAAATTGGCGAGCCAGGGCCAGGTCTCGGCGAGCTTTCCCAGCATATTGGGGCCGATGAGGGCGCCGACGATGAGGAAGCCCAGGATCGAGCTCAGGCCCAGCTTGCGGAAGATGGGAATGACGACGCCCGCCGTGCCGAGGAAGATCAGGGCTTCCTTATAGGCGCTCGGATCGACGGGGGACGACATGTTCTTGCCTGTTGCTCACCGGCTTGAGTGTGTGCGAAGCCTCGCTGCTTGCAAAGCAGAATCGAGGGAGACCCATGAATTCTCACCACGCCACACCCGCCGGCAAGACGCGCGCCCGGGCGCTTGGGCTGCCCTTTTCCGGAGATCCCGGTGAGAACAATGCCATCACCGATGTCGCCGGCGTCGAGGTCGGGACGACGACGCTGATCTCGGGCGAAGGCAAGCTCATCGTCGGGCAGGGGCCGGTGCGCACCGGCGTCACCGCGCTTTTGCCGCGCGGACGAAAGAAGGCCCAGATACCCTGCGCCGCCGGATCCTATTCGCTCAACGGCAATGGCGAGATGACCGGCACGATCTGGATCGAGGAGTCGGGCGAATTGCAGACCCCGATCACCATCACCAACACCCATTCCTGCGGCGTCGCGCGCGATGCCACGATCGAATGGCTGGTGCGCCATGGCGGCGGCAATGTGCAGGACTGGGGACTGCCGGTCGCGGCCGAGACCTTCGATGGCGACCTCAACGATATCAACGGCTTCCATGTGAAGGCTGAGCATGTGATTCAAGCCCTGGAAGGCGCGCGCGGCGGCCCGGTCGAAGAGGGCAGCGTCGGCGGCGGCACCGGCATGGTGTGCTACGACTTCAAGGGCGGCAACGGCACGGCATCGCGGGTCGTCAAGATCGGCGGACGCCGCTACACGCTGGGCGCTCTCGTCCAGTCGAATTTCGGGCAACGGCCCGAATGCACGATCCTCGGCGTGCCGGTCGGCCTTCATCTCAAGGGCGATGAGCTGCGGGGTAGCCCTGCGGGCTCCATCATCGTCATCATCGCGACCGATGCGCCGCTCGAAGCGCATCAGCTGAAGCGCATCGCCCGGCGCGTGCCCTTGGGTCTGGCACGGACCGGCGGCATCGGCCACAACAGTTCGGGCGACATCTTCCTTGCCTTCTCGACCGCCAATGAAGAAGCCTTCGCTGCAAAGCGCGGCGAATTGCGCCGCATGGAGGCGATCGGCACCCAGGACATCGATCCGCTCTTCGTCGCGACGATTGAGGCGACGGAGGAAGCGATCATCGACAGCATGATCGCCAACCAGACGATGGTCGGGCGCGACGGCAATCGCTGCGTGGCGCTGCCGCATGACCGGCTGATCGACGTGATGAAGAAGTATGGAAGGATGTGATCCCCTCTCCCCTTTGGGGGCCAGGGTAATGGTTTACTTCTTCGGCTCGACATGGCCGCCGAATTCGAAGCGCATGGCGGAGAGCAGTTTTTCCGCGAATGTGTGATCGCGGCGCGAGCGGAAGCGGGTGTAGAGCGCCGTCGAGAGCACATCCGCCGGCACGGCTTCCTCGATCGCCGCCTCGACCGTCCAGCGGCCTTCGCCTGAATCGGAGACCGAGCCGGTGAAGCTCTTGAGATCGCCGTCGCGGGTGAGCGCAATGGCGCAGAGATCGAGCAGCCAGGACGAAACCACGCTGCCGCGCCGCCACACCTCGGCGATATCCGCCATGTCGAGCGTGAAGCGCTCATCCTCGGGCAGGTCGCTGCTCGACTTGTTGCGCAGGATATCGAAGCCCTCGGCATAGGCCTGCATGAGCCCATATTCGATGCCGTTGTGGATCATCTTGACGAAATGACCCGAGCCTGCGGGGCCGCAGTGAATATAGCCATGCTCGGCACGGGGATCGCGTCGGTCGCGGCCAGGCGTGCGCTCGATCTTGCCGATGCCGGGGGCGAGGCAGGCAAAGATTGGATCGAGATGGGTGACGATCGCCTGGTCGCCGCCGATCATCAGGCAATAGCCGCGCTCGAGACCCCAGACGCCGCCGGACGTGCCGACATCGACATAGTGGATGCCTTTGGGCCGCAAGGCCTTGGCGCGGCGGATGTCGTCCTTGTAGAAGCTGTTGCCGCCGTCGATGAGGATGTCGCCTTCGCGCATCAGGCCTGCGACCTCGGTCAGGACCGTCTCGGTAATCTTGCCGGCCGGCAGCATCAGCCAGACGGCACGAGGCGACGAGAGCTTCTGCAGCATGTCGGCCGCGTCCTTGGCCGGCGTGGCGCCTGCCTTCTCGACGTCCTTCACCGCATCCTGATTGCGGTCGAGCACAACGCATTTGTGTCCTTCCCGCATGAGGCGGCGGGCGATGTTGGCGCCCATGCGTCCGAGACCGATAATACCGATATCCATGTTCTGCTCCCTCTCGATTTCAGATGTCATGCTACGACATTGGATGACGACAAGATGTCAAGGGCATGGGCGATCTGATCATCGGTGATGATGTGATCGCTGCCCGGATAGAAACGCATGGTCACGATGGCGCCGTGGGCCTTCAGATGCTCGGCGGTTTCGATCACACGCTCGGCCGGAATGAAAGGATCCTTCTCGCTGCAGCCGATGAAGACGGGCGTGCCTTCGAACCGCCCGCGTTCCTCCCGGTGCATCGGATCGGGGCCGATGAGGCCGCCGGTGAAGCCGAGGACGCCGGCATAGCGGCGCGGATGGCGCGCGGCATATTCGAGAACGAGGCAGGCGCCTTGCGAGAAGCCGGCGAGCACGATGTCCTCGCCGACATCGAAGCCGAGCTCGTTCACGGCGCGCAAGATGGCGCCGAGCCGGTCGAGCGACTGGATGAGAAAGGGCTCGTTGGCGGCAATGGGGCCCATGAATAGCCCGGGATACCAGCTTCTGGTTTCGGCACTGGGGGCGAGAAAACACACGCCCGGTGAGGCCAGCCGGTCGGCCAGCGGCAGGATGACCTCGGCCGAGGCGTGGCGCCCATGAATGAGGAGCACCACCTTGGATGCCTTGGCCAAGGGCGTGCCGGCAACGAGGAGATCATGCGTTGCGATGAGGCGGCGCGCCTTGGTTGCGGAAATGCGGGATTTCATTGCAGAGGCTTCAATCCGGCTTCGATGCTGGCGCGGCGGCCTTCGAGGAAGGGCGGCAATGACAGGCGCTGGCCCAGGCTCTCCAAAGGCTCGTCGACGGCAAAGCCTGGCCCGTCGGTCGCGATCTCGAACAATATGCCATTGGGCTCGCGGAAATAGAGCGAGCGGAAATAATAGCGCTCGACCTCGCCGCTCGAGGGAAGCTTGAAGCTGGCCAGCCTCTCGGTCCAGTGATGGAGCATCTCGACGCTCGGCGTGCGGAAGGCGACGTGATGGACGCCGCCGGCACCTTGGCCAGCGATCGGGAGATGCGGCTCGACCGCCACATGAAGCTCGGCGGCCGGGCCGCCATCGCCCATGGCGAAGACATGAAGCGACGTCTTGCCATTGGGCAAGGGGTGCGTACGTGCTTCCTTCATATTGAGGACTTGCGTGAGCACGGCGGCGGTCGGCTTCACATCCGGCACCGAGAGCGTGATCGGGCCGAGGCCGCGGATCTGGTGGGCCGTGGGAACCGGACTTCCGTCCCAGGGATGGCTCTGGCCGGCGCCCTTGTCGTCGACAAGCCGCAGGCGCTGGCCTTCCGGATCCTCGAAATCGAGCGATACGTAGCCGGCCAGTTCGGCGATCTCGCCCGTCTTCGCCTTGGCGGCGATGAGACGGTCGCGCCACCAGGCGAGACTTGCTTCGCTTCCGACCCGGAGCGCCGTGCGCGAGATCGCGTGCATGCCGCGCCTCTCGCGCCCGACCGGCCAATCGAAAAAGGTGACGTCGCTGCCGGGGCTCGCTTTGCCGTCGGCATAGAACAGGTGATAGGCGCTGGTATCGTCCTGATTGACGGTCTTCTTGACGAGCCTCAGCCCCAGCACCCCGGTGTAGAAAGCGAGATTGCCCGGGGCGTCGGCGGTGATGGCGGTCAGATGATGGATGCCGCGCAGCAGTTCAGCCATGCCGATCTCCTTTTTGTTCTTTGTACTAAATGCGATTGAGCGGCACTTTCAGATAGACATTGCCGTCCCGGTCCGGCTCGGGGAAATGGCCGGCATTCATGTTCACCTGGATCGAGGGAATGATCAGTTTCGGCGCGCCGAGCTTCTTGTCGCGCGCGGTGCGCATGGCCACGAAGTCGTCCTCGCCGACGCCGTCCTTGACATGGACATTGCCGGCGCGCTCGGCGGCGACGGTCGTCTCCCAGGCGAAGAAATCTCGTCCCGGCGCCTTGTAGTCGTGACACAGGAACAATCGCGTCTCCGGCGGCAGCGACAGAACCTTCTGGATCGACCTGTAGAGCTGCCGGGCATCGCCGCCGGGAAAATCGGCGCGCGCGGTGCCATAGTCCGGCATGAACAGCGTGTCGCCGATGAAAGCGGCATCGCCGATGACATAAGTCAGGCAGGCCGGCGTGTGGCCGGGCGTGTGCATGACATGGGCCTCGATCGAGCCCAGGCTGAAACGGTCGCCATCCTTGAACAGGCGGTCGAACTGGCTGCCGTCGCGCTGAAATTCCGTCCCGGCGTTGAAGATCTTGCCGAACGTATTCTGCACGACGGTGATCTTGTCGCCGATGCCGAGCTTGCCGCCGAGCTTTTCCTGGATATAGGGAGCGGCGGAAAGATGGTCGGCATGGACATGGGTCTCGAGGATCCAGTCGAGCGTCAGGCCGTGACGGCGGACATGATCGATCAGCTTGTCGGCCGATTGCAAGGAGGTGCGCCCGGCCGAGGGGTCATAGTCGAGCACAGAATCGACGATGGCACAGATTTTCGTGGCGGGATCGCTCACCACATAGCTCACCGTATTGGTGGCTTCGTCGAAGAAGCCCTGGACATCGGGATGACTGGCCATGATCTCCTCCTGCCTCCCTTTATATATTGCGCATCGGATTATCCGAAAACCGGTATCCACTTTTCGGCCCGATGCGTCGAGGCGATGATAGACCGTATTTTTGTCAAAGCATAATGCGCCAAGACGGCACGTCTTGGCGATAACATTATGCTTCGATTTAGTCGACGATCACGCTCATGACTTTTGACGGTACCGTCAAAAGTCATCGTGATCTAGATGCGACGGGGTTTCAAAAAAGTAAGAAGCCGTCCGTCGATGAGCGCCAGACCGACGGCGATGGTCGCCATGCCGACGATATGATGAAGGCCGAGCGCCTCGCCAAGCACGGCAATGCCCAAGAGGATGGCGCTCACTGGTACGAGGAAAGTGACCAGTACGATGTTGGTGGCGCCGGCGCGCTTCAGAATCGTGAAATAGAGAATGTAGGCGAGCGAGGTGCACAGGACGGCAAGACCGATGATGGCGAGCCAGACGTCGAGGGACGGCGATGCAAGGCGCCAGGGCATATCGATGGCGAGCATGACCGGAAAGAGGATGAGGGAGGAGCCCGCAGTCTGGCCGGCGGCGGTGATCAGGGGCGGGATGGTGGAGAAGCGGCGGCCGAAGACGCTGGCGAAGGCGTAGGACACAGCTGCCGCGACAATGGCGAGCTGCGAGAGGGGCGAGCCTCCCTGCGCTCCCAGGATATCCGTGCCCATCATGGCGGCGACGCCGGAGAGACCGATCACGGCGCCGAGCAGCCGGTTCCAGGACAGCTTCTCGTCCGCCGTCAGCATGTTGGCGGCCAGCACGGTAAAGAACGGCGTGGTGGCGTTCAGGATCGCGGCGAGGCCGGAAGCGACCTCGCGCTGGCCCCAGACGATCAGGCTGAAGGGGATGGCGTTGTTGATGAGGCCCATGATGAGGAAATTGCGCCATAGGCCAGGCTGGCGAAGCGGCAAGAGGCCCATGGCCCAGGCGGCGAGCCAAAGGCCGATGCTGCCGAGGCCCACCCGCAGGAAGACGATGGTGAAGGTCGGGAGCTCCTTGACGGCGATGGCGTAAAAGAAGAACGAACCGCCCCAGACGATGCTGAGGAGGATGAGCATGGCCCATTCTGCCGGTCCCATCGTGCGGTTGATCATGCGGCGCGCCCCTTGCATGTGAGGAACCGGAAAGCGGTATCACATGCCCCGTTACGTTCATGGTCCCGGGTTTATTTCAACCTGGGGTGGGCGCTCCTTAGCCGAAATCGTGGAGTTTGCCACCCGATTCCGGATGGCTGGGGAGGGCGAAGGTCGCTGCAGGGTTATTTCGAGATATACATGTTGCGGGCGATACTGTCGCGGATGATGCCGAAAGCGGTTGCCAATTCTTCATTGGTATCGGCGTTGAAATAATATTTGGGCTGCGGCTCGCCCGCCGCCACCTTCTTTTCCAGATTGTCGGAAGCGCAGTCGTGCAGGCGCGTTTCTGTGTCCGCATTGTCTTCGTCGTTGAGATCGAAGGAGACGGTGACCACGCGAATGCCGGCGTCTTTGATCGCCGTGCACAGGCTCTCCAGATTGGCTTCGGCCTGCGCCACCGACAAGATGTTGTTCGGGCCGTTGCCGGGGCTCGTCTGCTTGCCGTCGGTCAGGAGCACGATCGCTTTCAGGGTCTCCTCGGCATTCTGAGGCGCTTCATAGGGAGCATTGGGCGTCAGGACATGCCAGGCCGTCTCCATGCCTAAGGCAATATGGGTGTTGCCATAAGGAACCATCTCGCTGATCTGGGTCGCCGTGGCGGAGTGGTCGGTCGACAGCGGCCGCACCTTCAGTTTGTTGTCCTGGAAATAGCTGCAGCTCGTGGTGAAGAATTTGGTGCTGTTGTTCTTCGTGCTGGTGTCCGGCGTGTCGGTCTTGAGATTGTTGGGATAGTTGCGATCGTCGATGCAATAGGTCGATTGCGACGTGCCGGTCTTGCCGTAATAGAAGTTGTTGGGCATGGTGACGCGCACCGCATGCGAGAAGGGCACCAGGCCGAATTCGACATCGGGATTGGTGTAGTTCTGCGACAGGTTCTTGACGAGCTTCACGGCTTCGTCGCGCATCGTCTTGTATTTGCGCTCGCCGCCGACATATTCGGTCATCGAGCTCGAATAGTCCATGACGAGGATGATCTGGCCCTTGTGATAGTCGGAGAAGACGGGGAGCGTGACAGTGGAGGAAACGGTGCTGGCCGCGCCATCGCTGCCCAGAGGCATCTGCGTGAAGCCCGCGATCCGCGTCAGTGTCGTGGGAATATTGCCTGAGGCCGTCATGGTCAGCGTATTGTCGTCCTTGTTGACCTTGACGTCGGTGACGATGTTCGCCTTCGCCAGGACGTCGTTCTGGGCCACATTCTGGTCGAAGCTGGCATCGGCTATGGCCACATAGCCGTCACTGCCGGTTCCGTAAGCGGCGGCAGCGTTCAAGGCGGCGGCGTCGACGGCCGCCTGCACCTCGACCCTGGCCGAGGACAACCTGCTCGAGTCGATGGCGACCCCGGCGATCATGACCAGGGGAATCGCGCACAGGGCGGTCAGCGGCGCCACATTCGCCTTGTCGTCGGACCTCAATCCGGCAAGGCCGGACTGCGCTTTTAGCCATGTGCGAAAATTTGAGCTGAGCATGGGTCAAGGTCCGTGGGTCAGAGGGTTGCCAGGATGGACAGTGCGGTTTCGCTATAATCGGCGCAGAAAGCCGGCGTATCGGTGCCGATCTCGGACGCTATCTGATCGAAGATGGCGTTGATCGTGTCGGCGGAGGCATCCGTGTCGGTGACGCGGTTCTCGATGATTTCCTGAAGTCTGGCCAATTGCGTCTCATCGACCGAAAGTTCGCATTTGCGCACGGCGATGAGCACCTTGTAGTAGGTGTTCAACGTTTCCGCCTGGGCCGGCACGGGGGCTCCGACGAAAGCGACAGTTGCTGCCAGCTGGATAGCGGCGAGGATGCTGCCCAATATTTTCGGTGACATCGCGAGTATTGCCCCTTCTCGAAAAGCTAATATCGAGTGAACGGCAACCTAGGATCGGCGTCTAAGCCATGGCTTAAGAGATTGGTTAGAATTGTGCTTATCCAGACCCCATCCACATTACGATCGGTTTATCCTTAATCGTTTCTTCACTGCAGCAACAAGGATGTCATGAAACCTGATCAAAAGACGCTGCACAGCCGCAACGCGTCATAGATCGCGGCATGGATATTACGCGAGGACACGGCGTCGCCGATGCGGAAGAGCTGGAACCTGCCGGAAGGATTGGCCTGCTTGCCCTGCGGCCGGCCGGCGATCAAGGCCTCATAATCGACCTCGCCACGATTGCGCGACTCCTCCTTAAGGTCAAAATAGATGTCGGCCAGCGGTGACGTGCCGTTCTCGACGACGACCTGATCGACGAGCCGCGTGGCATAGTCGGCCTCGGTATAGGGACTCCATAACACGGCCTCGATCTTGTTGCCCTGCCGCTTGAGAGAGCGCAGCCGCGTCATGGTCGTGACCCGGACATGCCGGTCGGTAAAGATCTTCATGTAGGGTACGAGGTTCAACCCGCCCATCTCGGGGGCGAAGAAGCGCTCGGGACTGATGACCTCGAGGGCCGAGCCAGCCTCGGCGATGAACTCGGCGGCGGCCATGCCGGGATGGGCGCCATTGTCGTCGAACAGCAGCACGTCCTCGGCGGGCTTCACCTCGCCCGACAGGATATCCCAGCTCGAGACGGCGAGATCGGCGCCATCCTCGATGCTGCTCATCTGCGGCAGGCCGCCCGTCGCCACGATCACGATATCGGCATCGAGCGCGCGGATGTCGGCGGCTTCGGCGATACTGTTGAACTTCAGAGAGACGCCCAGCCGCTGGCATTGCTCCGTCCGCCAATCGACGATGCCGATCAGCTCGCGCCGCCGCTTCACCTGGGCGGCTACACGGATCTGTCCGCCCGGATCGTTCGCGGCCTCGAACAGGATCACCTCATGGCCGCGCTCGGCCGAGACCCGTGCCGCCTCGAGCCCGGCCGGGCCGCCGCCGACGACGGCGATCTTCCGGCGCGGACCCGTCGTGCGTGTGATCACTTGCGGAAGTGCGCCTTCGCGGCCCGTCGCCGGATTATGGATGCACAGCGCCTCATAGCCTTCATAGATGCGGTCGAGGCAGTAGGTGGCACCGACACAGGGGCGGATATCGGCCTCGCGGCCTTCCGTGATCTTCTTCACGATATGAGGGTCGGCGATATGAGCGCGGGTCATGCCGACCATGTCGAGCTTGCCCTCGGCCACGGCGTGACGGGCCGTCGCCACGTCATTGATGCGCGCCGCATGGAAGACGGGGAACCTGGTCAGGGCGCGCACTTCGCCGGCGAAATCGAGATGCGGCGAGGCCTGCATGCCGAGAACCGGGATCACCTTGGCCAAAGGCGCGTCATGCTCGATATGGCCGCGGATGATGTTGAGGAAATCGATCTGGCCTGAATCCTTCAGGCGGCGGCAGATCGCAAGCCCGTCGGCGCGCGACAGACCCTTGTCCCAATCCTCGTCCGCCACCAGGCGGCAGCCGACGATGAAATCGGGGCCGACGGCGCGCCTGACCGCTTCGAGCACGCGGAAGGTGAAGCGCAGGCGGTTGTCGATCGAGCCGTTATAGGCGTCCTCGCGCCGGTTGGTCGCCGGCGACCAGAAGGCATCCATGAGATGGCCGTAGCATTCGAACTCGAAGCCATCGAGGCCGGCCTCCTTCATGCGGCTTGCCGCGCAAGCATAGTCGGCGACGATGCGCTCGATATCCCAATCCTCCATTTCCTTGGGGAAGGCGCGGTGCGCGGGCTCGCGTATCGGCGAGGCGGAGAGAATGGGCAGCCAATCGGCCTTGTTCCAATTGGTGCGCCGGCCGAGATGGGTGAGCTGGATCATGACCGCGGCGCCATGCTCATGGCATTCATCGGTGAGCTTGCGCAGCCAGGGCACGATCTCGTCCTTATAGGCGAGCAGATTGCCGAAAGCGGGCGGCGAATCGCGCGAGACCACGGCCGATCCCGCCGTCATGGTCAAAGCGATGCCGCCCTTGGCTTTCTCCACGTGATAGAGCCGGTAGCGATCCTTCGGCATGCCGTCTTCATGGTAGTTCGGCTCATGCGCCGTCGACATGATCCGGTTCTTGAGGGTCAGATGCTTGATCGTATAGGGCTGGAGGAGAGGGTCGCTGGCGCGGATCAGGGTGGCTGGCATCACAGTCTTCTGCTTGGCTAAATCGCCAGCAAGTCTGTCACGCCGCGAGCGACGCTGCCAGTCTGTTACGCGGCATGCGGCGTTAGAGCGCCGCCGCCGGATCAGGTCGAGAAAAACCGGGTGAACCGGGTGCGGATCGCGGTCGGCGCCGTGTAATAGAAGCGCCGCACGATCGGGCGGAGCAGGGACAGATAGCCATAGCCATAAAGGCTGCCGCCCAGGGACAAGGGGGCGTGAAAATTATGGACCGTCATCCGGGCATTGCTCCAGGACTGCTTGTGGGGGTCGCCGGGGATCATCAGGTCGAATATGCGCATGCCGTCCTTGATGGCTTGACGCTGCGACATGTCCATATGCAGCCGGGCGGGTGACGCATCGGTCAAGGAAGTGTCATGCGCGGTGATGAAGCCGAAATGGGTCTTGCCGAAGCGCAGGCCGATCTCCCAGGAGATGGGGCGGCTGCCGGCCGTGAGGCATGAGGTGACCAGCGAGACGCTGCCGCCGCCGTTGCGCGACAGCTCGCGCAGGAAGGGTCCGAGATAGGGGCACTGCAAGGGCTTGCTGTAGAGCCCGCGCTCGGCGAGCCAATTGCGCTTTTGGTCGACCGCCTGTTCCATGGCGCGGTCCATCAGGCTGCCCGGCGGCAGCATCGCGAAATCCACCTTGCCCATGCTTTCGAGCGATTTCCTGATCTTGCCGCGCCGCTTGCGCTGCTCGCGGCTGTAGCGCTTGTCGTATTCGGCCTCGGTCGGATAGGGGGTCAGATCCAGACAGGGAGCCTCGTCGGCCTCGCCGGCACGGGTGAACTGCTCCTTGAGGAAGGGATAGATCGCCGAATCCTGGCGAACGTGACGCAGGCGCAGGCAGTCGATGCCCTTGAGCCGGCGCAGGAATTCCATGGCGCGGCGGCACCAGGGCCGGGCGTCGGCGCCGGCCTTCACCACGACATCGCCATACTGGGCGAGGGGGTCGGTGAGCCAGCGCAGGATCGTGAGCGGGCCCTTCTTCACCTTCATGAGCGGCCAGACGAAGACCAGGGCGCCATCCTCATAGCCGGTGACGACGCAGGGCTCGATCCCGAGCTCGGGCTTGGCGTAGATCCGCGCCCAGGTCAGGCACCAGTCGGCGCTCTGAAAAACGCCATGGGCATGGGCGGAAGCGGCGTGGAGTTCGCGCCAGTCGGGGCTAAGCTGTTCAAGGGCCGCCAGATTTGTCGCCAGCGAAATATGCCCGGCGCAGGGGATAGTCAGACTTCCGGCCGGGACGGCAAGAGCCATGTCCCGCCTCAAGACTGCCAGTGAGTTTTCTCGCTGTGGTTGCATTCCCGTCTCGACCAGTGTGCCGCCAAGGCACAATGCCCAAGATCACTGCAACTTGATTGCCAGCTTTGGCTTGCAGTTAACAAAAGTCTAAAAATCTGGCGCGTGGCACGGAAAAAACAGCCCGCAGAGATAAAAAGACCTGCTCCGCGGGCTGTCCACCCACAACGCTATTGCCGGTTTGTGCCGCCGTCGTCGTCGTTGTCGTCGTCACGGTCGTGGTCGCGATGCCAGCGGTGCATGCCTTCGCCGCGCCGGTCTTCCCGGCTCAGGACACCGTCGCCGTTACGGTCCCTATTTGCGACAATACGCGACATGGGCTCCGCATATTCATCAAGGGTGAGAACGGCGTCGCCATTGGGATCGAGCCGCTGGAACTCGCGGATCATTTGCTGGCGATGCGCCTCCAGCCACAGCGCCTCGAATTCCTTGAGGCTCAGGCTGCCATTCTTGTCGGCATCGAAGCGCGCATGCCATTCAGTGCGGTTGGCATCGACTTCCGGCTGGCTCACTTTGCCGTCCTTGTTGGTGTCGTAACGCTGCATGAGGTGACGCGGGCCGCCGCCAGGGTGGCCGCCCCAACCGCACCGGCCCCCACGGTCGGCCATGGCATGGCTGGTCAGCGTGCCGAGGCCCAAAGCGGACAAGGTGAGGATGGCGAGCGTGAGCTTGGTTTTGTTTTGCATCCGGATCTCCGTGATTGTCGTCAATCGGAAGACGGTCCGCGGGCGTCATTCCGTCGCTCGTCACCGGGTCGTGATCAGCGTGTCAGCTCGCGCATGGCCTGATCGAGGCCCTGAAGCGTCAACGGATACATACGTTCGGCCATGAGCCGGCGGACGAGATCGGTCGAGGCCGTATAGGACCAATATTTCTCGGGCGTCGGATTGAGCCAGACGAGCTTGGGATAGACATGACTGACGCGCCCGAGCCAGGTCATGCCGGATTCTTCATTGAAGTGTTCGACCGAGCCGCCGGGATGGGTGATCTCATAAGGGCTCATGGACGCATCGCCGACAAAGATCACCTTGTAGTCGGACGGATAGGTATGCAGCAGCTTCCATGTATCGAGCGGCTCGTCATGGCGGCGGCGGTTGCTCCGCCACACCCTCTCGTAGAGGCAATTGTGGAAATAGAAATATTCCATGTGCTTGAACTCGGCGCGGGCGGCCGAGAACAATTCCTCGCAAGCGCGGACGAACGGTTCCATCGAGCCGCCGACATCGAAGAACAACAGGACCTTCACCGTGTTGCGGCGTTCAGGGACCAGGCGCAGGTCGAGATAGCCCTTGTTGGCGGTCGACTTGATCGTGCCGTCAAGGTCGAGCTCCTCGGGCGCACCCTCGCGGGCAAATATGCGCAAGCGCCGGAGAGCCAGCTTGATGTTGCGGGTGCCGAGCTCGACCTCATCGTCGAGGTCCCTGTAGTCGCGCCGATCCCACACCTTGATGGCGCAGTTGTTGCGGTTCTTGTCCTGGCCGATGCGCACGCCTTCGGGATTGTAGCCATGGGCGCCATAGGGCGAGGTGCCGGCAGTGCCGATCCATTTGTTGCCACCCTGATGCCGGCCCTTCTGCTCGGCGAGGCGCTTCTTGAGCTCCTCCATGATCTTCTCCCAGCCGCCCAGCGACTGGATGAGACGCTTCTCCTCCTCGGTCAGGAATTTCTCGGTGAGCTTGCGCAGCCACTCTTCCGGGATCTCGGCGAGAAGGATCTCGGCATTGCCTTCAAGGCCCTTGAAGACATGGCCGAAGACGCGATCGAACTTGTCGAGATTGCGCTCGTCCTTCACCAGCGACGTGCGCGATAGGTAATAGAAGTCCTCGACCCGGAAGCGGGCAAGGCTCGCATCCATCGCTTCCATCAAGGTCAGGTATTCCTTGAGGGTGACGGGAAGTCCCGAGGCCTTGAGCTCATGGAAGAAAGTGAGGAACATGGCCGACTTTGTCTTACGCTGGATGGCCGGGTCAAGCCCGGCGATTTCATAGATTCTGGATGGCCGCCTCAAGGGCGGCCACTCAGTACCAGATCCCCATGCGCTGCCAGTGGATGCGCGGGTTGCGGATCGGCGGCACGATGGAAGGTCCAGGTTCGGGCCTTGTGCTGCTGCTGACCACGATCTGCGGCTCGGCTTCGCCGGCCAGTGCGAGGAGCCGCGCAACGCGGTCCTTGGTCGCGGGATGGGTGCGCAAGAGCGAGGGGCTCGGCACGCGCCCCGCCGGAAACAATCCCTCCCAGACATGGCCTTGCCGGCGCTCGAGCGTCTCGAGAGCTGAAGCGAGGCCCGCGGGATCGCCCGTCAAGGCGGCGCCGTCGAGATCGGCATCATATTCGCGGGTGCGCGACAGGCCGAGCTGCAAGAGGCCGCCAAGGGTCGGCGCGAAGATCAGGAGCAGGATGCCGAGCCAGGGAATCGCGATGCCGGCGCCGAACAGAGCTGGTATGCCGATGAGGCCCAGCATCGCCATGGAGCTGGTCACGCGCGTCAGCACATCGGCGAGCGCCATCACCTTCAGATCGCCGGACCGGATATGCGCGGTCTCATGGGCGAGGATGCCGGTGAGCTGGCGCATGGTCATCGCACGCAGCAAGCCGTCGGTCACCGCGATCGCCGAATCCTCGGGCTTGCCGACGGCGAAGGCGTTGAGGATCTTGCTTGGCACATAATAGAGCTGCGGGATGGAAGAGAGCTCGGCGCGCTTGGCGAGCTCGCGCATGACGCGATGGACCTCCGGCAATTCATCGGGCGCGAGCGGGCGCGCCTTGTAGAGGCCGAGCACCATCTTCGGCGAGACGCGGCCCATGGTCCACAGGCCGAAAGCGCCCAGGATGGCGGCCCAGACGAGGCCGGTCCAGCCGAGCACGGTCCAGGCGATGATGGCGAGAAGCAGTCCCGATCCGCCGATCAGGATCGCCGTGTGCAGTGCATTGCGCACATCGTGGCTGCGCCGGACGGCCAGATCAAGACGGGGAGGCGGCATTCTGATCGCCCTCGTTCGAAAAATTCAGCAGCTCGCGCGTCAGGCTGGCGAGCGTCTCCTTGGCTTCCGCCTCTTGCGGTATCGGACGGCAGACATCGCGCGCGGCAAGCCCGATGCGCGCGGTCAGGATACCATTGACGGCGCCTTCGCCAAACCGCGCCGAAAGCCTCCCGATCAGACCCTTGCCGACGACATGCTGGATCACGCTGTCGGAGAGCGCGAGGCCGCCGGTGACGGCGAGATGGCCGATCACCATGCGCGAAAGACGGAATGTCGCCAGGACCGACGGCCTGCCGCCATAGAGGGTCGCGATCTCGCGCAGCATGCGCAGGTTCTGGGCGGCGACGAAGAGAATGTCGAGCGCCGCCGCCGGCGTCACCGCCGTCAGCATCGTCACGCGGCGGCTGCGGCGTGCGATGATGCGGTGCGCCTCGCCATCGAAGCCCGAGACGAGATCGCGGTCGGCGAGCCTGATGCGGTCCTTGGCATCCATGACGTCATTCTCATGCTCGGACAGGGTCTTCAGTCCCCAGGCCGCATCAGGACGCCGGCGATAAATGTCCTCGAGCGCGGCGAGAACACGCTTGGCCGCCGCGGCATCATCGTGATTGAGCGCACGCGCGGCATCGGCCTGCACATGCTCGATGCGGTTGAGCCGCATGAGGCCCCAGATCTCGCGCAGGATGATGGCAAGGGCGGCGAGCCCTGCGAGGCCGGCGAGAGCGAGGCCGATCCAGCCCAGATATTGCGAGCGCTGGAAGAGCTCCTCGATCAGGCTGGTGATGGAGAGGCCGGCCCACATCACAAAGAGGCCGAAGAGTGTCGAGACGAGAAGCGATCCCCAGCGCAGCACACGCGAGGAGGGCAAGGGTGCCGGCGGCACGACGACGACCTCTTGCCCCTGAGGCTCCTCCTCGAACTTGATCTTGCTGGCGGGGATGGCGCGGGGCGCGCGCCGCACCTTGTCGGGCTTGGGTGCCGGATCGATATGGAAAGCCTGCGGCCTGCGGTGATCGTTCATGAAAAGCGATCTCCCAACAGAAATTCGAGGGCGCGATCGAGCCTTATATGGGGGAAGCTCCGTCCCGCTGTCAAAGGCGGACGGAACTTCACGAAATGAAGGGCGCCCTCCAGGCCGCCGCGCAAGGCCTCCTCGGGATTGGCCGGAAGGTCGCCCGGAAAGATCGCCGCTTCGGTCTCGCCATTGAAGGTCTCGCCGCCGATCGTTTCGCCTTTCTCGGGGATGCCGGCGATGCAGGCGAGATCCTCGCCCTTCTGGCGGATCGTCGCCTCGCGCGTGGCGCGAATGGCGGCAAGGGCGGCGATGTCGATCTCGGCCCCTGAGAATTCGGCGCGGGCGGCGGCATCCTTGACGATGAGCTCCAATATGGCCTCCAGCCGGTCATGGCTCGAATGGTGGATGAGATCGGCCTTGGCGGCCGCGAACAGGATGCGATCGATACGGTGGCCGAAGAATGTCGAGGCCCAGCTATTAGCGCCCTGGCGGAAGGAGGCGAGCACGTCGGTCAACGCCTTTTGCAGGTCGCGCACCGCGTCCGGTCCGGCATTGAGGGCACTCAAGGCATCGACCAGGACGATCTGGCGATCGAGACGCGCGAAATGCCCGAAGAAAAATGGCCTTACGATTTTCGCGACATAAGAGTCATAGCGCCGCGCCATCAGCGCGCCGAGCGAGCCGCGCGGAAAATCGGCATCCGGCGCCACATCGAGGGCTGCGAAAGTGAGAAGCGGGGAGCCGGCGAGATCGCCGGGCATGAGGAAGCGGCCGGGCGGCAGAGCGGAGAGCGAGACGTCGCCGCCGCGGCAGCGCGCGAGATAGGCGGTGAAGAGCTCCGCCGCCTTGACCGCATCATGCTCGTTCGCGGAGCCTAAGGGATCGAGGGAAGAAAGCAGACCATGCCAGTCGCGCGCCAGCGCATCGCGCGGCTTGCGCCGGCTCGACGCCACCGTCTCGGCCGACCATTGCGCATAGGAGAGATTCAAGAGCGGCAGATCGAGCAGCCATTCCCCCGGATAATCGACGATATCGACATGCAGCCGGTCGCGGCCGAAGCTCCGCGCGATCAGGCCTTGCGGCGTATAATCGAGCGTCAGGCGGAGCTGGCTGATGCGGCGCGTGCTCTCGGGCCAGGTGCGCTCCTTGGCGGTCAGACGAGCGACATGGTCCTCATAGGCAAAGCGCGGAAGATCGTCGTCGGGCTGCGGCTCGAGATAGGCGCGCGTGATGCGGCCTTGCGCCTGCGCGTCGAACAAAGGCAGCCGCGTCTGGTTGAGCAGCGCGTGCACGAGGGCGGTGATGAAGACCGTCTTGCCGGCGCGGGCGAGGCCGGTGACGCCCAGGCGCAAGGTCGGCGTCGAAAGGCCCGACGCAAAGTCCTTGAGACCGCCCGCCGCGATGCGGGCGCCGTCGATGAAAGAGGTGCGTTTCAATTCGTCAATGCGTCATGGACCAATCCAGGCCCATAGTTGGGGCGGGCCACGCCTTGACGCAAGAGCTAAGTTCCCGGTTTTCGGTCCGATTCCTTGGCCAGGTCGCGCGGGCGGATGAAGGCCGAAAGCATGCCCTTGCCGTCCTCGATATCGCCCCAGTCGCCGGCGTCGAAGGCGATCACGGCCAACGCGCCGGTCGGATATTTCTCGGTGAGGCGCTTGCGCAGCTTCGCATCGCCCTTGCCGATGAGGCGCTGGGCCAGGCGCTCGATCGAGGGATTGTGTCCGACGACCATGACCGACTTCGCGCCGTCGGCCTTGTCGCGCAGCGTGTCGAGGATGCGTCCGCCATTGCCGAAATCATAGAGCGCCTCCTCAATCAGGAGTCGCGGTGCCGTTCCGAGCTCGGCGGAGGCGAGCTTCCAGGTCTCGCGCGCGCGGCGCGCCGGCGAGCACAGCACCAGATCCGGCACCAGCTTCTGCGCGCGCATGAAACGGCCGACGAGCGGTGCCGCTTTGGCGCCGCGGGGATTGAGCGGACGGTCGTGGTCATCGAGGCCGGGATCGGTCCAGCTCGATTTGGCGTGCCTGAACAGGAAGAGCCGAAGCATGGCGGCACGAACTATAGTCCGTTTGTGACAGGGTGGCGACAGCGTCGTCGAGGTCTACTTCCCGATATCGGCGAGCGCGAAGGGCGTCGTCTGATAGACCTCGTTGATCCAGTTGCCGAACAGGAGATGGGCGTGGCTGCGCCAGCGGTTCTCCGGCGTGCGATGGGGATCGTTGTCCGGATAGTAGTCCTTAGGCAGCTCGATCGGCTTGTTGGCCTTGACATCGCGCCAATATTCCTCGCCGAGGGAGGCCGTGTCATATTCGACATGGTTGAACATATAGAGCGAGCGATGCGCCTTGTCCTCGATCAGGCAGAGGCCGGCCTCATCCGATTCCATCAATATGTCGAGCCCATGATCGGTGGGGATGTCGGCGCGGCGCACTTCCGTCCAGCGTGAGACGGGGATCGAGAAGTCATCCGAGAAGCCGCGCAGATAGGGCGAGGCGGGCTTGAGGTTCTTGTGGCGATAGACGCCGAAGAGCTTCTTGGGCAGCGTGTGCTTGGGAACGCCGTGGAAGTGATTGAGGCCGGCTTGCGCGCCCCAGCAGATATGGAAGCTCGAATGGACGTTGCTCTGCGTCCAGTCGAAGATGCGCTCGAGCTCGTCCCAATAGGTGACGTCGGAGAATTCGAGCAGCTCGATCGGCGCTCCCGTTATGATGAAGCCGTCGAATTTCTGCGCCTCGACGTCCTCCCAGTCGCGGTAGAAGGCGATGATGTGGTCATTGGGGGTGTTCTTGGGCACGTGATTGGTCATCTTGACGAGCGTCAGCTCGACCTGAAGCGGCGTGGCCCCCAAGAGGCGCGCGAACTGCGTCTCCGTCCTGATCTTGGTCGGCATGAGATTGAGCAGGCCGATATGCAGGGGACGGATGTCCTGGCGGGCGGCGGTTTCCTCGCTCATCACCATGACGCCTTCCTGTTCGAGCGTCGCTGTGGCCGGCAGATCGTTGGGAATCTTGATGGGCATGGTCACTCAACCGTCGATCGCGCGCGACACGAGATCGAGAAAGTCCTTTTCTGTCTTCACCTTGGGCACGTCTTCCATCTTCACTGAATAGCCGAAGTTACGGGCGATCGCCTGGTAGAGCGGGATGCGGTGATGCACAAGCTGCTCAAAGCCCCAGGCGGCGAAGCCGTCGGGATCGACCTCGCAATCCTCGTTGATGGCGTTGATCTTCTTGTACTCCGCCCATTTCTCGTCGAGGAAGCGCGGCTGATAATACATCGGTTTGGGCATCTTGCGGAAGCGTTCGACCAGCATGCGGGCATGCGCCGGAGTTCCCTCGATGTAGAGAAGCAGCGTGTTGTCGGCGAGGCATTGCAGCACCGGATCGCTGAAATCCTCAGGATCGACGACCTCGCACAGGCTGCCGCCGGAATCGCAGATGAAATGGCTGTAGCCATAGATGTCGCGCGAGCGCTCGATGAAGGCCGGCACGTCCTTGAGGGCGCTGATCTCGCCTTCGCGATGCTGCGCCTGGCGCCGCTTGTATTCGGCGAAATCGATGCCGCCTTTCTCGGGGTTGCCGGGCTTGCCGAGATAGGTCGACAGGGGTTCCAGGTTCTGGAAGGTGATGTTGGAGGAGATATAGATCGAATCCGAGCGCAGGAGGTCGCGCAGGAACCGGACCTTCATCGCCTCGCGCTTGAAATTGTCGACGATATGCTCGCCCATGTAGCGCGTGCCGATGCGGTAATCGACCGAATAGTGGAACCAGGCGCGGCCCTGCAGCAGGTCGGCCAGGGTGGTCTTGCCGACCCCGGACATGCCGAAGACGGTCACGGCCTTGTTCGGCCAGTCCCGGAACTCCTTGCTGGTCTTGAAACGCATCGGTTGTCCTCAAAGTCGCCCGCGGTTCAATAGCTTATGCGGGCCCTCAAGAGCAACCGGCCCGCCATGCCGGGTAAACAGGGCAGATTCCACACTTTTCCGGATCATGCTCTAGAATGCTGGAAGGGTAGAGATTCGGTGAACCAGCCCATGGGCAGCGAGACTTCTCAGACCTGGTATGAGGCGACGGCGCCAGCGCCGTCGCGCGAAGACTTGGGCCCGCCCAGGGGCGTGGCGGCCTGCGATGTCTGCGTCATCGGTGGGGGGCTTGCCGGCATCACCACGGCACGGGAGCTGCAGAAGCGCGGCCGGATCGTCGTGCTGCTCGAAGCGAAGCAGCTCGCCTGGGGCGCGTCCGGACGCAATGCCGGTTTCGTCGGCAATGGCTTTGCCGCCGGGATCGAGGAGATCATAGAGCGTGTGGGCCTCAGGAACGCGCAGGCCCTTTACCGGCTCTCGGCGCATGGCACCGAATATGTCCGCCGCGAGGTCCAGCGCCTCGACGCCTCGATCAAGATGGGTGACGGCATCATCATCGCCCAGAGGGTGGACGATCCCGCGGGGGCGCGCCGCTATGCGGCGATGATGCTGCGCGACTTCAATGAGGGGCTCGACGTGCTCTCGACCGAGCAGACGCGCGAAATCCTGGTGACCGATCGCTATTATCAGAGCATCAGGAACCCGCGCAGCCTGCTCATCCATCCCTTGCGCTATGCCCGCGCCCTCGCCGACGACGCCCAGCATTGCGGGGTGAAGATCCATGAGAACACCCCGGCGCTCAGCGTGCGCAAAGAGGGCACCAGCCTCGTCGTGCGGACCGCTTATGGCGAGATCCACGCCCGGCATGTCGTCCACTGCGTCTCTTCGCTCGACCGCCGCATCCATCCGCCGACCGGCCGCGCCGTCCTGCCGGTCGCGACTTATGTCGCCGTCACCGAGCCCCTGGAGCAGGACGCGATCAGGGTGCGTTCAGGCATAGGCGATATGCGCCGGGCCGGCGATTACTACCGCCTGATCCCGGACAACCGGGTCCTGTGGGGCGGGCGGATCACCACGCGGGTGAGCACGCCTTCGCGTCTGGCACGGATGCTCAAGCAGGATATGCTGTCGGTCTATCCGCAGCTCGGCGCCCCCAAGATCGACTATGCCTGGGCGGGCCTCATGGCCTATGCGTTGCACAAGATGCCGCTCATCGGGCGGGCGCCCGACGGACAGTGGTTCGCGACGGCTTTCGGCGGCCATGGTCTCAACACGACGGCCATGGCGGGCCTCCTGCTGGCGGGCGCCATCGCCGATGGCGACGACGAATACCGCCGCTTCGCCGCTTTCGCGCCGCGATGGGCCGGTGGTCCCTTCGGTCGCATCGGCGTGCAGGCGAATTACTGGCTGATGCAGGCGCGCGACCGGCGCGACGAAAAGGCGGCGCGGCAAGTAAGGCTCGCAGCGGAGTGAGCATGCCCCACAGCGAAGACTGGATCGACATCGGTGCGGCAGATGAACTCGGGGCGCAAGCCTTGCAGCCCATCGAGGTGCAATCGGTCAAGATCGCTCTCTCCTGCGCGGCCCGTACCTTTGGCGCGGTCCACAATGCCTGCAATCACGTCGGCGGTCCGCTCGGCGAAGGCGCGCTCGATGGCGACTACATCGTCTGTCCCTGGCACCAGTGGAAATTCCACCGGGTGACGGGGCTTGGCGAGCCCGGTTTCGAAGAGGACCGAGTGCCATCCTTTCCGGTCAAGGTCGAGAATGGCCGCGTGCTGCTGCAACTCAGGCCGACCAAGCGGCAGAAGGCGCCGCATGAGCCGCATCCTCTGGCGCGGCCGGTACTTCGCGCCGAGGGGCCTGTTCGTGTCGCCGGCATCTCGACGACGGCGATGGACAAGAGGGCGCCGCGCTATTCGGGCTCCGATGACCTTCTGGGCTCGTCGCTCAAGGCGGCAGAGGCCTTGGGCTGCGAAACCCGGCTCATCAAGCTCAATGACCTCAAATTCAGAGCATGCGAGGGCTATTACTCGAAGGCGGCGCAGGCCTGCACCTGGCCGTGCTCGATCACCCAGATGCGACCCAAGGACGAACTGACCCCCGTCTATGAGGCGCTGGTGCATTGGGCCGACGCGGTGATCATCGCAACACCCATCCGCTGGGGGCAGGCGAGCTCGCTCTATTTCCGCATGGCCGAACGGCTCAATTGCATCCAGAACCAAGTCACCACGCATAACCGGGTGCTGATCCGCAACAAGGTCGCGTCCTTCATCATCGTCGGCGGCCAGGACAATGTGCAAGGTGTCGTCGGCCAGATACTGGGCTTCTTCGCCGAGCTCGGCTTCCACTTTCCGCAGTTTCCGTTCATTGCGCATTCGCGCGGCTGGGCGGCCGAGGACATGGAGCGCAATGTCGCCGAGGTGCGCTCATCGGCTGAATTGCATCGCGGTGCCGCGGATCTCGCAGGCCGCACGGTCGCGCTGGCGCAGCGGCTTCTCGACACCGAGCCGGCCGAGAAGATCCGCCGCGGCGGACGCAAGGCGCACGCGCTCGACTAGCTGGAAGCCCCATTTGACGAATCGTCATGGGAATGCTCGCTTCAGGTCTATCGAATAACGGGATGGATCTCTCGTGGACATTGCTCTTGCCGGCTTTTGGGGCTTGGTAAGCGGTTCCGCGCTTCTGATCGGAGCCGCTGTCGGCTTTCTTGCCAATATTCAACAGCGGATCATCGCCGCAATCATGGCTTTCGGCAGCGGTGTTTTGATTTCCGCCCTTTCTTTCGAGCTCATGGACAAGGCCTATCAACGGGGCGGCATCGATTCAACCGCATCGGGCTTCATTGCCGGTGCAGTCGTCTACACAGCCGCCAACGTGTATCTCTCCGGCCATGGCGCCAGGCACCGCAAGCGATCCGGCGAGAAACACTCCTCCGTCGAGAACAATGGAGCCGCAATTGCAGTTGGTGCACTTTTGGACGGCATTCCGGAATCGATCGTCATCGGCGTGAGCATGATCGGCGGAGGTGTCGTGAGCTGGGTCGCCGTGGTGGCGATCTTCCTGTCCAACATACCAGAGGGCCTGTCGAGCGCATTGGGGATGAAAAGGGCCGGTCGGTCCGCATTATATGTTTTCGGGCTCTGGGGCGGCATCGCCGTGATCTCGGGAATTGCTTCTCTCACCGGCTATGTGGTCTTCCGCGATGTCTCCGCCGACGCGATCGCCGCGACTGAAGCCATTGCCGCGGGCGCCATTCTGGCGATGATCGCGGATACGATGATACCCGAGGCCTTCGAGACAACCCATAACTACTCAGGACTTATAACAGTCCTCGGATTTATCGCTGCGTTTGGGTTATCCAAACTAGCGGGGTAATCCAGTCCGGCGCCCGACATCAACGGAAACAGGCTTCCGAAAATCACCCCGCAAACTTCAACCCGAAAATGCCGCCGATGATGACGGCGATGCAGACGAGCCGCGCCACATGTGCCGGATCGCCCATGAGCCACATGCCGAGCAAAGCGGTGCCGACCGCGCCGATGCCGGTCCACATCGCATAGGCCGTGCCGACCGGCAGGGTCTTGAGCGCCAGGCCCAGCAAGACCAGGCTGATGATCATGCTGAGGGCGGTGAGAAGTGACGGCACCGGCTTCGTGAAGCCATCCGTGTATTTCAGGCCGATGGCCCAGCCGATCTCGAAAAGACCGGCGACAACAAGAAAAAGCCACGCCATGACGAACCTCTGCTTTCTGCAGGGTCGTCCCGTGCACCGATCAAGGGAAAAGCGAGGTCGTCCTCGCGCCGCTCATATAGGAAGACGAGGACGGCCGATCAAGCGCGCCAGAACGGTTTCCTGATCTCGGTCAACGCCTGCTCGAGGGTGAGGCCGATATCCTTGACGAGATGGTTGCCGAGTTCCAATTGCCGGACCAGATCGCGGCGATAACGGTGGCGGGCGATCCATGCTGCGAGTGTGTTATGCATCTTGCCCTCCTCTTGCGGCGCTGATCCAGGCCTCCAGATACGGCCTCTTTATATCGAATTCAAAGCAAGCTATCTGGGGGTAAGGATCAGGAAAACTAAGGCTTAACGGCAATGCGCCTGCCATCTCTCAATGCCTTGCGGGCCTTTGAAGCAGCGGCCCGTCACCAGAGCTTCGCGCGCGCCGCGGCCGAGCTCCATGTCAGCGAGGGCGCCATCAGCCGGCATGTCAAGCTGCTCGAGGAGGAGCTTGGCCTGCCGCTCTTCATCCGCCGCGCGCGCCAGGTTGAGCTGACCGAGCATGGCCGCAAATTCCTGCCCGTGCTCAGCAAGGCCTTCAAGGCGATCGCCGCGGGTTTCGCCGATGTGGCGGCTGAAGCGCCGAAGCTCAGGCTCATCAGCCAGCCAAGCTTTTCCATCCGCTGGCTCATACCGCGGCTCGATCTGTTCCGGCAGAATCACCCGGCCATCCAGGTCAATGTCACGACCGGCATCTATGGATGGCCGGAAGCCATTGGCGGCGGCTACGACCTCGCTTTCGGCTGCGGCCCCCAGTGCCCCGAAGGCTGGGAAGCGATGCTGGTCGTCCCCGCCAGCATGACGCCGGTCTGCTCGCCGCGCCTCATCGAGGGCCGCAGCATCAGGGCGCCGGCCGATCTCGGCCGTTTCAACCTTCTCCACACCACGCCGGATCGCCACGACTGGCGAGTCTGGCTCGAGGAATTCGCGGCCGGCGATGTCGACCCGATGAGTGGGGAGACCTTTCCGCTTCTCGATACGGCGATCCAGGCAGCGGTGATGGGGCAGGGCATCGCCATGGGCGACCTGACGCTGCTTACCGATGAGCTCAAGACCGGCAAGCTCGTCTGTCCGCTGCCCGAACTGGTGCTTCGTCGTGATGCCGACAATTACTACGTCTATGGACCGTCGGCGAAATGGAGCAAGCCACGCGTGTTGGCCTTCCGGCAATGGCTTGAAGGCCTCACGCGGGACTAAGGTTTGGCGCCTGCCGCTTTCAGGATGCGCGCCATCTCGGCATAGCCGCGCTGCTCGGCATGGGCGAGCGGTGTCACGCCGTCGCGGTCGGCGAGGTTCACATTGGCGCCGGCATCGACGAGCAGCTCGAGGATCTCGGTATGCGTCGGACCGCCATCGGAGAGAATGATGGTCTCGAGCAGTGCGGTCCAGCCCAGCCGGTTGACATGATCGATATTGATCCTGGTCTTGAGCAATTCGCGCACGATGTCGGGGTGACCATGATGCGAGGCCGGAATGAGACCCGTGCCGCCATAGCGGTTGACGCTGTTGAGATCGGCGCCCGCCTTGAGCGTCAGGCGCAGGATCTCGAGCCGGCCTTCGGCGGCGGCATAGAGATAGGGCGAATCCTGGATATTGTCCTTGGCGTTCACATCGGCCCCCGCGGCTATCAAGATGCGCGCCGCATCGACGGCATTGGCTTGCGTGGCGACGAGAAGGGCGGTGCGCTCGGAAGAGTCGCGCGCATCGACGCGTGCGCCCGACTTGAGCAAAGTCTCGATGCGCGCCGTGTCGTTGGCGCCGGCGGCCTTGTGGAGATCGGTTTCGGAAGCCATGGGTGATTTGACCATTGCGAGCGTCAGAGCAAGGACTGTGAGCAAAGAGATGAAGCGCATTCAATTTCCGCCACCGCTGCCGCCATCGCCTCCGCCACCACCAGCGTCTCCGCTGCCGCCGCCAACTCCGCCGTTGTCGCCAGCACTATCGTATCCGCGATGATTTGTGAAATCGGTCCGGACGGCAGCAGAGTCCATGTAGGGATACGATCCCGCCGCTGCGTCGGTCTTTGTCCTGGATCGACGATCTAGCCAAAAGGAACCCCAGAGCGCGGCGGCGGCAATCAACACCAAAAGAATGATGCCGGGATCCATGGTTTATCTCCCTTCGCGCCTGGCCATGAAAGCGAGCTTCTCGAACAGCGACACATCCTGCTCGTTCTTGAGGAGCGCGCCATGGAGCGGCGGGATCAGCTTGCGCGGATCGCGCTCGCGCAAGGTCTCAGGGCTCACATCTTCATTCAACAAGAGCTTGATCCAGTCGAGAAGCTCCGACGTCGAGGGTTTCTTCTTGAGGCCCGGCACGTCGCGGATGTCGTAGAAGATGTTGAGCGCCTCATGGACGAGCTTGCCCTTGAGGCCGGGGAAGTGGACGTCGACGATCGCCTGCATCGTCTCGCGCTCGGGGAATTTGATATAGTGGAAAAAGCAGCGCCTGAGGAAAGCGTCCGGCAATTCCTTCTCGTTGTTGGAAGTGATGATAACGATCGGACGCTGCTTCGCCTGGATGGTCTCGCCCGTCTCATAGACGAAGAATTCCATGCGATCGAGCTCCTGCAGGAGATCGTTGGGGAATTCGATGTCGGCCTTGTCGATCTCGTCGATCAGAAGGACAGGGCGATGGTCATGGGTGAACGCATCCCATAGCTTGCCGCGCTTGATGTAGTTGCGGATGTCATGGACGCGGGCGTCGCCCAGTTGCGAATCGCGCAGGCGGCTCACCGCATCATATTCGTAGAGACCCTGCTGCGCCTTGGTCGTCGACTTGATGTGCCATTCGATGAGGGGTGTTGCGAGGGCGGAAGCCACTTCGCGCGCCAGCACCGTCTTGCCGGTGCCGGGCTCGCCCTTGACGAGAAGCGGCCGCTCGAGGACGACCGCGGCATTCACCGCCATGGTGAGATCGTCGGTTGCGACGTAATCCTTGGTGCCTTCAAACCGCATGTCAGGCCTTTCCGCTTGCTTCAGACCGTCATAGCGCCCATGCCCCGCGACCGCAAAGGCATGGTCTTTGCAGTATTGTCACAGAGTTCAGGCAAATGGCCTGAACTGAGAAAAATCCTTGCGAATCATGGTGATGCGGTAAAGAGAACATGTCCGTGATGGAACTCTCTTTGGCTATTGTCGAAGCAGGGCGGGATCGCTATAAGCCCGCCGCACCGAAGGGTTGATGCAGGCGTGTACCGGGTGAGGCCTTAGATGGCGGTCGAAGTCGAAATCGAAGACTACAAACCAAGAGAAGACGAGCCGTTCATGAATGAGCGGCAGCGGGAATATTTCCGCAACAAGCTGCTCAACTGGAAAGATGACATCCTGAAGGAGAGCCGCGAGACGCTGGCGCACCTCCAGGACGACAACAACATCCTTCCCGACCTCGCCGATCGCGCCTCGACCGAAACCGACCGGTCCTTGGAACTCAGAACCCGCGACCGCCAGCGCAAGCTCATTTCCAAGATCGATGCCGCGCTCAAGCGCATCGACGACGGCACCTATGGCTATTGCGAGGAGACGGGCGAGCCCATCAGCCTGCGCCGGCTCGACGCCCGGCCGATCGCGACGCTCTCCATCGAGGCCCAGGAGCGGCATGAGCGGCGCGAGCGGGTCTATCGTGATGATTGATTGCGGGCCCGGTTGCGCGTAGCTTCCGTTCATGCGCTGTAGGCCGCCGCACGCCCAATTTGTCCGACACGGCTACCATCACGGAAACCTCAGAGAGGCACTGATCGCCGCCGCCCGTCGGCTCATTGCCGAACATGGGCCGCAGGGCTTTACCCTCAATGAGGCCTCGCGCACCGCCGGTGTCAGCCCGAGCGCTCCCTATCGTCATTTCCGCGATCGCAATGCGCTGATCGAGGCGACGGCGGAAGAGGGCTTCAACCTGTTCCGCGATCGGCTCCTCGCCGCGACGGCGGGCGTCGCGTCGCCCTATGAAGCGCTGCACCGCATGGGGGCGGCCTATTACGCTTTCGCGCTCGACGAGCCGGGCTTCTACCAGGCGATGTTCTCCTCAGGCCTCCCGGCGGTCGGCACGTCGGTGACGCAGGCCGGCGACCGCGCCTTTGCCGTGCTCGAGGACGCGGTGCGGGGGCTCGGCGCCAAGGAGCACCAGGTGCGCGAGCTCTCGATCAAGATTTGGGCCTTCACCCACGGCATGACGGGCCTCATCGCCGCTGGCTCGGTATCGGCCATGGAGGCCGGCCGGCTCGCCGGCGACGCCGTCGATGCCATGCTGAGGGACAGTGGCATCTCCGTCCCGACCAAGGTCGCAGCTACGTCAGAATCCTGAGCGGCCGTGCAAAGTGTGGTCGGGCCAACGGCCGTGAAACATATCTTTACACACCCGTTCCCTTGCAAAGGGCTCCTGGCCACCTATGTGAACATGGCTAACATCTCACGAGGGAGGTCCCATGTCGCCATCCACATCCGGAACTTTTGAGCCTGGTTACGAAACCTCAGATCACCGTCAGAGCCATCGCCGCGGCTGCGGCTGGGCCAGGAAATCCTGGTCCTTCTGGGAAATCGCCCTGATCGTCGCGGCCTTTATCGTCTTCTGGCCGCTCGGCCTTGCGGCCCTTATCTGGAAGCTCGCCAAGGGCGAGCTGTGGGCCGGATCATCCCAGAGCGTCGCCCCCTGGAGCCGGTTCAAGGGCCAGGATCTCAAGCGCTGGGCTTTCCGTGATGAGCTGACGCCCACCAGCGGGAACAGCGCCTTCGACGCCTATAAGAAAAGCGAGCTCGACCGGCTCGAGCAGGAGCGCCGCAAGCTGGCCGAGGAGCAGCGCGCCTTCGGCGAGTTCCTCGATCGGCTCAAGAAGGCGAAGGATCAGGATGAGTTCGACCGCTTCATGAGCGAAAGGCGGCAACCGCCCGCGCCCGCGACCGAGTGATCTGCAACGATCAAAAGACAAAGGCCCGGAGCGATCCGGGCCTTTGTCTTTTTCTAGACGCAGGCTTCGTCACTTGGAGAGGTCGGTCCAGATTGCCGTGTAGAGCTTCTGAATGTCGGGCGGGCAAGTGTGCATGAAGGTGCAGCCGCTTGCGAAGGCGCAGGCCTTCACAGTCCACTTCATGCCGCTTCCTCCGTTGTCAGCACTTGTTTGGATCGTGCTTTTTGCTTGGCAATGAAGGAAGACACCTCATGTCCCGCGGACACAAGGGATGGCGTTTCTGGACGGCCTTTCGGATTTCCGGCCTTCTTACCCTGTCGGGTGTCAGGTCCGGGCGGGAGAGGCTCTAGACGCGGTCGTCGTAGTCGCGGTCCTGCGGACCGAGCTTGGGCTCCACCGTGCGCAGAACCGGGCGCTTCTCGCCGAAGACTGGCGGGCGGGGCGCGGCGCGCAAGGGGATCGGCGCATGCTCCTCGCGCTCGCTGCGGGGGACGCTGCGGCGCGGCTCGCGCGGTTCCACGGGCTCATTGTGCATCGGCCGGCCGACGAACGTGTCGTCATAGTCACGCTCGAAGCCGATCGGAATGCCGGTCTCGATCACCAGATCCTGCGCTCCGCCGATCAGGACGAGATGCTCGTAATCGTCGCGGCGCACCAGGACCAGGCGGCGATCCTTGTCGATCTCGTGATATTCGCTGATGCCGAGCCTCGCTCCTTTGCCGCCCCGGACACGGCCGCCGAGGCTGCGCAGGACCAGGAAAAGCAGCACCAGCACGGCAAGGACGATCAAGGCCCCGACGATGTAGCTCCAATAGGCCGTCAGAACTTCCATTTACGCCTCCTGACGAACGCCTCGCGCCAAACTTGTTGGACGACGCGAAGCGCCCCAAACACTTATGCGAACCTTTGCCCTAGGGACGATGATCCACGCCCCGGGGCCAGGCTCTGATACGCCATAAAAGTCACTCTACCATGAATAATGGGGGGGTGGGCCAGTGAATATTGTGCCGGCTTGGGATGGTCAGGGTTAAGACCCTTGATCAATCGCCTATACTGGGTCGATTCGTGGGTGGGGAAGTTGCGATCACGATGAGTGACGCCGGTATCAAGCAAGCGGAGGTCAGGGCTCGCCCCATGGGGAACGCCCGCAAAGGCTGGCCGCTCCTGTCGCTGTTTCTGGCGGTGCTGCTGGCCCTGGTGACGGCCGCGGTCGCCTGGCTCCTGCGCGGAACCGTGCCGGCCTGGCTCCTGGTGGCAGGGGCGGTTCTTTCGTTCCTGGGCCTCGTCGTCCTTTTCGGCCTCCTGGCCGGCATCGTCCATATCGGTCCGGGGGACCGCGACGAGGCCTTCTTCCAGGGGCTCCTCGACGCGATCGGCGATGCCTGCGTCGTCACCGATGCCAAGGGCCGTGCCCTCTACGGCAACTCCGCCTATCTCAAGCTCCTCTCCGCCGCAGGTCTGGCGCGGCTCGTCGGGATCGAGAACATCTATGCCGGATATCCCGAGCTCGCCCAGAATATCTACCGGCTGTCGCAATCGGTGCGCGAAAGGCGCGCCGGCGTCGAGGAGATCCGCCTCAATGCCGGTTCCTCCGCCGCCGGCGCCAAGACCCATGAGCCGGTGTGGATCAGGATCGGCGTCTCGCCGATCGAGATCAATGGGGGCTCCGGTCTTTCACTGTGGCGCCATCAGGACATCAGCGCCGACCGGGCCAAGCAGGAAGGCGCCTTCGCGCATCTGCAATATATCATCAACTATCTCGACCAGGCGCCCGCCGGCTTCTTCTCCGCCGATGCCGAGGGCCGCATCGCCTATATCAACGCCACGCTGGCGGAGTGGCTGGGGCTCGACCTCGAAGCGACGACAGGCGGGGCGCTGACGCTCAAGGACGTGGTCACGGAAGCGGGGGAGAAGCTTCTCACCCGTATCGCGCCTTCGGGCGAGACGACGCTGACCGAGGCCTTCGACATTGACCTGAAAGCGCAGGACGGGCGCACGGTGCCGGTGCACATCATCCATCGCGCCGGGCATGACGGCCAAGGCCGGCTGCAACCCTCGCGCAGCCTGGTCCTGCCGCAACCCGGCGCGGGCGGCGAGACCGCCGACACCGACACCAGGCTGCACCGTTTCTTCAACACCGCACCCATGGGCATTGCCGAGCTCGATGGCGAGGGCATCATCCGCAACGCCAATCTCGCCTTCCTCGCGCTGTCGCCGCAGGCGCGGCGCGGGGTTCCGCTCGAGAACCTGGTGCCGTCCGAGCAACGCGGCCAGATACGCGAGGCGCTGGCGGCAGTCGGCGGCATGGGCTCGAGATCCACCCATGTGGACGCCTCGGGGATCGGCGACCCGCCGCGCCAGGTCCAGTTCATCATTTCCGGCCACGCCGAGAGAGAAGCGAGCTTCCTCGTCTTCGCGACCGATAAGACGGAGAACAAGTCGCTCGAAGTGCAAGTGGCTCAAGGTCAGAAGATGCAGGCGATCGGGCAACTCGCCGGCGGTGTCGCGCATGACTTCAACAATGTGCTCACCGCCATCATCGGCTTCTCCGACTTGTTGCTGGCCAAGCACCGGCCGACCGATCCCGCCTTCGCCGACATCATGAACATCAAGCAGAACGCCAACCGCGCCGCCAATCTGGTGCGTCAGCTTCTGGCCTTCTCGCGCCGCCAAACCTTGCGTCCGGAGGTGCTGTCGCTCACCGATGTGATCTCCGATCTCGGCAACCTGCTGGGGCGGCTCCTGGGCGAGAAGGTCGATCTCAAGGTCGTGCATGGCCGCGACCTCGGCATGGTCAAGGTCGACGTCAACCAGTTCGAGCAGGTCGTCATCAATCTCGCCGTCAATGCGCGCGACGCCATGCCCAATGGCGGCACCCTGACGGTGCGGACCTCCAATGCGAGCGTCAGTGAACGGCAGTCGAGCGACCTCCAGTCGATGCCGCCCGGCGATTACGTCCTGTGCGAGGTGCAGGATACGGGCACCGGCATCCCCAAGGATATCCTCGACAAGATCTGGGAGCCGTTCTTCTCCACCAAGGATGTCGGCAAGGGCACGGGCTTAGGCCTTTCGACCGTCTATGGCATCATCAAGCAGACCGGCGGCTTCATCTTCTGCGACAGCGTCGTCGGCCGGGGCACGGTATTCCGCATCTATCTGCCGCGCCATACGCAGGAGGCCGCGGCACCGGAGGAGACCAAGGGTGAGCGCGTGGAAGCCAAGCGCGCCGATCACACCGGCAAGGGCACGGTGCTTCTGGTCGAGGACGAGGATGCGGTGCGCGCCTTCGCCTCGCGGGCGCTGGCGTCGCGCGGCTATACCGTGCTCGAGGCGGCTTCGGGCGATGCCGCGCTTGCCATCTTCGCCGAGAAGGGCGATGAGATCAGCCTCGTCATCTCCGATGTGGTGATGCCGGAAATGGACGGCCCGACGCTGCTCAAGGAATTGCGCAAGCGCGGGGTTGCGACCAAGATCATCTTCATCTCGGGCTATGCCGAGGACGCGTTCGAGAAAAATCTCGAAGGCGAGCACGATTTTGCTTTCCTGCCCAAACCCTTCTCGCTTAAGCAGCTTGCCGAAGCGGTCAAGAATGTGATGGGAAGCTGATGTTCAAGCCTTTGCGCGCTCTGGCGCACGACCTCGATAAGGGGGCCGTCACCGCGGTGGCCCTGGTTGAAACGGCGCTGACGCGCATTGAGGATCCGCAGGGCGAGGGGGCACGGGCCTTCATCGTCCTCGATGGCGCCGCTGCCCTCGATCAGGCGGCATTCTATGACCGGCGGCGCAAGGCGGGCCTTGCGGTCCCCGCCTATGCCGGCATCCCGATCGGCGTGAAGGACCTGTTCGATCTCAAGGGGCAGGTGACGCGGGCGGGATCCGCCATCCTCGCGACGGCCGCGCCGGCCGAGGCCGACGCCCCGGCGATCGAGCGCCTCAAGGCCCAGGGCTTCATCGCGGTCGGGCGCAACAACATGACCGAATTCGCCTATTCGGGTGTGGGCCTCAATCCGCATTACGGCACGCCGCGCTCGCCCTATGACCGGCAGACCGGGCGCATCCCCGGCGGCTCCTCCTCGGGCGCCGGCGTCGCCGTCGCCGACGGCATGGTGCCGCTCGCCATCGGCAGCGACACCGGCGGCTCCTGCCGGATACCGGCCGCCTATAACGGCGTCGTCGGCTACAAGCCCTCCACCGGGCGCGTCTCGACCAAGGGCGCCTATCCGCTGTCCACGACGCTCGACAGCATCGGGCCGCTCGCCCGGACGGTCGAGTGCTGTGCGCTGGCCGATGCGGTCATGGCGGGAGACTGGGACGGCACTATTGCGGAACCGCGCCACGATTTGCGCTTCGCCATGCCGCGCGACTATTTCTCAGGGCTGATCGACGAGGCAGTCGCTTCCGCCTTCGAGCGTGCCGTCGCGCATCTGGGCCGAGCCGGCATCTTGATCGAAGAGGTGGCCTTCCCGGAGCTCACCCAGTTGCCGGGGATCAATGCCAAGGGCGGCATATCGGCGGTCGAGGCTTTCCTCCATCACCGCGCCCAGATCGCCGAGAAGGGCGAGGGCTATGACCAGCGGGTGCGCCGGCGCATCGAGCTCGGATCGCTCATCTCGGCGCCCGATTATGTCGATCTCCTCGCCACCCGGCAGAGACTGATCGGGCAGTTCAACCGGGCGATGATCGGCTTCGACGCGCTGGTGATGCCGACCACGTGCAATGCAGCGCCCGCCATTTCCGCGCTGGCGCGGGATGAGGATTACCTCAAGCTCAATTTCATGTCGCTGCGCAACACCTTCACCGGCAATTTCCTCGATTGCTGCGGCATCTCGCTGCCGATGCACCGGGATGGCGAGCCGCCGACCGGCCTCATGCTGATGGCGCCGCATGGCCAGGACCAGCCGTTGTTCACCACCGCCAAGGTGGTGGAAGAGATGCTGGCATCGTTGCGCGGCTGAGGAGCGGACAAATGGCCGGGCATTCACATCTGATCGAATGCGACGAAGACGGCCAAAGGCTTCTGATCCACCGCGTCCATGAAGACGGACGCCGCGAGCTCCATGCCGAGTTCTCCTTCGCGGAGATCAAGACGAAAGGTTATGCGTCTTTCGTTTCCGAGCTGGGAGAGGCGGTCGTTGTGGATGCGCCGGTCTTGCGCTGGCTTTTGGATGAGGCTTAGCGGCCCGACTTGCCCTGATCTCGCGGGGGCGGGGCAACTCGACACGCACCAGGAAGCTTTTTTCGTCATGCATGAGCTGGATGTCGCCGCCATGGCTCACCACGACATCACGGGCGATGGTGAGGCCGAGGCCGGTGCCGCCGGTCTCGCGGTTGCGTGATTCCTCGAGCCGCTGGAAGGGCGCGAAAGCCCGCTCGGTCTGATCGGCCGGGATACCGGGACCGCCATCGCGGATGTCGATGACGAGGGAAGCGACATTGTCGGTGAGCGTTACGCACACCTCGCCGCCATATTTGCAGCCATTGTCGATCAGATTGGAGATGGCGCGGCGCACCGCCACCGGCCGGCAGGTGAGCTCGGCATGGTCGGGCCCCTGGTAGGAAACCTTGCGGCCGGCATCGACGAAATTGTCGCATTGGCTGATGATGAGACTCGCCAGGTCGACCGCGCTATAGGACTCGCGGTGGATATCATCGCTCATGAAGGCGAGCGAGGTCGAGACCATCGTCTCCATGTCGGAGATGTCGGACAGGATCTGGGTGCGCTGCGCCTCGTTCGGCACGGTCTCGGCATAAAGGCGCAGCCGGGTCAGCGGCGTGCGCAGGTCGTGCGAGATGGCGGCCAGCATCTGCATGCGCTCGTCGACGAATTTCTTGAGCCGCGCCTGCATCTCGTTGAAGGTGTCGGCGATCGAAGCGAGCTCGGGCAGCTTCATGCCGGTGATCGGCGTGGTTTCGCGCTCACGGCCGAGCTTCTCCGCGGCTTGCGCGAGATTGGTCAAAGGCTTCACGATGCTGCGTGCCATCCAGATCGAGAAGATCGCCACGATGAAGAGAGTGAGGATCAGGCTGATGAGATTGCGGAAATAGTGCAGCGTGGTGATGTCGGCTTCCGTCGGGCTGATCACCAGCCAGGATCGGTCCTTGAGCCTGATGGCCATGTGGAGATCGCCGACGACCATGCTATCACGCGACATCAGCAGCTCGGTGTTCATGAAGGTCGGAATCTCTGAAATCACCACGACATTTGTCTTGACCTCGGGCTCCTTGAAATGCTCGGTCATGACCAGGATATCTTCGGGCGGATGGTTGAGCGACTTGATGAGAGCAGCCCTGGCTTCACGCGCAAGTCTTGGCAGGTCGTCCTGGGGGTAAGCTGGCGCTTCTGCAGTGATGTCAAAATTCAGCCAGTGCGTGAATTCCGATTTGGCAAGCGCGGCCTGACGATCCGCCGCCGGTGTTTCATTGGCGATCTTCTCTGCTTCCTGCGCCGCCTTGGCCAACCATTCGTTGTTGACGACCAAGAAGCCTGATGGCGGAAGGATGTGTTGAAGCGTTTCGTCCAAGAGCTTGGCTGCGATGGCGGTTGCGACGATGAGGATGGCGATCCGCGGCGCCAGGCGCAGCTTCGACCAGAGGGGGATTCTCATGGCGACACAACCGGAGCTGCCGCGGTGACCGTGGCGGTGAAGAAATAGCCGCCATTGCGCACCGTCTTGATGAGGGCGGGGGCGTTCGGGTCGGTCTCGATCTTGCGGCGCAGCCGGCTGACCTGGACATCGATGCTGCGGTCGAAAGCGAGGCTGACCCGCCCGCGGGCGAGATCGAGGAGCTGGTCGCGATTGAGGACACGCTGCGGGTGCTCGACGAAGGCGACCAGCAGTTCGAACTCACCCGTGGTCAGGTCGGTGAGGATACCCTGCGGCGAGACCAGCGAGCGCCGGCTGGTGTCGAGCGTCCAGCCGGCGAACTGGTAGGTGACGCTCGCCAGCCTTTCCGCCGCCGCCGGATTGGCGGTGGCGCGCCGCAGTATGGCGCGGATGCGGGCGAGAAGCTCGCGCGGATTGAAGGGCTTGGTCACATAATCATCGGCGCCGAGCTCGAGGCCGACGATCCGGTCGGTCTCGCTGTTGCGGGCGGTGAGCAGAATGAGCGGGATGGTGTTGGTGCTGCGCAACCTGCGGCACAAGGTGAAGCCGTCGTCGCCCGGCATCATGACATCGAGGACGATCACATCGAAACGGCCGGTCTCCAGTGTCTTGAACATCTGCTCGCCGTCGCCGGCCTGGGTCACCCGCATGCTGTGCTCGGCGAGGAAGCGCGCCAGCATGGCGCGAATCTGCCGGTCATCGTCGACAATCAGTATGTGAGGCTTGGTCTGCTTGATCATGGCGCGCATCCTGAAGCAGGAGCGCAACGCGACGCCCGTGGTGATACAATCTGCAACATATCGAAACCCGCTCGAAACTTCCTTGCCAGGATCGGCGCATACACGAGACGCATCCCATCACTTAAAGGACAGCGTCCATGCGTTCCCGTCTCCCGGCCCGGAAAACCCTGGCTCAAGCTCTTACCGCAAATTGGCTCATAATCATGGCAAGTGTCGCCGGAACAGCCATGGGGTCGGCCTCCGCCCATGCTGCGGATGAAGATTACACAACGTCAACTCAGGACGCAAAGGGCAGCAAGTGGAGCGTGCTGGTGGGCGGTGGCGGCGCCTATGCGCCCGACTACGAAGGCTCGGACGACTATGAATTCCAGCCTTTTCCCTTCGTCTCGATCGTCTATGACGATTTTATTTTCATCGAGGGCACATCGCTGGGGATCAACCTCCTCGATTTCGAAGGGCCGCTGGGCGATGACAATATCAAGACCGGGCCGATCGCGCGCTATGGCTTCGGCCGCGACGAAGATGACAACAACGCGCTCGACGGACTTGGCGATGTCGATGATTCGATCGAGGTCGGCGGCTTCCTCAAATACCAGGTCGGCATCTGGGCGGCGGGCCTGACCGTCGTCCAGGATGTCGGCGGCGGGCATGATGGCTTGCTGGCCGAGGCATCGACCGGCATCAGCGTGCCCATCACCGAGGAGCTCAGATCCAGCATCGAAGCATCGACGTCCTGGGCGGACAGCAACTATATGGACACTTATTTCGGCATCTCCTCGGCGCAGTCGGCGAAGAGCGGACTTGACCAGTTCGACGCCGATGCGGGCTTCAAGGACGTCGCCGTGACGCTCGGCCTCGACTACATGCTCACCGAGAGCATCGACCTTTCCGGGCGCGCGCAGTACAAGCGGCTCGTCGGGGATGCGGCCGCAAGCCCGATCGTCGAGGATGAAGGATCGGCGGACCAGTTCTTCGGCGGCCTGTTCCTGACCTATCGTTTCAGATAGTCGGCGGATGCCTGGGCGGATGCTTTACGTGGGGGCATGCGCGCCCTCGCTTTCAATACCCTTTCATACTCTTTTCTTACCCGTTCAATAACCTTTGCTCGACCTCGGGCGAGCTCTTGCGCGCAAGGGCATGGACATGTTCACCGAAGGCGGCAGGAAGCCGAGCTTCGACGTCACGGAGCGAGGAGATGGCCGTGAGCACAGTGCGTTGAGCCAACGCCCGACCTTCCGGCAGGCGCTGCGGAAATTTTTCGGCAATCATCAGGATGATTTCGACGATGAGGGCGAAGAACTCGGCGATCTTCTCCGCCCATGGCGCGATGCGGTCGAGCGCCGCGCTTTGGCAAGGCGTGCTGGTCATCTGACGGTTCCATTTTTGAGAAAGCAAAGCCCGGCAGCGGCTGTGGCCGGATCAAGCCCGGCCATGAACTCGGCAACACGGGCGCGATTGTGATATTTTCCAAATCACCCTTTGGCCCACGATGTCAAGAGGCACTCGTGCGAAGCAAGCGTTGGAGTCACAAAAAAGTCCGCCGATCTCGCTTGAGGTTGGCTCTAGGTGTTGAGCCACCAACGACGCCACATGTAAGTACCGTCATGGTCGAGATTGGAATTGAGCTCGCCATGCCCGACTTTCTTTGAGCGCGCTCCCACATAGTTGTTGAACATCAGGACGATCTGGCCGCCTTCGTCATGCAGCAATTGTTGCATCTCGGCATACATCGCCGCCCGCTTCGCCTCATCAGTTTCGGATCTCGCGGCGACGAGGAGCTCGTTGAACCGGGGATCTTTCCAGAACGTGTCGTTCCATGGCGCCTCTGCCGCATAGGCCTGTGTCGCATGCTGATCGATCGTCGGGCGGCCTCCCCAGAAGGACAGCATGAACGGCTTTTTCATCCATACCGTGTCCCAGTAGCTGTCGGCGGACTCGGTGACGATGTTGATCTCGATGCCGCATCTGGCGGCCGTTTCCTTGATCAGCGCGGCGGCGTCGACCGCCCCATCGAAGGCCGCGTTGGATGTCGACAGATCCACCTTGAGACTGTCGAGCCCCGCCTTCCTCAGATAGGATCTGGCCATCGCCGGGTCGTAACGGTGAACGGGTTCGGGATTGGCCGCGAATTTGAGTGTCGGCGCGAAAGGATTGTCGTTCCCCACCGTGCCGTAACCATAGAGGATCTTTTTGAGCAGCTCCTCGCGGTCGATCGCATATTTGAGCGCCAGCCGCACATTGATGTCATCGAAGGGCGGGACGGTCGTGTTCATCGTGGCCACGAGATGCGAGAAACCCGTGACGTTGTCGATCTCGACATCGCTGCTCTGCTGCAGCCTGTCGATAGTGCGCAGGTCGCAACGGTCGATATAGTCGACTTCGCCGGTGATGAGTGCGGTGGTGCGCGCCGCTGCGTCGGCGACGACGCGCAGTTGCACCGCATCGAAATAGGGCTTGGCCGCATTGAAGTAGTTGGGGTTGCGCTTGGCCTCGAGGATCACGCCGGGCTCGAACCGGGTGATGATGAATGGACCCGTGCCGCCCGTCGATGCGTCGATCCTGCCGTCGGTCGCGGGAAAGATCGCGAGACGGTAGGAACTCGTTTCATAAAGAAAGTCCGGGCTGCCGGTCTTGAGCGTGAAGATGACGGTCTCCGCGCCGTCGGCCTTGATGTCGCTGACAATGGCGAGGCCGGGTTTCGAGCCTGACTTGGAATTCTCGCCGCGATGATAGTTGATCGACGCGACGACGTCGTCGGCGGTGACGGTCCTGCCGTTGTGGAAAGTGACGCCTCGACGCAGCTTGAACACCCATTTGCGGGCCCCGTCCTCCGCCGCAAAGCTTTCGGCGAGGCCCGGGATGATGCCGTTGCGCGCATCGACCTCGGTCAGCGCGTTGCCGATGATGCTTCCCAGTTCGGACGTGAAGTAGTTGGTGCCCCAAGTTGCCGGATCGAGCGTGTCGGTCGTGGCGCCCTGGCCGAGGGCGGCGCGGAAAAGCCCGCCTCTCTGAGGCTCGGCGCGAGCGGAGGCGGGTTTGAGCGCTTGACCGGCGCCTGGCACGACGCTGAGAATGATGGCATTGCGAATGAACACGCGACGATTGACGGTCATGCCACGAATCTCTCTCCCTGCTGGGCAGGTCTGAGGCTAATGGAACGGCAAGAGTCCCGGCAATCGTCAGAGCCCTTGCAGACCGTATCCGATCTGGCCCATAACTGGAACAAACTCACATAAGGATGCCTGATGTCGCGCCGTGTCAGCGATTTCGCCACCAATTTGCGTCTCCTGTGCAGCTACGGGCGTTCGGTATCGGCGATCTGCCGTGATGCGCAGATCAATCGCCATCAACTGCAGCGCTACCTGAACGGGGCGAGCGAACCGTCGCTCCAGTCGCTCCGCCGGCTTTGCGATTTCTTCGGCCTCGAAGAGCACGAGATCCTGTTGCCGCGGGACCAGTTCCAGGCGCTCATCCGCATCCGGCCGCCGAAGCTGCAGCGCTCCCGCGATCGTCTGTCGGACTACATGGCGGGCTTCATCGAAGGCCAGGATCCAAACATCGCGGCGCACTATGAAGGTTATTATCACGTTTATTTTCAGCCGAATCGGCAGGTGCCCGAAATTCACCGCGCCCTGACGCGCCTGTCGATCGAGGATCGCTGTCTCCTGACCAAGACGATCGAGCGCTATCCCTCGGGCTTGGCCGGTTTGCCGAAGACCGTGAAATATACAGGCATCGCCTATCTCAACGGCAGTATGCTGAACATTTTGGAGCGCCGGCAGCAGGCGATTTCATCGGCCTTCTTCACGGTCCTCTATGGCGCCGATCAGGAACAGTTCAGCTTCCTGTCGGGGCTCACCATGGGCGTCACGCCCGATTCGAGCCGCTCGCTTTATTGCCTGCGGTGCTGCTGGCACTATCTCGGCCGCGACATCGACCTGCGCAAGCGCATCGACGAATGCGGCCAGTTCCAGCGCAACAGCAAGTCGATCAGCAAATATGTGCGCTTCTGCACGCAGAATGACCTGGCCGGCGGCGACGAAGCCTTTTCGCCGCATTTCTGAAACACGCGGCGTTTTTTTGTGCTGTTTTATTCTATATCCAGTCAGGTCGCTTTATGCGCCTAGCTTCCCAGCCGCCAGTGCCGGACCTAGCATGGCGGGCGCAAGAGCAAGGGGAGACTTGGGTGGCAGCCGGCATGGTTCAGGCGGTCCGGCGCGGCCGGGAGCAGCGACGCGCGGCGCGGGCAGCGCCATTGGCGCCCGACGAGCGGCCGATATGGCCGGGCATGGCAGGCGGACGTTACAAGCCTCTTGGCGACGGGGACATAGTGCGGATCCATCGTGCGGCGCTCGATGTGCTCGCCGAGATCGGCCTCTCCGACGCACCGCCGTCCGGCGTCGAAGTCCTGACGCGGGCCGGCGCGCAACTGCGCGGCGACGGCCGGATCACCTTTCCCCCCGCCTTGGTTGAAGACACGATTGCGCGCGCCGGCCGGCATTTCGTGCTCCATGGTCAGCATCCTCGTCATGATCTCGAACCTTGGGGGACCAAGGTGCATTTCGGAACCGCGGGCGCGGCGGTTCACATGGTCAGCGCCGAGGGCGGGCACTATCGCGATTCGACGGTCAAGGACCTCTACGACATCGCGCGCACCGTCGATGCCCTGGAGCATGTTCATTTCTTTCAGCGTTCCGTAGTCTGCCGCGATATAGCCGACCCTTTCGAAATGGACTTCAACACCTGCTATGCCTCGGTCGCGGGCACAGCAAAGCATGTCGGCACGAGCTGGGGGGAGCCCGCTTACATGAGCGCCAGTCTCGAGATGCTGCATCTCATTGCGGGCGGCGAGGACAAGTGGCGCGCCCGTCCCTTCGTCAGCCAGTCGAACTGTTTCGTCGTCCCGCCGCTCAAATTCGCTCCCGAGTCCTGCCGTTGTCTGGAAATGGCTGTGCGCGCCGGCATGCCGGTGTTTCTCGTTTCGGCGGGCCAGGCGGGTGCGACGTCGCCGGCCGCTCTCGCCGGCGCGCTGGTCCAGGAGATTGCCGAATGCCTGGCAGGGCTGGTCTATGTGAATGCGGTGCAGCAGGGAGCGCCGGCGATATTCGGGCCGTTCTGCTTCATCTCCGATCTGCGCACCGGGGCGATGTCGGGCGGCAGCGGCGAGCAGGCGCTGCTCTCGGCCGCCGCGGCTCAGGTCGCTCAGTTTTACGATCTCACCTGCGGCACGCCGTCGGGTATGACCGACTCAAAATTGCCGGACGCGCAATCGGGCTATGAAAAGGCCTGCAATCACGCCCTTGTCGGCAATGCCGGTGCGAATCTCATCTATGAGGCGGGCGGCATGATGGCGTCACTTCTCGGCTTCAGCCTCGAGCAGCTGGTGATCGACAATGACATCATCGGCGCCACCCAGCGCACCATTCGCGGCATCGAGGTGAATGATGAAGCGATCTCGCTCGACGTCATCCGTGAGACTTGCCTTGGCGGCCCCGGCCATTTCCTGGGGCATCGACAGACGTTGCGGCTGATGCAGAGAGAATATGTCTATCCGGCCGTCGCCGACCGCTCAAGTCCCAAGGAATGGAGCGAAAACGGAAGCAGGAATATCGTGCAGAGGGCACAGCGCAAGGTGCACGACACGCTCGCGTCGCACTATCCGTCGCATATCCCGGCCGGGATCGATGAAGCGATCCGCGCCCGCTTTCCCGTTCGCCTTCCGGCAGCGGCGATGAGGGCGCCAGCATGAGGATTGACGAATACGCCGCGATGGACGGCGTCGCACTTGCCGAGGCGATTGCCCGCCGGGAGCTTGCGATCGCCGAGGTCACCGAGGCCGCGCTCACCGCGATTGCGAGGGTCAATCCGGTCCTGAACGCGGTGATCGAGCAATATGATGACGCATTCGACGAAACGAAGCTTGGCCACGGCCCGTTCCGCGGCGTGCCCTATCTCGTCAAGGATGTGGGCTTTCATTTCAAGGGACGGAAGATCGAATATGGCAGCAGACTGTGCGAGGGCCTCAGGTCGGACAGCGACGATTTCTTCGCGAAACTTGTCTGCAGGAGCGGCGTCAATCTGATCGGCCGCTCCAATACACCGGAATTCTCGATGGCCTTATGCGCCGACAACCTGCTGTATGGCGCCACCAGCAATCCCTGGAGGCGAGGCTTCTCGACCAGCGGGTCGTCGGGCGGTGCCGCAGCGGCCGTGGCGGCAGGCCTCGTTCCGATCGCACATGCCTCCGACATGGGCGGCTCCACGCGCGGGCCTGCGGCCTGGTGCGGTACGGTCGGTCTGCAGCCGTCGCGCGGCCGCGTGTCGACGGGGCCTGATGAGGATGAGCACGGCAACGGCATGGCGCAGGCGTTCGCCGTCACGCGCTCAATGCGCGACACGGCGCGCATGCTGGATTGCCTGGCGGTGCCGCAGCCGGGTGACCCTTTCGTGATTGCGCGGCCTGCGGAACCATTCACGCATTATCTCAATTCCCGCCGCCGCCTGCGCATCGGCTGGTCGACGGCCCCGTTGATGGCGGCACCGGTGGATCCGGAAGTGGCGAAGGCGGTAAAGGCCGCAGCGCAAGCTCTGTCCGATGCGGGGCATCATGTCGAGGAAGCTGTGCCGCAAATCGACCTTCCGGCGATCGACGAGGCCTGTCTCAATATCTGGTATTTCGGTTTCGATGCCTGGCTCGATAAGCTGGGTCGCCTTGCGGGACGAAAGGTCGGCCCACAGACCGTGGGAAAGGCAACGCTCAAGTTTTATGAGTTTGCCAAGCGCCAGGTGCCCGATGACCACCATCGCGCGCTGAGGGCGCTGAACGGCTTCCGCCGGGCCTTTGGTGCATTTTTTACAGACTACGACGCGTGGCTATCGCCGACCTGTGCCCAGGTCGCGCAGGAGAACGGCCGGTACGGCATGGACATCGACGTGCCGCCGGAAGGATTTCTGATCCATGAACAGCGGCCGTGCCAGTTCATGATCATCTATAATGTCGTGGGCCAGCCGGCCATCTCCCTGCCGCTGGCGATCCATTCGAACGGCCTGCCGATCGGCGTCCAGGTCGGCGCGCGCCACGCCGAAGAAAACGTTTTGATCGAGCTGGGCAGCCTTCTTGAAGAAGCAATGCCGTGGGCCCAACGCCGCCCGCCGCTCCATGTGACGCATGTCTCAGCTGCCTGACGTCTCGAAGGTCGTCGGTATCCTACCTGCCTGAGCATGCCTCAGGCCCTGGAACTCGGCTTTGGTCGTCTGGCACTTTCAACCAGAAGACTGGCAATCTGGTAGCCAGTGTATCAGCAAAGCGTGAAGAACAAGCCTATTACTGAGCCTCCTTCACAATATGGCTGGTTCAACGCGCCTGCGCGCCAGGAAGTCGTGAATGGCGGCGACGACCTGGGCGCCTTCGCCAACCGCTGAGGCGACACGTTTGACCGAGCCGGCGCGGACGTCGCCGATTGCAAACGCTCCCGGAAGATTGGTCTCGAGAGGATGGCAACCTTCGCCAATTCCTGTCCGGATGAAACCCTTCTGATCGAGTGCGACACCGCAGCCCGCCAGCCACTCCGTATGGGGGTCGGCACCTACGAAGAGGAAAAGATGGCGGATGGGGCGCTTTGTCTCCTCTCCAGTCTCCCTGTTACGCCAACTCACGCCGGTCAGAGTTTCATCGCCCTCGAGCTTCGTCACTTCGCTGCGGAGCACAACCTCGATATTCGGCTGCGCTTTGATGCGCTCGATCAGATAGCTCGACATCGAGGCTATCAGGCTGGGGCCGCGAACGATCAACGAGACCTTGCCCACCTGGCCGGCAAGGTACACGGCGGCCTGGCCGGCCGAGTTGCCTGCGCCCACCAGGGCAACTTCCTGCCCTTCGCAAAGGCGCGCTTCGATGGGGGAAGCCCAATAGTGCACCGATGAGTCCTCGAACCGGCAGATATTGGCGAGGTTCAGTCTGCGGTAGCGCGCTCCGCTCGCAATGACGACCGAGGAAGCGCGGACCCTCTCGCCGTCGCCGACGTCGAGACTGAAGCTTGAGTCTGTGTCTTGCTCCAGTCGATGCACCTCATCGGGAATGGCCATCTCGACGCCGAACTTTTGCGCCTGAGTGTGAGCGCGGGCCATCAGCGCGAGCCCTGAGATGCCAGTCGGGAACCCCAGATAGTTCTCGATGCGTGCCGACGCGCCGGCCTGACCACCGAAGGCGCGGCAATCAAGCACGATCGTCGACAGGCCTTCCGATGCTGCGTAGACCGCGGCTGCGAGCCCGGCTGGACCTGACCCGACAATGGCGACATCGTAAATCTTTGTTTCGTCTACACGCCGCAAGAGGCCGAGGCAGCGGGCCAACTCGTTCTCGCCGGGATTGCGCAGGATTTTCCCGTCCGGGCAAAGCACGATCGGCAGATGATGGACGTCAATATTGAAGCGACTGATCAATCCCGCAGCGTCAGGGTCACGTTCGGGGTCAAGCACACGATGAGGCTGGACATTTCGGCGGAGGAACACCTGCAGGCGAACGACATCGGCCGCTTCCGATCGTCCGATGATGATCGGTCCTCCGGCCGATATTTCCAAGAGATTGGTCCGCCGCAGGATCAAGGCGCGCATGATGCGCTCGCCCAGCGCCGCCTCCTGCACGAACACGTCGCGCAGGCGGTCGGGTGAAAGGATGAATGCCTCAGTTTCCTCGACCACATCCGTATTGACCAGCGACGGCCGGTTCGACAACTGGGCCAGTTCGCCGGTGAACTGACCGGCTCCATAGGTGACGATGATCTGGCGGTGATCGAGCGTCGTTATCTGGCTGACTTCCACCTTGCCTGAGAGAAGCACGACGATGCCGGGCGAGAGGCTGCCCATCCGCGCAATCGGCGTCCCAGCGGGAAAGGTCGCACTTTTGCCGAAACGCGCCAGCCGCTCGATGTCGCGAGGCTCCAGAACAGGAAACATCTGGTCGTGTCGGGCATGACGGGCGAGATGGCTCATGCTCTCTTATCCCATGAAATCCAAGTCCGGCTCAACAACTCCAGTCGCCTGTGATCACGCCGACCGGATCTCCCCGGTTGCCTTCTCACGCGGGAGCGAGTTGAGGTGTCCGGGGCGAGGTCAAAGCGAAGACCAGAAGGCCCAGGAGCGTCAATCCAAAGCCTGCCCAAACCGCGGAGAGCAGCCCGTAGCCGGAGGCAATGGTGAAGCCGCCTGCCCAGGCGCCGATGGCGTTGGCGACATTGAGGGCGGCAAGGTTCATCGCCCCCATGAGAGTAGGTGCCTCGGGAGCCAAATGAGTCAGGCGTACCTGGATCGTCGGGATCGCCACCATCATCGTCATGCCGACTCCGAACAGTGCCGGCAAGAGAAGCCACACATTTCCGCCGCCGGTCGCCAGCAGTGCCAGCACGATCAGGGCACTGCCGAAGCCTGCGAACAATCCTTTCGCGGGATGGACGTCAGCAAGTTTGCCGCCGATCAGATTGCCCGCAGTCATGCCGAGACCGAACAGCGCGAGCGCGATCGGAATCCATGACGGGTCGAGCATCGCCACGTCGGTGACGAACGGTCCGATGAACGTATAGACGGCGAAGATGCTGGCCACGCCAAGTGCGGCGACGACCATCATGGTCCAGACCGGCGGCTTGCGCAGCGAGCTGAGCTCCTGGACGACGGGCCCGCCGTGCAGCGCTTCCGTACGCGGCACCCATATCCACAAGGCCAGAAGGGCAAATGCTCCAAGTCCGGCAACAGCCATATAGGTATTCCGCCATCCCAGGGTCTGACCGAGGAACGTGGCCAGCGGCGATCCGATGATCGTTGCGACCGTCAGCCCGGTCATGACCAGCGCGAAGGCCTTCCCTCCCTGACCCGGCCCAACGACATAGGAAGCCACGACGGCACCGGCGCCGAAATAGGCGCCCTGCGGCATGCCGCTGACGAAACGCGCCAGGCCGAACATGCCGAGGCTTGTGGCGAAGGCGGACAATATGTTTCCAAGAATGAACAGGCCCATCAGAAACAAAAGAAGTGTTCGCCGGTTGAGCCGCGCCGCTCCCAGCGTCACGAGCGGTGCGCCGATCACCACGCCAAAGGCATAGGCCATGATCGCGTTCGTCGCCGTGGGAATGTCGATCCCGAGGCTTTCCGAAAAGAGCTGGATGATGCCCATGCTCGCAAATTCGGAGGTGCCGATGCAGAAGCTGCCAAGCGCCAGGGCGAACAGCGTGAGACCGCGCCGCCGCCGCTGCGCTTCGTCTGTGCAATGCACCTTCACGGCGGCGCATTGGGCTTGATAGGCTTTGTCCAGCATCCGTCAGTCCCTTGCGGCTTGCGGCCGGCAAATATCCCCGGCCGTCATTTTCCAGCCTTGCCGAGGGTCTCCATTCTCATGACGGTGACGCCGCCTTGCGCGAGTTCGGGGAGCTTGGCGAACCAGTCCTTCACATAGGGCATGGCATTGTGCGCCTCGAAATCTGCCTGATTGGCGAAGATTTCATAGAAAATGAAATGGCCCGGACTCTCACGGTCCTCCTGGAGGAAATAGACGAGGTTCTTTGGATCGCTGCGCACCAGCGCGACCAGCGGCAATGTTGCTTCGCGAAGCTCCTTTTCCTTGCCTGGCTTGGCGCGGACCTCGGCGACGATCGAATAGGCGCCATGGGGAACCGCGTCATAGCGGATGCCGATGGCCTCCTCGGCAAGCGCTGGTACGGCGCTTGTCAGCAAGACGGCGGCGGATAGGGCATTCAACGCGACGCGCATGGGCAATGGGGATCGCATCTCTCGTCTCCTTCGAGCGTGTTGTGGAAGAAGGTGGCCGGTGTCCGGTTCTTCCGCCAGCCACTTCCTTCATCCCGCTTGCGCAGCCACCATCTGCTGGCGTGCCGTAAAGGCGTCCGCGAATCGCTTCTTCACGGGGCCGAGGGCCTTCACGAATTCGAGCTGCTCGCCCTCCGGTCCTTTGCAGTAGATCAGCTCCCAGCCCTCCGAGAGCCCTTGGGTGATCCGGTTGGTGTTCGCTTCCATCGGCGCTGCCCGGCGCTCTTGCTCGGTCGTGACGGTGATCACGCGGTTAGCCCTGACCTGGGTCATGCCGCGGCGCTCCGATTCCGCCTCCAGGTCCCGGATGAACTTGTTGAAGTCGACGTCGTCGCGAACATAGAAGCAGATATGCATCGAGCGCGGATAGGCCGGGCTCATGTGATCGCGCGGCTCCGCGAAACTGTTGCCGCTTCCCGCAGGTTGACTGGCGTCCCGATATTGCAAAAGCTCGATCACGACATTGTCGAACTGGACGAACCTCACGTCGAGCCGCTGAGTGCCGCCCCCCAGATCGGGAACGCCCATCGTGCGCGGATTGACCTGGCGCTCGCGCGCTTCGATCTCCTGATCGGTCAAGAGTGTATTGTGAATGCGCTCACCCTGGAAATCGCCATCCCGGAAGACCTCGGTGCCGCCCAGCACTTCCGTGTAGAATTCGAAGGCGCGGTCCATGTTCTGGACGGTCAGCCCGAAATGCTGCACGCCCTGCAGCCGCGCCCCCAATGGTCCACTGTTCCGCTGTTCCGCAGTCATGCCGCTGGCGCTTTGTGCGGCTGCCGACTGGGTCAGCGTGGCCGCGGCTGCGGTCATTCCCGCCAGCACTGCAACACCCGCGCCGCGCAGGATATCGCGCCGTCCGGCGTCTGCCAGGTCGTTATGGGCTTGTTCGCTCATTTTGCCACTCCTGATCGATCACCCGGGCGAAGCCTGAGAGAGCTCAGGTCGCCGATGAAGATGAATGATGCTTTACCGGCGGAGAAATCCTACCGCGTTTGGCCGGCGGTGGCTGGTTAAATGAGGTAAAATCGCTGCTCTCGCCGGCCCATCTCGCGCGTACCATGTCTTGACCTGCTCGTTCGTGGCGTCCGCGATAGCGCGAGCGCGACTGTCTTTTTCAAGGTAGCCGATGTGTTCCGAGCAGAATGGCAAGGGGCTTTATGACTGGCCCCCTGACGGCCCGACTAAGTCCTCAATCCATTCGGTCAAATCCAATCGACTCGCGCCCAAAAAATAGGCAAAGGCTCTGGCCGGACGGATCACCTCAGGCTGGCCATGGATGATCTAACATGTGCTATGAGTTTCCGTCCGCCGCCAGAAGGGGTGCCGGGGAAGGAGGGCTTGTGACGCGCGAACTTGCCGATCGTGCTCCGCGGTCCTACGCCTTTGGGCCCTTCGTGCTGATGCCTGAGCGCCAACTGCTGACAAAGAATGATGCGCCGGTTCGAATAGGCAACCGTGCGCTGGACATCCTGACGGCCCTGGTCGAGCGTCCGGGCGAGCCGGTGAGCAAACGTGAATTGATGGCGCGCGTCTGGCCGAACGTCATAGTCGAAGAGAGCAACCTCAAGGTCAACATGGCGGCATTGAGGCGGGCACTCGGCGATGGCGCTGGGGCCGCGCAATACATAGCGACGGTAACGGGGCGGGGCTATAGGTTTATTGCGCCAGTCCAGGTCAGTGGATTGTCTGGCGTCGCGCCGCCCTCCTGGGCGGCAATAACACGCAGCCATAATTTGCCGATCGCGACAACGCGGATCTTCGGGAGGGCGGATGTGATCGAAGCCATAGAGCGCGATCTGGACGAGTACCGGCTCGTATCCATTGTTGGCGCTGGCGGCATCGGAAAGACCACGGTCGCGCTCGCCGTTGCCGAACATGCGATCGAGCTGTTCAGGGATGGTGTCTGGCTGGTCGACCTTGCGCTTTTGAAGGATCCGGCTCTGGCGCCGAACGCCATAGCGACGGCGGTCGGGCTGGCGGCGCATTCCGCGAACATGCTGGCCGCGCTGTGCGAATTTCTGCGCGACCGTGAGATGCTGCTGGTGCTCGACAGCTGTGAACATATCATTGACGCCGCTGCGTCCTGCGCGGATCGTATCCTGGCAAATACCCGGGATGTGAAAATTCTTGCCACCAGCCGCGAGCCGCTCCTGGTGAAAGGTGAGCGCCTCCGCAGGCTACCGGGCCTGGACACGCCACCTTCCTCATCCCGACCGAATGCCGAGGAAGCCCTCACATTCCCTGCCATTCAGCTCTTCGCAGAGCGCGCGACGGAACGGCTTGAAGCTTTCAAGCTGATGGATGCCGATGCGCCGACGGTCGCCGAGATCTGCCGGCGACTTGATGGTCTCGCGCTCGCGATCGAACTCGCCGCGACACGCGTTGATGTATTCGGTGTCGGCGGCGTGCTGAAGCAGCTCGACGATCGATTCCGCCTCCTTGCCGGACGCCGGGCAGGCCCGGAGCGGCACCGCACCCTGACGGCGGCGCTCGACTGGAGCTACAGTCTGCTTTCGGCGGACGAGGCCGCTCTGTTGCGAGCCGTCTCCGTGTGTGCGGGTGCCTTCGATCTCGATGGCGCTTCGGCCGTTTCGGGCGTGGATACCCCGGCCGCGGCGGAAGCGCTGGCGCAGCTTGCCGCGAAGTCTCTGCTGGCGACGGATCTGGACGGCGATGGCTTTGCCTACCGCCTCTTGGAAACTACTCGTACCTATTGCCTCGAACGCCTGCGGGTCAGCGCCGAGGATCAGGCGGTCCGCAGACGCCACGCGGAGCATGTGCACACGGTGCTCGAGCGGGCCGCACGCGAGTGGGCGCAGCGCCCGGCCGGCGAATGGGGTGCCGCCTATGGGCGCGTCCTCGATGATCTGCGCGGTGCGCTGGCCTGGGCCGGACGGGATCCGGCCTATCGGCCGCTGCTCATCCGGCTGACTGTCGCGGGAAGCCTACTGTGGAACCATTTCTCGCTCACCGAAGAATGTCGCGTTCACGTTTCGCGGGCGGTCGAGGAGCTTGACGCCGCAGGACTTGCCGGGACGGCGGTCGAGATGAAGCTTCAGGTTTCGCTCGCCGGCGCCACTATTTTCGTGCGGGGCCTCATGCCGGAGGTGCTAGTGGCGCTACGGCGCGCATTGGGCATCGCCATTCAGATTGGCGACACCGACTATCGCCTTCGCTGCCTTCGGATGATCGGTGTATATGAGCTCTTCACCGGCGATCACGATGCTGGGATCCGCACGCTCGAGACTTTCGCCTCAGTCGCTGCCGCGGAAGACCCATCTGCCCTGCCGGAGGGCGAAACGCACCTCGGTATAGCTGAACTCTTCGTCGGGCGACTTGAGAAGGCCCGCCGACGTCTTGAACGCCTCTACGAGCATGATCTGCAAGACTTCAACAACTCGCGTTTTGTACGCTTCCTGTACGCCAGGAACGTCGATGTCGGCAATGTGCTGTCGAACGTACAGTGGTTGACGGGTTCACCCGATACCGCTGTGCGCACGGTGGAGGCGACGGTCGAGCAGGCGCTCAAGACCAAACACGAATTGTCGCTGAGCAACGCCCTCGCGGTTGCCGCCTGCCCGGTTTTCTTCTTGAGCGGACGTTACGAGGAATGTGGGCGTTACGTCGATATGCTCGGCGACCTGGTGGCGCGGCACGGCATCGTAACGTGGCGTCCGGTGGCCCTCTTTTATCGCGCGGCGCTGGCAGGCGCGCAACGTGACGTCCCGGCGAAAGTGGTCGATGACCTCAAGCGATCCGTTGAGGAATTCCGCGCCATAAATCACCTGGCGCGGATGCCTTACTACTTGAGTGCCGTGGCGGACGCCCTGGCCAAACGCGGGAGTCTTGGCGACGCTGAAACGACGATCCAAGCCGCGCTCGATATCGCCCGTGCACAGAATGAGGGCTGGTGCCTTCCGGAGGTTCTGCGCATCCAGGCCTCCATTCTCGCCGCTCAGGGTCGGTCGGATGAGGCAGAGTCGCTGCTCGTCGAGTCAATGGCGTTTGCCCAGGAAACCGGTGCATTTTCCTGGCGGTTGCGATCGGCCAACGATCTCGCAGAGCTATGGCGCGTCAGGTCGCGAGAGGACGATGCACACAAGATGCTACTTTCTGTTTATAAGGAATTTTCGGAAGGGTTCGCGACGCGCGACCTCATGGTCGCCGCCGATCTCCTCGCCTCACTGGCACGTCCTGGAGGTGATGCTAGACAGCTTTGCGGGACAGGAAGTCCCTGATGAGCGCCGCGATCTCCGCCCCGTCGGTCTCCAAGGCGAAATGCCCCGTGTCAAAGAGGTGGATCTCCGCGTCAGGGACATCTCTCCGGAAGGCGTAGGCGCCGGCGGGGTCGAAGAAAGGATCGCCGCTTCCCCAAACGGCGAGAACGGGCGGCTTTGTCGTGCGCAGATACTCTTGCCAGCGCGAATAGAGCGCGACGTTGGATTTATAGTCGCCGAAGAGGTCGAGCTGCAGTTCCAGATCGCGCTCGATAATGGTCTGATCGTGCGCGATCGCATCCGGGCTCACGAGTTCGAGTTTGTCTTTCGGTACGCCGTGTGTGTACTGGGAGCGTGTGGCTTCGGCTGTCAGGAAAGGGCGAAGCGCGTCGCGGTTTGCCGCAGTAGGATGATCCCAATAAGCCCGCATGGGTCTTAGAGTGTCTTCCCGCAAGCCTTCTTCGTAGGCGTTCCCGTTCTGCGTAATGATGGCGGAGATTCGGTGCGGATACGCGGCCGCCAGCCGGAAGCCGATGGGCGCGCCATAGTCGAACACCATCATGGCGAAGCGCTCGAGGCCGAGCGCATGGATGAACGATTGGACAGCCTTGTAGATATTGCCGAACGTATGGGCGTAGGCTCCACGCGGAGGCGCCTTCGTATAGCCGAACCCGGGAAAGTCAGGCGCGAGAATCCTGTACTTGTCGGCCAGCTGTGGAATGAGGTTGCGATACATGTGGCTGGATGTCGGGAAGCCGTGAAGCAGGAGCACGATTGGTGCCGCTACGTCTCCTGCTTCACGGTAGAACATTTCCACCTCGCCGAGATCGACAGTCTTGTATCGCACTGCATGCACGCTCATAACTTGTTCCTTACGGCTGGTGTCCTGCCGTCGTACGCTTTGACATGAAGCCGCTGAAACTCATGAGGAAGATGCCCCCACCATGCGCCGATGAGACGGCTATGGTGTTTCGTCCAGCGTCTGGTAGTCCGCGTAGCCTTCGGCCCCACCACCCGTAGTATGTCGCCTTGTTGGCGAAAAAAGAGCCAGTTCAGCGTTAGTCCGCATGGTTCACCGCACCGCCGGTACATTGGCATGTGTACTTCTGGATCATGGCAGGTCTCGTTCCAGTCGATTTCACTTGGGGCTAGAGGCCGTCAGCTTCTCAGGAAATCCAACAGGTCCGCATTCAACCGTTCGCGATGCGTGAAGGTCAGTCCGTGTGGGGCTCCATTGTAGATCTTGAGCTCCGCGGTTGGCAGCAGACGTGCTACGGCGCGCGCCGAGCCATCGATCGGCACGATCTGGTCGTCGTCGCCATGGATCACCAGCGTCGGCCGGTCGAACTTTCGCACGTCGTCGCGGAAATCCTCCGAGAGTGCCGCAATGCAGTCGTAAGTATTTTTCAACCCGGCCATCATGCCCTGCTGCCACCAGAGATCGATCTGGCCCTGTGAGACCGTCGCACCCGCCCGGTTGAACCCGTAGAACGGGCCGCTGGCGATGCCGAGGAAGAATTGTGCGCGATCCACGACCTGCCCGGCGCGCAGCCCGTCCAACACCTCAATAGGCACGCCATCCGGATTTGTGTCAGTCTTCAGCCGGAACGGCGTCACGGCCGAGATCAAGCCGAGCTTCGCGACATTGCCCGTGCCGTGCCTGCCGACGAAACGCGCCACTTCGCCCCCGCCGGCCGAAAAGCCGAATACGGAGACATGACGCAATCCCAGGTGATCAATAAGCTGGGCAAGGTCATCGGCATAGTGGTCCATGTCATTGCCATCCCACGGCTGGCTCGAACGACCGTGACCGCGCCGGTCATGGACGATTACGCGATAGCCGTTGCTCGCGAGATGAAAGGCTTGAGCATCCCAGCTGTCAGCGCTGAGGGGCCAGCCATGGCAAAGCACGACTGCCGGGCCGTTCCTCGGCCCCCAATCCTTGAAGTAGATCATAACGTCATCACGGGTTTTGAACGTCGTCATGATGGGGGGCTCCATTGTTGTTGCGCTGAAGGACGCCGCTGGGAATGCGCCTGCGAGGATGGCCACGGACGAGCCGATGAGGACATCCCGACGCGATGCTCTCGGTTGGAAGTGTGGATGGATATATCCGCCCATCGTGCAACCCCTGGAGAATTGGCATGCGCATGACCTTCACGCCGCCACCGGCGAGCTCGGTCTGGCGAACCAGTCTTTCACATAAGCCATGGTGTTATGCGCGTTTTAGCCGGCCATGGCTGGTTAAATGTGGTAAAATTCCGCAGCCATCTCCTCACCGCGCCGATTGCCCGAAGCTGACACCGGCGACTGCCATCGATGTGCGGTCTTGATGTCTGCATCCGCGCTGCTGCGAAAATTTTACCTCATTTAACCGGCTCATTCGCAGTGACCGTGATAGCTTCGCCTTCATCGTGATGTTGTCGCTGACAAACGATGGCGCCACGGTCAGAAGAGACAGCGGATGTGGATGGCCTGCATGTGAAGGATCATGCGCAGGGATGCGATCTCATTCCGCCGACAAACAGGGAGCCTGAAGATGGCTTTACTGCTCCATGTGAACGGCCGGAGCCACTCAGTCGATGTGGATCCCGATACGCCCTTGCTATGGGTGTTGCGTGACGTCCTGGGCCTTACCGGCACCAAGTTTGGCTGCGGTGTCGCGCAATGCGGTGCCTGCACGGTTCATCTCGACGGGCATGCGGTTCGCTCCTGCGTCACGACTGTTGAGAGCGCGGGCTCTTCCGCAATCACGACAATTGAAGCCGTCGGCCAGACGCCGAATGGAAGCCGTATCCAGAAAGCCTGGCACGAGAAGGAAGTGGTTCAGTGCGGTTACTGCCAGCCGGGACAGATCATGTCGGCTACGGCGCTGCTGAACGAGAATCCAGCACCGAACGATAACGACATCGACGCGGTCATGTCCGGCAACATCTGTCGCTGCGGCACTTATCCACGCATCCGGGCCGCCATCAAGCAGGCCGCAACCGGCACTCCCGGCAACGGGAATGGAGGGTAAATGGGCATACTGACAAAGGCGGACGATGTGAGGGTTTCACGCCGCACTTTCGTCCTGTCAGCTCTGCTTGCCGGTGGAAGCCTGGTAATCGGTCCCCGGCTGGTCTTGGCACAGGCGGGTAGCGATGCGATCGCGCTCAATCCCTTTATCCGCATAACTGCGGCCGGCAAAGTCGAACTGGTCATGGCATCAGTCGAGATGGGCCAGGGCGCCTATATGGGCCTTTCGACCTTGTTGGCCGAGGAGTTGGAAGTGACGCTCGACCAGATCGTCGCTGTTCCGGCGCCGGCAGATCCTGCGCTCTATGCCCACCCGGCGCTCGGCGATCAGATCACGGGCGGGTCCGTCTCCATTCGCGGCTTTTGGGAGCCGATGCGCCGCGCCGGCGCGACGGCGCGGATCATGCTGATCGCCGCTGCCGCCAAGGAATGGGGAGTTGCGGCGACGGATTGCCGTGCCGAAGCGGGCGAGGTGATCCATGCGACGAGCGGCCGTCGACTTTCATATGGCGTGCTGGTCGAGAAGGCTGCCGCCATGCCGGTCCCGCAAGAGGTGGCGCTGAAACCGGTGCGCGAGTTCAAGCTGATCGGCAAACCGGGTCGACGCATCGACACGCCGGCAAAGGTCAACGGCACCGCAAAATTCGGGCTGGATGCCCGCCCCTCAGGCGTGAAATTTGCCGCGATCAGGATATGTCCTACCTTTGGCGGCACGCTTTCGTCCGTGTATGACGGCGAAGCTTTGAAGGTCAAAGGCGTCCGTCAGGTCGTCAAGCTCAGTGACGCCGTCGCCGTCGTTGCGGATCATACTGGCGCTGCCCGGAAAGGGCTCGCGGCGCTGCAGGTCTCCTGGAATCTTGGCCCTAGTGCTTCTCTCAGCACGGAAGAGCTCGAACGCCTTGCCGATGCCGCCATGGCCGGCGATGCGCTGGTCGCCGTGAACGAGGGCGACGTCGCGGCGGCCGAGGCCACGCATGAGCGCGGCCTTGAAGCCGTCTATCGCCTGCCCATTCTCCCGCACACCGCGATGGAGCCGATGAATTGCACGGTGCATGTGCGCCCCGATTCCTGTGATATCTGGGTGGGCACGCAAGTCGCAGGCCGGGCGCGCAATGCGGTCGCCGAACTGCTGGGTTTGCCCGTCGACAAGGTGGTCGTCCATAACCATCTCCTTGGCGGCGGTTTCGGCCGCCGGCTCGACCATGATGGGGTGCTCATGGCGGCACGGATGGCCCAGCATATTGCGGGACCGGTGCAGGTCGTGTGGAGCCGTGAGGAGGACATACGGCACGATTCGTATCGTTATCTCAATCTCAGCCGGATCAATGTTCGGCTCGGCGCGGACGGACTGCCGGTGTCGTGGCGCCACCGAGTCGTAGGACCGGCGATCATGGCGCGCTTCCTGCCGATCTTCTTCAAGGATGGAATCGACCTGGATATCGTCGAAACGGCCGAGAGTCCCTACGGCATTGCCAACAGACGTGTGGAATTCGTACGCCATGAAGCGCCGGACGGCATGCTCACCGGCAACTGGCGCGGCGTGGGGCCGACGCGAAACGCACCCGCCGTTGAAGGCGGGATCGATGAAGCCGCCCATCTCGCTGGCATCGATCCGGTTGACTATCGCCGGCGGCTGCTTGGCGGCAATCCTCGCCTAAAAGCCGCGCTTGACCTCGCTGCCGACAAAGCAGGATGGGGGAGCGATCTGGGGCCGGACCGTGGCCGTGGCATTGCGCTATTGTCGGCATTTGGAAGTTTTGCAGCGCTCGTCGCACAGGTGCATGTCGACCAGCGCGGCTCGCTCAAGGTCGAGCGGATTGTGGCTGCGGTCGACTGCGGCGTCGTGGTCAATCCCGAGATATTGCGCCAGCAGGTCGAGAGCGGCGTGGTCTATGGGCTGAGCGCGACGCTTTACGGGCGCCTGACCGTGAAGCAGGGCGCCATCGTCGAAAGCAATTTCGATGACCAGCCGGTGCTGCGCATGAATGAGTGCCCGCCGATCGAGGTTCATCTCATCGAGAACGAGGAAGCTCCGGGTGGCGTCGGCGAATTGGCGACACCCGGCGTCGCGCCGGCGCTCCTGAATGCGATCTTTGCCGCCACCGGCGAGCGCCTGCGCAGGCTGCCTATCGGCACGACAGGCCTGAGCAGGAGCTGAGGATGCAACTAACCCGGGAATTTTCACGCTTGAGCCTCATCTTGGCGGTAGCGGCGTTCGCCATCGTCACGACGCTCGCCATCCGCAACGTGGTTGCCGACAGCCCGACATCCACGGCGGACGCGTTGAAAAGCCCTGCCGATTTCGACGCCATCGCGGATACCGCCGCGCGCTCGAGCGCGCTTTTTACCGAGGCGGCCAAAGTCATCACCGATCCGCGTTGCATGAATTGTCATCCGGCCACCCGCAGTCCGACGCAGGGCGACGACATGCATGCACATATGCCGCCGATGATGGCTGGCGAGAGCGGAAAGGGGGGCGCCGGCCTCAATTGTCATGCCTGCCATCGCTTCGGCAACACGGCACTGGCGGGAAGCCGGGTCGGCTCGGTGCCCGGTGCCGAGCACTGGCTGCTTGCGCCGGCGAGCATGGCCTGGCAGGGACTGACATTGGGCGAGATCTGCCGTCAACTGAAAGATCCCACGCGCAATGGCGGTCGCTCGCTCGCCGACATCCACAAGCATGTCAGCACCGATCACCTGGTCGGCTGGGCTTGGCATCCCGGTGAGGGACGCCGCCCCGCTCCCGGGACCCAGGATATTTTCGGCGCGCTGATCAAGGCTTGGATCACGACCGGTGCCGAATGTCCTGCATAATCGTGGCCTGCGCTATTTTGGAGTGGCCAGTTTGTGGTTCGGGCCGATGGTCCCGAGAAATCAATAAACTCCAAAGCTGCCATGTGTGCGGCGTGTGAAGCGGCGGCTTCTCACGAGACCGCGCCTCAAAATTCTCGCGTGCCGCTTTCTCCGCTCGGTCGACGGCCCCGTTGATGGCGGCACCGGTGGACCCGGAAATGGCGAGGGCGGTAGAGGCGGCGGCGCAAGCTCTGTGCGATGCGGGGCATCATGTCGAGGAAGCGGTGCCGCAAATCGACCTTCCGGCGATCGACGAAGCCTGCCTCAATATCTGGTATTACGGTTTCGATGCTTGGCTTGATGAGCTGGGCCGCCTTGCGGGACAAAAGGTCGGTCCACAGACCGTGGAAAGGCAACGCTCAAGTTTTACGAGTTTGCCAAGCGCCAGCGCCCGATGACTACCATCGCGCGCTGAGGGCGTATTCGCTCCTCCGCATCCGCGCCGGCATGTGCTGCTCATGGCGGTGCGGACGGCAAGCCGTCACGGACTTACCTAGCGATAGTTGGGGCCGAGAGATGCGAAGCATCATCGCATCGAGCTTACGTTGTCGATGAATCAGTGTTTCTGTTGTGAACCGGGATGGCGCAACGCGGCTCCTGTCAGTCCTCACATTCACAACAGCGCAGCGCCACAAAAGTTCCAAGATTTTATTTGCCGTTCTTCATCGCCTCATTGCGGATCTGCGACAAGGTCCGCACCGGCGTGATCGCCTCGGGATCGATCAGGCAATGTATGATGGCGGGCTTGCCCGATTCCACCGCGCGCTCGAAGGCAGGCGCGAATTCTTCCGTCGTCTCGACCCGCTCGCCATGGCCGCCAAAGACCTTCGCATAGGCGGAGAAATCCGGATTCTTGAGCAGCGTCGCCGAGATGCGATTGGGATAATCGCGCTCCTGATGCATGCGGATCGTGCCGTACATCGAATTGTCGACGACGATGACGATGAGCGGAATGCCGTACTGGACGGCGGTCGCGAATTCCTGGCCGTTCATCAAAAAGCACCCGTCGCCGGCAAAGGCGACGACGGGACGGTCGGGAAACTGGCGCTTCGCCAGGACTGCCGCCGGCACGCCGTAACCCATCGAGCCCGAGGTCGGCGCCAGCTGCGTGCCGAGCTGGCGGAAGCGGTAATAGCGGTGGATCCAGATGGAGTAATTGCCGGCGCCATTGGCGATGATCGCATCGGCGGGCAGGCGGTCGGAGAGCCAGCGCATGACCTCGCCGTACTGGAATTTGCCCGGCAGTTTGGCGGGTTTGTCGGTCCAGTCGAGGAAGTCCTGGCGCGCCACGCGCGTCGCCTCGGCCCAGGGCGCATCATTGGGCTGGCTGAGCTCGGCCAGGCTCAAGCAGAAGGCATCGGGCGATGCCTGGATCGCCAAGGCCGGCTGATAGACCTTGCCCAGTTCCTCAGGTCCCGGATGGATATGGACGAGGGTCTGGCGCGGCGTCGGCACATTGATGAGCGAATAGGACGAGGACGGCATCTCCGACATGCGGGCGCCCAGGAGCACCAGGAGATCGGCTTCCTTCACGCGCGCCGCGAGCTTGGGATTGGGGCCGATCCCGACATCGCCGACATAGTTGGGATGATCGGCCGGGAAGAGGTGGGCGCGGCGGAAGGAGGTGGTGACGGGGAGCGCGAATTTCTCGGAAAAGGCGATGAAGGATTTCTGCGCCTCCTCGCTCCAGCGCGAGCCGCCGAGGATGAAGAGCGGCCTCTTCGCCTGGCGCAGCAGCTCGCCGAAATGCTCCATGGCCTGCGGTCCGGGCCAGGCTTCGACGGGCGTGACCTTGGGGGCGTCGGCGACGTCGGCCGTCTCGGTCAGCATGTCTTCCGGCAAGGCGATGACGACCGGGCCGGGCCGGCCCTGGCAAGCGACGCGGAAGGCGCGCGCCACGAGTTCCGGCAACCGCTGAGCGCTGTCGACCTCGACCACCCATTTCGCGATCGAGCCGAAGAAGGCCTTGTAGTCGACTTCCTGGAAGGCCTCGCGCTCGCGCATGCCGCGCTCGACCTGGCCGATGAACAGGATCATCGGGGTCGAATCCTGGGCGGCGATGTGGACGCCGTGGCTGGCATTGGTGGCGCCGGGGCCACGGGTCACGAAGCAGATGCCGGGCTTGCCGGTGAGCTTGCCATAGGCTTCCGCCATCATGGCGGCACCGCCTTCATTGCGGCAAACGAGGATGTCGATCCTGGCATCGTGCAGCGCGTCGAGCACCGCGAGATAGCTTTCGCCCGGAACGCAGGCCAGGCGCTCGACGCCCTGGACCAGCAACTGGTCGACCAGGATCTGGCCGCCGGTTCTTTTTGTCATGTCATTCCCTCTTTTATGTATTGCGCATGATCAAATCGTAAAACCGGCGAGATGGCCGGGTACATGGCCGGGTTAAACCCGGCCATCCAGCCCGGCCATGAACTTTTCCGGATCATGCGCTAGATATCGAATTTGACGCCCTGCGCCAGCGGCAGTGCGCGGCCGTAATTGATGGCGCTGGTGACGCGCCGCATATAGGCCTTCCAGGCATCGGAGCCGGATTCGCGGCCGCCGCCGGTCTCCTTCTCGCCGCCAAAGGCGCCGCCGATCTCGGCGCCGGACGAGCCCATATTCACATTGGCAAGGCCGCAATCGGAGCCCGAGGCCGAGAGAAAGCGCTCCGATTCGCGCAAGTCGGTGGTGAAGATCGCCGAGGACAGGCCCTGCGGCACGGCATTGTGGAGCGCCAGCGCCTCGTCGAAGTCCTTGTAGCTCAGCACATAGAGAATGGGCGCGAAGGTCTCGGCCAGCACCGGGCCGGTCTGGGCCGGCATCTCGACCAGCGCGGGCGCGACGTAATAGGCCTCATCGCCCAGCGCCGTGACGCGCTTGCCGCCATGCACCTTGCCGCCGGCTTGCGTCGCGGCGGCGAGCGCCTTCTGCATCGCCTCATAGGCTCGCTTGTCGATGAGCGGGCCGACCAGCGTGGCGGACGACATGGGGTTGCCGATGGCCACCGTCTCATAGACTTGTCTGAGGCGCGGCACGAAACTCTCATAGACGCTCTCATGCACGATGAGGCGGCGCAGCGACGTGCAGCGCTGGCCGGCGGTGCCGATCGCCGAGAAAGCGGTGGCGCGCAAAGCCAGATCGAGATCGGCGGACGGGCAGAGGATCGCGGCATTGTTGCCGCCGAGCTCGAGAATGGCGCGCCCGAAGCGGCGGGCGAGGCGCTCGCCGACGATGCGGCCCATGCCGGTCGAGCCCGTCGCCGAGACGAGCGGCACGCGCGGATCATCGACGAGGATCTCGCCGACATCGCGGCCGCCGATGAGAAGGGTGACGAGGTCTTTGGGCACACCCTCGAGCTTGGCGGCGGCGCGGCGGAACAGCGCCTCGGTCGCGATCGCGGTGAGCGGCGTCTTCTCCGAGGGTTTCCAGATCACCGGATTGCCGCAGACGAGGGCCAAGGCGGCATTCCACGACCAGACCGCGACGGGGAAGTTGAAGGCGGTGATGACGCCGGTCGGGCCCAAGGGATGCCATTGCTCCATCAGGCGATGGTCGGCGCGCTCGCTCACCATGGTGAGGCCATAGAGCTGGCGCGACAGGCCGACGGCGAAATCGCAGATGTCGATCATCTCCTGCACTTCGCCCAGGCCTTCGGTCAGGATTTTGCCGGTCTCGATGGTGACGAGGCGACCGAGGCCTTCCTTCTCGGCGCGCAATTCATTGCCGAGCAAGCGGATGAGCTCGCCCCGCACCGGGGCAGGGACGAGGCGCCAGGTGCTAAAAGCTTGCACCGACCGGCCGATCGCTGCCTTGGCCTCGGCGGCATCGGTGAGCCTGACCCGGGCAATGACCTCGCCCGAAATCGGCGAACGGACATCATGATTGCCGTCGGTCAGGCGTTCCGGGGGGAGGCCGAGCCTGGCGAAGAATTGGGCGACATCGCGGGCGAGGCTCGGGCTTTTCTCAGGCTTGTTCATTCAAGTCTCCAGATGATCCGGGACGTCTTCTAGAACCGGACGCCCAGAAGGGGAAACCGGTTTTTCGGAAAGAAGGTATTCGCAAATGGAAATCGTCCGCGCGAAGAAAGAGGCGGCCTGATATTGCCGTCGAGCCGGCCGCTAATGGCTCATTCTCCCAAGGCTTGCCTGTTTGATTTTGTCCATCCGCCTGCGGCTCTCACGATTGATCTGATAAATCCATTATTTTCAATTTCATTTCATTTAGTTAGGTCTTGTCAGAATTTGTTTGAGCGGCGGTCGGCAGCGCAAGACTTGGCGCCCCGCCTGCCTATTCCAACTTTTCTGTTAGTTGTTCTCTTTATGTTTCTTTGGCCGGAATGCCGTGATTTGGGCCGTTCGCGAGATGTTTTTTATCAGGGGGAGTCGTAGCGGAAGAGGGCGCATCCCCTAGACCGAGGAATGCCTTGCGGGTGGAGAAGACGGCTTGACCTCGGGTTTACTTCTTGTTGTGGCCTCGTTCAGGGCTATCGCAGCGGATCTTGCGTCGATTCTTTGTTTGTTCGCTTCAGGTTCTCATGTCCTTTAATATAAACAATAAAAAACAATAGTTTAAATAAAGGCTTGCCATGAGAACAAAAAAAGTACATTATGACGACATCGCCGTTGTTCGAGACTCATTTGCACCGGCGGAACCCTTGTGAAATAAGGAGCAGCGGCGATGGCGACGGGGCAAACGAATCTTAGAGTTGTCGAGAACACGAATATGGACAAGAGCAAGGCTCTGGATGCAGCGCTGAGCCAGATCGAGCGCGCCTTCGGCAAGGGCTCGATCATGAAGCTCGGCACGACCCAGTCGCTCGACATCGCTGCGATTTCGACAGGCTCGCTCGGGCTCGATATCGCGCTCGGCATCGGCGGCCTGCCCAAGGGCCGGGTCATCGAGATCTACGGGCCGGAATCCTCAGGCAAGACCACGCTCGCTTTGCAGACGGTCGCCGAAGCCCAGAAGAGGGGCGGCATCTGCGCCTTCGTCGATGCCGAACATGCGCTCGATCCGGTCTATGCGCGCAAGCTCGGCGTCAATGTCGACGACCTCCTGATCTCGCAGCCCGACACCGGCGAGCAGGCGCTCGAAATCGCCGATACGCTGGTGCGCTCCGGCGCCATCGAAATCCTGGTCATCGATTCCGTAGCGGCGCTGACGCCGCGCGCCGAGCTCGAAGGCGAGATGGGCGACAGCCTTCCCGGCCTCCAGGCGCGGCTGATGAGCCAGGCTCTGCGCAAGCTCACCGCCTCGATCTCCAAGTCGAACTGCATGGTGATCTTCATCAACCAGATCCGCATGAAGATCGGCGTCATGTTCGGCTCGCCCGAAACGACCACCGGCGGCAATGCCCTCAAATTCTACGCTTCCGTCCGCCTCGACATAAGGCGCATCGGCCAGATCAAGGAGCGCGAGGAGGTGGTCGGCAACCAGACCCGCGTCAAGGTGGTCAAGAACAAGGTGGCGCCACCCTTCAAGCAGGTCGAGTTCGACATCATGTATGGCGAAGGCATCTCCAAGACGGGCGAGCTCATCGATCTCGGCGTCACCGCCGGCATCGTCGAGAAATCCGGCTCCTGGTATTCCTACAATGGCGAGCGCATCGGGCAGGGGCGTGAGAACGCGAAAACCTTCCTCAAGCAGAATGCCGATGTGGCGGAAGCCATCGAGCAGGCGATCAGAGCCAATGCCGGGCTGATCGCCGCCAAGATCACCAATTCTTCCCCCGACGAGGCGGCCGAATAGCTCCTTTCCATTCCGGCCTTCCCTCACCCATCCCCAGGCCGGCTAAAGGTGTGAAGCCTCACACCGTCGGGCGTCCTCCTTGCCCCGGGAGGACGCCCTTTCGGCGTTGCATAGAGGGCTTCGCACGCCGCCTGATCCGGTGGCCCTTTTTATCCTTTCCGGAACCCCGCTCCCGGGTGGACATGGGCGTCCTCAATCCTTAAAACAGCGCACCCTGTTTTCAACCGAACGTTTTCAACTGGACTTGACCCCCATGACCGGCCTTGCGCAGATCCGCTCCACTTTCCTCGACTTCTTCCGGAAGCAGGGGCATGAGGTCGTGGCCTCTTCGCCGCTCGTGCCGCGCAACGATCCGACACTCATGTTCGCCAATTCGGGCATGGTGCAGTTCAAGAACGTGTTCACCGGCGCCGAGAAGCGGCCCTACCGGCGCGCCACCACGGCGCAGAAATGCGTGCGCGCCGGCGGCAAGCACAATGACCTCGACAATGTCGGCTATACCGCGCGGCATCACACCTTCTTCGAGATGCTCGGCAATTTCTCCTTCGGCGACTATTTCAAGCCCGACGCGATCGATTGGGCATGGACGCTGGTCACCAAGGAATTTGCGCTGCCCAAGGAGAGACTCACCGTCACCGTCTTCTCGGAGGACGATGATGCCTTTGCGCTGTGGAAGAAGATCGCAGGGCTCCCGGAAAGCCGCATCATCCGCATCCCGACCTCGGACAATTTCTGGGCCATGGGCGATACCGGGCCTTGCGGCCCATGCTCGGAAATCTTCTTCGATCATGGCGACAAGATCCCGGGCGGTCCTCCGGGATCGCCGGACGCCGACGGCGACCGCTTCATCGAGATCTGGAACCTCGTCTTCATGCAGTTCGAGCAGGTGACCAAGGATGAGCGCATCACTCTGCCGCGGCCTTCGATCGATACCGGCATGGGGCTCGAACGCATCTCGGCGGTGCTGCAGGGCACGCATGACAATTACGAGACCGACCTGTTCCGCTCGCTGATCGCGACGATCGTGGAAGAGACCAATGTGCCGGCGACGGGCAAGCACAAGGCCTCGAACCGCGTCATCGCCGATCACTTGCGGGCATCGTCCTTCCTCATCGCCGACGGCGTGCTGCCGTCCAATGAGGGCCGCGGCTATGTGCTGCGCCGGATCATGCGCCGCGCCATGCGCCATGCCGAGCTGCTCGGCGTCAAGGAGCCCTTGCTGTGGAAGCTGGTGCCGGCGCTGGTGCGCGAGATGGGCGGCGCTTACCCTGAGCTCACCCGTGCCGAGGCCTTGATCGAGGAGACCCTCAAGCTCGAAGAGACGCGCTTCCGCAAGACGCTGGAGCGCGGCTTGAGCATCCTCGACACTGAATCGGCAACCCTCGGCAAAGGCCAGGTCTTCTCCGGCGAAACGGCGTTCAAGCTCTATGACACCTATGGCTTCCCGCTCGACCTCACCCAGGACGCGCTGAAGCCGCGCGGCATCAGCGTCGATACCGAAGCTTTCGGCAAGGCGATGGCGAAGCAGCGCGAGGATGCGCGCCAGGCCTGGAAGGGCTCGGGCGAGGCCAAGACCGACACGATCTGGTTCGACATCCGCGAGCGCGTCGGCGGAACGGAGTTCCTGGGCTACGACACCGAGAAGGCCGAGGGCGTCATCAGGACGATCGTCGCCGACGGCAAGGAAGTCGGCGAGCTGAAGGCCGGGGCCAAGGGCACGCTGGTGCTCAACCAGACGCCATTCTATGGCGAATCGGGCGGCCAGACCGGCGATCACGGGGTGATCCGCACGGCCGACGGCACGCTGTTCCGCGTCACCGACACGCAGAAGCGGGTCGGCGATCTCATCGTCCACCAGGGCGTGCTCGAGAAGGGCGCGCTCAAGGCGGGCGATGCGGTCGAGCTCGATGTCGACCATGTCCGGCGCTCGGGCAACCGCCAGCATCATTCGGCGACCCATCTCCTGCATGAGGCGCTGCGCGAGACGCTGGGCCATCATGTGGCGCAGAAGGGATCGCTGGTCGATCCGGAGCGCCTGCGTTTCGACTTCTCGCATAACAAGGCGATGACGTCTGAAGAGATCGCCGCGGTCGAGGCGATGGCGAATGCCGTCGTCCTGCAGAATGACGAGGTCAATACCCGCCTGATGAGCGTCGATGAGGCGATCGCGGAGGGCGCCATGGCGCTGTTCGGCGAGAAATATGGCGATGAGGTCAGGGTCGTGTCGATGGGCCTGAGGCCGGAAGGCAACAACCGGCGGATCTATTCGCTCGAGCTGTGCGGCGGCACCCATGTGCGGCGCACCGGCGATGTCGGGCTCATCAAGATCATCTCCGAAAGCGCCTCCGCTGCAGGGGTCAGGCGCATCGAGGCGCTCGCCGGCGAGGCGGCGCGGCGTCATCTCGAGACGCAGGACAGGCGCCTGCTGGCGGCGGCCTCGGTGCTGCGCGTGACGCCGTCGGACGTCGTCGAGCGCATCGAGACATTGCTCGACGAGCGCAAGAAGCTCGAGCGCGAGCTCGCCGATGCCAAGCGGCAGCTGGCGCTCGGCGGCGGCTCGTCCAAGGGCGATGAAGGAATTTCGGAAGCGGGCGGCATCAAGCTGATGACCCGGGTGATCAAGGGCATCAATGCCAAGGACATGAAGAGCCTGGTCGACGACGGCAAGGCGAAGCTGGGCTCGGGCGTCGTGGCGCTGATCGGCCTCAATGAAGAGGGCCGCGCCGGGCTCATTGTCGGCGTGACGCCCGATCTCACGCAGCGCTTCAATGCCGTCGACCTGGTGCGCATCGGCTCGGAAGTCTTAGGCGGCAAGGGCGGCGGCGGCCGTCCCGACATGGCGCAGGCCGGCGGCCCCGACGCGTCCAAGGCCGAAGCGGCGCTCAAGGCTATCAAGGACGCCGTCGCCGCCTGATCCGATTTCGTTGTATGATGCGCGGCCGTTCGATTCCACAAATAGCGGCCGAAAGGAAGCGCATGGCCCCGGTCTCGGCGCGCCGCAGGGTCTATGAGATCATCGAGCCCGGCATCAGGCGCGACAGCCCCGCGCTCTGGTTCGAGCGTGCGTCGATCCTGATCATCCTGGCAAGCGTCGCCGGTGCCGTCGGCTCGACCGTTCCCGGCCTCGATCCCCGGATCCTGGCCAACCTGCGCAATGCGGAGCTTGTCTTTGGCCTGTTCTTTCTCTGCGAATATGCCGCCCGCCTGTGGACGGCGCCGGAGCACCCGGTCTTTGGCGGCGAGAAGGGGCGTGGGCTCATCGCCTATCTGGCCTCGCCTTTGATGCTGCTCGATCTGGTCGGCGTCCTGCCGCTCCTGCTGCTCATCGCCCGGCCGCAGGCTTCAGGTCCGATCCTCATCTTCCAGGTGCTGCGCTTTTTCCGCCTGGCGCGCTATTCGCCGGCGCTCGCCACCGTCGGGCGGGTTCTCTCGAATGAATGGCGCCCGCTCATGGCGGCGGGCCTTATCGGTCTCGGCCTCCTCCTCGTCGCGGCGACCGGCATGTATCTCATCGAGCACGACGTCCAGCCCGACCGTCTGGGAAGCATTCCCGCCGCCATGTATTGGGCGGTCGTGACCGTGGTGACCGTCGGCTATGGCGATGTCGTGCCCGTGACGCCGCTCGGCAAGCTTTTCACCGGCTTCGTCATGCTGTGCGGGCTGATTTTCTTCGCGCTTCCGGTCGCGATCATCGCCACCGGTTTCCTGGCCGAGATCCGGCGGCGGGACTTCATCGTGAATTACGGCATGGTGGCGCGGGTTCCGGCGTTTACAGGGCTTGACGGAGCCGCACTTGCCGAGCTTGTCAGCCTCCTCAGGGCGCGAAAATTTCCGCCCGACACGATCATCATCCGCAAAGGCGATGAAGGCGACAGCATGTATTTCATCGCGTCCGGCGAGGTAGAGGTCGTGCTGCCGCGCCGGTCGATCAGGCTTACGGAAGGCGATTTCTTCGGCGAGGTGGCGGTGCTCGGCCGCGTCCGGCGAACGGCGACGGTGATCGCGCGACGAACCGCGGAGCTCCTCGTGCTCGATGCCGCCGACGTCGTCAAGTTCATGGAACAGAATCCGCGTGTCGAGGCTGTCTTGCGCGAAGCCATGACGGCCCGGCAAATGACTCAGGAAGAAGAGCCCGCCTGATCGATCGGCAATGCCGTCGTCTCCTTGATCTTCTCCATCACGAAGCTTGCCGACACGTCGGTCAGCGCGATGCGGGCGATGAGGCGCTTATAGAGATCGTCATAGCCCGCTATGTCGCTGACCACCGCCTGGAGAAGGTAGTCGGTCTCGCCCGTGGTGCGGTAGACGCCGATGATCTCGGGGAATTCGCGGACCGCGCGGGAGAATTTCTCCAGCCACTTCTCCTCATGCTGGGCCGTGCGGATGGCGATGAAGGCGGTGAGGCCGAGGCCGAGCTTCGCCGCATCGAGCAAGGCGACGCGCCCCTTGATGACGCCCGCCTCTTCGAGCGCCTTGATCCGGCGCCAGCAGGCATTGCGCGACAGGCTGATGCGCTCGGCCAGCTGATCGACGGTCAGCGTCGCGTCGCGCTGCAGCTCGGCCAGGATGGCGCGGTCGGTTTTATCCAGCATATTGGGATAATATCCCAATATTTGCCTTCGGAGCAATCATATTTGGGACGAAATCACGCGAATCTCGTGAGAATATCTGTGTCTGTTCCAGTTTGGAGGAAGCCCCATGATGCAGCGCCTTTTCTTCGCCCATCCGCACAAGGTCGGCGAGGGCTATTTCGAGCATATGCTCTTCGCGCTCACCTTCAGCGGACGGCTGTTCAAGGCCGCGGGCGCCGCCTTCCTGCACGCCTTCGTTCCCGCGCTCTGCGAGACCACGGCCTCGCAGGCGATCATCGACATGCATGCGGAGATCGCGGCGCGGCGCAAGGCGATGGCGCAAAGCGGCGCCGTCAGCGCTTCGGCGGCCACTCGGCCGTATCATGGTCAGGGTGCTGCAAGCTCCTGAGCTTCGCCATATCATCGGGGCTGCGGTAGTCCTCGGTCTTCTGGCGCGGCAGGCCGGAGAGCGACTTGAACCATGTGAGCTCGGCCTCGACGCCCGCCTGCTCGATGGGTGCGGCCTTTTCCGGATCATCGAGCGTCCCGATGGCGATCTCATAAGTAGGATCGCCATCTTCCTTCATATGGAGCGGGGTGCCGCATTGGGTGCAGAAGCCCCTGGCGACGATGGCCGATGAGCGGAATTCCGCCGGCCGGCCGCGCGTCCAGGTGAGCTGCGCCACAGGAACGGAGACGAGGGCCGCGCCCCAGCTCCCGAAGGCCTTCTGGCACATGCGGCAATGGCAGATGCCGGGCCGGCCCAAGGGACCGTCAATGCGATAGCGTACCGCACCGCATTGACAGCCGCCTGTGAAGACCGGTCCAGCCATATTCGTCTCCTTTGATCGGAGCCCACCCTTATCCGAAGGGCCTGCCAATTTCCGTCAGCAGACCCACGCTGGAAGTGTTGTCGGGCGCATAGCCTTATCCGAAAAGTCTGGATGGCCGCCTCAAGGGCGGCCATGGACTTTTCGGGGCTATGCGTCAGGCCATCGCCTTCTGCAGCGCCTTGTCGACGGCGTCGATGAAGCCCTCGGTCGACAGCCAGGCCTGGTCGGGACCGACCAGCACCGCAAGGTCCTTCGTCATCTTGCCGCTCTCGATCGTCGCCACCGTCACCTCTTCGAGCGTGCGGGCGAATTTCTTCAGCGCCTCGTTGTTGTCGAGCTTGGCGCGATGCGCGAGGCCGCGGCTCCAGGCGAAGATCGAGGCTGTCGAATTGGTCGAGGTCTGCTTGCCTTCCTGATGCAGCCGGTAATGGCGCGTGACCGTGCCGTGGGCCGCTTCCGCCTCGACCGTCTTGCCGTCGGGCGTCATCAGCACCGAGGTCATGAGGCCGAGCGAACCGAAGCCCTGGGCCACGGTGTCGGACTGCACGTCGCCGTCATAGTTCTTGCACGCCCAGACATAGCCGCCGGTCCATTTGAGCGCCGAGGCCACCATGTCGTCGATCAGCCGGTGCTCATAGAAGATATTGCGCTTCTCGAACTCCGCCTTGAACTCCTTGTCGTAGATCTCCTGGAAGATGTCCTTGAAGCGTCCGTCATAGACCTTGAGGATGGTGTTCTTGGTCGACAGATAGACCGGGTAGTTGCGGTTGAGGCCGTAATTCAGGGACGCGCGGGCGAATTCCTTGATCGACTCATCGAGGTTGTACATCGCCATGGCGATGCCCGATCCCGGTGCGGAGAAGACCTCATGCTCGATGGTCTTGCCGTCCTCGCCGACGAACTTGATCGAGAGCTTGCCCTTGCCGGGGAATTTGAAGTCGGTGGCGCGGTACTGGTCGCCATAGGCGTGGCGGCCGACGATGATCGGCTTGGTCCAGCCCGGCACCAGGCGCGGCACGTTCGAGCAGATGATCGGCTCGCGGAAGATGACGCCGCCCAAGATGTTGCGGATCGTGCCGTTGGGCGACTTCCACATCTGGTGGAGATTGAACTCTTTCACCCGCGCCTCGTCCGGCGTGATGGTGGCGCATTTGACGCCGACGCCGTGCTTCTTGATGGCATTGGCGGCATCGATGGTGACCTGGTCCTTGGTCTTGTCGCGGTTCTCGATGGAAAGATCGTAATATTCGAGCGGGATGTCGAGATAGGGATGGACGAGCTTGGTCTTGATCAGCTCCCAGATGATGCGCGTCATCTCATCGCCATCCAGCTCGACCACCGGATTTGCGACCTTTATTTTTGCCATGGAACCAGCCTCTTCATGCTTGGATGTTCGGAAGGAGCCGTGCCTATAGCAAGCAGGTGGAGGATGAGCAAATCCCGAAGTAGGAAGCACGGCCCATCGTTTCCCCCTCTCCCGTCCGTAGGATGGGAGAGGGTGCCCGAAGGGCGGGTGAGGGCTCTTTGTCTCAGCAAGGAATGCTCGTTGAGATCAGCACGTGCTGCGCAAAAGAGCCCTCATCCGGCCTATCGGCCACCTTCTCCCACGCTTTGCGCGGGAGAAGGGAAAATGTCTCAGAGCCAGTTGCCCATGAGGATGAAGGCCGACCAGAAATAGGGATGCTGGAAGCCGGGTTCGGCCAAGGGCGCATCGGCGGCTGAGATGTCGACGACCTCATTGGCCGAGCGCGAGGCGGTGACCATCCCGGCAGGCGCCATCTCGCCCTTCAGCATGGCGATCTGGGCGCGGCGCAAGGCTGTGGCCTTGTCGAGGCCTTCCGCCAAAAAGCCTTTGTAAAAGCCCGACATCAGCAGCGATGTCGATGAGTCGGCGATCGGCCACAAGGTCGCCATGACCGAAGAAGCGCCGCGCTTCTGGACGACGGACGCGAAGCTCTCGATCTCCGCTCCCGTCTGATCGACGCCGCCCGCCGTCTCGCAGGCCGACAAAGCGAGAAGGTCGAGATCGGTCAATCTGAATTTCTCGTCCTTGCGGAATTCATCGAGCGACAGGCTGCGGCCGTCGCCCAGGAGCAACACTGACTTGCCGGCATCGCCCGGCACCAGGCGGAAGTGGCTTGCGACATGGAGATAGAGCGGATGCGCCTTCAGCGCATCGCCGAGCGACAGGTTGCTGAAATCCTCATCCATGCGCGGGAAACCGCCGAGATGGCCCTTGGCGTCCTTGCCGTCGAAAATGGCCTCGAGCTCCTCGGCAACGCCGGGCAGGGGCGCGAAGCCCACATGCTCCTTGGTGACGCCGAAGCCCGCCGCCTTGCTGCGCTCGCGCGGCGTGGCTTCGTAGCGCGTATTGGCGGCCGTCGTCGAAAGGGCGATGGCATAGTCCTCGATCAGATAACGCTCGCCGGTATGGAGTGCGGCCAAGGGCACATAGCGCAGGACGCCGCTCAGATTGAACATGAGGACATCGGCATGTGACGACTTGAGCTCGGCCTCGACCGGCTTCACCAATATGTCGTAGAGCCGCTTGAGATGAAGCTTCGCGTCGGGATCGCGGCGGGATGTGGCGCTCCAGGCCCTGAACACGAGAAGCGCCATCTCCTTGCGCCCGACCGGCACCGATTTGTGGATGCCGGTGCGTTCCGTCGTCAGGAAGATGTGAAGTGCGGTGTCGAGGCTCGCGATCTGCAATTCGACCGCGCGTCCTTTCATGGTCTTGAGACGCTCCTGAGTGGCGTCGACCAGATCGAGATCGAGCTTCCCGACCTCGCGCTCGATCTGGCGATCGGCATTCGCCACCTCGTCCAGAAGGGCCTCGATATCGGTCTGCTGCTTGCGGAACTGCTGGGAGAGTGTCGTTTCCAAAGCCTGAACGAGGCGTTCTTCGTCCTTGCTGAGGCCGATATCGGCGGCCTTCTTCTTCAGCTTCTCGATCTCACGGGCCGCCGTGATCGGCGCGTCGACCAGATCCATGATCTGGCCCGAGAGATCGGACTCGGTCGGCGTCAGGGCGGCGCGGCCATCGACATCGGCGGCTTCCGCGTCGTCGCGGCGGACGAAATCGAACAATTCCTGCTGCTTGATCAGGTCGAGGACCTGCTGGGCTTCCTGCAGGCGCCCGGCGGTGATCAGCATATTGGCCAGATATTCGTAGAGCTCGCGATAGCGCGCCGCGAGCGCCTTGGTGAGCTCCTCGGGAAGATTGCGGTTCTGGGCGCGAATCTCCTGGTTGATATTGACCGCCATCTTGGCGAAGGCGATGGCGGCATTGAGATTGCCCTGCTGATTGAGAACCTGCGACAGCGACCAGTAGCTTTGCCGCAAGTCCTCGGGCGCAGCCTGCTTGTGCAGGCTGCGGATGCGCAAGGCGCGCAGGCCATAGGTCAGGGCCTCGCTGTTGAGGCCGATGCGCGCGGCGGAGCTCGCGAGGTCGGAATAGACATCGGCGATGCGCCGATGATTCGGACCAAAAATGCTCTCATAGATTTTGGCCGCCTTGAACAGAGGTGGCCGGGCCTCGGTGAATTTCCGGTTCTCGCGATAGATGCCGCCGAGGCGGTGATAGGCGGAAGCCACGCGGTCATGCGTCGCGCCATAGGCGGCAACATAATGCTCGATCGAAAGATTCTGGACGCGCGTGGCTTCATCGAGACAGCCGGCGCGGACGAAGGCGACGCTGACATCATCGAGGACTTCCGGGATGCGCCGCTGGGCGCGCGAGTCGGGGCCTGTGTAAATGCGCAAGGCCGCCCCCAGATCCTTGAGAGCCGCTTCCGACTTTCCCATGCCGCGATTGATGGTCCCGGCGAAATGAAGCGCCAAGGCCGTGGTGCGATGCCCATCGCCCAGCCGGTCGCGGCTGAGCGTCACCGCCTCATTGGCCAGCGCCAGAGCCGTTTCGCGATTGCCCAGGCGCGCATGCAGGCTCGCCGTGTCGATGAGAAGCTCGGCGAGGCGGCTCGTCTCGGCGGGAAGGTTGGCTTCATAGATCTCGCGCGCCGTCCGGAAGGCCGAAAGAGCGGCCTCGAACTGCGTCATGTTGAGATCGATCTTGCCGATATTGTGGAAAGCAAGCGCGACCTTGGGATGCTTTTCGCCGAGAACGGCTTCATAGGCCGTCCGGGCTGAGTCATACATGGCGCGCCCGCTCAGGCGATCGCCTTTGTTGGTGTAGGTCTGAGCGAGCTCCATCTGGAGATCGCCGAACTCGGCGCGCCGGTTCAACCCTGAGTCCTGATAGATGCGGGCCGCGGCCGCCAGCGCATCGACCGCCTGCTCATATTGCGCCGCATCGCGATAATCGCGCGCCAGCAGGCGATAGGCTGCCGCTGCCCGGTTGCTCTTTTCGCCGTATTTACGGATGGCATCGGCAAGCCGCTTGCGCGTTTCCGCGATCTTGGATTCCTTCTGGGCGGCGCGCTCGGCCGGATCGAGCGAAGACGTGACCGGGCGCTGCGGAACCTGCGGCATGGATTTCTGCCGCCCGCCGGCAGCGATCTCATAGATGCTCAACGCATCCGGACAAGCGAGCTTCACCGCGGCGCTGTCGGGCAGCGGCACAACCGCTTCCGGCGGCGGCGCGGCGGCATCCTGGGCCTCGGCAACCATAGAGGCGCCGCCCAGCGCCATAAGCACCATGGCGGCCTTGATCAGAAGGCGCATCATCAATGCGATCCGGCCATTTGGACCCGCAAGCCTATTGAACCTCCACGATTGACGCAAGGTCCTGTTGCGCCAGCGCTTTTGACAGGGACGAGGGCAGGGCGCATATCGTCGGCGCGATGACCGCCGCCGATTCCTCCCCGCCAGACCGGACCCCGCAGAATTATGCCTTTCGTCACCGCGGATTCCTGTATTACTGGCTGTCACGCCTTCTGGTGGCCTTCGCGACGCAGATCATTTCCGTTGCTGTCGGCTGGCAGGTCTATGACCTGACCCGCGACCCCTTCGATCTCGGCATCGTCGGACTGGTGCAGTTCCTTCCTCTGCTGCTCCTGGTGCTGATCACCGGCGCCGTGGCCGACCGCTATAACCGGCGCGCCATCATGGCGATATGTCTCGTTCTCGAAGCCGCGATCTGCGCCGGACTGCTGGTCATCACCGTGAGCGGCGCCACGAAAGTCTGGCCGATCTTCGCCTTGCTCGCGGTGTTCGGCGTGGCGCGCGCCTTCATGGGACCGGCATCGCAATCGCTCCTGCCCAATCTGGTGCCACCGGCTGCCCTGAGCAACGCGATCGCCTTGAATTCCTCCTCATGGCAGATCGCGACGATTACCGGACCGGTGGCGGGAGGCCTGCTCTACGGACTTTCGGCCACTGCGGCCTATGGAACGGCTCTCGTCCTCATGGCCATCGGCGCGGTTCTTGTCGGCTTGATCCCGAAGCCGGTGCAACGCATCTCGGGCCAGGCAAAAAGCCTTGCGACCCTGTTCGCGGGCTTCCGCTATGTGTGGTCGGAGAAAGTCGTGCTCGGCGCCATCTCGCTTGATCTCTTCGCCGTCCTGCTCGGCGGCGCCATGGCGCTCTTGCCGGTCTATGCGCGCGACGTGCTGCATGCGGGACCCTGGGGCCTCGGCCTGCTGCGCGCCGCTCCCGGCATCGGCGCACTCTTCGTCGCCGGGTGGCTGGCGCGAAATACCATTCGCGATCATGCGGGCATCATCATGTTCATCTTCGTCGCGGGCTTCGGTGTGTTCACCACCGTATTCGGCGCCTCGACGGCGATCTGGCTCTCGGTCCTGGCACTGGCGCTCGCCGGCGCCTGCGACATGATCAGCGTCTATGTGCGCGAAACCCTCATCCAGCTATGGACGCCGGACGAGGTGCGCGGACGCGTGAACGCGGTTAACATCGTCTTCATCGGCGCCTCCAACGAGCTGGGCGAGTTTCGCGCCGGCATATCGGCGGCTTTGTTCGGCGCGGTGCCGGCCGTCGTCTTCGGCGGCATCGGCACCGTCGCCGTCGCTCTTCTGTGGGCGATATGGTTTCCGCAGCTGCGCCGGATACGCCACCTGGACGGCAAGCATTAGCAACGGAGCCCCCGCAAAAAGTCGCAGGCGCGTGATCAGGAAAAGTGGACACCGGTTTTCCGTCCGATCACGCGCCAAAATTAAGAGTCTGGATGGCCGCCTCAAGGGCGGCCATGGAGGCCCGCTGCGACAGATGAGAG
>JAKATG010000030.1:0-78463 GCA_021828105.1 Pseudomonadota bacterium
GAAAGCCCAAAATGGTCGTTCGGGTCGCTCTTGCTCACAAGCTTCTCGTCCGCCTCAATGCCAAAGCACGCGATGCGCGAGCGCAATATGCAAATGCAACTTGACACCCCAGATAGTCGCTCCCCGCTGAAGCGGGGCGAGGGTAACAGGTCAGGCCGCCTTCAGCAGCGTCTCCATCGTGCGGCCGATCTCGGACGGCGACGGCGAGATCGCGACACCGGCATCGCGCAGGAGCTCGACCTTCTCGCTGGCACTTTCGCCAAAAGCCTGGATGATGGCGCCGGCATGGCCCATGCGCCTTCCCTTGGGCGCCGAGAGCCCCGCCACATAGGCGGCGACCGGCTTCGTCATATGCTCTCTTATATAGGCGGCGGCTTCCGCCTCCTGCGGCCCGCCGATCTCGCCGATCATCATCACCGCATGGGTTTCGGGATCGGCCTCGAACAATTCGAGGATGTCGCGGAAGGACGAGCCGTTGATCGGATCGCCGCCGATGCCGACGCTGGTCGAGATGCCGATGCCGAGCTCCTTCATCTGCGCGGCCGCTTCATAGCCGAGCGTGCCGGAGCGCCCGACGACGCCGATATTCCCGGGCAGATAGATATGCCCGGGCATGATGCCGAGCAGCGACTTGCCGGGCGAGATGATGCCGGCGCAATTGGGCCCGATGAGCTGCATGCGGTTCTCACGGGCATAGCGGCGCATATAGCGCTTCACCCGGATCATGTCCTTGGCCGGAATGCCGTCGGTGATGGCGACGCAGAGCTTTATCCCGGCATCGGCCGCTTCCATGATCGAATCGGCGGCGAAAGGCGGCGGCACGAAGACGATGGCCGCCGTGGCGCCGGTCCGCTCGACGGCCTCCTTCACCGTGTCGAAGACCGGGGCATTGTGGACGTTTCCGCCGCCTTTGCCGGGCGTCACGCCGCCCACGATATTGGTGCCGTAGGCGATCATCTCTTGCGTGTGGAAGCTGCCGATCTTGCCGGTGATGCCGAGGACGAGGACCGGTGTCGCGCGATCGAGGAGTATGGTCATGACGCCACCTTTGTGACTGAATCGTTGCGCCAGGCGGCGACCGCGCGGCTGGCCGCTTCCGCCAGCGTCGCTGCGCGGATGACGGGAAGACCGGAGCGCGCCAGGATCTTGCGGCCCTCTTCCACATGTGTGCCGGCGAGGCGCACCACCACCGGCATGTTGACCGGCGACTTCTGCAGCGCCATCACGATGCCTTCCGCTACCCAGTCGCAGCGATTGATGCCGGCGAAGATATTCACAAGAATGGCGCGCACCTTCTCGTCCGACGTTACGAGCCTGAAAGCCTTAGCGACGCGCTCAGGGGTGGCGCCGCCGCCGATATCGAGGAAATTGGCGGGCTCGCCGCCCGCCGCCTTGATCATGTCCATCGTCGCCATGGCGAGGCCGGCGCCGTTGACGATGCAGCCGATCTCGCCATCGAGGCCGACATAGGAGAGGCCGCGGTCATTGGCGCGTGTCTCGCGCGCATCCTCCTGCGACTTGTCGCGCAGTTCCGCGATATGGGGCAGGCGGAAGAGCGCATTGTCGTCGAAGGTCATCTTGGCATCGAGCGCGATGAGACGGTTGTCCTCGGTGACGACCAGCGGATTGATCTCAACCATGGTCGCGTCGAGTTCCTCGAAGGCCTTGTAGCAGCCGAGGATGGTGGTGACCGCCTGCTGCGTCAGCGCCGGCTCGAGGCCGAGGCCGAAAGCGATCTCGCGCGCCTGGAAGGCGGGCATCCCGACCGCGGGCTCGACCACGCTGCGGATGATCGATTTGGGCTCGCGTTCGGCGATCTCCTCGATCTCCATGCCGCCGGCGCTCGAGGCGACGACCATCACCCGTTCCGATTTGCGGTCGAGCACCAGGCCCAGATAGATCTCGCGCTTGATCGCGACGGCACCCTCGACATAGACGCGATAGACGGTCTTGCCCGAGGGGCCCGTCTGATGAGTGACGAGACGCTTGCCGAAAAGCCCGTCCGCCTCTTCCTCGACCTGATGCTCGGAGGAGCATAATTTGACGCCGCCCGCCTTGCCACGGCCGCCGGAATGGATCTGCGCCTTCACGATCCATTTGCTGCCGCCGATGTCGCGGGCGCGATAGGCGGCCTGCTCGGGGCTGTAAGCGAGGCCGCCGGGGGGCACCGCGACGCCGAAACGGGAAAGGATTTCCTTCGCCTGATATTCGTGGATGTCCATGATGATCACGCTGCCTTGGCGAGTTGAGCGGGACGGGTATGGTGGAAATGCTCGATGGCCGCGGCGACGCCGCTGCCCACGCTGAAGGGCACGCCCTGGTCGCGCAGAGTGAGCTCGACGCCCGAAAGGGCCTGGAGCACCATCAGCTCATTGAGATCGCCCAGATGGCCGATGCGGAAAACGCGGCCCGCGACCTTCGAGAGGCCGACGCCGAGCGAGAGCCCGTACGTCCTGTAGGCATGGCGCACGAATTCATTGGAGTCGAAACCCTCCGGCAGACAGATCGCGCTCACCGTGTCGGAGTGCCAGCGCGGTTCGGTGGCGCAAAGTTTCAGGCCCCAGGCTTCCACTGCCTTGCGCACGCCTTGCGCCAGGCGGTGATGGCGGGCGAAGACATGATCGAGCCCTTCCTCGAAGAGGAGGTCGATCGATGCGCGCAAGGCGCGGAAGAGATGGGTCGGCGGCGTATAGGGGAAGTAGCCATCCTTGTTGGCGCGCGCCATGTCGGCGAAGTCGAAATAGCAGCGCCGCGATTTGGCGCTTTCGGCTTGCGCGAGCACCTTCTGGCTGACGCAGAGAATGGCGAGGCCCGGAGGCAGCATGAAGCCCTTCTGCGAGCCCGAGACCGCGACATCGACGCGCCAGTCCTCCATGCGGAAATCGATGCTGGCGATCGAGCTGACGCCGTCGGCGAAAAGGAAGGCCGGATGCTGCGCCTCATCGAGCGCGCGGCGCACCGCGGCGACATCGCTGGTGACGCCGGTCGCCGTCTCATTGTGGGTGACGAGCACGGCCTTGATCTTGTGCGCGCGGTCAGCCTTGAGGCGGGCCGCGAAGACATCGGCGGGCACGCCTTCGCCCCAGGGGACATCGACGACATCGACCTCGAGGCCGAGGCGGATGCACATGTCGATCCACAGATGCGAGAACTGGCCGAAGCGGGCGGCCAAGACCTTGTCGCCGGGCGAAAGCGTATTGGTGAGGGCCGCTTCCCAGCCGCCGGTGCCGGAAGCGGGGAACAGGAAGACCTGGCCGGTCCGCGATTTGAAAACCTTTTTCACGTCCTCGAGGAGGGGCAGAGTGAATTGCGGGAGATCGGGCGCCCGCTGGTCCTCCATCGGGATATCCATGGCGCGGCGCACTCGGTCCGGCACATTGGTGGGGCCTGGAATGAACAATCCGCGAATGCCGGGCATGGTCTCCTCCTATGTCTATTTTCGCCATTATCTCACCGGGTAGGGTCTTGCCCGCAACACCCCGATCACCTGCCTTTGGATGTCCAGAAGGGTGGGGATTTTCCTACCCTTAAGGTGAGTAAGGTGATATTTATCGGCGCATCGACCTACCCGACAGTGTGGGATAGCCTATGACAGATGCGCCGATCGACATTGGCCTGGCCGACGGCAATCCGCTGATGCTGGCGGCGCTTGCCGATTTCATCGACCGCGACAAGGGTTTTAGCCTGGTGACGACGGCCGCCACCGCCGAGGGTTTCCTCGCCGCAGTGAGCCGGGTCCCGGTCGCCGTCGGCATCATCGACTGGAACCTGCCGGTGATGGGGGGCGAGCGCCTGCTCGACACGCTGCGGCTGCGGCCAGCGCCACCGCGCATGATCGTCTATGGCGCGCCCGAGGAGCCCGAGATTCTGCGCCGCGCCATGGCGGCGGGCGCTGCGGGCTTCTCGCCCCGCCATCAGCCGCCCGAGCAGCTCCTGGTGATGGCGCGCGCCGTGGCGCTGGGGCAGATGATGTTTCCCTTCGTCGATGTGCGCGAGCTCAATCGAGATCCGGCGGCCGCCCTCACTCTGCGCGAGCGCACGCTGCTCGCCGCCCTGGCGCGCGGCCTCGACAACAAGTCGCTGGCGCGCGAGCTCGACATCTCGGTCAATACGGTGAAATTCCACCTGCGCAATCTCTATGAGAAGCTCAATTTGTCGAGCCGCGCCCAGGCAATCGCGTTCTATTATTCCTCCGGCGCGCATCGGGACGACAATACGGCGCGGTGATCATCTGGCTTTGCTGCCGATATCCCAGAACAGACCCGTCATCAGGCGAAGCCCGTCGCGCGCGAGCGAGGCGAGCAGATGCTCGTCGGGCGCATGCTGCGAGCAGGCGGCATAGGAATGCGGCACCCAGATGGTCGGCATGCCGATGACGTCGGTGAACACGTCATTGGGCAGCGAGGCGCCGAGATTGGGCAGCAGGTCGGGTTTCTTTCCGGCCGTCTTCTCGATCGAGGCGCTGGCAAATTTCGCCCAGGGGTTTTCCGGATCGAGACGCGTCGCCTTCATGATCAGGCCATCCGTCTCGATCTCGATCTGCTGGAAGCCTTGTCTGTCGAGATGCCGGCGCAGTGCGGGAACGATGTCCCCGGGATCGGTGCCGACGACGAAACGAAGCTGGCAATGCGCGCGGGCGCTGGGCGGGATGGCATTCACCGGCGCATCGGGATTGCCGGTCGTGAAGGCCAGGATCTCAAAACTGTTCCAGCCGAAGATGCGCTCCATGGATGTCAGAGTTTCTTCGCCCCAATCGGGATCGATCTCAGGCGCGCCCTCGCCCGCATCGACATGTATCTCAGCCAGCGCCGCCCGCATGGCCGGGGTCAGCGTCCGGGGCCGCCATTCCGGCACTTTGATCTGGCCGCGCGCATCGGTGATGGTCGCGAGCGCATGCGCCAAGATGATGCCCGGATTGGCGAGGAGCCCGCCCCAATTGCCGGAATGATAGCCGCCCTCGCGCAGGCTGAGCTTCAGATCGAAGTTCAAGACGCCGCGCGTGCCGCCGAAAATGGTCGGGCGATGTTGATCGAGGCGCGGACCGTCTGAAGCAATCAGCACATCTGCTTTGAGCCTCGTATTGTTGGCGGCGCAGAATTCTGCAAGCCCGGGCGAGCCCGCTTCTTCACCGGTTTCAATCAGGATGGTCGAGTTGAATCCGAGCGATCCGCGCTCCGCGAGCACGCAAGCGAGCGCTGCGATATTGATCGTGTGCTGGCCCTTGTTGTCGGCGGTGCCGCGGCCATAGATGCGATCGCCTTCGATCACGATGCGCCAGGGCGAAAGACCGTTGCGCCACTTTTCCGCCTGGCCGCGCACCACATCGCCATGGCCATAGGTCAGCACCGTCGGCAGGCCTGCGTTCTCGATCCGCCGCGCCACCAGGAACGGTCCGTAGAAGTTCACCGGGTTGGGCAGGACCTGGCACTCATAGCCGAGCCCCGAGAGCGTCGCCGCCATCTCGGCCGAGACATAGTCGACGAGCGCCGGCATCGCGTCAGCCTCCTGGCTCGCCGTCGGGATCGCCACCCGGCGGCCGAGATCAGCGAGGAACAACCCGCCATCGAAATAGCTCTCGGCGCGCGCGATCGCGCCTTCGCGTGTTCCGCCCATGTTTCTTCCCCTGGAGGGCCATGATAGCACCCAGGGGAGGCTAAGAAAACCATCGGCTAACATGTTGCGATAATTGGTCTGCCTACGGATGAATGGGCTCCTGCGACCGAATTGCCGCTTGACGCGGAGCGCGGCCCCCTATTGTCTCATGCCCCGGTCACGTCACGAGAGGGGATCCCCAATGAGCTTCCACACCATCGAACAGGCGCCCGCGCGGCTCAACCGCAGCGAGCTCGCCGTCCCCGGCAGCCAGCCGCAGCTCTTTGAAAAGGCGGCGAAATCGGGAGCCGACGTGATCTTCCTCGACCTCGAGGACGCGGTCGCTCCCGATGACAAGGAGCAGGCGCGCAGGAACGTCATCAAGGCCATCAACGAGATCGACTGGGGCTCGAAATCGCTCTCGGTGCGCATCAACGGCCTCGACACACATTATATGTATCGCGATGTCGTCGACGTCCTGGAGCAGGCGGGCGACCGGCTCGACCTCATCATGATCCCCAAGGTCGGCACCGCGTCCGACGTCTATGCCATCGACATGCTGGTCACCCAGATCGAGACCGCGAAGGGCCGCAAAAAGAAGATCGGCTTCGAGCTCATCATCGAGACGGCGCTCGGCATGCAGAATGTCGAGGCGATCTCGGGCGCCAGCCGCCGCAATGAATCGCTGCATTTCGGCGTCGCCGACTATGCCGCCTCGACCCGCGCCCGCACCACCAATATCGGCGGCGCCAATCCGGATTATGCGGTCTTGACCGACAAGCTCGCCGACGGCTCGCGCGCCACCCATTGGGGCGACATGTGGCATTATGCGCTGGCGCGCATGGTGGTCGCGGCGCGCGCCAATGGCCTGCGTCCGGTCGATGGTCCCTTCGGCGATTTCTCCGATGCCGACGGCTACAAGGCGGCCGCCGGCCGCGCCGCGGCTTTGGGCTGCGAGGGCAAATGGGCCATCCATCCCTCGCAAGTGGCGCTCGCCAATGAAGGGATGGGGCCGAGTGCGAAGGATGTCGACCGCGCCAAGCGCATATTGGTGGCGATGGAAGAAGCGGCCAAGGCCGGCAAGGGCGCCGTCTCGCTCGACGGCCGCCTCATCGACTACGCCTCGATCCGCCAGGCCGAAGTGCTGGTCAAGAAGGCCGAGCAGATCGCGAGGGCTTGATCACAGCTTTATCCCATTCAGCTGGCAGGCGAGGTTGACGAGGCGCGGCACAAATTTTTGGCCGTAGCCTTGCGCCGAGCCGAGCACAAGAGTCTGGTGCACTGCTTCCGCCACAGGTGAGGCGAGCGGCATGGTCTCCGTCATGTTGGTGTAGTAGCGCACATCCTTGCGGGCATTGTCGATGGCGAATTTGGCGGCGCTGTCGTCATCGGCGAGCGGCACCTTGATGATGCGCTCGAACATCACCGATTTGGCGCCGCCCGCCATCACGATGTCGTTGAGCGCCTTCATGTCGACCTCGGCCTTGAGGCCGGCAGCGATCCCCTCGGCGACCACCGCCGCCGTGCCGATGGCGATGAAGTTGTTGATGAGCTTGAGCGTGTGGCCCGCACCTACCGGTCCTGCATGGATGATGGTGTCGGCGAAGCAGTCGAGAATGGGGCGGATGTCCTTCAGCACCTTCTCGTCGCCGCCCGTCATCAGGCCGAGCTTGCCCTCCTCGGCCTCCTTGGGGGTGCGCACCAAGGGCGTGTCGACGAAATGTCCGCCTTTCGCCTCGACGGCCTCGGCCAACTTTTTCGTCGATGCGGGCTCCGCAGTCGAGCAATCGGCGATGATGAGGCCGGGCTTCATGCCATCCAGCAGCCCATCCTTGCGGAACACCAGGTCCTCGACCTGCGGCGAGCCGGTGACGCAGAGAAAGACGACGTCCGCCGCTTCGGCGACGGCGCGCGGCGTCCTGGCCTCCTTGGCGCCCTTGCCGATGAGATCGTCGATCGGCGCGCGATTGCGGTGGGCGAGCACGGTAAGCTCATAGCCTTTGGTCACGATGTTCTTGCCGATGCCGTGGCCCATGAGGCCCGCGCCGATCAGTCCGACCTTCTTCTTCGTCATGACGCTGTTACTCCTATAGTCGTGGGGCTGGATGAATTGGGGAGGTAAGGATCATATCATGAGCGCTGCGCGCGGTCGCCACCGGCAATGGTGATGACGGCTATGATGATGACGCCGGTCATGATGAGGCGGATGCCGGCGCTGGCGCCGAAGATATTGAGCATGGTGTCGAGGAGATAGATGAAGAGGGCGGCTCCCCAGACTCCCGGCACATTGGCGCGGCCGCCGGCAACGGATGTGCCGCCGATGACGACGACGGCGATCGAGGCGAGCAGGAAGCCTTCGCCCATATTGAGGGCAGCACCGCCCGAGAAGCCGGAGAGGAGAATGCCGGTGAGGCCGGCAAGCAGGGCGCTCAGCACATAGGTGGCGAAGCGGGCGACATCGACATTAAGGCCGGCCAGCCACGCGGCGCGCGGGTTTTGTCCGATCGCCAGCACGGTGCGGCCATAGGTGGTGCGCTTGAGGATGACCGCGATGATCCCTGAAAGCGCCAGCACCAGGATCGCCGGCAGCGGCACGCCGAGGACATTGGCGGTGGCGAAATCGGCGAGCAGCGGCGGCGGCTTGATGCGGATGCCGCGGCCATAGGAGATCGCGGTCGACAGGATGAGGAAGCTTGAGGAGAGGGTGGCGATGATGGGCGGTATGCGCAGGATCCGGATCAGGCCGTAATTGAACAGGCCGACCAGGAAGCTCGTGCCCAGCGCCGCCAGGATGCCGATGAGGAGCCGCGCATTGTCAGTGTCCATGATCTTCATGGCGACGACGCCCGAAAGCGTGATCGTCGCCGGGATCGACAGATCGACATTGCCCGGGCCGGTGGTGATCACCATCATCTGGCCCAGGCCGATGATGATGGTGAAGGCGGCGAAGGAGAGCGCCGCGGTCAGGATCTGGCCGGCGCCCTGGCCCCCGGTGAAGATGACGGTCGCGAGCCACACCGCGATCATGGCGATGAAGGACCAGATCCAGGGCTGCGCGCGCAGCTTCGACCAGGCTTGCGTCATCGCCGTGCCTCGCCGGTATTGATGAGGGCTCGCAGGGCGAGGACGATGATCAGGATTGCGCCTTGCGCGCCGATCTGCCAGTCGGGCGAGATGCGCATGAAGATGAGGAAGGCGCCGGCGAGCGCCAGAGTGAGCGCGCCGAGCACGGCGCCAAAGGGCGAGACGCGGCCGCCGACGAATTCGCCGCCGCCCAGGATGACGCCGGCGATGGCATAGAGCGTATAGCGGTCGGCGATGTGGGCATCGGCCGAGGTGGTGAGGCCGATGAGCGAGAGGCCCGAGAGCACGCCGAAGAAGCCCGCCAGCGCATACATCGTCATCTTAGTCTTGAGCTCCGACCAGCCGGCCCGCGCCATGGCGCGCGGATTGCCGCCGGTGCCGCGCATGATCACGCCATAGGACGAGGTCATGAGGCCGATATGGACGAGAGCGGCGATGGCGAGGGCGGCGATGATCGGGAAGGGAATGAGCGGCACTTGCAGCGACATGATCGCCTTGAGCCAGTCCGGCGCCTTGCCGCCGGGCGAGGGCAGGATGAGGACGGCGATGCCGAGCCAGATGAAGGAAGCGCCGAGCGTCACCACGATCGAGGGCAGGTTGCGCAGATGGATGAGGGCGGCCATGGCGGCATAGGCGGCGATGCACAGGAGGAGCGCCAGGATGCCGAGAAGCGGCGTCTCATGGAGATAGGTGGCGCCGATGCAGCCGACCAGTCCGACAAAGGGACCGATCGAGAGATCGAGGTCGTTGACGGTGATGACGAACATCTGGGCGATGGTCGCGAGCGCGATCGGCACCGCATATTGCAGCATCAGATTGAGGCCGAAATAGCTCATCGCGCGCGGCTGCGCGTAGAATGTCGCGATGAGCACGATTGCCAGCGAGAGCACGGGGAGCAGCGCGCGCAGCAGCTTGCGGTTGGCGAGGAGGGCGGTCATTGTAGACCGCACCCATCGTTCCCCTTCTCCCGCGCGGCACGCGTGGGAGAAGGTGGCCGAAGGCCGGATGAGGGCTCTTTCGTGAGGCGAGCGCGAACTTCAAAAGCAATACACTTTGCAGGCAAAGAGCCCTCACCCGCCCTCCGGGCACCCTCTCCCATTGCTTCGCAACGGGCGAGGGGGAAAAAGAGAGAGGGCTCGCATGACCTCATCTAGGCGCTCTCGGCGAAGGAGGCATGGAGCACTTTGTCTTCGGTGAGCTCGTCGGGGCCGAGTTCGGCGACGATGGCGCCGTTGCGGAAGATATAGGCGCGGTCGCAATGGGTGAGCTCGTCGATCTCGGTCGTGTACCAGACGAAGCTGCGGCCCCGCTCCGCCTCTTGACGGATCATGTCATAGACTTCGAGCTTGGTGCCGACATCGACGCCGCGCATCGGATCGTCCATGAGGACGATGTCGGCCTTCGAACCAAGTGCCCGGGCGAACAGCGCCTTCTGCTGATTGCCGCCCGACAGCGTCAGGATGTTGTTGTTCATGTCAGGCGTGCGGATGCCGATACGCTCCTTCCAGTCGCGCGCCATTTCCGTTTCGCGCTCGGACGCGATGAGCGGTCCGCGCTTGAGAGCCTTAAGCGCGCTCACCGTCGTGTTCTCGCCGATGGACCAGAGATTGAAGATGCCGTCCGACTGCCGGTCGCCGGCGATGAAGGCGGCCTGGCCTCTGACTCTCGTCGCCTCGTCGCCCTTGCGGGCGCCGTCGAAAATCTGGATCAGCATGCGGGTCTGGCCATGGCCGGCAAGGCCCGCAAGGCCGACGATCTCACCCTTGTGGACCATGAGGCTCTCCGATCGCGCCGCCGTCCGCGGCGTCGCCTCGATGGCGCGCTCGGATGATATCTTCGCTTTGCGGCTGCTGATGGCGCGGCCGCTTTTTTCTTCCGCCGCCGTCCCCATGGCCTCGACCAGCGACCGGCGGGTGAAGGCCTCCGCTTGCCTCTCGGCCACCACCTTGCCGTCCTTCATGACGGCGATGCGGTCGCAATGATCGAGAACGTCGCCGAGCAGATGCGAGATGAGGATCGTGCTGACGCCACGCGCGACTTCCCGGCGCATGAAGGTCAGAAGCTGCTTCGCCGTCACCGCATCGAGCGAGGAGGTCGGCTCATCCAGCATGACGACCCGCAAGGGTTCGTCGGTCTCGGTGAAGGCGCGCGCGATCTCGGCCATTTGCCGCTGGCCGATATTGAGATCGCCCGCCTCCTGATCGACATCGATGCCGTGGCCGGGAAAGATCTCGTCGAGCTTGGCGCGAATGAGGTTTCTGGCCCTGGCCTTCCAGCCGACGCCTTTAAGCGAGCGGTGCACGATGCGGGCATTCTCGGCGATGGTGAGATTGGGGCAGAGCGAGAGCTCCTGGAACACGCAGCGTATGCCATGCGCGGAGGCGCCGGCCGCGCTGAAATGGGCGCTCACATCCTCGCCGGCGATAGCAAGACTGCCCTGATCCTGCTTGAGCGTGCCGGCGAGCACATGCATGAGCGTCGACTTGCCGGCGCCATTATGGCCCACGAGTCCGAGGCATTCGCCCTGCGCCAAAGCGAGATCGACGCCGGCCAACGCGCGGACGGCGCCGAAGCTCTTGACGATCCGGGAAAGTTCGACGGCGGAGTTGGGTATATCGGTCTCCATTTATACCCTCGCCCCCATCGGGGGAGAGGGAGGGACCCAATGCGAAGCATTGGGAGGGTGAGGGGGAACGGACGGCAGTTTCCTCTGCATCTTTGCAAAGAACTCCCCGCCGGTTCCCCCTCACCCTAACCCTCTCCCCCGCAGGGGGAGAGGGGATTGGCGCTTACTTACCGGCGACCACCTTCTCGGCGTCTTCCTTTGAATATTCGACATTGGCGACGCCGCCTTTTTCCGTGGTCTCGAGGCTCTTCTCGAGATCGGCCTGGTTGATCTGCAGGAAGGGCACGACCAGGTCCTTCGGCACTTCCTTGCCGTCGAGGATCATCTGCGCCACCCAGAAAGCGAGCGTCGACACGCCGGGCGCGATCGAGACCGACATGGTCTCATAGCCATTGGCGTCCTTCTGCTCCTTCCACCAGGCGAGCTCGTCCTGGCGGTTGCCCATGATGATGAGCGGTGTCGGCCGGCCGGCCGCCTTGAAGGCCTGCGCCGCGCCATAGCCGTCGCCGCCTTGCGTCACCACCGCCTTCACTTCCGGCAGCGACGGCAGTATGCCGGCCACCGCCTTCTGCGCCACTTCCTGGGCCCAGTCGCCATGGACGGAGCCGACGACCTTGAACTGGCTGTGCTTGGCCACACCCTCCTCGATGCCCTTGTGGATCTCGTCATCGACGAACACGCCGGCAAGGCCTCTGATCTCGAGCACATTGCCGCCGTCCTTCATCTTGTCGGCAAGATAGTCGAGCTGCACCGCGCCCATCTTCTTGAAATCGACGGCGATGCGCCAGGCGCAGGGCTCGGTCACGATGCCGTCGAAGGAGACGACGGTGATGCCGGCATCGCAAGCCTGCTTGACGACGCCGTTGAGCGCATCGGGCGAGGCGGCATTGAGGACGATCGCATTGTAGCCTTGCAGGATGAGGTTCTGGATCTGCGCCGCCTGCTCCGTCACCTGGTTCTCGGAAGTGGTGAAGGGATCGGCTGCCGCGACGACGCCGTCGGCAACCGCCTGTTTCGTCACCTTGTCCCAGCTCTTCAGCATCGATTGCCGCCAGGAATTGCCGGCATAGTTGTTGGACAGCGCGATCTTCTTGTCCTTGGTGTCGGCTTGAGCCGGCATCGCCATGCTGAGCGTGGCGAGGGCGGCAGCGCATAAAAGGGCAGTCTTTCTCATGTCAGGACTCCTCCCAGGGGTTGATGAACGGCAATTTTTTGATTGGTGGCCGTCGCCACACCCTAACATGTTAGCAAAGCTGCGCTCTCGCGCAATGCTCATTTGTCATACTTTTACGCTTCGGCGCTGGCGCGGCTTAGCGTCCTGGGCGGGTCTCGCCTTGCCGCCCTGGTCGATGGTGCGCTGCGTGCTTTCGAGCAGGCGGCGCACCGCGCGCCGGGCGGCATCGGGCTTCCTGGCCTTGATCGCATCGAGGATCGCCTCATGCAGCGGCAGCACCCTGACCCGGTTGCGCACATAACCGACGGTGCCCGAGAACAGGTTGGCGAGCAGCGATTCGATGACGCGTCCGAAAGGCGAGATGAATTCGTTGCCCGAGGCCTCGAGCACGGCGAGATGGAATTTGACATCCGCCACATTCCAGGCCTGCTCGTCATCGACCCCTTCCGACATGGCTTCATAGGCGGCGGCGATCTCGACGAGATGCGCTTGGCTGCGGTTCGTCGCCGCGAGCGCTGCCGCTTCGGGCTCGATCATGAAGCGGATCTGCTGCACGTCATGCGCGAAATTCTGGAAATCGACGGTCGCGCAATACCAGCCGAGCACGTCGCGATCGAGCAGGTTCCAGGCGGCGCGCGGCTCGACGCGCGAGCCGATCTTCGGCCGCGACTGGATCAGCCCCTTGGCCGAGAGCATCTTGACGGCTTCCCGCACCGCGGTGCGGCTCACCTTGTAGATCTGGCCGCATTCCGCCTCATTGGGCAGAAGCGCGCCCGGCTTGTAGTCGCCGCGCACGATGCGCTGGCCGAGGTCATGCGCCACTTTGTTATAGAGACTTTTGCGAAGCGAACCCTTATCCGGCTGCCTGCGTCGCGTCCCCGCCATGATCCCCATCCTGTCTGTCTTCGGAATTTGCCCATAACATAGAGCAGTTCAATCATCAGACAAATGACATTCTACGTGGTATTGAGGGCTTTGCCATGACCGAGCCCATCGCGATGATCGCCGTGGATTGGGGCACGACGAACCGTCGTGCCTGGGCTCTCGGCCGGGATGGTAAGGTGCTGGCCGAGCGCCAAGACGGCGAGGGGCTGCTTCAAGTCAAGCCGCAAGGCTTCGCCCGCTCCTTCGCCGATTTCGCCGCCCTCTGGCTCACACGGGGAGAGCGCCTGCCGGTGCTCATGTGCGGCATGGTCGGCAGCAAGCTCGGCTGGACGGAAGCGCCCTATATCGCAGCACCCGCCGATCTCTCAGGGTTGGCCCGTCACCTTCATCCCGTGCCTTTCGCGGGCGATGCCCGCATCGTCATCGTTCCGGGCGTCTCCGCAATCGACCGCGGCGTGCCCGATGTGATGCGGGGTGAGGAATGCCAGGTCCTCGCCGTCATGGCCCAGCGCCGATTGCGCGATGCGACGTTGCTGCTGCCCGGCACGCATTCGAAATGGGTTCAGGTCGCGGACGGCAAGCTCGTTTCCTTCCGCACATACATGACGGGCGAGCTCTATAACGCGCTGACTTCCTCGGGCACCCTGGCGCAGCTCATGGAAAAGGGCGAAGCGGATGGCGAGGCTTTCCTGCGCGGCCTGCGACAGGTCCGCGATGAAGGATCGGGCGCGCTCACGCATCTTCTCTTCGGCGTGCGTACCCTGGGCCTGTTCGACCTCATGCCGCGCGCGAGCCTTTCCACCTATCTGTCCGGCCTGCTGATCGGCGCCGAGATGACGGATGCGGTGGCCTGGTCGGGAGCGAAGCAGATGATCGCGGTCGGATCGCCGAAGCTGCTCGAGAATTATCGCCGTGCCGCGGATTTCTTCGGCCTCGCTTTCGAAGCGCATGACAACTCGGCACTTCTGCCCCCCGCCCTTCACATGATCGCGCGAGATTCAGGCCTCGTGGCATAGAACTCTTTCACCTGTGAGTTTCCTCACCGCGTCCGGCCTTCCATAGTGTTAGCTTCCGCGAGCAATTTCGGAATCTCGCGGAGGAGCAAGATGAGGCCCTCGACGACATTGCTGCTGATGCTCGTTATCCTGGTACGAGCCGCCATCGCAGACATTCCCGCTTCTGCGCGCGACCCATCAGGGCATCCCGTTTCCATCAATGCTGCCAAGCCGGTTTCCGTCGAGAGCGAGTCGCTGAAGACCGTTGCGTCCTGGCTCTCTGCTGAATTTGGACTGACTGTCGCCGAGCTGCCCCATATCGAATTTGTCGCCAGGGAGCGGATGATCGCCCTTCGCCATCGTGGCCTGCCGTCGGACCACATGAGCGAGGGGCGCGACATTCTTGCCGTTTATGACGACGACGCGCGGACGATCTATCTGCCGCAGGGCTGGACCGGGCAAACAGTGGCCGAAGCCTCCATCCTCGTGCACGAGATGGTTCATCACGCCCAGAATCTCGGAGGAATGAAAGCCGAATGTCCGCAGGCCCGGGAGAAGCTGGCCTATGAAGCGCAGCAGCGCTTGCTCAGGCGCTTCGGAACTGGCCTGGAAGAGGAATTCAGCATCGACGGTTTCACGCTTCTCGTCCTCACCAATTGCGGATTCTGAACGACCCTCACTTCATGAGATCGGCCATCGCATCGCGCGCGATGACGGCGCCCGGATATTGGATGACGCGACTCGCTAGCGCATGCGCCTTGCGGACGCTCTCGGGAATGGAGTCCCCTGTGAGCCTGGATGCGAGATAGGCGGCATTGAAGCTGTCGCCGGCGCCGGTCGTGTCGCGCGGCGCTGCGTCTCTTTGGAGATCGATCGTGCCGTCGCTCGTATGCACCGGACCGCCGCCGGTCTTGACCACGATTTCCTGTGCTCCCAGCGCGACAAGCTTTCCGGCCCAGGCCTGAGGCTCTTCCTGGCCGAAGATCTGATCGAGATCATCGGCCGAAGGCAGCACATGGGTCGAAGCCGCGATCGCCTGCCTCATCCAGGAAGCAGCGGTCCCGGAGTCGGGCCACAGCCGCGCGCGGTAATTCGTGTCGAAGGCAGCGACGCGGCCCAGCCCCTTGAGCTTCCGCATGAGGCCCAAGAGACGCTCACGCCCCTGATCGCTCAAGATGGCCAGCGTGATGCCGCTGCTATAGACCGCATCCGCCGTACTCAGCTTCCGGGCGAGATCGCCGTCCTCGAAGAGCTGGCGCGCCGGGGCTTCGCTGCGCCAATAGCTGAAGGAGCGCTCGCCCTTGGCATCGGTGTCGATGATATAGAGGCCGGGCCTTCGGTCCTTCACCCGAATGATGAGGCTCGTGTCGATGGCCTCGCTTTGGAAACCCTCGATCATCCAGTCGCTCAAGGCATCATCGCCGAGCCGGGTCACATATTGGACGCGCGCCTCCTCAGGTCTGAGCAGCCGGGCCAGATAGACGGCGGTGTTGAGCGTATCGCCGCCATAGCGCCGGTCATAGGAAAGGGGTCCTGCGGATGAGCGGGCGAGCTCGATCATCGGCTCGCCGATCGACGCGATGGTGAGGGGGCGGGTCATGAAGCCTTCTTAGAATACTTCTAATCTCTTGAACAACTTGGATTTTTTGCCGCAAGGCGGCGAAGCCGATTGACAGGACGGGGCTCCATCGAATAACTGACTAAATCACTCGGATTTTTTGGTTCGCAATGGTCCACCGATGAGCGCGCAATTCTGTCCCGCGAGCTGCCCGCTGAGGCTCCTCGATCGCAAGCCCGAAAGGCTGGTGGTCACGGGCCTGCGCTGCTGCATGGCCGGCTACAATTTCGGCGACATAGACTGCTGGGAGACCGCCTGGCGGAGCTATTGCATGGAGCTCGGCACCAGCGACGCGCGCCGCCTGATGGGCGAATTGCAATATTGGGTGCGCTGCCTCAGGGCCGAATGCACCAGGCCGCTCGATGTGTTCCCGCATGGTTGCGGCCATGTTTGCCGCGACGAATGCATGGCGCTGTCGCTGATCGCCGCCCTTCAGGACAATGATCTGGGCACGGCTCTCCTCGCGGCGCGCCATTTGAGCGGCCATGTCGAGGGCGAGCCGCCGCTTTCCTTGACCGTCGCCGGCCAAGGTTATGCCGATGCGCTGATCGGCGCCGGCCAGAAGCTCATGAGCGTTCCCGCATCCGTTGTTCTCTCCATCGCCGCTTTTGGCAGCGGGCCCTCGCCGGCTGAGGAGACAGTTCATTGAGCCAACCATGCATCAATCACTCAGAAGGGGACTTACCATCATGAAACGGCATCTGTTTGCGCTTGCCGCCGGCACGGCCCTGACACTGGCCTCGGTCATCTCGATCGCGCGCGGCGAAGACGTGACGGCGGGTGCCGTCCTCAAGCATTATGGCGATGTGGCGGAAGCCATGTATGGCGACGCTCAGGCTGCGGCGGGAGACCTCGGCAAGGCCATCGATGCCTTCATCGCCGATCCGAACGACAAGACGCTCGCTGCCGCGCGCGCGGCGTGGAAAGAGGCGCGCCCCTGGTATCAGCAGACCGAAGGCTATCGCTTCGGCAATGCCATTGTCGATGACTGGGAGGGCCGCGTGAATGCCTGGCCGCTCGATGAAGGCCTGATCGACTATACCGACAAGGCCTCCTATGGCGAGACCTCGGACGAGAATCCGCTCTATACCGCCAATGTCATCGCCAACACGTCGATCCGCATCGGCAATGACACGGTGGACGCGACCAAGATCGATGCCGATCTTCTGCGCAAGCTGCAGGAAGCGGGCGGCAATGAAGCCAATGTGGCGACGGGCTACCATGCCATCGAGTTCCTGCTCTGGGGCCAGGATCTGAACGGCACCAAGGCGGGCGCCGGCAATCGTCCGGCGAGCGATTTCGACACCAAGAACTGCACCAATGGCAATTGCGATCGCCGTGCCGCCTATCTGAAGGCGGCGAGCGATCTGCTGCAATCCGATCTGGCCGAAATGGTCGGAAACTGGAAGGCCGACGGTGCGGCGCGCAAGGAGCTTAAGGGCAAGGGCGATGAAGGCGGTCTCGCCACCATCCTCACCGGCATCGGCAGCCTGTCCTATGGCGAGCTCGCCGGCGAGCGCATGAAGCTCGGCCTCATCCTGCATGATCCCGAGGAGGAGCATGACTGCTTCTCCGACAATACGCATAATTCGCATTATTTCGACGAGGAAGGCATGATCTCGATCTATAGCGGCAAGCTCAAGCGCCGCGACGGATCGACCCTCGAAGGGCCAGGCATCGCCGCCCTCGCCACGGCCAAGGCGCCGGCCGAGGCCAAGAAGCTCGACGAGCTCATGAGCGATGCCGAGAAGAAACTGGGTGCGATCCGCGACCGGGCGGAAAGCGGCAAAGAGGCCTATGACCAGATGATCGGCCAGGGCAATGAGGAGGGCAATGCGCTGGTGCAGTCGGCGATCGATGCGCTGGTGGCTCAGACACGTGGGCTGGAGGCGATCGTCGCCGCCCTCAATCTCAAGATCACCGTCGAAGGCTCCGACAGTCTCGACAATCCTTCCGCCGTCCAGTGAGGTCGCCCATGCTCAGATACAAGCGACATGTCCAGTCCTTCACCGAGGCCGAGATCGCCGAGAAGCTCAAAGTGGCGGAAACGCTGCGCGAGGAAGGCAAGCGGGTCTATGAGATCGCCCGTGTTCTGGGTGTCACGGACACGACCTATTACAACTGGCTGAAGCGGGCCGAGAAGCCGATGCGCGAAGGTGACGAGTTGCGCCGGCTGCGCCGCGAGAATGCCCAGCTGAAGCGGGCGGTGAAGTCGCTGGCGAACCTCGCCGGAGCTGCCCAGAGTTGAGCCTATGATCGTTTGTCAGTGCAATGTCATCACTTCGCGCCACATCAAGGAGGCTGTCGGCCGCCTGATGGAGCTCGACGAGTTTCGCGTGGTGACGCCGGGCGAGGTCTTCCGTTGCTGCGGCCAGCGTCCGCAATGCGGCGGCTGCATGCCGCATCTGGTTAAGCATATGGAGGCGGCGGTTCTCGAAGTCCGAAGGCTGACTTGCCAAGAGCACCAATCTGCACCATCCTCCGAAAGCGAAGCAGAAGTTCTTCCCAGGGAAGGACTTCCCAACTCTCGGGAGAAGGCGGATGAAGGGTCACAAGAAGGTCATCGAGTATCTGAACAAGGGCCTGAGGAGCGAGCTCACGGCGGTGAGCCAATATTGGGTTCATTTCCGTCTGCTGGAGGATTGGGGCTTCTCGAAACTCGCCAAGAAGGAGAGGGAAGAATCGATCGAGGAGATGCATCACGCCGACAAGTTCATCGAGCGCATCGTCTTCCTCGAAGGTCACCCCAATCTGCAGACACTTGATCCCTTGATGATCGGACAGGACATCAAGGAAGTCCTGGAAAGCGATTTGAAGGCCGAATACGGCGCCCGTGATCTCTATAAGGAGGCCTATAAGGCGTGCCACGAACTCGGCGACTTCGTGTCCATGGAGCTCTTCAGGGAGCTTCTAGAGGATGAGGAAGGCCATATCAATTTCATCGAAAGCGAGCTCAGCCTTCTCGACAAGATCGGGCTCGAGAATTACGGCCAACTGCAGGCCGATCACGCCGACAAGAAGGAATAGGCCACCGAAATCTCCCTCCGCCGCGCGAAGCGCTGGGAGGGTGGACGCCCGACCTTGTTCCGCCGAAGCGAAGCAATCTTGCTCTGCCGAAACGAAACTTCGGCTTCGCGAAGGCGAGAGGGCGGACGGGTGGGGTTTCTCCGGCGGCACGTGTTCGGCGATTGACCCCAATTGCTTGCAAATATTTTTGCTTGCGAGACCTGTCTTGTTGAGAGACCCCACCCGTCGCGCGTTCCGCGCGCCACCCTCCCCGCCTTCGGCGGTGGAGGGAGGTTTTGTGCGAGCCGCGCAATGCTGACGCGCAGGGCCGCCATCGCTGGCCTGGGGGTAGGCCTCGTTGCTCCCGCTCTGCTGTCGCTGCCGCGACGGCCGGCGGCAAGACCATTGCTCACACCGCCCGTCGCCGGGGCGCCTGCACTTCACGACGTCACGCTTGAAGCCAAAGCAAGAAGCGTCAAGCTTCTGGGCAAGGACGGCCCTGAAAGCACGCTCTGGACCTATGGCGATGAACTCTTTCCAGTCCTCCGCCTGAAGCGCGGCGACCGCTTGCGCGCGACGCTGAAGAACAGTCTCGGCGAGCACACCTCCATTCACTGGCATGGCGTGCGCGTGCCCAATGACATGGACGGCGTCCAATATGTGACGCAGAAGCCGGTCGAGCCAGGCGAGAGTTTCACTTACGACTTCAGCCTTCCCGATACCGGCACCTTCTTTTTCCATCCGCATTGCAATGAAACGGGTCAGGTCGGCCATGGGCTCCTGGGCGTCGTGATCGTCGCGGGCGACGAGAGCGAAGCCTTCGACGATGAGGCGGTGATCATCGCCAAGGACTGGCGGCTTGCCGAGGATGGGTCGTTCCTGCCTTTCTCGACCGACAGCGGGGCGGCGCGCGCCGGCACTTTCGGCACGCTGCGCACCGTCAACGGGGTGAAACGCTTCGCGCGGAAGGTTCCGGCGGCGGCCGATATAAGGCTGCGCCTCCTCAATCTCGATGCGACGCGCATGATGGATGTGGGCGTCGAGGGGGCCGAGGCGCGGATCATCGCCATCGACGGCAATCCGGTCGAAGCGATGCCGCTCGATTCCTGGCGCATGGGTGCTGCGTCCCGTCTCGATCTGGTGCTGCGCACACCCAAGGCCGGGGGCAAGGTCCGTTTGCGGGATTATTTCCCGACCGAGATCTTCGACCTTGCGGAACTGGAGGCGGAAGGCCCCGACCGGCGCGCGGAACCTTTCGATCCCGCCCCCCTCTACGCGTCTCGAGTTCCCGAGCCCGATCTCGCGGGGGCCGAGACTCAGCCTTTCGTCTTTGGCGCCGCTTCCGATGCGATCGCAAGCTTCATCGACACGCTCGATCCTGATGATCCGCTATCCAAGGTCATTTTGGATGATTTGTGCACCGCCAGTCGTACATTCTGGGCGATCAACAAACGGTCCTGGCCCAATGATGGACATCGGAACCTGCCGCCGCCTCTGGCGCGGCTCAAATCGGGCAAGAGCTATCGTTTCACGCTGCAGAATGCGACCCCGCATCCGCATCCGATCCATCTCCATGGCCATACCTTCAAGGTGCTCGGCTCGTCGAAGCGGAAGCTCCCCGTCCATTATGCCGACACAGTCCTGGTTCTCCCTAAGGAACGCATCGAGATCGCCTTCGTTGCCGCCGCCGGGAAGTGGATGTTCCATTGCCACATATTGGAACATCTGGAGACCGGCATGATGGGATATTTCGCAAACGCATGACGGCGCTTCGCCATGTCCTGACAATCCTATTCTGCCTGGTCGCACCGGTTGCCATGGCGGAAGAGCTCGATTCGGCCGTCGGCAAGGCGCTGTTCGACCGCAAATGGGTGCAGGCGCCGGCTTCCACCAATGCCGCCGACGGGCTCGGCCCCTTGTTCAACGCCGTGTCCTGCGCGTCATGCCACAAGAACGGCAATGGCGCCCGCTTTTCCGCGATCGACGGTGTGCTCGGCGCCGCGGGCTTCGTCGTCAGGCTGGGCGATGCCAAAGGCGCGCCCGATCCCGTTCTCGGCCGCCAGCTCCAGGAACATGCTATTCCGGGCCTCACACCGGAAGCCCGCATCTCGCCCTATCTCGAGCCTGCGGGTGATGGCCTTACCCGCATGCTGGCCAAGGTCACATTTAATGAAAGAGCGTCGTCTCCAGGAATTGAGCAGGAGATCCGTGTCGCGCCCTCGCTTCTCGGACGCGGCATGATCGCCCGCGTGGCCCAGAGCGAGATCGTCAAGCTGGCCGATCCCGACGATCGCGATGGCGATGGCATATCGGGCCGCGCCCGTATCATCCAAACCAAGGAAGGCTCGAAGATCGGCCGCTTCGGCCTCAAGGCGACGGCCGCGAGCCTCACCGACCAGACGGCCGATGCGGCCATGCTCGATATGGGCCTGTCCTCACCCTTGCGGCCTTACCCTTACGGCGATTGTCCCGAGGCCGAGACGGCCTGCCGCGCCAATGCAACCGGCCGCAGTCCGGATTTTGACGGGGAGGAAATTTCTAAGGCGATGGTCGAGATGGTCGCGGACTATGTGGCGACCTTCCAACCCAAAAAGGTTAAGGCGGACCCGGAGGGCGAGAGCCTGCTCAGGGAGACGGGCTGCGTCTCCTGCCATGTGCCGGCCCTCAAGGCGACAACGGGTGAGACATTACCGGTCTTCACCGATCTCCTGCTGCATGATATGGGCAATGGGCTGGCTGGCGCCTTTCCCGATGGTTTCGCTGCGGCGAATGAATGGCGCACCGCCCCGCTGATCGATCTCGACGCGCAGAAGGGCAAGAGACGGTTCCTTCACGACGGACGCGCGGCGACGCTGGATGAAGCCATAAGGTGGCATGGTGGTGAAGCTGTGAAGGCGAAAGAACGCTATCTGGGATTGTCGGCCGAGGCCAAGGCCCGGCTCATCGACTATCTGGGGACGCTCTAGATGCCGATCGTGCGGCGGCTCGTCCTCTGCCTCGTCATGCTGGTCATGGCGGGGCCGGCGCGTGCTGCCGACGAAACGCTGAGCCGGCTCGTCGACCGCTTCATCATCCCGCATTATCAGGCTCTGTCGCTCACCGCCGATGCGCAGGAGAAGGCCTGGTCGGAGTTCTGCGCCAAGCCCGACGAAATGGGGTTCGAGACCCTGCAGCGCGCCTATCTCGCCACCGCCGACTCATGGTCGCAGATCGAGTTCCTGCGCTATGGACCGATCGGCGATGAGTTCCGCGCCGAGCGCCTGTCCTATTGGCCGGAGCGCAAGAATGCGACGGCGAAAGCCTTGACCCTGTTGCTCGAGAAAAGCGGCATCGAGGACCTGGCGCCCGAGACCTTCGTCAAGAACAGCGTCGCGGTGCAAGGCCTGCCGGCGCTCGAGCGTCTCCTTTTCGACGAGAAGGCGCAAGTGGAGATGCTGAACGGCCTACGCAAGGAGCGGCGCTGCGCCATAGGCCAGGCCATCGCCTGGAACATCGTGATGATCGCTCATGATGTGCGGCTCGGTTGGACCAATGATGTCGTCGAGGCCATCGCCAATCCCGACACGGCCAAGGAAGCGACCTCGCGCATCGCCACCGATTTCCTGTCTACCTTCGCCTATATGAGAGATTCGAAACTGCGCCCGGTGCTCGGCAAGAACGCGGCCGAGGCACGCCCGGCACTTGCCGAAGGCTGGCGCAGCAAGCGCTCGAAGCGCGCCCTCGCTCTCAATATCGAGACCGCGCTCGCCGTCGCGAAGCTCATCATGGCGGGCAAGGAGGGCGCTACGCCTTCGACCATCACGACGGCCGCGAGCTTCGCCGAAGCGCTGCCCGAGGATTTCGGTCCGGCGGTGAGTGACGTCAAGCAGCGCCAGCAATTCTATCTGCTGCTCGATGCGCTGGCGGCGGCGCGCGACAAGGCGCATGACGAGATACCGGCGGTGCTCGGCGTAACAGTGGGGTTCAACAGCCAGGATGGTGATTGACCGTCGCCAGATAGTGCAGGGCCTCGCCGCGGCTCTTGCGGCGAGCGTCCTTCCCGCACGAGCGCGCGCCAATGCGCCGGCGCTCTATATTTCCTGCCGCATGGATGCCGCGGGCAAGGCCTCGGCGGCGATGTTCTCCCTTGACGGCAAGGAATTGTTCTCGACCGTGCTGCCGGCGCGCGGCCATGATGCGACGATGCGGCCCTTATCGCCAGAGGTCGTGGTCTTCGCCAGACGGCCCGGCAACTGGTTCATCGTCGTCGATGCCAGGAAGGGCCTCGTCGTCGGCACAGTACTCTCCGCCAAGGATAGGCATTTCTATGGCCATGGGGTGTTCACGCTCGACGGCAAGCTGCTCTATGCCACCGAGAACGACACGGTGACCGGCAATGGCGTGCTCGGCATCTATGATGCGGGCGCCGATTACCGCCGCATCGGCGAGATCGCCTCGCGCGGCATCGGTCCGCATGACATTGCCTTCCTGCCCGACGGCAAGACGCTGGTCGTCGCCAATGGCGGCCTGCGCACGTCGCCCGAGACCGGGCGCGAGGTTCTCAACAAGGACGACATGAAGCCCAATGTCGCGCTGATCGATGCGGCGCATGATGCGACCCTTGCCGCCCTCGAGCTGGCGCCGCAGTTTCGCGCGCTCTCCATTCGCCACATGGCCATTGCCCAGGACCGCAGCATCGCCTTCGGCTGCCAGTATCAGGGCGATCCCAATGACCTGCCGCCGCTCGTGGGCTCCGTGAGCGCTTCGGGCAAGGTCGCGCTGTTCGACATGCCGGAAGTCGAGCTCTTGGGGATGGCCAATTATATCGGCTCCATGTCGCTCGATGCATCGGAAGAGATCGTCGCCGCGACGAGCCCGCAAGGCGGCAGCGTCGCTCTGTGGAATCGCCGCTCGGGCGAGTTCCTGACGCGCGAGCGGATGAACGATGTCTGCGGCGTCGCGGCACTGCCCGGGACCCGGGATTTCCTCCTGACCTCCGGCAATGACGGCGTGCGCAGCCTCATCGAGGGCAATGAAACGCTCAAGCGCATTTCGACGGACCGGCTGCAGAACTGGATCTGGGATAATCACCTGCTGGCGGTCTAGGTTTGGGACCGCGCTCTTTCCGCGATAAGACCATCTGGATAGTCGGGAGCCTGATGTGGAAACGATCAAACTGACTGACGCAAAGGCTCGTCTGAACCAGCTTGTCGATCGGGTCGAGGCTGGTGAAACGATTGGCATTACCCGGCGGGGCAAGTCCGTCGCGCTGCTTACCGCTGCGGTTAGGTCCCGCAAGCCAATCGACATGGCGATGCTCAAGGCCTTGACGACCTCGATGCCCCGCAGGCGCATGATGCCGCCGACCTGGTACGGTCGATACGGGACGGCGATCGCTATTGACGCTCTATGGAGGCGCGAAGACCGGAACCTACGCTTTTTCCCCTCTCCCGTTGCGAAGCAATGGGAGAGGTGCCCGAAGGGTGGGTGAGGGCCCTTTGCAGCAAGGAATACTCTTCGAGATCGGAGTACATTGCGCGATAAGAGCCCTCATCCGGCGCTGCGCGCCACCTTCTCCCATTGCTTCGCAACGGGAGAAGGGAAATGAAGAGGGTGGAGAGAACCGCTAATAAATATGCCCCTTCAGCGCCGCGAGCTTCACCGGGGCGCCGACCTCGAGGCCGGCGCGCTGCAGGCGGTGGGCGGGCATCTCGACCTCGATCGGCTTCTCGCCCGCCGTGACCTCGACATCGACGCGCGCCACCGGACCGACGATCGACAGGAAGCGCACCGTGCCGGCGCCGGCCGCATCCTTCACCAAGTCGATGTCATGCGGGCGCACGAAGACATGCTCGGCGCCGATGAACTTGGGCTTGACGGTGATGGCATCGAGATCGATGGCCGGATGCGACATCTTCCCGTCGGTCCAGGCGAGCGGGATGCGGTTGGCATTGCCGAGGAACTCGCAGACGAAGGGATTGGCCGGGTTCTCATAGATCTCGGAGGGCTTGCCGATCTGCTCGATGCGGCCATGGCTCATCACCACGATGCGGTCGGCGATCTCCATCGCCTCTTCCTGGTCGTGGGTGACGAAGATCGAGGTCATGCCGGTCTGCTCGTTGAGGCGCCGCAGCCAGCGCCGCAATTCCTTGCGCACCTTGGCGTCGAGCGCGCCGAAGGGCTCGTCGAGAAGGAGCACGATGGGCTCGATGGCGAGTGCCCGCGCCAGCGCCACGCGCTGGCGCTGGCCGCCCGAGAGCTCTGAAGGGTAGCGCTTGACCAGGCGCTCGATCTGCACGAGCTCGAGAAGCTCATGCACGCGCTTGGCGATATCGGCTTCGGACGGACGCTCGCGGCGCTTGCGCACGGTGAGGCCGAAGGCGACATTGTCGAACACCGTCATATGGCGGAAGAGCGCGTAGTGCTGAAACACAAAGCCGATGCCGCGCTCGCGCGCATCGACCCTGAGCACGCTCTTGCCCTCGATCCGGATGTCGCCGGCATCCGGCCATTCGAGCCCGGCGATGATGCGCAGCAGCGTCGTCTTGCCCGAGCCCGAAGGCCCGAGCAGCGCCAGGAGCTCGCCGCGATTGACCGACAGGCTGACGCTCTTCAGGGCGACGAAGCCGTCGAAGTCCTTGGTGATGTCGATGGCGTCGATGCTCATTAGTGGGCCTTTTTCCATTCCAGCAGGCTCTGCGCGGTGAGCGTCACGAAGGCGAGAAGCGCCAGAAGGGAAGCGACGGCAAAGGCGGCGGTGAAGTTGTATTCATTATAGAGGATTTCGACATGGAGCGGCATGGTGTTGGTCTTGCCGCGGATGTGCCCCGAGACGACCGAGACGGCGCCGAACTCGCCCATGGCGCGGGCATTGCAGAGCAGCACGCCGTAGAGCAGGCCCCATTTGATGTTGGGCAAGGTCACGCGCCAGAAGGTCTGGAGGCCTGAGGCGCCGAGCGACACCGCGGCTTCCTCGTCCTCGGTGCCTTGCTCCTGCATCAGGGGGATGAGCTCGCGCGCGACGAACGGGAAGGTCACGAACATGGTGGCGAGCACGATGCCGGGCAGCGCGAAGATGATCTTGAGGCCGGTGCCCTGGAGTGCCGGGCCGAACCAGCCTTGCAGGCCGAACAGGAGCACGAAGACGAGGCCGGCGATGACGGGCGATACCGAGAACGGGAGGTCGATGAGGGTCAGGAGGAAGCTCTTGCCCTTGAATTCATATTTGGCGATGGCCCAGGCGGCGATCACGCCGAAGACGAGATTGACGCTGACCGAGATCAGGGCGGTGATCAGGGTGAGCTTGATCGCTGACAACGTCACCGGATCGCTCAGGGACAGGAAATACTCATCCCAGCCCTTGGCGAGGGCCTGTGCGAAGACGGTGATGAGCGGCAGGCCGATGAGCATCGCCATGACCAGAAAAGCCAGGGCGATCAGCACGATCCTGACGGAAAGGGGGTCTCTGTTCATCTGCTTCAGCCGGTACCCTGACGTTTGCGGCCCCAGGCCTGTAGCACATTGATGAGGAAAAGCAGAGCGAGCGACGCGATGAGCATGGCGACCGCGATGGCGGTCGCCTGCTCATATTCGAATTCCTCGAGCTTGATGACGATGAGGAGCGGCGCGATCTCCGACACCATGGGCAAATTGCCGGCGATGAAGATGACCGAGCCATATTCGCCGACGGCGCGGGCGAAAGCGAGGGCGAAGCCGGTCAGAAGTGCCGGCAGGATGGCGGGCAGGATGATGCGCCGGAAGGTTGCGAGCTTGGTGGCGCCGAGGCAGGCGGCGGCCTCCTCGGTGGTCTGGTCGATATCGGCAAGCACCGGCTCGACGGTCCTGACCACGAAGGGAAGGCCGATGAAGATCAGCGCGACCAGGATGCCGAGCGGCGTGAAGGAGATCTTGAGGCCGATGAGGCCGAAGAGCCAGCCCATCGCCCCATTGGGGGCATAGAGCGTCGTCAGCGCGATGCCGGCAACGGCGGTCGGGAGCGCGAAAGGAATGTCCACCATGGCGCTCAAGCTGCGGCGCAGCGGGAAATCATAGCGCACCAGCACCCAGGCGATGAGAAGGCCCAGAACCAGATTGACCGCGGCGGCGATGAGCGACAAGCCGAAGCTGAGCTTGAGCGCCGCCAGCACCCGGGCGTTGAGGATGGTGTCGACAAAGCCGGAAAAGCCGAGCGTCGCCGCCTTGAGCACGAGACCGGCCAAGGGGATCAGCACGATCAGGCTGAGCCACATCAAGGTGAGGCCGAGCGTCAACCCGAAGCCCGGGATCACGCTCGGCTTGCGCCAACTGCTGGTAAAGGATGTCACTGCGGGATGAGACCTAGGGAGAAAAGACTTGTCACCCTCGCCCCGCAAGCGGAGCGCAGCGGAGCGAGGAAAGCGGGAAGCGTGAGGGACATGGACGAAGCCTCCTGCTCCTCCCGATGCGTCACGCCTCCCCCGCAGGACCAATCCTCACGAGGGAGGGCAATGTCAAGTCCGATCATGACCGGTATTCGCCTCAGTTGCTGGGCTTGTAGATCTGATCGAAGATACCACCGTCGGCGAAATGAGTCTCTTGCGCCTTCTTCCAGCCGCCGAACTCGTCATCGATATTGAAGAGCGCGATCTTCGGGAAGGCGTCCTTGTACTGCTCCTGGACCGCCGCATCGCGCGGACGGTAGGAATTCTTGGCGATGATCTCCTGCGCTTGCGGCGTGTAGAGGAAGTTGAGATAGGCTTCCGCCTGCTTGCGCGTGCCCTTGGCGTCGACGACCTTGTCGACGACCGTTACCGGCGGCTCGGCCAGGATGCTCTCGCTCGGCACGACGATCTCGAACTTGTCGTTGCCGAATTCCTTGAGCGCGAGGAAGGCCTCGTTCTCCCAGGCAAGCAGCACATCGCCGATGCCGCGCTCGACGAAGGTCACGGTCGAGCCGCGCGCACCCGTGTCGAGCACCGGCACGTTGCGGAAAAGATCGGCGACGAAATTGCGCGCCGCAGTCTCATCCTTGTTGCTCTTGTGGAGGGCATAGCCCCAGGCGGCGAGATAATTCCACCGGGCGCCGCCCGAGGTCTTGGGATTGGGCGTGATCACTTGCACACCCTGCTTGGTGAGATCGGACCAGTCCTTGATGCCCTTGGGGTTGCCCTTGCGGACGAGGAAGACGATGGTCGAGGTATAGGGCGAGCTGTTCTGGGCGAGCCGCTTCTGCCAGTCCTGGGCGATGAGCCCCTTCTTGGCGATGGCGTCGATGTCGTAAGCGAGCGCCAGTGTCACCACATCCGCCTCGAGCCCGTCGATGACGGCGCGCGCCTGCTTGCCGGATCCGCCATGCGACTGCTGGATGGTGATGGCTTCGCCGGTCTTGGTCTGCCATTCCTTGGCAAAGACCTCGTTCAGCTGCTGATACAGCTCGCGCGTCGGGTCATAGGAGACATTGAGAAGCTCGCTATCGGCAAGTGCTGTCGAGGTGAACAGCGCCGATACGGCGGCAAAAGCGAGAAAGGTGCGTCGAAACATGATCTTACTCCTTGAAGAGTTCAGTCAAAGCTTCGCCGGTCCCGGCGCCTGGAGATCGCCTTGAGCGGCAACGTATGGGTGGATGGGAAGGTTCCGAGGAGCTTGCCTGCTCCTCCTCTTTATTGGCGCGTGCGCTTTTTCATATGGCGCATGATCTTTTCGGAAAACCGGTGGCCACTTTTCCGGATCATGCGCTAGCGACAGCTCCCCGTCGGGAACAGCGTGTCGCGCGGGGCTTCCGGATCGTCCATGAGACGGTCGTAGAGAAGCTCGAAACTGCTCGCCTTGCCGAAATCTTCAGGCTTCACCGGAAGGGGATCCGGCGCTGCTTCGCCGCCGGAGACCGGATGCCGCCAGAACGGCAGGATAGATTTGAGAGAGGCCATCGGATTTCTCCTCAGGGACACAATACGATAATTTCTACTGATTTTATCGAGTTAGTCAAGCAACAATCCGCTAACCAGTTTTATCTGGCTAATTCAGTCGCTTAGAATGACGTTAATGACTCAAGCCATTTGCCTGGTGACAGGCAAAGTGTCGAGATCGATGGCACGGCCGGCAGCGGCGTCGGCAATCGTGGTGCGCTCCAGCACTTCCCGCGTCGGCTCGATGACGCGGGCAAAGACCTTGCGGATCTCGCAAGTATGCTCGTCCTTGCAATCCTCGCAGCGCGCGTAGGCGATGATGCTGAGGCAGGGCAAGGGAGCGATCGGCCCGTCGATGGTGCGCAGCACCTGGGCGAAGGTGATCTGGGATGCGGGCTTGAGCAGCGCATAGCCGCCGCGATTGCCGCGCCTACTCTGCACCATGCCCTGGTTCTTCAGCCTGAGGAGGATCTGCTCCAGGAACTTCTTCGGGATCTTCTCGGCGGTCGCGATGTCGGAGGTCTGGGCAGCACTTCCTGGCTTGATGCGGGCGAGCGCGATAAGGGCGCGCAGCGCATATTTGGCTTGGCGTGAGATCATGCTCCAGTCCTAGAGCATATCCGGCCCAAGTTGAAGACTTTGGCGATGAGGGATTGCTTGGTGCCCTAAAGGGCTGGGCGCGTGCCGGTCTTGCTCTCACGCTGCTCGCGGGCAAAGGATTCCGGTCCTCTAGCCGCCAGCGCCTCAGCCAGGAATATAGAGAGCATGGGAGCCTCGACCGGCTTCGACAAGAGCGGAATATGAGCGAAGCGCGGTACGACGCGCTCGGGGCCATAGCCGGTGGTGAAGATGAACGGGATTTGGCGATGCGAGAGAATGTCCGCAACCGGGAAGACAAGCTCACCGGCGAGATTGATGTCGAGTATCGCGCCGGTGAACTGCTCGCCGTCGATCGCCTGGCAGGCCTGCGCCACCGTGGCATAGGGACCGGCGACGGCATAGCCAAGGCTTACGATGAGCTCCTCGATCATCAAGGCGACGAGGGGCTCGTCCTCGACCAGCAGGATGGTCGCTCCGGCGGCCCGCCCTTCGGCGCCGCCTTGCGCTTTTCCAACTGCCTGATCGGCTGCCTCCGGGACTTCAAGGACGCAGTGCAGCCCGTCGCTATTCCATTGGAAATGGGCGCGTCCGCCGAGTTGCGCCTTGATGCTCAGATCGATCACCTTCGTGCCAAAACCTTGACTTGTCGGGGGGCGGAGGTCGGGCACGCCGCTTTCGCGCCATGAGATGGTCAGCGGATCGGCTCGCCACGACAGAGCCAGCTTGCCGGTCTTCGCGGCGAAGGCGCCATATTTGGCGGCATTGGTCGCAAGCTCGTGCAGTGCCAGCGCAATGGCCTGCGCGCTGCCGGGCCTCAGCACGATGTCCGGCCCGTTGACGATATAAAGGGGCTCGCCCGATCCGCGATAGGGAGCAAGCTCGTCCTCGACAATGGTCTTCAGGCTGGCGCCTTGCCATCGCGAGTCCGACAGCAAGGCATGGGCGCGGGCCAGCGCGTTGATGCGCCCCTCGATCGCCGTGACATATTGGTCAATCGTTTCGGCTTGCGTAAGCCTGACGATGGCCTGCGCCACCGCCAGAGCGTTCTTGGCGCGGTGATCGACCTCGCGCGCCAGCACGGTCTGGTGGTCGTTCGCCAGCCGCAGTTCCTCGGTCCGCTCCGCGACGCGCCTCTCCAGATCGCTGTTCAAGGCCTCGAGCTCTCTCGTCTTGCGATGTAGCTCCACGAAGACCTTGACCTTGGCCCGCAGGATTTCCGCGACCACGGGTGCCGAGACATAATCGACCGCACCCATCTGGTAGCCGCGGACATAATCCGCCTCGTTCAAATGGACCGCCGACACGAAGATGATCGCCGTATCCTTGTAACGGGGATGCTCGCGGATCATCTGGGCGAGATCGAAACCGTTGAGCTCCGGCATGCTGACATCCATCAGAATGACGGCGACGTCGATGCGCAGCAGGCACTCCAGCGCCTCGCGGGCAGATGAGGCCTTGATGAGAGTCTCGCCGAGTTCCTCCAGGACGACCTCATAGGTCAGGAGCTTGCCCGGCTGGTCGTCGACCAGAAGGATGTTCACTTTATCGGTGGCGTCCATCATCGGTGCCGTCCATCGTCTGGCCACGGTCAGCGATGCAGCCATACACGCAGCGCTGCAATGAGTTGATCGGTATCCACGGGTTTCGCCAGATAATCCGACGCGCCCGCCTCGAGACATTTTTCGCGATCGCCCTTCATGGCCTTCGCGGTCAGGGCGATGATCGGCAACCGTCTCAGATCTGGCTGATCCCGGATGGTCTCGATGACCTCGTAGCCGTCCATCTCCGGCATCATGATGTCAATGAGGATGATGGCGAGATCGGGAGTGTCCTCGACGATCCTGAGGGCGTCGCGGCCATTGCCGGCGGTGAGCACCTTCATGCCGCTGCGCTCGAGCACGCTGCTGAGCGCGAAGATGTTGCGCGCGTCGTCGTCGACGACGAGAACCGTGCGCCCGACGAGATCCTCGTTCGAATCATGCAGGCGGTAGATCATGTCGCGCTGGCGCGGCGGCAGGTCGCCGACCACGCGATGCATGAACAATGAGGTTTCGTCGAACAGGCGCTCGGGCGATTCGACGCCCTTCACCACGATGCTGCGGGCCATGGACTTGAGCTTGTCTTCTTCCTCCGGCGAAAGCGGGCGGCCGGTAAAGACGACGACGGGCAGATCGGACAGGTTTTCCTCAGCAGCCACATGTTCGAGGACGTCGAAGCCCGACATGTCGGGAAGCTTGAGGTCGAGGACCATGCAATCCCAGGGCTCCTGCGCAAGCTTGTCCAGGGCGGCGGAACCCGTGGCAGCGGTTGCGACTTCGATGTCGTCGTGCTGGAGCAGGGTTGCTATGCTCAGTTGCTCCGCCGGATTGTCCTCGACGATGAGAAGACGCTTCTGCCGCGCCGCCGCACAGTGCTGCAACCTTGCCAGCGCCATCTCGAGATCGGTGCTCGAAGCGGGCTTGGCGAGGAAGGAGAATGCGCCCTTGGCCAAGCCATGCTGGCGATCCTCATCGAGACTCACGATCTGGACGGGGATATGCCGGGTGAGCGGATTCTTCTTCAGGTGGCTCAGGACTCCCCAGCCCAGCATGTCGGGCAGGAATATGTCGAGGGTTATCGCGGTCGGCTGATATTGCGAGGCGAGCTCGATCGCTTCCGCACCCGTTGCGGCGAGGATCGCCTTGAAGCCGCGCTTGCGCGCGACATCCATGACGATGCCGGCATAGCCCGGATCATCCTCGACCACGAGCAGGATATTGTCGCCCGGCTTGAGCAGCAGGCGGTCATCGAGCAGCGGCGCGACGGTCCTGGCGGAGAACGCGCCCGGCTTGGCATGTGCCATATCCATATCGGCCTTCGCCAGGGTCATCGGCGTGCCCGAGAATCGCTGGGTGAGATAAAGAGTGAAAGTGCTGCCGGTGCCGATGATGCTGTGAACCTGGATCTCGCCGCCGAGCAAGGTGGCGAGCTCGCGGCTGATGGCGAGGCCCAGGCCCGTGCCGCCATATCTCCGGCTGGTGCTCGCATCGGCCTGCTGGAAGGCTTCGAAGATCAGCTTCTGCTTGTCGGAAGGGATGCCGATGCCGGTATCCGACACTTCGAAGCCGATGACGCTCGATGCCTCGCCCAAGACCCGGTTTTCAGGGTTCCAGCCGCCCTTGGCGGCGAAGGCGCGCAAGGTCACGCCGCCGCGCTCGGTGAACTTGAAGGCGTTGGAGAGCAGATTCTTCAGGATCTGCTGCAGGCGCTTGGAATCGGTGAAGAGCGTGCCTTCGATGCCCGGATCGACCGTGATCTTGAAGGACAGTTGCCGCGAATCGGCCTCATGCCGGAATGGGCGGCCCACCACCTCGACGATCTTGTCGACGAACAGCTCTTCCGCCTCGACAGTGACCGTTCCCGACTCGATCTTCGACAGGTCGAGGATGTCGTTGATGAGATTCTGCAGGTCGCTGCCGGCGCCGCGAATGGTGCGGGCGAATTCGACCTGCTTCGGCGTCAGATTGCCGTCGGGATTCTCGCTCATCTGCTGGGCCAGGATGAGAATGCTGTTGAGCGGCGTGCGCAGCTCATGCGACATGTTGGCGAGGAACTCAGACTTGTATTTCGAGGTCAAGGCGAGCTCGGTCGCCTTGTCTTCCAGGGCGCGCCGCGCCTGCTCGATTTCCTGGTTCTTCTTTTCCACATCGACATTGCGCTCGGCCAGTTGCTGGGCCTTCATGCCGAGCTGCTCATTGGTCTGCTGCAGCTCCTTCTGCTGCGTCTGGAGCTCGCTGGCGAGCTGCTGCGACTGCTTGAGCAAGCCTTCGGTCTGCATCGTCGCCTCGATGCTGTTGAGCACGATGCCGATGCTGTCGGTCAGCGTTTCGAGGAAGGCCCGTTGCAGGGCGGTGAATTTGCTGAGCGAGGCAAGCTCGATCACCGCCTTGACCCGGTTCTCGAAAAGAATGGGAAGCACCATCACATTGCGCGGCGTCGCCTTGAATACGGCGGAGCCGATGGGCATGGAGTCGGACGGAAGCTTCTTGACGAGAATGGGCCGCTTGTCCGCCGCGCACTGGCCGATCAAGCCCTTGCCGACCGGTACATAGTCGGGATGGCCTTCGCCGATATTGTCGGCATAGACGGCGAGCAGCCTGAGCTGCGGCGTTTCGGTCTCCTGCATCTGGTAGAGAGCGCCCATCTGCGCATGGACGAGCGGCGCCAGTTCGGAAAGCAGAAGCCGGCCCACGGTGGCGAGATCGCGCTGGCCCTGCAGCATGTTGGTGAAACTGGCGAGATTGGTCTTCAGCCAGTCCTGTTCGGTGTTGCGATCGGTAGTGAGCCTGAGGTTGCCGATCATGGTGTTTATGTTGTCCTTGAGCTCGGCCACTTCGCCGCGCGCCTCGACCTGGATGGAGCGCGTGAGATCGCCCTTGGTCACGGCGGTCGCGACCTCGGCAATGGCGCGGACCTGGGTGGTGAGATTGGCGGCGAGCAGGTTCACGTTGCCGGTGAGATCCTTCCAGGTGCCGGCCGCGCCCGGCACATTGGCTTGGCCGCCGAGGCGCCCGTCGACACCGACCTCGCGGGCGACGCTCGTCACCTGATCGGCGAAGATGGCAAGGGTCGCCGTCATGTTGTTGATGGTCTCGGCGAGCGCCGCGACCTCGCCTTTCGACTTCACCGTGAGATTCTGGCCGAGATCGCCGTCGGCGACCGCAGTCACGACTTTGACGATGCCGCGCACCTGCTCGGTGAGGTTGGCCGCCATGAGATTGACGGTGTCGGTCAAATCTTTCCAGGTGCCGCCGACGCCCGGAACGGTCGCCTGACCGCCGAGCTTTCCTTCAGTGCCGACCTCGCGCGCCACGCGCGTCACCTCCGAGGCGAAGGCGTTGAGCTGGTCGACCATGGTGTTGATCGTGTTCTTGAGCTCGAGGATCTCGCCCTGCACCGGCACGGTGATCTTGCGCGACAGGTCGCCGCGGGCGACGGCGGTCGTAACCTCGGCGATATTGCGCACCTGGGTGGTGAGATTGGCGGCGAGCAGGTTGACGTTGTCGGTCAGGTCCTTCCAGGTGCCGGCGACGCCCGGCACCTGCGCCTGGCCGCCGAGCTTCCCATCAGTGCCGACCTCGCGCGCCACGCGCGTGACTTCGGCAGCGAAAGAGCGGAGCTGCTCCACCATCGTGTTGAGCGTCTCCTTGAGCAGGAGAATCTCGCCGCGCACGTCGACCGTGATCTTCTTCGACAGGTCGCCGCCGGCGATGGCGGTCGCGACCTCGGCGATGTTACGCACCTGGGCGGTGAGGTTGCTCGCCATGGAGTTCACGCTGTCAGTCAAGTCCTTCCAGGTGCCGGCGACGCCCGGCACGGCCGCCTGACCGCCGAGCTTGCCATCGGTGCCGACCTCGCGCGCCACGCGCGTCACTTCCGAGGCGAAGCCATTGAGCTGATCCACCATCGTGTTGATGGTGTTCTTGAGCTCGAGGATCTCGCCTTTGACATCGACGGCGATCTTGCGCGACAGGTCGCCGCGCGCCACGGCGGTCGTCACCTCGGCGATGTTGCGCACCTGGGCGGTGAGGTTGCTCGCCATGGAATTGACGGAGTCGGTGAGATCCTTCCAGGTGCCGGCGACACCCGGCACCATCGCCTGGCCGCCGAGCTTGCCGTCGGTGCCGACCTCGCGCGCCACGCGTGTCACCTCGCCGGCAAAGGCATTCAACTGATCGACCATGGTATTGATCGTTTCCTTCAGCTGAAGGATCTCGCCGCTCACATTGACGGTGATCTTCTTCGACAGGTTGCCGCCGGCAATGGCGGTCGAGACCTCGGCGATGTTGCGCACCTGGGCGGTGAGGTTGCTCGCCATGAAGTTGACATTGTCGGTCAGGTCCTTCCAGGTGCCGGCGACACCCGGTACCTGCGCCTGGCCGCCGAGCTTGCCCTCGGTGCCGACCTCGCGCGCCACGCGCGTCACTTCCGAGGCGAAGGCGTTGAGCTGGTCGACCATCGTGTTGATGGTGTCCTTGAGCTCGAGGATCTCGCCCCTGACATCGACGGTGATCTTGCGGGAGAGATCGCCGCGCGCGACGGCGGTGGTGACTTGCGCGATATTGCGAACCTGATCGGTGAGATTGCCGCACATGGCATTGACCGAGTCGGTCAGGTCCTTCCAGGTGCCGGCGACGCCCGGCACCATCGCCTGGCCGCCGAGCTTACCGTCGGTGCCGACCTCGCGCGCCACGCGCGTCACTTCGGAAGCGAAGGAGCGCAGCTGGTCGACCATGGTATTGATCGCTTCCTTGAGCTGAAGGATTTCGCCCCTGACATCGACGGTGATCTTCTTCGACAGGTCGCCGCTGGCGACCGCAATGGTCACGTCGGAGATATTGCGGACCTGGGCCGTCAGATTGTCGGCCATCTGGTTGACGCTCTCCGTCAGCTCCTTCCACACGCCGGTGACTTCCGGCACTTGCGCCTGTCCGCCGAGCTTGCCTTCGGTGCCCACTTCACGCGCCACCCGCGTCACTTCCGATGTGAACACGGCGAGCTGCTTGATCATCGTGTTGACCATCGAGGCTGATCGCAGGAACTCGCCTTTCAGGGGCCGCCCGTCGACATCGAGCCTGACGGTGTGCAAGAGATTGCCCTGGGCCACGGCGGCGACGGCGCGGGTGACCTCGGCGGTCGGCCACAAGAGGTCGTCGATCAAACTGTTGACCGAGGCTTCCATCTCGCCCCAGGCGCCATGCGAAAGTCCAAAATTCACGCGCTGGCGCGTCCGGCCTTCCTTGCCCACGACCGTGCCGACCTTCTCCAATTGCTGGGCGATGCTCTGGTTGGTGGCGCAGATATCATTGAAGGTTTCGGCGATGCGCCCGCCGATCCCCGAACTATGCGCCGGCAGCCGGACGGAGAAATTTCCGCTGCGCATTTCGAGGAGGGCATTGAGGAGGCTGTTGAGATCAGGAGAAGCTGCTTCGGGAGGGGGCTCGATCGATGCCGAAATGCCGCGTGAGAGCCTTGGCCTGCGCTTGACCGGCCGCTCCGTCCCTGCGTCCTGCATATTGTTCTCCCTACCGATTCGCCGTCGTGCTGCAACGCAGCAAAAGCACGTCATACCGAGGCGCAGCTTGCCTAACGCAACGGTCGCGTAAAGGTTCCGAAAGGGCAGCTAGCTAAAAAGGTGACATTCGACGCGGGCGCCTCCGGCGCTGCCGATCGCGGGCGGCGGGGTCGTGCGGCAGATATCGAGCACCTTGGGGCAGCGCGGATGGAAGCGGCAGCCTTCCGGCACCGCTTCGGGCGAGGGCGGATCGCCCTTGAGCACGATGCGCCCGCCGGCTCGGGCGCCGGGCACCGCCGAGACCAGCGCCTCCGTATAGGGATGGCGCGGCTGTCTCAGGACCTGCGTCGCCGTTCCCTCTTCGACGATGCGGCCGAGATACATGACCAGCACCCGGTCGCTCACATGCTCGACCACCGAGAGATCGTGCGAGATGAAGATATAGGAGAGATTGAGCCTCGCCTTGAGGTCGATCAGCAGATTGAGGATCTGCGACTGGATGGAGACATCGAGCGCCGATACCGGCTCGTCGAGGATGAGAAGCTTGGGCTCGAGCGCGATGGCGCGCGCGATGCCGATGCGCTGGCGCTGGCCGCCTGAGAATTCATGCGGATAGCGCTGGAGGGCGGAGCGGTCGAGACCCACCATGAGCAGCAGGTCCTCCACCTTGCGCCGCTTTTCCGCAGCCGTGCCGAGGCCGTGGATATCGAGCGGCTCGGCGATGATCTGCCCGATCGTCATGCGCGGATCGAGCGAGGCGTAAGGGTCCTGGAACACGATCTGCATGTCGCGCCGGAGACGGCGCAGCCGCGAGGGCTTGAGCGCCATGACGTCTTCGCCGTCGAAACCGATGCGCCCGGATGTCGGCTCGATGAGGCGCAGGATCAGCCTCGCCAAAGTGGATTTGCCGCAACCCGATTCACCGACGATGCCCAGGGTCTCGCCGCGCTTGAGGGTGAGGCTGACGCCGTCGACGGCACGAGCGATCCCGTGGCCGTCGCGCGACTTGTAGTGCTTGACGAGATCATCGGCGATGAGCAGCGGGCCGGTCGCGACGCTGCGGGTGAATTGCGGACGGGTCATGGCACCGGGTTCCAGCAGGCGGCGAGATGGGCATCGCCGAGAAGCGGCGGCACATCCTCTCGGCAGCGCGGCAGCGCCCGGGGGCAACGGTCGGCGAAACTGCAGCCTCGACCCCTTTTGCCGGGCGGCGGCACCGTGCCCGCAATGGTGGGAAGGATCTGGCCGCGCCGGGCCTTGCGCGGCGAGGCGGCGAGAAGCCCCGCCGTATAGGGATGACGCGGCTTGGCGAAGAGCGAGGGCGCGGGAGCCTTCTCGGCGATGCGGCCGGCATACATCACCACGACCTCCTGGCACATTTCCTCGACCACGCCCAGATCATGGGTGATGAGCAGCACCGCGATATCGAGCTCGCGCTGCAGCTTCTTCATCAATTCGAGGATCTGCGCCTGGATCGTGACGTCGAGCGCCGTGGTCGGCTCATCGGCGATCAGGAGCTTGGGCTCGCAGATCAGCGCCATGGCGATCATCACGCGCTGCCTGAGGCCCCCCGACAATTCATGCGGATATTGCGTGAAGCGCTTCTCCGGCCGTCCGATGCCCACTTGGCTCAGCATGTCGAGCACCTTGGGACGCGCCTCGGCCGATCTGGCGCCGCGATGCAGCAGCAGGGCTTCGGCGATCTGGCCGCCGATCGTCATGGTCGGATTGAGGCTCGTCATCGGCTCCTGGAAGATCATGGCGATGTCATTGCCCCTGATCTTGCGCATATGCGCCTCGCTCGCGGTGGCGAGGTCTATCCCGTTGAAGCCGATGCGTCCGGCTTCGATGCGCGAAGGCGGTGAGGGCAACAAGCGCATGATGGTCTGCGCGGTGACGCTCTTGCCGCAGCCCGATTCGCCGACGAGGCCCAGAGTCTCGCCGCCCTTGACGGCGAAGGAGACGTCCTCGACGACGCGAATGGGCCCCTCTTCCGTCGCAAAGCCGATGGAGAGGCCTTCGACGGAGAGGAGAGCAGTCTTTCTATCAGTGTGCATTTTCTTGACGCGAACCGGCGTCCACTTCACTTGAAAATGCTCGCCTCATTCAAACACGACGCGCGGAAAATAGAACGAGACGACCCAGTTCGGCATGTCGACGATCTCGCTGATCCTGAGGTCGCCGGCGACCGAGCACAGCATATAGGCCTCGACCGCGCTCATCTTGTGGCGCTTGCTCAAGAGATCGACCATGCCCATGACCGCCTGACGCGCCGCTTCGAAAAGATCGGGACCGATGCCGGTCGTCGCCTCATAGCCTTTGCTGTCGAAATGCCGGGCTACGGGACCGCGCGTGGTGAAGCGCGGGAAAGCGAGGTTGGCGCCCTTGATCAGGTCGAACCTGGCCACGACCGAGCAGGGGCTTTCGATCGCGGTGCCGCACACTTCGCCGTCGCCCTGCGTCGCATGGGTGTCGCCGACGCTGAACAGCCCGCCTTTCACCTCGACCGGGAGATAGAGCTCGGTCCCGGCCGACAGATCGCGGATGTCCATGTTGCCACCGACGCGGCGCGGCGGCACGATCGAATGGAGGCCGGGCTCGGCCGGAGCGAGCCCGATCGTGCCGCAGAAGGGTTTGAGCGGCACCCGCCCGCCCGGCCCATACATCGCGGGCTGATGCGTCGAGGGATCGTATTTCCAGATATGGAGTGCGGGATCCTTGAACTGGTCGGCGAGGAGCCCGAAGCCCGGGATATTGGCCGTCCAGCCCCAGCCCGAAGGCACGAAGGAGAGGAGTGTCACCTTGATGGCGTCGCCGGGCTCGGCGCCGTCGATATAAACCGGCCCTGCCACCGGATTGACCTTGGCGAAATCGAGCTTCGCGATGTCGGCGAGCGTCGATTCGGGCGTGATCTGGCCGCCCGAGGAATCGAGCGGATGGAATTCGATCGTCGCGCCTGGGGCGATCGTCACCTCCGGTTTGTTGGTGTTGGACCAGCCAAAATGGCACTGATGCTGATGGATCGTGTGATTGTGTTTCATGATGTTCGGCCCCGCCCGCAAGGGGCGGGGCCACGTCCCCGTGATTACTGCGCGTCTTTCGCGAAGATGTAGTCGTAGTTGACCGGAATATGGATCGGGTCGGTGAACAGGGACGGATCGCCGCCGAGCCGCGCCGAATGATAGGTGAAGCGCTTCTCGTTGAAGACCGGCGCCCAGGGAGCGTCCTTGAGCACTTCATCGAAGACGCCTTTCCATTCGCCGATGCGCTTCTCGCCTTCGTCCGCCTTCACCATGCCGTCGGCATTCTGGGCGCGCGCATCGAGTTCCTTGTTGCAGTATTTCGACCAGTTCCAGCCGCCTTCGACGGCGCCGGCGCAGCCCAATATGCCGTAGTAGAAATTGGCGGGATCGGGGAAGTCGGCGATCCAGGCCATGCCGCCCGACCAGATCATCGGCGCCTTGCCGGAGCCGCCGGCGGCGATGACTTCGGCTTGCGCCAGCGAGCGGATATCGGCCTTGACGCCGATGGCGGCGAGGTCCTGCTGGATCGCTTGCGCGATGCGCGGATTGGGATCGACATTCATCGCATAGAGCTCGGTCGTGAAGCCGTCAGGCTGGCCCGCCTCGGCAAGGAGCTTCTTGGCCGCGTCCGGATCATAGGCATAGCCCTTGTTGTCGGTATTGTAGCCCGGCATGGCGGGGGGCAGCGCCTGAACCGCCGGCACCGCACGGTTGTTGATGAGCCTGACGATGCGGTCCTTGTTGATCGCCATGTTGACCGCTTGCCTGACCTTCAGATTGTCGAAAGGCGGCTGCGTGACATTCATCGTCACATAGCCGGTCTGCAGCTGATCGCCGATGGCGACGAGGTCCTTGTTGGCGGGATCGGCCATGATCTCGGCGAACTGGGCGGGCGGAATGCCGTCGCCGACGATATCGATCTCGCCGTTCTTGAGCCTGAGCACCGCGACCGTCGGGTCCTGGCCGAACTCGAAGGTGAGCTTGTCGAGATAGGGCACCCCTTGGCGGAAATAGTCCTTGTTGCGCTCGAGCGCGATGCGCTGGCCCGGCACCCATTCGACGAATTTGAAGGCGCCGGTGCCGACCGGCTTCTTGCCCCAGTCGGCGCCCGCCTTCTCGACTTCCTCCTTGGGCACGACATAGGCGAAGTTGATCGCCATCAGATGCAGGAAGGTGGCGTCCGGCCGCGTCAGCGTGAAGGAGATGGTCTTGTCGTCGACGATGCGGATGCCGGTGAGCTCGGTGGCCTTGCCGCCGGCCAGCGCATCATAGCCCTCGATGGCGCTGAAATACCCGCCGCCCGGGCTCTGCGTCTTGGGATCGACGGCGCGCTCGAGCGAGTATTTCACATCCGCCGGCGTCATCGGCCGGCCGTTGTGGAATTTGACCCCGTCCCTCAGCTTGAATGTGTAGGTGAGGCCGTCATCGGACACAGTGTAGCTTTCGGCGAGATCGGGCTCGAGTTCGGTGGTGCCGGGCTTGTAGTCCATGAGCCCGTCGAAGATAGACTTGATGACCGACCAGTTCTGCCAGTCATAGCCCACTTGCGGGTCGAGGGTGGTGAGGTCGTTGTTGAAGGTGACGACCGCGGCACCGCCCTGTTTCGGGCTTTGCGCCAGGGCGGCAGGGGCGGTGGCCAGGAGGGCCAAGGCGGCGGCGGAGGCAATGAGGAAGCTACGCATGATCTATCTCCCAGGGGTTATTTTATATATGAACTAAATTCAGGAACCCGCATATCAGCGCAAGCGGATGCGCGGGTCAATCAGGGGGGCGATAAGGTCGGCAATGAGGTTTCCGGCCACGATGAACAGGGCCGCGACCGTCGTCACCCCCATGATGATGGGGATGTCGAGCGACTGGATGGCCTGCCACATCAGCTGGCCGATGCCCGGCCAGCCGAAGACGTTTTCCACCACCACCACGCCCGACATGAAGATCCCGACATCGAGGCCGATCATGGCGATAACCGGCAGGATGGCATTGCGCAGGGCATGGACGAACATCACCCGTTTCTCGCTCATACCCTTGGCGCGCGCCGTCCTGATATAGTCCTGGCGCATGATCTCGATCATCGAGGAGCGCATCATGCGCGAATACCAGCCGCCGCCGGCGAGCCCCAGGGTGACGGCGGGCAGGATCAGGTGGCTGAGCGAGCCATAGCCGCTCAACGGGAACCAGCCGAGCCGGTAGGCGAAGAAATAAAGGAGGCTGAGGCCCAGCACGAATTGCGGCGTCGAGACGGTGAGGAAGGAGAGCGTCATCGCCACCTTGTCGCCGGTCTGGCCGCGCCGCGCCGCGGCATAGAGGCCGGCCGGTATGCCGATCATGAGCTCGGCGATGATGGCGCCCAGCATCAGGAGAAGGGTGGCGGGGAGCCGCGACAGGATGAGGTCGCCGACCGCGCTCTTCCGCGCATAGGAGATGCCGAAGTCGCCTTGCGCCAGCCTTTGCACATAATGGGCATATTGCTCGACCAGCGGCCGATCGAGGCCGAGCCCAATGCGGATCTGCTCGCGCATTTCGGGCGTCGAATTGCGCCCGGCGATCATCGCCACCGGATCCGCCGGGATGATGAAGGTGAGGCAGAAGGTGACGATGGTGACGCCGATCAGGATGAGGGCGGAAGCCGACAGTCTTTTGGCCAGATAGGCGATCATCAGCGCCGTCCCCTCTGGGTCGGATCGAGCGCGTCGCGCAGGCCATCGCCGGCGAGATTGAAGGCGAGCGCCACGATCAAAATCGCGGCGCCCGGAATGAAGACGAGCCAGGGCGCATTGAGGAAATAGGACTGGCTTTCGAAGATCATCATGCCCCAGGCGGGTGTCGGCGGCTGCACGCCGCGGCCGAGGAAGGACAGCATGGCTTCGAGCAGCACCGTGGTGGCGATGCCGAGCGTCGCATAGACGATGATGGTGGGCACGAGATGCGGGATCAGATGGCGCAGCACGATGCGCGGGGTCGAGGCGCCGAGCGCGCGGGCCGCCTCGATATATTCGCGCTCGGCGAGCGACGTCGTCTCGGTATAGATGACGCGCGCGATCTGCACCCAGTTGACGAGGGCGATGACGACGATGACGATCCACAGGCCGGGCTTCAGGATGGCGGCGAGCGCGATGGCCAGCAGCAGCGGCGGGAAGGCCATCATCAGATCGGTGAAGCGCATGATGGTGGCGCCGAGGAATCCCCTTGCATAGCCGGCGATGACGCCGAGCAGCGTGCCGATCGCCACCGCTATGCCATTGGCGATAAGGCCGATCGTGAGCGAGGTACGCGCGCCATAAAGCAGGCGCGAGAGCTGGTCGCGACCATTGGTGTCGGTGCCGAACCAGAAGCGCTCATTGGGCGGCAAGGGGGCGCCTTCCAGGGTGAGCCCGTCGAAGAACTGCTCGGAGGGATCATAGGGCGCGATGACGGGCGCCAGCGCCGCGGCCAGGACGGCAAGAACGATCACCAGGACGCCGAAGACGGCGACCCGGTCCTTGCTGAATCTCTTCCAGAAAGCCTGCATGAGTGCGCCGAGTGAGGCCGGAAGGTGTGACGGCTGTCAATAGGATGTTTCGGACGTTCCCTCTACGCACAGAAGCGGCAGCTCATTCCGCATTACCCTTGTCCCCAAGCTAAAGCAGGGCCGAGGGTAAAGGTCGCGGCCGTATTGCAAAAAGCGCTACGATGTCCTATGTCCTTGGCCGGAGGTTCACCATGCCGCGGGCTGTAAAGCGCAAGGAATATCCGCTGTCCATGCGGCTGCCGGAAGCGGATATCGCTCTCATCGATCGCGCCGCGTCGCTCCGCGGCCGTTCGCGGACGGATTTCGTGCGGGATGCGGCGGTCCGCGCCGCGGAGACGGTTCTCATGGAAGCCGCGCCCATTCGCATGAGCGCGTCGGGTTTCAAGTCCTTCATGGCGGCCTTGTCCGCGCCCGCCACCCCGGTTCCCGAGATGGTCGACACCCTTAGCCGCATAGCGCCCTGGGAGCGCAAGACTTCGAAAAGCGGGAACTAGGCTTGGCGATCTCTGGTCCTGAGCCGTTGACCTCCGCTCATGACCTCTCGGAGTTTTCCTGCGGCAAGCCGCTCCTCGATCACTGGCTCAAGACGCGCGCCTTGTCCAATCAAGAGAAAGGCTTCACGGCAGTCATTGTGGTTCACGCGGGTCTGAAGGTGATCGGCTATTACGGCCTATCTCCGACGGCGGTTGTGCCGGCAGTCTTGCCGCGCTCGATCCGTACTGGTCAGCCGCCCAACCCGGTTCCCTGCCTCTTGCTCGGTCAGCTTGCGGTCGACATGAACTGGATCGGCAAGGGCATCGGCAGCGGATTGCTCAAGCACGCCTTGCATCGCTCTGTCGCCGCGGCGAACCTCGTTGGCGGGCGTGCTTTGGTCGTCAACGCCATCGACGCCGAAGCTGCCGATTTCTGGCGCCGCCGGGGCTTCGTTCCGTCGCGCGATGAGCCCTTCGTCCTGTTCCGATCCCTCCCTGATATCGCGGCATCGATCAGGGCGTCATCCGCGTAACGCAAGCCGTGAGCGCTACTGCAACCCGCGCAAAAAGGCGACGAGGCCCTGGGTCGAGCTGTCGTGGTCCGAGGCCTCGACCTTGCCTTCGATGACCGGCAGGAGGCCGGTCGCCAGCTCCTTGCCGAGCTCGACGCCCCATTGGTCGAAGGCGTTGATGTTCCAGATCGCCGCTTCGGTGAAGACGCGATGCTCGTAGAGCGCGATGAGCCGGCCGAGCGTCCGGGGATCGAGCTTCTTGTAGGCGATGGTGATCGAGGGCCGGTTGCCGGTGAAGACCCGATGCGGCGCCACCCTCTCGGCTTCCGTTTCACTCTTGCCCTGATCGAGGAGCTGCTTCTTGGCCTCGGCAAAAGTGCGCCCGTGCATCAGGGCTTCCGATTGCGCCAGGCAGTTCGCCATCAGGAGGTCGTGATGGTGGGCGAGCGCCGGCTCATGCGATTGCGCCGCGATCAGGAATTCGACCGGGATCAGGCTGGTGCCCTGATGGATGAGCTGGAAGAAGGCATGCTGGCCATTGGTGCCGGGCTCGCCCCAGACAATGGGCCCCGTCTCGGTTTCGGCGCGCGTGCCGTCGCGCTCGACGCCCTTGCCGTTCGATTCCATGTCGAGCTGCTGCAGATAGGCCGGAAGCCGCGACAGGCGCTGGTCATAGGGGATGACCGCGCGGGTGGCGTAAGAGCAGATGTTACGGTGCCACACGCCCATGAGGCCGAGGGTGAGCGGCAGGTTCTGCTCCGGCGGAGCGGAGCGGAAATGCTCGTCAATGGCATGGGCGCCGTCGAGGAAATGGCCGAAATTCTCAGGCCCGATGGCGATCATCAAGGGCAGGCCGATCGCCGACCACACCGAATAGCGCCCGCCGACCCAGTCCCAGAAGCCGAATGTGCGTTCCTCGCCGATGCCGAAGGCCTTGACCTTGTCGAGCGCGGTCGAGATGGCGGCGAAATGCTTGGGCACCGCCGTCTCGCCCAGATGCTTGACGATCCATTCGCGCGCCGAATGCCCATTGGTCATGGTCTCGACGGTGGTGAAGGTCTTCGAGGCGATGAGGAACAGGGTTTTCGCCGGGTCGAGATTCTTCAGCGTGTCGGCGAGAGCCGCGCCGTCGATATTGGAGACGAAATGGAGCCGCGGTCCGTCATGATAGGGAGAGAGCGCCAAGGTCGTCATGGCGGGACCGAGATCGGAGCCGCCGATGCCGATATTGACCACATCGCTGATGCGCTTGCCGCTCGCGGTGGCGATGGCGCCGGACCGGACCCCGGTCGCAAAATCGCGCATCTGGGTGAGGACGCGATTGACGTCGGGCATCACATCCTTGCCGTCGACGCGGATCGGCCGATTGCCGCGGTTGCGCAGCGCGACATGCAGCACGGCGCGCCCTTCGGTGATGTTGATGGGCTCGCCCCCAAACATCTTGTCGCGAAGACCTATGACGTCGTTCGCTTGCGCCAGCTCATGCAGCAGCTTCATGGTCTCGGCCGTCACCGCGCATTTCGACCAGTCGAGCAGGAGATCGTCGAGATGGAGCGAGAAGCGCTTGAAGCGCAGCGGGTCCTCGTCGAAGGCTTGCCGCATGTCGCGCAACGGTGCTTTCGCCCGATGCTGCAGCAGGGCATCGAAAGCGCGTTTTGAAACGGTCATATATTATCCTTTGAGTTCATGAGCCCAAGGTGGATCGGCGCCCGGCCGCGACACCGTCACCGCGGCCGCCTTTACGGCCAACTTCAATGCCGCGACCACGCTCTCCTGGTCAAGTGCCGCGATGGCAGCCTTGCTGAGGCGGTCCGCTTTATGGAACGAGGCGAGGAGCCCGGCGGTGAAGGTGTCGCCGGCGCCGATCGTATCGGCGACCTTCACGGCGAGCCCCGGGACCTCGGCGCGAAATTCGCGTGTGAAAGCGACGGCGCCGTCCTTGCCGCGCGTCACCACCACGAGCTTGGCGCCGCGCTTGAGCCAGTCTTGCGCAAAAATCTCGAGGTTGGCGCCGGGCGCCAGCCAGGCGAGATCCTCATCGCTCATCTTGACGAGATCGGACATGGCGACGATGCGTTCGACCCTTTTCCGGTGCCCCGCCCGGTCCTTGATGAGATTGGCGCGGATATTGGGATCGAAATGGATGACGCGCGTATGACATTCGCGCCGGCACAATTCCTCGAAGGCCGAGCCGCAGGGCTCGATCGCCAGAGGGAAGGAGCCGAGATGGAGGGCTGAAATCCTGTCGGGCAGCGCCGGCAGGTCTTCGGGTGCGAGCATCCGGCAAGCCGATCCCTCATCGATGAAGGAGTAGCGCGCCTGGTTGTCCTCGAGCTTGACGAAGGCGGCGATGGTGTAGCGCTCCGAGACCGGGGCGAGCGAGATGTCGACATTGGCGGCGAGCATCGCCTTGCGCAATTCATCGCCGAAGAAGTCGCTCGACAGGCCGCCCAAGAAGGCTGCCGGGATGCCGAGCCGGCCCAGCGCTACGGCGGTGTTGAAGACCGACCCGCCGGTCTTGGGCACGAAGGCCGGCGTGCCGTCGGCGGTCAATCCGGGGATCAGGTCGGTGAGGGCTTCGCCGCAGCAGAGGATCATGCCGATCTCATAGCATATCCGCCTTGCCGTCCATCAGCTTTGCGTAAAATACGCTGGCTCCTGGGAATTCTGTTGATTAAGGTGCCGTCACGGAGGCTTTGTGAATGGGACGAGACGTCATGCAGACGGCCAATGGCATACCCCTTCTGGGCTATGGGACCTATCCGCTCACCGGGGCTGAATGCCGCGACGGTGTTGTCATGGCGCTCGATCTCGGGCTTCGCCATATCGACACGGCCCAGCTCTATGACAATGAGAAGGATGTGGGCCAGGCGATCGCCAAATCCGGCGTCAAGCGGGAGGAGATCTTTCTCGTCACCAAGATCGCCCGCGACAATCTCGGCCGCCGGCATTTCATCCATTCGCTGCAGGACAGCCTCGACAAGCTCGCCGTCGAGCAGGTCGACCTGCTGCTCATTCACTGGCCGCCCGATGAGGAGGACTTCGATTCCGCCATCGACTCGCTCTGCGTGGCGCAGGCCTCGGGGCTCGCCAAGGCGATCGGGGTCAGCAATTTCACCATTCCCCTGATGAAGCGGGCGGCCAAGCGCGCCACGCTGCCGCTCATCAACAACCAGGTCGAGTTCCATGCCTTGCTCGACCAGTCGCGCGTCCGCGCCGAGGCGAAAAAGCTCGGCATCGTGCTCTCGGCCTACAGCCCCTTGGGCCGCGGCGCCGTGCTCAGGGATCCGGCGGTCGTGGAGGTCGCACAGCGCCTCGGCCGTCCGCCCTCCGAGATCGCCTTGCGCTGGATCGTCCAGCAAGGCGTCGTGGCTCTGCCGATGACGACGAAGCGCGACAATGCCAAGAGCAATATGCGGATCTTCGATTTCGAGCTGTCGGCGGCCGACATGGCGACGCTCTCGGAGGCCTCCAAGCAGAACCGCCGGCTGATCTCGCCCACCGGCTGGGCGCCGAAATGGGATAAGTGACGGCGCGGTGCCTCAGCACACCGTCCCTAGCCGCTCCTTGCAGACTTTGAGCGTCTCCTCGATCGGCCGCCGCCACCAATTGGCGGCCGAGAAGATCTCGACCTCGACGAGGCCGCGATAGCGGGCTTTCTCGACCATGGCGCGAATGGCCCTGATGTCGATGACACCGTCGCCCATCATGCCGCGGTCATTGAGCACGTCCTTGGTCTCGAGCAGCCAGTCGCAGACATGGAAGCCCAAGATGCGGCCCTTGGCGCGGTCGATGGCGCGCTCGAGCGCCGGATCCCACCAGATGTGATAGACATCGAGGCAGACACCGAGCATTTTTTCGGACGCCGGGGCGAGGCGGTCGCACAGATCGAGCGCCTCATCGATGGTCGAAAGACAGGAGCGGTCCGCCGCATAGACGGGGTGCAAGGGCTCGAGAGCGATTTTGACGCCATGCTCCCTGCCATGGACGACGAGCTCGGCCGTGGCTTCCGCCACTTGCCGGCGGGCGGCGGCGAGATCCTTGGAGCCGGGAGCGAGCCCGCCCACCACCATGACGAAATTCTCGGCGCCAAGAACGGACGCATCCGCGATCGCTCTCTTGTTGTCCTCGATGCTGGCGCGGAATTCCTTGACCGTCGCCGCCGGGATGAAGGTCGAGCGGCAATAGCCGGTCACTTTCAGCTTCGCATCGCGGATGAGAAGGGCAATGCGCTTCACGTCTTGGCCTTCGACCTCGCGCCGCCAAAGCGCGATGCCGCCGAAGCCGTGCCGCGCCACCGCCTCGATCACCTCGCCGATTGGCGCCGTGAAGCCCAGCGTCGCCGTGTTGATGGCGCAGAGCTCCGGGTGGCCCGCGAGATCACGCATTCTCGATGCCATGGAGCGCCAGCAGCTGGCGCATGCGGGTGCAGGCGAGATCGGGATCGCTCAGCAATCCGGCCTGGTCGGCGAGCCGCAGGATGTCGGCGAAATAGCCGATCGACCGCAAAGATTGGGCGCCGCCCGCCATGGTGAAATGATCCTGGAAGCCGTTGAGCCAGGCGAGGAAGACGACGCCGGTCTTGTAATATTGCGTCGGTGCCCGGAAGATCAGGCGCGACAGCGGCACGGTCGGCTCGAGCAGCTTCGCATAGGCATTGCGGTCGCCTTGCGCGAGTTTTTCCAGCGCCAGCGACGCGGCCGGCGCGATCGGATCGAATATGCCGAGCAGCGCATGCGAATGGCCGTGCGCGTCGCCTTCGATCAGAGCGGGATAGTTGAAATCATCGCCGGTATACATCTTGACCGTGTTTGGCAGCCTCCGCCGCATGACGATCTCCTTCTGATCGTCGAGGAGCGAGATCTTGATGCCGTCGACCTTGCCTTGGTTGGCTGCGATGACACGCAGCGCCGTATCGAGCGCAGCGGCGAAATCTTCAGCACCCCAATAGCCCTTGAGCCCAGGATCGAACATGTCGCCCAGCCAATGCAGGATGACCGGCTGATCGGCCTCGGACAATACGCGGGCATAGACGGTCTCATAGTCGCGGGGCGTTCGGGCGATGCGGGCAAGCGCACGGCTCGCCATCAGGATGATGCGGCCGCCGAGCTTCTGGATGGCATGAAGCTGGGTCAGATAGGCAGCGATCACGTCATCGAGCGAGCGCGCTTCCGCCGGGTCGAGCTGCTCGGTGCCGCAGCCCGAAAAGATGACGGCATCCTTGCGGTCCTTGGCCGAATTGAGCGACTGGCGGATGAGCTCATGCGCCCCCGGCCAGTCGAGGCCCATGCCGCGCTGCGCGGTGTCCATGGCCTCGGCGATGCCGAAACCCAGATCGAGGAGATGATGGCGGAAGGCGAGCGTCCTCTCCCAGTCGAAGACCGGCGATGCCGATGGCTCGCTGGTCCTGAGCGGATCGACGACGATATGGGCGGCAGCGAAGGCCACGCGGTTGAAGCGTTTCTGTCCCTTCTCGACCTCGAGCGGCGTGCCGGTGAGCCGGTAGCTCGCGATTTTCCCCGCCTGATCCGGAAGCTTGATCGCGACCATGCTCAATACCTCACGGTCAAGAGGCCGGCATCGGCGGCGATCGCCTGGCCGCTGGTATAGGGCAGGCCGCCCGTGGCGAGGGTCACGGCAATGCGCGCGACCTCTTCCGGCGTGCCCCATCGCTTGATCACGGTGAGGCCGTCCTCGATGAGCTTGTCGTAGCGCGCTTTCGACGGCGCCGTCATGTCCGTCGCGATGAAGCCCGGCTGGATCTCATAGACGCCGATGCCGTCATTCGCGAGTCTCGCGGCGAAGAGCTTGGACACCATCGAGGCTCCGGCCTTGGACACGCAATATTCGCCGCGATTGATCGAGACGCCGATGGCGTTGGCGGAAGTGACCGTGACGATGGAATGATGCAGGGCGGAGGGACGCGCCCGCCCGAGGAGGCGCCTGGCGAAGGCCTGGGTGAGGAAGAAGGTCCCGCGCGTGTTGACCGACTGGCAGCGGTCATAGCTCTCGCTCGTCACCTCGAGGAGGTCGCCCCGGCTCATCACCGAGACGCCGGCATTGTTGACGAGCGTCGTCAGCGGCCCGAGCATGCGTTCGGCGGCCTCGAGCAGGCCCGCGTGATCGCCGAGGCGCGCGACATCGCCGGTGACCGCTACCGCCCTGACACCATGCGCGTTGGCCTCCTCGACCGCCGCATCGAGTTCGCCCGAGGCGTCGAGGTCGTTGATCGCCACATCGAAGCCCGCTTGCGCGAGGCCCACAGCGATCGCCTTGCCGATGCCGCGGCGGGCGCCGGTGACGAGAGCGATCGGGCGGGGTTCAGCCATGGCAGGGTCCGTTTCACGAGCGGTCCCGGGCGATTGACCTCGGGCCCGGAATGAAATAACTAAATGGTTACTTGTCGGAATTTTCGCGAAAGATCAAGCCCCCTTATGGTCCGCATCGTCACCGCCGCCGAGGCCGCCCGCCAGATACCGGATGGCGCCGTCATCACCGTCAATTCGAGCTCGGGGCTCTGCTGTCCCGACCATATGCTGAAGGCCATCGGCGAGCGCTTCGAGCGCGAGGGGAGCCCGAAGCAGGTGACCATGCTGCACCCGATCGCCGCCGGCGACATGTATGGCGTCAAGGGCATCGACCATCTGGCCAAATCCGGCCTCATCAACAGGATCATCGCCGGCTCCTATCCGTCCGGCCCCTCATCGAGCGAGCCGCCGCTCATCTGGCAGATGATCGGCCGGGGCGAGGTCGCTGCCTACAACATCCCGTCCGGCATCCTGTTCGACATGCATCGCGAGGCCGCCGCCAGGCGCCCCGGCGTCCTCACCAAGGTCGGTCTCGACACTTTCGTCGATCCCGATCGCGAGGGCTGCGCGATGAATGCGGCGGCCAAGGCGCCGGTGGTGAAGAAGGTCACCTTCGAGGGCGAGGAGTGGCTCTATTTCCCGGCGATCGTGCCCAATGTCGCCGTCATCCGCGCGACGACGGCGGATGAGCGCGGCAATCTCTCTTGCGAGCAGGAAGGCGCCTTCCTCGGCATCACCGATCTCGCCATGGCAGCGCATAATAATGGCGGCATCGTCATCGCCCAGGTGAAGCGCATCGTGAAAGCGGGCTCGCTCAATTCGCACCATGTGCGCGTGCCGGGCATCCTCATCGATTATGTCGTCGAGGCGCCGGAGCAATGGCAGACGACGCAGACGGTCTATGATCCCGCCATTTCGGGCGAGATCGACCTGCCGCTGTCGAGCTTCGCGCCGATGGAGTTCGGCATCGGCAAGGTCATCGCGCGGCGCGTGGCGCAGGAATTGAGGAAGGGCTGGGCCGTCAATCTGGGTTTTGGCGTCTCCGCCAATGTGCCGCGCATCCTGCTCGAAGAGGGCCGCCATGGCGATGCCACCTGGGTCATCGAACAGGGACCGATCGGCGGCGTGCCCTTGCTCGACTTCCAGTTCGGTTGCGCCTCCAATGCCGAAGCGGTGATGCCCTCGCCGCAGCAATTCACCTATTTCCAGGCGGCGGGCTTCGATTGCTCGCTGCTCTCCTTCCTGCAGATCGACCGGGCGGGCTCGGTCAATGTGTCGAAGCTCGGGGTGAGGCCGCATGTGACGGCAGGCGCCGGCGGCTTCGTCGACATCACCGCGCGCGCCAAGAAGATCGTCTTTTCCGGCTTCTACAATGCCGGCGCCAAGATGATGGTCGAAGGCGGCAAGCTCCGGATCGAGAAGGAAGGCAAGGTCAGGAAGATCGTGCCGGAAGTGGAGCAGGTCTCGTTTTCGGGACGGCGCGCCGTGGCGCAAGGCCAGGACATCACCTATGTCACCGAGCGCTGCGTGCTCAAGCTGACGAAGGACGGCCTCCTCGTCACCGAGATTGCGCCGGGCGTCGATCTCGAGCAGCATATATTGGCAGAGGCCGACATCCCGCTGAAGGTGGCGCCCGATCTCAAGCTCATGGAGGCGCGCCTGTTCGAGCCTCGGCCCATGGGCCTGGAGCTGTCACATGCTTGACACCGGCGACAAGCGCATCCTGCTCGAAGTCAAGGACCATGTCGCGACGCTCACCTTGATGCGGCCGGAGAAGCTCAACGCGCTCGACATGGACATGGTCCTGGCGCTGGAGCGTGCCGCCGCCCTGATCGAGGCGGAGCGCGATGTCCGCGTCGCCATCCTGACCGGCACCGGCGACAAATCCTTCTGCGCCGGCGGCGATATCGAAGCCTGGGCCTTGCATTCGGCGCTCGATTTCGGCCGCGCCTGGATCCGCTATGGCCATCGCGCCTTCGATGCGCTGGCCCGGCTGCGCCAGCCGCTCATCGCGGTGCTGAACGGCCATGTGCTGGGCGGCGGCCTCGAGCTTGCCGCGGTCGCCGATCTCCGGATCGCCGAGGAGCATATCAAGGTCGGCGCGCCCGAGACGGGCCTCGGCATCATTCCGGGCTGGTCCGGCACGCAGCGCGTTGCCCGCCGCTTCGGCGCGCAATTGACCCGCCGCATGGCGCTCTTCGGCGAGATCTTCTCGGCATCGGAAGCGCTGGCTCTGGGCATTGTCGATGAGGTGGCGGCCAAGGGCCAGGGCATGGCGAGTGCTCAGGAATATGTCGATCTGGTCGTGGCGCGAGGACCCGTGGCGCTCGAGCTCACCAAGGCGCTGATCAATGCGGCGGAAGGCGAGGAGACCGAGCGGCCGCTCGAAGCCATCGCCGGCGCGCTCGCCGCCTCGACCGAGGATTTGAAGGAAGGCGTTGCCGCCTTCCGCGCCAAGCGCAAGCCGAAATTCAGGAATGAGTAGCCGCCCCAAACCGGACTTCGCCGCCGTTCAGGAAACAGGTCTTGTTGAACAGCGTCAAATCCAGCGGATTGGGCAGCCTGACATCGGTCAGATCGGGGCAGGGTTTCATCGCCGGATCGTATGACCGGTCGATCTGCGAGATGAAGACGATGATCAGCTCCTTCTCGCGTGCAAAGGACTTCAAAGCACTGACCTGGACCGTCAGTTCCGGATTTCCGCGCTTCTGATCGAGGAGCTGCAGATAGTCTATGACCGCCAAGGTGCCGGAGGGTGCCGAGGACAGCGTCCTCATGATGTAATCGGCGCTGATCGCGTCGGAACCGTCGAATTCGAACAGCGCGCCGAATTGCGACCGCTCCGCGCCGATGGCGCGGAAAATGTCGGGGACATGCCGTTCGACATATTCGAGCGAGAAGAACACGGCCTTGTTGCCGGCCCTCATCGCTGCGACGGCAAGCTCGAGGCTCAGCAGGGTCTTGCCTTGGCCCGGACGTGCACCGACCAGCACCAGATCGCCGGGCCTAAGCTCGGCAAACAATTTGCCGGCCGGTGCGACTGCCGACAGCGTTGCCGCAAGCAGGCTCCATCGGCCGAAACCTTCTTCGCGAGCGATACGATCGAGTGCTGCGTGAAGAGGGATACTGCTTTCGCGTGACAGAAGCCTGGCTTTGCGCTTCAAGCGATAGAGGGGAACGGACAGCTTCATCTGAAGAACCTCCTGGTGCGAGCCATTGCCGCAACCCCTCCGCATGCGTCCTGCTCGAACAGTCGGTCCGATGATCCACTCGCCCGGCATGAGTAAAATGCTTTCCCGAATGGAGGGAGGAGGCGCGGGCCACGCCAGAATCACATCATAGCCCATCACCCGCCGATGGACCATCCGTTTCGATCTGCACGAAATGGCCTGGGGCGACCTCGCGATAGCTGCGCGCCGGCGGGACATAGCCCAACGGCCGCATCGGGCTCCTGATCTCATCGACGGCAGCGCTCCGGCGCAAGCCTCGTCGTGACGGATCGGGCACCGGCACGGCGGCCATGAGCTTGCGCGTATAAGCGTGGCTCGGATTGCCGAACACCGACCGCCGCGGCCCGATCTCGACGATTTCGCCGAGATACATGACGGCGACCCTGTGGCTCAGGCGCTCGACCACGGCCATGTCATGCGAGATGAACAGAAGTGCTATGCCGAGCTTCTGCTGCAGGTCCATGAGCAGGTTGCACACTTGCGCCTTGATCGATACGTCGAGTGCCGAGACGCTTTCATCCGCGACGATCACCTTGGGATCGAGCGCCAGCGCCCGGGCGATGCAGATGCGCTGGCGCTGGCCGCCCGAGAATTCATGCGGATAGCGCGTCATCATGTCGGGGGTGAGGCCGACCTGGCGCAGGAGCTCCGCCGCGCGCTCGCGCGCCGTCGCACGCGAGGCCAGGCCGTGCTCGGTGATCGGCTCCGCCACCGCAGCACCGATCGTCATGCGCGGATTGAGGCTGGCGAAAGGATCCTGGAACACCATCTGGACGCTGCGCCGCATGGTGCGTAGCCGGGCCGCATCGAGGCTCAGCACGTCGAAGCCGTCGAGCCGGACATCGCCGCTCTTCGGCTTCACCAGCCGCATGATGGACCGCCCGGTCGTCGACTTGCCGCAGCCCGACTCCCCGACCAGCGCCAGGGTCTCGCCCTGGAAGAGATCGAAGGACACGTTCTCGACCGCGTGAATGGCGCCGAGCTTGCCGCCGAAGAGGCCGCCGCGGATGTCGAAGCGGGTGACGAGATTCTTTACCGTCAGAACCGGCTCGGCCTGATGCTTGACGGTATCCTTTTCCTCGCGGCCCTCTTTGCGCAAGCCCGTCACCTGGTCGACGATGGGGAAGTACCGGGGGTTGCGATGGCGGGCCATCGATCCGAGCCGCGGCACGGCGGCGAGAAGGGCGCGCGTATAGGGTTGCTCGCCGCGCTCGAAAATATCGGCGGTGGCGCCCGCCTCCACGACCTCGCCGCGCAGCATGACGATGGTGCGGTCGGCGATCTCGGCGACGACGCCCATGTCATGGGTGATGAACAGGACCGCCATGCCCTCTTCCTGCTGCAGGAGCTTGATCAGGTCGAGGATCTGTCCCTGGATGGTGACGTCGAGCGCGGTGGTCGGCTCATCGGCGATGAGAAGCTTGGGCCGGCTTGCCAGAGCCATGGCGATCATCACGCGCTGGCGCATGCCGCCGGAGAACTGGTGCGGATAGTCGTCGAAACGGTCCGCCGCATTGGGGATGCGCACTTTTTCCAAGAGGCGGATCGTCTCGGCCCGCGCCTCGGCCGGGCCGATATTGCCGTGACAGGTCAGGGCCTCGGAAATCTGCCGGCCGATGGTGAAGACCGGATTGAGGCTGGTCATCGGCTCCTGGAAGATCATGGCGGCATCCTTGCCGCGCACCTCGCGCATGTCCTTGTCGGAGAGCGACAGGGTGTCCTTGCCGGCGAGCGTGATGCGGCCCCGAATGCGGCTCGCTTCCTTGGCGAGGAGCCGCATGACCGACAGCGCCGTGACACTCTTGCCTGATCCGCTTTCGCCGACGATCGCCACCGTCTCGCGCGGCAGGACGTCGAAGGAAACATTGCGGACCACCGTCGACCACTGGCCGTCGACCAGGAAGGAGGTGGTGAGATCGCGCACCGACAGCACCGGCAGGACGTCGGCCCCGGATTGACCGGCCTTGGGCCCGCGGGTCATGACGGAGGCGACCACCTTTATCTCCCGACCGCATAGGCTTGCATGAGGCGAGGGGTCGCCGCGGCACGCAGAAGCCCGTCCGGATCGCGGCGCGCCGCGGTGAGGCGGCCGATCGACCATGGCTCGGAGACCGTCAGGCGATGGCCGCGCCGGCGCAACTCGTCGAGCACCGCGGCGGCGAAATTCGCTTCGGCGATCAGGCTGCCGGGCTCACGCGTGCGCGGGAAGAACGACCCCGGGAAATGCGCGGTATGGAAAAGCGGCTGGTCGATCGCTTCCTGCAGGTTGAGGCCGTGATGCACATGGCGCAGGAAGAAGGCCAATTGCCATTGCTCCTGCTGATCACCGCCGGGCGTTCCGAAGGCAAGCGTCGGGCGTCCATCCTTGAGCGCGAGCGACGGCGTCAGCGTGGTGCGCGGCCGCTTGCCCGGCGCGAGCGAGGTCGGCAGACCGGGCTCCAGCCAGAACATCTGGGCGCGCGAATTGAGACAGAAGCCGAGATCGGGGATGATCGGCGAAGATTGCAGCCAGCCGCCCGAGGGCGTCGCCGAGACCATGTTGCCGTCCCGGTCGATGACGTCGATATGGACGGTATCGCCGCGCTTGGTGGAGAGATGCGCCATCGTCGGCTCATAGACGGCCCCCTCGGCGTCGTCCGCGCCGAGCATCTTCATCGTCTGCCGCACTTGCGTCTCGAAACCGGGAACGATGCCAGGCTCGAGATCGAGTGCGGCCTGTCCGTTCAGCAAGCGACGGCGTTGGGCGGCATAGGTATCGGACAGCAGATGGTCGAGCGGCACGTCGCAGAACAGCGGATCGCCGTAATAGATCTCGCGGTCGGCGAAAGCGAGCTTCATCGCTTCGGTGACGGTATGGACGAATTCGGCGCCGGAAGGATCCATGCGCGCGAGGTCGATCTCCTTGAGGATCGACAGCGACTGCAGGAAGACCGGTCCCTGTCCCCATGGCCCGATCTTGGCGACTGTCCAACCGTGATAGTCATAGGTGAGCGGCGCCTCGATCGTCGCTTTCCAGCGGGCCATGTCCTCACCGGTGAGCACGCCCTTGTGCCTGGCACCGCTCGCATCCATCACTTCGGCCTTGTCGAGATAGTTCTGGATCGCCTCGGCGATGAAGCCGCGATAGAAGGCATCGCGCGCGGCTTCGATCTGCGCCTCGCGGCCATGTTTGGCCTCGGCCTCGGCAATGACCCGCTCCCATGTCCGTGCCAGAACCGGGTTCTTGAAGTTGGCGCGCGGCTCGGGCGCATGGCCGCCCGGCAGCCAGGTCTGGTGCGACGTCGGCCATTCCTTCTCGAAGAAGTCCGCCAGGCCTTTGATGATGTCGGACACGCGCGGCAGCATGGGGTGGCCATGCGCGGCGTAGTACATGGCGGGGGTGAGCACGTCGCGGATGGTGAGCCGGCCATAGTCGCGCAGCATCAGCATCCAGCCGGCGAAGGATCCCGGGATGACGGTGGCGAGGAGGCCGTCGCCCGGAATCTTGGCGAGGCCTTCGCCGCGATAGTGCTCGAGCGTGGCGCCGGCCGGCGCCGGTCCTTGCGCGCAGATGACCTCGACCTTGTCCTTGGCCTTGGAATAGATGATCGCCGGCATGTCGCCGCCGGGGCCTACGAGATGCGGCTCCACCACCTGCAGCACGAAGCCCGCCGCCACCGCGGCGTCGAAGGCATTGCCGCCTTTCTCGAGCATGCTCATGCCGACCGCGGAGGCGATCCAATGGGTGGAGGCGACGACGCCGAATGTGCCGAGGATTTCAGGACGGGTGGTGAAGGTGCTCATCTCGGGGAACTGCCTCGTTTCAGATTTCACGGGGATCTAGGGCGTCACGCAAGCCGTCGCCCAGGAGGTTGAAGCCGATCACCACGAGGTAGATCGCAACTCCCGGCCAGACCGCCATCCACGGCGCCTGGCTCAGGAAATTCTTGGCGACGTTCAGCATCGAGCCCCAGCTCGCCGCCGGCGGCTGCTGGCCGAGACCGAGGAAGGACAGGCTCGCCTCGGCGATGATGGCGGCGGCGACCGTCAATGTCGCCTGGACGAGGATCGGCGCCAGGATGTTGGGCAGGATATAGCGGGTGATGATGCTGAAGTGGCGCAGGCCGATGGCGCGCGCACCCTCGACATAGTCCTCGGTCTTGACCGACAGCACCTGTCCACGGGTCAGGCGAATGAAGATCGGCATGGCCGAGAGCCCGATGGCGATCATCGCATTGGTGAGACTCGGCCCCAGAAAGGCCGCGAGCGCGATGGCGGTGATCAGGAACGGCATCGCCAGGAAGGCGTCGGTGACGCGCGAGATGATCATGTCGATCCAGCCGCCGAAATAGCCGGCGAGAACGCCGAAGGGCACGCCCACGGCGAGCGCGATCGCGACCGATATGACGCCCGCCATCAGCGAGGCCTGGGCGCCCCAGATCATGCGCGACAGGACATCGCGCCCGAGATCGTCGGTTCCGAGCCAGTAGATGGCCGACGGCGCCTTGCGGATCGCCGTCCAGCTCGTCGCATTGGGATCGGCGATCGGCAGCAGCGGCGCCAGGACCGCGAGGAGCGTGAAGAACAGGATGATGCAACAGCCGGCCAGCGCACCCTTGTTGGCCTTGAGCTTGCGCCAGGCCCGGCTCGGCGCACGCCTTGCCGGCAGGTCGGCGGCATCGGTTGGGCTGAGCGCCGTCATAGCGTCGCCCGCATGCGCGGATTGAGCACGAAATAGAGGAGGTCGGCGATGAGGTTCATCAGGATGAAGCCGGTCGCCGTGCACAGCACGACACCCTGCACGACGGAATAGTCGCGGGTGAAGACGGCATCGACGATGAGCTTGCCGAAGCCGGGGATGGTGAAGATCTGCTCGGTCAGCACCGCGCCCGCCAGCAATTCGCCGAACAGCAGCGCGCTCAAGGTGACGATCGGCAGGAGCGCGTTGCGGAAGCTGTGCTCGAACACCACCGCGCGCTCGGAAAGGCCTTTGGCGCGGGCGGTGCGGATGTAATCGGCGCTGAGCACGCTCAGCATCGCCGAGCGCGTGTGGCGCATCAGCGTGGCGGCGAGCGCGTTGCCGAGGACGAAGGCCGGCATGACCATGGTCTCGAGCGAGCGCAGCGGATCTGCGAAGAAGGGCTCGTAGCCCGAGGCCGGAAGCCAGCCGAGTTTTACCGAGACGAGCAGGATCAGCATGATGCCGAGCCAGAAATTGGGGATCGACAGGCCGGACAGCGCGACGAAGCTCGCGAGATAGTCGAGGGCGGTGTTCTTCTTCACCGCCGCCAGGATGCCCATCGGAATGCCGATCAGGAAGGCGAAGAAGATCGCCATCACGGCGAGCTGGATCGTCACCGGGAGCTTTGCCGCGATGAGATTCAGCACCGGCTCGTTGCTGCGCAGCGAGACGCCGAGATCGCCGGTAAGCGCGCCCCCGAGCCAATAAGCATACTGGGCCGGCAGCGGATCGTTCAGATGATACTTCTCGCGCAGCAATTCGAGGACCGCCGGATCGCGCTCTTCGCCCGCCATGGCGAGAATGGGATCGCCCGGCAGGAGCTTCTGCAGCGAGAAGACGAAGATCGAGACGATCAGCAAGGTCGGTATGGCGACGAGCAGCCGTTTGACGATGTAGGTGTACATGGACTACCTGGCCTTTCGGGAACCCCGTGCCGCGCGGGGTTCCCGTGCTCTGATCAGTCGGCCTTCTTCACGCCGACGAGCCGGACCATGCCGTCGGCCGAGGGCACGAATCCGCTCACCTTCTTGTTGAGGCCCCAGATCCAGGCCTGGTGGCCGAAATAGATGACCGGCAGCTCATCGTTCAGGATCTTCGCCGCCGCATCGTATTTCTGCTTGCGCGCGGCATTGTCGGTCGAGGCGCGCGCCTCGTTCAGGAGCTTGTCGACCTCGGGGTTGCAATATTTCATGTCGTTGAGGCCGCCCTTGCAGGTGACGAACTGATGGATATTGCCGTCGGGATCGACACGGCCGGACCAGTCGGTGCGCGCGATCTGGTATTTGCCGGCGGTCTCCTCATCGAGCAGCGTGGCAAATTCAGTCGCCTTGAGGCTGACATCGAAGCCGGCCTCGGCCACCATGGCCTGCATCATCTGGGCCGCCTGCAGGATGACCGGGTTGTTGGTGACGCTGAAGTCGAGCTTGAGGCGATCGACGCCCGCCTCCTTCATCAGCGCCTTGGCCTTCTCGACATCGCGCGCCGGCACGGGAACGTCCTTGTTGAACCACGGACCGTTGGGCGGAAACGGCTGATTGCCGGCAAGGGCCGTGCCTTCATAGACGATCTGCATGATCGCCTCGCGGTCGAGCGCCAGCGAGAAAGCCTGGCGCAGCCTCTTGTCCTTGCCGAGCGGATTGTCGGCGGCCGGGCCATTGCCGACATTCACATAGAGGGCGAGATAGCCGAGATTGACGGCGTCGAGATAGTTGAGATTGGCGTCCCCCTTGATCGCCGCGGCATCGCTCGGCGCCATTTCCGTGCCCATGTCGAGATCGCCGGCGCGCAGATTGGCGAGGCGCACCGTGGTGTCGGGGATCGGCAGATAGGTCACCTTGTCGAGGAAGACATTGTCCTTGTTCCAGTAGTCCGCGAATTTCTCCAGCACGATGCGGTCCTGCTGGACGCGCTCGACGAATTTGAAGGGACCGGCGCAGACCGGATGGCTGCCGAATTTGGCGCCGAGCTCCTTAGCCGCCTTGGGCGAGACGATCATGCCGGCGCGGTCGGCGAGCTGGGCGAGCAGCGTGACATCGGGGCTCTTCAGCTTGAAGGTGACCTCGTCCTCGCCATTGGCTTCGACCTTCTCGACCGAGGCGAGCTCGCTCTTGCGCCGCGACTCCGGCAGCGTGAGGTTGCGCTCGATGGTCGCGACCACCGCTTCGGCATTGAACGGCGTGCCGTCATGGAACTTGACGCCCTTGCGCAGCTTCATCTTCAGTTCCTTGCCGCCTTCGGACCACGTCCATTCGGTGGCGAGCTGCGGGACGATGGCGAGGTCCGGTCCGACATCGACGAGCTTGTCGCACATCGCCGTATAGACGATGCGGCCGACGAAAGTGCGCGACTGCGCCGGATCGAGCACGTCCGGGTCGTTGGCGAGGCCGATCTTGAGCTCGGCGGCCATCGCCGATGCCGAAAGCAGCAGGGCTGTCAGCGTCGTTGTGAGAAAGACGGCAGGCTTCATGGCGTTTCTCCTCTGATGCGAGGGTCCGGCGACCCTTTCTGATGATATGAACTCAAGCGCTGCGCGCCTCGGCGTCCTCCTCGTCGTGGCCGCTCGAGGTGACGCGGATCAGGTTCTCCTGCAGCGTCAGCAGATGCTGCCGCATGGTTTCCCCGGCCTTGCCCGGATCATGCGCGCCGATCGCCGCGACGATCTCCGCATGCTGCCGGTTGAGCAGTCCCTTGGATCCCAAGGGGCCTGCGGCCTTGCGTGCCCGTTCGCGGATCTTCTGCCAAGCCTGGTCCTGGCGGACGCGATTGACCACGTCGAAAATGGCGAGGAAGAGGCGATTGCCGGCGCATTGCGCGATCTGCCGGTGCAGCGCGCCGTCCCATAATTCATGTGCATCGGCATCGGCGCTTTCGCCGATCCGGGCGACGAGGTCATGCATGCGCTGGACATCGGCGGGCTTTGCCCTGAGGGCCGCGAGCTGCGCCAGCGGCGGCTCGATCCTGAGCCTGACTTCCATCACTTCCATGAAGTCGGTCTTGTCGAGGATGGCGCCGAAATGCCGGTCGAGATCATGGCGCGGCTGTCCGGCATAGGTGCCGGATCCTTGCCGGCGCCAGATCAGGCCTTCGGTTTCGAGAACTTCGAGCGCGCGCCTGACCGCCCGGCGGCCGACGCCCAATTCTTCCGCGAGGGCCCTTTCGGTCGGCAGCTTTCCGCTGCTGTCGAAACCGTTCGAGCGCAAGAGGCCGCGCAATTTCTCGAGCGCGTAATTGGAATTGCCGGGCGCGTTTTCAGCCATGGGTCTTCCTGCTGGAGTCCAATGGTGCGAACCAATTCGGAATTGGTACACAACGGCCAAAGCGGCGACGGGTCAAGGAATTTTTCTCCGCGCGGGACTGGATACCATCGCCTGAGCGTAGATGTTGCGGGTTGTCAGCTTTCCAATTGCTGCGGCAGTCAGTCCGGCAATCCGGCTTCGCGCAGCAAAGTCGTGACCTTCTCGAACTTCTCGCGCTCCCGATAGTGCTGCGACAGATGCATGTTCGCCATTCCGAAGCCCGGAAAGCGCAGGCGCAGCTCATCGATCATCGCGGCCGCCGCCTTTTTCTCGCCTTGGAAGGCAAGAACGGTCGCGAGGAGTATGTAGGCGAAAGGCTCGTCCGGCTCCTGGCTGTGATAGAGGCGCCCCAGCTCGAGGGCGGCCGCCAGATTGCCCGTCCATAGATGGTTGTAGGCTTCATAGTAGGTGTACCAGGGCGGATATTGCGGACAAAGCCGCTGCGCGAGCTTGAGTGTCGCGCTCGATTTTCCGTGCTCGCCCGCATACATGTAGAGCATCGCCAGAAAGGCTGTGGAGTGGGCGTCGCTGGGCACCAGGCTGACGGCCTGCTGGGCGAATTCCATGGCCTGATCCTGCTCGCCGCGCAGCCAGGCGATTCCGCCTCTGAGCATCTGGGCAATCCCCAGATGGGGATCGAGAGCGAGCACCCTGCGGCAATCTTCCTCCGCGAGGCGAAGCGAGTGGCTCCTGTCGATCGACCGGTTGAATCGCGCATCCCACCAGTGGGTCATGCCATGCAGCACCATGGCTCCGGTGTAGTGGGGATCGATGCTGATCGCTTCCTCGAGCAGACGGCGAGCGTCCTCGTTGTCACTTTTGTTGAATCGCAGAAAGGCATCGCGGGCGGCGACCATTTTCTCCCAGGCGCGCAGATTGCGGGTCTGTCCCTCCCAGAACCGCGCCATGTCGCCGGCGGTGAGCTTCGCCTGCATCGCCAAGGCGATGGCCTGGGTGATCTGATCCTGCACCGCGAAAATGTCGCCGAGCTCGCCTTCATAGCGTTCGGCCCAGACATGCTTGCCCGACCGGCCGTCGACGAGATGTGCCGCAACCCTGATGCGTGAGCCTGCGGCACGCACGCTGCCTTCGAGCACGAAATTTACGCCGAGGTCTTGCGCAAGATCGACGATACCTGCCGATGCCTGTTTCGCATTGCTGGAAACGACGAGCAGCTCCTTTATTCGCGACAGGGCGCCGACGACGTCCTGCGTCAACCCTTGCGCGAAGAAGCCATGCTCGGGTTCGGTCGAAAGATTGGCGAAGGGCAGGACGGTGAGCGAAGGCTTCTCGGCCGCAGCCGAAGGCGGTTGCGTCCTGGGCCTGGACGAGCCTTCGCGCCGGCTCGTCCGGATGGAACGCATCAGAGCTTCCGTTTCCGCCTCCGGCCTCACACCGAGCTGGTCCGCAAGCTCGCGCTCGCACCGCTCATATTGAGCGAGCGCCGCATCGGGCCGCCCCTGCATCACATAGAGCCGCATCAGCGTGCGGTGCACCGCCTCTTGCAGCGGATCGAGGCTGAGCATCTTGAGACCGTGATTGATGGCTTCCTCAATATTCCCGCGATGCTCCGACTGCTTCATCAGCCGGTCATGGATCGCCAGGATCATGAGACGAATGCGCTCGCGCTCAGCGGTTTGCCATTGATCGAATGCGGGCTCGTCGATCGCCAGGCCTTCAAGGAAATCACCGGCGAAGAGTGCTGCCGCCTCGCCGAGCGCCTTATCGTTCTCGGCTGTGGACGCCGTCTCCAGAATCCGCGTGTCGAGCCAGGCGGCGCCCCGCGCGAAGCTGACCGATTCCTTGCTGGCCGTAATGGCCTCGGCGGCCGCGCCGAGCGCGCCACGCAGCTCGGACAATGACTGGCGCAGCGACGCCCGCGCCTGCGTCTCGTCTCTTTCACCCCATAGCAGTCCGACCAGGGTGGTGCGGGCAATGTCGACACCCTCGCGCCGGGCCAGATAGGCCAGGAGGGCCCGAGTCTTCTTGGCCGGAATGGCGACGGTCTTGCCGTCCATTTTGACGGTGAGCGGGCCGAGGAGACGGATTTCCAGGCTCGCTGAGGGCTGCAATTGCCGATTTTGCGGTGTGTTGACGTTGCCCATGACGCTCAGGTGACGCCCCTCTTTTAGGTTCCTCTCATATCGGAGGAGACAAGTCCATGTATGACGTGAACCCGCTCGGACCGCTGATGCATCTCAGGGAGCTTGAACGGCAGGCGAATTCAACGGCTTGTCGCGCTCCCGGCGAAAACCGGTCGAACCTCCGCCCAGCTTTTGGCGAAAGGCTCGCGGATCTCCTGCGCCGGATCAACCGCATTGGCACCGCACGCCCAGGGAAGTCTAAGCCGGCCCTTCGCTGAAGTTCGTGAAATCGAGATACTGCATTTCGCTCATCGGCGCTTCTCCATCGATGCGCTTCAGCAGGAATTTCGCGCAGTCGTGGCCGGCGCGGATGAGGTCCTCGAAGAATTGCAGCGTCGGCAGCTGGACGAGATCGAGGATGTTCGAGGTCTTCTTGTTGACGATGTCGACATCCTTGCCGATGACGAAGCCCGCCTCCTGGAAGCCTAAGATCATCCCCAGCGCCTGCAGCTCCGATCCGCAGATGATGCCGTCCGGCGCATCGCTTTCCGTCGCCAGCGCATTGGCATAGGAGCGCAAGGTGAAGGCCGGCGAATAGAGATCGACCCCTTGGGCGATGCGCGGCTTGAGTCCCGCTTCGAACAGCGCCCGGCGGTAGCCGGCAAGCTGATGGCCGCTATAGGTATATTGCGCGGGCGGCAGTACGATGACGATGCGCTTGCGCCCGCGCGCGATCAGCGCCTCGGCGGCGCGATAGGCGAAATCGAAATTGTCGACATCGAAATAAGGATGCGGCGTCGCGAGCTCGGTGCGCCCGAAGGTGATGAAGGGGAAGTCGCGCTCGAGCAGCATCTTCACCCGAAGATCCTGCGGCTCCGAATGGGTGAGGATGATGCCGTCGGCGGCTTGCGTGTCGACGATGTAGCGGACGGGATCGATCGGGTCCTGGTCGATATTCTGCGGCAGCACCTGCAGGTGATATTGCGTGCCGCGTAGCGCCTGGCTGATGCCCATGATCAGGCGGCGCGCATAGTCGCTCATGTCGTCGGACTGGTTGAGCACGAAGGAGATGACGAAAGTGCGCCCGGTCTTGAGGCGCACCCCGGCGCGATGCGGCCGGTAGCCGATCTCTTCGGCGATGGCGCGCACCCGGGCCTTGGTCTCTACCGCGAGCTCAGGCCCGTCCTTCAGCGCCCGCGACACCGTGGTGACGCCGAGCCCGGCAAGGTCGGCGATCGTCCGGAGCGTCGGCTGCCCGCCCGCAAGACGCTTGCCCGGCTTGGCTCTACTGCGGCGCTCCATGGTTCCTGTAACGTTTCAGAATTTCGGCTGAAACCATATCGAGTCCCCGCCTGAAAATGTCAACAGTCCAACAATTGCAATTGTAATACATATGATCGGGTCAAAGCGAGGTTGACAAGGAAAATCTGTAACGTTACAGATCACGGCATAGGTCCGGGAACAACAAAAGCAACGACGGGCGAGGGAGGAGACACTATTCAATTGCCAAGGGTTGAGCTTCGCGCAAAGCTTCGGGGAGAATATCCCTGATGACAGCGCAATCAGCCTTGGCTCTTTGCACTGAAAGATCGGCCGGCATTGCTTCAGGTGCCGGAATGCGTTTCGCAACTTAGGGAGGATTTCATGTTGCGTAGATTGCTGTTGACCAGCGTGTTTGCCTCAGGGCTCGCCGTTGCCGCTCAGGCCGCCGACTCGGTGGAAGTGCTCCACTGGTGGACGTCGGGCGGTGAGGCCGCGGCCCTCGATGTGCTGAAGAAGGATCTCGAGGCCAAGGGCGTCACCTGGCAGGACATGCCGGTCGCCGGTGGCGGCGGTGAGCAGGCGATGACCGCCTTGCGCGCCCGCGTCACCGCCGGCAATCCGCCGACCGCGGTGCAGGCGCTGGGCTTCGACATCACCGACTGGGCCAAGCAAGGCGTGGTGGGCGATCTGGGTGCCGTCGCCGACAAGGAAGGCTGGGACAAGGTCATTCCGGCGGCGCTGCAGGGTTTTGCCAAATATGACGGCAAGTGGATCGCCGCCCCGGTGAACGTCCACTCGACCAACTGGGTGTGGATCAACAAGAAGGCGCTCGATGCCGCGGGCGGCAAGGCGCCGGAGAACTGGGACGAGCTCATCGCCTTGCTCGACAAGTTCAAGGCCGCCGGCCTGACGCCGGTCGCCCATGGCGGCCAGCCCTGGCAGGATGCGACGATCTTCGATGCCGTCGTGCTCTCCTTCGGCAACGATTTCTACAAGAAGGCGATGATCGATCTCGATCCCGACACCCTGGCTTCGCCCAAGATGAAGGAAGTCTTCGACCGCATGACCAAGCTGCGCTCCTATGTCGACGACAATTTCTCCGGCCGCGAGTGGAACCTCGCTTCGGCGATGGTCATCGAAGGCAAAGCCGGCCTGCAATTCATGGGCGACTGGGCCAAGGGCGAGTTCGTCAAGGCCGGCCAGAAGCCGGGAGCCGACTTCGTCTGCATCCGCTTCCCCGGCACGCAGGGCGCCGTCACCTTCAACTCCGACATGTTCATGATGTTCAAGGTCGGCGAGGACAAGCAGAAGGCACAGCTCGAGATGGCCTCGGCCATCGAGAATCCGGCCTTCCAGTCGTCCTTCAACGTAGTCAAGGGCTCGGTGCCGGCGCGCACCGATGTGCCTGACACCGCCTTCGACGATTGCGGCAAGAAGGGCATGAAGGACCTGGCCGAGGCCGCTGCCTCGGGCTCGCTCATGGGCTCGATGGCGCATGGCTACGCGGCTCCCGCCGCGATCAAGAACGCGCTCTATGACGTGGTGACCCGCCACTTCAACGGCGAGCTCGATTCCGAGGCCGCCGCCAAGGAGCTCGCGGCTGCGGTCGCCGCGGCGAAGTAAGGATTTTCGCATGATGGAGAGGCCCCGGCGCAGACACCGGGGCCTTTCTTTCTCTGGAGTCGGGCGCGGAAAGCGGGCAGAGTTTCATCACCCCAAGGCTGGCGCGCTCCGCCCAGTTCTTCGGAAAATGGATAGGGCTGAGGAATGTTGAGAGATGGCTGAGGCCACAGTTCAAGCTGCCGCGGCGCCGTCAGCGAGAAACTACCTCCAGGAGCTCCTGCCGCGCATCGTGCTGGCGCCGAGCTTCGCGGCCACGCTGATCTTCGTCTATGGCTTCATCCTGTTCACCGGCTATCTGTCCTTCACCGACTCGAAGATGCTGCCGTCCTTCGGCTGGGTCGGCTGGGAGAACTACACGAAGCTCTGGGCTTTGCCGCATTGGTGGCGGGCGCTCGGCAATCTCGCCATCTTCGGCTCGCTCTATATCATCGTCTGCTCGGTGCTGGGTCTGGGCCTCGCCATCCTGCTCGACCAGAAGATCCGCGCCGAGGGCGTGCTGCGCCCGATCTATCTCTATCCGATGGCGCTCTCCTTCATCGTCACCGGCACCGCCTGGAAATGGTTTCTCGATCCCGGCATCGGCCTCGAGCACACGATGCATCAATGGGGCTGGGAAAGCTTCTCCTTCACCTGGATCAAGGACCGCAACCTGGCGATCTACACGCTGGTGATCGCCGCGGTCTGGCAGTCATCGGGTTTCGTGATGGCGATGTTCCTGGCGGGCCTGCGCGGCGTCGACAACGAGATCATCAAGGCGGCGCAGATCGACGGCGCCTCCAATGTCATGATCTATCGCCGCATCATCATCCCGCTGATGCGCCCGGTATTCCTCTCGGCCTTCGTCGTGCTCGCCCATCTCGCCATCAAGGCCTATGACCTGGTCATCGCGCTGACCGGCGGCGGCCCCGGCCAGGCGACCGAGCTGCCCGCCACATTCATGTACTCCTATACCTTCACCCGCAATTCCATGGGCATCGGTGCCGCTTCCGCCACCATCATGCTGATCATGATCGCCTCGATCATCATCCCCTATCTCTATTCCGAATTGCGCATAGGACGCAGGTCATGAGCGCTGCCTCTCCCGAAACCGCGATGAAGACGACGTCGTGGACGCGCATTCTGATCTATGCCGTCCTCATCGTCTTCGTGATCTATTATCTCCTGCCGCTCTATGTGATGCTGGTGAATTCGCTGAAACCCCTGGACGAGATCCGCCAGGGCGACATGCTGGCGCTGCCGCAGCAATTCACGATCGAGCCTTGGCTCAGCGCCTGGTCGACGGCCCAGATCGGTGTGCAGCCGACGGGCTTGCGTCCCTATTTCCTCAACTCGATCATCATGGTCGTCCCCGCCGTCGCCGCATCGACGCTGCTCGGCGCGCTCAACGGCTATGTGCTGACCAAATGGCGCTTTCCCGGCGATAATCTGGTCTTCACGCTGATGCTGCTCTCCTGCTTCATCCCCTTCCAGATCGTGCTCATCCCGATGGCCAAGGTTTTGGGCATCCTGGGCCTTGCCGGCACCACCTGGGGCCTGTCGCTCGTCCATGCCGTCTACGGCATCGGCTTCACGACGCTGTTCTTCCGCAATTACTACGAAGCCTTCCCGACCGAATTGGTGCGCGCCGCGATGATCGACGGCGCGAGCTTCTTCCAGATCTTCCGCCGTATCCTCCTGCCGAGCTCGGGGCCGATCATCGTCGTCACGGTCATCTGGCAGTTCACCAACATCTGGAACGACTTCCTGTTCGGCGTCTCCTTCGCCGATTCCTATTCGCTCCCCATGACGGTGGCGCTCAACAATCTGGTGAGCTCATCGACGGGGGTCAAGGAATACAACGTGCATTTCGCCGGCGCCATTCTCGCCGCCTTGCCGACCCTGATCGTCTATATCGTATCGGGCCGGTATTTCGTGCGGGGGCTGATGGCCGGCGCAGTCAAAGGGTGACCCATGCCGTTTCTTGAAATCAGGAACCTCGAAAAGCGCTTCGGCAATGTCGACGTGCTCAAGGGCATCAACCTCGCCATCGACGAGGGCGGCTTCCTCGTGCTTGTCGGCCCCTCGGGCTGCGGCAAGTCGACCTTGCTCAATACCATTGCCGGGCTCGAGACGATCACCGCGGGCGAGATCCATATCAAGGGCCGCAAGGTCAACGACCTGCATCCCTCCGAGCGCGACATCGCCATGGTGTTCCAGTCCTATGCGCTCTATCCCAATATGACGGTGGCGCAGAACATCGCCTTCGGCATGGAGATCAGGGGCGTCCCCAAGGCAGAGCGCGACAAGGCGGTGAGCGAGGTCTCCGAGACCTTGCAGATCAAGCATCTGCTCGACCGCAAGCCGAGCCAGCTCTCGGGCGGCCAGCGCCAGCGCGTCGCCATGGGCCGCGCCCTGGTGCGCCGCCCGCAGGTCTTCCTGTTCGATGAGCCTTTGTCCAACCTCGACGCCAAATTGCGCGTCGACATGCGCACCGAGATCAAGCGCCTGCACCAGTCGATGAAGACGACGATCGTCTATGTGACGCATGACCAGATCGAGGCGATGACGCTCGCTTCCCGCATCGCCGTGCTCAAGGACGGCCTCTTGCAGCAATTCGGCACGCCGGCCGAGATCTACAATCATCCGGCCAACATGTTCGTCGCCGATTTCATGGGCTCGCCCGCGATGAACCTCATTCCGGCGAGCGTCGAGAAGAGCGGCAATGATCTGCGCCTGTCGATGCCGCAGCGCTCAGGGACCCCGCTGACGCTGGCCCTGCCCGAAGGGGCGGGCAAGATCGCCAAGCACGCCGGCGGCAATGTGATCTTCGGCATAAGGCCGGAAGCGCTCACCGATCCCGACGGCGCCGACCGCACGTCATCGGGCGTCGTCACCTCGGAATGCCAGATCGAGGTAGTCGAGCCCGCGGGCTCCGATACTTTCGCCATCACCCATTTGGGCGGCAAGGAAGTGGTCGCGAGGCTCCGGGCAGATGCGAAAGTCTCGCCCGGCAAGAAGGCGATGCTCGCCTTCAATCTCGACAAGGCGGTATTCTTCGATCCGGGCACCGAGCAGCGCATCGCCTGAGATGAAGGATTACGACTACATCATCGCCGGCGGCGGATCGGCCGGCTGCGTCCTGGCGAGCCGCCTGTCGGAAGACAAGGACACGAGCGTCCTTCTGATCGAGGCGGGCGGCGGCGACCGCCATCCGCTCTACCATATCCCGGCCGGCTTCGCCCGCATGACCAAGGGAATTGCGAGCTGGGGCTGGTCCACCGTGCCGCAGAAGCACATGCAGGACCGCGTCTTCTGGTACACGCAGGCCAAGGTGATCGGCGGCGGCTCGACCATCAATGCGCAGGTCTATATTCGCGGCAATGCGCAGGACTACGATCTGTGGGCGCAGTCGGGCTGCAGCGGCTGGAGCTATCGCGACGTGCTGCCCTATTTCAAGCGCGCCGAGGGCAACAGCCATTTCCGCGACGAATTCCATGGGCTCGACGGCCCCTTGGGCGTCAGCAACCCGTGGGCGACCTTGCCGATCGCCGAGGCTTTCCTTGAAGCTGCCGGGGAAGCGGGCCTTGAGCGCAATCCCGATTTCAACGGCGCCCGCCAGGAGGGTGTCGGCTTCTACCAGGTGACGCAGAAGAACGGCCGGCGCTCGTCGGCGGCAACGGCCTATCTGAAGCCGGCGCTGAGCCGGCCAAATCTTGCCGTCAGGCGCGATGCGGAGGTGCTGCGCGTCATGGTCGAGAGAAACCGTGCCCTGGGCATCGAGGTGGCTGCTGCGGGCCGGCGGGAATTTTTGCGCGCCAAGCGCGAGGTGATTCTGTCCTGCGGCACCATCGGCTCGCCGCGGCTTCTGATGCTGTCAGGCTTGGGGCCTGCCGATCATCTGAAATCGCTCGGCATCACGCCGGTGCTCGATGCGCGGTCCGTCGGAGCGAATCTCCAGGACCATCTCGATCTCTGCGCCATCAGCGAATGCACGGGCGATCATACTTACGATAAATATGGCAAGCCGCTGTGGACGGCCTATGCCGGCGTGCTCTACCTCCTGTTTCGCGGCGGCCCGGCGGCCTCGAGCCTGTTCGTGACCGGCGGCTTCGCGCAGGTCGACGAGAATGCCGCAGCCCCCGACATGCAGTTCCATCTGGGCTTCGGCTCCGGCATCGAGGCGGGCATCGCCAAGCTGAAGAATGCCGGGGTCACACTCAACAGCGCCTATATGCGGCCGCGCTCGCGCGGCACGGTGAGGCTCGCCTCCGCCGATCCGAGGACCGCGCCGCTCATCGATCCCAATTACTGGGCCGATCCGCATGATCGCGAGATGTCGCTGCGCGGACTGAAGCTCGCGCGCGAGATCATGGCGAAGCCGGCGCTCAAGCGTTTCGTCCTCGCCGAGCGCGTGCCGGGGCCCGAGGTCAGAAGCGATGACGAGCTTGCGGCCTATGCCTGCGCCTCGGCCAAGACCGATCATCATCCGGCCGGCACCTGTCGCATGGGGATCGACGATCAGGCGGTGGTCAATCCCGATCTCACTTTCCGCGGCATCAAGGGCTTGCGCGTCGCCGATGCCTCGGTCATGCCCAATGTGATCACCGGCAACACCAATGCGGCGACGATCATGATCGCGGAGAAGGCATCCGACATGATCCGTGGGAAGAAGCCTTTGCCAGCAGTTAGCGCATGACCCAGAAAAGCTTTGTGGCCGGGCTCGACCCGGCCATCTCGCCGGTTTTCCGAAAAGATCATGCGCAGACAAGAAGAGGAGATCAGTATGTATAGTGAAAACCGCCCCTGGGGCTCGTTCCACGTGCTCGACGAAGGCAAGGGCTTCAAGGTGAAGCGCATCGTGGTGACTGAGGGCGGGCGCCTGTCGCTGCAGAGCCACAAGCACAGGGGTGAGCATTGGACGGTCGTCACCGGCACCGCCACCGTGACCGTCGACGACAAGGTCCTGACGCTGACCCGGTCGCAGTCGGTCGACATCCCGCAAGGCGCCAAGCACCGGCTAGAGAACCATCATGAGGGTCTGGTCGAGATCATCGAGGTGCAGTTCGGCGACTATCTCGGCGAAGACGATATCGTGCGCTATGACGACGCCTATAACCGCGCCTGACCGGATCGGCGTCGATCTCGGCGGCACCAAGATTGACGCCATCGTGCTGGCGGGCGATGGCCGCGTCCGCTTCGAGAAGCGCGTGCCGACGCCCAAAACCTATGACGCGATCCTCAGCGCCATTGCGGGGCTTGTGCGCGAGGCCGAGGCGCATGCCAACGCTCAGGCGACGGTCGGCATCGGCGCGCCGGGATCGGCGGCGCCGAAGACGGGACTGTGGCGCAACGCCAATATCCTCGACTGCAACGGCAAGCCGATGCCCAAGGATGTCGAGCGCCTTCTCGGGCGCGCGGTGCGCCTCGAGAACGACGCCAACTGCTTCGCTCTGTCGGAAGCCTATGACGGGGCGGGTGCCGGCCATGCGGTGGTCGCGGGCTTCACCATCGGCACGGCCTTGGGCGGCGGCCTCGTGATCGACGGCAAGCTGCGCCATGGGCCCAATAACGAAGCGGCGGAATTCGGCCACACGCCCATGCCCTGGCCCAATGACAGCGAATGGCCGCTCATTCCCTGTTTCTGCGGCAAGAAGGGCTGCGTCGAGCAATATGTGTCGGGAACGGGGCTGGCGCGCGACTATGAGAAGGCAGCGGGCGCCCGATTGAAAGGGCCTGAGATCGTGGCCATGGCGCGCGCCGGCGACACCCAAGCCAAAGCGGCGATCGATCGCCTGGCCGACCGGCTGGCAAGGCTCACCGCGGCGATCGTCAATGTGATCGATCCCGATATCTTCGTGATCGGTGGCGGCCTGTCAGGCCTGCCGGAGCTGGTCGAGGAGCTCGGCCCGCGCGCCGGCCGATATGCGTTTTCAGGAAGCGCGACGGTGAAGGTGGCGCGCGCCAAGCACGGTGAGAAGAGCGGCGTACGTGGTGCGGCGCGGCTGTGGAGCGATTTACCTCTCCCGGCTGAAGCGGGGCGAGGGTAAACTACACCTCTTCCCACTTCCGGCTCTTCTCGGAGCGGAAGAAGGCGTCGATGATCTTCATGTTCTGGATCGCGTCCTTGATGCCATAGGCCGCCTTCTTGTCCTTGCGGATGACGCGGCCGAAGGCTTCCGCCTGCAGTTGATATTGATCGCTCACGGGGAGTTCATAGGTTTTGCCTTCGTTCATCGCCATGCCCTGCACGAAATAGCGGTTGGGCTTGTCGGGCGGCGCGTTGAACGGGATCTCGACCTCGATGCGGCCCTTGGTACCGGCGATCTGCACGCGCTGGAAGGGTGCCGTCTGGGTCGAGATGGCGAAGGACAATTGCCGGCCCTTGCCGAAATCGGCGAGCCCGCTCGCCGCCCGGTCGGTCTTGAATTTGGGGTCGCGGTCGAAGACCGCGGTCACCGCCTTGGGCTCGGCATCGAAGATGTAGCGCGCCACGGTGATCGGATAGCAGCCGATGTCGAGCAGCCCGCCGCCGCCGATCTTGGCGATGTTGCGCACATTCTTCGGATCGTCGAGATAATAGGAGAAGAACACCTGCATGAGCCGGAGCGTGCCGATCTCGCCCTTCTCGATCCTTGCGCGCACCGCCTGCCATTGCAGCGCATGGCGCACCATGAAGGCTTCCGCCACATAGATGCCCTTCGGCACCTTCTTGAGCTTCTTGGCCTCTTTGGCGGTGATGGCGATGGGCTTCTCGCACAGCACATGCTTGCCGGCCTTGACCGCGGCGAGGGTCAAGGGCACATGCAAGTGGTTGGGCAAGGGATTGTACACCGCCTCGATATCAGGATCGGCCAGCATCTCCTCATAGGAGCCATAGGCCTGTTTGATGCCGAGCTTCTTCGCCGCGGCCTCGGCCGTCTTCTTGTCGCGCGACGAGATCGCCACGACGTCGAGCTCCTTGCTCTTCAGCATGCCCGGAATGACCTTGGCCATGCCGATATTGGCGGTCGAGATGATGCCCCATTTCACCGGTTTCATTTTCTTGCTCCCTTCAAGCATGATTCCGAAAAGTTGCAGACTTCTCGGAAAAGGTCATGCGCAAATAGTAATCATCATTACTTGCCGGCGATCATGGCGTCGGCATAGGCGCGGGTCAGGGCGCGCGGCGTCTCGGCGTTCTCCGGCCGGCCGGTCAGCGCATAGCGCAGCCACAGGCCGTCGATGAGGGCGCCGATGCCCAGCGCCACGTCCTTGGCGCGCTCGCGCCCGATGAGGGGCACGAGATTGTAGAGAAGGTTGCTGTGCAGCCGCCTGTGGTAGATGCGCAGGATGCGCTGCAGCTTGTCGGAGTCGCGCGCATTGCCGTAGAGCGCGAGCCAGGCCGAGAACACCTCCTCGGAGAACTGCTGATCGCCATAGGACGCATGGATGATCGCATAGATGCGCTCGATCGGTGTGTGGGCGATGCGCATGCGCATCACCGCCTCGCGCCGCAGGAGATCGAGCAGCGAACGCATGGTGGAGGCGAGAAGGTCGGTCTTGTCGGTGAAATAGTGATGCACGATGCCGGTCGACACCCCGGCCTTGCGGGCGATGCGGGCGACCGTCGCGCTCGAAAAACCGTGCTCGTGTATGGAAGCGATCGCCGCATCGATCAATTGCTGGCGGCGGATCGGCTTCATTCCCCTCTTGGGCATTGGCCCCTCGCAAAGATTGGATCGCCGAGCTTATTACGTTCATTGGACGTCCGTCCAATAAAAAGCTTGACGATCCCCCGGCGAAAGAGAGTAGTCTTTATTCCAAAGATATCCATAGGGAGGATCAAATGACCATGAAGCTCAAAGCCTTGCTTGGCCTGTTGGCACTGGGCGCCAGCCTGACCGTCATGGCGGGAGCGGCGGCGGCCGGCGATGCCGAGGCCTGCAAGAAGGTGCGTTTCTCGGATGTGGGCTGGACCGATATCACCGCCACCACGGCGACGGCCAATGTGCTGCTCGAGGCGCTGGGCTATGAGCCCGAAATCCAGGTCCTGTCGGTGCCGGTCACCTACAGCTCGCTCAAGAGCAAGGACATCGATGTCTTCCTCGGCAACTGGATGCCGACCATGGAGAACGACATCAAGCCCTATCGCGAGGATGGCTCGGTCGAGACGCTGGGCGTCAATCTCGAGGGCGCCAAATACACCCTCGCGGTGCCGAAATACACTTACGACGAGGGCCTCAAGGATTTCGCCGATATCGCCAAGTTCAAGGACAAGCTCGACAACAAGATCTATGGCATCGAGGCCGGCAATGACGGCAACCGGCTGATCCTCGACATGATCTCGGGCGACAAGTTCGGCCTCAAGGGCTTCGAGCTGGTCGAAAGCTCGGAGCAGGGCATGCTGGCCCAGGTCTCGAAGTCGGTGCCGAAGAAGGCCGATATCGTGTTCCTCGGCTGGGAGCCGCATCCGATGAACGCCAATTTCGAGATGGCCTATCTCTCGGGCGGCGATGATGTCTTCGGGCCCAATTTCGGTGGCGCCACGGTCCACACCAATGTGCGCAAGGGCTATGTCGGCGAATGCCCGAATGTCGGCAAGTTCATCAGCAATCTCAAATTCACGCTCAAGATGGAAAACGAGATCATGGGCGGCATCCTGACCGACGGCAAGGAAGGCAAGGTTGCCGCGACCGAGTGGCTCAAGGCCAATCCCGATGCCATCACGCCCTGGCTCGACGGCGTGACCACCTTCGATGGCGGCGACGCCGCGGCAGCCGTTAAGGCCAAGCTCGGCGGCTGAACCCTTTTGAGCGCATGAAACATGAAGGCGGCCCAAGACAGCGGGCCGCCTTTTTGTTACGCTGAAAGAAAAAGCATCAAGGGGGAGGGGCTGAGATGGATCCGATTACACAACTCATCACCGCCTGGAAGATACCGATCGGCGCCTGGGGCAAAGCCTTCTTCGGCTTTCTCACGACGAACTTCGAATGGTTCTTCGACGGCATTGCGCGCGGCTTCACCTTTGTGCTCGAGGGCATCATCGATCTCGTGCTGATGGTGCCGCCGATCATCGTCGTCATTCTCATCAGCCTCCTCGCCTGGTATCTGCAGCGCTCGATCAAGCTCGCCATCGCCACGGCCATCGGCCTGCTCTTCATCATGAATCTCGGCTTCTGGAAGGAGACGATCGAAACCCTGGCGCTGGTCATCGCGGCGGCCGGCGTGTCGATGGCGATCGGCGTGCCGCTCGGCATCGCCGCCGCCCATCGTCCCTGGCTGTTCCGTATCCTGCGGCCCATCCTCGACCTCATGCAGACCATGCCGACCTTCGTTTATCTCATCCCGGTGCTCGTCCTGTTCGGCCTCGGCCTCGCCCCCGGCCTCATCGCCACCGTGATCTTCGCCATACCGGCCCCGGTCCGCCTCACCCATCTCGGCATCACCTCGGTGCCGAAGCAGCTCATCGAGGCGGGTGAAGCCTTCGGCGCCACCAAGCGGCAATTATTGTGGAAGGTCGAATTGCCGGCGGCACTCCCCACCATCATGGCGGGCCTCACCCAGTGCATCATGCTGTCGCTTTCCATGGTGGTCATCGCCGCGCTCGTCGGCGCCAACGGCCTCGGCAAGCCGGTGGTGCGGGCCTTGAACTCGGTCAACATTCCCTTAGGCCTCGAGGCCGGCATCGCCATCGTGGTGCTCGCCATCATTCTCGACCGCGTCTGCCGGGTCGGCGAAAGGAAAGCGTCATGACCACGGCCGTCGAGTTCAAGAATGTCGACATCGTCTTCGGCGAGCGCGAGGCGGAAGGGCTGAAGCTCCTCGACAAGGGCGCCTCGCGCTCCGAGATCCTGGAGAAGACGGGCGCGGTCTTGGGCTGCGCCGGCGCCAATCTCGCGGTCAAGGAAGGCGAGATCAGCGTGCTCATGGGCCTTTCGGGCTCGGGAAAGTCCACGCTGCTGCGCGCCGTCAACGGCCTCAACAAGGTCTCGCGCGGCGAGGTCGTGGTCAATGACAACGGCAAGCCGGTCGATGTCGTGACCTGCTCGCCCGAAACCTTGCGCCGCCTGCGCCAGCACCGCGTCGCCATGGTGTTCCAGCAGTTCGGCCTGCTGCCCTGGCGCACCGTCGCCGAGAATGTCGGCTTCGGCCTCGAGCTTGCCGGCATGCCCGATGGCGAGCGCGCGGCGCGCGTCGACAAGCAGCTCAAGCTCGTCGGCCTCGATCAATGGTCGAAGAAATACGGCCATGAATTGTCGGGCGGCATGCAGCAGCGCGTCGGCCTGGCGCGTGCCTTCGCGACCGAGGCGCCGATCCTCCTGATGGACGAGCCCTTCTCGGCGCTCGATCCCCTGATCCGCACCAAATTGCAGGACGAATTGCTGTCGCTGCAGAAGACGCTCAAGAAGACGATCATCTTCGTCAGCCACGATCTCGAAGAGGCGCTCAAGCTCGGCAACTACATCTCGATCCTCGAGGGCGGGCGCATCGTGCAGACCGGGCGGCCGGAGGACATCGTGCTGCGCCCCGCCAATGACTATGTGCGCGAATTCATCGCCAATGTGAATCCCCTGAGCGTGCTCACCGCCTATAATGTGATGCGCGACGCGCGCGATCTCGAGGATGCCGGTGAAGGCTGGGTGTGGCTCGACCGCAGGCGGACCACGCGCTTCAAGATCGGCCCCGACCGCAAGGTGGTCGATGCCGAGCGCGAAAAGCAGAAGGCGACCTGGGTCGCCTGTTCCGAGGCCGAGAAGCCGGTGCGTCCGAACGATCGCCCGGTCTTCTGGGCGACGCCCGGCACGTCCCTGCGCACCGTGATGCTCGCCATGCACCGCGCCGACACGGCGCCGGTGGCGCTCTTCGATGAAGGCGAGCGCTTCGTCGGCGCCATCGGCGTCCGCGACGTGCTTCAGGCGGTGCTGCGCCGCAAGCCCGAGTGACGGCCGCAAGCCAGTTCCGGATGCTGCGCTGTGGCATGGCCGGCGTCGAGGCGGTCCTGGCTTCGACGCGGCATGTCTTTCCACGCCACACCCATGATCAGTTCGGCATCGGCGTGATCCATCAAGGCGCCCATCGCTCGCTCAGCGGCCGCGGCATGGTGGAAGCGGGGACGGGCGATGTGATCACCGTCAATCCGGGCGAGGTGCATGACGGCGCCCCCATTGGCGATCATGGGCGCTCATGGCGCATCCTCTATTTCGATCCCGCGGTCATCTCAGCGGTGGTCGCGGATATGAGCGAAGGCAAAACGAAGGCGTTCGAATTCTCGCATCCGGTGTTGAGCGGCGGACCGTTGATCGGCCGCTTCGGCGCGCTGTTCGCGGCCATGACGAAAGGCGGCGAGGCGCCGCTCGAACGCGAAGAGCTGCTGCTCCTGCTTTTTGCCGCCTTGCGGCCGAAGGCGGGCAAGGAGCCCCATATTCCCGATGCCATCCGCAGTGTCCGGCAATTGATCGATGATGATCCGGCCTCTCCGCTGACGCTCGCGGCGCTCGCGCAAGAGGCGGGATTGAGCAGGTTCCAGCTCCTGCGCGCGTTCTGCAAGGCGACGGGCCTCACGCCGCATGCCTATGTGATGCAGCGCCGCATTGCCTTGGCGCGCCGGCTGATTGCCGCCCGTTTACCGCTTGCGCAAGCAGCATTCGCCGCGGGCTTCGCCGATCAGAGCCACATGACCCGCATCTTCGTGCGCAAATACGGTGTGTCGCCGCGGACCTACGCAAAGGCGGTGGGATAGACGGTAATCCCCACTCCCCCTGCGGGGGAGTGGGTTAGGGTGAGGGGGAACCGGCGGAGAAGGAAATCACCGACCGTTCCCCCTCACCCTCCCAATGCTCGGCATTGGGCCCCTCCCTGTACCCTTCTGGTGTCCTGTGCCGGGGATTAGACTGGCAGGACGGGTCGCTCTGCCGGGAGCCACCAAGCCCTCCGCGTTGCTGCGAGCACCAGGAGAGGACATGTGCCT
>JAKATG010000011.1:0-256838 GCA_021828105.1 Pseudomonadota bacterium
ATCTACCCTAACCCTCTCCCCCGCGGGGGGAGAGGGGATGGACAAAGAAAAAGCCGCGGGACTTGCGTCCCGCGGCTTTGTCTTGAAACGGCAAGACTGCTTGCGCTCAGATCAGGCTGGATCGAAGCGGTCGAGGTTCATCACTTTGGTCCATGCCGCCACGAAGTCCTTCACGAACTTCTCCTTCGAATCCGCACAGGCATGGACTTCGGCGAAGGCGCGGAGCTGCGAGTGCGAGCCGAAGATGAGGTCGGCGCGAGTGCCGGTCCACTTGAGTTTGCCGCTCGTCCGGTCGCGTCCTTCGAACACGTCCTTGGCGTCCGAGCTCGCTTTCCATTCCGTGCCCATATCGAGCAGATTGACGAAGAAGTCATTGGTCAGCGTCTCAGGGCGCTGTGTGAAGGCGCCGTGCTTGGACTGCCCGGCATTTGCGCCGAGGACGCGCAAGCCCCCGACGAGAACCGTCATTTCGGGGCCCGTCAGCGTCAGCAATTGTGCCCGATCCACCAACAACTCCTCAGGCGACAGGCGCTGCCGGCCGCGCAGATAGTTGCGGAACCCGTCAGCGGTCGGCTCGAGCGGCGTGAAGGAGTCGACATCGGTCTGCTCCTGCGATGCGTCCATGCGGCCCGGTGTGAAGGGCACCTTCACATCCTGCCCGCCGGCCTTCGCAGCCTTCTCGACGGCAGCGCAACCGCCGAGAACGATGAGGTCGGCAAGCGAAACCCTCTTAGCCCCGCTCTGAGAGGCGTTGAAGTCCTTTTGGATCGCTGCGAGTTTCTGCAGCACCTGCGCCAGCTGAGCCGGTTGGTTGACGTCCCAATCCTTCTGCGGCGCGAGCCGGATGCGCGCGCCATTGGCGCCGCCGCGCTTGTCGGAGCCGCGGAATGTCGAGGCCGACGCCCAGGCGGTCGAGACCAACTGGGAGACCGTGAGGCCGGAGGCGAGGATTTTCGCCTTCAGGGCGGCGATGTCCTGCTCCCCGATCAGCTCATGCTCGCGCGCCGGGATCGGGTCTTGCCACGGCAGTTCTTCCTTCGGAACAAGGGGACCCAGATAGCGCGCGATCGGGCCCATGTCGCGGTGCGTGAGCTTGTACCAGGCGCGCGCGAAGGCGTCCGCGAACTGGTCGGGATTCTCGAGGAAGCGCCGCGAGATCTTTTCGTAGGCGGGATCGAACCGCAAGGAGAGGTCGGTGGTCAGCATGGAGGGCGCATGACGCTTCGCTGCGTCGTGCGCATCCGGCACGGTGCCGGCACCTACGCCGTTTTTCGGCCTCCATTGATGCGCGCCCGCCGGGCTCTTGGTCAGCTCCCATTCGTAGCCGAACAGGTTTTGGAAGAAGTTGTTGCTCCACTTCGTCGGCGTCGTGGTCCAGGTGACTTCCAGGCCGCTGCCGATCGCATCGCCGCCTTTGCCGGTGCCGAATTTGTTCTGCCAGCCGAGGCCTTGTTCCTCGATGCCGGCGGCTTCCGGGGCCGCGCCCACCAATGCCGCATCGCCGGCGCCATGGGTCTTGCCGAAACTGTGACCGCCGGCAATCAGCGCGACCGTCTCTTCATCATTCATCGCCATGCGCCTGAACGTCTCGCGAATATCGCGTGCCGCAGCGATAGGATCCGGGTTGCCATTGGGGCCTTCCGGATTGACGTAGATCAGACCCATCTGCACGGCGCCGAGCGGATCCTGGAGGTCGCGGTCGCCGCTATAGCGCTCGTCCGCCAGCCACGTGCCCTCGGGCCCCCAATAGATGTCGTCTTCGGGCTCCCAGACATCCGCGCGCCCGCCGGCGAAACCGAACGTCTTGAAACCCATCGATTCGAGCGCGACGTTGCCGGTGAGGATCATGAGATCGGCCCAGGAGATCTTGCGGCCGTATTTCTGCTTGATCGGCCACAGCAGCCGGCGCGCTTTATCGAGATTCACGTTGTCGGGCCAGCTGTTGAGCGGCGCGAAACGCTGCTGACCGGCACCGGCGCCACCGCGCCCGTCGCCGATGCGATACGTGCCGGCGCTGTGCCACGCCATGCGAATGAATAATGGCCCGTAATGGCCAAAATCCGCCGGCCACCAATCCTGCGAGTCCGTCATCAACGCTTTGAGATCCTTGATCACGGCATCGAGGTCGAGGCTCTTGAATTCCTTGGCGTAGTCGAACGCCTCGCCCATCGGATCTGACAAGCGGGAATGCTGGTGGAGAACCCGAAGATCCAACTGGTTCGGCCACCAGTCGCGGTTAGTCCTTACTGCAGTCGAATGGATGACCGGGCACTTGCCCGTACTTTCGGTGGTCTTGGTATCCATTTATCGCTCCGATCCTGGCTAAGTGGGTTTCCTGGCTGAGTTGATTGAGCTGTCCGGGGGAAGGCCACGAAGGCCCTCGCTTCCCTTCATATTGCTTCGTCTATCAGAGTTGCGCGATTAATTTAAGTTGGATTTTTTGATTGCAGGAATAAGTTGAGGTTATGACCAACCTGACGCTGAAGCAACTACGCTATTTCGAGGCATTGGTACGACACGGCCATTTCGGGCGGGCGGCGGATGCCTGTGCGATTTCTCAGCCCGCTATGTCGGTGCAGATCAGGGAACTGGAAGAAACGCTCAGCACGGAGCTTTTCGAAAGAGGCGCGCGGCAGGTGCGACTGACGGGCTTCGGAGAGGAGTTTGCGCTGCGCGTGCGCGACATACTGCGCTCGGTGGATGAATTGGGAGACTTGGCGCGCGCCTCGCACGAGCGTCTGGCGGGGCGGCTGCGAATAGGCGTGATCCCCACCATCGCTCCCTATCTGCTGCCTACCATCATCGGAAACCTGACCCGTTTGCATGAGGGCCTCGACATTCACGTGCGCGAGACGCTCACACTGAAGCTGATTGCAGAGGTGGCGGAAGGCCGGCTCGACACGGCGATCGTCGCTCTGCCGGTGTCCGAACCTTCGTTGACCGAGGTAGCCCTGTTCTCCGAGAATTTTGTGCTGGTCCGGCCTGGCGAAGACGAGGGCAAGCCCGTGCCCAATGGCGAAATGCTGCGCGAAATGCGGCTGCTTCTGCTGGAGGAGGGGCATTGCTTCCGCGATCAGGCTCTGTCCTTCTGCAACATGCATTCGGCACGGCCGCGGGAATTGCTTGACGGCAGCTCTCTGTCCACGCTGGTTCAGATGGTCAGCGCCGGCATAGGTGTCACCTTGATCCCGGAAATGGCTGTTGCGGTGGAGACACGTTCTGCGTCGGTATCTGTAGCTCGTTTCCAGAGCCCGCAACCCTCGCGAACAATCGGCATGATCTGGCGCAAGACAAGCCCGCTTGGCAAACAGCTCATGCAGATTTCCGAGGTCGTGCGTCAGTCAGCGGATGCGTTGCGCGCACGGCACGACCCACTTTGAACTTTCGCCGGGAAAGATTACAAAAAGCCATCGACTCGCTCAACTGAGTCGGATGGGGATTCACATGCAGAAGAAGCTTGCGGCAGAGTTCTTTGGTACATTCTGGTTGGTTCTCGGCGGTTGCGGGAGCGCGGTTCTGGCCGCTGCTTTCCCTAACGTAGGTATCGGCCTGCTGGGCGTAGCCTTCGCGTTCGGACTGACGGTACTCACCATGGCCTATGCGGTGGGCGGCATTTCTGGAGGACACTTCAATCCGGCCGTTTCGGTTGGCCTTGCAACTGCCGGTCGTTTTCCCTGGGCCTCGGTCGCTCCTTACATCATTGTCCAGGTGGTCGGCGCCATTGTTGCAGCGGGCGTGCTTTATCTCATCGCTTCGGGCAAGGCGGGGTTCGCGATTGATCCGGCAGCCCCCGGGGCATTTGCGACGAACGGCTATGATACGCATTCGCCCGGCGGCTATTCGCTCATGGCTGCGATCATTTGCGAAATCGTGATGACCGGATTCTTCCTGATCATCATCCTGGGTGCCACGGGCAAATCGGTGCCGGCGGGCTTTGCCCCGATCGCGATCGGGCTTGGGCTGACGCTCATCCACCTGATCTCGATCCCGGTCACCAATACATCGGTCAATCCGGCGCGCTCGACGGGGCCTGCGCTCTTCGCGGGCGGCTTGGCCTTGCAGCAGCTCTGGCTGTTCTGGGTCGCTCCGCTGATCGGCGGCGCGCTGGGCGGCCTCGTCCACAAGGCGCTGCTCAGCGACGAGGACTAATCCCTCGCTGCACAGAGGTCTGACGCTTTGAATTTGGCTGGGCGGCTTCGGCCGCTCAAGCCTCGCGAGCCAGCCGCTTGTCGAGATAGGTGGCGCAGATCTTGGTCAGGTCGTCGATCTTGTCCTGGAAGAAGTGGTTGGCGCCGGGCAGCACCTTGTGCTCGATGACGATGCCTTTCTGGGTCTTGAGCTTGGTCACCAGCGTGTTGACCGCTTCGGGCGGCGTCACCGTGTCCTTGTCGCCATTGACGAAAAGCCCGGAGGCCGGGCAGGGGGCGAGGAAGGAGAAGTCATAGTGCTTGGCGAGCGGGGCGACCGAGATGAAGCCCGAGATCTCCGGCCGGCGCATCAGGAGCTGCATCGAGATCCAGGCGCCGAAGGAGATGCCGGCGATCCAGCAGATCTTGGCCTCGCGGTTATGCGCCTGCAGCCAGTCGAGCGCCGAGGCCGCGTCCGAAAGTTCCCCGGCACCGTTCTCGAACAGACCCTGGCTCCGCCCGACCCCCCGGAAATTGAACCGGAGGACCGAAAAACCCCGTTGGGCATACATATAATAGAGGGAATGCACGATCGGATTGTTCATCGTGCCGCCGAAGCTCGGATGGGGGTGGAGAAGGATCGCAATGGGGGACCCTTGGGCCTTCGAATGATGGTAGCGCGCTTCGATCCGGCCGGCCGGCCCATTGAAAATCACTTCAGGCATGAGCGAATGTCGATCCTGTTCTGCATCTGGCGGTCATTGAAATCGTGTGAAAACCGGCGAAATAGTTGACTCCGGTAGTCGGATATTCTATTTCCCTTGTTTAGAATTGTTCAAAGAAATATAGAATCCCTCGGGACGCCGGCGAAGCCCGGCTCTTAGCACGGCTGCGGGGGAAAATGGCAAGTTTTCTCAACGCGGCGGCAACGGAAATAGGACCATGAAACTCTCGACAAAAGGCAGATATGCGGTGATGGCCATGGTCGATATCGGCCAGAATGGCGAGGGCCGCACCGTGTCGCTGGCCGAGATTTCCGCACGCCAGGAGATCAGCCAGGAATATCTGGAACAGCTCTTCGTGAAGCTTCGCAAGGCCGGTCTGGTGCAGAGCGCCAGGGGGCCGGGCGGCGGCTACCGGCTGGCGCGGGATGCCGACGACATCGTCATCTATGACGTCATTGCCGCGGTCGACGAGCCGATGAAGATGACCCGCTGCGAGGGCGATGCCGTCGATGGCTGCGTCAAGGGCGAGCGCTGCTGCACCCATGATTTGTGGTCCTCGATCGGCCGGCAGGTGAACACTTTCCTCGCCAATGTCACGCTCGATGATGTGGTCAACAAGCGCAACCTGGCGCTCGCAGCATCCATTCGCCAGGCCAAGGCGCGCTACCGACCCAAAGTCCAGAACGAGGCCGATGCGCGTCTATCTTGACCATAATGCCACGAGCCCGCTCAAGGAGGCCGCCCGCCGAGCGATGCTCGCGGCACTCGAGCTTGGCGGCAATGCCTCCTCCGTCCATGAAGAGGGCCGCCAGGCGCATGCGCTTCTGGATGGCGCGCGTGAGAGCGTCGGCCGGGCGGTGGGAGCGATTGCCCCTATGGTGGTCTTCACCTCGGGCGGCAGCGAGGCCAATAATCTGGCGCTCAAGGGAGCGCCAGCCAAGCGGCTGATCGTCTCCGCCATCGAGCACCCATCGGTGCTGGAAGCGGCGCGCGGCTCGGGCAAAGACGTCGATATCCTCCCGGTCGATGGCGAGGGTGTGGTCGACCTCGCGGCGCTGGAACGCCTGCTGAAGGCAGGGCCCAAAGCGCTTGTCAGCGTGATGCTCGCCAATAACGAAACGGGTGTCATCGAGCCCTTGCGCGATGTGGCGGCACTCGCCCATGCGCATGGCGCGCTGCTCCATAGCGATGCCGTCCAGGCCCTGGGCAAGATCCCGGTCAATTTCGGTCTTGTGGGCGTCGACCTCTTGAGTTTCTCCGCCCATAAGCTCGGGGGCCCGATGGGCGCCGGAGCGCTTATCGTGCGCGACGGGCTTCCGCTCGAGCCCCTCATTCATGGCGGTGGCCAGGAACTCAGGCGCCGCGCGGGAACCGAAAACCTTGTCGCGATCGCGGGCTTTGCCGCCGCGCTTCAAGAAAAAAGACTCGAAATCAAGGCGTTGCGTGACCATCTTGAGGAGAGGCTGGAAGGCGCCGTGATCTTCGGCGCCAAGACGGAGCGCTTGCCGAATACGACTTGCTTCGCCATGCCGGGGCTTCCCGCCGAAACCCTTCTGATGGCGCTCGATCTCGCCGGCTTCGCGGTCTCCTCGGGCTCGGCCTGCTCCTCCGGCAAGGTGGCGAAATCGCATGTTCTGGCGGCGATGGGGATTGCCCCCGATCTCGCCAACGCGGCGATCCGCGTGAGCCTGGGCTGGACGACGACGGCTCGAGACATTGAACAGTTCATTTCCGCCTGGAGCCGGATCAAGGCCCGGCGCAAGGCGGCTTGAGGTTAAGAGAATGCCCGATATCGATACCATAGAGCTCGTCAAGGATATTGACGTCGACAAGTACAAATACGGTTTCACCACCGAGATCGAGACCGAATTGGCGCCTAAGGGCCTCAATGAGGACATCGTTGCTTTCATCTCGAAGAAGAAAGGTGAGCCCGAATGGATGCTCGAATGGCGGCTCGAGGCCTATCGCCGGTGGCAGAAGGTCGATGAGCCGACTTGGGCCAAGGTCAAGCATCCCAAGATCGACTTCCAGGATCTGCATTATTATGCGGCGCCGAAGAGCATGTCGGGGCCGAAGAGCCTCGATGAGGTCGATCCCGAATTGCTCAAGACCTATGAGAAGCTCGGCATCCCCTTGCGCGAGCGCGAGGTGCTGGCCGGCGTCCAGGGCGCCAAGGTCGCGGTCGATGCGGTGTTCGATTCAATCTCGGTCGTCACCACCTTCAAGGATGAGCTCGCCAAGGTGGGCGTCATCTTCTGCTCGATCTCGGAAGCGATCCGCGAGCATCCGGAACTGGTGAAGAAGTATCTGGGCTCGGTCGTGCCGCAGGGCGACAATTTCTACGCCGCTCTCAATTCGGCGGTCTTCTCCGACGGCTCCTTCGTCTATGTGCCGCCCAACACGCGCTGCCCGATGGAGCTTTCGACCTATTTCCGCATCAACGAAAAGAAGACCGGCCAGTTCGAGCGCACGCTGATCATCGCCGACAAGGGGTCTTACGTCTCCTATCTCGAGGGCTGCACCGCGCCGACGCGCGATGAGAACCAGCTCCATGCCGCCGTGGTCGAGCTCATCGCCCTCGATGACGCCGAGATCAAATATTCGACGGTGCAGAATTGGTATCCGGGCGACAAGCAAGGCAAGGGCGGCGTCTATAATTTCGTCACCAAGCGCGGCGACTGTCGCGGCCGAAACGCCAAGATCTCCTGGACCCAGGTCGAGACCGGCTCGGCCATCACCTGGAAGTATCCGAGCTGCATCCTGCGCGGCGACAATTCGCGCGGCGAGTTCTATTCGATCGCCATTTCCAATGGCTATCAGCAGGTCGATTCCGGCACCAAGATGATCCATCTGGGCAAGAACACCTCGAGCCGGATCGTTTCCAAGGGCATCGCTGCGGGCAAGAGCGACAACACCTATCGCGGCCTCGTCTCGGCGCATCGCAAGGCGATCAACGCGCGGAACTTCACCCAGTGCGACTCGCTCCTGATCGGCGACAAATGCGGCGCCCATACCGTGCCCTATATCGAGGCCAAGACGCTCACCGCGCATTTCGAGCATGAGGCGACGACGTCCAAGATCTCCGACGACCAGATGTTCTACTGCCAGTCGCGCGGGCTCTCGCAAGAGGAGGCAGTGACGCTCATCGTCAACGGCTTCGTGCGCGACGTGCTGCAGCAATTGCCGATGGAATTCATGGCCGAGACGCAGAAGCTGATCGGCATCTCTTTGGAAGGCAGCGTAGGTTGATTTGAGTTGGTTGCGTAGGATGAAGATGACGACTCTATATCGCCCGGTCGGAACGAAGGAACTGGAGCTGATCGCAGCCTCCGGCTTCAGGCGATTCCCGCCACGTCTACCTGAGCAGCCGATTTTCTATCCGGTGACCAATGAGGAATATGCCGTCCAGATCGCCCGCGATTGGAACACACGGCACAATGCCGACAAGAAGGGCTACGTCACACGCTTTGCGCTACCTACCGACTATCTCGCCCGCTTTGACAGGAAAGTGGTAGGTGGTGCCCTGCATGAGGAGCTTTGGGTTCCTGCCGCGGAGCTCGATGAATTCAATACGAACATTGTCGGCGCAATCGAGATCATCCATCGGTTTGATGGGGTAGCCCAATGACCAAGCGTCGTGGTGACATCTGGTTCGTGCGATCCAACGGCGGGCAGGGGTCTTATCCCGTGACCACCGAAGGCTGGCGTGTCGTCTGGGTATTCGTCGCCGGCATAGTTGCGTCCGCGATCATGGGCCTTGTCCTGGCGCAGACCATGACGACCTTCCTGTGGGTGGCGATCACCGCCTTGGGCATGGCGATCTCCGCCATCTGGTTCATCATGACGGCCCGCGCCCATACCGATTATTCGACGACCTACAATGAGTATGTGAAAGACAAGAAGAATGCTTGAGATCAACGAACTGAGCGTCAAACTGGCGGATGAAGACCGCACCATCCTGAATGGCCTCACCCTTAATGTGAAGGCGGGCGAGGTCCATGCCATCATGGGCCCGAACGGCTCGGGCAAGTCGACCCTCTCTTATGTGCTCGCCGGCCGCGAGGGCTATGAGGTGACGGGTGGCGAGGTCAAGTTCAAGGGCGAGGACCTGCTCGCGATGGAGCCCGACCAGCGCGCCGCCAAGGGTCTGTTCCTGGCCTTCCAGTATCCGATCGAGATACCGGGTGTCGCCACGATGCAGTTCCTGAAAGTGGCGCTCAACGCCCAGCGCAAAGCGCGGGGCGAGAAGGAATTGACCACACCGGAATTCATGCGACTGGTGAAGGACCGTGCCAGCAAGCTCGACATCTCGCAGGACATGCTGAAGCGCGCCGTCAATGTCGGCTTCTCCGGCGGCGAGAAGAAGCGCGCCGAGATCCTGCAGATGGCGGTGCTCGAGCCTTCCCTGTGCATTCTCGATGAGACCGATTCCGGCCTCGACATCGACGCCTTGCGCATCGTCGCCGACGGCGTGAACGCGCTGCGCTCGCCCGACCGCGCCATGGTCGTCATCACCCATTATCAGCGCCTGCTCGATTACATCGTGCCGGATTATGTGCATGTCCTCTCGCATGGGCGCATCGTCAAATCGGGCGGCAAGGAACTGGCCCTCGAGCTCGAGGCCAAGGGCTATGCCGAGTTCGCCAGGGAAGCCGCATGAATATCGCCGTGAACAAGACGCCGGCGGAGCTCGCCTATGACGGCATGCTTTTGCCGCATCCGCGTCTCGAAGACTGGAAATGGACCAATCTCAGGGTCTTGATCGACCGGCCCTATCCGCCGCGCCTGAAGGTTGAGGCTCAGGCCAAGGATGTCGAGCGCCTCCTGAGGCGCGATCCCCTGGCCAAGATCGCCCATGCCCGCATCGTTTTCGTCAATGGCGTCTTCGACAAGGCGTCGTCGAACCTGCCGGCCGGTGGCGCCGTGCGCGTGACGCCTCATCTGGCACCGCTCGCCGTCGCCGACGAGCCGGTGCTCGAGATGAACAAGGCCTTCGCGGACGATGGCGTTCATATCGAGATTACGTCCAATATCGATGCGCCGGTCGAGCTCGTCCATGTGGCGACCGACGCCGAGGCCCGCACCATTGCGACGCGCCATAAGATCACCGTCGCCGATGGCGCCGCGGCCACCTTGTTCGAAACCCATCTGGGCGAGGGCGATTATCTCACCAACAGCGTGATCGACGTCGCCTTGGGAGCGGGGGCGAAGCTCGACCGGGTAAAGCTCGAGATCGAATCGCGCGAGGCGATCCATCTGGCGCATGCGCGGATCACGCTCGGCGCCAATGCGGTGCTGCGCGACTTCACCTTGACCTCGGGTGCCCGCGTCAACCGCCAGAACGGCACGATCGCCTTCACCGGCGAGAAGGCGGATGCGAAGATCGCGGGTTCTTATTTGCTTTCGGGCCGGCAGCATGCCGACACGCGCCTCCTGGTCGACCACCAGATGCCGAAATGCACGAGCCGCGAGGTGTTCAAATGCGTCATGGACGAGAGGGCGCGCGGCATCTTCCAGGGCAAGGTCGTCGTCCAGCGCGACGCCCAGAAGACCGACGGCAAGCAGTCCTCGCACGGATTGCTTCTGTCGGAGACGGCCGAGTTCGATGCCAAGCCCGAGCTCGAGATCTATGCCGATGACGTCGTCTGCGGCCATGGCGCGACGAGCGGCGATATCGACCACAACCATCTGTTCTATTTGCGCTCGCGCGGCGTCCCCGAAGCCGAGGCCAAGTCCATGCTGATCGCGGCTTTCGTCGCCGAGGCCTTCGAGACGATCGGCCATGAGGGTGTTCGCGACCAGCTCGCGCATTTTGCCGAGCAATGGCTGGTGAGCCACAAGGATGCTGCGCCGTGACCGTTCTCGAGAAGAAAATCCGCGCCGCCTATGATGTCGAGGCCATCCGCCGCGATTTCCCGATCCTGTCGCGCGAGGTCTATGGCAAGCCCCTGGTCTATCTCGACAATGCCGCCTCAGCCCAGAAGCCCAAGGCGGTGCTCGAGCGCATGCGCCAGGCGATGGAAGAGGACTATGCCAATGTCCATCGCGGGCTGCATTATCTCTCCAATACGTCGACCCAGGCCTTCGAGGACGCGCGCGAAAGTGTCAGGCGCTTCATCAACGCGCCGTCCAAGGACCAGATCATCTTCACCCGCAACGCCACCGAGGCGATCAACCTGGTGGCGCAATCCTTCGGCGGGATGGTGATCGGCGAGGGCGACGAGATCGTGCTGTCGATCCTCGAGCACCATTCCAACATCGTGCCCTGGCACTTCCATCGCGAGCGCCACGGCGCCGTCATCAAATGGGCGCCGATCGACGACGACGGCAATTTCCTGATCGAGGAATTCGAGAAGCTGCTTGGCCCCCGCACCAAGATCGTCGCCATCACCCAGATGTCGAATGCGCTCGGCACCATCGTTCCGATCAAGGAAGTCATCCGTATCGCTCATGCGCGGGGCATCCCGGTGCTGGTCGATGGCAGCCAGGCGGCGGTGCACCTGCCGATCGACGTCCAGGCGCTCGATGCCGATTTCTATGCCTTCACCGGCCACAAGACCTATGGGCCGTCGGGCATTGGCGTGCTCTATGGCAAGATGGAGCATCTGAAGCGCATGCCGCCTTATCAGGGCGGTGGCGAGATGATCGGCGAGGTGACTCTCGAGAATGTCACCTATGCCGAGCCGCCGCACCGCTTCGAGGCGGGGACGCCCGCGATCGTCGAGGCGATCGGGCTCGGTGCGGCGCTCGATTACATGAAGGGCATCGGCCTCGAGGCCATTGCCGCGCATGAGGCGGATCTGCGCGACTATGCCATGGCCAGGCTGTCGGAGATCAATTCGCTGCGAATTTTCGGCCGCGCCCGGGAGAAGGGGGCGATCGTCTCCTTCAATATGGAAGGGGCGCATGCCCATGACATTTCGACGGTGATCGATCGCGCCGGCGTCGCGGTCAGGGCCGGCACCCATTGCACCCAGCCGCTGCTCGCCCGCTTCGGCGTGACCGCCACCTGCCGGGCCTCCTTCGGCCTCTACAACACCAGGGCCGAAGTTGATAAATTGGCGGAAGCGCTTATCTCAGCGCAGAGGATATTCTTGTGACCGAGGTCCAGGATCATAATGTTGCGCCAGAGGCAGCATCCGCCGCACCGGCCTCCGCTATTCCGCCGGATGAGGTGGCGCGCCTGACGGACGACATCACGGCCGCCCTGAAGACGGTCTATGATCCTGAAATCCCTGTCGATATTTACGAGCTGGGGCTCGTCTACAAGGTCGACATCGATGATGACCGCCAGGTCAAGATCGACATGACCTTGACGGCGCCGGGCTGCCCGGTGGCGGGCGACATGCCGGGCTGGGTCGAAAATGCCGTCGGCGCGGTTCCCGGCGTCTCGGGCGTCAAGGTTAACCTGGTATTCGATCCGCCGTGGGATCATTCGCGCATGTCGGATGAAGCGCGCGTCGCGCTCAATATGTGGTAGAATATGGCTATGACCCGTCCCCGTCCCAAAGTGATGACGCTGACCGATGCCGCGGCTGAGCGGGTGAAGGCCATCATCGCAAGAGCGAAGAAACCAGTGCTGGGCCTCAGGCTTGGCGTCAAGAATGGCGGCTGCGCCGGCATGGAATACACGATGGAGTGGGCGGAACATAAGCGCCTGCACGATGAGGTCGTCGAGGATCGCGATGTCACGATCTTCATCGATCCCAAGGCAATCCTGTTCCTGCTCGGCACCGAGATGGACTACAAGGAATCGATGCTGAAATCCGGCTTCGTCTTCAACAACCCGAACCAGACCTCGGCCTGCGGTTGCGGTGAATCGGTGATGCTGAAGCCGGCTCAGGCGATTCCGGCCGAATAAGCGGCCGATGGCGGCGAGCGCCGAATATCTCGATTTCATCAAGGAGCAGCTTTCGGGCTTTGGCCCGGTGACGGTGCGCCGCATGTTCGGCGGTGCCGGCATCTTCCGCGACGATCTCATGTTCGCGCTCATTGCCGATGAGACCCTCTATCTCAAGGCCGATGACGCCTCGCAAAGGGAATTCGAAGCTTTGTCGCTTCCGCCCTTCACCTATGGGAAAGGCGGGAAGAGAACCGTCATGTCGTATTGGCGGGCGCCGGAAGCCTGCCTCGACGACCGCGATGAGATGACCGGATGGGCCCGCAAGGCCTTTGCCGCCGCCTTGCGCGCGCAGAAGCCAGCCAAATCCACCGAGCGTAAGCCCGTCCGGCGACGCAGACCGGTTAAGCCCAAATAGAGCTTTTACCCGCTTTTCATACCCGCCTCGCTAATCTCAGGGCGGAGGGTGGATGTCGGCCAGGAAGCTCATCACGCGCTTGTTCGGCGTCGTCGGCGCGCGCGCCGCCGGGGCGGCCTTTGGCTTGCTCAGCCAGCTCGCTTTGGCGCGGGCATTCTCGCCCGCCGATGTCGGCATCTTCCTCCTGACCACCAGCATCATGGCCTTCGCCAGCCTGTTGATCACCGGCGGCTATACGGCCCTGGGCCTCACCTATCTGGCGCGCTATGAGTCGCTGGCGCGCAAGACGCTGGTCGCGGCTTACCATGCCGCCGCTTTGCGCACGACGCTCATCTGGACCATCGTCATGGCGATGCTCGCCGTGGTTGCCTATTTCACGCCGGCCCTCGCCGATCTGCGGCCGGCCATTCTCTTCGGCGCGATCGCGGCGCCGGGCCAGGCGCTCATCCGGCTCAACAATTCAGCGGCGAACTCGCTGCGCCGTTTCGACCTTTCCTTCGTGCCGGATTTCGTGCTGCGCAGCGGTTTCCTGTTCGCAGCCATCATCGCGATCATCGCCCTCGCGCAGCACCCCCGGATGATCTGGATATTGTGGGCGATCGTTATCTCGACCTATGCCGCCGCCTTGATACAAGCCGTGCTGCTCGGGCGCTCCGGCGTGGTGGCGAAGATATTTTCCCGCCAGCGGCGCAGCCTGGCGCCATACTACCGACTGCGGGCGGCCGCTCTCCTGATCGGGGCTTTCGTTTCCTTCACCTTCGCCGAAATCGTGACGCTCGTCGCCGGCCTCCTTTTGCCGCCAGCCGATGTGGCGGTCGTGGGCATTGCCGTCAGGCTCGCCTCGATCGCGGGCTTCGTCGTCCAGACGATGCAGGTCATCGCCATTCCGGACCTGACCGACACGATGGCCAAAGGCACGCACGAAGCCACCGATCAGCTGATGCGGCGGACCAATCTCGTGAATTGCGCGCTGATGACCGCGGCGATCCTGGTGACCCTGGTGCTGGGCGATTGGGTCTTGGCATTCTTCGGTCCCGAATATCGGGCCGGCAAATGGCTGCTGATCCTGTTCCTCCTCAGCCAGACGGTGCGATCGGCCGGGGCGATGAACAACCATCTTCTGTCGCTGGGCGGCCACCAGTCGCGCACCGCGATCGTCTGCGCCATTGCGCTCGTCGTGCTCATTGGCGCGGCCGCCGGCCTCATCCCTTATCTCGGAATCAACGGCATGGGGTGGGCCACCTTGGCAGCTGAAATCGTCTGGGCGATTGGACTTGCTCTATCGGCCCAGGCCCTGACCGGCCGCCGTGGTGACCTGCTTGCCAGGATAGGGTCGGGGGCGCGTTAGGCGCTGCGCACCGGACGCGACAGGAAGGCCGGCATATTGCCCGAATGGAAGCTGTCGGAATCGGGCACATCGCCGGACGGAGAGGGCCGGCGGTCGCGCGGCGGCTTATTGCGGCGTGATTCGGCAGCGGCATGCGGTCTTTCCTCGCGCTGCGGTTTCGCCTCGTGCGGCGGTTTCTCCTCGCGCGGGTGTTTCTCCTCACGCGCCTGTCTCTCTTCGCGCGGCGGTTTGGCCGCTGCGGGCTTCTGGCGCTCGCCGCCGGCTCTGCTGCGGCGCTTGCGCGGCGGCTCCGCTTCATCGCCATGCCGCTCGTCCTCCGCCGGTGCGGCACTGCCTTCCTGCGGGATGGTCTTCCGGATCAACTGCTCGATCGCCTTCACATATTTTGCTTCCGCATTCGTCGTAAGCATGAAAGCAAAGCCTTCGCGTCCAGCCCGGCCGGTCCGCCCGATGCGGTGGACATAATCTTCCGCATGGATGGGCACGTCGTAATTGAACACATGGCTCACTTCCGGGATATCGAGGCCACGCGCCGCAACGTCGGAGGCGATGAGGAAGGTGATTTCACCGGCCCGGAAGGAATCGAGGGTACGCAGGCGCGCCCGCTGATCCATATCGCCATGGAGGGCGGCGGCGTTGAAGCCATGCCGTTTCAGTGAGGCTTCCAGCACGCCGACAGTGGTCTTGCGGTTGGCAAAGACGATGGCGTTCTTCACATTGGTCTGCGAGATCAAAAGCCGGCGCAGCGCTTCACGCTTCAGCTTGGGGTCATGAGGAACCCGCACCAGCTTCTGTTCGACCGTCGGCACCGTGCTCGAATGCGGAGAAACTTCCACTCTGACCGGCGCATGGAGGAACTGGTTGGTGATGCGCTGGATCTCGGGTGGCATCGTCGCCGAGAAGAACAGCGTCTGGCGGGTGAAGGGCAGGAGCTTGCAGATGCGCTCGATGTCCGGGATGAAACCCATGTCGAGCATGCGGTCGGCCTCGTCGATGACCAGCATCTCGACGCCGGTGAGCAGCAGCTTGCCGCGCTCGAAATGGTCGAGCAGGCGCCCCGGTGTGGCGATGACGACATCAGCGCCACGATCGATCTTGGCGGCCTGGTCGTCGAAGGAGACCCCGCCGATCAGCAGCGCCACGGTGAGGCGGTGCTTCTGGCCGAGGCGCTCAAAGGCCTCCTGGACCTGGGCGGCGAGCTCGCGCGTCGGCTCGAGGATGAGGGTGCGTGGAATACGGGCCCTGGCGCGTCCCGTCTCGAGCAGTGAAAGCATGGGCAGCACGAAGGCGGCGGTCTTGCCGGAACCCGTTTGGGCGAGCCCCAGCACGTCCTTGCGGGCGAGGGCTGGCGGTATGGCACCGGCTTGAATGGGCGTGGGGGTGAGGAAGCCCGCTGTCTCAACGGCGGTGAGAACCTTGGGGCTCAGTCCCAGTTCAGAAAACTGCATGGAAAGTCAAAAAACCGATCTGGCGAGATGTTGTTGATTAGTGTGTCAAAAGCATCCGTTCGGACTCGCCAAGTATTCGGATGCATGAAATGTGCCCGAAAAATAAGTAGAATTTCACAAAAGTCAAATGACGGTCTGCTGCGGCATATTAACTTATTGAGAGCGGAGACAGAAAAATGGGCAGTCTTCTCAAAAGGCTGCCCAAGGTTTGTACGCCAGGGAGGTTACAGACACCAGATTAACATCGCTAATGGGTCCAGTATGCCTGATTCTTGCGGGCAGGGCACCCAGAAATTGTGTTGTGGGGCCGCGGTTTCCTGGATCAATTTGATCCGCCGGGGAAAGGCTTTATGGTCGGCTCCGACCCACCAATCAGGCAATCGAACAGAGCACCGGTAACCATGAGCATCAATTTACCGTTACGTAAGACAATCTTGGCACTCGCTGTGATGGCTTTGAGCTGCGGCCGCGCTTCGGCCTTCGAGCCGCCCATCTTTCCGTTGAACGACAAGCAGCTCAAGGCGCTGGAAGAATATGCCACCGCCAAGGGCGAGAAGGCCTTTGCTGCCGGCGCCGGCGGGCAGTTCTCGGCGCAGACAGGTTTCACCAGCCTGACCATCGCCGTGCGTGAGGCGCTGAAAGCGTGCGATGAGGGGATTTCGGACGAGACGAAGCGCTGCATCCTCATCGATCTCAATGGTCAACGCCTGTCCGACGCGCTGCAGACGGCGCAGCTCCTCAGGGTCGATCCCAGCCTGTTCGAGAAGCCGATGAAGATCCCGGACCTGGTGCTGGACGTGGATGCCTGGCGGGCGAAGGAGGGATATGCGGAAAAGGCCGAGCACAAGGCCTTTGCCATCAGCCTCAAAGGGCCTTGGGCACGTTCGTGGGAAGGCAGCACGATCGAGGAGGCCGAGAAGGAGGCGCTCGACAGCTGCAACCGCAACGAGGCGGCGCAGAAGGCGCCGTGCTTCGTCCTCATGCGCGACGGCGTAGCCATTCCGCCCGAGCAGTTGCAGGCCAATCCCGATCTCTCCGTAAGCGGACAAAAGCCGCAATAAGCCCGACCCGGATATGATTTGACGGGCCCCGTCCGGAACACCACCGGCCGGGCTTTGCTTGAGGATTTTCTAACCATCCCAAAGTCATGAACGGTCACCGGGATGTGAACGGTAACCATTGGCATTCTCTTTGCAGACTTGACCTGAACGACGCTGTTAATGGTCTCCGGGGACGTTGGCTGTGCCGAAATGGTTAAGGGAAGCCATCTGGTGACGAATATTAAACGAAGTTCAATCGACAATCTTGTGGAGACCGGACGACAGCGCCGATTCCAGCTACGGAATTACACCCCGATGACGACAGCCGACACCTCGAGCGTGCCGGCCGCCACGGCGTCCGCGCCGCGCGGCGCGATCATCCTGGCGGGATCGCACGGTGCCATTGCGCTGGCGCGTGTTCTGGCGCGCCAGAAGCTCGATGTATGGTTCCTCACCAATCACACGCCGTTGCCGCGTTTTTCCCGCGCCGTAGCGCATTGGCGCAACTGGTCCGGCCCGGAGAAGCCAGGCGCGGTCGATCAGCTTGAAGACATCGTGCGGCGCGAAAAGCTCGAGGGCTATCTTCTCATCCCGGCGGCCGATGGCGACGTCAAGTTCGTCGCCCAAGCCCATGCGCGGCTTTCCCGGCATCTCAATGTGCTGCTTCCGGACTGGTCCAGCCTGCAATGGGCTGGCGACAAGGCCCAGACCTACCGGCGCGCGGCCGAACTCGGCCTGGCGTTTCCCGAGGTTTATCCCGTTCGTTCGCTGGCGGATGCCGCCACCATGCCGATGCGTTTTCCAGTGGCGCTCAAGCCGTCGATGCGCATCGCGCTCAACCGTTTCACGCGCGACAAAGTCTGGCGCGCGGACAACCGGGAAGACTTCGTGCGGCTTTATGCCGAAGCGGCAAGCCTGGTCGGGCCGGACTGCGTCGTCGTCCAGGAACTGGTGCCCGGGGATGGAGAGTGCCAGCTCTCCTATGCCGGCCTCTGGTGGCAGGGTCGGCCGGTCAGCTCCTTCACGGCGCAGCGCACCCGCCAATATCCGATCGATTTCAGCTATACGTCGACCTTCGTCGAAACCATTGAATCGGAAGATGTGCATCAGGCGGCCGAGACCTTCCTGTCCTCCATCGGCCATCACGGCCTGTGCGAGATCGAGTTCAAGCGCGATCCGCGCAACGGCGCGCTCAAGATCCTCGATGTCAATCCACGCCCCTGGTCGTGGTTCGGCCTGGCCGATGCGGCCGGGATCGATTTCGGCGCGGCCATCGTCGCGCTCGCGAGCGGCCATAAGCCGCCCCCCATGCGGGCGCGGGCCGGTGTGGGCTGGATGTTCGGCCAGCGCGATCCCGTCGCCGCCTTCCAGCTCGCACTCGCCGGGCGCCTCGATGTCGGACGCTGGCTCGCCTCGCTCACCCGCACACGCACATTCGCGAGCCTGTCGCTCAGCGATCCGCTGCCGAGCCTGATAGAGTTGCCCATCACGGTCGCGCGAGTACTCGCCCGCAATTTTGGAAAGTCCCGCCACAATTCGTGAAACTCTTCAGGGTCATATGAGCCAGCAAGCCACCACTCCCATCGGCAACTCATCTGTTGCGACGAGCAGAAGCCCTGTTTCCCGCATTGTCCAACTCGCGAAAAACGAAGGCCTTATTGGCGTCCTGCGTTTCGCAAGGCGCTGGTTCCTCTACAAAGCGCACTACCGTCTTTATGACAGGTCATTCGAACGGTTCGAGGCAGTACCGACATCCAAGGGTGTTCCGGCCATCGACCTCGATTATGACGACGAACTCCGCCGCCACAGCGTGGAGTACCTGGCGGCGCCGCGTCTTCTCATTCATGAAGCGATCAAGCTCATAGCCGAGCCGCTTCACCGGTTCACCTTCGTTGATATCGGATCAGGTCTTGGCAGACCTCTTCTCGTCGCAGCCGAGTATGGCTTCGATTCCGTCATTGGCTATGAGCTGTCGCCGTCGCTTCACCAGGGAGCTGTCGCCAATATCGAACGAGCGAAAGACGCATTGAAGCTGCAGACGAAAGCAACAAGTGTGAATGCGAACGCCCTTGAGGTCGACTGGCCTCAAGGATCGCGCGTCTTCTTCCTCTTCAATCCGTTCGACCGCGAGTTCATGCAGCGGTTTCTGGGGCGGGTGCACGCGACGGCAAACCCTGGCACGACGCACTACCTGGTGTTTCTCAACCTCAAACACCCGGAGCTGCTGGGGCAATATCCATTTCAGCCGCGCCGTCGCGGACTGATCGACCGCGCGGTCTGGTGGTTCCTCAGTCCATATCCCTTGCTGATCTATCGCTATGAAACGCCGGAGCGTCTTCCATGAACGCGATATCAATCGAACGCACCACCCATGAACTTGCGGGAGCCTACAGCGTCGAAGTGGACAATGTCCCCGATCAGGAATGGGACCGCATTGCCGGCGACTTCGCCGACATCAATCCCGAACAGACGGCTTGCTACTCCGGTCTTCATTGGAAGGGGAGGGACAGCCATATCCTTCTGCGCCGCGATGGCAAAGCTGTAGCCGGGGCCCGGGTTGCACTCGTCAGCCTCCCGGTGATGGGACGCGGGCTGGCTTTCCTTCGCTTTGGTCCCTTCTGGCGGCGGCAGGTAACGGCCGCTGACCCGGAAATCTACCGCGCCATGATCGCAGCGTTGGTGCAGGAATATTGCGTGTCGCGCGGCCATTGCCTGACGGTTCTGGCTCGTCCCCATCCCCAATATCATGCGCTGGAATGCGGTTGGCTGCGCGATCTCGGATTCGCGCAGCGGCGCAAGTATGACGATCCGGAACGCTATCTGGTCAACACCGCCCTTGACGAAAACGCCCGGCGTCAGAGCCTCGCGCAGAAATGGCGCTACGCCTTGCGCCAGGCGCTCGCCAATTCTCTCGACGTCCGAGTGACGGAGGATCCCGGGGAGATCGACGCTTTTCAGAACTTGTACGTGTCAATGATGGAGCGAAAGCAGTTTTCCAGCACCACGCCCGTTCATCTGACAGGAAAATTGATCGCCAATCTGCCGGAAAAGCTCAAGCCGAAGCTTGTCGTTGCCTGTCACGAGGGAAAGCTGGTGGCCGGCGCGACCGTGGGTCTGTTCGGGGACACCGCCTATTATATGTTCGGGGCGACCTCGGCCGACGCCTTGCCGCTCAAGGCCGGATACGCGCTTCATTGGTGGATATCGCAGTGGCTCCACAGCCAAGGTTTCCAATGGTACGACCTTGGCGGCGCATCGCACGAGCCCGGTCTGCGTCAGTTCAAGAAGCAGTTCGTCGGCAAGGCCGGACAGATCGTCACCATGGAAGGCGAATATGAACGCTGGACGACGTCCCTCAGCCGGCTTTCGGCAGATGTCGTCTTTGGTGTTCGTCACTTCAAGCGCCGCATCCGTCATGGTGCGAAATTCGGGGCGGCGACCGGCGCCAAGTCGTGACCTACGGCAACGTCGCTCTTAAGCGGCTCGCCCGTCATCAGCTCCCTTTTGCCCGGCGGCATAGCGCCATTTCTCCCATTTGACCCGGGCGATCTTGTAGGCATCGAGGATCGACAGCGCATAGATGAAGAAGCCGCCGGCATAGCGGCCGAGGAAAGAGGCCTGATCGGGCGCGATCTTCGACGTGGCCCAGCCGATCACGATCATGAAGAACAGGAATTGCAGACCGCGCGCCGGCACGCCGGAGAAGACATGGCCCGATCCCGGCAGCACGATCGCCAGCGCCAGTATGGCGTAGGGATGCATCGGTTTAGGCGGCCTGTCAGTCATGCGGGTTGGGCCCAATCGAGGATGGATGTGCGCAAGGCGATGAGCCGGTCGAGCAGGCTGCTCACGAGGTATGGATCGAGCTCCACCGTACCGAATTCCGCCTGCCGGAAGACGCCATAGCGGGCGCGATCGGCTTCCGCCACCTGCCAGACGAAACGCAGGCCCTTGGGCGTGATCAGGAGTTCCTTGGCATGCGGATCCCCGAAGATATCGAGATGCGGCGCCACCACATGATGCGGCAGCACATGCTCAGGGTCATCCGTGCGCACCACTGCATAGTTCGGCAGGTCGGGCAGGGAATCGAGGGTTACCGGCAGGTGATCGAAATTCGAGAAGGTAGTGGGTCCGGCTGGGCGCATCATGAGATCGAAGGTGGCCCTGACCGGCAGCGCTTCGGGAATGGTGACGAGGAGCCACAGGGAAGGCAGCTTGCGGATGGCAAGCGTGTCGATGACGGGATAAAGCCTGACCGGGAGGTCGCGGTAGCGGCCGACGAGTTGGGGATAGCCGACCCCGCTTTCACCCTCATAGCGGGCATTTTCGATGAGGGGCTTGATCTTCGCGAAAAGGAGGTCGGGCGCTGCGGCGCGCTTCTCAGCAGCCCGGCGCAGCTTGATCGCGAGATGGATCGCGAGGCCGATGGCGGCGGCAATGCCGAGGAGGGTGGTGAGGGTTTCGAACATCGCAACGAATATGGCCCGCCTTTGTCCGGCGGGCCATATGTCTCTCGCGGTTGTGGCCGGGCTCAATAGCCTTGCGGTTTCGGCCACGGCATCGTGAACTGGTCGCCGCGCCGCACGAATTTGTAGCGGTAGAAGTGGAACCACAGCGACACGATGACATAGAAGAGCACCATCGCGATGAGCTGCGATCCGAACCCTAAGAAGATGGCGAAGAAAGTAACCACGCACAGCACGAACAGGCAGAGCGCCGGGATCGGGTGGAACGGATGGGTATAGCCGCGCCGGATCGAGCCCAAGGGCCACTTGTTGCGGAACATCACGATATTTATGCTCATGAAGGTATATTGCAGCACGCCCGACAGGATCGAGAAGGTGATCGCCTGGTTGAGGTCCGCGATGAAGGCGAAAGCCAGGGCGATCGGCAGCAGGAACAGGATCGACCGATAGGGTGTGCGATAGGTGGGATGCACCGCCGAAAACCATGCCGGCAGATAGCGGTCGCGGCCGAGCGAGAACCAGGCGCGTGCCGCATCGTTGATGCAGCCATTGGCCGAGGCCACTGCCGACAGCACCGTTCCCCAGAACAAGAGGAATTCGAGCGTCGGGCTTCCCGTGACGCGCGCGGCGTCAAAGAGCGGGAAGAAGGTGAAGCCCAGATATTCCCAGGGCAGCAGGCTGGCGCAGACATACCAGGTGAGGGCAGCGGCGATGAGCAGCGTGATGATGCCCGCCATCGTGCCATAGGGAAGCGCACGGGACGGCGAGCGAACCTCTTCGGCCGCCTGTGTCGTCCCTTCGATCCCCAGATAGTACCAGATGGCGAACTGGAAGGCGGCAATGACGCCGATCCAGCCATAGGGCAGGGCGTTTTGCGGCGTAACCAGCTCTCCGAGCTTGAGGACAGCGCCTTGGCTCCAGGGCTGCACCGAGAAGAACAGGATGATGATCGACAGATAGGCGAGCGCCGTGATGATGAAGTTGACATTGAGCGTCATCAGCACGCCGCGGTAGTTGAGCCAGGCGAAGACGACGATGACGAGCACGACGAAGGCGTGTCGTGTCAGGCCCTCGGTCGCCGCCACCGTGGTCATGAGGTCGCCGACCAGGATCGCGTCGGAGACTTCCAGCATCGTATAGGCGAAGACGAGATAGAGCGCGACATTGAAGGCCATCAGCGGGCCGACGATGTGCTTAGCCTGCGCATATTGGCCGCCGGCCGCCGCGACCGTCGAGGTCACTTCGGAATCGATCATGGCGACGGAAGTGTAGAGCAGTCCGACGAACCAGCAGGTGATGAGGGCGGCGAGCGCGCCGCCCTTGTCGGCCGAGAAGTTCCAGCCGGTGAATTCGCCGACGAGAACGATGCCGACTCCGAGCGCCCAGACATGGGCGGGGCCGAGCACCCGGAGCAGCGAGATGCGCTGCCCGCTGGAGGGAGTTGCCGTAGCGGTGGCTTGAGCTGCTTCTGCCATGGCTTCCCCCTCAGACCTTGTGCTTTTCTTGGACGGCTTCGATCTCACCCTCACGCGAGGAGGTCAGTTGATCCTCGCTATAGGTCGAGTCCGTCTTGAACCAGTCATAGGCCATCCACAGCACGAGAGCGGCCGAGATTGCCCAGGCGATATATGAAAGTGTGAACCACATGAGCCGCTCCTATTTCCGGTCGCCGAATTTCTCGGCGATCACTTCGCGATATTCCTTGTCGGAAGCGCGAAAGAGAAAGACGTAGTAGCCGATGAGAACCGCAGCCATCAGGATGAGGCTGATCCAGTCGATATTGTAGTGGAAGCGGTTTTGTATGATGTCATGCGCGGTCTCGGGCGTGTAGCCGAGCTTCTCCCAGATCGACACCATGGTGGGATTCTGCCCCAGCAGCTCCCAGGTCGGGCTTTCGATCTTGTCGATGGCTTTGGCGGCACCAGCAAGGCCGAGCTTGAGCGGCAGCCAGAGCGCTACGAAAATCGCAACCAGGAGGAAGATCACATCGACGAATTGCAACGCCTTGTTTTGTTCGGGTGGTATGTATTTTGCCATTGTGTCCTCCCCTACAGCCGGCCTTGCTTGCGCATGGCGTCGAGATGCTTGATGTCGAGGCCGTAGATGAACTCCTTGTCCTCGGCATAGTGCTTGACCATGGCGGCGATGGCGGCGGTGTTGAAGATGAGGATGGCGGCCGCGCCGATCAGCACCACGATGCGAATGGTGTTGTCGGGTATGTACGGCCAAGTCATGAACAGCACGAAGAGAATGACGATCCACAGGATCGCGATGAGGGCCCATGCACCGCGACAATCACTACGGTACATGGCCTCAATCCTCTGATTGAGGTCAGCCATTTGGTTCCTCCCAAGGGCGCTGCGTTGTCCCCGCTAAGCGCGTCCGCCCCCTCCGATTCGTTGCTTACGGGGCAAAATTGTTATCTCACAGGAAAAACCGGCCTTTGACGAAAGTCAAGACCGGTTAACGCCTTTCGCAGCAATTTAATCGGAACGGAAGCGGAGACGCCTCGTATCAGTATCTATCTATTGCCTTTTTCGTCTCCTCGCCGCGCGGATCGGCATTGAGGTCCTGGTTGAACTCGGCCGTTTCCTGGCGGGTCTGCAGAACGTGCCAGCCGATCCAGAAGGCCAGCCCCAGGATCACGAACAAGACCTCGAGCCCCTGGAAAGGATAGATGGCGCCCACATTGGCGAGATCGACAGCCCAACTGGTCATTCCATTGGTAGACATATGTCGCTCCTGTTACTTGATCATCGCTCGCTCCGCCGCCGCCACATCTCGAAGCGCGGCCTCGTAAGCTTGATTGTTCGCGAAATCGAGACCCTCGAGCTCGACCTTCGCCGGTACCCGCAGAAGTCCGGCGCTTTCGAGGATCTTGGCCAGGATGAAGGTCGGTACGAAGCCCAAGCACACCATGATCACCGCGCCGATGAGATTGCCCCACGGCGTAATGGTGGCGAAGCCTTCATAGGGCGAAGAGGGCGTGCCCCATAGCATGATGCCGGCGATCACCACACCGAGGAACCCGCCATAGCCATGGACCGCCACGGCGCCGACCGCGTCATCGAGTCCGTAGCGCCGCTCGACATAGTTGTGCAGCTTGTAAGCGATGGTCGGCACGATCGCGCCAATCAGCATGGCCTGGATCGGGTGATAGAGATCATTGCCCGCCGAGGCGCCGATGATGCCGCACAAGCCCGCCGAGAAGGTCCAGAAGGGATCACCCTTGGAGAAGATGTAGCCCGCCATCATGCCGCCCGAGAGCGACATCAGGAAATTGAAGGTGATGGCGGAAAGTGTCGTCGGCGCCAAGTAGATGTTCGTTGCCGTCCAGGTCGCACCGCTGATCTGCCCGGCGATGGTCGTCGGACTGATGATCGGGATGTTGCAGGCGGCATAGAAGCCCCAGAAGCCGGTATAGATCATCAGCAGGCCTATCGCGACGAGCCACGTATTGTGCGGCGGGATATCGCGCGGCGTGCCGTCGGCACGGAATTTTCCGAGCCTTGGTCCAAGCACGATCAGCATGGCGAGCGCGGCCCCTCCCGCGATGGCATGCACGACACCGGACGCATAGGCGTCGTGATAGCCAAGGAGCTTGACCATCCAGCCGAGCGGATGCCACCCCCAGGCGGCATCGAGGATCCACATCACCGAGCCGATCAGTACCGCGACGAGCCAGAAGGCGCCGGAGCGTACGCGCTCGATGATGGCGCCCGAGATGATCGAAGCGGTGGTGATCGAGAAGAGCAGGAAGGCACCCCAGAACACGCCGTTGAGACGGTGCCACAGGCCCGCCATCGCCGCATCCACGCCGCTATCCGGCGTCGGTCCGGAAAGATGTGTCGCCATCAGGGGGCTCCAGGGTGTTGCCCAGGGTGCCGCCGTCATGCCGCCGGTGAAGCCGGGACCGTTCGGAAAGGCGAAATAGATGTACCAGCCGAAGAAATAGAAAGTGACGGTCACCAGCGGGATCGCCATTGTGTTCTTCATCAGCGTCTTGAGATGGTTGCGTCGTCGCGACACGCCGACTTCGTAAAGACAGAAGCCGACATGAATCAGAAACATGATGACGATCGTCACCCAGTAGTAGAACTCCGTGAAGATAACGGTCAGCGAAGTGAGATTGTCGCCCATCGTACGTCCCCTCCGGGAAGCGCGTTTTGAACCCCGCTGGGCGCTCCCACGACTCATTGGCGGCGGGGCGAAATGTGCATGACAGGAAAGGGATCGATTGCCGTAGAGTCAAGTCGGGACCGAGGGTTTCCCACTGAAGTTCTTCCGCTGCGCCGGAGGGCCAAGCCTTGTCGATAATATATAAACATATTCAATGGGTTGTAAGTGGCGCGGTCGGTGCGATCCGAAGCTGAACGCGGGCTTAACGGACTTCTCAGTCTTCATACAGCTGTGATGGCGCATCTTCCCGCATCGATCAATTCATCGCAAAGGACGCCTTCGCCATGTTCCGCCTCGTTGCCCGCAGCAAACTCCAGACCTTTCTCGGGCTGGTCCTCGCTCTCGGCATCGCGGCGACCCGCACCGAGAAGCTCTTTGCCGAGATGCAGTCGAGCCTGCCGCATGCGGCGGGCGTAGCACTGCTCTCTGCCGATCATGCCATGCCGGAGCGTTTCGATCCGGCGCGTGTGCCGCCGTCCGGCGGCATGGCCGCGCGGCTCCTGGCCGGCATCAGCGTGAAGCTCGTTTAAGCGTCAGCTCCGCAGGGCTGCTGCCGCCGGTTCGCGAAAAGCGAGAGCAGCCGGGATCGAGGCGATCACCGCAGCGCCCAGGATGAGCGCTGCGGCAAGGCCCAGATCGCTCAACGCGAATTCGACCGGCAGGACCACGCCATTTTGCGCGGTGAAGACGGCCGACAGAGTCCTGACCGCGATCCAGCCGATGAGGAAGCCCAAGGCGATACCGACCGCCATCAGGAGGATGAGCTCGCTCCATACGATGCCGAAGATTGCACTTCTCGGCGCACCGAAAGCGCGCAGCGCGCCGATCTGGCGGCGGCGCTGGTTCACATGCGCGATGGCGATGAGGGCGATCGCCGCGGCGACGAGGCCTTGGCTCGCCAGCGCGATCAAGCTCATGGCGGCGCGTGCATCGCCGAGCGTCGCATAGAGCCGGGTCAGGACCTCGCCCGGGAAAACCGCCATGGTCGCATCGCCACGATACTCGCCGCGCAGCCTGTAAGCGTCGGCGATGGTCTTGGGCTTCACCAGGATGGCCGGAACGCCGGGGAGCTTGCCGGTGACCGATCCGTCGAGAAGTCCCGGAACGACAGGCGCATCATGGCCCTCAGCATGCAGGCCGTGCACCGCCCAGACCGCTTCGATCGGCACGATGATGGCGCGGTCCCAGGCGGTTCCGCCGGACGCCATCCGGCCTACGACCTTGTAGGTGAAGTCGGTGTGAACCGGTCCGGCATTGCCGGCGAGGCCATGGATCGGCGCGAAGGATTGGCCGAGAGGCAGTTCGACCGATGCGCCGATGACTGCATCATGCAAGGCGCTGGGCGCGCGCCCCTCGATCCCGTTGGTCAAAGCGCCGAGAAGCTCGGGCGTCGATCCGACGATCGGATAGGTTTCATAGGAATCGCCGAAGCCGATCGGCGCCGCGAAAGCCACGCGCGGATCCTGCCGGAGCTTCGTCAAGACGTCACCGGGCAAGAGCGGCAGTGGTGCCGCTTGCAGGAAGACGGAGGAGAGGACGAGCTGCGTCTCGCTGCCCGCCGCACCGATGACGAGATCGAATTTGTCGGCGGCACGGGCGCTGCCGAGCCGGAGTGCGCGTTCCTGCAGCGTGACGCCGATGCTGAGCGCCGAGGCGAGGCCGACGAGGCAGACGATGACGAGCGCTGCCGGCCAGAGGCGTTTCAGATCGGCGAGGACGAAGCGCATCATGCGGCAAGGCTCGCTTTGTTGCCGCCGCCGAGCCGGCCGGCGGCAAGCCGAAGCGCGCGATCCATCCGCTGGATGAGCCTTTCGTCATGCGAGACGGCAATCAGCGTGGCGCCGGTCTCACGGGCAAGCGACAGAAGGAGGTCGATGACCTCGCCGCCATTGTCGGGATCGAGGCTGGCCGTCGGCTCGTCGGCGATCAGCACCTTCGGCTGGCGCAGCAAGGCGCGCGCCACCGCGACGCGCTGCATCTCGCCGCGCGACATGGTTTCGATCGGCTGGCGGTGACGCGCTATGCCGACGCGCTCGAGGAGGGTGGCGGCTTGCCGGACCGTGGCCGCGGACGCCACGCGGCGCAGGCGCGCCGGCAAGAGGACGTTGTCGAGGGCGCAGAGGCCGGGAAACAGGTGGAATTCCTGCAGGACGAGGCCGATCGTCTCTGCCCGGAAGCGGTCGCGCCTCGATTCCGAGAGCGCCGCGATGTCTTGCGTGCCCCAGAGCACGCGGCCTTGGTCGGGACGCGCGAGGCCGGTGATGACATTGACGAAGGTCGTCTTCCCCGATCCCGATGGGCCGGTGACGGCGACGCATTCCTCGGCCTCGATCCGCAGCGCTGGAATATCGAGGGCCGAGGCGGCGAGGCCCGGATAGGAGACGGCGACATTGTCGAGGCTGAGCGGCAGCATCAGGGGCTCAGACGGTCTGGAACTGGGCGTGGCGCAGGCGCAAGAGGCTGACGAATCCCGTCTCGGGGTCGGTCCAGGAGCCATAGTCGAGCGTGCCTTCGACCTCGATCGGCGCATTGGCCTGGACGAAAGTCTGTTTCTCGTCGAGATAGACGACGACGATATTGTCCGGCCAGTCGGCATCGGAGGAGCAGAAAGGACAGAGCGCCATCGGGATCTCGGTGAGCACGAAGAATTTCGCCTCCGCCTTGAGAGGCGGAGCCATGAAGCCTTTCATCGTGACCGGTTGGCCCGCGAGCGTCTTGACCTTTTCAGTGAATTTGAGCCCGAGCACGCCTTGCACGGCATAGAGCTCATCGAAGGTGAGGGGCTCTGCCGCCTGCGCAGGAATGCCGAAGCCGGCAAGCGCGATGACGCCAAGCATCGCGCGCCGGGTCAGGGAACATCGTGCATCCCTCCCCGAGCGGGGAGGGATGCTGCGAAGACAGTCTCGTCGGTCAGGCATCAATTTCCGAGCTGATTCTTGCCGAGAGCGAAGACATCCACGAGTACGCGGTAGACGTCGCTCTCTTCCATATAGCCCTTGAAGGCTTCCGAGCCAGGACCTTGTGCCTGGAGCACGACGTCGTCGACCGCATGGACGCCGGTATCGCCATCCTTCGGTATGTTGCCGGCCCGCAGGACGGCGCCCGGGATATCCTTGTAGGCCGCATTGGGGATATAGTTCTTGTTCTCGTCCTGCACCGCCGGCACGAACGGGCCGTCAAGATGCGGACGGAAAGTCTCGTAATAGTCGGGGAAGTTGTTGGCGAACATCGCAAGGCGCTTGGTCACGTTCACCTTGTCCGGATAACCGTCGCCATTCTCGTCCTTGTAGTTGGGAAAGCCGGCCTTGTCATAGGTGCCGACCTTCTCGCGCATGTCGCTGCCGGGCTTCTCATCATCGACCGTGCCGATGATGGAAAAGCCATGTGTATGATCGCCGGTCGCGATGATGAGCGTGTCGGGATTCTTCGCGGCGAATTCACGCGCGAGGCCGATCGCCTTGTCGAACTCGATCGTCTCGAAGAGAGAGCGGTCCCAGTCGAGCGGATGGGACATCTTGTCGATGGAGGACCCTTCGACCATCAGGAAGAAGCCCTCCGGATTCTTCGACAGCCGGTCGAGCGCGACCTTGGTCATCTCGACGAGGCCAGGCTGGTTCGGGAATTTCGACACCGTGCCCTTCTTGAGGAACTCGCGATCGAGCGTGACATCCATGTTGCCGGTGTGGAAGAGGCCGAGAACTTTAGGCTGGTTCGAGTCGGCAGCCGCCGCGAGCTCGGTCTTGTCGGTGGCGAGCGCATAGCCCGCATCCTTGAAGAGCTGGATGTAGTCCTTGTCGTCCTTGCGCTTCGAGCCGGCCGTGGCCTGCGGCAGGAAATAGGCCGAGCCGCCGCCCAGGACGACATCCGGCTTAACATTGTAGATCATCTCGACGATGTCGGCCTTGTCGGCGCGCCGGCGCGTATGAGAGACGACGGCGGCGGGTGTCGCGTCTTCGATCTCGGCGGTGGCGACGACGCCGATCGATTTGCCGGTCTGGCGGCGCAGCGCCTCGGCGATGGTTTCGACGCGCGGATCATCCAGGCTTCCCGGCGTGCGGTCGGCATAGACGCCGAGCGCGTTGACCGAGGTCTTGTGGCCGGTCATGTAGGCCGACATGGAATTGGCGCTGTCGACGGCGATCGAATCGACCGACGATGTGCCGATGAAGGCCATGCGGTCGAGCATGTCCATGTTGAGGCGGCCATTCGCCTTGCCCTCGGTAACACCCTTGGACATGATGCGGGCACCGGTGCGATGCGCCACCGACAAGCCATCGCCGAGGAAGAAGATGATGTTCTTCGCTTTCGGCGTGGCGGCCGTATCATAGACATCCCACACGACTCTCTTCGTCTCATTGCCGGCCGTCGCCTCGACCGTATAGATGCCGGGCTGGGAGAGGATGACACCGCGAGCGACCACGGCGGAGGCATCGGCCTTTTCCTCCTTCTCGGTGAAAGCCATGTCCTTGCCGAAGACAGCCTTGTAGTGCTGTCCGTTCACGGTGATCTTCACGTCCTCAGGCTTGACGAGGCCGGCGAATTCGACCTTGAAATCGAAGGGTGAGCCGACGAGGATCGTCGCGCGATCAATCGGATAGATCGTGGCGGCGGCCGCCGCTCCGGTGAGGAAGGTCGTAGCCGCCAGCGTGGCGAGGAATCTGCGCATTTCGGGTGCTCCATGAGAGTCTGGGACGACTCTTTTGGGCGTAGGACCCGAACATGACAGATTGATAAAGAAGGCCCGATTGTAAGCCGTTCAATTTCGCTTGTTCGCCGCTGACAGGCGCGCGATCTCGGGACGCACCAGGCGGCCCTGGATGTCGCGGAAGGACTGCCGGAAGGCGCGTGGCGACTGGCCGAACTGCGCCTTGAAGGCGCGGGTGAAGACGGAAGGATAGGAAAAGCCGCAGGCGACCGCGATGTCCTTGATCTCGCCTTCCTCATAGAACAGGAGGTTGCGCGCCGCCTGCAGGCGGACGAGCAGATAAAGCTGCGAGGGCGTCTGGCCGAATTCGCGGGCGCAATGACGCTCCAATGTGCGGACTGAAATACTGAGCTGCTCGGCGAGAAGCCGGGGGCCGAGCGGAAAATCGAGATGCCGCTCCATGAGCGCAATCAGGCGGCGCGACAGGGAAGGCTCGGCGTCGGTATCGGCGCCTTCGACACGCTGCGCCCGGGCGGCATCGCGCGGCGTGTGGATGAGGGCATTGGCGACCTCGCGCGCCAGCGCCGCACCCCTCAGGCGCCCGATGAGGTCGAGCATCAGATCGAGCATGCCGACACCGCCGGCGCAGAAGCCGAGTTGCTTGTCGAGGAGATAGAGCTGGTTCTCGATCTGCGCCTCGGGAAAATGCTCGAGATATGCGGGGGCGGCTTCCCAATGGATAACAAGCTTGCGCTCGCCGGTGAGGCCGGCCCTGGCGAGGGCGAAAGCGCCGGTATCGACGCCGATCACCGTCGATCCGTGCCGGTGGGCATTGCGCAAGGTCGAGAGAAGCTGCGGCGAGTTGTTTTGGGTCGGCAGGTTGCCTTCGAGCAGGATCAGATAATCGCAGTGGGGAAGGGATGAGAGGTCGCTGTCGACCTCGATCCGCATGCCGTTGCTGGCCCTGACCGGCTTGCCGGTCTCCGATGCGAGCACCCAGTCGAAAAGATCCTTGCCGCTGTTCTGATTGGCGATGCGCAGCGCTTCGGTCGCCAGGATGAAGGCATTCAACGGAAATTCCGGCTGCAGCAGGAAAGCGAATTTCGGCTTCCGATCCAAAGCGCCGTTGCGCCGTTCCTCGCTCATCCCTTCTACCTGCAAGCTCGAGTGTCGCTCTGTGCAAAGTTTTCGGCGCGCAGTATCAACTGAAACTTGCCCATTTGTCAAAAACTCCAGGTCACGGCCGGCAGCGCCCGGACACAGCTAAACCGGCCCAAAAGCTCAGGAAAATGGCTCGAAGCACAACGAGGCATGCGGCTTGTCGTATGCCATGAGGGAGGTTTTTATGTCTGCGAAAGCGACGTTCAATGCAAAGCCGGCCATGAACCGGCGCGCCCTTCTCAAGACCGCGGGCGCCGCGGCTGCCGTTCTTGCCGCGCCGCGACTCGGCCGCAGCGCCGGCAATCCGATCGAGATCGTCCATTGGAGCTGGCTAGCCGCGTCTGACGGCGAGGTCTGGGCCAAGATGATCGCCGATTTCAACGCGGCGCATAGGGACAAGGGCGTCCAGATCAAGATGGAAGTGGTGCCCGAGGAGCAATATGTCACCAAGGTGCTGGCGGCTGCGGCGACCGGCAAGGCACCTGATTTTGGCTGGGGCACCGCCGGCAAGGGCGCGCAATTGGCGCGCGACGAGGTGGTGATCCCGCTCGACGATCTGGCGGCGAAAGTCGGACTCGATGTTGCCGATTTCAGCGCCTCTTCGATCACCGCGTCGCGCTATCCGAAATACGACAACAAGATGTTCATGGTCCCCATGGATCTGATGAGCTTGCAGCCGGAGATCAATCTCGACCATGTGAAGGAGGCGGGGCTCGATCCGGAGAAGCCGCCGGTCGATGACGAGACGTTGCTCAACTGGGCCACCGCGATGACCAAGCGCGACGGCGACAAGGTCACGCGCTCCGGCATCATGATGACGGGATCGGGCGTCCAGCCAACCGTGACCTGGGGCATCGTCGCCGAGCAGATGGGCTTCCAGCGCGCGAGCGACGACCTCAAGACCGCTTGCGTCAATCCCGACGCCGGCAAGAAGGCCATGCAATGGGTGCTCGATCTCTTCGACAAGCACAAGGTGTCAACGCGCGACGTCACCGACCGCTACAAGGCTTTCGGCACGGGGCAGGGCTCGATCTTCTGGACCGGACCATGGACGCTCAACGGCTATGTCGGCCAGAAGCTCAACTTCAAGACGGCACTCTTCCCCAAGATCGGCGACAAGCATGTCACCTATTTCGAGATGGGCGGTCTCGAGCTTTACCAGCAGGCCGACACCGCCCGCTATGAAGCCACGATGCAGGCGGTCAAGTGGCTGTCCGACAACAGCTTCCTGTGGACGACGGTCGGCCGGGGTGCGAGCCCCCGCAAGTCGATCCTCGATCGGCCGGACTACAAGACGACCGGCAACAGATGGGATGTGCGCGGCGCTTTCGTCGACGGCATGAGCTTCGCCACGGTGGGCGAGATCCCGGTCGTCAATGGGCCGAACTTCACCATCTATTCCGGCGGCAACTTCCTGGCGAAGACGCTGGAAGGCGTGTGGTCGGGCCAGACCTCGATCGATGACGCGATGACCCAGATCCAGGCCCAATGGCAGGCGGACCTCGACGAGGGCTGAGGGGCAAGTGCCATGGCGCCATCGCTTCGGCGGTGGCGCCCCCTTTTTCTAGAGCAGCGCGGGACCAGGAATGAGCGCAGTCGCCCATAGCATCGACCACGCGGGGCGGGAGACGTCGAGCGAGGTCGACAAGGCCGGATATCTCCTTGTCGCCTTCTTTGGGATCCCGTTCTTCCTGTTCAACATCATGCCGGTGCTGTTCGGCTTCTATGTCGCCTTCACCCGCTGGAGCATCGTCGGCTCACCGAAATGGGAGGGCCTCGCCAACTTCACCCGCGCCTTCAGGGACCAGTGGGTCGCCGTCGCCTTCAAGAACATTCTCTTCTATGGCGCCATCATCGTTCCCTGCGTCACGGTTCTGGGACTCGTCTTCGCGCTCTTCGTCAACAAGCGCTATCCCTTGTCGAGCCTGGCGCGCACCTTGTTCTTCGCGCCGACGGTCGTTTCGGCGACGGTCATCGGCCTGGTGTGGGTCTGGCTGCTCGATACCCAGTTCGGCCTCATCAATCACTATCTCTCCTTCTTAGGCATCGACAACGTCCCGTGGCTCACCTCGACCCGATGGTCGCTGGTGGGGGTCAGCATCGCCTCGATCTGGTGGGACTTAGGGCTCGCTTTCGTGCTGTTCCTGGCGGCACTCCAGGACATTCCGGGCGAGATCAACGACGCGGCGATCGTCGACGGCGCCAATCGCTGGCAGCGCTTCCGCTATGTGATCCTGCCGCATCTGAGGCCGGTGATCAGCATGGTCGTCACCTTGCAGCTCATCTCCACCTTGCGCATCTTCAGCCAGGTCTATGTGATGACCAATGGCGGACCTGCGGGATCCTCATCCTCGCCCATCCACTACATCTACTCCATCGCCATCGTGCGCAACCTCTTCGGCTATGCCTCGGCCATCGCCATCCTGCTCTTCGTGCTGATCCTCGCCATCACCTTCGCGCAGCGCTTCCTGCTCAAGGAGCGCAGGCCATGAGCTGGCTCGAACGGGAATTGGAGGAACGCCGCCTCAACCGGCTCGATCTCCTGATCTGGCCGATCGGCATCGCCGTCGCCATCCTCTGGGCATTGCCTTTCGTCTGGATGGTCTCGACCTCGCTCAAATTCCCCGCCGATGTGATGACGCAGGATATCGAATGGCTGCCGAGCCGCGTCACCTTCGACAATTACATCAAGGTCTTCGAGTATCCGGTGGTGCGCTGGGGCGTGAACAGCCTGATCCAGGCGGCGGCCGCGACCTTCTTCTGCGTGCTGTTCGGCGCCATGGCGGGCTATGCGCTGGCGCGCATGAATTTCCCCGGCCGCAACCTGCTGTTCGTCATTTTCCTCGCCTCGCTGATGATCCCGGTCGAGGTTTCCGTCATCCCGCTGCTTCTCGCTTTCGTGAAGATCGGCTGGGCCAGCTCCTATCAGGCGCTCATCCTGCCGGCGATCGGCAATGTCTTCAGCGTCTATATCTTCCGTCAGTTCTTCCTCAACTTCCCGTCCGAGCTCGAGGACGCGGCGAAAATGGATGGCGCCGGGCCGTTCAATCTCTTCTTCCGCATCGCTCTGCCCTTGGCGCGGGCGCCCGCCATTGCCGCCTCGGTCATCATCTTCACCCTCAACTGGAACAGCTTCCTGTGGCCGCTCCTCGTCACTTTCGACGAGAGCATGAAGACCTTGCCGGTGGGCGTCGCCGCCTTCACGCCGGTGGTTGGCACCCGCACCCAGATCGAGGGCTACAGCGTCGCCATGGCGGCGGTCACGATCCTCAGCATTCCGAGCCTGCTGCTTTTCTGTTTCCTGCAGCGCTACTTCATCCAGGGCATTTCGCAAGGCAGCGTCAAGCAATGAGCGACAGACGATATACCCGCAACGACCTCAAGAGCGAGCTTCCCGACGCGCATTTCATCGATGGGGCGCGGCACAAGGCGGTCGGACGCGAGACTTTCCCGACCATCGATCCGAGCACGGAAGAGACGCTCACCCAGATCGCCCGCGGCCGGGATGCGGATATCGATCTGGCGGTCACGGCGGCCGATCGTGCCATGAAGGGCGAATGGCGCGACATGACGCCGGCCGAACGCGGCCGGCTTATGTTCAGGCTGGCCGATGCGCTCGAAGCGGAGGCCGAGCGCTTCGCGCTGCTCGAGACGCTCGATGTCGGAAAGCCGGTCAAGGAGTCGCTCGGCGATGTCCGGGGCGTGTGCGCGACGATCCGCTACAATGCCGGTGCGGCCGACAAGATGGAAGGCTCGACCATTCCCTTAGGCCCGGGCTTCGTTGATTTCACCGTGCTCGAGCCCGTCGGCGTCACGGCCCATATCGTGCCCTGGAACTATCCGCTCGGCATGGTGGCGCGCTCGGTGGCGCCGGCGTTTGCCGCGGGCTGCGCGACGGTGGTGAAGCCCGCCGAGCAATCGCCGCTGACGGCTCTCGCCTTTGCCGAGCTTTGCCACAAGGTTGGCTTCCCGCCGGGCGTCGTCAATGTCGTGGCGGGTTATGGCGAGGAGGCGGGGGCGGCCCTCGTCGCCCATCCCATGGTGCGCGGCATCACCTTCACGGGCTCTGTCGCCACGGGACGCAAGATCTATATGAATGCCGCGCAAGGGCTGAAGCCCGCCGTGCTCGAACTCGGCGGCAAGAATCCGATGATCGTGCTCGACGACGCCGATCTCGAGCGCGCCGCTTTCGATGCCATCGACGGCGCCTTCGGCAATAGCGGGCAGGTCTGCTCGTCCTCCTCGCGCTTCCTCCTGCAGCACTCCATTGCCGAGGAATTTCTCGATCGGCTTGCCCAGAATGCCAAGAAGCTCGGCGTCGGACCCGGCCTCGACAATCTCGATCTCGGACCGCTCGTCTCGAAGGAGCAGTATGACAAGGTCCAGTCCTATCTCGCGGCCGGGCGCAGCTCCGGCGCCAGGGTGAGGCTCGGCGGCGGTCGGCCGCCGGCTCTCGATCGCGGCTATTTCATCGCGCCCACGATCATCGATCGCGTCGATGCCGGCAACGTGCTGGCCCGCGAGGAAATCTTCGGACCGGTCGCCGTGGCGCAGCTCTTCGATACGATCGATGAGGCGAAGGCGCTGGCCAATGGCCTGGGCTATGGCCTGGTCTCGGGCGTCTACAGCCGGGACATATCGCGGGCGCTGACCCTCGCGCGCGATCTCGAGGCGGGATCGGTGTGGATCAATGGCTGGTTCATCGGCGGCGTCCAGGCGCCCACCGGCGGCATCAAAGAGTCAGGCATCGGCCGCGAGCGCGGCCTGCCCGGGATCCGCAACTATCTCAGCATCAAGAATGTCGGAATAAGGCTCTGACAGGAAAGGTTTCGACCATGCCCTATGAGGAAAACAGGATGAGTCCCATCAAGAATGTGGAGCACTACACGATCTTCAAGCACAAGGAGCATTGCGTCAATCAGATCGCGACGCGTGCGCTCAAGAACGGTGATCTCATTGCCGTCTTCAATGAGGAGCGCTTTCCGTTTCATCATGACAGCGGCCAGACCTTGCTGACGCGCTCCAAGGACGGCGGCAAGACATGGAGCGAGCCGACCGTCGTCCTTCCCTGGTCGGCGACGCAAGGCAACTGGGACTGCGGCATTTGCGAGCTCGAGGACGGAACATTGCTCGTCAACATGACGATCACCGGCTTCTTCAAGCGCGGTGTCAAGCCAGAGCAGCCCTCCTGGAGCACCCATCCCCACACGAAAGAGTGGGGCGACTGGACCTGGGCCTACAAGACGCAAGCCTGGCTCGGGACCTTCGTGGTGAAATCGAAGGATGGCGGCGCGACCTGGACCGATCCGATCCCGGTCAATGTCCGGCCCTTGAAACATGGCGGTTGCCGGCTCGGCTCATGGCTCCTGCCGAACGGCTCGTTGCTGATGGGCCTCTATGGGCGCATCCACGGCTATGAGGAGGAAGGCGAGGGCGAAAGCACGCGTTCGGCGCTGATGCGTTCCGACGACGGCGGCGAGAACTGGGAATATTATTCGACGCTCGCTTACGATCCGGCCAACATCATCGATTACGAAGAGCCGGGACTCTTGCGCCTCAAGGACGGGCGTCTCGTCTGCTTCATGCGCACCCATGTCAATCCGAGCGGCGATGCCAAGAACATGGTGATGACCATCTCGGAAGACGACGGCTTCAGCTGGACGCCGCCGAAATGGACGAATATCTGGGGCTATCCGCCCGAGCTCATCGCGCTCGAGGACGGCCGCTATCTCATGGTCTATGGCTATCGCCGTCCGCCCTATGGCGTGCGCGCCATCATCTCAGGTGATGGCGTGACCTGGGACCGCAAAAACGAGTTCGTCATCCGCGAGGGTGGGGTGCCGGGCGGCACCGTCACCGAGACGCCAGGCTCGAGCCGCATGACGCCGGCCTCCGGCAAGATCGCGGGCGGCGGCGTCGACTGGAGCAATCCCGGCATCTACCAGCATATCGGCTATCCGAGCGTCGCTCAGATGAAGGATGGCACGGTCGTCTGCTCCTTCCATGAATGGAGCGACGATCCGAAGCCCCTGCAATATGTCCGCTGCACGCGCTTCCGTGTCTGAGGGGTCTGGTGAACGCGATCGACATCAAGCTGGAGCAGGCGATGGCGCACAAGGTGCTCCATCGCGACGCCCATGCCTATTGCGCGCATCCGCATCTTGTCGCGGCAAGGCCCGACAACTGGCTCCTGGTCTTCACCAGGAGCATGCGCCGCGACATCGTCCTCCATCCGCCGCAGGATCCTTTCTACTGCAACATGCTGATGCGGTCAGAGGACCAGGGGCTGAGCTGGACCGAGCCTTCGATCGTGCCGGCCTTCCGCTGGCACGGCGTCGAATGCGCCGGCCTCACCGTATTGCGGTCGGGCAGGGTGCTGCTCAACCAGTGGCGTTTCGACTGGTATCCGCTGGCTCATGCGCAGGCCCATCTCAGCCCTAAGAACTATGATCCGCCTGAGAAGTTCATCGGGCCGAAGGCGATGGCGGCCGAGCTCGGCGATTGGGCGCCAGAGCCTTCAACGATCGCCGGGCGCTTCCCCTGGGCCCGCGGGGGCGGCTCGAGCTGGATCCACGTGTCGGAGGATGGTGGGCGAAGCTTCCCTTATTCCATACCGGTCGATACCGCGCCTTACAGCGGCGGCTATGGCCTGCGTGGCGGCGTCGAGCTTCCCGACGGTGAGATCATCCTGCCGCTCTCGGACGTCCCGCATTACCGCAATGTGTTCATCCTCCGCTCGCGCGACGGCGGCGAGCGCTGGTCGGAACCTGAGCTCGTGGCCGGAGGAGAGGGGCATGAATTCGAGGAGCCGGCGCTTCTGCTCTTGCACTCGGGCCGGCTCGTCATGCTGTTGCGCGACAATGAGAGCCGCATCCTGCATCTCGTGCGCTCGGACGATGGCGGGCGGAGCTGGAGCCCGGCTGTTCCGACCGGCATCGTCGATTATCCGGCCCATCTTCTCGAACTGCCGGACGGCCGGGTTGCCTGCGTGGCGGCGCGGCGCGTGCCGCCCTTCGGCATCACGCTTTATCTGTCGGAAGATGGCGGGAAGACATGGCCGAGCGATCGCCCGATCATGGTGCGCGGAGGCTTTCCCAATCGCGATCTCGGTTACCCGTCCATGGCGCTCACGGCCGATGGCCGCCTGTTCATCGCCTATTACGGCCAGGATGCAAACGGCGTGACGGGCCTTGAGGCGAGCCTGGTGAACCCGGAGGCGATCGATGGCCGCCATTGAGCTCAAAGGCGTGGCCAAGTCCTTCGGCACAGTCGCTGTGATCCACGGCATCGATCTTGCCGTCGAGCATGGCGAGTTCGTCGTCTTTGTCGGCCCCTCGGGCTGCGGCAAGTCCACGCTGTTGCGCATGATCTGCGGGCTCGAGCCCATCACGTCGGGCACGCTTGCGATCGGCGGCAAGCCGATGCGCGGCGTCCCGCCGGCCAAACGCGGCGTGGCGATGGTCTTCCAGAACTATGCGCTCTACCCGCATATGACGGTCGCCGAGAATATGGGTTTCTCGTTGCTGATGGAGCGCGTGCCGAAGAAGGAGCGCGAGGCCAGGGTGCGGCGCGCAGCCGAGACCTTGCAACTGGGCGAACTACTAAGCCGCAAGCCCAAGGAGCTGTCGGGCGGCCAGCGCCAGCGCGTCGCCATCGGCCGCGCCATCGTGCGCGACCCGCAGGTCTTCCTGTTCGACGAACCGCTCTCCAATCTCGATGCCGAATTGCGCGTCCAGATGCGCCTCGAGCTTGCCAAGCTCCACCGCACGCTGGGCGCCACGATGATCTATGTGACCCACGATCAGACGGAGGCCATGACGCTGGCCGACAGGATCGTCGTGTTGCGCTCAGGGATCATCGAGCAGATCGGCACGCCTCTCGAGATCTACGCATCGCCGCGCAATCGCTTCGTCGCGGGTTTCATGGGCTCGCCCAAGATGAGCTTCCTTGCGACGCGGATCGCCAAGACCTCAGGCCGCAAGCTCAGCCTCGCCGTCGAGGGCATGTCGCCGGCGACGGTCGAGATCGAGTTGGCACCGGCAATGACGGTGCCTGATGAAGTGACGATCGGAATCCGGCCCGAGCATTTCAGGCTTGCGGGCAGCCCCGGCCCGCGCCTCGAGGTCCGCATCGACTTCGTCGAAAGGCTGGGCGGCGACAGCTATCTGCATGCGCCCGATCATCCGGCCGGGAGCCTGATCATCCGCCAGGACGATCCGCGCCTGGTGCAGCCGGGATCGAAGCCCACGTCAGTGGGGGTGGACTGGCGGCAGGTCCATCTTTTCGCGGGCGATGGCCGCGCCATCGAAGTCAGACGGCAAACGCGTGTAAGCCAGGGAGAAATTGCGTGAATCCTGAACTGCTCAAATCCCGGCTTGCGGGCTGTTATGTCACTATTCCGACGCCTTTCGGGGATGAGGATGGTTTCCCCGTCAATCACGAGGCGCTGCGCCACTATGTGCGTTTCCTCATCGAGAGCGGCCTCACCACCGATTATGCGACATTGCTTGCCGGGGGCGCCGCGGGCGATTTCTCGACCATGACCTTCGAAGAGCGCCTTGCCGTGGCCGAGACCGTCGCCGATGAGGCGAAGGGCAGGGTGCCCCTGACTTTCGGCGGCCAATCGACCTCGACGCTCGAGCTGGTTCGCCTGGCCGATGCCGCGCAATGCATGGGGTTCGACTTCATGCAGGTCTCCTGTCCCTTCTACTTCACCCATACGGAAGGCGATTTCGAGGAATTCGTCACGGCGGCCGCGAAAGCGGCGCCGAAGGTCGGCATCATCGTCTATAATACCTTCTGGACCGCCACGGGTCTTTCCTTCGCCATGATCGAGCGCCTGGCGCGCATTCCCAATATCGTCGGCCTCAAATGGGCGACGCCGCGCACCGATGCGATGGAGTTCGAGGACGTGACGTCGCATTTCTCCGAGCGCTTCACCATCATCGACAACAATCTGTTCTTTCCCTATTCGGCGATGCCGGCCCTGGGGGCCAGGGCCTTCGAGGTCCATCTGTGCAATTACTGGCCGGAATGGGGCATCAAGCTCATCGATGAAGTGAAGGCCAGGAACTATGCCGAGATCTCGCGCATGATGATCGAGGAGGCGATGCCTTTCTACAAGCTCTGGGTGAGGATCGAGAAGGAATATACCAGCGGTGACGGCTATCTCGACAAGCTGTGCATGGAGCTCGTCGGCCTGCCGTCGTCGCGCTGCCGCCCGCCGACCCGCGATGTGCGCGAACACTACAGGGAAGACACGTACAAGATGATGAAACAGAAGAAGGTGCCGCGATTGATCGCGAGATAGGACCATGACCGGCCTGACGAACATGATCATTCTCGATGAAGGCGACAATGTCGGGGTCGCCTTGCGCGACATTGCCGCGAATGAGCAGGCAAGGAGCGCTTCAGGTCCGCAAGTGCCGGCGGTCGAGCGCATCGCCCAGGGGCACAAGATCGCGCTGCGCCATATCGCCGACGGTGAGGCGATCATACGGCTCGGTGTTGCCGTCGGCATCGCCACGGCGCCGATCGAGCGCGGCCATCTCGTCCATGTTCACAATGTCAGAAGCCAGTATCTCAACAATGATGAGGACCACTATGAATAGGGCTTCGTCACCGAAAAATGCCGCGAATATGCGGGGCTTCTTGCGCGCCGACGGCCGCAAGGGCATCCGCAATTTCGTCGTCGTCGCCTATCTGGTCGAATGCGCTCATCACGTGGCGCGCCAGATCGCCCAACCCCATCAGACGGCGGGAGCGCAACTCATCGGCTTTCCCGGCTGCTATCCGAGCGACTATGCGCATCGGGTGATGGAGGCGATGGGCACCCATCCCAATGTCGGCGCCGTTCTCCTGGTGTCCTTGGGCTGCGAGGAGTTTCGCCGCAGCGCCTTGCTCGAGGCGGTCGAAGCCTCGGGACGGGACGCGAAGCTCCTGGTCATCCAGGAATGTGGCGGAACCCGCGCCGCCATCGATGAGGGCCGCAGCTGGCTGGAGCAGATGCTCGCGGCGGCGCATGCCGCAGAGACCGTGCCCATCTCGTTTGGCGATCTCGTCATCGGCACCAAATGCGGCGGCTCCGACGGCTTGAGCGGCATCACCATCAATCCCGCCGTCGGCCGCGCCTTCGACCGGCTCGGCGATCTCGGCGCCACCTTGATGTTCGAGGAGACCTGCGAGCTCATCGGCTGCGAGGACCATCTCGCCAAACGCGCGGTGACGCCGGAACTCGGCCGTGAATTGAAAGAGGCAGTGGCGAAGGCCGATCGCTATTACCGCGACCTGGGCCATGGCAGCTTCGGCGGGGGCAATATCAAGCATGGCCTCTCGACGCTCGAGGAGAAATCGCTCGGCGCCTATGCGAAGAGCGGCACGCGTCCGCTCGCGGGCCTGATCAAGCCCGGCACGCGCCCGCCCCATCCGGGTCTCTATCTCATGGACACGGTGAATGACGGGCCGGTGCGCCATGGCATTCCCAATATCAACGACACCCAGACCATCACCGAGATGGTGGCGAGCGGCTGTCACATGATCATCTTCACCACCGGCGCCGGCTCCGTCGTGGGGCAGGCGGTGGCGCCGGTGATCAAGGGCGTGTCCAATTCGCGCGTCTATCAGCGCCTTGCCGACGATATCGACGTGAATGGCGGCACCATCGCCGACGGCATCGAGACGGTCGATGACGTGGCGGAGCGCATCCTCGCCGAGGTCGTAAGTCTCGCTTCCGGGATCCCGAGCAAGTCGGAGAGCCTCGGCCACCAGGAATTTGCCTTGAACTACAAGACCTACGAACCGGCAGGTCCGGCCTGCCTGCCGGTTTGAACCATAAAGCGCCACGGAGGAAACAGATGAACAGGAAGCATAGCATTCTGACGGCTGCATGTGTTGCGACGCTGTTAGCGTCTGCGGGCCTTGCCAAGGCGGCGGACGACGTCCGTCTGCGTCTCAACTGGATGTATTACGGCTCCCATGCCGGCTTCGCCTATGGCAAGGACAAGGGCTACTACAAGGATGCCGGCATCGATCTCGATATCCGCTCCGGCAACGGCTCAGGCTCGGCCCATCGTCTGGTTGCCAACAATGACAGCACCTTCGCCTATGGCTCTTGCGCCTCGATGCTCAATCTCGCGGCCAAGGGCGCGCCTTTGGTGTCGGTCGGCGTCATCGATGCCATGGGGACGGAAGCGGTCATCGTCAGGCCGGATGCCGGCGTCAAGTCGCTCGCCGATCTCAAGGGCAAGACGATCCTCACCACCGCCAATGCCGGGGTGAACACCTTCTTCCCGCTGGTCCTGCAGGCGGCGGGCCTGAAGGAGGGCGATGTTACCATCACCAATGTGCCGGACGGCGCCCTCGTCTCGAGCTATCTGCAAGGGGCGGGCGGAGCCGTCGGCATATTGGGCGGCCTCGACGACAAGCCGGCCGAGATCAAGGCGAATGGCGGTGCCGCACCCGTGACCTTCCCTTATTCGGACTATGGCGTGAACCAGGTCGGCTATTGCATTGTCGCCAATAGCGAGACGGTGAAGGCTAATCCCGACCTGGTGAAGCGCTTCGTCGCCGCCACCATGAAGGCCTACAAGGAGACCGAGGCCAATCCCGATGCCGCGATCGCCTCGATGGCCGACATCGTCGGCGGCTCGATGGCCGAGGACCAGGGCAAGGCACAGGCGCGCGCCGTTCTCGACGTCACGCTGGGCGTCCTCTATTCCAAGGCCAACAAGGACAAGCATCTCGGCATGAATGTGGCGGCCGACTGGGACGACATGCTGGCTTTGATGAAGAAGTACAATGATCTTCAGACTGACAAGCCGGCCGCGGCCTTCTATACCAATGACTTCGTGCCGTGATTTGTTCGGGCTTCCCCTCTCCCGTTGCGAAGCAATGGGAGAGGGTGGCCGAAGGCCGGGTGAGGGCTCTTTGTCTCAGCAGGGAATGCTCGTCGAGATCAAGGCTCGTTGCACGAAAGAGCCCTCATCCGCCCTTTGGGCACCTTCTCCCACGCGTGCCGCGCGGGAGAAGGGAAAAGCTTGTAAGGTGAGGACATGACGGCTGCGGCCATCGATATAAGATCGGCGACCAAGACCTATGCCTCGGGGCCGGAGGCCATCCATGCCTTCGGTCCCTCGTCACTCCGGATCGCGCCCGGCGAGTTCATCTCGCTCGTCGGGCCATCGGGCTGCGGCAAATCCACCTTGATGCTGATGATCGCGGGGCTTCTCGATTGCACGTCGGGCGAGATCGAGGTCGCGGGCGAGGTGGTCAGGGCGCCGCAGACCTCGATCGGCATCATGTTCCAGGACAACACGCTGGTGCCCTGGCGCACCGTGCGTGGCAATGTCGAACTGCAGATAGAATTGCGGGGGCTACCGGTTGCCGACTATCGTGCGACCGTCGATCGCCTGATCAGCTCGGTCAAGCTCGATGGTTTCGCCGAGCGCTATCCTTATGAGTTGTCGGGCGGCATGCAGCAGCGCGCCGCCTTCTGCCAGACTCTGGTGCATCGTCCGGGCGTCCTGCTGCTCGACGAGCCCTTGGGCAAGCTCGACGCCATGACACGCGAAGCTATCCGGCGCGATCTGCAGACCTTATGGTTGCAGGATCGGCCGACCGTCGTCTTCGTCACTCACAGTATCGAGGAGGCGATCCAGCTTTCGACGCGCGTCTGCGTCATCTCGCCGAGACCCGGCCGTATCGAGAAGGTGATCGACATCGATCTGCCCTGGCCGCGCGACCTCGCCGTCAAGAGGAGCGAGAAATTCAGCGCCTATGCAAGCGAGATCGAGGAGATCTTCCATGGCTATGGCGTCCTCTGAACAGAAGCATAGCGCGCCCCCGCTGCGCGCGTCATGGCTTGCCGGCCTCTGGCGCATGCTGGCGCGCTCCTGGGCGTTCATTCTGTTCTTCGCCAGCTTCTTCCTGTTCTGGGAATATGCCATCGATCTCTTCGGCATTCCGGCCTATATCCTGCCCAGGCCTTCGGAGATCGTCACCCGCGGCTGGGCCGATATCGACCGGCTTCTTTATTATACTTATGTCACCGCGGTCGAGAGCGTGCTCGGCTATCTGGTGGCGATCGTCATCGCCGTGCCGCTCGGGCTCGCCATCGCCTTCTCGTCCTTCCTGCGCCGCACCATCTATCCTTTCTTCGTCAGCCTGGAGATGACGCCCAAGATCGCCTTCGCCCCGCTGTTCATTTCCTGGCTGGGCTTCGGGCTTCTGCCCAAGGTGATCATCGTCTTCCTGGTCTGCTTCTTCCCGGTGGTGCTCAACGCCATCCTGGCTTTCGGGTCATTGAGCGAAGAGCTGGTGCGTTTCATCAGGGCGACGGGGGCAAGCCCATTGCGGGCCTTCTTCAAGGTTCGCCTGCCGGCGGCGCTGCCGCAATGCTTCGTCGGCTTCAAATATGCCGCGATCAATGCAACCGTCGGCGCCACCATCGCCGAATTCATCGGCAGCGATCAGGGCCTCGGCTTCTATATCCAGATCGTCACCGGCAATATGCGTCCCGACCTCGCGTTCGCTGGAATCTTCCTATTGACGCTTCTGGGCCTGGCACTGTTCGGCGCCGTGACCCTTGTCGAGCACTGGGTCATCCCCTGGCACATTTCGCAACGCCGTTCGCGCTGAAGGAAAACTCAATGCCCACGAAATTCGAGCCCAAGAGCTTGCGGAAATTTGCCTGCGACGTGCTCATGAAAGCCGGCTTTCCGGCGGAGCCCGCGCGCGTCGTGGCCAAAGGGCTCGTCGAGGCCGATCTCTATGGTCATTCGACCCATGGGCTTGCTCTGCTTCCCGACTATGTCGACGAAATCGCCAGTGGCGCGATGACGAAGGAAGGGGCCCCCGAGGTCGTGAGCGATTTCGGCGCGGTGGCGCTGTGGGATGCGAGGCGGCTTCCCGGCGTCTGGACCACGGAGCTTGCCATTGCCGAAGCGGCGAAGCGCGCAAGGTCCTTCGGCCTGGGCGCCGTCTGCTTGAGGCGCAGCCATCACATTGCCTGTCTCGCGGTATTTCTCGAAGCGCCGGCGCGCGACGGGCTGGCGCTCGTCATTCTCTCTTCCGACCCGAGCGATTCCCATGTGGCGCCCTTTGGCGGCGTGACACCGGTGATGACGCCCAATCCGATCGCCATCGGCATTCCGGCAGAGCCCGATCCGATCCTGATCGATGTCAGCACCTCGATCACCACGGCGGCCATGTGCGCGCGCATGCGCAATGCAGGGACGCCGCTGCCGGGAAAATGGCTATTGGACAAGGACGGGAATGTCACCGACGATGCAAATGTGATGAAGGATGGCGGCTCCATCCTCCCGATCGGCGGCGTGGACCACGGCCATAAGGGCTATGGCCTGAGCCTGATGGTCGAAGCGCTGACGCAGGGGCTCGGCGGCTTCGGCCGCGCCGATCATCCGACGGAGTGGGGCGCTTCCGTCCTGGTTCTCGCCTTTGCGCCGGAAGCCTTTGGCGGCCGTGACGCATTTCTGCGCCAGACCGGCTGGCTGGTCGAGGCCTGCGCCCAGTCGGTAGTGCCTGAAGGTAAGCCGCAGGTGCGCTTGCCCGGGCAGGCCGCGCTCAAACGCAAGGGCGAGGCCGAGAGGGACGGCCTCGCGCTTGATGGCGTGCGGCTAGCGGGGCTCGAAGGCTTGGCGAAACGCTTCTCTCTCAGCCTACCGGTGCCGCGCTGACCGTATCGAGGAACGGATAATCGGTATAGCCGGTGCTGCCCGGCGTGTAGAAGGTCGTATCGTCCGGCTTGTTGAGCGCTGCGTCCTTGGCGAAGCGGGCGGGAAGATCGGGATTGGCGAGGAAGAGTTTGCCGAAGGCAACGGCATCGGCCTCGCCTTGCGCCAGGATGCGCTCCGCGGTTTCCTTGTTGATATCCTGATTGGCGATATAAACGCCGCCGAAGGCTTTCTTCACGGCGGGCCCGATGCGAGATCCATCGAAAGGCTCGCGCGCGATGATGAAGGCGATCTTCCGCCGCCCGAGCTCGCGGGCGACATGGGAAAAGGTCGCTTCCGGCGTCGAGTCGTCGATATCATGCGAGTTGCGCTTGAGATTGAGATGCATGCCGACGCGCTCCGGTCCCCAGACCGAGATCGCCGCATCGGTCGCTTCGAGCATCAGGCGGGCGCGGTTCTCGATCGATCCGCCATAGTCGTCGATGCGGCGGTTGGTCTTGTCCTGCAGGAACTGATCGAGCAGATAGCCATTGGCGCCATGCAGCTCGACGCCGTCGAACTGGGCCTTGAGCGCATTCTCCGCACCCCGGCGATAGGCCGCGATGACGCCCGGGATCTCGTCGCGCGCAAGCGCGCGCGGCGTCACATAGGGACGCTTGGGCCGGACGAGACTCACCGTGCCGGCGGGCTGGATGGCGGAGGGCGCCACCGGCAGCTCGCCATTGAGGAAGATCGGATCGGAAATCCGCCCGACATGCCAGAGCTGCAGGAAGATGCGCCCGCCTTTCGCATGCACGGCCTGGGTGACCTTAAGCCAGCCCGCCGTCTGCTCATCTGACCAGATGCCGGGCGTGTCGGCATAGCCGACCCCCATGGGCGTGACGCTGGTGGCTTCGCTCAGGATCAGTCCGGCCGAGGCGCGCTGCGCGTAATATTCGGCCATCAGCCCATTGGGAACGCGCTCCGACCCGGCGCGGCTCCGCGTCAAGGGCGCCATCAGGATGCGGTTGGGCAGCGTATAGGGGCCGAGCTTCAAGGGATCGAAAAGGGTGGGCATGGGAGGCTCTCTGCAGGGTGGGTTCAGGAGGGGGAGTTGAGGCCAGGTGGGAAAACAACTTCGAGCAGGCCGGGGAAACGTTCGTCGATGTCCTGGCGGCGAAGCGTGTTGATGACCTCGACGCCCTTTTTTTCGGAGCGGATGAGGCCGGCCTCGCGCAAGACTTTGTGGTGGAAGGAGACCGTCGAAGGCGGCAGCGTCGCGCAGGCCTGGATGCAGCTCATGCTGTCGCTCGCCATGAGTTTCTGTACGATATGGCGCCGCATCGGGTCCGACAGGGCATGAAGCACATGATCGAGCGAGATGTCGCAAACGGCGGGATGGTTGAACGACCGGGCCATGGTTCCATCATATAGTTCAGGAATTCAATAGTGCAAGACTATTGCAGTAATACTGGATTGTAACCCTCTGGCGCCTTAAATCAGCGCCGTCTCGCCGTTATTCCCCGAACTGGGACAGGGGCGGCGATCTGGGTTAACAAGGGCAAACAGCCCAAAACGACTGATTCGACTGGAATTCTGATGGCCAAGAACAAGGTGAAGGACCTTTTTGACAAGCTCGAAGCCGAGATGGCGCCGCAGGCCGCCAAGGCGCGCGCGATGAAGCCGAAGAACGGCGATGAGAGCTATACCGCCGCCGACATCGAGGTGCTGGAGGGGCTGGAGCCCGTGCGCCGCCGGCCCGGCATGTATATTGGCGGAACCGACGAGAAGGCGCTGCACCATCTCTTCGCCGAGGTGATCGACAATGCCATGGACGAGGCGGTCGCCGGCCACGCCTCCTGGATCGAGGTCGAATACGACAAGGAGGGCTGGCTCACCGTCATCGACAATGGCCGCGGCATCCCGGTCGATCCGCATCCCAAGTTCAAGACCAAGTCCGCCCTCGAAGTCATCATGACGACGCTGCATGCCGGCGGCAAATTCGATTCCAAGGTCTATGAGACCTCGGGCGGCCTGCATGGCGTGGGCGTATCGGTGGTGAATGCGCTGTCGGAAGACCTGATCGTCGAGGTGGCGCGGGGCCAGCAGCTCTATCGCCAGAGCTACAAGCGCGGCAAGCCCGCGAGCAAGCTCGAGAAGCTCGGCAAGGTGAACAACCGGCGCGGCACCAGCGTGCGCTTCAGGCCGGATCCCCAGATCTTCGGTAAGACGGTCGAGTTCTCCGGCGCCCGCCTTTTCCGCATGGCACGCTCGAAAGCCTATCTCTTCGGTGGTGTGGAGATCCGCTGGTCCTGCGCTCCCTCCCACATCAAGGACAAGGAGACGCCGGAAAAGGCGGTGCTGCATTTCCCGGGCGGCCTCAAGGACTTCCTCGAAGAGCGCCTGGAGGGCCGGCCGCGCGTGGCGGACGAGATCTTCGCCGGCAAGGTAACGAAGCCCGGCGGCCATGGCTCGGTCGAATGGGCGATCGCCTGGTTCGGCGGCGATGACGGCTTCATCTCCTCCTACTGCAACACGATCCCGACGCCCGACGGCGGCACGCATGAGCTGGGCCTGCGCTCGGCCTTGCTGCGCTCGCTCAAGAACTATGCCGAGCTCACCAACAACAAGCGCGCGAGCGTCGTCACCGGCGACGATGTCATGGCATCCTCAGGCGCGCTTCTCTCGGTCTTCATCCGCGAGCCCGAATTTCAGGGCCAGACCAAGGACCGGCTCGCGACGCCCGAGGCCGCGCGCATCGTCGAGGCGGCGATCCGCGATCATTTCGATCACTGGCTCACCGGCCATCCGGCCCAGGCCGACAAGCTGCTCGACTGGATCATCGAGCGCGCCGAGGAGCGTGTGCGCCGGCGCCAGGAGAAGGAAGTCGGCCGCAAGACCGCGATGCGGAAATTGCGCCTGCCGGGCAAGCTCGCCGATTGCTCATCGACGGCGGCCGAGGGCTCCGAGCTCTTCATCGTCGAAGGCGATTCGGCCGGCGGCTCCGCCAAGCAGGCGCGGAACCGCGCCACCCAGGCGGTGCTGCCCTTGCGCGGCAAGATCCTCAATGTGGCGAATGCCGGTAAGGACAAGCTCGCCCAGAACCAGCAGCTTGCCGATCTCCTGCAGGCGCTGGGCTGCGGCGCGGGCGCCAGCTATCGCGAAGCTGACCTGCGCTATGACAAGATCATCGTGATGACCGACGCCGATGTCGACGGCGCCCATATCGCTTCGCTGCTCATCACCTTCTTCTATCGCCAGATGCCGCAGATGATCGAGGAGGGCCACCTCTATCTGGCGGTGCCGCCACTCTACAAGCTGGCGCAAGGGGCCAAGACCGCCTATGCGCGAAATGATCAGCACAAGGATGAATTACTGAAGGGCGATTTCTCTGGCCGCGGCAAGGTCGAGATCTCGCGCTTCAAGGGTTTGGGCGAGATGCTGCCCGGACAGCTCAAGGAAACGACGATGGATCCGATGAAACGAGCGCTGCTGCGCGTCGCGATCCTGGGCGACGAAAAGACGACGACCGCCAAGGTGGTCGAGCAACTCATGGGCAACAAGCCCGAGGAGCGGTTCAAGTTCATCTCCAACCGCGCCGAGTTCGTCAGCGAAGAGGGACTAGATATCTGACGCTCGCGTCCCGGTTGGGGCTATCGCTGCCGCCGAATCCTGCTAATTTCATTACAGGTGGGAGCTTCGCTGGAACCTTGCTAAGGTTCCAGCGCTTATCGGATGTCGGCATTCATTGCCGGCAAGGGAGCTGCCCATGACCAGATCGTCGCCCATCACCGAAGAACGTATCCGCGAGCGCGCCTATCGTCTGTGGCTCGAGGAAGGCCAGCCGGAAGGCAAGCACGCCGAACATTGGGAGAGAGCGCGCGAGCTTCTCGCTCTCGAAGCCGATCCCGAGGAGGGAAGAGAAGCGCCTGACGAAGGCTATAACAATGCGGGTCCCTGGGGCGAGCCGGTCGAGGAGGCCTCTGTCCTGGAAAACCAGGGCGAATTCCCGACCACGACCGACCAGGGCGAGCAGGAAGTGCCTAAGAAGCGCAAGCCGACCGCATCGAAACGCCGGCCCAAAATCGCCAAGCCGGGACCGGCGGCGAGGCATCGGCCGATGTGAGGTTGCGTGCCGTCGACTGCGATCAGCCGGATTGCCTATGAAAGCGAGACCGAGACGCTCAGTGTCTGGTTCCGCGGATCGGGCGAGCTCTATCGCTATTATGAAGTGCCAGGGCGCATCTATGACGCTTTCCGCAAGGCAGGCTCAAAGGGGCGATTCTTCAATTATTACATCAAGGACCGCTATCGGTTTCAGCACATAAGCGATCCGGATGGCGGCCGGCACGCGGCCTAAGCGATCAGTTGTCGACGGTTTTCAGTTTCTCGGTGTCACCGCTGAAGGTAGCAGGCTGAAGTTTCGCTTGTTGCGAAACGGGCTCGCGTCTCTCTTCCTCCGCCGGCATGATCTTGACGTCTTGAGCCGGCTCCATTTTCTCGGCCTGGCCCGCTCGCTTGGCGGTTGGCGCCAAGATGATGAGGCTGGCGCCGGTCAAGACAACGAGAATGAGATCACGGGGCTTCACAAGCATCTCCAAAATGAACGGAGGCGGTCCGCCGTCGAACCGCCTCCGTCTCGCCGTCCGGTAGCTCTGAAAATCAGTTCAGAAACTCACGGAGTTCGATCTGGGCACGACTGATGCCGATGTCGCGAAGCATGTGGTCATCGAGCCCACGCAAATGCTGCTTCGTAGCGGCACGGGAAAAGTGCTTGCGCACACGCTCGAACAGGCCGGGCGTCGGGCGATGGCGTGTGCCAAGAATAATGCCGCGGGCGGTATCGAGTGTCATGAGTGGCCTCCTGAAAGAGAAACTGCTGTCCCGATGACACTGCTTCTAGCAAGCTCAGGCGTAATCCATCCTGAACGGTCCGTTCATCTGCCATTTAGGAATGCAAATACCGGACAAAGCTCGATTTTCTGCCTTTTCGATGCCCCAATGCCCGTCTTATTTGGGCATTTGAAAAACCGAAAACCGGTTTCCCAATTTCACTTCCGTGCTTAGAGTAAGGCCATGGCAGATTCGCAAAAGATGCTCCTCATCGTGCATGACCGCGATGAAATGGACGACCGGGCTTCGGCCTGGGCTCGCCGGCAAGGCTATGAGCTGCAGTGGGTTTGCCCCGCCGACGGCGATCCTTTGCCGGCTGTGGATGAGCGTGTTGCCGGCATCGTCGTCTATGGCGGCGCCCAGGATGTCGACCAGCAGGACAGCTTTCCTTACTTGAAAGATGAAATGCGATTCCTCGATGAGGCTTTGAAACGGGAGACGCCGGTTCTGGGTCTTTGCCTCGGCGCCCAGCTTCTTGCCCATACGCTGGGCGAGAATGTTTCGAAGCATCCTGGAGGTCATGCCGAATATGGCTATTATGATCTCCTGCCCACGCAAGTGGGAGCGAGCTTCTTCGGAGCCAAGTTGAAAGTGCTGCAGTCGCATTGGCATGGCTGGTTTGAGACCCCGAAAGGGGCGGTGAAGCTCGCCGGCACGGCGGATTTCCCCGAGCAGGCCTTCCGCTACGGCCCCAACGCCTATGGCTTCCAGTTCCATCCCGAGACCAGCCGCAATGGCCTCACCCGCTGGATCTCGCGCCGCTCGGCGCACAGGCAGACGATGAAGGGCGCTCATCCCGCCGCTCGTCAGCTTGCGGACAATCTGCTCTACGACCGGGCGCTGGGCGATTGGTTCAATAAGTTCCTCGACGGCTGGATAAGCGGACGGCAGATCAGATACGAGGCGGCCGAATGACGATTGTCACCATACTTCCTGCGGTTGAAACGCGTTCTCTGGTTCTGCGCGAGATCGAGGCGCGCGACTGGAAGGCGTTCTCGCATTTCATGACGCAATCCGCCTACCAGCGTCACATCGCGCTACGACTGCGCAGCGAGGACGACGTCAAGAATTTCGTCACTCGCCAAGTGGCGCGACAGGGCGACGAGCGCCGCCACATCTTCCATCTCGCGGCCGAGGACAAGACGCGAGGCTTCGCGGTCGGCGATGGCTTCATCATCCTGGGCCGCGGCGGCCTGGCCGAGATCGGCTGGGGCGTGGCGCCCGATCTGTGGGGCAGGGGCTTCGGCACCGAGATCGGCCGCTCCCTCCTCGGCCTTGCGGTCGAGCGCGTCGGCGCCGTCCGTGTCTGGGCCAAGGTGATGGCCAATAATGCGGCGTCCCTCAAACTCGCCCGGCGCATCGGCCTCAAGCATGAACGCTCGCATCCGGACTATCCGGCGGGCCATGGCCGCTTCGAGGCGGTTGAATTCTTCGCCATCACGGCGGAAGATTATTTCGACGCCGGTTATTGAGCGGCTGATCTCGACTCATCGCGAAGGCCGGTGCAGCAAGCAAAGAGGCATGTCATGGCTTCGACGCCACCCATTTGCGATTTCGGCTGGAAGGCCGGGGATTTCCGCCTCCCGGCGACGGACGGCAAGATCTATGCGCTGGCCGATGTGAGAGGGCCGAAGGGCACGCTCCTCGCCTTCATCTGCAATCACTGTCCCTATGTGAAGGCGATCACCGGTCTTCTGGTGCGCGATGCGAAGGACCTGGCGAAAGCCGGCATCGGCGTGGCGGCGATCTGCTCGAATGACGCGGCCGCCTATCCGGAGGACTCCTTCGACAAAATGAAAGCCTTCGCCACCGCCAATGGCTTTCCTTTTCCCTATCTCCATGATGAAAGCCAGAAGGTCGCTCGCGCCTATGATGCCGTCTGTACGCCCGATTTCTTCGGCTTCAATGCGCAAGATGAATTGCAGTATCGCGGCCGCCTCGATGCGTCACGCACATCGCCGCTCGCCGGCGCCCGCCGCGATCTCCATGAGGCGATGATGCAGGTGGTCCGGACCGGAAAGGGGCCCACCGAGCAGGTTCCCTCGATGGGCTGTTCGATCAAATGGAAATCCGGAAACTGGTAGTTATTTCTTTCCCTTCGACGGCTTCTTGAGCGGAGCGGTCGCGATCGAGAAGAGATCTTCTGTCTCTGCCGGTATGTGCATGTAGCGCACGCCCGGAAAGATGATGATTTGCGCAGGGCCATTGACGTCCGCATTGGCCTGCGGCGTGGGCGCAGCGCGCTTCGGGAACGGAATGACGACGGCGTCTAACATTTAAGTCTCCCAGTAAGTCGAAAGCATCGAACTTGGCTGTGAGACTAGAGGAGTCGTACCGAAGGAAGGCTGAATGCGCCGGTTAGCTGCCGTTCATAGATGACGCTGCGCTATGTCGTAACATGCTAGGCTCTCATTCTAACGTTCGTCTCGCACGGGCCATGGTGCCTCTTGACATTGCGGGCCAAAGGGTGATTTGGAAAATATCAGAGTTGCAAATGTGCCTGGGCAGCCGCTGTCGGCATATTTGCTTGATGTTCTCGCACCTCCCTGAAAAAGGAACTGTCACATGACCGGCACGCTTTGCCAGAGCGTTGCGCTCGGCTGCATCATCGCGCTCTGGGTGGTGAAGATCGCCAAGCTCTTTGGGATCATCGTCAAAACCATCCTGTCGATGGTGGAAAATGTCGGCGACACCTTGCATGAGCCGGGCGTCTGTTGCCGGAAAGCCGGGTGGCCGGGCTTGCTTCGCGCGATATGGCCATGCTTGTCCCACCCGGCCGTGATGACGCTGCAGGATGCGGACTCCTTGCCGACCTTGGGGCGGCGCCGGCACGGATCACCGAAACCGCGGGGGCTCGATCGCGACCGGTTCCTGTCCCCGACCCAATGCCGGGCGAAAAGGTGAAAGGTTTCGAAGAGCCTGAGGGCTCACGACAAAGGAAAGCTAGCAGCCGCTGTGCCGCCACGTAAGAGAAAGGTCGGAAAGCGCAGGCCCACGAGCACGGGGTGCGCTTTACATGCGCGATGTTCTGGACACAAACGACCGTTCCGGGCACTCTCAGTGAGAAAAGCTCACTGATATGAAGATCCGCAAGCGCTATTTGCCGCCGCTCAATGCCATCCGCGCCTTCGAGGCGGCCGCCCGGCATCTGCATCTCGGCAAGGCCGCCGATGAGCTGGCGGTGACGCATGGCGCGGTCTCCAAGCACATCGCCAATCTCGAGGACCATCTGGGCTTTCCGCTCTTCACCCGCGCCGGCAACCGGCTGTCGCTGACCGAGCGCGGTCACAAGCTGCTCAAGGCGTCCAATGCCGCGCTCGATCAGCTGGGCTACGCGATCGCGAGACTCGATGGCGAGGCGATCGAAGGCGAGCTCAGGATCTCGGTGCCGCCGGCCTTCGCCGCCAACTGGCTGATACCGCGGCTGCAGGCGTTTCGCCAGCGCTCGCCGACCTTGCGGCTTTATGTTCTCGCCTCCAACCGCACGACCGATGTGCTCGACGACGATATCGATCTCGCGGTGCGTTTCGGCAAGCCGGTGTGGAAGAATTGTGCCATCAGGCTCATGGCCCATGTGCGCTATTTCCCGGTCTGCAGCCCGAAATTGCTCGCACATCCGCCGGGTCTTGCGACATTGGCCGATCTCGCCCATCACACGCTCCTGTTCGACGACCCGGAAGGCGAGAACTGGAAGCGCTGGCTCGACCATGCGGATCTGCGCCAAGTCGAGCCGCGCGGCGTCCTCTATTTCCAGGACTTCAACCATATCCTTGCCGCCGCGCGCGAAGGCTTGGGAATCTGTCTCGGCGATCCCATCACCACCGGCGCCGACCTCGCGGCCGGGAGCCTGGTGCGTCCCTTCGAGCAATCGGTCGAGGATCTCGGCGCTTACTTCCTCATCACGCCGCAGCTTGCCTCGCCGGGAGCGCGCGTCTTCGCCGACTGGCTCGAGGCCGAGATGGTGAGCTTCATGTCCTCCACGACGGCAGGTTGAGACGCTTGGTGAGTATTTGTCACCGACATCTGGAGCTTTAATCGCTTGCGCCGGGGGCGGCGCTCTCGCAGTTTGCGCCCATCTTTGAGATGCGACCATCCCCGGGAGAACAGCATGGCCCAAGACCCAATTCCCCTTCGCGCCCGCAAGGAAGGCGGCGGAACGCCCCTGATGCAGGACTGGTACCTCAAATCGGAGACCGGCCCCCTCAAGGATGTGCTCTTGGGACCGGCGGAAAGCTTCCGCTGGATGGGGCTCGAGAACGCGCAATGGTCGTCGCTGGTGCGCGACACGCTGCGCAAGGGCTACAAATTCGACAAGCAGCTCGCCATGCGCCAGCATCGCGAAATGATCGACGCCTATCAGGATGCCGGCGTGACCTGTCATTTCCTGCCCGTCGACATGAACAATCCCTATCAGGTCTATGCGCGCGACTCGTCCTTCATGTCGCCTTACGGCGCCGTCGTCTGCCAGCTCGCCAATCCGCGCCGGCGCGGCGAATATGCGCCGGTGCTGCGCTTCTATCTCGAGCGCGGCATCCCGATCTATGACATGGTGAGCGCCGGCAATTTCGAAGGCGGCGATTTCAACATCATCCGGCCGGGCGTGGCTCTGGTCGGCTACACCGATCATCGCTCGGAAGAAGTGGCGGCGCGCCAGGTCGCCGAGTGGTTCGCGAAGGAGGGCTGGGAGATCAAGTTCGCGCCCATCGACCAGTTCTACGTCCATATCGACCTGATGGTGTGCATGCTCAACGAGCATTGCGCCGCAGTGTGCCTCGAGACGACCGAGGACGACATCGTCCAGTGGCTCAAATCGAAGAAGATCGAGATCATCCCGGTGAGGTTCAAGGAGACGATGGCCTTGGGCTGCAATGTCGTGGCGCTGGGCAATGACCGGGTGCTGTCGACGCTGAATGCGCACGATCTCAACACCAAGATGCGGGCGGCGGGCTTCAAGGTCTATGACCCCGACATGACCATGTTCACTCAGGCCGGCGGCGGCGTCCATTGCATGTGCCAGCCCCTTCGCCGGGAGGCTGCATAAGCCACTCAGCACCAATTTTGGGTGATATGACGGGTATTTAGATACTTGACTATTTTAGTCGGATACCTTTAGTAAACGGCGGGCCGGGCAAAAGTTAACGGTTGGCCCGGCCGCCAGCAAAAGACTCCTCAAGTCCAGTAGCCAGCCTTTCGATGGTTCAGGGGAGAGGGGTCTTATGGGACGCACAAATTGTTTGCGGCTGGGGCTATTGGCGACGGCCGCCGTCATTTTCTATTCCGGGCCGGCGCTCGGCCAGGAAGAACAGCAACAGCAAGCCACACAGGATTCCGGCGCGGAAGGTGATCTGCTCGACCAGATCACCATCGTCGCCTCGAAATTCGACGAGGAAGTGGTCTCATCGATGACGTCGACCAGCGTGGTCGGCAAGGAGAAGCTGCAGCAGCAGCAGCCTTCCAACATCTCGCAGGTCCTCAACGGCATACCGGGCGTTGCGACCGCGGGCTCGCAGGACCGCACCGGCATCGGCACCAGCATCAATATCCGCGGCCTCCAGGATTTCGGCCGTGTCGCCATGATCACCGATGGGGCGCGCAACAATTTCTCGCGCAACGATCATGGCAGCGCCGCCTCGATGTGGATCGAACCCGAGCTCCTCAAGCAGGTCACGGTGGTGCGCGGTCCCGTCGCCAATATCTATGGCTCGGGCGCCATTGGCGGTGTCGTCGTCTTCGAAACGAAGTCGGCGAGCGACTTCCTGCGCGAGGGCGAGCAAATCGGCGGCTCGGTCAAGGGCGGGTATGAGAGCAACGGCGATGGCTATATGACGAGCCTCACCGGCGCCATGAGGCCGGTCGAAGCTTTCGATATCCTCGGCAATTTCACCTATCGTGAGCGCGACGACTACACGGGCGGCGACGGCGAAAAGGTGGACGATTCGGCCTATGACGTCACCGCCGGCCTGCTCAAGAGCGTCATCCGCCCCGCCGACGGCCATGAGATCACTTTGGGCTGGATCGGCAACAACGAAAATTATCGCGAGCCGTCGACTTCGATGCCGCAGGACAGCGAGGTCAAGGAAGACATCTTCACCGGCAAATATCGTTATGTCGATCCCACCTCGCCCTGGGTCGACTTTACTTTGAGCGGCTATGTCAACGACACGAAGCAGAACCAGACGTCGCTCAAGGATGCCGCACGCTGGGATCAGGAGAATGGCGGTGTGATCATCGTCCCGGCCGGATCGGAAAGGAGCTTTGACCTCGTGACGACCGGCTTCGATACCAACAACACCTCGCGCTTCGACACCGGCGCTGTCCGCCACACTTTCACCGCTGGCGGCGACTGGTTCGAGGACAAGGTCGATGTGGATGATCCGCTGGGCGGCAGCTATGTCTATAGTCCATCGGGCACACGCGAGGTGTGGGGGGCGTTCGTCCAGGACAAGCTCGAATATTCCGATTGGTTCGAGATGATCGGCGGGCTGCGCTATGATTCTTACAAGCTCGAAAGCGATGAGGGCGATGTCGAGAGCGAAGATGATCGCTTGTCACCGCGCATTACAGCCGGCTTCAAACCGTTCGAAGCGACCGCGTTGCGTGGATTGCAGATCTACGGCACCTATGCCGAAGGCTATCGCTCGCCAAGCGTGATCGAGACCCTGATGACGGGCATGCATCCGGCTGGCGTCTATTTTCCGTTCATTCCGAATCCCAACCTGACACCTGAAACCGCTCACCTCTTCGAGGTAGGACTGAACTACAAGAGGGACGGCATATTCACGCCGGACGACGGCATTCGCGTCAAGGCCGCAATCTACCACAACACCGTAGATGACTATATCGGGATGGTGACTGACATTCTGCCGGGCATTTTCCCGGGCGGTGATCCGGCCTGTCCCTTCGTGCCAGGAAGCTCCTTCCCGGCCTGCGCGCAGTTCCAGAATTTCGACCAGGTGATCCTCAAGGGCATCGAGTTTGAAACGGTCTATGATCGCGGCACGTTCTTTACGGGGCTTTCCGGCTCCTTCATGGACAGCAAGAACAAGGAAGACAACAAAGAGCTGGACACGGTTCCGCCCGATCAGCTCTTCAGCTTCTTTGGCTTCCGTTTCCTCGAGCAGAGCCTTGTGGTCGGCGGCGAAGTCCAGCATGTATTTCAGTACGAATACGAAGTGCCTCATCCGACAAAACCTCGCGTGACGAAGACGGTGGACGAAGACTACACGCTGGTGAACCTTTTTGCCGGCTACCAAGTCACACGCGATTTTCGCCTCGATCTGCGGCTCGAGAATATATTCGACGTGTCATACGTGAACTATCTGAGCGCCGTGAGCGGGGCCGGGGGCAATCCTTATGACGAGCCCGGCTTCAACGCCAAGATATCGGCGACCTGGCGCTTCGGCGGCTGAAACTTTCGAGGGGACCGGCGATGACCGCGCTCAATGCGCGGTCATTTGCTTTTTGAGGGCCGCCTTGCTCTTGGCGAGCGCCGCGCGCACATCCTGGGGCTTGAGGCCGCTCTCGCCGGCGCGCGCCACCACCGTCTCGAACTGCGCCTCGCATTGGGCGAAGCTCGCTTCGGCGGCCAGATCCCTGTCCGCTTTGACCTGCCGTTCCGCCTTGTAGGCGGCGGCCGCGCATTGCTGCCAGGATTTGATCGCTTCAGTGATTTGCGGCGGCAGCGTCTGCTTTGCTAGGAGAGGGGTGGAGGACAGGATGGCGGCAAGAGCCAAGAGGCCTATTCTGAAGATCACCGATGAATTCCTTTTTCATGTTCAGGCATTCTAGTCGCCGCATCTCTCCTGGCAATGCCGGCGCATGAATTATCGCGTCGACGTCATCGGTGCGGGCCCCGCCGGTCTCATGGCCGCCGAAGTGCTGGCGAAGGGTGGCGCGAGCGTGCGGGTGGTCGACCACATGGCATCGCCGGCGCGCAAGTTCCTGATGGCCGGCCGCGGCGGTCTCAATCTCACCCATTCCGAAGCGTTGGAGACGTTCGTTGACCGCTACGGCGCAGCGCGCGGAATTCTGGAGCCCGCCATCCGCGCCTTTCCGCCTGAAGCGCTGATCGACTGGTGCAACGGCCTCGGCATCGAGACATTCATCGGCTCATCGGGCCGGGTCTTTCCCAGGGCGATGAAGGCATCGCCGTTGCTGCGCGCCTGGCTGCGCCGCCTCGACAGTCTCGGGGTTACGCTCGAGCTCAGGACGCGCTGGATGGGCGAGAAGGAAAGCGATGCCATGATCCTCGCTATGGGCGGCGCCAGTTGGCCGCGTCTCGGCTCCGATGCGCAATGGACCGAGATTCTGACCAGGCGGGGCATCAAGGTGAATCCATTCATCCCGACGAATTGCGGAGTCACGATCCCCTGGTCGGCGCATTTTTCCGAGCGCTTCGCAGGCGTGCCGCTCAAGCGCATCGCGGTGTCGAGCGCCGGCAGGACCGTGCGCGGCGAGGCCGTCATCACCAGGACCGGTCTCGAAGGTGGAGCGATCTATGCGCTCAACCCTGAACTGCGGAAGTCGGGGGACCTCACGCTCGATCTCAAGCCTGACTTGACCGTCGCCGCCTTGGCGGAGCGCCTGTCGCATCCCAAGGGCAAATCCTCGCACAGCACCTGGTTGCGCAAGGCGACGGGGCTGGCGCCCGCGGCGATTGCGCTCTTGCGCGAGGCTAATCTGCCGGCGACGGCCTCGGCCATCAAGGCGCTGCCCTTGACCGTGACCGGAACCGACGCGCTGGCGCGGGCTATCTCGTCGGCAGGGGGCGTGGCTCTGACCGAGATCGACCGGAATTTCGAGCTCAAGGCATGGCCCCAGGTTTATGCCGTGGGGGAGATGCTGGATTGGGAGGCGCCGACCGGCGGCTATCTCCTGCAGGCCTGTTTTGCCACCGCGAATATGGCTTCCCGTGCCTGTTTAGAACGATTACAATCTGCCCTGGGCCGGCCACAATCGCCTTCCAAGTAAATGTTACTCGAAATTGGGAGTTCGGGATGAAACAGATGATCTTGGTGAAAGGCATGGGCGCCGCACTGGCGGTGGCCGTGATGGCCGGGCCGGCCTCGGCAGGTATTCGCGAGTATTGTGATTCCTATGCCCGCGATGTTGCACACCGAAAAATCAATGGTGCGTTCGTTGGCGGTCTGAGCGACCGCGGACAAAGCGCCGGCATCGGCAGTGTCGGCGGCACGATCTTGGGCGCGGGCGTCACCGGCGACCGCTACAAGCGCGCTTACACCAACGCGTTCGAGCGCTGTGTCAACAACTATGAAGGCCAGCGCGCGACGACCGAGCCGGCCGAGAATAAGGTGGCCGAGACCAAGGTGACCGAAACCAAGGCGGCCGAGACCAAGGTGACCGAAACCAAGGTGACCGAAACCAAGGCCGCGGCGAACAAGGTGACTGCGACCAAGGTCGCCGCGAATGAGGTGGCCGAGAAGGATGAAGCAAACGGGGCCTCATGGGCCAAGGCCTGCGCGCGCAAATATCGATCTTGGGATGCGCAGAAGGGCAAATACAAATCCTATTCCGGCAAATGGAAGCCCTGCCGGCTATAGGCGATCAATCGACATGGAAACAAAAAAGGCCGGAGCACATCCCGGCCTTTTTGTTTGGTTCAAGCGGCTTCGCCGTGGGTCTGTTTAGAACGGTTACAATTTGCCCCGGACCGGCCACAATCGCTTTCTAAGTGAGGGATCGGATTATGAATAGGAGTACGGCATGAATCGGATGATCTTGGCGAAATGCATGGGCGCCGCGATGGCGGTGACCGTCATGGCCGGGTTTGTCGGGCAGGCTTCGGCGGGGCCGCGCCAATATTGTGATTCCTATGCCCGCGACGTCGCGGACCACAAGACCAATGGCGGTGCCGATGTGCTCGTCGGCACCGTTGGTGGCGCCATAGGCGGCGCGATCATTGGCGGGCTGATCGGCAAAGGCAAGGGCGCCGGCACGGGCGCCATCATTGGCGGCGTCGGTGGTACCGTTCTCGGCGCCGGCGTCACCAGCGACCGCTACAAGCGCGCCTATTACAACGCCTATGAGCGCTGCATGGACAATTATGAAGGCCAGCGCACGAGCTACCAGGCTTATGACAATGGCGGCGGGCGTTCCTGGACCAAGGCCTGCGCCCGCAAATACAGCTCTTTCAATCCCCAGACCGGCAAGTACAAGACGGCCTCGGGCAAGTGGAAGCCCTGCCGTCTGTAGGACGCTCGATCGATATCAGATCAAAAAGGCCGGAGAATCTCCGGCCTTTTCTCTTTCTCTGCGCATCGGATTATCCGAAAACCGGGATGGCCGGGGTAAACCCGGCCACGAGCTTTTCGGTCCGATACTTTTTCTCAAGCAGCTTCATCGCCGGCGCGCTGGCGCACGATGATCGTGGCGCCAGGCCGTGCGCGGTTATAGAGATCGATGATGTCCTGATTGACGAGCCGCACGCAGCCGGACGAGACGGCGCGGCCAATGCTCGCCGCATCCTGCGTGCCATGCAGGCGGTAGAGCGTGTCCTGCCCGTTCTGGAAGATATAGAGGGCACGGGCGCCGAGCGGGTTGTCGAGCGCCGGATCCATGCCATAGCGATATTTCTCGAGCTCGGGCTGGCGGGCGATCATTTCTCCGGGTGGCGTCCAGCGCGGCCAGGCGCGCTTGTACTGGATGCGGCCGCGGCCGCCCCAGGTGAACCCGTCGCGACCGATGCCGACGCCATAGCGCATCGCCTTGCCGTCGCCCAGCACCAGATAGAGGAAGCGGTTCGGCGTATCGACGATGATGGTGCCGGGAATTTCCGCGGTCGGGAAATCGACGATCCGGCGGCGATATTTCGGCTTGAGCTTCTTCAGATTGACGGCCGGTATCGGATAGGGCTCGTCGGGACGGGCGCCATAGCTGTAGTTGGTGAGCGAAGCCAGTCCGGAACCCGCAGGCTCGGCGACGATGCCTTCTTCGGTTCCGTCCTGAACGCAGGCGCTGAGGGCGAGGCCTACGCCGCTGAGCAGAAAAATGCGCCGGGTGATCGGCATGGGAAGTGGTCCTTGATCAAACAGGGGAAATGCCGCGGCAGAAGCGCCACGGCCGGGTTGGCCAACTCTTGAGGATCAGGCGCGGCGCGGCGGCGGTGTGGGGACGCTGAGCTCGGCACTTTGTGGCGGTGCGGAAGTCAATGCGCTGAAGGTTCCGCAAGCAGCTTCGGCCGGCGCAAAATCGGCTGTCGCGATCTCTATCGGGGCGAGCTTGATGCTGGCGCAGCGGCTCGGCAGCGGACTATGCGCTGCGCCGGTCTGCACGGCGAGCGTGACCAAGCCCGGCTCGGAGAGGTCGGCCGGCCTGAAATCGTGATTGAGCCGTGCCGTCGGACCTAGAATCTGGCACAGGCTGAGCGCCAGCACGCACAGGAACACAATGGCAACTGCGACATGACGCCCGGCGGAAAGAGTTACGCGATTCATTACGGTTGCCTTTTACTCCCTTCGTGGCGGGGAGGACTCACGAGATTGTGAAATTGCGTGCAAATTTGGCGACTGTTGCGCTATGGCCACACTTTGAATTGACGTATGGAGGCCCTGCGTGCCGAGCATACCGCTGACACCTCTTGTGAATGGGCTGCCCTCGACGGTGCCCTTTGTCGGTCCCGAGGCGCTGGAACGCCAGCGCGGCGTCGCCTTCAGGGCGCGGCTCGGCGCCAATGAGAACGGCTTCGGCCCATCACCCTACGTCAAGAGAACGATCGCCGAGGCGGCGTCTGACGTATGGAAATATTGCGACCCCGAGAACCACGACCTCAAGCAGGCGCTGGCACGGCATCACGGCGTACGCCCGGAGAACATCGCGGTAGGCGAGGGGATCGATGCGCTCTTCGGCTATGCTGTGCGGATGTTCGTCGAGCCGGGCATCACCGTCGCGACATCGCTCGGAGCCTATCCTACCTTCAACTTCCATGTCGCGGGCTATGGCGGGCGGTTGGTGACGACACCCTATGTTGCGGATCGCGAGGATCCGGCCTCCTTGCTCGATCTGGCGAAGCGCGAAAAAGCGCGGCTGATCTTCTTCGCCAATCCCGACAATCCCATGGGCTCGTGGTGGGCTCAGGCCCAGGTCGAGGAGCTCATCGACAACGTCCCCGACGGCACGGTCCTCATCCTCGATGAGGCCTATGGCGAATTCGCACCACTCGGCACCTTACCGCCGCTCGATCTCGACAATCCGAAGCTCCTGCGCTTCCGCACCTTCTCCAAGGCCTATGGGCTGGCGGGGGCGCGCATCGGCTATGTGATCGGCGAGGCCCACCTCGTCAAATGCTTCGACAAGGTGCGCAATCATTTCGGGGTCAATCGCATGGCGCAGGCGGCGGCCCTCGCGGCGCTCGCTGACCAGCCCTACCTTCAGGACGTGATCGCCAAGGTCGGGCGGGCGCGCGAGCGCCTCGCCGCGATCGCCCGCGGCGAGGGGCTTCGGCCTTTGCCGTCTGCCACCAATTTCGTCACCATCGATTGCGGCCGCGACGGCGCCTTCGCCAAGAGCGTGCTCGATGCCCTGATCGAGCGTGGCATTTTCGTTCGCATGCCGGGTGTTCAGCCCTTGAACCGTTGCATCCGGGTGAGTGTCGCGCCTGATGATGAGCTCGATCTCTTTGCCGAGGCTCTCCACCATGTCGCCCCCGTTTGATCTGGTGACCGGAGCTGGCTCTTGTGTCGTCGCGGCGCTCCAGGCGATGGTGAGCACGATAAAGGGCAGAGTGCGGTTCAGGTGAGGGGCAGGGATCTCAAGATATTCATCGTCGGCAATCCGTCGCCGGGCTAGGGGCGGGCGCTATTTCATCTTCGTCAAGCTCATCACCGACGACAATGATACTGGTTTGCGGGCTCCGGACTTTCCGGCGCGGCTCGAATAAGGGGGAAATGAATGACGCCTGATCTCATTGTCATCAATGCCAACATACGGACCATGGATCCGTTGAAGCCGCAGGCTGAGGCGCTGGCCTCGCGCGGCGGCCGTGTCGCGGCCCTGGGCACGACCTCTGAAATCAAAGCACTCGCCGGCAAGGCCACCCGGGTGATCGACGCCGGCGGCAGGCTGGTGCTGCCGGGCTTCCAGGACACCCATATCCATTTGCAGGATTCGGGCACGCGTCACGCGCTCGACGTCGATCTCGCCGGGACGCGCACCATCGCCGAATTGCAGGAAGCCCTTGGCCGGTTTGCCGCGAGCAAGCCCGAGCGCGACTGGGTCAGGGGCCATGGCTGGTATTCCGGCATTTTCGGTGAGCACAACCTCACCCGCGAGGTGCTCGATGCCGTGGTGCCCGACCGGCCCGTGCTGCTCTTTTCCTCGGATTATCACAGTGCCGTCATCAACTCGAAGGCTTGCGAGCGGGTCGGGCTCGACAAGGCTGTCGCCGATCCCGAGAATGGCCGCTTCGCGCGCGACAAATCAGGCCGGCCGACGGGCATGCTGCATGAACTCGCCATCGAGTGGCTGCGCGAGCGCATGCCGCAGACACCCGACAGCGATTGGGAAGACGGCGTGCGTTTTGGCCAGGCGCTCGCCAACCGCTACGGTTTTACCGGCATTCTCGATGCGCAGGTCACCGAGCGTTATTTGCGCGTCTATCGCGCGGTGGAGCAAAGCACCGGGCTGACCGTGCGGGTCGCCTCGACGGCGCTGGTCGAGCCCTCCGACACGGTCGATGGCGCATTGAAGCGCATCGAAGCTTTGCGCCGCGATTTCGCTTCGCCCATGCTCAAGGTGCATTCGGCCAAGTTCTTCATCGACGGCGTGCTCGAGAACCGCACCGCCGCGATGATCGAGGACTATCATGACGAGCAGGGTGGCAATGCGCCGGTCATGTTCGGCGAGAACCACTTGCGCGAGCTCTTCATCGCCTTCGACGCGGCACGCTTCCAGATCCATTGCCATGTGATCGGCGACAAGGCGGTGCGGGTGGCGCTCGATGCGCTGGAAGCGGCGCGCGACGTCAATGGCGCCTGGCCCAGCCTGCATCAGCTCGCGCATGTGCAATGCGTCGATCCCGACGACATTCCGCGTTTCGCCGGGCTCGGCGTCATGCCGAATATCCAGCCGCTCTGGGCGTGCAACGAGCCTTCGGTGACCGATGTCGCGGTCCCGATCGCGGGTCCGCGCATGGCGCGCTGGATCTATCCCTTCCGCTCGCTCATCGATGCTGGGGCCACTTGCGCTCTGTCAAGCGACTGGGGTGTCTCGACCCTCAATCCGTTCAAGATCATGCAGACCGCGATCACGCGCCAGCCGCCGAGCAAAAGCAGGGACTATCCGGCTTTTCTGCCTGAGGAGCGCATGACGCTCGATGAATGCATTAAGGGCTATACGGTCAATGCCGCGGCCGCCGCCTGGCGCTCGGCCGACACCGGGTCATTGGAATTCGGCAAACATGCCGATCTGATCGTTCTCGACCAGGATCTCTTCGCCATCGATCCCTACGACATCGCCGCGACGCAAGTGATGCTGACTCTGCTCGGCGGATGCGAGGTCTATCGGCATGAGGGATTCGCCGGCTGATGCCGATACGCCACCCGATCCTGCTTGTCCTGATCTGGCTGCTGATCGTCGCGATTGGCGGGTTCTGGGTCTGGCGATCCGCAAAGGAGAAAATGTCTTCGTCATCGAACGGCATGACAATACAGACAACCGATCAATAAAAAGGCCGGAGGCTCAGCACCTCCGGCCAGTTTCCAGGGGTAGTTCAGGCTCAGCAGCTGTAATACATGTCGAACTCGATCGGGTGCGGCATCATCTCATACCGCATGTTCTCTTCCATCTTGAGTTCGATGAAGCTGTCGATCTGGTCGTCCGAGAAGACGCCGCCCTTCTTCAGGAATTCGCGGTCCTTGTCGAGCGATGAGAGCGCCTCGCGCAGCGAGCCGCAGACCGTCGGGATGCCTTTGAGCTCGGCGGGCGGCAGATCGTAGAGGTTCTTGTCCATCGCATCGCCGGGATGGATCTTGTTCACGATGCCGTCGAGGCCCGCCATGATGACGGCCGAGAAGCCGAGATAGGGATTGGCCGTCGGATCCGGGAAGCGCACCTCGACACGCTTCGCCTTGGGGTTGGACGTGTGCGGGATGCGGCACGACGCCGAGCGGTTGCGCGAGGAATAGGCGAGCAGCACCGGCGCCTCATAGCCCGGCACCAGGCGCTTGTAGGAATTGGTCGACGGGTTGGTGAAGGCATTGACCGCCTTGGCGTGCTTGATCACGCCGCCGATGAAAAAGAGGCAGGTTTCCGAGAGGTCGGCATACTGATTGCCGGCCATCTGCGTCTTGCCGTCCTTCCAGATCGAGAAGTGGCAATGCATGCCCGAGCCGTTGTCGCCGAACACCGGCTTCGGCATGAAGGTGGCGGTCTTGCCATAGGCATGCGCCACATTGTGGATCACATATTTGTAGATCTGCATGTGATCGGCGGCGGTGACCAGCGGCTGGAATTTCGTGCCGAGCTCATGCTGGGCGGCCGCCACCTCGTGATGGTGCTTCTCGACCGAGAGGCCCATCTGGCCCATGACCGACAGCATCTCCGAGCGCATGTCCTGCGCCGAATCCTGCGGATTCATCGGGAAATAGCCGCCCTTGGTGCGCATGCGGTGGCCGAGATTGCCGGTCTCGTATTCACGATCCATGTTGGTCGGCAATTCGACCGAGTCGAGCTTGTAGCCGCAATTGTAGGGCGAAGAGGCGAAGCGCACGTCGTCGAAGATGAAGAATTCAGCCTCGGGACCGACAAAGACGGTGTCGCCGATCTTGGTCTGCTTGAGATAGGCCTCGGTGCGCTTGGCGATCATGCGCGGGTCGCGCGCGTAGCCTTCACCCGTCGAAGGCTCGAGGATGTCGCAGAACACGGCGAGCGTCGTCTGCGCGTAGAAGGGGTCCATATGGGCAGTGGCGGGATCCGGCATCAGCACCATGTCGGACTCGTTGATGGCCTTCCAGCCCGCGATCGAGGAGCCGTCGAACATCAGCCCTTCGGCGAACGCATCTTCCGTCATCTGCGACACGTCCATCGTCAGATGCTGCATCTTGCCGCGCGGATCGGTGAAGCGGAGATCGACGTATTTCACATCCTTTTCCTTGATGAGCTTCAATACTGCATCGGCATCTTTTGGCTTTGCCATTTTCTGTTATCCCTCTGGTTGGCTTGGTTGCTTTTTTGAAGAAATCAGAGCGCGTCCGTGCCCGACTCGCCGGTACGGATGCGGATCGCTTGATCGATGGTGGAGATGAAGATCTTGCCGTCACCGATGCGCCCGGTGCGCGCCGCGTTCTGGATCGCCTCCACCGCCTTGTCGACGAGCTCGTCGGCGAGGACGATCTCGATCTTCACCTTGGGCAGGAAGTCGACGACATATTCGGCACCGCGATAGAGCTCTGTATGGCCCTTCTGGCGCCCGAAGCCCTTGGCCTCGGTGACGGTGATGCCTTGCAGCCCCACTTCCTGCAGGGCTTCTTTCACTTCGTCGAGCTTGAACGGCTTGATGATGGCCTCGATCTTTTTCATGCACACCCCTGTTCTGATCTTGCGGGCCTGTTTGCAGGCCGCATGCCAACCGGCATTGGGACAAAAAAATAAATGAAATCAACCGGCTGACATTTGGATGACGCCAGCTTGCGCGATTCCATTGCCTAATTATAAGGCATTCGCCCAAGCCTTGGGCATGCAAATCCGGCAACGGACAAATCGGCTGAAACGGGTTATGGATCGGATCATGGGCAAGGCGGTCAAGCAGTCATATACGGTGAGGCCCCTGACGCCATCGCGCTGGGCGGATGTCGAGGATCTGTTCGGGCCGGAGAAGGGCGCGAATTCCGGCTGCTGGTGCATGTGGCCGAGGCTTACGGCCAAGGACTTCCAGGCCATGGGCCGGGACAAGCGGAAGAAGGCCTTCAAATCCTGCGTCACGGCGGGACCGGTGCCGGGCCTTCTGCTTTATGAGAAGGGCCAGGCGATCGGCTGGGTCGCGGTCTCGCCCCGCGCCGAGGTCATCCGCTTCGAGAAGGCCAAGACGTCGGCGCTCGAGCCCGGGAAGGACCCTGAGACGCATTATGCCATCACATGCTTTTATGTCCGCACCGGGCACAGGAAGCGCGGCCTGATGACCGACCTCGCCAAGGCCGCCGTCGATTATGCGAAAAAGAAGAAGGCGACGGCGATCGATGTCTGCCCGATCGAGACCGATAAGCCGTTGATGTGGGGCGAGGGCTTCGTCGGCGTCGTCTCGGTGTTCCGTGAGCTGGGCTTCGAGGAAGTGGCGCGCCGCTCGCTCAGGCGGCCCCTGATGCGGCTTTCCTTCAAGAACAAATAAGCTCGACGGCGGTCTTCGCCAGTTTATCGAGGGCCTTGCGCGGCTCGCCGGCGCGCGCCCTCACCGCCAAGGAATGCAGTATCGCGCCGGCGATCTGCGCCAGCGCCGCGGCATCGGCGTTTCTGGCGATCTCGCCGTCGCGAACCGCCTTGCGCAGGCGCTCTTCGATGATGGCGGTGAAGGCCGTGAGGCTTTCCGACAGGACGCGCCGGATCGCCGGGCGGCAGACCGCCTCTACCGACGCCGTGCCGATCAGAAGGCAGCCCTTGGCCGCATCGTCCGACCCCAGATAGATGTCGATGGATTTCGCATAGACCTGGGCGAGCTCCCTGGCGAGCGGCCGGCTGCCATTCAGCGTTTCCTTGAGCGCTACGACACCGGCGTCGCGATACTGCTCGAGTGTCGCGATATAGAGCGTTTCCTTGTCGCCGAAGGCGCCCGCGAGGCTCGGCCGGTTCATGCCGGTCGCCTCGCTCAGGGCATCGAGCGAGCTCGCCGCAAATCCGGTTGCCCAGAAGACGTCGCGCGCCGAAGCGAGAGCCGCTTCGGGGTCATATTCGATGGGGCGGCCACGCTTTGGCATAATATTGTACTGTTCCGCATAAAATGATTGACGGCTTCCGATATATATGCGAGATAGTACAAAAATCAAGGCAGGAGGTCAATATGAAGCTCTATACGCAACGCGCGGCATGTTCGCTCGCATCGCATATCATCGCCTATGAGCTCGGGCTCGATATCGAGATCATTCGCGTCGATCGCGCCACCCACCGCGCCAGCAACGGCGAGGATTTCCTCGCCATCAATCCGAACGGCTATGTGCCGGCCCTGGTGCTTGACGATGGCGAGATCCTCATCGAGGGGACGGCGATCCTCCAATATCTGGTGAGCCTCAAGCCGGAGACAGGTTTCATCCCTGATGACGCCAAGGGCAGGCGGCTCGTCCAATCGCTCCTCAACTTCATCGCCACCGAGCTCCATAAGCCCATGGCCCAGATGCTGACCCCCGACTATGCGCCGGTGAAGGAGGCACTTTACAAGCATGTGGCACCCCGGCTGGACTGGATCGCCAACCGTTTCACCGGTGATTATCTGTTGGGCGACACGTTCAGCGTGGCGGACGCCTATCTCTTCGTTTGCCTGAACTGGTCGCAGTGGAACGGTATCGACCTCTCGCGCTGGCCGAGCCTCGAGGTCTTCATGCAGCGTGTCGGCGGGCGACCGGCGGTCCTCGCGGCTTTGCAGGCCGAGGGCCTGGCGCCTTGGGGCGACGGCATTTTCTTTGCCCCGGCGCTCGCAGCATGAGGAGAAGAACATGACCAGCGCCAGCTTTCAGGATGCCGAGAGCCGCGCGACCGAGGCGATCCTCGAGCGCTTCAACCAGGTCTTCCTTACCCACGATCCGGCCGCACTCTCGGAGCTGGTGGCGGAAGATTGCGTCATCGAGAACACCAACCCCGCGCCCGATGGCTCGCGCCATGAAGGCAAGGCGGCGTGCATCGCGCTGTGGACCCATATCGCCACCATGGCGGATGCGCATTTCGAGCCGGAGACCATTATCGCCCGCGGCGATCGCGGCGAGATCCGCTGGCGGCTGGTCTGGGGGCCAGATCGTGCGAGTTCCGTCCGTGGCGTCAACCTGATGCGTGTGAGAGACGGACGGATCGTCGAAGCGCTCGGCTACGTAAAGGCCTCTTGATCGCGACGGCGTGAACTGTCACCACTGGGGCAGTTCATTTGCGTGAAGGATCAGGCTCATGGTCAAAGTGGCGATGCTGACCGCAGGCGGTCTTGCGCCTTGTCTCTCCGCGGCTGTCGGCGGCCTGATCATGCGCTATTCGAGCCTTGCCCCCGATGCCGAGATCATCGGCTATCGCTATGGCTATCAGGGTCTGCTCCTTGGCGACAGCATCCCCATCACGGCAGCTATTCGCAAGGAGGCGCATCTCCTCGAGGCGGAAGGCGGCAGCCCGATCGGCAACAGCCGTGTCAAGCTGACCAATGCCGCCGACCTCGTGAAGCGCGGGTTCATCAAGGAGGGCGAGGATCCGCTGCACGTGGCGGCGGCGCAATTGCTGAAGGACAAGGTCACGATCCTCCACACGATCGGCGGCGACGACACCAATACGACGGCCGCCGACCTGGCGCGCTTCCTGGCCGATAGCGGCCACAAGCTCACCGTGGTGGGCTTGCCCAAGACGATCGACAACGACATCGTGCCGATCCGCCAGTCGCTGGGTGCGCAGACGGCGGCGGAGCAGGGCGCCGTCTTCTTCGAGAATGTCGTCAATGAGCGCACCACCGCACCGCGTACGCTGGTGATCCACGAGGTGATGGGCCGCAACTCGGGCTGGCTCGCGGCGGCAACGGCCGAAGCCTATCGCCGCCGCCTCAGGGCCAAGGCGCCATCACCCTTCACCGTGGTCCAGAAGGACATCGACGCCCTCTATATCCCCGAAATACCCATCGCCATCGACGCCGAGGCGCGAAGGCTCAAAGCGGTCATGAACAGCAAGAACTCGGTCGCGATCTTCCTCAGCGAAGGTGCGGGCGTCGCCGATCTGGTGCGCGAGATGGAAGCCCGCGGCGAGGCCGTCGAGCGCGATGCCTTCGGTCACGTCAAGATCGACAAGATCAATGTTGGCGACTGGTTCTCAAAGCGCTTCGCCAAGCTCATCGGGGCGGAGCGCACCCTGGTGCAGAAGTCGGGCTATTTCGTGCGCTCGGCCGCCGCCGGCGCGGACGACCTCAAGCTCATCCGCGCCATGGTCGATCATGCCGTGGCCTCGGGCCTCACGGGCGAGAGCGGACTCGTCGGCCATGACGAGGAACGGGGCGGGCAACTCAGCACGATCGAGTTTTCGCGCATCAAGGGCGGCAAGCATTTCGATCCTTCGGCTTCCTGGTTCACAGCCCTGCTGCACGAGATCGGCCAGGAGCAAGGCTGAAGCACCGACACGATTTTGCAACATTGTGAGGTAGACTCCATTGCAATAGGCGTCGGGACGGCATTTCGACTGAACTTCACCCAGGGAGAACCACATGACGCAGTACAGCACCGGTCTCATCCCGCATATGACCATCAACGACAACAACGCCAAGGCCGCGATCGATTTCTACAAGAAGGCGTTCGGCGCCGAGGAAGTGGGCCGCCATGATGCCGAGGACGGCAAGCGCCTGATGCACGCGCATATCAAGGTCAATGACCATGATGTCTTCCTCATGGATGCGTTCCCGGAACACGGCTCGCCCAACACCAGCCCGGCCGGCATCATGCTCGCTTTGCGCGTCGATGATCCCGACAAATGGTGGGAGCGCGCGACCAAGGCGGGCGCCACGGTGCTCGCACCGCTCGACGACCAGTTCTGGGGCGACCGCTGGGGTCTGCTCGCCGATCCTTACGGCCATCACTGGTCGATCAGCGCGCCCGCCAAGAAGTAGCGTCTTGCGGCAGGGAACCGGCTCGGCGAACATGACCGCATGTATGCCCATGCGCTCCTGACGCCTCAGCAGATGTATCGCGCCGACGCGCTCGCCGTCGAAGCGGGCGTGCCCTCGCTCACGCTCATGGAGAATGCGGGCCGCGCCGTCGCGGAAGAGATCATCCGCCGCTTCGGCGCGCGCCCGACTCTCGTTCTTTGTGGGCCCGGGAACAATGGCGGCGACGGCTTCGTCGTGGCGCGCTATCTCGCACAATGGGGATGGCCGGTGCGGCTCGCTCTCCTGGGTGATCCATCGAAGCTCAAGGGCGATGCGGCCATCATGGCCGGACGCTGGGCGGGTCCCGTCGAAACCTTTGGTGCGCCGGGACGTGCCGGTCTCATCGTCGATGCGCTGTTCGGCGCCGGCCTCTCCAAACGCCTGAGCGACGAACTCGTCGCGCGGATCAGGGAAACGACCGTGCCGGTTGTCGCCATCGATGTGCCGTCGGGGCTCGATGGCGCCACGGGGCAGGCGAGGCCCGACGCCTTCCACGCCGCCCTCACCGTGACCTTCTTCCGTAAGAAGCCCGGCCATGTGCTGATGCCGGGACGCTCCTATTGCGGTGAGACCGTCGTCGCCGATATCGGCATTCCGGCGAAGGTTCTCGAGATCATCGCGCCGACGCTCTCGGAGAACCACGCGCCGGACCTGCCGGTTGCCAGCGCCGGGCAGCACAAATATCAGCGCGGCCATGCCGTCATCCTGTCCGGTGCCGCGCATCAGACGGGGGCGGCCCGCCTGGCGGCGCTCGCCGCCTTGCGGGTGGGCGCCGGCCTCGTCACTCTGGCCTCGCCCAAGGCCGCCCTGGCGGCGAATGCCGCGCATCTGACCGCCGTCATGCTGGCCGAGGCCGATGATGCCCTGGCCCTGGGCAGGCTTCTTTCCGACCGGCGGAAGAATGCCGTTTGCCTCGGTCCCGCCATCGGCGTCGGGTCGGCCACGCGGGCAAAGGTGCGTGCGGCGCTCGCCAGCGGTGCCGCGGTCGTCCTCGATGCCGATGCCCTTACGTCATTCGCCGAGGCGCCGGAGGAGCTCTTCGACGCTGTAGGCGAATTCCCCGAGCGGGCCGTGGTGATGACCCCTCACGAGGGGGAGTTCGCCCGTCTTTTCAAGAATATGGACGGGGCGGCGGAGTCGAAATGTGAGCGTGCCCTGAAGGCGGCGGCGCTGAGCCATGCCGTCATCCTGCTCAAGGGGCCGGACAGCGTCGCCGCGAGCCCCGATGGCCGGGCGATCGTCAATACCAACGCGCCGGCGAGTCTCGCCACGGCGGGCTCGGGCGACGTGCTGGCGGGCCTGGTGACGGGTCTCCTGGCCCAGCGCCTCGAGCCCCTCAAGGCGGCCTCTGCCGCCATGTGGCTCCATGGCGAAGCGGCCCGGAAATTCGGCGGTTTCGGCCTCATCGCCGAGGACTTACCTGGCCTCATTTCTAGTGGCATCGCGCAAAACCCTCTGCTATAGACCGCGCCCATCGCAACGGGCCCGAGCCTCGGCGCGGGCGTGGTGAAATTGGCAGACACGCAGGATTTAGGTTCCTGTGGGGCAACCCGTGGGGGTTCAAGTCCCTCCGCCCGCACCAAGGCCTCAGCGCCCGAAGCAAGCCTGGTTTCGCAACAGATGCTGCGAAGAAGTACGAACCCCATAAGGATTGAGCAGGGAACATGCAGGTTACCGAAACGCTGAGCTCCGGCCTGAAGCGCGAATTCAAAGTCGTCGTCGCCGCCCAGGATCTCGACAAGGAAGTCAACAAGCGTCTGACCGAGATGGCCGGCAAGGCGCATCTTAAGGGCTTCCGTCCCGGCAAGGTGCCGGTGCCGCATCTGAAACGCGTCTATGGCAAGTCGGTGATGGCCGAGGTCGTGCAGAAGCAGCTCGACGATGCCAGCAAGAAGGTGCTCGAGGAGCGCAACCTGAAGCCGGCCTATCAGCCGGAAGTGAAGCTTCCCGAAGACGAAGAGGAAGTGGCGCGCATCTTCGACGGCAAGAGCGACCTCGCTTACACCATGTCGCTCGAGGTGATTCCGACCTTCGAGCTTACGGACACGACCGGCCTCGAGCTGCAGCGCCATGTGATCGAGGTGACCGATGCGCATGTCGATGAGGCGCTCGGCCGTATCGCCGGCCAGTACAAGGACTGGCAGGCCAAGGACGGCAAGGCGGCGAAGGGCGACCGGGTGACGATTTCCTTCGTCGGCAAGATCGACGGTGAGGCCTTCGAGGGCGGCACCGCCGAGAATGTGCCGCTCGAGCTCGGCTCCGGCCAGTTCATCCCGGGCTTCGAGGATCAGCTCACGGGCGCCAAGACGGGCGATGACGTCACTGTGAAGGTTACGTTCCCCGCGACCTATGGCGTGGCGACGCTCGCCAGCAAGGCGGCCGAGTTCGACGTCAAGGTGGCGAGCGTCGAGGCGCAGAAGGAAACGGCGATCGACGATGAATTCGCCAAGAAGCTCGGCCTCGAGGGCCTCGACAAGCTCAAGGAGACGATCCGCGAGCGCCTGGGCCAGGAGTTCGGCCAGATGACCCGTCTCAAGCTCAAGCGCGACGTGCTTGATGCGCTCGACAAGACCTACAGCTTCGAGCTGCCGGAAAAGCTAGTCGAGACCGAGTTCAACGGCATCTGGAACGCGCTCGAGACCGAGATGCAGCGCACCGGCAAGGGCTTTGCCGACGAGGGCACGACGGAAGAAGAGGCGCGCAAGGAATATCGCGCCATCGCCGAGCGCCGCGTGCGCCTGGGCCTCGTCCTCGGAACCCTGGGCGAGAAGGAAGGCGTCACCATCACCGATGAGGAGTTGCAGCGCGCTCTCGTCGACCGCGCCCGCCAGTTCCCGGGCCAGGAGCGCCGGGTATTCGATTACTACCGCAAGAACGCCAATGCGCTGCTCGAGCTGCGCGGCCCGATCTTCGAGCAGAAGGTCGTCGATCATATCGTGTCCAAGGCCAATGTCGCGGAAAAGCAGGTGACGCGCGAAGAGCTGCAGGCTTTGGTGCAGGACGAGGATGAGCATGATCACGCTCACCACCATGATCATGACCACGACCATGATCATCACCACCATGATCATGACCACGATCATGATCATCACCACCATGATCATGACCACGATCACGATCATCATCACCACGATCATGATCACGATCACGCGCATCATGATCACGATCATGCCCATGAGCCTGAGAAGGCGCCGGCCAAGAAGAAGGCTCCCGCCAAGAAGGCGAAGAAGGCCGAGTAGTCTCTGCCCGATATGGATTGAAGGCGGCCGGTTCGGCCGCCTTTTTTATGGGGTGATCCAGTTGCTGAGGAAGGCGAAGATCGCGGTGCCGAACAGATAGAGCAGGGCCAGGATGACGACGGTGGCGAAAGTGCCGAGCCAGCCCGCCAGCATCGCGATCTCGTCCTGCTCGATGAGACCGAGCGCGAAGCAGCACAGCGCGAGGGCCGGTGCCATATTGGCGCCGAAGATGGGCAGGAGCAGGACGATCGCGCAGAACAGTCCCGCCAGCCCCGCGAGCCTTTCGCCGAAGGCCGAGGTGAGGAGCGTGCCGCGCGGCTTGAGCAGCTTCTCGACCTTGACCACATAGGGCACGAGCCGCTGCAGCAGATGGAGCAGGCGGCCGCCGCCCATCCGGGCATCATTGAGCCGTTTCGGCAGCCAGATCTTGTCCTGCTTGATCATCAATTGCGCGGTGATGAAGACCAGAGGCACGCCGAAGACGAAGGACGATCCGGGCGGCAGCGGAATGAGATTGGGTGCTGCGAACAGCAGGATGAGCGCGCCGAAGCCGCGCTCGCCCAGCGCCTTGATGATGTCGCCGAGCGTCATGTCGGGATTTCCGTTCTCGCCCAGCCTTTTCAGGATATCGGAGAGCCGTTCGGAATGCGGCTGTCTCACGCCGCCCCCTTACGTCTGAGCGCCAGCGGGCGCGCCGCCAGCACCTTGTCGATGCGCCGCCCGTCGAGATCGACGATCTCGAAGCGCCAGCCGGCGAAATCGACATGCTCGCCCACTTTCGGCAGCCGGCCGAAGCGTTCGAGCATGAGGCCCGCCACCGTGTGATAGACGCGCTTCTCGGGCAAAGGCAGGCTCAACAGCTGTTCGAGATCATCGACCGGCATGCTGCCCGAAAGCAGCCACGAGCCGTCGTCGCGCTCGGTGGCATCGGGCTCGGGCGGGCCTTCCTCGGTATGGAAGCTGCCGACGATCGCCTCAAGGATGTCGGCCGAGGTGACCACACCTTCGAAATGGCCGAATTCGTCATGCACGAGGCCGACATGGACGGGGCTGTCCCTGAGCTTCGCCACCACATCGAGCGCGTCCATCGTGTCGGGGATGACCGGCGCCTGGCGCACGAATTTCCGCGGATCGGGCTTGCGGCCCTTGAGATAGGCGTTGAGCATGTCCTTGGCCTGGATGATGCCGATGATGATTTCCGGATCGCCGTCGCAGACGGGAAGGCGCGAATGCACGCTTTCCGTGATCCGGCGGCGGATCTTCGCGACGGAATCGGTCAGATCGATGACATCGACGTCATGGCGGGGCGTCATCACGGCGCGCACCGGGCGGCTGCCGAGCTGCATGACGCCCGAGATCATCTGGCGTTCATCGCGCCCGAGGACGCCCGCGGTTTCGGCCTCGGCGATGAGCGTGCGGATCTCCTCTTCGGTCACCTGCGAGTCGGGCGAGGCCTTGCGGCGCAGCAGGAAGAGCACGAACCGGCCGGAGGCGTCGAGCAGCGACACGACCGGGCTCATGGCCTGCGACAAGATGGTCATGAAGGGGGCGACGATGCAGGCGATGCGTTCGGCATTGCGCAAGGCGAGCTGCTTCGGCACGAGTTCCCCGATGATCAGCGAGAAATAGGTGATGACCGCGACGACGAGGCCCAGCCCCAAGGGCTCGGCCAGGTTCTTGCTCATTCCGAAATCCTGGAACCACAGGGAGACATGATCGCCGAGCGAGGCGCCCGAATAGGCGCCGGCCAGGATGCCGACGAGGGTGATGCCGATCTGCACCGCCGACAGGAAGCGTCCCGGATGGGCGGCGAGCGCCAGCGCCCGCTTGGCGCCTTTCACGCCCCGATCGGCCAGCGTCTTGAGGCGCGGCCGCCGCGCCGAGACGACCGCAAGTTCCGACATCGCGAAAAGGCCATTGATGAGAATGAGGATGACGACGACAATAATGTCTAGGAGAGGCATGATTTCGCAATAATGGGGCAGCGACCCCCCGGTTGCAAATCCCTTGACGCAGGGATGCGGAAATGCTGGACCTCTTCCGGATTGCCCGGCGATCACTTATCTATGCGGGGCTGAACCTCATCCCGAATCGCAAATTCCAGGATTTTCATGCGCGATCCTATTGAAACTTATAGTTCTTTTTGGCCCCAGGTCATTGTCCAGGAATCCCGCGGCGAGCGTGTCTATGACCTTCCCTCGCGGCTCCTGCGCGAGCGCATCATCTTCATCACCGGGCCCATCGACGATGCGGTGGCGGCATCGGTGTCGATGCAGCTCCTCTTCCTCGAGGCGGAAAACCCCAAAAAAGAAATCTCGATGTACATCAATTCGCCGGGCGGCGTGGTGACCGCGGGTCTGTCGATCTATGACACGATGCAGTTCATCAGACCGGCCATTTCGACGACCGTCATGGGACAGGCGGCGTCGATGGGCTCGCTCCTGCTGGCGGCCGGCGACAAGGGCATGCGTTTCGCGCTGCCCAATGCCCGGATCATGGTGCATCAGCCCTCCGGCGGCTTCCAGGGCCAGGTGACCGACATCCTGATCCATGCCAAGGAAGTGGAGGCGCTCAAGCGCCGGCTGAACGAGATCTACGAGAAGCACACCGGCCAGTCGCTCAAGGCGGTCGAGGAGGCGCTCGAAAGGGACAATTTCTTCACCGCCGAGAAGGCGAAGGAGTTCGGCCTGATCGACAAAGTGATCGAGAAGCGGCCGATTCCGGCAGAGGCCAAATAATTGGCGAATTTGGCTTTTACCCCCTATTATAGTTTTGCACGGAAGGCTGCCCTTGGGGCCGACTGGCACGCCGGTTGAATCAATCCTTGATTAACCGGCATGGCGCATGCTGAAATTGAGTCGGCCGTGTCAAAATGGTGACAGCCATTCGGGCCCGGCCAGTTGAGAGTTCAAGGAAGACTTACGATGACCAAATCCGGCGGCGGCGACAGCAAGAACACTCTGTACTGCTCCTTCTGCGGCAAGAGCCAGCACGAGGTCCGCAAGCTCATTGCCGGGCCTACGGTATTCATCTGCGATGAATGCGTCGAGCTGTGCATGGACATCATCCGTGAGGAGAACAAATCCTCGCTGGTGAAGACCAAGGACGGCGTGCCGACCCCGCACGAGATCCGCAAGGTTCTCGACGACTATGTCATCGGCCAGGACCACGCCAAGAAGGTTCTCTCCGTCGCGGTCCACAATCACTACAAGCGCCTCAACCACGCGCAGAAGAACAACGACGTCGAGCTCGCCAAGTCGAACATCCTGCTCGTCGGTCCGACGGGCTGCGGCAAGACCTTGCTCGCCCAGACGCTCGCCCGCATCCTCGATGTGCCCTTCACCATGGCGGATGCGACAACGCTCACCGAAGCGGGCTATGTCGGCGAAGATGTCGAGAACATCATCCTGAAGCTCTTGCAGTCGGCCGACTACAATGTCGAGCGCGCCCAGCGCGGCATCGTCTATATCGACGAGGTCGACAAGATCTCGCGCAAGTCGGACAATCCTTCAATCACGCGTGATGTGTCGGGCGAGGGCGTGCAGCAGGCGCTGCTCAAGATCATGGAAGGGACCGTCGCCTCGGTTCCCCCGCAGGGCGGCCGCAAACATCCCCAGCAGGAGTTCCTGCAGGTCGATACCACCAACATCCTCTTCGTCTGCGGCGGCGCCTTTGCCGGCCTCGAGCGCATCATCGCGCAGCGCGGCAAGGGTTCGGGCATCGGCTTCGGCGCCGAGGTCAAGTCGCCGGAAGACCGGCGCACCGGCGAGGTCCTGCGCGCGCTCGAGCCCGAGGACCTGCTGAAGTTCGGCCTGATCCCGGAATTCGTCGGCCGTCTTCCGGTCGTGGCGACGCTCGATGACCTCGACGAGCCGGCGCTCATCCAGATCCTGACCGAGCCCAAGAACGCGCTCATCAAGCAGTATCAGCGCCTGTTCGAGCTCGAAGGGGTCAAGCTGACGGTGGCCGAGGAGGCGCTGCGCGCCATCGCCCGCCGGGCCATCGAGCGCAAGACGGGTGCCCGCGGCTTGCGGTCGATCATGGAGGCCATCCTCCTCGACACGATGTTCGATCTGCCGGCCATGGACGGGGTCCAGGAAGTGGTGATCTCGAGGGACGTCGTCGACGGCGATGCCAGGCCCTTGCTGATCTATGCCGATCGCGAGAAGCAATCGATCAAGGCTGCCCCCGTCTCCGCCTAAAGTAGTAGGCGGGAACCATGCCGCTTCAGGCGTTTTGTCAAGGGATTGAAAAACGTTAACGCTGCCTCCATTTGAGGAGCGGATTTGAGCTGTGCTGCCCGCAAGTTTCCGCGTAAAATAGGGCACTTGCGGATGGTGTGGCCTGAGTCTCGGCACCGAAAGTCCGTAGCTTGGAAAGTTGATGCGTTTGCCCCTTGGGGAACGTATTAGGAGTGCGGATTTCACGCGTGGCCCAACCCGCGAAAGGAAACAAAATGACCTCGACCCCCTCCCGGCCTGCGTCTTCCGCCGGACCCGAAACGCTCCCCGTCCTCCCGCTTCGCGATATCGTCGTTTTCCCCCACATGATCGTGCCGCTCTTCGTCGGCCGGGAGAAGTCCATCCGGGCGCTCGAGGACGTGATGCGCGAGGAGAAGCGCATCCTGCTGGTGGCGCAGAAGAACCCGGCCGACGATGATCCGCAGGCCGATGCCATCTACGAGGTGGGCACGCTCGCCCAGGTGCTGCAGCTCCTCAAGCTGCCCGACGGCACCGTCAAGGTCCTGGTCGAAGGCCTGGAGCGCGCCAAGATCCAGAATTTCACCGACCGCGCCGAATTCTTCGAGGCGAAGATCGCCGTGCTGCCGAACGAGTCCGACGAGCAGTCCGAGACCGAGGCCCTGTCGCGCACCGCCATGGCGCAGTTCGAGAGCTATGTGAAGCTCAACAAGAAGGTGCCGCAGGAAGTGATGGCGACGCTGTCGCAGATCACCGACTATGCCAAGCTCGCCGACACCATCGCCGCCCATCTTGCCATCAAGATCCCCGAGAAGCAGGAGCTGCTCGAGCTGACGTCGCCCGCGAAGCGGCTGGAGAAGGTCTATGCCCTCATGGAGAGCGAGATCTCCGTTCTCCAGGTCGAGAAGCGCATCCGCTCGCGCGTCAAGCGCCAGATGGAGAAGACCCAGCGCGAGTACTATCTGAATGAGCAGATGAAGGCCATTCAGAAGGAGCTGGGCGATGGCGACGAGCGCGACGAGCTGAACGAGCTCGACCAGAAGATCAAGAACACCAAGCTCTCCAAGGAAGCGCGCGAGCGCGCCGAGGCCGAGCTCAAGAAGCTCCGCCAGATGAGCCCGATGTCGGCGGAAGCGACCGTGGTGCGCAACTATCTCGATTGGCTCCTCAACATCCCGTGGGGCCAGAAGAGCAAGATCAAGCGCGACCTCAAATTCGCCGACGACGTTCTCAATGCCGATCACTTCGGCCTCGAGAAGGTGAAGGAGCGCATCGTCGAGTATCTCGCGGTGCAGAGCCGCACCAATAAATTGCGCGGCCCTATCCTGTGCCTCGTCGGTCCTCCGGGCGTCGGCAAGACCTCGCTCGGCAAGTCGATCGCCAAGGCGACGGGACGCGAATTCATCCGCATGTCGCTGGGTGGTGTTCGCGACGAGGCCGAGATCCGCGGTCACCGGCGCACCTATATCGGCTCGATGCCCGGCAAGGTCATCCAGTCGATGAGGAAGGCGAAGAAGGCCAATCCGCTCTTCCTGCTCGACGAGATCGACAAGATGGGCATGGACTTCCGCGGCGATCCGTCATCGGCGCTTCTCGAAGTGCTGGATCCCGAGCAGAACTCGTCCTTCATGGACCACTATCTCGAGGTCGAATACGACCTCTCGAATGTGATGTTCGTGACTACGGCGAACACGCTCAACATCCCGCCGGCCCTCATGGACCGCATGGAGATCATCCGCATCGCGGGCTATACCGAGCAGGAGAAGCTCGAGATCGCCAAGCGCCACCTTCTGCCCAAGGCCATGGAGAATCACGGCCTCGACAAGAAGGAGTTCGAGCTGACCGAAGCCGGCATCATGGAAGTGATCCGTCGCTATACGCGCGAAGCGGGCGTCCGCAACCTCGAGCGCGAGATCAACTCGCTTGCCCGCAAGGCGATCAAGGACATCATGATGTCCAAGACCGCCAAGAAGAAGATCAAGGCGACCCCCGACGTCGTCGAGAAGTATCTCGGCGTGCCGAAGTTCCGCCATGGCGAAATCGATCGCGAGGACCAGGTGGGTGTCGTCACCGGTCTTGCCTGGACCGAGGTCGGCGGTGAGATCCTCACCATCGAAGCCTTGATGATGCAGGGCAAGGGCAAGATGACCGTCACCGGCAACCTGCGCGACGTGATGAAGGAATCGATCTCGGCCGCATCCTCCTATGTGCGCTCCAGGGCCACCGATTTCGGCATCAAGCCGCCGATCTTCGACAAGAAGGACATCCATGTGCATGTGCCGGAAGGTGCGACCCCCAAGGATGGTCCCTCGGCCGGTATCGCCATGGTGACAGCCATCGTCTCGGTGATGACCGGCATCCCGGTCCGCAAGGACGTGGCGATGACGGGCGAGATCACCTTGCGTGGCCGCGTGCTCCCCATCGGCGGCCTCAAGGAGAAGCTGCTCGCAGCGCTCCGCGCCGGCATCAAGAAGGTGATGATCCCGGAAGAGAACGCCAAGGACCTGGCCGAGATCCCGGACAATGTGAAGTCCGAGATGGAGATCATCCCCGTCGCCCGGATGGACGAGGTGCTGCGTCACGCCCTGCTGAAGCATCCCGAGGCCATCACCTGGGACGAGGAGGCCGAAGAGGCCGCCGAGCGTTCGCGCCGCAAGCCGGACGAGACCGGCGAGCCGATGACCGCCCACTGAAAGCGGGCCCCAGATTCCTAAGGGAATCAAAGGTTTCCGCGAATCAGTCTGAACCCGAAAATGCGCGGCGTCTCCCCAAGGGAGGCGCCGCTTTCTGTTGATAACCCCCAATAACTGCTTGAATTGAGTCACGAATTCCGGGGTGGGGAGAAAGCGCTTGCAAAGCCTCTCTTTTGGGCGGCGAATGGTTCGAACGGCGTTGTGGCGTAGTTGCGTGTACTCACTCAATCACCAACGAGGAATTGGGTCATGAACAAGAACGAACTCATCGCCAAGGTGGCAAAGGATGCCAAGCTGACGAAGGGCGAAGCGGGCGAGGCCGTCGTGGCGACGCTCGGCAATATCATGAAGGCGTTGCGCGGTGGCGACGACGTCAGGCTCGTCGGCTTCGGCACCTTCTCGGTGAGACGCCGCAAGGCGGGCCAGGCGCGCAATCCGCAGACCGGCGAGATGATCAAATTGCCGGCCTCCAAGCGGCCGAAATTCCGCGCCGGCAAGATGCTGAAGAAGGCGGTGAACGGCTAGACGCCAGCTTCAGACGGCCCAAATCACATCAGCCCCGCGTGCCCTTCAGTCACACGCGGGGCATTTTTTGTGAGGGTCTTTCCGCAAGCCGGCCATAAATTTTCCTGGCGCTTCGCAGATACAGGGAAAATACAGGGAAACTTTGAAAATCGGCCCTCAGGGCACGATTTCGTTTTTAAAAAATCTTGCAATTACATATCATTAGATTGAAGCGCCGGCTTTTTGGAGCAGGGAACGCAGTCCAAGCGATCCAGGCGGATAACAGGAGATCAATGACCACAGCGAAGGAGCAGGGCGAATTATGGGGGGCGCGGGCGCAGGATTGGGCCCTCGCCAACGAGCCCGCCTGGCGCGATGTCTATGTCGCCGTTCTCGACCAGGCGCGGATCGGGAAGGGGAGCCGCCATCTCGACATAGGCTGCGGCGCTGGCGGCGCCTTGGTGCTGTCGCGCGAACGCGGCGCCCATGTCTCGGGCTTCGATGCGTCGGAGAATCTGGCGAGCCTCGCTCGCGAGCGCCTGCCGGGCGCCAAGATCCTGGTGGGCGACATGGAGGATCTGCCTTTCGTCGACGAGACCTTCGATGTGGTGACGGGCATCAACTCCTTCCAGTACGCCCGCGATCAGCGCAAGGCCTTTGCCGAGGCGGCGCGCGTGGCGCGCAAGGGCGGAACGGTGACGATGCTGGTCTGGGGCCCGCGCGAGAAATGCGACCTCCAGGGCGAGGTGATGCCGCATGTCCTGGCCTTGCTGCCGCCCGAGCCGCCGGTCCCGACCTTGCCGCTGGCGGCGACGGCCGATGAGTTCATGCGCGATGCGGGCCTCGAGCCCGAGATCAAGGGCGACATTACCGCCACCTTGACCTATCCCGATCTCGCCACCGCCGTGAACGCCATCCTCTCGGCCTCGGAGCGCGCCATCCGCCACAAGGGCGAGGCAACCGTGCGCAAGACGCTCGAAGAGGCGCTGGCCCCCTTCGTCGACGCCAAGGGCGTGGCCAAATTGCGCAACATGTTCCGCCTGGTGACGGCCCGCCGCCTGGAGGCCTAGCGGCTTGCTTTGAAGGGCCCCGGCGGCTAAGAGGCGAGGCCTCGAAGGGCGGTTAGCTCAGCTGGTAGAGCGCTTCGTTTACACCGAAGATGTCGGGAGTTCGAGTCTCTCACCGCCCACCAGCCTTCGCTCGCGAAGATGCGAAGGCCGCCGCGCCGAAGCCCAAAGGGCGAAGGCGGGCCTGTTTCCGCGAGCTACGGCTGGCAGGCCATCAAACACTTCGCTCGCGAAGCATGCGAAGGCTGCCGCGCCGAAGCCAAAGGACGAAGGCGGGCCTGTTGCCGCGAGCTACGGCTCGGCAAGCGAGCCAAAGCGAAGTGTCAGCTTGCGTTCAAGCACTTCTCGACGTCATTCAGCCCAAGCGGCTGCATCCTTTTGCGCGCTTTTGCGAGGGCCTCTCTCCAATGCGGCCCACGCTTCTCGGCCACGTGAAAGGCTTCGGTGAGACCCGCATGCCGTCCTGTCGCCAGCAGCGCCGTGGCGATCGAATTGGCTTGTCGAAGATCCTTCAGATCCTTGGATCCGCTGCCGGAACGCCGCGTCGCCACGATCATCTTATGCACCGCGAAGCGCTGCGGCTGAGGCACCAGGACAGGTATTCCGCCTTTGTACAGGATCACCGTTCGCACCGGATCATGAATGAGATAGTCCAGAAACCTCAGAGGCTCTCCGGCCGCTCCTCCCAATGCCGGCAAGGACACGGGACGCCCCATCCGATCGTCACTGCCTTGATTGGGCGTCAGGAATTCAACACGAAGCCCGTTCCGGCCGGCAAAGCGCGTGATTCCTTTTTCGTCCCGCAGCCCGGGAACCGGCCGGAATTTGGCGTCCACGGTTTGGAGTATCTCCAATATGGGTGGAATGCTGTCTTCCACGGCAACGGAGGTCGCCCGAAATTGGGCGATATCAATATCGCCCGTCTGCATCGCCGTGCCTGCCAGCCTGTAGCCGAGCACCGCTCCGTAAGCCTGGTAAGCCACGGTGCCCACGAGACAGGCGCGCAAGCGGAACACGCCGGCTTTCCAAAGGGCTTCGATGAGATCACCGACCTTCTTGTCCGGACTGAACAGCCGGGCTTCCCGCGTCAGCGTCGAGACCAGTTTACGCCGCCGCTGGTAATCATCCTTGATGGCGGCAAACTGCGACACGCGCTTGGCAATCGCCGGATCATCGGCGGGCCCGACATATTTGTCGGGCTGAGCGGCCGTGCCTCTTTCAGAGGGCTTGTAATACCAGTAGCTTCGATCGTTCACCTTGCGCTTTCGGAACAGGCCGGTTTCGTCGAAATCGGCATCGAATTGCGCGTCCAGAACACGGTCCAGCAACTCTGCGACCATCGTGGTGTAGGCAAGGTCCAATTCGCGAGTCATATGGGCTTATCCCAAATTTGCAATTTTGTTATAAGCGATTTATACCAAAAATGCAAGTTTGTGATAGGGATCGCCCGGACGTCGCGCTGGGCGTGAGGCTCTTGCGGGTGTTGAAGCGTCCCAAATGGCCGAATTTTCGCTGTCTTTGCGTCGATATTGACGCCCGTCCGCAGCAGGTCTACTGGTATGTTTACCGGACCACCAGACCTGTAACGCAGGCGGGACAATGGATTTACGGGCTATTCTGACGGACGAAGCAAGCGCGCTGAACGGCGTGCCGAAACAGTCCATGAAGGACTTCGTCGTCCAGAAGATCGCGACATTCATTGCGACCGGCGTTCTCGATGTCGGCGATCCGATGCCCAGCGAGCGCGAGCTCGCGGCAGCCTTGTCGGTAAGCCGCGAAACGGTGCGGGGCGCGATCCTGATTCTTTCCACCAAGGGTATTCTTTCGGTTGCCCAGGGCACGCGCACCGTCGTGGCCTCCACCGAAGTCGGGGACCTCGCGGTCCAGTCGGCGCGCTTCCGTGACATCTCCGGCTACAGCCTCGATGATGTCCACGAGGCGCGGCTCTTGATCGAGGATCAGGTTGCGCGGGCCGCTGCCGTAAGGATCGAGCCGGCGACCCTCGACACCTTGCGCAAGTCTATCGCGGCGCAGGAGGCTGCCAGCAACGATCCGGTCCGCTTCCTCATCTGCGACCGCGAGTTCCACACCGCCATCTATCGAGCCGGCGGCAATGCCGCGCTGGCGGATATGGCCGCCGATCTCTATTCGTATCTTCTCGACCACCGAAGACGCGCGGTGGCCCAGCCCGCGAGCATCGCGACGAGCATCGCCGACCATCGCGCCATCCTTGCCGGGCTCGAGGCCGGCGATCCCGAAGCGGCCGCGAAGGCCTTCGCCATCCACGAAACACGCATCTACACGACGACCCAACAACTCTTGACGCAGTCCGCCCGGAAGCGATGAGGGCGCATTGCGGACAACCATTCAGCACAACAGGGAGGATTTCCATGCTGACAAGACGCCTTTTTGCCACCACTGCCCTCGCGGGCGTTGCCGCGCTGACCGGCATCGCCGGCACGGCGACCACCGCGCTCGCGCAATCCAAGGAACTGGTCTATCTGACCCCCGGCCTTGACCTCGCCTTCTGGCGGTACCTCTCCAAAGGCATCGAGAATGTCGCGACCGCCGGCGGCTACACCTATCAGGCGCTGGATTCCGGCAACAATGCCCAGACCCAGCTCAAGAACGCCAAGGACGCGATCGCCCGCGGCGTGGCCGGCATCATCATTTCGCCCACCGACAGCTCGACCGCTCCGGCGGTGCTCGATCTCGCCAAGCAGGCGAAAATCCCGGTGGTCATCGCCGACATCGGCACCGACGGCGGCGACTATGTCTCGTTCATCATCTCTGACAACTATCAAGGCGCCAACGGCGTCGGCAAAGCCCTGGCCGAAGCCATGAAGGCCGCCGGGAAGCAGGACGGCAGCGTCGGCATCGTCGGCATCAGCCAGGCCCGGCTCAACGGCCAGGCCCGCACCAAGGGCTTCAAGGATGCGATGACGGCGGCCGGCATCGCCAAGGAAGCGGGCCTCCAGCAGATGCAGACCTACACCGCCGACGAGACGTTCAAGTTCACCCAGGACATGACGACCGCTAATCCGGATATGAAGGGCCTGTTCGTGCAGACGGACGGACCGACGCTCGGCGCCCTGCAGGCGATCAAGTCGGCTCGTCTCACCGGCGAAGTGCTGGTGGCGGGGTTCGACGGCGTGCCGGAATTCGTGCCGCTGCTGCAGTCGGGCGACCTGATCGTTTCCGGCATGCAGCAACCCTATCTGATGGGTCAGGAGTCGGCGCGCGCGATGCTCGCCCATCTGGAGGGCAAGACCCCCGAGAAGGAGGTCCTCGTGCCGATCAAGATCGTGACCAGCAAGAACATCGAGCAGGAACTGCCGGTCATCAAGGAAACGGTGTTCGCCAACGAGATGTAATGGCGGTACGCTTGTGACCGAAACCCGTCCGGGGACGGCAGTCCCCGGACCTTTCTTGTGGTAATTCTCCCGCCGATGACCGACAGCAAGACCCGCGAGCCTCTGCTTGTCGCCCGGAATGTGACGCGCATCTTCGGCAGCGCCTATGCGCTCAGGGATGCGACGATGGCGCTCCGACGACATGAGATTTGCGGGCTGCTCGGCGCGAACGGCGCCGGCAAGTCGACCCTGTCGCGGATCGTCTGCGGACATCTTTCACCGACCTCGGGAGAAATCCTGTTCAAGGATGCTCCGCTGGCCGTCGGTTCCGCCCGCGACGCGCTGCGCGCCGGGATCGCGCTGGTCGCTCAGGAGACGAGCCTGGCCCCCGATATGAGCGTCCTGGAAAACATCTTCCTGCCCAGATATGCGATGCCGGGACGACTCTCCTTCGCGCAGTTGCGCCAGCGGGCACAGGCGATCCTGTCCGAGCTCGGCCACGATCACGCCTTGCCGCTCGACATGGAGGTGCGCCGGCTTTCGGCCGCGCAGCGCCAGCTCGTCGAAATCGCCAAGGCGCTGGCGCTCAACGCCGAGCTCGTGATCTTCGACGAACCGACCGCCTCATTGTCGCCGACCGAGGTCGACCGTCTGTTCGACATCATGACGCGGTTGAAAGACAGCGGGAAGGCGCTCGCCTTCGTGTCCCACAGGCTCGAGGAAGTGTTTGCCATCACCGACCGCGTGACGATCCTGCGGGAGGGCAGGACTGTGGCGGAAGGTGTGCCGACGGCGGGTCTTTCCCAGAACGATATCATCCGGCACATGGTCGGGCGCGACATCGGCAACGTCTATCGCAAGGCGCCCTCGACAAAGGCTGCAGGCGAGCGGCCGGTCGTGCTCGATGTCGTCAGGCTCAGCGCGCCGCCGGCCGTGCGCGATGTCTCGTTCTCGGTGCGCAAAGGCGAAATTCTCGGCCTCGGCGGCCTTGTGGGAGCAGGGCGCTCGGAAAGCGCCGAAGCGATCTTCGGGCTGCGCCCTCGCGCCGGTGGGCAGGTCTTCGTCGCCGGCAAGGAAATCCACCCGAAGAGCCCCATCGCCGCGATCCGCGCCGGCATGGGCATGGTCGCCGAAGACCGGCGGGCTCAGAACATCGTGCCCGACATGACCGTCGGCGAGAACCTGTTCCTGGCGCAAATGGGCAAGCACCGGGGACTGGGCCGCGGCCACTCCCTGCGCCGCAAGCAGGCCGGCGAGCTGATGGCGAGGCTCGGGCTTCCCGCCGATCGCATGGATGCGAATCTTCTTCATTTCTCGGGGGGCATGCAACAGAAGGTCATCATCGCGCGCTGGCTGCTTATCGAGCCGGAAGTGCTCATCCTCGATGAGCCGACCAAAGGGGTCGACATCGGCACGCGGCAGGTGATCTACGAACTGCTGCGCGAAGTCGCCGAAAAGGGCATCGCGGTGGTGGTCATCTCGTCCGATTTCGAAGAGCTGCTCGGCATCTGCGAGCGCGTCGTGGTGATGAGCGACGGCTACACGATCGCCGACCTTCCCGCCTCGCGCCTCAATGAAGAGAGCCTCACGCTCCTCGCCGCCCCGCGCAGCTCGGCGGAACGCAACGCCGTTTTCCTGCGGGACCTCGTCGCCCGTCACGGCGGCACGGCGTTCTGGGGCCTGATCGACGGCGACCAGTTCGTCTGCCTCGCCGTTGCCGAGGGAAAGGGAGGCGTTCCTACGGGCTTCGCGGCGGGACATGTCTATTTCGCGCAAGAGACGGCGATCCCGGCTGCCCTGGAAGAGCGCAAGCCCGGCGTGGTGACCGAAAAGGACGGCCGGTCCACTCTGCTCACGCGAATGTCCAACCGCCGGGGCCACGATCTGGGCTGGATAGGTCTCAGCCTGCCTCCCGGCGCGAAGCTGCCCGACCATGAATCCCTGGCCGACCGGATGGCCGGCCTGATCACATCACGTCAAGACGAAGAGATCCACGCATGAGCGAACCCGGCCGGTCATTTGCGCTACCCAGGTTCGCCAACACGCTGGAATTCCGAATGCTGGTGCTCGCCGTCGTGCTGGCGCTGATACTGTCGATCATCTCGCCGCACTTTTTCACCGAACGGAACATGTTCAACATTCTCGATCAGTCGGTGGTGCTCGGCATCATTGCGGTGGGGATGACGCTGGTGATCCTGACCGGCGGCATAGACCTTTCAGTCGGCTCCGTCGCGGGCCTCAGCGGCATTGTCCTGGCGCTGCTGCTGAAGGAGCTTCCCATTCCGGTGGCGATCGTGATCGCGGTGGGCTGTGGCGCGCTGATCGGGCTTTTCTCGGGCGTGCTCATTGCCATCTTTGGACTGGCGCCTTTCGTGGTGACGCTGGGTGTCATGGCCATGGGGCGCAGCCTCGCTTATATCGTGTCAGGGCAGAGGTCGATCTCGGGCCTGCCGATGGGTCTTCAGGACATCGTCTACACGACGGTCCTGGGAATTCCGACCAACGTCATTTTCCTGATCGCGCTCTATATCGCCACCTGGGCCTGGCTGACCTACTCGAAGGGCGGGCGCACGATATACGCGGTCGGATCGAACATCGAAGCCGCCCGGGCGGCGGGCCTCAGCACCACGTTCTATTCCATCCTGCCTTATGTCGTGTCGGGCGCCCTTGCGGCAACCGCGATGACGTTCTCGCTGGCGCAGATCATGTCGGCCGATCCTATCGGCGGCAGCCAGCTGGAGCTCGATGCCATCGCGGCCGTGGTGATCGGCGGCGCCAGCCTTTTCGGCGGGCGCGGTTCGATATTCGGTACGCTGATGGGTGTGCTGATCATGGTGATGATCCGCAACGGACTCAACCTGCTCGGCGTTTCGCCCTTCTGGCAAGGCACCGCGATTGGCGCCATCATCATCCTGGCACTGCTGGCCGAACGCCTTATCACCTGGAAATCGCGGCGCATCTGAAAGCCTGGGACAACGCCATGACACGATCCGAACCATCCCGCGCCGTCCGTCTCTACGGCACCGAGGAAGCGCCCGCGAAAGAGCGGCTGCTCCGGGCCGGGCCGCTCAGCGTCCTCTTCGACGGCGCCAATCTGCGCGACATCCGCATGCATGGCGAGGAAGTGATCCGCGCCATTTCATTTGTGGTGCGCGACAAGGACTGGGCCACGCTCATCCCCGACATTTCCGATCTCGTCGTTGAGGAAGACGAGAGCCGTTTCGCGATAGGCTATCGCGCGGGTGTTGCGAGCAAAGACGAGACCTTCGACTACGAGGTAGCGATAGAAGGCTTGGCGTCGGGCGTGCTGACCTATTCAGGCCGCGGCAAGACGCAAACCGGCTTTTTGACCAATCGGACCGGCTTCGTCGTCCTGCACCCGATCACCGGCGTCAGCGGAGCCGCGGCGACGATCACCCATACCACCGGCGAAAGGATCGAGACGCGTTTCCCGGTCGAGATCGATCCTGTACAGCCGATGATGGACCTGCGCGAGATCTCGTATGTCTCGGCCGGCGGGCAGGCGGTCACTTGCCGCATGGAAGGAGATGCCTTCGAGATGGAGGACCAGCGGAACTGGACCGACGCGTCCTACAAGACCTATGTCCGGCCGCTGGCCCTGCCATGGCCTTACCGGATCGCGCCGGGCGAGGGCGTCGACCAGAAAATTACACTGACGATCACAGGTGCTTCCAAGGGGGCCCGCCGCCAGGGCGCCAGCAGCGCCGTGCTGAGCCTTGCGGAAGCCAAGGGTGCCGTGCCGCCGCTGGGTGTGGGGCATCAGCCGGAGGATGCCGCCGCGGCCTTGAGACAGGCCGAAAAGCTGCATCAGCTCGGCTTGTCCCATGTGATCTGCCACCACGATCCGAGGCGCGGCCATAATGCCGAAACGCTGGCGAAGCAGGTCCAGGCCGCCGTCGCGATGGGGGCAGAGCCCTGGCTGGAAGCCGTGGTCGAACAATTGGACGATGACGGTGCATCAGCCGAAATCGACGCCCTCGGCAAGGTCGCGGCGCGGCTGGACCATCCCTTCACGACGGTCCTTGTATCGCCGGCGCCCGATCTCAAATGCACGCTCCCCGGAAGCGTCTGGCCGCCGGCGCCGGATGCGGCGAAACTCTATGCCGCGACGCGCCGGGCCTTCCCTGGGTCGCGCATCGGCGGCGGCATGTTCAGCTTCTTCACCGAACTGAACCGCAAGCGTCCGCCGACGGAGGCGATCGACCTCGTGACATTCACGACAGCGGCGATCTTCCATGCCGGCGACGACCGTTCGCTGATGGACACGCTCGAATGCCTGCCGCATATCGTCAGGACCGTGCCGGCCATCGCGAAGGGGCTGCCTTATTCCGTGGGACCCTCCGCGATCGGGCTGCGCGACAACCCCTATGGGGAAGCGGCTGTCGCAAACCCGCGCAATATCAGGCAGGCGGTGAACTTCAACGATCCGCGCCAGCGCGGCATCATGGGTGCGGCCTGGAACCTCGGCTATTTCGCGGCCTTCGCTGAAGGCGGTGCTGAGGCGATCGCCCTCGGCGGCGCGGTCGGCCCGTTCGGCGTCCTGTCCGTACCGACTGCGTTCCCGCAGCCCGGGTTCGAGGGCAAAGGCGAGCTCTATCCTGTCTGGCATGTCGTCAGAGGTTTGGCGAAGCTCAAAGGCCGACCGGTCCGATTGTTGCAATCCTCCATCGACGGCGCGGTACGCGGAATTGCGGCTGATACGCAAAAAGGCACGGAGCTGTGGCTCTGCAATCCCTCGCCCAATGTGCTGGAAGTGCGCCTTCCCGACGGTTTCGCGAACATCGCGCTGCTCGATGCATCATCCTTTGTCGCGGCATCCCGACAGGCGGATCTGCTCGACAGGCTGACGCCGGTCGAAGGGCAGACGCTGTCGCTCGACGCCTACGCAGTGGTGCGCGCGTTCAAGCAGGGCTGACTTTATTTCAAACAAAGATCGCCCAGACATCGCACTGAGCGTGAGGCTCTTGCGGAAATTGGCGCGCCAGCAGGTCGCGCAATTGCAGCGCCCGCGTGTGGCTCGTGATGAGACCGTTGGGTGAGAGTTCCGAATTGTCCAGGATGCCCGGCCAGCCGCCGCAATTCGACAGCGCACTGATGCTCGCCCATTCATCGAGAAGATCGTAGCCGACGAGGCTGAAGCCGCTCAATCCGGCAGGGAGGATGGGTGGACTCTCCGGGTTCCTGTAGACGCACAGAATGCGGCCGTCGGCGATATCGGCGACTTGCCGGCGCAGGAAGGAGAGGTCGGTGAAGAAACGCAGACAGCCGTCCGCATTGACGATGTGAGGCCAATAGTCATCCTTGATCTCGGGGAGCAGTGTCGGGCACAGCATTGTGTCGAGCGAGATGAGTTCATCGAGCTGGCCTAAACCGGACCACTTCACATAGCCGGTCCATTTGTCGCCATCGGCGGGGCCAAAGGTTTCTGTTGCAATGAACCAGGGTTCCATGGCTGGCCAATAGCACGACCCTCCGGATGGGCGGAATCGGGAGTTCGAGTCTCTCTCACCGCCCACCATTCATCAAAAATAAATAGATGAATTTCAATGTGTTGCGTGAAAGCAATGATTTTGTTCATCACGTTGTGCATCGGATGAAAGCGGGGGACGCTCCGACACTCTCGTCGAGCTACTCACGGGAGAATGTTCTTGAACACCGCTACTGGGTAACTTACGATAGGTAAGCGGCCTTCGATGAGTTGCAAAGAAGGCTTGAGGTTGGGATTGATCGTCCGCAAGAGCGTTGCGCGCGGCTGCCGCTCGAAAGATTGACGGGTTTGAAGCAAGTCTGTGCCTGAGAAACGAGCATACGCGGAGTAGCGTATGAGTGGCAAAAAGTTCTTTCGGTGCGCTTTGCCAATTGACGACAGTGCCGCGGACGTGACCCGGCCCTGTCAGGGGCAAGGCCTGCTTTGTGCGGACCACACGCTGCCAAGCAAGAACCATGGCATCGCCGTTTTGAGCAAGAGCAAAATCGCGTTGCTCAAGCAGGCTGGCATTAGGGTCGACGTACTGGACCGGCCTGCGAATGAAACACCTGGTCGGACTGACGCAACCGCGGGCGCTTTGGGCACCGGGTGTCCTTCTCGAATTACCTAGCCGAGACACTCGAAGTTCAACGTAGAACTTGGGAGGACGTGATGCAGTACAACAAGAGTGACTCATCGTTTCAGGTCGAGGTGCGCAATGCAACGGGAGATATTGTCAAGGACGCAACCGTCACCTTGCAATCCGTTGGTAGCAGGAACGCGATCTCAGTTCCGTTTGACGACAAGGCCGGTCTCTACGTTGCGAATGAGATTCCGCGAGGCGATGGCGTTCTCGACGTCAGGCACAGCCAACTGCAAAGTCAGACCCGCAAGATCCATGTGGGCGGCGATCAGCATCGGGAGCTGTTCATCCTGGGAGCGAAAGGAGTCAAGACGTATTTTCGGGAAAAGGTCAGAGTGCCCGTGGATGCCGACGGAGATCTCATCGGCGTCACGCTGGTTCGCAGGGCACGTGGGGCCAGAGACGCAGTAATACAACTAACTGCGCGTCTGGGCCTCCAACCCGAGGACGTCCCACCGCTGGCCGAAAAAGCGGGTGTCCAACTCTTTCGTTCCGGCGGGATCGACGCATTCAGGGCCCTGGCGCAGCTGTCAGAGCATCCGCTCGTCGAACATGCGGGTGCGGTGGTCAGCATGCGCCAAGCGGGGTTCACTCATCTTACTCGCGAAATCGTCGTGCAGCTCCGCGAGCAGAAGGACATCAGGCCGATTGCCGAGGAACACGGCTACGAGGTCGTTCGCGAACTTTCATTTGCTCCAAGAACATACGTGCTGCGGTGGAATAAGCCGGCGACGCTGGACATCCTCGATAGCATCGCAGCGATAGCCGCGCGCGACGACGTGGAATGGGCGGAACCCAGCCTGGTTGTCACACCCGAAGTCGATGCAATCATCCCTACGGATCCGCTGTGGCCCGGTCTATGGGACCGGCAGCTCATAACCGTTCAGGATGCCTGGCAGCACCTCCAAGATGCCGGACTGGAGACGTTTGGCGATCCCGACATCATCCTTGCAGTCTGGGATTCGGGCGTTCAATCCGTGGGCGGGGTGCCGACGAACAGCGACTTCTCCGGAACGGTGAGCAACGGCGCGCCGAAGGTCTTCGCGACCTTCGATTTTGACAATATGGTGGCCAACAACGACAACCCATGGGATGATCACGGATCGGGCGTCGCGGGAGTGTCCGTGGCGCTGGCGAACAATCCATCGCCGATCCCCGGTCAGGCCCACGGTCTCGCGGGCAGCGCTCCCAACGTCCAGATCATGACGATCGCCGGCCGCACGCCTTACATCGATCTCGAGGTCGCCGACCAATATATTTGGATGGCGGGGTTCGATCCGCAGAGCCCGCTTGCCGGTTTCCCGGCAGCTCCGCCGGCGCGGGGAGCCGACGTCATCACCTGCAGCTTGACGCCCGGCGCGGGTGCGCCTCTGTCTGGCACCGCTCGCGCAACGCTCGACTTCGTCACGACGTTCGGACGCGGAGGAAAGGGTACAATGTGCTTTTTCTCCACCGGCAACCAAAACCAAAACAATGTGACGGCACGTCCATACGGTGCATACGAGAAATGCTTCGGCATTGCCGGCACCTCGTTCGCGAATGATGGGGTGACCGAAATCCGTGCTCCATTCTCAGGGTGGGGTCAGATCGCCCTTTGCTCGCCGACGCAGGATCAATCCCCGACCGTACACAATCCACCGACTGGATTCATGCCCTGGAGCGCAGCCCATCAAGGTGATGGAAATCTGATCAGCTATGTCCAGTCGCAGACGACCCTGACGGCCGCATCGGCGGTCGGGGCAACATCGTTGACCGTCGCCAGTGTTGCAGGTTTCGCGGTCAACGCCGTCATTCACGTCGGACCCTTCGGCGGCCTTGGAAGTGAGCCGGCGCGCATCACCGCGGTGAACGCAATGACTAATCAGCTCACGGTTCAGGGGTTCAACAACGGCTTCGGCGGCGGATTGCTCAATGCCCATGTTGTCGGCGACATGGTCGTGACGGGGCCGAACAACCACCGCAACAACTTCGGCGGAACATCGTCTGCGACGCCATTGTGCGCCGGCGCGGCCGCTCTCGTATTGTCGGCCAATCCGGCCCTCACATATATCGAGGCGCGCCAGATTCTTCGCGACACGGCGGTCAAGTTCGATCTAGCCAATACCGATCCCGTAGGGCAGTGGCTTGATGCCAACGGCAATCCATCGGTAGGCTCAGGCCAACCGCCGGTGCGCAGCGGCTGGTATGGCTATGGGCGCGTGAACGCAGGTGCTGCCGTCGATGCCGCCATCATGTTCGCGGGGACCCGCGATCTCGTCCTTCGTGACAACCTTGCCGACACAGGAGCGGTCGCTTCGACGGGCGCCTTCTGGAACAGCCCCGATATCTGGTGCCGGCGCCTCGATCCTGCGGTTGACCCAAGTCCCCTTCCACCCAACTATGCCACCGCGGGACCGCACGAGGTTCCGATGCGGGGACAAGACAATTGGGTATATGCGCGGGTCCGCAACAACGGAACATTGGCGTCGCTCGATGCGTGGGTGCGAATTTCGGTTACCCATTATCCCGGGATGGAGTTCACCTATCCCGCTTCGTTCCAGCCCATCAATGGCCCGGGCGATCCGGTTCCTTTCCCGATGGTGCCAGGCACATACTTCATCGCAGAAGCGAAGATCACGGCGGTGCCGCCAGGCGGCGAGCAGATCATCAACGTCCGGTGGCCAACTGCACTGATCCCGCCAGCCGATGTCGCGACACCGTCAGGACCGGTGCATTGGCATCCCTGCCTGCTCGCGGAGGTGACCCCTCACGACGGACCTCCGCCGACCGGCAATCACGTTTGGGACGACAATAATCTCGCGCAAAAGAACATATCGATCATCGGAACCGACGCAGGGGCAGATTTCACAGTCGCCACGGTGGTCGGCAACGAGGAGAACAAGGCAGAATACGTATTGGTCGAAATCAACCGCGGCCACCTGCCGCGCGAAGTCGAGCTTTATTTGGATTTGTTGGATCCGATACTTCGCCGCCGGATTCGCGAATCCTTGTCTGCGGGGGCCCGTGAACGAGCCCGCCTCGAGGAAGCGCTCGCAGACAGCAGCGATCGGTCGGTAAGCGCGCTGGCGGGCAACCTACGCCCAATGCCTCCGAAGCCCCAGCAACAAGACTGGCGCTTCGCCTGGTACAAGGGTCGGGAAGTTGTTTCCTTGCGAGCCCGACCACGGGTGCAGGTCCCTGTATACGGCGGGCAGGGTCGGCTCAGCACAATCGTCTTGGGTGGAGTTGTGGGAAAGAGCGCCAAGCCCGGGGACTACGAGATAGTCCTCGTCCAGCGTCAGCCATCGGGTAAGATTAGCGGTTCAGCAACAGTGGCTTTGACAATAGCCAAGCCCTCATTGGACAGGATGGGCTGAGGAAAGAAGGATTTGGTGCCCTCACCGCCCATCATCCTGATCCTATGTCGCGCCCTTTCTAGGTCACTTGCCCGAAAGAAAGCTCGTGCTGTTGCAGGAGATTTCCGTCTTGCCCTTGACGAAGGTCGGTTCGCCGATATCGAGCTTGGTTTCGCCGCTGAGGCCGAGGCGGGCCTTGGCGCGCTCGATCCAGTCGTCGACGGCCGCCTCATCGTCATTGGTGACGAGCCGCAACCCGGTGCCGGGCGAGGTTCCGGGACCGCGATAGTAGAGAAGCGGAAAGAGCTCGATCAGCAGGGGATCATCGGCCGAAGCGCAAACATGCGTGAAGCCTATGCCGTCGATCTTGAGCGGCGGATAGATGATCCAGCAGGTTTCGCTGTCCGCGCGCTGGCCCTTCTTCGCGTCGATATGCCTGTTCCGGCTCAAATAGAGCAGCGCCGGCGTGGGGTCGGGAGGTGATTGGCAAATGATCTGGCGCGCCAGGTGATCGATGAAGCTCTGGCCCACCTCTTGTGCCGGGGCGGAAACAGGCGTGCCGACCAGGTAAATCAGGGCGAAGAGCGCCGGCCATCCCCTTGCAGCGATCCTTGCCATAGCCAAAGCCCCCTCATCCTTCGCGAAGCAGGCTATCATACCAAATATTCATGTCGGTGATAAATCCATGGAACCGTTCATGATTACCGGATGCCGGCGTTGCCGGCCGGGGCGCTCGCGGCATCCCGACGCATGATCGAACATCGACCGCATTCCCACGTTGTCTCAATAGCGCTCCGCCGCATCTCCATCCTTGAGGAGCAGCCCATGAGCAGAAGAGAATACCGCCCGACAGTGCGGGTCACCGATCACCTCCATCCCGGTCTTTATCTGGCGCTGGTCGCGCTGGGTCTGTGGTTCGTGGTCTCGTCCTGGGCCTTCGGCGGCGATGGGTATACGGACTATCTGCTGGTCGTCGCCACTGGATTGATCTTCATCGCCATTGCCATTCCGGCCGCCCTGTGGCGCATCTGGCGCCATCATCCGCACGAAAAGGAAAGCTCCGAAGGCTCTTTCCGGGAATGGCTGTCGGCCAGCGAATTCAGCACTTGGCAGGACCGGGTGAGGGCCAGGAATGCGGCAATCGAAATCCTCCTTCCCATCGCGGCCGTCGCCTTCGGCATGTCGATCTTCGCCATCATCGTGCATTTCACGGCGCACTGACGCCTTGACCCCGTCCGTCGATTATCCCATCAATCACCGCGCTTAACTCCACCATGGAATGGGACGCTGATGGTCAAGAGCAAGCTCGACCAGCTTCAGGACTTCCTGCTTGGCCTGCCGGACGAGAATGACGAGTGGATGCTGGTCGAAGAGCTCGATGGTTTCCTGGCCGGCGTACTCGTTTGCCCCGAGTTGATCCTCTTCAGCGGTTGGATGCCGTACATCTGGAGCAAGAGAGGCAGCGACGACCAAGCTCCCGTCTTCAAGGACCTGGCGGAAGCCCAGTATGTCTTCGATCTGATCAAGGACCACTACAACAGCATCGCGTTGAGCCTGCTTCCGAATTCCAAACCTTATGAGCCTGTCTTTGCCGTTTACAACCGCACCGGCGAGGTTCTCTGGGAAATCTGGGTCGAGGGCTTTGAGCGTGCCATGGCGCTTTCGCCCACAAGCTGGCTTGCCATCGTCGAGAGCGGTGACAAGGATGCTATCGACGCCCTTGCCGGGCTGCGCTCCCTCATCGCGATAGCCGGCGGTAAAAGCACGCTGCCCAAGCCAGAACAAGACCGCCTCATCGCTGGAGCGCCGGACCTCATTCCTGAGTGGGTGGAAACGAAACCCCATCGCTCCAGCGCCGGCGAAAGCAGCTTCAAGAATATCGGCCGGAACGATCCGTGCCCTTGTGGGTCCGGCAGGAAATACAAGAAGTGCCACGGGGCTAACTGATCGTGTCTTCTCCCGCAAGCAAGCGGAAGAAGGGCGAAACCGGACTTTCCCGGCATAGACCGCAGGCATGGAACGTATGTGGCGCAGTTGAACACCCTACTGGGAAGCCTGCGCCATGCTTACCGTCGTCCAGCCGGACTATGTCATCCGCCGCGCCGTTGCGCGCGAGCAAGAGGCCATTTGCAGACTCGTGCGCGGCGAAAGGCTCAACCCGCATCATCTCCATTTCGAGAATTTCGCCGTGGCGGTGAGGGGCGATGAGCTCATCGGGGCAAGCCAGATCCGGCGTCATCCCGACGGCTCGCGCGAGCTCGGCTCGGTCGTGGTCGCCCGTCCGTGGCGCGGCCGCGGCATCTCGGCCAGGATCATCGGCACCCTCCTCAAAAGCGAGACGGGGACAGTCTATGTGATCACCCGCAGGAAACATGCGGATCACTATGCGAGCTGGGGATTTGTGGCGGTGCCGCCTCGAACGGCGCCCCGCGCCATTCGCTTCAACTACCGGGTCGGGAGCCTGATCGGCACCGTGATGGCGCTGCTGCAGCGCCGCCCGGTCAACCGCCTCACGATCCTGAGACGGCCTGATGTGCAGGACCGAAGTCCTAAAATGTCCCGTCATGCCCTTTGAAAGTGACCTTAGGCGACTCTAGAACTGACGATCGAGGCGGGTCGACGAGTCGAAACTCAGGAGCACTCATGTCCAAGCCATTTCTGACTGTATTGGCCGCCGTCGCGGTCGTCTCTGCCGCCGTTTTCGCCGGTCCCGCCGGCAGCGCCACGTCTCGGGCGTATCAAAAAGTCCCGAGTGGTGTCGTGCTCAAGAACAAGAGCGGCTACTACATCCAGTGCTATTATTCAGGGCTCGGGGAGATCTGTGAATATGTCTATTCCAGGGTGCCGACGTCCAACGGCTCCTCCTCCAAGCTTCAGCGTGTCAAGGCCAAGAACGGACCGCTCAAGAAAAGAAGCGGCTACTATACTCAATGCTTCTATTCAGCGCTCGGAGAGCAGTGCGAAACCGTCTACATGAAGCCGAGACGCTGATACTCCTACATTCCCGCTAGATTTCTTCCGTCCTGGCCACGCCGGCATTGATGCTGCGCGAGAGCAGGATCACCGGCAGGATGCCGGCGAGCATGATGAGGAGGGCGGCGACGGACGCATCCTCGACCGCGGCGCGCGAGGCCCGCTCATAGACATAGGTCGAGAGCGAATTGTAGTTGAAGGGCCGAAGCAGGATCGTCGCCGACAGTTCCTTCACGCCGTCGATGAAGACGAGAAGGAAGGCGGTGAGGAAAGCGGGCCTCAAGATCGGCACGAGGATCTGGATCAGTGTCTCGCGCGCATTGCGCCCCAGCGTGCGCGCCGCCATGTCGACATGGGCCGGCACCTTGTGGAAGCCCGCCTCGATGGCGCCTTCCGCCATGGCAAGGAAGCGCACGCTCATCGCATAGACGATGCACAGCGCCGAACCGGTGAGGAGAAGACCGGTCCTGATGCCGAAGGCCGCCTGCATCCACTGATCGAGGAGATTGTCGAAGCGCGCCAGCGGAATGAGGATGCCGAGCGCCAGCACGGTGCCCGGAATGGCATAGCCCAGCGCCGCGAAGCGGTTGAGGAGGAGCATGTTGCGGCTCCGCGTCACGCGCACCGCATAGGTGAGCAGGAAAGCGATGGCGACGGTGACGGTGGCCGCCGCCGCCGCCACCAGAACGCTGGTGAGGATCGCTTCCTGGAGCACGGGATCGGACAGCTGGTCGAGCCGCTTCAGCGCATAGGCGCCCAGCACATAGACGGGGAGGCCGAAGCCGGCGACGATCGGCATGAGGCAGGCGAAGACGGCGATGGCCGCCGGAACGCCACTGAGATGCGTGAGCGCGCCGCGCTGCGCCATGGCGGTGCTGCGCCCGAGATTGAAGCGCTGCTTGCGCCTCGCCCAGCGCTCGGCGAGGATCACGCCCAAGACGACGACCAGCATGACGCAGGCGATCTGCGTCGCGCCCGACAGGCTGCCCTGGTTGAGCCAGGTCGTATAGACGGTCGAGGTCAGCGTCTTGACGCCGAGATATTCAACGGCGCCGATATCGTTCAGCGTCTCCATGAGCGCCAGCGTCACGCCGATAATGATGGCGGGTCGCGTCATCGGCAAAAGCACCTGGAAGAAGGCGCGCACCGGCGAGGCCCCCAAGGTGCGCGCCACGTCGGTGGCATTGCGGCCCTGCATCAGGAAGCCGGCGCGGGTCGTCAGATAGACATAAGGATAGAGGACGAAGGACAGGATCATGACGGCACCCCAGAGCGAGCGCACATCGGGAAACCAGTAGTCGCGCGCCGAGCGGAAGCCGAAAAGGGCGCGGATCAAGGTCTGGGGCGGGCCGGTGAAGGTGAAGAACTCGGCATAGGCGTAAGCCGCGAGATAGGTCGGCACCGCGAGCGGCAGCACCAGCGCCCAGATCAGGACGCGCCGTCCGGGGAAGTCGTAATAGGCGGTGAGCCAGGCGGGGATGATGCCCATGCTGGCGGTGAGAAGCGCCACACCCGCCATGACCCAGAAGGTGGTACGGACCGCGACGGGCAGCACATTACGGATGAGATGGCTCCAATCGGCACCGGCGCCGGTGAGCGACAGAGCGATGAGGGCGAGGAGGGGGATGAGGACGCCGAGGCTCGCCAGCAGCGCGCCCAAAATGAGGAGGCGGTGCTCGCCCCATAAAGAAAAGGGACGCGAACGCCCCTTTTGAAGTGCCACACTCATCGTGGGGAGAAACTGGTCAGGTGGCGGGCCCCTCATCGAAGCCGATCTTATCGACGAGCTCGGACGCGGCCTTGCGGTTCTTGGCGATGTCGGCGAGCGGCAGCGGGTCGGGCTTGAGCGTGCCCCAGCCCTGGACGATCTCGGACGGCTTGATGCCGGGCTCGACCGGATATTCGAAGACCTGCTCGCCATAGAGCGTCTGGCCCTTGTCGCTGGCCAGGAATTCCATGAGCTTCACGGCATTCTCCTTGTTGGGAGAATTCTTGGCCAGCGCCATGCCGGAGATATTCACATGCGTGCCGCGGTCATTGGCATTGGGGAACAGAACCTTGATCGCAGCGGCCCATTCCTTCTGCTCGGGGTTCTTCTCACTGGTCTGCATCTGGCCGACATAATAGGTGTTGCCGAGAGCGATGTCGCATTCGCCCGCGAAGATCGCCTTGGCCTGCTCGCGGTCGCCGCCATCGGGCTTGCGGGCGAGATTGGCCTTGACGCCTTTCAGCCATTCCTCCGTCTTCTCCGGGCCGTTATGGGCGATCATCGAGGCGATGAGGCCGATCGTATAGACGTGCTGGCCGGAGCGGGTGCAGATCTTGCCCTTCCATTTGGGATCGGCGAGCTCTTCATAGGTGATCGCGTCCTGGCCCACGCGCTCCTTGGAGGCATAGACGACGCGGGCGCGGGTGGTGACGCCGAACCAGTTGCCCTCGGGATCACGATACTGCGCCGGGATGTCCTTGTTGATGAGATCGCTGGTGAGCGATTGGGTGACGCCCTTGTCCTCGGCGGCCTGGAGGCGGCCGATATCGACGGTGAGGATCACATCGGCCGGCGAATTGGCGCCTTCCTCGGCGATCTTCTCCTCGAGGCCTTTATCGAGGAACAGGACGTTCGTCTTGATGCCGGTATCGGCGGTGAAGGCATCGAGCAGCGGCTTGATCAGCTCCGGCTGCCGGTAGGAATAGACATTGACCACCCCGTCGGCCAAGGCGCTGGTCGCCAGAAAAGCCGCGGCCAGCGGTGCCGCTGCGGCAAGGGAGAAAGTTTTCGTGAAGGATTTGATCATCTTGAGCTTCCCCTCGAATCCAGTTCAAAGTCCGCGTCGGGCATAAATCCGACTGTTACTGTCGGGTTTTCAGGGAAAAGCGCGTCAGCGTCAAGAAAAACCTTGTCCCGACAGCCATTTGGAAACATTCTAAGCGGGCTTGGGATGGCCGAAAAAACGTTGAAACTGCGAGAGAATTGATGACCATCGACCAAGCGGAGCTGGAAGCCACGAAGCTTCTTCAAATTCTCGTGGGCTGGCTGGTGAGCCCGCAATTCTATGCCCAGGTCGGCGCCATCATCGTCGCGGTGGCGCTCGCTCATTTCGCCAACCGGCAGATCAAGACGAAGACGCCCTATTTCAGGAGCTCGCCCGAGCAGGGGGCGCTCCTCAAGGTGAGGCGCTGGATCCATAGCTGCCGCGACCTGCTGTTCCCGATCCTTTGCGTGCTGATGCTCGCCATCGCCGTGCAGGTGCTGGAAACTGTCGTCGGCTCGTCCTGGCTCGCCCGCATCGCCCAGAGCATCGGCGTCATCGCCGTCCTCTATGCGGCGATCAACCGCTTCATCACCCATCCGCTCGTCAATGCGGCGGTACGCTGGATCGGCATCCCGATCGCGACGCTGCAAGTCTTCGGCGTCCTGGGCGACGTGACCCGCTATCTCGATTCGGTCTCGCTCGAGGCCGGCAATATCCGGCTGTCGCTCTTCACCCTGATCAAGGCGGCGGTCGCGGGCGGCATCCTGTTCTGGCTCGGGCGGCTGTCGAACGATGCCGGCCAGAAGGTCATCCGCAAGCAGGAGACGCTCGATATCCCGACTCGCGAGCTCCTGGCCAATATCTTCCAGATCATCCTATTCGTGCTGCTCTTCATCCTGCTTCTGCAGGTCCTGGGCCTCGATCTGACGGCGCTCACCATCTTCGGCGGCGCGGTCGGCGTCGGCCTGGGCTTCGGCCTGCAGCAGATCGCCTCCAACTTCATCTCAGGCATGATTCTCCTGTTCGAGCGCTCGATGAAGGTCGGCGACTATGTCGAACTCGGCGGCGGCATGGCGGGGACGCTGCGCGAGATCAATATGCGCTCGAGCACGCTCGAGACCGGCGACGGCAAGGCCATCACCGTGCCCAATGAGAAGTTCATCACCTCCGCCTTCATCACCTGGGCGAAATCCGAAGGCACCGAAGAGCCCCATGAGCAGCGTCACGAGGTAGAGTTCTCGGTGCCCTATGACGCCGATATCCACCGCATCCCGGATCTGATCGCCGAGGCGGCGGCCAAGCATCCGCATATCCTGGCCAAGCCCGCGGGGCCCGCCTGCGCGCTCAGGCAGTTCGGCGACAAGGGCATCATATTCGAGCTGGCTTATTGGGTATCGGGAGCCGAAAAACATTCCTCGGACGTCCATTTCCTGGTCTGGGACACGCTCAAGGAGGCGGGCATTCCGCTGGTTCCGGTAAAATAGGCGCCGTTGCTTGACACCCGCGTTAGCCTGCCCTATCACCGCGCCACGCCAAAAGCGGGTGTAGCTCAGTTGGTTAGAGCGTCGGCCTGTCACGCCGAAGGTCGCGGGTTCGAGCCCCGTCACTCGCGCCAAGCATTTCAAGAGCTTAGGCGCTATCTCTTTCTTCCCATTCAAGCATTGCGCGATGCCGCCGATCGATCTTTGCGGCGGGTCGGGCGTTTTCATATCACAGAGTCTTGGCCGCACAGGCTGAGGCGGTGATGCGAGCCGATTCGATCTGCTTCACAGGTCCAAGAAGGAGAGCAGACGGCAGTGTCCCGGATGACCCTAAGGGGCTTCCGGCGAAGCATCGGAAGCGCAAGATTTGCGCTTCACCAAACCGTTGTGCGGCCATGACAAAGTGTCACAAGGACCTTTTCCCGACGCCAGTTTTGGAATTGGTCTAATTGGCTTGCAGTGCAGCATTTGGTGCGCTACCACGGCAGCGAAATACGCCGCTTTACTGAGGCGCAATAAGAGGCAAGGGACATGCCCGAACTGTTCAAGGACTATCTGCCGGTCGTCATTTTCATGGCCATTGCCGCAGCGATCGCCCTGGCCCTGATGGCGTCGGCGATCATCATCGCGGTCAGGAAGCCCGACCCCGAAAAGCTCTCGGCCTATGAATGCGGTTTCAAGGCCTTCGACGACGCGCGCATGAAATTCGACGTGCGATTCTATCTCGTCTCCATCCTCTTCATCATCTTCGATCTCGAGGTCGCCTTCCTGTTTCCCTGGGCGGTGTCGCTCGGCAAGGTCGGCATTCTCGGCTTCTGGTCGATGATGATCTTCCTCATCGTTCTCACCATCGGCTTCATCTATGAGTGGCGGAAAGGAGCGCTCGAATGGGATTGATCGAGACTCCGAAAACCGGGCAGGGGGGCATCCTCACGCCGGGCCAGCAGGACTATTTCAGCGGCATCAATGCCGAATTGGCCGACAAGGGCTTCCTCGTCACCGCTTCCGACGACCTCATCAACTGGGCCCGCACCGGCTCGCTGATGTGGATGACCTTCGGGCTCGCCTGCTGCGCCGTCGAGATGATGCAGGTCTCGATGCCGCGCTATGACGTCGAGCGCTTCGGCTTCGCGCCCAGGGCGTCGCCCCGCCAGTCGGACGTCATGATCGTCGCCGGCACGCTGACCAACAAGATGGCCCCGGCTTTGCGCAAGGTCTATGACCAGATGCCGGAGCCCCGCTATGTGATCTCCATGGGCTCCTGCGCCAATGGCGGCGGCTATTACCACTATTCCTATTCGGTGGTGAGGGGCTGCGACCGCATCGTGCCGATCGACATCTATGTGCCGGGTTGCCCGCCGACCGCCGAGGCGCTGCTCTACGGCATCCTGCAGCTGCAAAAGAAGATCCGTCGCGTCGGTACATTGGAGCGCTGATGTCGGAAAGCCTGAAAGCCTTGAGCGCCCACATCGCCGGCCGGATGGGCCCGGCTGTCCTCGAGAGCTCGATCACCTATGGCGAGCTCAATATCGAGGCGGAGCCCCAGCAGATCATCAAGACCTTGCGCTTCCTGCGCGATGACGCCGAATGCCGCTTCGTCTGCTTCATCGACATTTGCGGCGCCGACTACCCCGAGCGCGAGAAGCGCTTCGATGTCGTCTATCATCTGCTCAGCCCCTACAAGAACCAGCGCATCCGCGTGAAGGTCAGGACCGACGAGGAAACGCCGGTGCCGAGCGTCATCAGCGTTTTTCCGGCCGCCGACTGGTATGAGCGCGAGACCTTCGATCTCTATGGCGTGCTGTTCTCAGGGCACCCGGACCTGCGCCGCATCCTGACCGACTATGGCTTCTCAGGCCACCCCTTGCGCAAGGACTTCCCGCTCACCGGCCATGTCGAGGTGCGCTATGACGACTTGCAGAAGCGCGTCGTCTACGAGCCGGTGAAGCTCGTCCAGGAATTCCGCAAGTTCGACTATCTGTCGCCCTGGGAAGGCACCGACTATGTCCTTCCCGGCGACGAGAAGGCCAAGCCATGACGACCGCGACGACCGCCGAAGCCGACATCCGCAACTTCACCATCAATTTCGGGCCGCAGCATCCGGCGGCCCATGGCGTGCTGCGCCTCGTCCTCGAGCTCGACGGCGAGGTGGTGACGCGCGTCGATCCGCATATCGGCCTGCTGCATCGCGGCACCGAGAAGCTGATCGAGCACAAGACCTATCTCCAGGCCGTGCCCTATTTCGACCGGCTCGACTATGTCGCACCGATGAACCAGGAGCATGCTTTCGCGCTCGGCGTCGAGCGCCTCCTCGGCATCACCGTGCCGAAGCGCGGCCAGCTCATCCGCGTGCTCTATTCCGAGATCGGCCGGTTGCTGTCGCATCTCCTCAATGTCACGACCCAGGCCATGGACGTCGGCGCCTTGACGCCGCCGCTCTGGGGCTTCGAGGAACGCGAGAAGCTCATGGTCTTCTATGAGCGGGCCTCGGGCTCGCGCATGCATGCGGCCTATGTGCGCCCCGGCGGTGTGCACCAGGACCTGCCGCAGAAGCTCGTCGACGACATCTGGACCTTCTGCGAGCATCATCCCAAGGTGCTCGACGACATCGAGGGGCTCCTCACCGACAACCGCATCTTCAAGCAGCGCAATGTCGATATCGGCGTGGTCAAGCTCGATGACTGCTTCGCCTGGGGATTTTCCGGCGTGATGGTGAGAGGCTCGGGCGCCGCCTGGGACCTGCGCAAGGCGCAGCCCTATGAGTGCTACAGCGAGCTCGATTTCGATATCCCGATCGGCAAGAACGGCGACTGCTACGACCGCTACCTGATCCGCATGGAAGAGATGCGCCAGTCGGTGCGCATCATGAAGCAGTGCATCGAGAAGCTGAATTCGGCCGACGGCAAGACGCCGATCACCTCGATGGACGGCAAGGTGGTGCCGCCCAAGCGGGCTGAGATGAAGCGCTCGATGGAAGCGCTCATCCATCACTTCAAGCTCTATACCGAGGGCTACAAGGTGCCGGTCGGCGAGGTCTATGCCGCGGTCGAGGCGCCCAAGGGCGAGTTCGGCGTCTATCTCGTCTCCGACGGCACCAACAAGCCCTATCGCTGCAAGATCAGGGCGCCGGGCTTCGCCCATCTCCAGGCGATGGACTTCATGTGCCGCGGCCACATGCTGGCGGATGTCAGCGCCGTGCTCGGCTCGCTCGATATCGTGTTTGGTGAGGTTGATAGATGAGCGTGCGCCGTCTCGATCCCGTTCAGCCGGAGAGCTTTGCCTTCACCCCGGCGAACCTCATCTGGGCCAAGGAGGCGATCAGGAAATATCCCGAAGGCAAGCAGGCTTCCGCCGTGATCCCGCTTTTGTGGCGCGCCCAGGAGCAAAATGAGGGCTGGGTGTCCAGGCCGGCGATGGAATATGTCGCCGATATGCTCGGCATGAGCTTCATCCGCGTCTATGAGGTCGCGACCTTCTACACCATGTTCCAGCTCTCGCCGGTAGGCCGGAAGGCGCATGTCCAGGTCTGCGGCACGACGCCATGCATGCTGAGAGGCTCGGAAGAGCTGATGAAGGTCTGTCGTCATCGTATCAGCCCCGAGCAGCATCATCTCTCGGCCGATGGCGATTTCTCCTGGGAAGAGGTCGAATGCCTCGGCGCCTGCGTGAATGCGCCGATGGTGCAGATCTGGAGCGACACTTACGAGGACCTGACGCCCGAAACCTTCGAGAAGGTGCTCGACTTCTATGCGAACGGCAAGAGGCCGAAGCCCGGCCCGCAGAATGGCCGCCAGTTCTCGGCTCCCGAAGGCGAATTGACGAGCCTCACCGACAAGGCGCTCTACGGCAAGGAGCGGACCTTCACGCGCATGGAAGCGCCGCCGCCTGCGCCTCCGGCCCAGCCCGCGGCTGCGGCACCGCCATCGAATGCGGCCAAGCCGCAGCCCGCCGCAGCCGAGACGGCACCCGCGGTGAAGTCGCCGTCACCGGTCAAGACCGCCGAGGCGCCGGTAGCGCTGGCAAAGATGGAAGAGAAGGCCGGGGCGCAGCCCAAGAAGCCCGAAACGGCCGCTCCGGCCGATAGAGTGGAAAGCAAGCCCGAGCTTCTTACACAGCCGCGCTCGGGCAAGGGCGATGATCTCAAGCTCATCTGGGGCGTCGGTCCCAAGCTCGAGAAGATGCTGCATGACATGGGCGTGTGGCATTTCGACCAGATCGCCTCATGGACCAGGGCGGAGCTCAAATGGGTCGATGCCAGGCTCGAAGGCTTCAAGGGCCGGGCCGAGCGCGACGAATGGGTGAAGCAGGCGCAGAAGCTTGCGACAGGCTGGCGGCCCGACAATGCCGTCGGCGAGAAACCGGGAAAGTGATGAACGATGCTCGCAGATAAGGATCGCATCTTCACCAATCTCTATGGCCTCCATGACTGGGGCCTCGATGGCGCGAGGAAGCGCGGCTGCTGGGTGGACGTGAGGTCGTTCATCGACAAGGGCCGCGACTGGATGGTCAACGAGATGAAGGCCTCGGGGCTGCGCGGGCGCGGCGGCGCCGGCTTCCCGACCGGCCTCAAATGGTCCTTCATGCCGAAGCAGATCGGCGAGCGGCCGCATTACCTGGTGGTCAATGCGGATGAATCCGAGCCCGGCACCTGCAAGGACCGCGAGATCATGCGCCATGATCCGCATCTGCTCGTCGAAGGCTGCCTGATCGCGGGCGCCGCGATGGCCGCCCATGTCGGCTATATATATGTGCGCGGCGAATTCATCCGCGAGCGCGAGCGCTTGCAGGCCGCGATCGACCAGGCCTATGAGGCCCGCCTTATCGGCAAGAACAACATCCATGGCTGGGACTTCGACCTCTATGTCCACCATGGCGCCGGCGCCTATATCTGCGGCGAAGAGACGGCGATGCTCGAAAGCCTCGAGGGCAAGAAAGGCCTGCCGCGCATGAAGCCGCCATTCCCGGCCAATGTCGGCCTCTATGGCGCGCCCACCACCATCAACAATGTCGAATCGATCGCGGTCGCCGGCACCATCATGCGCCGCGGCGCCGCCTGGTTCTCCTCGATCGGCCGGCCCAACAATGTCGGCACCAAGCTCTTCTGCATCTCGGGCCACGTCAACAAGCAGTGCAATGTCGAAGAAGCGATGGGCATTCCCTTCCGCGAGCTCATCGACAAGCATTGCGGCGGCATCCGCGGCGGCTGGGACAATCTGCTCGCGGTCATCCCGGGCGGCGCGTCAGTGCCTTGCGTGCCGGCCGACCAGATCATCGACTGCCCGATGGATTTCGATTCGCTGCGCAATCTCAAATCGGGCCTCGGCACCGCGGCCGTCATCGTCATGGACAAGTCGACCGACATCATCCGCGCCATTGCCCGCCTGGCTTATTTCTACAAGCATGAGAGCTGCGGCCAGTGCACGCCCTGCCGCGAAGGCACGGGCTGGATGTGGCGCGTCCTGACCCGTATGGCCGAAGGCCGCGCCGAGAAGCGCGAGATCGACATGCTGCTCGATGTGACCTACCAGATCGAAGGCCATACGATCTGCGCGCTTGGCGATGCCGCGGCCTGGCCGGTCCAGGGCCTCATCCGCCATTTCCGCCATGTGATCGAGGAGCGCATCGATCAATATTCGGCCAATCCCGACCATGAGGGCGCTGTGCGCCTTCAGGCCGCCGAGTGAGGACACTATGCCGAAACTGAAAGTCGACGGCACCGAGATCGAAGTCGAGAACGGCACGACGCTGCTGCAGGCTTGCGAGATGGCGGGCGCCGAAGTGCCGCGCTTTTGCTATCACGAGCGCCTGTCGATCGCCGGCAATTGCCGCATGTGCCTGGTCGAGGTGAAGGGCATGCCGAAGCCGCAGGCTTCTTGCGCCATGTCGGTCAACGACTTGCGGCCGGGTCCCAATGGCGAAGCGCCGGAAGTGAACACCAGGACCCCCGTCGTCAAGAAGGCGCGCGAAGGGGTGATGGAATTCCTGCTCATCAACCATCCGCTCGATTGCCCGATCTGCGACCAGGGCGGCGAATGCGACCTGCAGGACCAGGCCATGGCCTATGGCATCGACAAGAACCGCTTCGCCGAGAACAAGCGCGCGGTCGAGGACAAATTCATCGGGCCCCTGGTCAAGACCTCGATGAACCGCTGCATCCAGTGCACCCGCTGCGTGCGCTTCACGACGGAGGTCGGCGGCGTCGAGGAACTGGGCGCCATCGGCCGCGGCGAGGACATGGAGATCACCACCTATCTCGAGCGCGCCATGACGTCGGAGCTCCAGGGCAATGTGATCGATCTCTGCCCGGTCGGCGCGCTGACGTCGAAGCCCTATGAGTTCAAGGCGCGTCCCTGGGAATTGACCAAGACCGAGACCATCGATGCGATGGATGCGGTGGGCTCCAATATCCGCGTCGATTCGAGGGGGCGCGAGGTGATGCGCATCCTGCCGCGAACCCATGAGGACGTGAACGAGGAGTGGATCTCGGACAAGACCCGCTTCGTGTGGGATGGTCTCAGAACCCAGCGTCTCGACCGGCCCTATATCCGCGAGATCGGCAAGCTGCGGGCTGCCTCATGGCCCGAGGCCTTCGCCCGCATCGACGAAAAGGTCAAAGGCACGCGCCCTGAGCGCATCGGCATCATCCTGGGGGATCTCGTGGGCGCCGAGGAGGCTTTCTCGATCAAAGAGCTCGCGACGTCTCTCGGCATCGCCAATATCGACTGCCGTCAGGACGGGACGCCGCTCGGCGACAAGGGTGGCCGCGCCGGCTATCTCTTCAACACGACCATTGCCGGCATCGAGGAAGCGGATTCGATCGTGCTCATCGGCACCAATCCGCGCTTCGAAGCCTCGGTCCTCAATGCCCGCATCCGCAAGCGCTGGATCAGGGGCAATGTCTTCATCGGCGTCATCGGCGAGAAGACCGATCTCAATTATGGCTACACGCATCTGGGCGCCGGCCCCGAGAGCCTCGCCCGCCTTGCCAGTGACGAGCGGGTGAAGGGCCAGAAGATCATCTTCATTGTGGGGCAGGGCGCAATCGCCCGTCCCGATGGCGCGGCCGTGCTCGCCGCGGCCTTCAAGGCGGCCAAGGCCGTGGGTGCCGTCAAGGACGGCTGGAACGGCTTCAACGTGCTGCATACGGCGGCGGGCCGCGTCGGCGCGCTCGACGTTGGCGCTCTGCCGGGCGATGGCGGCAAGTCCACGCGCGACATTCTCGCTTCAGCCCAAGCGGGCGAGCTCGACATGCTCTTCCTCCTCGGCGCCGATGAGGTGGAATTGCCGCCGCAAGGGTCGTGCTTCGTCGTCTATCAGGGAAGCCATGGCGACAGGAGCGCCCATCGCGCCGATGTCATTCTTCCGGGCGCCGCTTACACCGAGAAGTCGGTCACCTATGTGAACACCGAAGGCCGTCCGCAAATGACGCGGCGCGCCACCTTCCCGCCGGGCGAGGCGCGCGAGGATTGGGCGATCCTGCGCGCCCTGTCGGAAGTACTGGGCGCAACCCAGCCCTGGAACTCGCTCGCCGAGCTTCGCCGCGCGATGTATGAGAAAGTCCCGCATCTCGTCCGCCTCGATCACGTGGCGAAGGCAGACGCGGGCGATCTCGACGCGCTTGCCCAAGGCGGCGAGATGTCGGGCGAGGCCTTCGTCTCGCCGGTCAAGGATTTCTATCAGACCAATCCCATTGCGCGCGCATCGCGCATCATGGCCGAATGTTCGGCCTTGCGGAACGAGGTCCGGCTCGAGGCGGCGGAGTGACATGAACGAGATTATTTTCACCGTCGGCTTGATCGCGCTGCAGAGCGTGGCGCTCCTCGTAGCACTTCTGATCGTGACTGCCTTCCTGCTCTATGCCGACCGCAAGGTCTGGGCGGCGGTGCAGATGCGCCGCGGTCCCAATGTCGTCGGGCCCTGGGGCGTGCTGCAGTCCTTCGCCGACCTGCTCAAATTCGTGTTCAAGGAAGTCATCATTCCCGATGGCTCCAACAAGGGCGTGTTCATCATCGCACCCTTGGTCACGGCACTTCTCTCGCTTGCCGCTTGGGCCGTCATCCCCCTCGATCAGGGCTGGGCGATCGCCGACCTCAATGTCGGCATCCTCTATCTCCTCGCCATCTCGTCCCTCGGCGTCTATGGCGTGATCATGGGGGGCTGGGCGTCGAACTCGAAATATCCCTTCCTCTCGGCGCTGCGTGCGGCGGCGCAAATGGTGTCCTACGAGGTCTCGATCGGCTTCGTCATCATCACGGTGCTGCTCTGCGCCGGCTCGCTCAACCTCACCGCCATCGTGAAGTCGCAGGAGACCGGGCTTGCCACCATGATCGGCCTGCCGTGGCTCGCCTTCCTCAACTGGTACTGGCTGCCGCTCTTGCCGATGTTCATCGTCTTCTTCGTCTCGGCGCTGGCGGAAACGAACCGTCCGCCCTTCGACCTGGGCGAGGCGGAATCGGAGCTCGTGGCCGGCTTCATGGTCGAATATTCATCGACGCCCTATCTGCTCTTCATGCTGGGTGAATACATCGCCATCATCCTGATGTGCGCGATGACGACCATCCTGTTCCTCGGCGGCTGGCTGCCGCCGATCGACATCTGGCCTCTCAACCTGGTGCCGGGCGTCATCTGGTTCCTGATCAAGCTGTGCTTCGTCTTCTTCATGTTCGCCATGGTGAAGGCGATCGTCCCGCGCTACCGCTACGACCAGCTCATGCGCCTCGGCTGGAAGGTGTTCCTGCCGCTGTCGCTGTTCTGGGTGGCGCTGACCGCGGGCGTCCTGGTGACTTTCGGGTGGCTGCCATGAGGGGTGCGGAGCATGGACTTCTCCTTCAGCAATGTGTTGGGGCTCCTGGTTTTCTCGGTCCTGGGCCTGCTGTGCCTGTGGATATTCCATCGCTTCATCTATCCCATACTCAGCGCCAGGTACGAAAAAGCGAAGGTGACCGGAACGCAAGGACCGGATCCGATCAAGGTCTCGCGGGTTATCTATGTGGTGAGCCTCGTGCTGTTCCCGGTCGCCGGGTTCCTGCTGGGCAATATGTTCCTGAATGGGTGATGTCATGAGACTGGCTCAAGCTGGCCGCCAGCTGTTCCTGCGCGAATTCGTCTCCGCCACCTGGCTGGCGCTGCGCTACTTCTTCGCCCCCAAGGCGACGCTGAACTACCCCTTCGAGAAGGGACCGGTTTCGCCGCGCTTCCGCGGCGAGCATGCGCTGAGGCGCTATCCCAATGGCGAGGAGCGCTGCATCGCGTGCAAGCTCTGCGAGGCGATCTGCCCGGCCCAGGCGATCACCATCGAGGCGGGGCCAAGGCGCAATGACGGCACCAGGCGCACCACGCGCTACGACATCGACATGGTGAAGTGCATCTATTGCGGCTTCTGCCAGGAGGCCTGCCCGGTCGATGCCATCGTCGAGGGACCGAATTTCGAGTTCGCCACGGAAACCCGCGAGGAGCTTCTGTTCGACAAGGACAAGCTTCTGGCCAATGGCGATCGCTGGGAGCGCGAGATCGCCAGGAATCTTGCGCTCGACGCACCCTATCGCTAAGGGCAGGCCTTAAGGATTGAGGGGACTATGACGGTCGCGAGTTTGTTCTTCTATCTGTTCTCCGTGGTGGCCTGCGCCGCCGCGGTGATGGTCATTTCATCGCGCAATCCCGTCCATTCGGTGCTGTTCCTGATCCTGACCTTCTTCAATGCCGCGGGCCTCTTCATCCTCATGGGCGCCGAATTCCTGGCCTTGATCCTGGTCGTCGTCTATGTCGGCGCGGTCGCGGTGCTGTTCCTCTTCGTGGTGATGATGCTCGATGTCGATTTCGCCGAATTGCGCGAAGGCATGCTGAGCTATCTGCCGATCGGCGGCGCCGTCGGCATGATCCTGCTCGTCGAATTGCTGCTGGTGCTGGGCTCCTGGCATTTCTCAGGCTCGGGCGGTAAGATCGCCGAGCCGATCGCCACCCAGAACGGGGTGACCAATACCGAGGCGCTCGGCCTGATCCTCTATACGAAATACTTCTTCTATTTCCAGGTGGCGGGACTGGTGCTGCTGGTCGCGATGATCGGTGCCATCGTGCTCACCCTTCGCCACAAGGCGGGCGTCAAGCGCCAGAACGTCGCCGATCAAGTAGCGCGGGGCCCCGCCACCGCTATCGAAGTCCGCCAGGTCAAGCCGGGGCAGGGGATCTGACGATGGAAATCACGCTCGGACATTTTCTCACCGTCGCCGCCATCCTCTTCACCATCGGCGTCTTCGGCATTTTCCTCAACCGCAAGAACGTCATCATCATCCTGATGTCGATCGAGCTCATGCTGCTCGCGGTCAACATCAATTTCGTCGCCTTCTCGGCCTATCTCAACGACCTGATGGGCCAGGTCTTCGCGCTCTTCGTGCTGACCGTCGCCGCCGCCGAGGCGGCGATCGGCCTTGCCATCCTCGTCGTCTATTTCCGCAACCGCGGCACCATCGCGGTCGAAGACATCAATCTCATGAAGGGCTGACGCCGCACCATGTATCAGCTCATCGTATTCCTTCCCCTCATCGGCGCCATACTGGCGGGCCTCATCGGAACCAAGGCGTTCCGCATGATGGGCACGACGATCGACTCGCATCCTCCCCATGGCGACGGGCATGCGGTCCATGGCGATCACGGCCACGGCCATGACGATCACGCCCATCACGTCTATCCGACACCCTGGGCCGCCTATCTGACCTGCGGCTTCCTGGTGGTCTCGGCGATCCTCTCCTGGGTGGCGCTGTGGCAGTACATGCATGAGGCGGCACCCTTCAAGGTCGAGGTGCTGCGCTGGGTGAATTCTGGCGCGCTCAGCGCCGACTGGGCCTTCCGGGTCGATACGCTGACGGCGGTGATGCTGGTGGTGGTCAACACCGTCTCCTCGCTCGTCCATATCTATTCGATCGGCTATATGAGCCACGATCCGTATCAGCCGCGCTTCTTCGCCTATCTGTCGCTCTTCACCTTCGCCATGCTGATGCTGGTGACCGCCGACAACCTCCTGCAGATGTTCTTCGGCTGGGAAGGGGTGGGTCTTGCCTCCTATCTCCTGATCGGCTTCTGGTACCAGAAGCCTTCCGCCAATGCGGCGGCGATCAAGGCCTTCATCGTCAACCGCGTCGGCGATTTCGGCTTCATCCTCGGCATCGCCGCGACCTTCCTGATCTTCGGCTCGATCGAGCTCGACACGATCTTCGGCGCCGCTTCCGGCCAGGTCGGCAAGACCATGCAGTTCCTCAACTGGCAGGTCGACGTGCTGACCCTGATCTGCCTCCTGCTGTTCATGGGCGCCATGGGCAAGTCGGCGCAGTTCATCCTGCACACCTGGCTGCCCGACGCCATGGAAGGCCCGACCCCGGTCTCGGCCTTGATCCATGCCGCGACCATGGTGACGGCGGGCGTGTTCCTGGTGGCGCGCATGTCGCCGCTCTATGAGCTCGCTCCCACCGCGCAGGAAGTGGTGATCGTCATCGGCGCCATCACCGCCTTCTTCGCCGCGACCGTCGGCCTCGTCCAGAACGACATCAAGCGCGTCATCGCCTATTCGACCTGCTCGCAGCTCGGCTACATGTTCGTCGCCATGGGCGTCGGCGCCTATGGGGTGGGCATGTTCCATCTCTTCACCCATGCCTTCTTCAAGGCGCTGCTGTTCTTGGGCTCAGGCTCCGTCATCCATGCGATGTCGGACGAGCAGGACATGCGCAGGATGGGCGGCCTGGCACCCCATATCCGCATCACCTGGGTGATGATGCTGATCGGCACCCTGGCGCTCACCGGCTTTCCCTACACCGCCGGCTATTTCTCCAAGGACGCGATCATCGAATCGGCCTTCGTCTCGCATGCCGCCGCCGCAAGCTTCGCTTTCGCGCTCCTGGTGATCGCCGCCTTTTTCACCGCCTTCTATTCCTGGCGCCTGGTTTTCATGACCTTCCATGGCAAGCCGCGCGCTTCGGCCGAAGTCATGAGCCACGTGCATGAATCGCCCCAGGTCATGCTGGTGCCGCTCTATGTCCTGGCGGCGGGGGCGCTCTTTGCCGGCCTTCTCTTCGCGCCCTATTTCATCGGCCATGACGAGGCGCATTTCTGGGCGCAGGGGATCTTCCGGGCACCCGGGAACAAGATCATCGAGGAGATGCACCACGTGCCCTCATGGGTGAAATGGTCGCCCTTCGTGGCGATGGTGCTGGGCTTCGCGCTCGCCTATCTCTTCTACATCCGCCGCACCGATCTGCCGCGCAAGCTCGCCGAGCAGAACTGGCCGCTCTACCAGTTCCTCCTCAACAAGTGGTATTTCGACGAGCTCTACGACTTCATCTTCGTCAATCCGGCCAAGTGGCTCGGCCGCTTCCTGTGGAAGAAGGGCGACGGCTGGCTGATCGACGGCTTCGGGCCCGACGGCGTCTCGGCCTGGGTCGTCGATGTCACCCAGAGGGTGATCCGGCTGCAGACCGGCTATCTTTTCCATTATGCCTTCGCCATGCTGATTGGTGTCGCCGCCCTCGTGACATGGTTCATGTTTGGGAGCGCGCATTGATGTCCGGCTGGCCGATCCTCTCCGTCGTCACCTTCCTGCCCTTGGTGGGTGCGGCCTTCGTGCTGGCGATCCGCGGCAATGACGAGGTCGCCTTGCGCAACATGCGCTGGGCCGCCTTATGGACGACGATCGTCACTTTCGTCCTGTCGCTCCTGATCTGGTATTATTTCGATCTGCGCAATCCCGACTTCCAGTTCGTCGAGAAGCTCGCCTGGCTCGGCAATACCGCCTCCTATCACATGGGCGTCGACGGCATATCGATGCTGTTCGTCATCCTCACCACCTTCCTGATGCCGATCTGCATCCTGGCGAGCTGGCAGGTGAAGACGCGCCTGCGCGAATATCTGATCGCCTTCCTGGTGCTCGAGACCTTGATGATCGGCGTGTTCTGCGCCCTCGACCTGGTGCTCTTCTATCTCTTCTTCGAAGGCGGCCTCATCCCGATGTTCCTCATCATCGGCGTGTGGGGTGGGCCGCGCCGCGTCTATGCGAGCTTCAAGTTCTTCCTCTACACGCTCTTGGGCTCGGTGCTGATGCTGCTCGCCATCATCGCCATGTACTGGTATTCCGGAACCACCGACATCGCGGTGCTCTACAAGACGGCGAACTTCCCGGCCGAGATGCAGACCTGGCTGTGGCTCGCCTTCTTCGCCTCCTTTGCGGTGAAGATGCCGATGTGGCCGGTCCATACCTGGCTTCCCGACGCCCATGTCGAGGCGCCGACGGCGGGCTCGGTGATCCTGGCGGCCATCCTCCTGAAGATGGGCGGCTATGGCTTCCTGCGCTTCTCGCTGCCGATGTTCCCCCTGGCCTCCGACCAGTTTGCGCCGCTCGTCTTCGCGCTCTCCATCGTCGCCATCGTCTACACCTCGCTGGTTGCGATGATGCAGGACGACATGAAGAAGCTCATCGCCTATTCGTCGGTGGCGCATATGGGCTTCGTCACCATGGGCATCTTCACCATGACGCGCCAGGGCATCGATGGCGCTTTGTTCCAGATGATCTCGCACGGCCTCGTCTCCGGCGCCTTGTTCCTGTGCGTCGGCGTCGTCTATGACCGCATGCATACGCGCGAGATCTCGGCCTATGGCGGGCTCGTCAACCGCATGCCGCTCTACGCTCTGACCTTCATGGTCTTCACCCTGGCCAATGTCGGCCTGCCGGGCACCTCGGGCTTCATCGGCGAGTTCCTCACCATCTTCGGCGCCTTCCAGAACAACACGTGGGTCGCCTTCCTTGCCGCGACCGGCGTCATCCTGTCGGCGGCTTACGCGCTGTGGCTCTATCGCCGCGTGATCTTCGGCAATCTCGAGAAGCCGAGCCTTGCGCATATCACCGACATGACGCCGCGCGAGGCGGCGGCTCTCATACCCTTGATCATCCTCACCATCCTCTTCGGCGTCTTCCCGTCGCCCATTCTCGACGTCTTCGGGGCATCGGTCGAAGGCCTGATGGCGGGGGTTCAGAAATCGCTTGCCGCGGCGGGCGCAATCCAGGCGGCGGGGCTCTAAGATGATGTCACTTCTCGACCAGGTCCAGGCTACCGCCGCAGCGCCGGAAATCTTCCTGGTCGTCGCCGCCATGGCGCTGCTCATGTTCGGCGTGTTCCGCGAGAAATCGGCCGACATCATCAATATCGCGGCGATCGTCGTGCTTGGCCTCGCCGTGGTGATGGTGATCACGGGCGGAGGGGCGCGGCAGGAAGCCTTCGGCGGCTCGCTCGTCATCGACACTTTCGCCCGGCTGATGAAGGTTCTGACCCTCTTCGGCTCGGCGGTCGCCATCGTGCTCTCGGTCAATTTCATGAAGACCGAGAAGATCGAGCGCTTCGAATATCCCATACTCGTGCTGCTCGCCACCGCCGGCATGATGATCATGATCTCGGCCAACGACCTGGTGGCTCTCTATATGGGCCTCGAATTACAGTCGCTCGCGCTCTATGTCGTCGCCGCCATCGACCGCGACCGGGCCAAGTCGTCGGAGGCCGGTCTCAAATATTTCGTCCTTGGCGCTCTCTCCTCCGGCATGCTGCTCTATGGCGCGTCTCTCATCTATGGCTTTACCGGCAGCGTCAGCTTCCCGGGCATCGCCGCCGCGGTGACGGGCGAGCCCGGCCTCGGTCTCATTTTCGGCCTCGTCTTCCTCATTGCCGGCCTTGCCTTCAAGGTCTCGGCCGTGCCCTTTCATATGTGGACGCCCGATGTCTATGAGGGGGCGCCTACGCCGGTCGCCGCCTTCTTCGCCGCAGCCCCCAAGATCGCCGCCATGGCGCTCTTCATCCGCGCCATGCTGGCGCCGTTCCCCGCGATCCTGCCCGACTGGCAGCAGATCCTGGTTTTCATCTCGATCGCCTCCATGGTGCTCGGCGCCTTCGCCGCCATCGGCCAGACCAACATCAAGCGGCTGCTCGCCTATTCATCGATCGGCCATATGGGCTATGCGCTGATCGGCCTCGCCGCCGGCAGCCCCGAGGGCGTGCAGAGCGTCATCATCTATATGGCGATCTACCTGATCATGACGCTGGGCTCCTTCGCCTGCGTGCTCGCCATGCGCCGCAAGGACGGTCAGATCGAGACGATCGGCGATCTCGCAGGCCTTGCCCGCACCAACGGGCTCCATGCCTTCTTCCTCGCCGTGTTCATGTTCTCGCTGGCCGGCATCCCGCCGCTGGCGGGCTTCTTCGCGAAATATTTCATCTTCATGGCGGCCATCAAGGCGAACCTGGTGACGCTCGCCATCATCGGCGTCCTCGCCAGCGTCGTCGGCGCGGTCTACTACATCCGCATCGTCAAGCTCATGTATTTCGACGAGCCGGCACAAGCGTTCGAGCCGATGGTGACCGAGGTCAAGGCGGTGATCGTGCTGGCGGGCCTCTTCGTGCTGCTGTTCGCGCTCTTCCCGCAGCCCTTGAGCAGCCTCGCACAGGCGGCCGCGGCATCTCTGTTCTGATGGGATTGCTGGGCAGACTCCTTCACTTCGAGGCCATCGACTCGACCAATGCGGAAGCGCACCGCCTCGCCAAGGAGGGCGAGCGCGGTCCCTTGTGGATCGCAGCCGACCTCCAGTCGCAAGGCCGCGGCCGGCTCGGCCGCCATTGGGTGTCGGAGCCCGGCAATCTCTATGCGACCTTCGTCTTCACGCTGCAGGGCTCGGCGCTGATCGCCAGCCAGATCGGCTTCGTCGCGGCCCTTGCCATTCGCGATACGGCGCTAGGCTTGCTGCCCAGGGGCACGGGTCCGATCAAGATCAAATGGCCGAATGACGTGCAGCTCGCCGGCGCCAAATTCGCCGGCATCCTGCCCGAGACGGTCGCGCAAGCAGCGGAAGGGCGGATCACGGTGGCGCTCGGCATGGGGCTCAATATCGCTCATGCGCCGGAGGGAACGCCTTACCCGGTGACCGCCTTGGCCCGCCATGGCGCCAGCATCACGCCCAGGGCGTGCCTCGATGTGCTCGACCGTTCACTGGCGCATTGGCTCGCCCAATGGCGCGAGGGCCAGGGCTTTGCCGAGATCAGGCAAAACTGGCTGGCGCATGCTGCGGGTCTCGGCCAAGATTTCGTCGGCGTGGTGAACCAAAAGGAAATCAAGGGCAGGTTCACCGATCTCGGCGATGACGGCGCCATGATCCTCGTTCTCGCCGATGGCAGCCTGAGGCCCATTCATTCCGGCGAGGTGCAGGCCAGGCGATGAACGCGAAGAAGAAGTTCGATCACAGCAACGACCTCGTCCTGTTGCCCTTGGGCGGCGTCGGCGAGATCGGCATGAACTGCTATTGCTATGGCATCGGCCCCGCCGAGACCCGTGACTGGCTGATGGTCGATCTCGGCGTCAAGTTCGGCGAGGAGAGCGAGCCCGGCATCGATATCGTGCTGCCCGAGCTCGGCTATGTCATTGGCGAGCGCAAGCGGCTCGCGGGGCTGGTCTTGACCCACGCGCATGAGGACCATCTGGGTGCCGTGGCCTGGCTGTGGCCGCAGCTTCGCTGTCCGGTCTATTGCACCCCCTTCGCCGCGGCGATCCTTGCCAACAAGCTCAAGGAGGCGGGCCTCGAGAATGACGTGCCGGTCCGCATCAAGCCGGTCGGCACGCGCTTTTCCGCCGGTCCCTTCAACCTCGAATATGTGAGCGTCACCCACTCGATCCCGGAGCCCACGGCCTTGCTCATCGAAACGAAGCAGGGAAGGGTGGTTCATTCCGGCGACTGGAAGATCGACCGCACGCCGGTGATGGGCGACCGTTTCGACGAGCAGCGCTTGCGCGCCATCGGCGAAGAAGGCGTCGACGCGCTGGTCTGCGATTCGACCAATGTGCTGCGCCAAGGTTTTTCGGTGTCGGAAGCGGAAGTTGCGGCCACTCTCTGGCGCATCGTCGCCGAGGCGAAGAACCGCGTCGCCATCACCACTTTCGCTTCGCATGTGGAGCGGATCTCGTCCGCCGTGGCGGCGGCGCGCAAGGCCGGCCGCGAGGTGGTCCTGGCCGGGCGCGCCATGCGCCAGACGATCGAGGCGGCGCAAGCGACGGGCTATCTGCGCGATGCCGGCGCCTTCCTTGACGAGGAGGCCTTTGGCTATCTGCCGCCCGACAAGGTCATGCTGCTGTGCACCGGCAGCCAGGGCGAGCCCCGCGCCGCCATCGCCCGCATCGCCGAGGACAATCACCCGACCATCGCCCTCGATGACGGCGATCTTGTCGTCTTTTCGTCGAAAACCATTCCCGGCAATGAGAAGGCGGTGAGCGCCGTCCAGAACGATCTGGCCCGGCTCGGTGTCGACGTGATGACCTCGGACGAGGCGCTGGTCCATACTTCGGGCCATCCGCGCCAGGACGAGCTCAAGCTTCTCTATGACTGGCTGAAGCCCCGGGCGCTCATTCCCATGCATGGCGAGCCGCGCCATCTCTTGCGCCATGTCGAGCTCGCCGAGGAGGCGGGCATCGAAGAGACGCTGATGGCGGAGAATGGCGATCTGATCCGCCTCTGCCCGGGACCGGCGCAGATCGTCGATGAGGCGCCATCGGGCCGCCTCCATGTCGACGGCAAGCTCATCGTGCCGGCGGTCGAAGGGCCGGCGAAATTCCGCCGCAAGCTCTCCTTTGTCGGCATCGTGGTGGCGAGCCTGGCGATCGACCGCAAGGGCACGCTCGTCTCCGATATCGGCATCATCGCCGACGGCCTGCCGGCGGGCCTCGAGGACAAGCTCCGGGCGGCCGCCGAGGAAGCGTTCTCATCCATGCCGCGGCCGCGCCGGCAAGCCGATGATGTGGTCACCGAGACCTTGCGCACCGCCATCCGCCGGGCGGCCGATGCCGAATGGGGCAAGAAGCCAATCTGCCGGGTGCTGGTCCATAGGATCTGAGCCGATCTGCGCCATTGCGGCGAAGGGGAGGAGTCACATGGCGAGCAACGAGGATGAACCAAGAGCCGAAGCTCAGGTCACGGGCAAGCCCTTGCCGGCCGGCTATCGCCAGGGCGTGGTCACGGCCATATCCGTGATATTGGGTTTCGCGCTGTATTTCCTGCGCTTCTGGTCGCTCGAAGCGGAGGGGGATTGGACATGGGCGTCCGTCTGCGCGGCGGTACCGACCATTCTTTCGATAGCGTGCCTTGCTGTCGCACTCTGGCGGTCGCTGCAGGTGGCCGACGATGATGAGCCTGTCTATCGCCGGACGCTCAAGTGGTTCCTGTCGGGGATATTGCTTGCCCTGGCAGGGGTGATCGCCAGCGCTATCGCTCTCTAGGGCCTGTTTATGTTGGCGAATGACAAGGGAGCCGGTCATTGGCCGCCCCTGTGGGCGAGGTCGCCGATCTGCTAACGTGGGAGAGGCCATCCGGCCTGGGGAGCTCCAGATGAAAACGATAGGGCGGATCCTGCTTGCCGGGCTTTCGTTTGTTGCAATAGCGCCATGGGCCTGGGCGATAGACAGGGATGATACGTTCAAAGACCAGAACTATTCGTATCGGTTGTGGAATCTATGCGAGGCCGAGATGAATATGCTCTGGTTCGAGAAGAGTGAGCACGAGCCCGTGACCTATTTGCGCAACCGCATCGATGCAAGCACACCTGACAAGAAGTGCGAAAAGGAGTCCGACTCCGACTTTGATGACGGCTATTCGGCCAGCTTGGTCGCGCCGGCGGGCGATGAAGCGGAGCCTAACGCGCCGCTTCAGCGCAACGAGTTCCGCTTTGCCGACACGGCAGATTGGCAGAAACCAGCGGAAACGCATTGGTACAGCTTGCGTTTCAAAGTCACAGGAGCCGAGGGCGATCAGATTCCCAGTTCCGGCGCGATTCGCTGGATCACAGCTCAATGGAAGTACAAGCACCTGGGCCCCAATAAGAGCCCCCTCCTGGCGCAAAGGTTCGACGACGGCATTCTTCATGTGACCGTCGAGGACGGCTTTTGCCGATGCATGATCGCGAAAGCCGGAAGCTTGCCGAACATGGCGAACGCGCCTGGATCGGCGCTCGGTGAAGTCGATCCGCTCCGATGCCGCCTGAACAAAAAGGGCGAGCCGGCAACGGAGTGCAAGCCGCCCCGGCTGAAGCTCTATGCCTATAGTCGAGGGGATCTCGAGCAACTGCCTGATCCCAAAAAGGACTGGGTGACGATGACGTATCGTGTCAAGGCCGGCGGTGAAAACGACACTCTCTATGAAATCTATGCCGATGGGCGTTTCATCGTGCGCGCCAAATATGCCCGTCAGGCCGATGTGCCGCCTGGCAATCAAGTGAAGTTCAAGTTCGGCCACTATCGCGACAGGACGACGACCGCTGCCGATATGCTCGTGGCCCGTGTCTGCGTCAGTCCCAATGCGGAGAGGTGCGACAGGTCGGTCAGGCCGGCCGAAGGGGAATGAGAGGCCGTTCCGAACGGCGCAAAACCTCAAAAAAGGGGCCGAATCCGGGCTAATTCCCGCCCTTTCGCCTCTGCTATACTGACCGAATCATGAGCAAGCACGTAACACCCCCGCAAGGGCCGAAAGACATCGAATCCATCAATCTGCGCGATGCGCTGGAAGAGCGCTATCTGGCCTACGCGCTCTCGACCATCATGCACCGGGCGCTGCCCGATGTGCGCGACGGCCTCAAGCCGGTGCACCGCCGGCTGCTCTATGCCATGCGGCTTTTGAAGCTCGACCCGGCCTCCGGCTTCAAGAAATGCGCCCGTGTGGTGGGCGACGTCATCGGCAAGTATCATCCGCATGGCGACCAGGCGGTCTATGACGCGCTGGTGCGCTTGGCCCAGGATTTCGCCGTGCGCTATCCACTCATCGAGGGACAGGGCAATTTCGGCAATATCGACGGCGACAATGCCGCCGCCTATCGCTACACCGAGGCGAGGCTTACCGACGTCGCCATGGCGCTGCTCGAAGGCATCGACGAGGACACGGTCGATTTCCGCGACACCTATAATGGCGAGGACCGCGAGCCCGTGGTGTTGCCGGGCGCCTTCCCCAATCTGCTCGCCAACGGCTCATCCGGCATCGCCGTCGGCATGGCGACCTCGATTCCGCCGCACAATGCGGCCGAGCTCTGCGAGGCGGCCCTCCATCTCATCCAATTCCCCAATGCCACGGTCGACAAGCTGGTGCAGCTCATGCCCGGTCCGGATTTCCCGACCGGCGGCATCATCGTCGATGACCGCGCGACGATCCTCGAGGCCTACAAGACCGGCCGCGGCTCGTTCCGGGTGCGCGCCCGCTGGAGCCAGGAGGATCTCGGCCGCGGCACCTGGCAGATCGTCGTCACCGAGATCCCGTACCAGGTCCAGAAGGGCCGGCTGATCGAGCGCATCGCCGAGCTGATCGCGGCCAAGAAACTTCCGCTGCTCGCCGATCTCAGGGATGAATCGGCGGAAGACATCCGCATCGTCTTCGAGCCGAAGAGCCGCACCGTCGACCCGCAGCTCCTGATGGAGCAGCTTTTCCGCAACAGCGAGCTCGAGGCGCGCATCCCGCTCAACATGAACGTGCTGTCGGAAGGCCGCGTGCCCAAGGTGATGTCGCTGCGCGACGTCCTGCGCGAATGGCTCGATCACCGCAAGGTCGTGCTGGTCCGCCGCTCGAATTTCCGCCTGGCCGAGATCGCCCGCAGGCTCGAGATCCTCGAAGGCTATCTCATCGCCTATCTCAATCTCGACGAGGTGATCCGCATCATCCGCAACGAGGATGAGCCGAAGCCGGTTCTGATGCAGCGCTTCAAGCTCACCGACACGCAGACCGAGGCCATCCTCAACATGCGCTTGCGCGCTCTGCGCAAGCTCGAGGAGATGGAGATCCGCCGCGAGCATGACGCGCTCAAGAAGGAGCAGTCGGGCCTCAAGAAGCTGGTCAAGTCGGACGATGCGCAATGGGAGAAGATCGCTGCTGAGATCAAGGAGACGAAGGAGAAGTTCGGCAAGAAGACGCAGTTGGGCAAGCGCCGCACCGACTTCGCTGCCGCACCCGAGATCGACCTCGATCTCGAGCAGGCGATGATCGAGAAGGAGCCGGTCACCGTCGTGTGCTCGGAGAAGGGCTGGATCCGGACGATGAAGGGCCATCTCGATGACACATCAAGCCTCGTCTACAAGGACGGCGATCAGGGCAAGTTCATCGTCAAGGCGGAGACCACCGACAGCATCATGCTCTTCGCCTCGTCCGGCAAGTTCTTCACCCTGGACGCGGCAAAATTGCCCGGAGGACGCGGCCATGGCGAGCCGGTCAGGCTGATGGCCGATCTCGAGGCGACGGACCAGATCGTGGCACTGTTCGTGCATAGGGAAGGGCGGAAGCTCCTGGTGGCGGCGTCCGACGGCTCGGGCTTCATCGTTCCCGAGGACGAGTGCCTCGCCAATACGCGCAAGGGCAAGCAGGTGCTGAATGTGAAGCTGCCGGTCGAGGCGCAGGCCTGCGCCATCTTGGGCGAGGATGCCGATCACATCGCGGCGATCGGTGAGAACCGCAAGCTCTTGATCTTCAAGCGCTCGGAAGTACCTGAAATGACAAGAGGAAAGGGCGTTCGGCTGCAGAAGTACAAAGATGGTGGACTGTCCGACGCCGTGGGTTTCAACCTGAAGGAAGGGCTGAAATGGGTCGATGCTTCCGGCCGGACCTTTGTCGTGAACGACCTCAAGGAGTGGATCGGCGAGCGGGCGCAAGCTGGACGGCTGCCGCCGAAGGGCTTCCCCAGGGTCAATAAGTTCGGCAGAGACCTGGGGCTGTGACTAGGACCACATTCAGCTGCGGGGCCGAAATGATACAGTCATACTGGATGTATATGGCGCAGATGAGTGGACGACGGACACTATCCCGAGCCGCTAAGTTCGGTTAACGTTTCCTAAACGTGTCGGCATTAATGGAAAATTCAATCCGTTGCTGGAAAACATAGGTATTTACTACAGCCATAGGCGATAGTGGAAAAGGCGCGGAGAAGGCTAGGCAGGGAGTCGGAGAATAAGGTTGATGCGCAGCACGAGCGCAACATCAGAGCCTGAAGTCACTTGGATCTACAGGGGCCAGCCCTTGGCTCCTCACGAGACCCTTGCACATGCCGCTACGCCCGATTTCCAGCTCCTCGATCGCCAAGGCTTCGTCAAGATCACCAACACTTCCGGCGGCACCCAGATCGAATGGTCGGTCTTCGCGCCCAACTGGGCCTCGCTCTATTTCGCCATGGAGTGGCTGCACACTTATCCCGGGCCCTATACGCTGCGCTATTACCTCTCCGGCTGGTTCGACGAGAAATACAATGATGTGAACGCCGCCCGCAATCGCATCGATATCATCATCGGCAAGAGCGACATTCATCTGACGCGGCACACTTTCGTGACCGAGGTCGATCCCTATCGCGCCAATATTCCGGACCTGCTGAAGAGCGCCCTGAGCGATGGTGAAGTGAACCCGAATTTTGGCGTCGATTGCGTGCTCGACGAGAGTTCGGGCAAGTTCAATGTCGAGCGCGTCGGCCAGAAGTCGGAAATCGCCAGGTTGTGGGGCCTCAATCCGGTGTCCTTCCCCTGCCTCACCGGCCATTCCTATGATCAGGTGGTGAGTGCCGCCTATCGCAAGGTGGTTTTGACCAACAAGCCGCATTACGATCATGTCTGCGCTGCCATGGAAGCGCGCGACGCCAATGTGATCTGGTTCACCTATCAGCGGGTGATCCTGCCGCACCGCTTCACCGACAACAAGAAAGGCGTTGTCGTCGTTTCGAAGCAGTCGCCGGTGGATATCAAGATTCTCTAATACGCTGATCTTCGGCTTATCGAAGTTTGGCGCATCGGCTTATCCGAAAAGCGCCGGCGCGTGATCAGGAAAAGTGGATACCGGTTTTCCGTCCGATCACGCGCGAGTTAAAGACTGGATGGCCGCCTCAAGGGCGGCCATGAACTTTTCGGGCCGATGCTGCGATCAGCCGCCTTCCATCGCCGCCAGATATTCGAGATGGCTGCGCTCGGCGATGATCAGCCACTCGCTTTCATCGGCGCCGGCGGGCTTCCAGTCGGGATGCCAGCGCAGGAAACCGTGCTCCTGCAAAGCGTAGCCCGAACGTGTGACGAATCCATGTGTGGCGAACATGTTGCCGGTCAGCGCCCACAAGGCATCGGGCTGCCATTTGATGAGGGCGAGCAGCATGCCGATCTTGGGCAGCGTGTCGAAATATTCGCGCTTCTTCACCGTGCGGTCGATCCACATTTCGCCGTGATAGACGAGGGCGCCTTTCAAGGTGCGGGATCGCGAATGGGGCGGCGGCTCGATCACCGACGGCATGACCAGCTCATGTCGTTTGACGTAAAGGCCGGTCATCCAACCGACCGCCCATTCGGCGAGATTGGGATGGACGAGGTCGAGCCTGAAGGCCTGGAGCGAATGGGGATTCCCGGCATCATCGAAGGCACCCAGCCAGAAGGCCCGTTCCTCATCGAGCTGACAGGCGACGGGATCGAACATCGGCGACACGCGATCGCCGCGAACCTTGAATCTGAGCTCGACGAGTTCGTCGAAATCAGTCGAATATCGCACCTTGAGGCCGAGCTGTTCTGCCTTGCCGACGAGCGATGTGATGACCCGTACGGTGCCGAGCGGGTTGGTAAGCCCCAAATGCATGCGAGTTCCTCCACGCGCATATCGACCCTAACCGGCGCGGCGTTCAACGATTGATTATATATTTGGTAAAACTAGAGCGATTGATCCGCCGGGGAAAGCGGACGTGCCGCAGCGGAAGGTCCGCCATTGAGTCGCCACAGGCTGTGCGCGAGCAGGGTGACGAAGATGATCGCACCTCCCAGCAGAGCATGGGGCGTCGGCTTCTCGTCGAAGATCAGCCATATCCACAAGGGTGTCAGGATGAGCTCGAGGAGGAAGAACATCGCCACTTCCGATGCCGGCAGGTAGCGCGGTCCTATGACCAGTAGCGCCATAGCAACCGGGACGACGAGCAAGGCATTGACGGCAAGCCATCCCCAGCTCACTGCGGGCAGGGTGGCGGGCTCGGCCCAGAAGGCGGCGATACAGGCCGAGGCCAGGGCGCCGACGGCAAGGCTGGTCATGATGTTCTTGCCGCTCCAGCGAGCCGCCGTCAGGGTGACCGCCATGCAGGTGGCGACGCCGAAGGCGAGGAGGTCGCCCGTGGTCGTGCCCACCGAAAGGCCGTTCCACACGATGATGCCGACACCGACGAGCGCCAGGACGATGGCGAGCGCCGTCTGCCAATAGATGCGCTCCTTCAATATGAACCAGGCGAGCACGGCGCAGATCACCGGATTGAGCGCGATGATGAACACCAGATTGGCGGCGGTGGTTTCGGTCACGGCAGCCAGGAACATGAGATTGGCGAGCGTGCTCGAGATCGCCGCGACGATGCCGGCGCGGCCGCTGATATAGGACACGCCGCCGCGCCAGCCGCGCTGGAAGATCATCCACAGCACGGTCATGGCCAGGAAGAGAAGCAGGCCGCGGGCGAACATCAATGTCCATTTGTCGGACGCGGCGAGGCGGATCAGAGGCACGTCGAAGGTGAAGAGGACCGCGCCAATGGCAGTCAGAAAAAGTCCTCGGCGGTGGCCTTCGCCGGCCGATGGCAGGGGCGGTCGCATGAATGTCCCGGTCTAATGCGTCAGCGTTACTATGCTACACGTTAAAATGGTGTTACGAGATAGGCACTCGTAAAATTGTACCGGCGGTTCAAAGATGGCGGACCCACCCATCCGCCGTCAGCCTCTCCTGCGGCATGAAGCGGGCCTTGTAGCTCATCTTGCGCGAGCCCAGGACCCAATAGCCGAGGTAAAGATAGGGCAAGCCGAGCTTGCTGGCGCGCTCGATGTGATCGAGGATCATATAGGTTCCGAGGCTGCGGTCGGCGAGAGAGGGCTCATAGAAGCTGTAGATCATCGAAAGCCCGTCGGTCAGGACATCGGTGATGACGCAGGCCACCAGCGCATTTTCCCCGATATCGTTGGACGACCGGTATTCGACGATACGGGTGTCGACGAAACTGTCATCGACCATCGCCGCGAAATCGAGCGCCGTCATGTCGGCCATGCCGCCATCGGCGTGACGCTCGTCGATATAGCCGCGGAACAGGGAATATTGCTCGCTCGACGCCTTGGCCGGCTTCACCGTGCCGGTGAGATCGTCATTGGCCTTGATGATCTTGCGGAAGGACGGCGACAGCTTGAATTCCTTGACGCAGACCCGCACCGACACGCAGGCCGAGCAGCCGTCGCAGGCGGGCCTATAGGCGATATTCTGGCTGCGGCGGAAACCAGCCTGCGACAGCTGCGTGTTGAGCTGCCGCGCATCGGTTCCGATCAGATGGGTGAAGACCTTGCGCTCGATGCGGCCGGGCAAATAAGGGCACGGTGCCGGCGCCGTAATGAAGAACTGCGGAAAATTACGCCGCTCGATCGTCACCTGGGCCGTCCTGCTTCTGTCACCATAATACGCCTATTTTGCCGTGGCTTTTGCCAGATGCAAGGCTTGACATGTTACAACTTTGCGCCCTGCGTCAGGAGCGCCGGCCGGTCTCCCGGCCGCCCGGGGCATCGAGCACCCGGGTGGGAAAACCTTCAGCCTCGATCCTGGCCACGATCTCGTCGGCATGCGGTCCGTCGCGGGTCTCCAGCATGATCTCGAGCTCGGCGCCCTTGGCCGGCACGTCGAGGAACATGCGCCGATGCGAGACCTCCAGGATATTGGCGCCGAGCTGCCCCAGGAGCGTGGCGATGCGGCCGAGCACGCCCGGGCGGTCGTCGATCTGGATGCGCAGGTTGACGATTCGGTGCTCGCGCTCGAGCTCGCGCAGGATGACGGAAGCGAGGATGCGCGGATCGATATTGCCGCCGCACAGGACGAGACCCACCTTGCGGCCGCGAAAATGGGCGGGATCGGCGAGGACGGCGGCAAGGCCGGCGGCCCCCGCACCTTCGGCCAGCGTCTTCTGATGGCTGAGATAGGCCATGACGGCGCGCTCGATGTCGCTCTCGCCGACGAGCCGGACGTCATCGACATATTGCTTGGCGATGGCGATGGTGCGCTCGGTCACGTTCTTCACCGCAATGCCCTCGGCGAGCGTCGAGCCGCCGCATCTGGCGGGCTGGCCGCGCAAGGCGTGATACATCGAGGGATAGAGCTTCACTTCGACGCCGAGGATTTCGATCGAGGGCCTCAGATGCTTGGCGGCGATGGCCACGCCGCCGATGACGCCGCCGCCGCCGATCGGCACGACGATCGAGTCGAGGTCGGGCGCATCCTCCAGCATCTCGATGCCGATCGTGCCTTGTCCGGCGATAACCTTGTCGTCGTCGTAAGGATGGATGAGAAGAAAACCCTTCTCCATAACCAGCGCCTCGGCGGTGATCTGGCTGTCGGCCAGCGTCTCCCCCGACAGGATGACATTCGCCCCGTGCGCCCTGGTGCGCTCGATCTTGGTCGAGGGCGTCGTCTCCGGCATCACGATGGTGGCCGGGATTTGGAGCCGCTTGGCATGGTAGGCAACGGCCTGGGCGTGGTTTCCGGCCGACATGGCAATGACGCCCCGGGCCTTCTCTTCGGCCGTCAGGCTCGACATCTTGTTATAGGCGCCGCGGTCCTTGAAGGAGCTCGTAACCTGCAGGTTCTCGAACTTCACATAGATGTCGGCGCCGGTGATGTCCGAAAGCTTTGGCGCCCTGAGGAGGGGTGTGCGCACCACATTGCCGTGGAGCGTCGCGCGCGCTTTCTCGATGTCCTTGAATGTCACCGCCATTGCGGGTTTTTCCCATAAGCGTTTGTGTTTGCCGCCACTTTCTAATATTTATCCGACCCTGCCACCATCTCTATCCGCCGTTCCGGCGTCAACCCGCGACATGGAGTGAAGAATGAGCCAAAGAGCAGCCTGGATCGGGCTCGGCGTCATGGGCTATCCGATGGCCGGCCATCTCAAGAGCAAGGCCCAAATTCCGGTGACGGTCTATAACCGCACCGCCGACAAGGCCGCCAAATGGGCGGCGCAATTCAAGGACAAGACGGCCCCGACGCCGGCCGAGGCGGCGAAGGACGTCGATTTCGTCTTCGCCTGCGTCGGCAATGACGATGACCTGCGCCAGGTGACGATCGGCCCCGAAGGCGCCTTCCAGGCGATGAAGAAGGGCGCCGTCTTCGTCGATCACACGACGGCCTCGGCCGATGTCGCGCGCGAGCTCCATGCCGCCGCCTCGGCGAAAGGTGTGGGCTTCATCGATGCGCCCGTCTCGGGCGGTCAGGCCGGAGCCGAGAATGGCGTGCTCACCGTCATGTGCGGCGGCGAGACGGGCGATTTCGACAAGGCAAGCCCGCTCATCGCGCATTATTCGCGCATGTGCCGGCTCCTGGGCGGCCCAGGCTCAGGCCAGCTCGCCAAGATGGTCAATCAGATCTGCATCGCAGGCCTCGTCCAGGGCCTGGCGGAAGGGATCAATTTCGGCATGAAGGCCGGACTCGACATGGACGCCGTGGTCGAGGTGATTTCCAAGGGCGCCGCCGGCTCCTGGCAGATGGAGAACCGCCACAAGACGATGATCGCCGGCAAGTTCGATTTCGGCTTCGCGGTCGACTGGATGCGCAAGGATCTGGGCATCTGCCTCGCCGAGGCGAAGAACAATGGCGCGGTGCTGCCGGTCACCGCTCTCATCGACCAGTTCTATGCCGAGGTGCAGAAAATGGGCGGGCGGCGCTGGGACACGTCGAGCCTGATCGCGAGGTTCCAGCGCTAGGCTCGGAGCCATGGATGGCGGCCCGTTCTTCTATGCGGTGGCGCTGATTGCCGCTGTCCTGGTCGGCGCCTCGAAGGGCGGCCTGCCGATCGTCGGCATGCTCGGCGTTCCAGTGCTGGCGCTGGCGACGTCGCCCGTCCATGCGGCGGGGCTGCTGCTGCCCATCTTCGTGGTCACCGATTTCTTCGGTCTCCTGGCCTATCGGCGTGAATTCTCCCGCCGCAACCTCCTGATTCTCATCCCGGCGACGACACTCGGCATCGCCATCGGCTGGGCGACGGCGTCCATCGTCCCGGAAAGCCTGGTCACGCTGATCGTCGGCCTGATCGGCCTCACCTTCAGCCTGCATTACTGGCTGCGCGGCCGGCATGCCGCGACACCGCATTCGGCCGATGTCCCGCGCGGGCTGTTCTGGGGCACGGTCTCGGGCTTCACCAGCTTCGTGAGCCATGCGGGCGGACCACCTTACCAGATGTATGTCGTGCCGCAGCGGCTCGACAAGATGATATTTGCCGGGACGACGACGATCCTCTTCGCCGTCGTCAATGCGGTGAAGCTCGTGCCTTATTGGGCGCTCGGCCAGCTTTCGCTCGTCAATCTCAAGACCGTCGCCGCACTTTTCCCTTTTGCGGTCATGGCGACCTTCGCCGGCGTCCGGCTCACCCGCATCATCCCGCAAGATCTGTTCTATCGCCTGGTGATCGGGGCTTTGTTTCTCGTCTCGCTGAAGCTGATCTACGACGCGGTCTTGGGCTAGCGGTGCATCACTGTGGCAGGCCGGCCCGCAGCAGCGCTTCGCGGTGATGCTCGGTATCCTCCAGGCGCTTGTAATGCAGCGTAGCGAGATAGCTCTCGGCGGTAAAGCTCGCATCGGCGGCGAGCACCTGCTTGCGGTGCAATTCGGCGGTTGCCGGATCGCCGGCCATGGCCGCGGCCGCGGCGAGGAAGGCGTGATGAAACGCGTCGGGCTTGCTGATGTGGCGGAACGCCTCGATGGCTTCCGGATATTTGCGGGCAACGAAGTAGGCGCGCCCGAGATGGTTCCAGAAGCGCTCGGGATGGTGCGGATTGAGCCGCATCGCCTTCCTGATCCATTCGACGCCTTCCTCAGGGCGACCGATCCAGGTCATGTATTCGCCATGCTGGACGACGATCAGATCGTTATTGGGGTTGAGAGAGAGCGCGCGCTCCTGGTGATATTGCGCCGCCTCGTGGTCGCCGCGGTTGAGATTGATCGCGGCCAGGATGCGGTGGACGTCGCTGTCATCGTCGTCGAGATTGAGCGCCGTTCCCAGCTCCGCAACGATGGTGTTCCACGCCGTGTCACGATCCGGGCACCAGCTATAGACCCAGGACTGGCCGACGATGCAGCCGCGCCAGGCATGCGCGTGCGCATAGTTGGGGTCGAGCGCCAGCGCCTTGTCGACCATCTTCTGCGCCTCGGCATTGTCTTCCGCGGTCGAGCGGTGGTGCAGCACCTTCGCGGCGAGCAGGTATTCGTAGGCGCGCATATTGGTGGTCGGGCTGCGCTGTACGCGCTCGACCGCAGCCGCCTCGACACGGCCCGACACGGTCGCGACGATGGAGGCGGTGACTTCATCCTGCATGGCGAAGATGTCGGCGAGCTCGCGGTCGTAGCGCTCGGCCCAGACATGCCGGTCGGTCCGGGCATCGATGAGCTGCACCGTGATGCGCACGCGGTTGGCGACCTTGCGCACGCTGCCTTCGACGACATAGTGCACGCCGAAGGCTTTGGCGACGTCCTGCACATTGACCGCCTTGCCCTTGTAGACGAAGGTCGAGTTGCGCGAGATGACGAGGAGGTCGCGGAAGCGTGACAGGGCGGTGATGATATCCTCGGTCAGCCCGTCGGCGAAAAACTCCTGGTCCGGATCGCCGCTCATATTGACGAAAGGCAGGACCGCGATCGAGAGATGGCCGCCGTCGCCGGGGGAGGGAGCGGGGAGCGGCATGGAAGGCACCAATGTCTCGTCGAGCGCGATGCGGAAGACCCTGAGTGGCCGCGAGATGTTCTTCATCGGCTGCTCGCCCTGGTCCTCGAAATTGAGATCGAGCTTGTGAGCCAGTTCGTCCCTGACCGCCTGGCTGACCGCGATGCCGCCGGGCTCCGCCAGCGTCTGCAGCCGTGCGGCGATATTGACGCCGTCGCCCAGCACATCGTCCTCCTCGACGATGATGTCGCCGAGATTGACCCCGATGCGGAAGCGGATCTGCCGTGCCGCCTCCACATCGGCATTGCGCCTCGCCATCCGGCGCTGGACCTCGACCGCGCATTCCACCGCATCGGTGGCAGAGGCAAATTCGACCAGCATGCCGTCTCCCGTCGTCTTGACGATGCGGCCATGGGTCTTGGTGATCGCGGGATCTATGAGTTCCAGCCGGTGCGTCTTGAGCCGCGCCAGCGTGCCTGCTTCATCGATTTCCATAAGGCGGCTATAGCCGACCATGTCGGCGGCAAGGATCGCCATCAGACGGCGTTGGATGGCGGGTTGCTGCTTCATCGGGCACCCGTGCGGATGCCCGCGAGTATCCTCCCGCGCGCCATTGCGGTCAACAACGGCGAAAAGGGGCTCGTGTCCCGAATCCGAAGTTCGCATTGTCCCGCAACGCCTTCCGAGCGAACTTCGGATTCGAAAGGACACGAGAAAACTTAATGAGTCTAGTGTGCTTTTGAACGCGAAGTTCCTGTCGGTAACGGCGGCTAGGTATCAGGAACTCGCGTTCAGCACACTAGCGGCCTTTCAGCCGCTTTGCCGCATCCATGGCGAAATAGGTGAGGATGCCGTCGGCGCCGGCCCGCTTGAACGCCATCAGGCTTTCGAGGATGACCTTGTCGGGATCGAGCCAGCCATTCTGGCAGGCGGCCATGATCATCGCATATTCGCCCGACACCTGATAGGCGAAAGTCGGTACACGGAAGGTCTGCTTGATGCGGGTCAGTATGTCGAGATAGGGCATGCCGGGCTTGACCATGATCATGTCGGCGCCCTCGGCGATGTCGAGCTCGGCTTCGCGCAGCGCCTCATCGCCATTGGCCGGGTCCATCTGGTAGCTGCGCTTGTCGCCCTTGAGGGCTGTCGTCGAGCCGACGGCGTCGCGGAAGGGTCCATAGAATCCGGAGGCGTATTTGGCGCTATAGGCCATGATCTGCACATCGCCGAAGGCCTTGGCGTCAAGGCCCTGGCGGATGGCGGCGATGCGCCCGTCCATCATGTCGGAAGGTGCTATGATATCGCAGCCCGCCTCGGCCTGGACCAGCGCCTGCTTGACCAGCACCTCGACGGTCGCGTCATTGACGATCTCGCCGCCGCGCAGGAGCCCGTCATGGCCATGGCTGGTATAGGGATCGAGCGCCACGTCGCACAGGATGCCGATCTCCGGCACGTTCTTCTTGATGGTGCGCACCGCCTTGCAAACGAGATTGTCCGGATTGAGCGCCTCATCGCCGTTCTCGCTGCGTAACGCGGCATCGGTATAGGGGAAGAGGGCGATGACAGGAATGCCGAGTTTGGCCGCTTCCTCTGCGGCCTTGACGGTGAGATCGACCGAGAGCCGCTCGACATTGGGCATCGAGGGGACGGCCACACGGGTCTTGGCGCCTTCGACGACGAAGACCGGCCAGATGAAGTCGGAAGAGCTGAGCGAGTTCTCGGCGACGAGCCGGCGCGACCAGGGGGTCCGCCGGTTGCGCCGCATGCGGGTGGTGGGAAAACGGGCATTGGTCATGACGGCAGGAAAATAGAGATGTTTTCGCCCGGTCTCAACGGCACATCTTGAAGCGGCCGGGGCGCAGCTTCATCAGGTCGACATGGAAATGATCGCCATGATGGCGGTCGGCGCCCGGCCCCAGCACGGTATTGAAGTACTGGCAGGCGCTCTTGCGCACCGCTTTCATGAAATTGCCCTTGCCCGAAAGCCCGATCTTCTGGAGGAGCCCGCCCGTTCCGCCGGCGACCGTAATTTGTGCCTTCCGGCTGAAATCGAAAGCGGCGATATCGAGGGCATTGGCCTTCGCATGCTCGGAGAGCTTGCCGCTCGATGCATTGTTGCGCCGCCGGCAGGCATAGGACGAGGCATTGCGGATGCCGATGACGTTGGCGCCCACCTGCTTCTTCGCCAGCGGCTGCACCGATTGCGAGAGCCAACCATGGAGCGCCTTGGCGAAGTCGCAACCGACCGTCGCCGGCGGATCGATGCGGATCTGGGCCACTTCCGCGATGGCGATGGGGGCGGGCGTGCCGCAGCCGCCGGGCTCACCGATCGGCTGGTCCGGACGCCAGATGATATCGAGCCCCTGGAGCATCCTCTCGCAGGCTGCCCGGGCGGTGAGGACGTCGGCCCTGGGCCAGGCGCCGGTGCCCTTGGGCCAGGCCCGGAGAGGGGCGGCGGAAACGATGGGCTTGTCGGGCTTGGCGCGCGGCAAGGGGACAAGGGCAGGGTCGGGGCTCGCGGATATTTCGGACGGCAAAGGCGGCTTGGCACGCGGGATGGGTGCCGTGGCAAGGGCCGGGGTCAGCGCAAGAGCGAGCCCGGCCAGGGCCAGGAAAAGGGCCCGGGCCTTCCGGTCCCGCACATGCAAATCGTTAACCAAATGAGGAACTTGCCCCTCGCTTTTGAATCGAATTAACCGATGCCCTCTAACCTCTCCGTTGCAATGGATTAGGGCCTTTTCAAGGGCGTAGATCGGACGGAATGCTGCGGTTCTCCCACTTCCTCATCACCTTGCCGCTGGTGGCGCTGCCGCTCTCGGACGTCGTGCCGGAGGCTCAGGCCGAGGCTGTGATGACCCAGCTGGATGCGCTCAGGCTCCTGGCCAAGAGCCGGGCCGCCAATGGCAAATGCAAGATTCTCCCGGCCGCTGACGCGGACGAGCTCAATGGCTATCTGGCGCGCGCCGAGATCGCTGCTGCGAGCCGCAACTCGGTCTCCGAGGTCCAGTCGACCATCGCGCTCGGCAGGGCGCTGGGCGGCACCGCATCATGTTCGGCCGCGACGACAGATGAGATCGGCGCCACGCTCACCGCCGCCCGCCAGGCCATGGCGTCGGCAAAGCAGCCGCGCCCGGCCGAGGAAGAGGCCGAGGCCGTGGACGATCCCTCACCGCGCCGCGCGGGGCGTGTTGCGCAGGAGCCGACACGCCGCAACAGCCTTGCCGCCTATGGCCGGCAGGCTTCTGCCTATTATGTCGAGCGCCGCTGCGAATATCTTTCGCGCCGCGACATTCGCACTTTCTGGACGGCCATCGTCCGCGAGCACAGAGCCGCACTCGGCACCTATGGCGGGCCGGCGGTCGCGCGCGCATTGCGCCGCGCGCGGGCGCAGGCCGACGATATCGGCTGCGATGCGGCAGGCCGCCGTCTGGTGCGGTCCGAATACACAAGGCTGGCCGGGAACTGACAAGCTCCAAGGGGAGAGCGGGGGGAGGCGCGCGATCAGGAAAAGTGGAAACCGGTTTTCCGTCCGATCGCGCGCCCACTCTAGATTTCTATCACGTTCATCAGGTCAGATCGGAACGATCTGACCTGATCGTGATCTATGGCGCGGGGTTCGTCTGAGGGGGCGAACTCCGCGCCCACCTGCTAACCCGAATAGATACGGCGCAAGCGCGACTAAGGTTGCGATCTCTTTCCGCAAAAATTTGTGAACGTTATTTGAGCGTCCGCGCCGGCGATCGCTCCGTTATCGGCGATGTGCGGGGTGAAACCACACATCATCGAGAGATCAGGAGAGGATCATGAAGACTTTCAAATCAACGCTTGCGGCCCTGGCGCTCGGAACCGCCATCGCCGTCACCGGCCTAACCGGCGGCGATGTGACCGGCGCTTCCTCCGCCATTGCCGCTGAAATGCAAGGCAAGGCCGCCATTGATCTGCGCGTCGCGCTCAACGGGCTTCTCGCCGAGCATGTGACGCTGGCCGCAGCCGCGACCCAGGCCGCCTTGCGCGGCCGCAAGGTCGAATTCGAATCCGCCGCCGGGGCGCTCGACCAGAATTCGCAGGATCTCGCCGCCGCCATCGCATCGGTCTATGGCAAGGATGCGGGCGATGCGTTCCTGCCGCTGTGGCGCAAGCATATCGGCTTCGTCGTCGATTATACGACCGCCAAGGCGACCGGCTCGAAGAAGAAGCAGGACAAGGCGGTGCAGGATCTCCTGCAATACACTCAGGACTTCGGTGCGTTCCTCAACTCGGCGACGCCGGCCCTGCCTAAGGATGCGGTCGCCGATCTGGTGAAGGGCCATATCGTGAGCCTGAAGGAAGTGATCGATGCGCAGGCGCAGCGCAACTACAAGCTGGCCTTCGAGAAGATCAGGACGGCATCGCATCATATGCAGATGATCGGCGATCCGCTGGCCGATGCCATTGCCGCGCAATTCCCCGACAAGTTCGCGGCCAACTGAGCAACGACAAAGCAGCTGGAGCGGCCACCGCCGCTCCAGCTTTACGGAGACGCTACGATGCCGAGCAGGATCTTTCTGGCAGCGTTCCTTGCTGCGACGTGTCTGACGCTGGCGCCCGTCTTTGCCGCGGGCACGACGAGCGTCGACATCAAGCTCTTCCAGTACAAGCCAAGGGAGCTCGATGTGAAGAAGGGCGACACGGTGACCTGGATGAATGGCGATGCCATCGAGCATTCGGTCACCTCCGGCAAGCCCGGTAAGCCGGCGAACGCTTTTGATTCGGGCTTCTTCACCCAAGGCGGCAGCTTCAGCCACACATTCGGCGAAGCCGGCAGCTTCACCTATTTCTGCAAGCGCCATCCCAATATGCAGGCGACGGTGAAGGTGGCTCCCTGATCACGGACAGTTGAGGTCATCGGTGCAGCATTCGCCGGCGTTCTGGGTTAAGCTGACCGACATCACGGAAAGGAATTCGGGCATGAAAAAGATCCTTCCTGTTATCTCGATTGCCGCCGCGGCGGCGGTCTTTGCCTCACCCGCCTTGGCCTGTGAACAGCATCAGAGCCATGCCGCGATGAAGACGGTGGAAGCAGCTCCCGCTCCACAGCCGTCGGTCGTGATCGAGCCGGCCGCCCAGCCTAACCCAACGTCAGAAATAAAGACGGAAGGTGCCATGAGCCGGCCCCTGGGGACGGCCTATGAGGGCTGCAACCGGTCACGCAAGGGCCAGACCGTTTACCTTACCCAGTGACGCGCCCTGAACCCGTCGATCCCAGGCGGCCCAGACGATTCGCCTGGTATTGGGAAAAGGCTTGAATCCGCTGTGTTTGCTCAGTGGAGCAAGGCCGTTAAGGCCAGCGAAAGTCTTTAACAAGACTCCGTCAACTCTATTCGACAAAGCGGCAAATCAGCCGAAATATAAGAACAAATTTACTCACCTTTTTGATCCGTTTTTAATGGCCGCCGCCTTAGTCTCGCGCCATAAGGAGAACGGCCAAAAGAAGCCGTCTCCGCTAACAAGGCTGAGGTGGTAAAATGCGTACTCAAACCGTAGGGGGCGTGCGCCCTGCCGGAACAGAGCCCGGACGCGAGCAGATCAAGCATCGCTATCTCGAGGCTCTCACTTTGATCGAACGTCTGCACCGCAGGCTGCTCGATGTCATCAAGGACGATTTCGAGCGTGCCGGCGCGCCGGAAGTCAACCCGGTCCAGGCTCTGCTGCTGTTCAACATCGGCGATTCGGAGCTGACGGCGGGCGAACTCAAGACGCGCGGGCACTATCAGGGCTCGAACGTCTCCTACAATCTCAAGAAGCTTGTCGAAGCGGGCTATGTCAATCACGAGCGCTCGAACTCGGACAAGCGGTCGGTCAGGGTGCGGCTGACGCCCAAGGGCCAGGCGATTCGCGATCGGGTCGATCAGCTCTATAACCGCCAGCTTCATTCGGTCGAGGAGGTTGTCGGCCTCTCGGTTGAGGAATTCGAGCGTATCAACAAGGCGCTGACCCGCCTCGAGCGCTTCTGGACCGACCAGATTCTCTACCGGCTGTAAAAAGCCGCGTCATAGGCCACATCAAAGCCATGCCCGCTGCCGAGCGGGTGTGGCTTTTTTGCCATAGTGCCGGAGAATCTCGGGGCTTTCCCAGTCGCGCCGCATTTGACCGCTAGGGAAATGCCGGGTCCGGCATCAATCCCCTTGATTCGATTTGCGGTTTCGTGGTTAGCCACACGCCAGGGAAGCTTTGGTCTTGGTTCCGGCCGTCTGGTGTGAGATGATGCGCATGCGCTTGGGATTTGAAGGGAAAATCAACAGTATCATGTCCGGGACCCGCTTCGGCAAACTGGCCCTCACGGCTCTCCTCCTGGCCTCCTTCACGGTCATGGTGCCGCTTGCGGCCTATGCCGAACGCAATGAAGAGAATTCCTGGTGGCAGCGCCAGAAGGCGAAGCGGGAGAGCGGCGCTTCCAACAACAGCCTGCCGTCCGCGACCACGTCCAACATCTTCGGCAGCAAGGCGGGCAAGGCGGTCACCAAGACCGAGATTTTCGCCGATCGCAGCGTCACGCCCATGGTCTCGGTCAACAGCGTCAGCGCCATGACCAACGCGATCGCGCGCTATCAAGACATCGCCGCGCAAGGCGGCTGGGCCGGGGTTCCCAACAAGAGCCTGAAGAAGGGCGATGATGGTGATGCCGTCGTTGCCTTGAAGCGCCGGCTGATCGCCGAGGGCTATCTCGCGGCCGATGCTCTGACAGGCGAGACCGCGAGGTGGTACACCGCCGCGGTCGAGAAGGCGGTCGCCCAGTTCCAGGCCAATAACGGCCTCGCCGCGACCGGCAGCCTCGACAAGGCCACTGTCAATACCTTCAATATCTCGGTCTCCAAGCGGCTCGCGACGATGCGCGCCAATCTCCCGCGCATCGAGGAATATTCCAAGGGGCTCGCGGACCGCTACATCATCGTCAACGTGCCTGCCTTGCAGCTCGAGGCGGTCAATCGCAATACGGTCTTCTCCCGACACAATGTCATTGCCGGCAGCCCGAAGCGGCCGACGCCGGTGACCATGTCCCAGGTCTCGGACATCAATTTCAATCCCTACTGGAATGTGCCGGTTTCGATCGTCGAGCGCGATCTCCTGCCGCGCATCCGCAGGAACGGCACCAGTGTCTTCCGCGAGATGAAGATGCGCATCTATGACGGCTGGAACGGGCCGGAAGTTGATCCGCGAACCGTCAATTGGAAATATGTAGCTGCCGATCGCTATTTCTTCCGCCAGGATCCGGGCGAAGAAAACTCCATGGCGTCGGTGAAGATCAATTTCGTGAGCCCGTTCGGCATCTATCTGCACGATACGCCGACGAAGAGCCTGTTCACCACCGCCGCGCGTTACCTCAGCTCCGGCTGCGTGCGCGTCGAGCAGGTTTCGGTACTGATCAACTGGATCCTGAACGGTCAGGAGGGGTGGTCGCCGGGCCGTATCGAGCAGGTCACGGCCAGTGAAGAACGCATGGACGTCAAGGTGACGAATCCGCCGCAAGTGCGCACCGTCTATCTGACCTCTTGGGTCAATGGGGCAGGGCAGGTCAACTTCCGTCCCGACGTCTATGATCTCGACAACACCAGCTTTGTCGTCGGCCAGCCTCTGGCGCCGGGCGAGCTCAGCGATGATGGCGAGCGCTATGTGCTCAAGGCGCAGGTGTACAAAGTCGAGGAAGTTCCCGATCGGCCGGAATCCTTCAGCATCTTCAGCCCGCGCCGCGCGGAGAGAGGTGAGCGCACCTCCTACGGCAGCAACGATCCGTTCAGTTTCTTCAAACCGCGCAAGGCTACGACGCGCAGCAAGTCGAAGTCGTTCTTCTTCGGCACGACGGGCACCACGTCCAAGAAGAGCCTGGCCGATATCGATGACGATGACGATGTGATCTTCAACTTCAACGGGTCCTCGTCCAAGGCGAAGAAGAAGAGCCTTTTCGAGAAAAAGAAGAAGGCCGACATCAAGAAGAAGGAAGCGGCCGCAGCCGGCAAGAAAAAGCCTGCCGCGACGGCGAATGCGAAGAAAAAGAAGCCCGCGCAGACCGCGGCGGCGCAGAAGAAGCCCCAACCCGCGGCATCGGTCGAGCCGGTGAAGAAGAAAAAGAAGGTCGAAGAAGCCTCGGCGACTGCCGGGCCTCAACCACCAGCAGGACCGCGATAACGGCCCTGCGGCGCATCTGCGCATGCGGCTATTCGTCAATGGCCTAAAGGGCGCCTTTCGGGCGTAATAGAGACGCTGGCCGCAGGGCTCTGATCCTTTACTATTGCGCTACGTCATGACGAGAACATTTGATTATTCCGCAGCCTTCGACGCCGCCTTGGAACAGGTGCGCCGCGAAGGCCGCTACCGCGAATTCGCCGATATCTGCCGGATCAGGGGCCGGTTCCCGCGCGCCTTGCATCGCGGTCCCTCGGGCGAACGGGAAGTCACCGTCTGGTGCTCCAACGACTATCTCGGCATGGGCCAGCATCCCAAGGTCGTGGCGGCCATGCACCAGGCTCTGGACGAGATCGGCGCCGGCTCCGGCGGCACCCGCAACATCTCAGGCACCAATCACTATCATGTCCTGCTCGAGGCCGAGCTCGCCGATCTGCACGGCAAGGAAGCGGCCCTGTTGTTCAATTCCGGCTACATGGCGAACGAGGCCGCGCTGTCGGCGCTCGGCCGCCTGCTGCCCCAATGCGTGATCCTCTCGGACGAGCTCAACCATGCTTCGATGATCGAAGGCATAAAGCATGGCCGCTGCGAGAAGATGATCTGGCGCCACAACGATCTCGACGACCTCGAGGCCAAGCTCAAGACGCTCGACCTGGCGCGGCCCAAGGTCATCGCTTTCGAGTCGGTCTATTCGATGGATGGCGACATCGCGCCCATCGGCCGCATCTGCGCGCTGGCGAAGCGCTATGGCGCGCTCACTTATCTCGATGAGGTCCATGCCGTCGGCATGTATGGACCGCGTGGCGGCGGCATCGCCGAGCGCGATCATGTCCTCTGCGAGGTCGACATCATCGAAGGCACGCTCGCCAAGGCTTTCGGCATCATGGGGGGCTATGTGGCCGCGAAGGCGAGCCTCATCGACGCGATCCGTTCCACCGCGCCCGGCTTCATCTTCACCACCTCGCTGGCACCTGTCCTCGCCGCAGGCGCGCTCGCAAGCGTTCGCCATCTGAAGGCAAGCGCTGAGGAGCGCATGCTGCAGCAGAAGCATGCTTCCCTGCTGAAGCGCGAGCTCAAGCGCCTGGGCCTGCCGGTGGCCGAAAGCCCGAGCCATGTCGTGCCGGTGATCGTCGGCGATCCGGTCCTGTGCAAGAAGCTAACCGACCGGCTGCTGGCCGAGTTCCAGATCTATGTCCAGCCGATCAACTATCCGACCGTGCCGAAGGGCACCGAGCGCATCCGGCTGACGCCCGGACCGCTCCATGGCGAGCTCGAGATTGCCCGTCTCGTCGCCGCCCTCGACCATCTGTGGACGGCGCTGACCTTGAAGCGGGCGGCCTGACGCAAACCTATTGTCGCATGCCGGTCCGGCACTGGACCCGGGGGGTAATTCCGCTTATGTCGCTCGTCTGCGGATAGCACGGAGGGGATCATGGCCCGTAAGGTTGCGAAGAAGGTGAAGGCGGCGAAGAAGCAAGCGGCGCCTCGCAAGACCGCGAAAAAGGCGGCCAGGTCTTGGAAAGTGGTCAGCAACGGCTTCTTCAAGTCGAACCTCGCCAAGGCCGATCCCCAGGTTGCCGCCTCGATCAAGCGCGAGCTCGGCCGCCAGCAGCATGAGATCGAACTGATCGCGTCGGAAAACATCGTCTCGCGCGCCGTCCTCGAAGCGCAAGGCTCGGTCAATACCAACAAATATGCCGAAGGCTATCCGGGCCGGCGCTATTACGGCGGCTGCCAGTATGTCGACGAGGTCGAGACGCTGGCCATCGAGCGCGCCAAGAAGCTGTTCGATTGCGGCTTCGCCAATGTGCAGCCGCATTCGGGCGCCCAGGCCAACCAGGCGGTGTTCTTCGCCTGCATGCAGCCGGGCGATACCTATATGGGCCTCGACTTGCGCGCCGGCGGCCACCTGACCCATGGCGCTCCCGTCAACCAGTCGGGCAAGTGGTTCAATGTCGTTCCCTACCGGGTGCGCCAGGACGACCAGCGCATCGACTATGATTTCGTCGAGGAGCTCGCGCATCAGAACAAGCCGAAGCTCATCCTGGCCGGCGGCTCCGCCTATCCGCGCTTCATCGACTTTGCCCGCTTCCGCCAGATCGCCGATGCGGTGGGCGCGGTCTTCATGGTCGACATGGCGCATATTGCCGGCCTCGTCGCGGGCGGCGTCCATCCGAACCCGCTTGGTCACGCTCATGTGGTGACGACGACGACCCACAAGACGCTCAGAGGCCCGAGGGGCGGCATGGTGCTGACCAATGACGAGGAAATGGCGAAGAAGATCAATTCATCGGTCTTCCCAGGCCTGCAGGGCGGTCCTCTGATGCATGTGATCGCGGCGAAGGCGGTGGCCTTCGGTGAGGCTCTGCAGCCGTCGTTCAAGAAATATGCGGCCCAGGTCGTCGCCAATGCCAAGGTGCTGAGCCAGGCCATGATCGAGGGCGGCTGCGACATCGTCTCGGGCGGCACCGACACCCATCTGATGCTGGTCGATCTGCGCAAGAAGCGCCTGACCGGCAAGGCGGCGGAGGCGGCCTTGGGGCGCGCCTGGATCACCTGCAACAAGAACGGCATTCCCTTCGACCCGGAAAAGCCGATGGTGACCTCAGGCGTACGCTTAGGGACCCCCGCCGGCACCACCCGCGGCTTCGGAACCAAGGAATTCAAGGATATCGGCGGCCTCATCACCGAGGTTCTCGATGGGCTTGCGAAGCACGGCGAAGAGGGCAATGCTAAGGTCGAAACGGCGGTCAAGAAGAAGGTCGCCGCGCTGACCAAACGCTTCCCCATCTATTCCTAGTCGCAAGGCTCCATGCGCTGTCCTTTTTGCAACAATGAAGAGACGCAGGTGAAGGACAGCCGTCCGAGCGAGGACGGGACCGCCATTCGCCGCCGCCGCTATTGTCCCGATTGCGGCGGCCGCTTCACCACCTTCGAGCGCGTCCAGTTGCGCGAGCTTACCGTCGTCAAGCGCTCTGGCCGGCGCGTGCCGTTCGACCGCGACAAGCTGATGCGCTCGGTGCAGATCGCGCTGCGCAAGCGGCCTGTGGATCCCGAGCGCGTCGAGCGCATGGTGTCGGGCATCGTGCGCCGGCTCGAAAGCCTGGGCGAAAGCGACATCAAGTCGGAGACCGTCGGCAAGCTCATCATGGAGGCGCTGAAAGTGCTCGACGATGTGGCCTATGTGCGCTTCGCCTCGGTCTACAAGAACTTCCGCGAGGCCAAGGATTTCGAGGAGCTGCTCGGCGAATTGACCGGCGAGGGCGAAGAGGGCGAGGCGAGCCCCAAGCGCGACTGATCATGCCTGGCACTATCGAGTTTCGTCGCGCCGGTCCGCAGGACGCGGCTCGAGTGCGCGCGCTGACGCGCAAGGCCTATGCCAAATGGTGCGAGATCCTGGGCCGCGAGCCTCTGCCGATGACGGCCGATTACGATCATGCCGTGCGCCATCATGTGATTGACCTCGCTTTCACCGCCGGACGGCTGGTCGGCCTCGTCGAGATGATCCCGCGTGAGGACGATATCCTGATCGAGAATGTCTGTGTCGACCCGGACGAGCAGGGTGGGGGGCTGGGTCGGCGGCTTGTGGCCCATGCCGAAGAAATAGCGCTCATGCGCGGCTATGCCGTGATCCGCCTCTATACGAACAAGCTCTTCGCCGCCAATCTGCGTTTCTATGAACGCCTTGGCTACGAGATCGAGCGCGAGGAGCCGTTCAAGGGCGGCACCATGGTGCATTTCCGGAAAGTCCCCGACATGAGCGTGGACGAGACCTTCATGACACTGGCCGCGCGACTCGGCCACCGGGCCCTGGGCACGACGGGGGAAAATCCCCCCGTCGGCTGTATCATCGTAAAGGACGGCATCATTGTCGGCCTGGGCTGGACGCAGCCCGGAGGCCGGCCCCATGCCGAGACCGAGGCCCTGAAGATGGCGGGCGAAGCTGCCCGGGGCGCCACGGCCTATGTGACGCTCGAGCCCTGCGCCCATCACGGCCGCACCCCGCCTTGCGCCGAGGCCTTGGTCGCGGCGGGCGTCGCCCGGGTGGTGGCGGCTTTCGAGGATCCGGATCCCCGGGTATCGGGCGGAGGCTTCGCCATCCTGCGGCTGGCGGGCATAGCGATCGACGCCGGCATTGGCGCGACAGCGGCCGGGCCCGATCTTGCCGGCTTCCTGACTCGGATTGCCAAAAAACGTCCCTATGTCACTCTGAAGCTTGCACTTTCCGCGGATGGGAAGATCGCCGAGGCGCCCGGCATCAGGACCGCGATCACAGGCCCTGAAGTCAAGGCGCGCGCCTATCTGCTCCGGGCGCAGTCGGATGCGATCCTGGTGGGGCTTGGCACCGTGCTGGCCGATGATCCGGATCTCACTTGTCGGCTTCCCGGGCTGGAGGGCCGGTCTCCCATCCGGGTTGTTGCCGACTCGGCGCTCGCCACACCCAAATCCTCACATCTGGTCAAAACCGCCGGTCAGGTCCCGGTTTGGCTGCTTTCGCTGCAGCCAGGAACGGTGGCGCCCGGTGTCGATGTCCTTGCCTGCAGGCCCGATGTGCAAGGCCATGTCGATCTTGCCGATGCCCTGGCGAGGCTGGCGGAGCGTGGCATCAGCCGGGTCCTGGCCGAAGGGGGCGCGCGTTTGGCACGCGGTCTCCTGGAAAAGGGCCTGGTGGATGAATTGATGCTGTTCCGCTCGCCCAAGCTTCTGGGGGCCAAAGGAGTTGATGCTTTTGCCGGATTGCCCCCCGATGCGGTCATGGCAGCCTTCCGGAAGGATCGGGAGGAAAGGCTTGGGGATGACGTCATGAGCGTCTATGTACGCGCCTGACCGTTCACGAGAGCCCCATGTTTACCGGCATCATCACCGATATCGGCGAGGTCATCGCCATCGAGAAGCGTGGCGACACGCGCCTCACCATCGCGACGAACTACGACCCCGACACGATTGCCCTTGGCGCCTCGATCGCCTGTTCCGGCTGCTGCCTGACCGTGGTCGAGACCGGCCGGCTGCAGGACGGCCGGGGGTTTTTCGCCGTCGACGCCTCGGCCGAGACCTTGGCCCGCTCGACCCTTGGCGCCTGGGGGATCGGCACGCGGATCAATCTCGAACGTCCGCTCAAGATAGGCGACGAGCTGGGCGGCCATGTCGTGTCCGGCCATGTCGATGACGTGGGCGAGATCGTCTCGATCGTGCCGGAAGGCGATTCCCTGCGCTTCCGCTTCCGGGTCTCGCCCGAGATCGCCCGCTTCATTGCGCCCAAGGGATCGGTTTCGATCGACGGCACCTCGCTCACCGTGAACGAGGTGGAGGGTAGCGAATTCGGCGTCAACATCATCCCTCATACCCAGGCCGTCACCACCTGGGGCAAGGCCGAGGCAGGCGACCAGGTCAATGTTGAAATCGACATGCTGGCGCGCTATGTCGCCCGGCTTTCGGAGACGAGACAGTGAAACGCGACAAGGCCGCGACGGCGGCGATCAGGACCAAGGCGCATCTCCTCATTCTGGAGGCGCGCTTCTATGGCGAGCTTTGCGATGAGCTGGCGCGGGGCGCCATCGCCGCGATCGAGCGGGCAGGGGCCACATGGGAGCGCCACGCCGTTCCGGGCGCGCTCGAGATCCCGGGCGCCATCACGGCCGCCGCCAAGGTGAAGCGCTTCGACGGCTTCGTAGCGCTGGGCTGCGTGCTGCGCGGCGAGACCTCGCATTACGACATCGTCGCCAATGAATCGGCACGCGGGATCATGGACCTCACCATGACCGGCCTCGCCATCGGCAATGGCATCCTCACTTGCGAGACCGAGGCCCAGGCCTGGGCGCGCGCCCGGGTCGCCGAGATGGACAAGGGCGGCGGTGCCGCCGATGCGGCTTTGGCGATGATCCGCTTCACGCGCGCCATCAAGAAGAGGCGGGCCCGATCGTGACCACTCCGCGCCGCAAGCCGCCCGTCGCGCGTTCCGCCGCCCGCCTTGGCGCGGTGCAGGCTCTCTACCAGATGGATCTCGCCGGCACTGATGTCGGCGAAGTGCTGGCGCAATTTTCCTCGCGCGCCGCGGGCGATGCCTTCGATGAGGGGCAATGTGGCCCGGCCGACTTCCCCTTCCTCAAGGAGGTTGTCGACGGCGTGGTGCGCGAGCAGCGCACAATCGATCCCGCCGTCAACCGGATTCTCGACAAGAGCTGGCCGCTGGCCCGGCTCGATGCCACCTTGCGCGCCATCCTGCGTGCCGCCGCTTACGAGATCATGTTCATGGAGAATGTGCCGGTACGCGTCGCTATCAATGAATATATCGATGTCGCGCATGCGTTCTTCGACGATCAGGAGCCGAAGCTCCTGAATGGCGTGCTCAACACGCTGGCGCGCCAGCGCCGGCCGGAAGAATTCTGAAATTTTTCGAACAAGCCGATGCCCAAAACAAACAGCTTTTCGTCGTCATAGCTGAATTGTCCGACGGGCATTGCAGCCCCTAGCGCTTCATGTCACATCGGGGAGGAGAGAGGGCCCCATTTGAGCACAGCCGACATAGCCATCGGATTCGATGATGCGCGCGCCAGGCGCAATGCGCTCGTGCTGGCGATCGGCCAGGCGCTCTATGGCTCGGCCACCGTCATCATGTTCACGACGGCCGGCCTCATCGGCGTGCAGATCGCGCCATCGAAAGCCTGGGCGACTTTGCCGATATCGGCCTTCGTCATCGGCACCGCGGCGACGACCATTCCCGCCGCCATGCTGATGAAGAAGATCGGCCGCAGGCCCGGTTTCATGTTCGGTGCTTGCGCCGGGACGGTCGGCGCGCTGATCGGCCTCTACGCCATCTTCGTGCGCGATTTCCCGCTCTTCATCCTGGCGACCGTGCTGCAGGGCGTCTATCAGGCCTTCGCTCAGCATTCGCGCTTCGCCGCCGCCGACATAGCCAGCCCCGCTTTCCGCCCCAAGGCGATCTCCTGGGTGATGACCGGCGGGGTCGCCGCGGGATTGATCGGCACCACGCTCGTCATGCTGACCACCAATCTTCTGGCGCCGGTGACCTTCGCCGGATGCTATGCGGCGATGGTGGTCATCTGCAGGCTGGCGGTTGCCGCCATGAGCTTCGTCGATATTCCGCGCAAGACGGATCTGGCCGCAGTGGCCGGCCCGACCCGGCCTTTGTCCGAGATCGTGAGCCAACCGCGCTTCATCGTGGCGGTGATCGCGGCGACCCTCAGCTATGGCATGATGAACCTGGTGATGACCGCAGCACCCATCGCCATGATCGACTGCGGTTTCACCACCGCGAATGCCGCCTGGGTCATCCAATGGCACGTCATGGCCATGTATGTGCCGAGCTTCTTTACCGGTCAGATCATCGTGCGTTTCGGTGCCGAGCGGGTCTGTGCCACAGGTCTCTTGCTTCTCGGCTGCGCGGCGACGGCGGGCCTTCTCGGCATCAGCTTCGGCCATTTCGCCGTCACCCTCGTCCTTTTGGGGCTGGGATGGAATTTCGGCTTCATCGGCGGCACCACGCTGCTCACCGAATGCTATCGTCCGGCGGAGCGTGAGAAGGTCCAAGGCATGAACGACTTCGCCGTCTTCGGCACGGTCGCGATCGCGTCCCTCACTTCGGGCAAGCTGCTCGACTGGTTCGGCTGGGCTGCCGTCAACACCGCGATCTTCCCAATGGTCGCCTTGGCCTTGAGCCTCATCCTTTGGGCCATGATGCGGCGCCGCCGCGCCTGATCGGTTACGGTCAGGGCTTGGGGGTGATCTCCGGCACATCGAAGCTGGTGAGCGTCTTGAGCGTATTGGGACGCTGTTCCTTGAGGCCGGAGAGGAACGCCCGGCCCTCCGTCTCGCCGTAAGCGCGCCGGCTGATCCCGTAGAGAATGACGCCGGGTTTCTCGCCCTTGATCGGCACATAGCGATAGGCATCCCACTCGACCACGACCTGGCCGTTGCTCGAGCCGCTGATCAAGAAATCGAGGAAGATCTCGCCGGTCGCGTCATTGAATTTCACCTCGTGATTGACGAGCGGATCCCCCTTCGCCTTGCGCTCATTGAGCATGGCGATCTGGGAGGCCGCCGCATCGTTGGGCGCGGCGCCCTCGGTCATGGTCTCGATGAGAAACATGTGCGTGTAGCTATCAGGCCCTTGCCCGGCGGGCAGATATTCCTGCTTGAAGTAATTGGGCTGCGGGTGGGCTGCGGCGGCCAGCACATAGTTCTGGCCCTCGAAGCTGACTGGTCCCGGCACGCCGAGCCTGTCGGTCTTGTCAGCGCCTTGGCTCGCCGCCGGGAGGGCCGCGAGAGCCGTGAAAAGGGCGGCGGCGATAATATGGAGAAAGGAACGGATGATCATTTGAAGCCTCCGGCGTAGATATGGTTACCCCGTCTTCCGATCGCCCCGCTCAGTCGACTCCTGCCTTGGGACGCATCGCATCGGCATGTGGCCGTTTCATGGGCGACCAAGCAATGTTTTGAAGGTCCATCAGGTTCCATCGAGACGCCCGGCGCGCATCCCGGCGAAGTGGGATCACTTCGCCGAAAAGGATTCGCGCCAAAACAATATCTTGGAGCAAATCCTTATCGCCAAAGTCTTCAACTTTGGCGGGATTTGCTCTAGGTCAAAATTCATCTCCGGTTCAGCTTGGAACTGGCATGTTCGGTTCCAATAACGGGACGCGACATGAGTAATCGTGCATTGAGCCAGCTTCCCTCATTCTGGGACATGGCTCTTTTCGAGGTGAAAGCCACAGCCCTTCGGATGAGGCGCTCGGCCGGCGACAGGTTCGGCCGTGTCGCGGCTCACCGGCACGGCAAAGGGTATGCCCTGGCTGCTGCACCCGTCCTCGCCTCCGTCTCATCGGCGCTTTGGCCAAGGCTTGCGGGCGAAAGGGACCGGGCGCTCACCGCCGGCAAGATCCACAATCTGCGCAGGGCGCTCAGCCATCTCGACGGAATCGAGGTTCCGGCCGGACGCCTGTTCAGCTTTTGGCGGCAGATCGGCCGCACGACGAAGTGTCGCGGCTTCGTCAAGGGCCGGGAATTGCGCGAGGGCTGCCTCATTGCCAGCATCGGCGGCGGCCTGTGCCAATTGTCCAACGCGCTCTATGAGGCGGCGGTGACGGCCGGCTTCGACATAGTCGAGCGCCACGGTCACAGTCGTGTCGTTCCCGGATCGCGCGCAAGCCTCGGACGCGATGCCGCCGTATTCTGGAACTATGTCGACCTGCGCTTCCGCTCGAACGCAGCCTTTCGCATCGAAGCATCGCTGCGCCAAGGCGCGCTCGTAGTGACTTTGCGCGGTGGCGCAGGTCCGGCAATATGCAAGGATGCGGATCTGCGCGAGGACGAACGGCTTGGCGCCAATGACTGCACCAGCTGCGGCGAGACGGACTGCCATCGTCACGAGGCGGAACAGCCGCTCGCGCCGTTGGGCGAGGAGGGGCCCACCGCCTGGCTCGTCGATGCCTGCTGGCCGGAATTCTCGATCCTGTTCGCCGCGACCGCGCGTCCCGAGGATGCGCTCTTCGTGCCGCAACGCTTGCGCCAGTCACCGCGTCATGCCTGGCCCGACGGGGTCGTCGCCTCTGAGACATGCGCCACTCTCGTCGCCTTGCGCCGGGCGCTCGGCCTGCGCCAGGCGCCGAGACAGGGCCGCGCCCTGCAGGACATGCTGCTGCGCTATGACGAGGCGCTGGCGCGGCACTATGCGCGGAAGCTCTCCCATCTCCACACTCATCTGGTGATCTCGCAGAATCTGCTGCCGCATCTGTGGCGGATGGGCGAGCTTCAGGGCCGCAGCTTCGATGTCCTGATGGTGCGCCATCCGATGGCGACGCTGCAGGCGAAGCTCGACGCCGCGAAAGCGCACTATCCCGCGAGCATTACCTTGGGTGATTTTCGTGCGCCCGATGAGATCGTCGAGGCCGAGGGCGCGGCGCTCGACGCGGCCCGCACGTTGCTCACGCCCCACAGCGGCATTGCCGGCGCCGACCCCGCCCGCACGCGTCATCTCGACTGGATCATGCCGGTGGCCCGCGACAGGATCGCGCACGGCGGCAAATCCATTCTGTTCCCGGCCTCCGCACTGGCGCGCAAGGGCGCTTATGCCTTGCGCGAAGCCATCCGGGGGCTCGATCTCGAGGTCATCGTCGCCGGTTCTGCGCGCGAGCATGATGGTGATTTCTGGGGCAACAACCGAGTGCGGCCGCTCGACAACGGTCACTGGCCGGTGGAACTTGCGGCTGTGGTCCTGCCGGCGCTCGTCGAGCACGAGCCGCGCGCTTTGCTCAAGGCGTTGGCGCACGGATTGCCGGTCATCGCCACGGAAGAATGTGGCCTGGCCGCGAATCACGGCGTGCTGGAAGTGCCCGCGTTCGATTCCCACAGCCTCCGGCAGCAGCTGCTGCAACTTTAGAGACCCAAATTCTTCGGAGCGCGCGGCGTTTCTGTTGCAGAAATGCCATAGTCTCCGAAATTTCGGTCGTGTTATTTTCAATCTTCTTGAAAGTGACGATGCGCTCCAGCGATAATAAAATCATTGATGCAACAAAACCTTACGTAATTTTGGGGGCGACGAATGAAGACTTGTCTGCGCGGTGCTGCTGCTCTTGCTGCTTTGGCGGCATTCATGGGAATGAGCGGAGCGGTCCAGGCGGCGGATGTCGAATACAGCGAGCCGGCCTATAGCTGGTCAGGCTTCTATGTCGGCGGTTATGTCGGCGCCGGCGCTGCCAAGGCGCGCACGGAGCTCGGAGCTGACTTTGGGGAAATTGGCGGCTTCGATGCCGATCTCAACGGCATTGGCGGCGATGGCTTCTTGGGCGGCGCCCTGGCCGGCTTCAACTGGCAGGTTTCCGACCGATTCGTTCTCGGCATCCAGGGCGACATCGGCTGGACCGACATTGAAGCGGATCTCGATGCCGATCCGCTCATCAACGCCAAAGCCGGACCCGACTTCATCGCCAACGCGTCCTTGCGCGCCGGTTATCTGGTGACGCCCGATACGCTGTTCTACATCATCGGCGGCTACAGCTATGCCGAATTCAAGCTGGATGGCGAGCTGTTCGAGGCCGTCGATTTCGACGCGGACCAGAAATACGACGGCTATCATGTCGGCGCCGGCATGGAGACGCGGCTGACGGATCGCCTGACCGCCCGGGTCGAATATCGCTATACCGAATTCGGCAGCGAGGACTGGGACACCGATGGCTTCCTCGACGTGAAGCCCACGATGCACACCGGCACATTGGGCCTGGCCTACAACCTCTTCCCGACGGCGGGCGAGGGCGAAGTGGCGACGCCGACGGCTGATGTGGTCGAGCCGCAAGTGAGCTGGACCGGCTTCTATGTCGGCGCCAATGCCGGCGCCGGTGGCACGGTCGATAAGCTCACCCTCGACGTGGGTGGCGACGATCCGTCCTTTGACGGCATCGGCGGAGAGGGCTTCCTCGGCAGCCTGATGGCGGGCTACAACTGGCAGGTCAGCGACAGTATCGTGCTTGGTCTCCAGGGCGATATCGGCATTGCCGATCTGAAGTCGAAGCTCGATGCTTCCGCTGAATTCCTTGGCCTGGAGGCGGAGCTCGACGCCGAAACGAAACTCGAATGGTTCGCCAACGCGTCGTTGCGCGCCGGCTATCTCGCGACACCCGAGACGATGCTCTACGTCATCGGCGGCTACAGCTATGCGCATGTCAAGCAGGAGGCCGAGCTGACGGTCGGTATTCCGCAAGGGCTGATCATTGATGAGGATATCTCCGAGAAGCAGGATCTTGACGGCTTCCATATCGGCGCCGGCGCTGAAGCCATGCTGACCGACAGCCTCACGCTGCGGGCCGAATACCGCTACACGCAGTATGGCAAGGAGGATTTCTTCGGGATCGACGGCATCGAGTCCAAGCTTGCGACCCATACCGGCACGGTCGGCATCGCCTGGCTGTTCAACGGCCTCTGATCGATCACTCCTTGAAGCAGGAAGAGGGCGGGTCTTCGGATCCGTCCTTTTTCTTTGCTCGTGACGTCCTTTTCTGGTCTCATCGCGGCCCCTCAACTGATGCGTGAAACCGAAATGACCGAGAAAACCTGGACCGCCGTTGACGATTATCTGGATGAGATGCTGGTCGGGCCCGATGCCGTGCTCGATGCGGTGCTCGTCGCCAGCGCCGATGCGGGCCTTCCCGAAATCGCGGTGGCGCCGACCCAGGGCAAATTCCTGATGCTGCTGGCGCGCGCGATCAATGCGAAGAACGTGCTCGAGTTCGGCACGCTTGGCGGCTACAGCACGATCTGGCTGGCCCGCGCCTTGCCGAAGGGCGGGCGCGTCGTGACGCTCGAAGCCGTGCCGCGCCACGCCGAAGTGGCGCGCGCCAATTTTGAGCGCTCAGGCCTCGCCGCCATGATCGATCTCAGACTCGGCAAGGCGCTCGATGTCCTGCCCAAGCTCGCCGCCGAGAAGCGTGAAACCTTCGATCTCGTCTTCATCGACGCCGACAAAGAGAACATACCGGATTATTTCACCTGGTCGCTCAAGCTCACGCGTCCGGGCAGCCTCATCGTCGTCGACAATGTCATTCGCGACGGCGAGGTCATCGACGCCCGGAGCCGCGATCCGAGCGTGAAAGGCGTGCGCCGGTTCAACGAGATGTTGAAGCAGGAGAAGCGGGTCAGCGCCACCGCGATCCAGACCGTCGGGGTCAAGGGCTATGACGGCTTTACGCTCGCTCTCGTGCTCGAATAGCTACGCTCTTTGCTCGGCCGCGAGTCTTACCCCCAAGGCGATGAGCAGGCTGCCCATGATCGTCTCGAAGGGCTTTCTGATCTGCGGCCGGTTGAGGAAGTGGCCGAGCTTCGCCAGCACAACCACATAGACTGCGAGCCAAACGAAGGTGAGGCCCGAGAAGACGAGGCCGAGCAAGGCAAGGCCTGAGAACATGCCTTCGCCGGGATGGGCGAATTGCGGCAGGATGCTGGCGAAGAACACCGCCATCTTGGGATTGCCGAGATCGCTGATGAGGCCTTGGCGGAAGGCCGAGAGCGGGGAGAGCGGACGGCCCTCCATCCTGGCCGGCAATCCGCCGCCGGTGCGCCGCCAAGCGCCCCAGACCATGTGCCCGCCGAGATAGATGAGATAGGCGGCCCCCAGAAGCTTGATCGCCTGGAACACGGGCTCAGAGGCGAGGAGCACCGCGACCAGCCCCGCCGCCGTCGCCAGCGCCCAGATGATCTGGCCGAGTGCCACACCCGCTGCGGTCGCAAGCCCGCCGGCGCGCCCGCCCAGCATCACGCCGCGAATGGTCATCGCCGTATCCGGGCCCGGCGTCACGATGACCAGGATGGATATGCCGAGAAAGGCCAGGAACGAGCCGGTCAACATGGAATGAGCCCCCATAGAAACCCTGTCAGGGGCACTTTCACAGCATATCAAACCTGTCGCAAGGGCCGCCTGTTGTGGGTTGCCATAAAGCCGCCATTTTGGCATACCCCGCCCATCGTTCCGGGATGCGGGAGGAGGGGGGCCTCCTTAACGCCCGCCCTCGGGGAAACCAAAAACACAAGGAACAACCATGAGCTCCACCCTCTGGCTGATCGTGCTTGGCGGTGCTTTGTCCATCGTCTACGGCATTCTCACCACCCGCAGCCTGTTGGCCGCGGATGCCGGCACGGCCCGCATGCAGGAAATCTCGGCCGCCGTGCGTGAAGGCGCGCAAGCCTATCTCAAGCGCCAATACACGACCATCGGCATTGTCGGCATCGTCATCTTCCTGATCGCTTTCTTCCTCCTGGGCTGGCATTCGGCCATCGGCTTCGCCATCGGCGCCATCCTTTCGGGCGCTGCGGGCTTCATCGGCATGAATGTGTCGGTCAGGGCCAATGTGCGCGTCGCACAAGCCGCCACCAAGTCGCTCGCCGGCGGCCTCGACCTCGCCTTCAAGTCGGGCGCGGTCACGGGCCTCCTGGTTGCCGGGCTCGGCCTCCTGGGCGTCACCCTGTATTTCATCTTCCTCACCGGCTCTCTGGGTCTCGCACCCACCGACCGGACCGTCATCGACTCGCTCGTGGCGCTTTCCTTCGGCGCCTCGCTCATCTCGATCTTCGCCCGTCTCGGCGGCGGCATCTTCACCAAGGGTGCGGACGTCGGCGGCGACATGGTCGGCAAGGTCGAGGCCGGCATCCCCGAGGATGATCCGCGCAACCCCGCCACCATCGCCGACAATGTCGGTGACAATGTCGGCGACTGCGCCGGCATGGCGGCCGACCTGTTCGAGACCTATGTGGTGACCGCCGTCGCCACCATGGTGCTCTCGGCCATCGTGCTGCCGGACGCCTACAAGCTCGCCGGCATGGTCCTGCCGCTCGCCATTGGCGGCGCCTGCGTCGTCACCTCGATCATCGGCACGTTCTTCGTGAAGCTCGGCGCCTCTAACAACATCATGGGCGCGCTCTACAAGGGTTTCATCGCCACCGCCATCCTGTCGCTCATCGCCCTTTACCCGGTGATGAGCTATGTGTTCGGCGGCATGTCGGTGGATCTCGGCGGCTTCACGCCGATGAGTCTGTTCTGGTGCGGCCTTGTCGGCCTCGTCATCACCGGCCTCATCATCTGGATCACCGAATACTATACCGGCACCGGCCTTCGTCCGGTGAATTCGATCGCCGAGGCCTCGATCACCGGCCACGGCACGAATGTCATCCAGGGCCTCGCCGTGTCGCTCGAGTCGACCGCTCTGCCGGCGCTCGTCATCATCGGCGGCATCATCGTCACCTTCAATCTCGCCGGCCTCTTCGGCATCGCGGTCGCGGTGACCACGATGCTGGCGCTTGCCGGCGTGGTGGTGGCGCTCGATGCCTTCGGCCCCGTCACCGACAATGCCGGCGGCATCGCCGAGATGGCGGGCCTGCCCAAGGAAGTGCGCCACAATACCGACGCGCTCGATGCCGTGGGCAACACCACCAAGGCCGTCACCAAGGGCTATGCCATCGGCTCGGCGGGGCTCGGCGCCCTGGTGCTGTTCGCCGCCTATACCCAGGACCTCAAGTTCTTCGCGGCCAATGCGACGCCGGGAAGCTTCTTCGAGGGCGTCAATGTCACCTTCGATCTGTCGAACCCCTATGTGGTGGTCGGCCTGATCTTCGGCGGCTTGCTGCCTTATCTCTTCGGCGGCATCTCCATGACGGCGGTCGGCCGCGCGGCGCAGGCCGTGGTGGTCGAGGTTCGCCGCCAGTTCAAGGAGAAGCCCGGCATCATGCAGGGCAAGGACAAGCCTGATTATGGCCGCGCCGTCGACATGCTGACCAAGGCTGCGATCAAGGAGATGATCGTCCCCTCGCTGCTGCCGGTGCTCTCGCCGATCGTCGTCTTCCTGGCGATCTGGGCGATCGCCGGCAAGGCGGCGGGCTTCGCGGCACTGGGCGCCATGCTGATGGGCGTCATCGTCACCGGCCTCTTCGTCGCCATCTCGATGACGGCGGGCGGCGGCGCCTGGGACAATGCCAAGAAGTCCTTCGAGGATGGTTTTACCGACTCGAAGGGCCAGAAGCACTTCAAGGGTTCGGAAGCCCACAAGGCATCCGTTACCGGCGACACCGTCGGCGACCCCTACAAGGACACGGCGGGTCCCGCCGTCAACCCGATGATCAAGATCACCAACATCGTGGCACTGCTGCTGTTGGCCGTGCTCGCGCACTGATCCAAAGACAAACCGTCAAACGGAAACGGCCGGGTCAATGCCCGGCCGTTTTCATTAGGATCGGAACCTTTTGCCGAGCACGCGAATGAGCGCGTCGAGGCCTTGCGCGATCGCCCGGCCGATCATCTCCCCGAACCGTTCTATCAATTGCTCGACGTCAGGGCTCACCGGCCGGATGTCGGGCATCGGGGCTCCGGCCATGGCCGCTGTCACCTCGCGCCTCAACCTGTCGCCGCATTGGGCGGCGCCGGAAACGGAAGCGTCGAAGGCAAGGCGGGAGATGTCCCATTTGCCCTTCTGCTCGATGCCGAGCACGCTTTCCACTTCGGCATGGGAAAGAACCGTCCGCCGCGCCACCTTGATGCGATAGCGCTTGCTGAGCTCGGCGACCGCGACGGTGAGCATGTCCCATTGCGCGCGCGTCATCGGGTAGGCGCCGGGGCGGAACGGTTGCTGCTCGGCACCGCCCATGCAGCACAGCGAGATGCCGATCGAGCCTTGGTTGCAATTGAGCGTGTGCGCGGCATGGCCGGGCTTCACCCGCCGGCCCGAATTGGCGGCGACCGACGGCGCGCCTCTGACCAGCCTTCCATTTCCCTCGATCAGGAAATGATAGGCCTGCCTGTCGCTCTCGCTTGCATCATGCGTGCCCGCCGTCCAGTGGCAGATGATGCGCTGCATGGGAACGTCGGGCATCCAATCGATCGGTATCGCCATGGGAAGTCCTCATGGGGCAACTGGCCGCGATGATAGGGCAATTCCGGCAAGATCGAACACCGAGCGATGGCGTATGTTTAACCTTCCGTCAGAGGGCGGGCTCAATCGTTGAAGATCAGGGCGACCCCGGCCAGGATGAGCGCGACGCCGATGATGTCGCGAAGACCAGGTGTCTGAGCGAACAGGCGATGCGAAACGAAGGCGGCTATCAGGATCTCGACAAGCCCGAGGGTCCGCACGCGGGCTGGGTTGGTCAGTGCGAAGGCGAGGAACCAGTTCTCCGAGGCAAATGCGCCCAGGAAACCAGCGGCCAGAGAAGGACGCCATGCCCTGAAGACCGCCTTCAGGATCGCGGGTTCGCGCAAGAGGAGCCAGCAAGACATCAGCGCCGTCTGTATCGTCAGCGAAATTGCGAGAGTGAGCGTTGCGGCGGAAAGAAAGCTGCTTGATCCGAGAGCGGTGATTCCACCGCGAAATCCCACCGCTGCCATGGCGAAGAGGGCGCCTGAAGCGATCCCATAGAGTGCCGGCCGCCATGAGAAGATCTCAATGCCGGCTCGCGAGGGCCATGAAAGTGAAATCACGCCGGCGATGGCGATCAGCATGGCCGCGGCCAGTGACAAAGTCACCTGCTCGCCGAGAAAGGCCAGCGCGAAAAGCGCAACCAGCAGAGGTTCGGTGTGGGTATAGGCGATGGTCACCAGGAATGAGCGTTCACGCATCGCGGTCAGCAAGAGGGCCGTCCCGCCAATCTGGCTGAGGGCCCCGAAAACGGTCCATTGCAGCGATGCCACGGTGGGTCGGGGCAACTCGCTCCCGGCAATGGCGAGAAGAGCCAGCGCGGCGAGGCCGAAGGGCAACCCAAAGAGAAACCTGATGTAAGTCGCACCGACAGTTCCCAGTTCATCGCTCAGGGCTTTCTGTGCCGCATTGCGAAATGTCTGAGCGGTCGCCGCAATGACAGTGAAGGCAGGCCACAGCGCCGCAAAGCCCATCCCTTCACCCGGCATGGCCAAGTCTCCATTGTTCAAGTCTCCGGCGGCCTCAGATAAGTGACGATGCCTTCAATTACCTTGCCGTCGTCGTCGAATACCAATGTCTCTGCGACATAGTCATTGCGCTGGTTTCGATAGAGGATGGTAAGGGCGCCAGCCCCGACGCCAACATTGATGATCTCGAACCGCACTTCCTTGGCCGCTTCCAAGGCCTTGCTCCAATAGTCGCGCAGCTCCGACAAGCCGGATACAGCTGCCTGCTGTGTATTGAGCACGGCCGGAATACGGGGAGAGCGAAAGACAATCTCCGGCGAGTAATGACGAAGAATCGCATCGAGATCCTTCGCCTGCCAATCTGCCACCCATTCGTGGACATAGCGCTCTGCCCATGATCGATCGATCATATCCTGCCACTCGTTCGAAAGCCCCTTCCGCCGTCAGCTTCCTTATGACATGAAGGAGCAGCAATCTCCACTGACTGACCTATCCAGCCAAATCCATGTCATTCGCAAGGCTCGAAGATCTCGGACGGAAGCTCGAAGCGCTCGAGCATGCCCAGTCGATACTGAGCGTGGACGAAGCCGTGCAGATGCCGGTGGGCGGCGGCGAGAAGCGGGCCGAGGCCATGGCCATGCTGGCGGGTCTTTATCACGACCTCGCCGCTGCACCCGAGATCTCAGACTGGCTCGATGCGGCAGAAGGCGAGGCACTGGACGCCACACACCAGGCGGGTTTGCGCGAGTTCAGGCGCGCCTACACCAATCTGACCTGCCTCTCCTCCGATTTCGTGCGCAAGCAGGTTGCCGCCAAGGTCCGCTGCGAGCAGCTCTGGCGCGAATTGCGGCCGAAAGGAGATTGGCACGCTTTCCTCCCCGCCTTCGAAGGCGTCGTCGCCACCATGCGCGAGGAGGCGGAGCTGCGCGCCAAGGTCTTGAAACTCGATCCCTATGACGCCCTGATGGAGCAATATGATCCGGGCAACCGTGTCGGGGACATCGCCCCGGTCTTCGCCGAGCTGAAGAGCTTTCTCAAGGGCTTCATTCCGGAAGCCATGGCCCGGCAGCAAGAGAAGCTCGCCCGGCGGCCGCTGAAGTCCTTCAACGCGCCGTTCCCGGTCGAGCGGCAGAAGGCGCTGGGGCACGCGATGATGGAGGCCCTGGGCTTCGATTTCGCCCATGGCCGACTCGACATCTCGCATCATCCCTTCTGCGGCGGCGTGCCGAGCGACGTGCGCATGACGACCCGCTATGTCACGGCTGAGTTCCTGTCGGCGCTGATGGGCATCCTGCATGAGACGGGGCACGGACTCTATGAGCAGGGCCTGCCCGCGGCGTGGTCGCATTTGCCGCTCGGCAAGGCGCGCGGCATGGCCATGCATGAGAGCCAGAGTCTCTTCGTCGAGATGCAGATCGCGAGAAGCGCGGAATTCTGGGAATGGGCGATGCCGATCGTCCGCCAGCACCTGGGCGATCAGGCGGTCGCCGGCTGGGATCTCGAGGACATGCTGGCTCATGTGCACCATATCGAGCGCGGGCTCATCCGCGTCGATGCCGATGAAGCGACCTATCCGCTGCATGTGATCCTGCGCTTCGAGATGGAGCAGGACCTGGTTTCCGGCAAGCTGGCCACCAAGGACATTCCGGAAGTCTGGGACGCCAAGATGAGGGAATATCTGGGGCTCGCGACGATCGATAATGCCAAGGACGGTCCGATGCAGGACGTGCACTGGCCCTCGGGCGCCTTCGGTTACTTCCCGAGCTATACGCTGGGCGCGCTGGTTGCGGCGCAGCTCTGGGCGGCGCTCGAAAAAGAACACCCTGCAGTGCGCGAGGATGTGCGCAATGGCCGCCTGGTCGGGCTCAATGACTGGCGGCGCAAGCATATCTGGTCGCAGGCTTCGCGGTGGTCGACGCCTGAATTGCTCGAACGCGCCACCGGCGAGAAACTGAAGGCCGACTATTTCATCGGTCATTTGCGGCGGCGCTATCTGGCCTGAGCATGATAAAGCGCATATCTTTTCGGGAAACCGGCAGGATCATGCGCTAGGCTGGTGCAAGCCGAAGGAGATGCGCCATGTCCGATACTGAAAAAGCGAAAGGCCCGGTTGCGATCGAAAAACTGCCCTGGAAGGAATGGACCCAGGGTGTGAGATATGGCAGCCGCTATCGTGTCTTGTCCGATACGCGCGGCGAAGGCCGCAAGATAGGCATTGCCTATGAGGAATTGCCGCCCGGCAAGCAATCGGCTCCGTTTCACTACCATCTGTTCGAGGAGGAGCACATCGTGGCGCTCGCCGGAGAGGCAACGCTGCGCCTTGGCGACCAACGCCATCCTATCAAGGCCGGCGACTATGTCGCCTTTCCGGCGGGACAGCGCGCCGGCCATTGCCTGGTCAACGAGACCGACGCGCCGTTCCTCTTCATCATCATCGGCGACCGCGAGCTGCACGACGTCTGCGTCTATCCCGACTCTGGCAAGATTTTGATCCGCGGGCTCGATGGCAGCGTCATGCGGCACGGAGAGGGGCTCGATTATTGGGAAGGCGAGCGGGCCGATGAGAGGATCGCCGAGGAGGCCGGGTCTTGATCCTGCACCAAGGCCTTGCCTTCCTGGCGGCGCTTCTCTTTTCGGCGGCGTCCCTGCACGCCCAATCCTGGCCGCCGGCCGATCCCAATGAAGGCGTTGCCGCGGTCGCGATCACCACGTCATGGGCGAAGGCACTGCGCGAGGCTCATGATCTGGCGGATATGCAGCAGGCGGCCGGGGCGCGCGGCAAGATAGAGGCGATCGAAACCAAAGGTAGCACGTCGCGTGCCGTTTTCACCTGGGTCGGCCAGGACGGACGCGGTCGCCTTCGCGTCTTTGTGTACCGTTCGGGCGGCTTTGCGGCGATCGCCGAGCCCGCCGACAGGAAGGGTGGGATCGTGCTGAACAGCTTCGGCGCATTCACGTGCCCCGATTGCTCCCCACCCGTCAATGCCTGCGGCCGGCGGCCGTCATGGATCCCGCATGACCTGCACTGGGACAATTTCGATTGCCCGCATACGATCACCGGACCACAGGACATGCCGGTTGGCTTCTGAGCAAATATCTCTCGCGGTCCGGTTGGAGGAGAGCCGGGTTCGCGCTAGACTGGCGTCATGGCCGAGACAAAAAGCGGTACGCGGAATTTCTACGATCTGGCGAAAGCTCTAGGGCGTTGGGACAATGAGGGCGGCGCCATAGGTCCGGCGCCGGACACCGCGCTGCGCAAGGATGAGGAGCGCATCCTCAAATGTCTGGGAGCGGCGGTGATCATGCAGTGGAATGAGCTTCCGACGGATATTCAGCGCAGCCTTTTCATGGATGCGGCGTCGATGAGCGATCCCGCCCGGCAGTTCCAGCTCAAGCAGCAGATCGCCCGGTTCCTGCATGTCCACAAGGATGAAGTGTGAGGCGGGGACCCCGTTTGGGGAACCTTGCATCTCAATCGGTCGCCACTATTCTCGTGGCTTGGATGGTTCCATCCTGAGATTTCGTACCCAATATGAACACCTTCGTGCCGGCCTTGAGTGCGCCCATATCGGCGGCAACCAGGGCTATGATGGGGACTTCCGGACCCACGATGAGTTCGGCTGTCCCATTGTTGTATTCGACCTTGATGACCCGGCCTTCCGGCACGGCCATGACCTTGGAAACCGATGCATTCGTCATGAGCGTATCGGGCGCTTTCATCGGCCGCTGCCCTTCGCCGATACCCCGCAGCGCCTCGGGAAATATGCGCAGCTCCTTTGAGCGAAGCTTCCCGTCCGCTCCTTTGACCGCGGCCGAAGCGACGTAGTCGCCGACCTTGATCGCGTCGAGACTCGATGGCTGCCTTATGAAGACCGCCGTCTTGGAATCCAGCGCCACCGAAACCTCGCCGCCCTTGGGACCGCGCAGATGCAGCACCTTGCTGTCGAGACTTTCGACGGTTCCTTGGACTCCCACATTTGTCTGCTGCGCCTCGACCGGCAAGCCGGAAAGGCCGACACCGCCAATGACCAGGGCGACCAGAAGGTTTCTCATATTTGCGAAGGGGGGCATGGGCAAACTCATTTTGGGACCTAATCGGACTATGGCCGGGAGCTTAGCCGTTCACGGCCCATTTTGACATTACAAAGCGCCATGCGGAAGGTCACGCCTTTGTGCCTAGCCCCACGATGAAGCTATCCCTAGGTGAGAGGGCATGGGTGATCCGCCACAATATATGCCCTTCCTCGGGCGCCGACACCCTGGCGATCTCCTCGCCATAGGTGTTTTCGGCGGTGGCCAGGAGCTGGCCTTTGGCCACCTTCTGGCCAGGCTCGACGTGATAGCGGAAAAAGCCGTCGACCGGTGCCGGGATCCAGTGATAGCGGGTGATGATCCGGGCCTCGCGCGTCTTCGCCGGCGCGCTGTCGGTCATGCCGAAATGGTGGAGCAGCCGCAATAGTCCGTTAAGGTGATAGGCGACATTCGGCTCCTCGATGAGGCCGATGCGGCCGGCCTCGGCGAAGGCCGCGAATTGCCGCCTCTTGGCCCGGCCGGTGACGCTGCGCGCCGGCTGATCCATGTGCGAGGGATCGATCGCAGCGATGATCGCTGCGTCGAAACATTGGGCGATGGCGAGATTGCGCTGATCGAAGGGGTCATCGCCGGTGCGCTGCACCACCATGAAATGCGAGACCTCTTCGCACAGATCGCCGCCATGCAGATCGGCGAAGCAGTCCGCATCATGGGCCCAGTCGTTGAGGAGGGCGTAGGCCAGCGCCTCGGAGAAGCTGCCATCGGGCCGGCCCGGGAAACTGAAGTTGATGTTCTTGTCGTCGATCGGACAGACATATTGCGATCTCAACGGTACGGCCGGCAGGTTGACGATCGGAATGATCGATATCCGCCCCTTGAGCTTTTGGGGATCGATCATGCGCTGCAGCCGGATCACCGCTTCGATGCTCGAGGTCTCATTCACATGCACGCCTGAGATGACGGCGAGCCTGGGGCCTGGGCTTTGCCCGACGATCTCGACCGCGGGCCAGCGCCAGCCGGCCAAGGCGGGATAGTCGAAGGTGAGCTCAGCTTTGTGAAGTCCTGCTTCCATGAGAACTATTTCTCTCCTCATTTCGCTAATTTCAACCGCCGCTGCATTGACTTGAGGGACGGCGGAACCGAAGATCGCGCCGATTTCATGGGGTATAAGCAAAACAAAACCAAGGAGGTTTCCGACATGCCTGCTTTGCACTTCGCTCTCTCGCGCCGCCATCTCATGGGGCTGGCCGCCGCGGCTACCGGCTCCCTGATCCTGCCTTCGCTCGCCCGTGCCGAAAGCACCATGGCACGCATCATGAAGGATGGCGTCGTACGCGTCGGCATCGCCAATGAGAAACCCTACGGCTTCGTCGATACCGACGGCAAGGCGAAGGGCGCCATTCCCGATGTCATCGCCGCACTACTGGCACCACATGGCGTCAAGGAACTCAAGGCCGAGATCGTCGAATTCAACGCGCTCATTCCCGGCATCAATGCCGACCGCTTCGACATCATCGGCGCCGGCATGTACATCCGTCCCGCCCGCTGCGAGGCGGTTCTGTTCACCAATCCCGTCACCCGCACCGGCGCCGGCTTCGCAGCGCTCAAGGGCAATCCCAAGGGCGTCAAGAGCATTGCCGACGTCGCAGCCCACGCCGATGCGATCGTCGGCACCCAGAATGGCGCGGCGCAGGTCGAGGATCTCGCCAAGGCCGGCGTGCCCAACGACCGCGTGGTGCTGTTCGCCAATGCGACGGAAGCGCTCGCCGGCCTCAAGGCCGGCCGCTGCGATGTGATCTATTTCCCGGCACTGGAGCTCAACGAGCTTCTCAAGACCGCGAACGATCCGAGCGTCGAGCGCGTCGAAGGCTTCGTCCAGATCAAGGCCGCCAATGGCGAGCAGGAGTTCGGCTATGCCGGACTTGGCCTGCGCAAGGCAGATACCGACCTCAAGCAGGCGCTCGATGCCGGGCTCGCCGATCTCCTCAAATCCGGCAAGCTGCTCGAGATCATCTCGCAATATGGCTACGGCAAGGACGAATTGCCGGATGGCGTGAAGACGGCCGAAGAGATCTGCAAGGCCTGATTGCCCAAGTGGATCTCGGTCACCTTTTGGCCTTGGATACGCTGCCGCAGCTCCTCAGGGGGACTGCGGTCACGCTCAAGATCACGCTGATCACCGCGGTCCTCGCCTTCGCCCTTTCTTTCGTCGTCGGTTTCCTGCGCCTCGTGCCCAATCGCTGGGTGAGGCGGCTCGTCACGGCCTATGTCGAGATACTGCGCGGCACTTCGGCGATCGTGCAGCTTTTCTATCTGTTCTTCATCCTGCCCGCCTTCGGCCTCTCGTTGCCGCCCACCGCCACCGCGGTCATCGGTCTTGGTCTCAATCTCTCGGCCTATGGCTCGGAAGTAGTGCGCGCCGGAATCCTGGCGATCGGCAAAGGTCAGCATGAGGGCGCTGCCGCCCTGGGCCTCAACCGCGTGCAGACCTACCGGCTGGTGATCCTGCCGCAAGCGCTCGTCGCCATGCTGCCATCCTTCGGCAATCTCCTGATCGAGCTCGTCAAGGCGACGTCGCTGGTCTCGCTCATCACCATCACCGAGCTCACCTTCTCCGGCCGCCAGATGGTCGTCACCACCGGACGCAGCGTCGAGATCTGGACCTGGGTGATGCTTCTCTATTTCGCCATGGCCTATCCGCTCACCTGGGTGGTGCGCGGGGCCGAGCGCTATGCCGCGCGCTACCGCTGAGGGAGGGTCATGTTCAGCTTCGAATTCCTGATCCGCATCCTGCCTGATCTCCTGCGCGGGCTCGTGGTGACGGTCGAAGCGACCTTGGGCGGCTTCGCGCTGGCTCTCATTGTCGGCCTCGCCTTGGCGCTTGGCCGCCGTTCGGGCGTCAAGGCCTTGCGCCTCTTCTGCGACGGCTATATCGCGCTGATGCGCTGCACGCCGCTTCTGGTCCAGCTCTATTTCGTCTTCTACGTTCTGCCGTCTTACGGCATCCGCTTCCCGGCGCTCATGACCGGCATCCTCTGTCTCGGCCTCCATATCGGCGCCTATATCGCCGAGGTCTATCGGGCCGGCATCGATGGCGTTCCGGATGGACAATGGGAAGCGGCGCGCGCCCTGGGGCTCAAGCCCTATGCTCTGTGGACGCGGGTCGTGCTGCCGCAGGCCTTGCCGCCGATGATCCCGCCGCTCGGCAATTTCCTCATCGGCCTGTTCAAGGAGACACCGCTCCTTGCGGCGATCACGGTGGTCGATATCTTCGGTGCCGCCAACAATGTCGCTGGCCTTACCTATCGCTATAACGAGCCCTATACGGCGGCGGCCGTGATCCTGCTCGCCGTCAGCCTGATCGCCGCATATTTCGTGCGCAAGCTCGAACGTCGCTTCGATCGAACGGCCCTGGGCAAATCAGGATAGCGTCAAGGCCTGCCGGAAGGCTTGCCGGCACCGCCGCCGCCGGGCGTACGTCCGGGGACGATCGTGCCGCCGGGGCCCGGCCTGCCGATATTGCCGAAGAGCTGCTGCAACATCGTCAGTTCACGGCCCTTGGTGGGCGTGGTGCGCGAATTGATATCGATGATCTTGCCGTCCTCGAGGCCATATTGGCCGAGGCTCGCGACCTGGTCGTTCTGATTGAAGCGGACGGCGATCACCTGGCGCTCGATTTCCTCCGGATTGAGGAAAGCTCTCTGCTCGGTGGTGCTTGAAATGTAGTAGTAGCTATCACCCTGGAAGTTGACGCTGGCCGTGGTCGAGGGTGAGCCCAGTATCCCTTCGACCTCGGATTTGGCCATGCCTTCGCGCACCTGGGAAAAGGCGCCCGGTTTGGCGAGATAGCCGCGATGGGCGATATTGGTGGAGCAGGCTGCGACGGCAAGGGCCATTGCGGCTAAAGTCAGAAGGCGGCTTGAGATGGGTGATCGGCGCATGTCTTTCCGGCAGCGTTCAGGCAAAGGATGAGTTTCCCCAATTTATACCGGGAATTACGTGGGAGCCGTTAACGATGATTTTGTCCCTTTTCAAGCGCAAGGCGTCCCGCAATTCCGTCCGGGCGGTTTACGGAGCAATTGTGGCTGCCGCGCGGCATCCGAAGCTGTACGCCGACTGGGGGGTGCCGGACACGGTGGACGGCCGTTACGACATGATCGTCCTCCACACCGTGCTTGTCCTCGACCGCCTGGCCAGCGAAGGCCGGGCGGCCCAAGACTTGGCCCAAGGCCTGACCGACGAGGTTTTTGCCGATATGGACCGTTCCTTGCGCGAAATGGGGGTCGGCGACCTGTCGGTCGGCAAGAAGGTGCGTCGCATGGCCGAGGTCTTCTATGGCCGGGTCCAAGCCTATAGCGGGGCGCTCAAATCCGGAGATTCAGCGGCGCTCGCCGAGGCGCTTTATCGCAATGTCTTCGCCGGAACCGGGTCCCGTGATGGCTCAGGCCTTCTGGCCGACCATGCCTTGCGCCTCCGCCGTCATTTGCATGAACGCCCGATCGGGCCCATTTTGTCGGGCGAGATCGACTTTCCGGACCCTTGAGTCATGCCCTATCATAACCCTCAGCCCGAATTTTCCCGCCCACTCGACGTCACCCGGGTGCCCCCGCAGGGCTCGACCGAGAAGATTTCGGCCGAGTCCCGGGAATGCGCCGATCTCGCCCGGCGATTCGGCCTGCCGGCGCTTCATGGGCTGGAGGCCGAGCTCAAGGTTTCACGCTGGCGCGGCGAAGGACTCAAGATCAAGGGCCGTTTCAGCGTCGATCTCGAGCAGACCTGCGTGGTGAGCCTCGATGTATTCCGCTCGACGCTTGGCGACGAATTCGAAAGCTATTTTCTGCCGGTGGGGAGTGCGGCCGGCGCGGCCCTGATCGAGGAAGGCGATGCCGAGCCCTTCGAGAACGGGATTATCGACATGGGAGAGGTCGTGGCCGAAGCCGTGGCGCTGGTGCTCGATCCCTATCCCAAGAAGCCGGGCGTCGCCTTTGCCGATGTGATCGAGGACGAAATTGCCGCGGGTTCCGACCAGGAGGCGGAAAGAAATCCTTTCAGCAGCTTGGAGCAGCTTCGGAAAGGCAAGGGGTGAGCGATGGCGGTGCGGTTCCGAAGACCTATCTTTTCAGTTGTTTCGCCACAAGCAGCGGCTATTGTCCGCCCGCCCGTGCTAGATTGTCCCAAAGCCCGCGAATCCAAGGTCCCCGAGCACCCATGACAGGCAAAATGACGATTGCGCTTGACGCCATGGGTGGCGATGCGGGCCCCGAGATGGTGCTCCCGGGGGCGCATCTCGCCAGCGTCCGTCATCCCGACCTCAGGTTTCTGCTGTTCGGCGATGGCGCGCGGCTCGCCTCCCTCATGGAGAAATATCCGCGCCTCAAGGGGAGGAGCGAGGTTCGCCATTGCGACATAGCGGTGGCCATGGAGGACAAGCCGAGCCAGGCACTGCGGCGCGGGCGCGGCAAGAGCAGCATGTGGCTCGCCATCGATGCGGTGAAATCGGGCGAGGCGCAATGCGTGGTCTCGGCCGGCAATACCGGCGCGCTCATGGCCATGGCCCGCTTCGTGCTCAAGACCATTCCCGGCATCGAGCGCCCGGCGATCGCCGCGATCTGGCCGACCTTGCGCGGCGAGAGCGTGGTCCTCGATGTCGGTGCGACCATTGGCGCGGATGCGCGCCAGCTCGTCGAATTCGCCCTCATGGGCGAGGCCATGGCGCGCTCGCTCTCAGGGCTGGAGCGCCCGACCGTCGGCCTCCTCAATATCGGGGTCGAGGAAGTGAAGGGCCTCGAAGAGGTGAAGGAGGCGGGGCATCTCTTGCGCAATCTCGGCCTGCCGTTCGAATATAAGGGTTTCATCGAGGGCGACGATATCGGCAAAGGCACGGTCGACGTCGTGGTGACCGAGGGCTTCACCGGCAATATCGCGCTCAAGACGGCGGAAGGCACTGCCAAACAGCTCTCGACCTATCTGCGGCTCGCGCTCAACCGTACCCTGATGTCGCGCCTGGGCGCGCTCATGGCGAGTGGCGCCTTTGCCACGCTGCGCGAGCGCATGGATCCGCGCAAGCACAATGGCGGTGTGTTCCTGGGCTTGAACGGCATCGTGGTGAAATCACATGGCGGCACGGATGCCTTGGGCTTCGCCACGGCGGTCGATGTCGCCATCGAGATGGTGAAGAACGGCCTCGTCGCCAAGATCGCCGCCGATGTCGCCGAAATGAACAAGCATATGGATGCGTTCACGCCGCGCGCTGCGGTCAACGCTTAGTGAAAATGAGGTTTGGCGTGCAGCGTCGTTCGGTGATCGAAGGAGTAGGCTCTTATCTTCCGGCCCGCATCATGAGCAATGCGGACCTGGCGCGCATGGTCGATACCAGCGACGAATGGATCGTCGAGCGCACCGGCATACGCGAAAGGCGCATCGCCGCGGACAAGGAGACGACCGGCGACCTCGCCATCCATGCGGCGCGCGACGCGCTCGCTCAGTCCGGCGTCAAGGCGCATGAGGTCGACCTTATCATCGTTGCGACATCGACGCCCGACGACACTTTTCCGGCGACCGCGGTCAAGGTGCAGGCCGCCCTCGGCATCGAGCGGGGCTCCGCCTTCGATGTGCAGGCCGTGTGCTCGGGTTTCGTCTATGGCCTCACCGTTGCCGACAGCCTGTTGAAGGCAGGCCAAGGGAGCTGCGCCCTTGTCATCGGAGCCGAAACCTTTTCACGCATTCTCGACTGGACCGACCGCAGCACTTGCGTGCTGTTCGGTGACGGCGCGGCGGCGGTGGTGATGCGCGCCACTGACGGCAACGGCACGCTCGCCGATCGCGGCGTGCTTGCCGCCCGCCTCAGATCCGATGGCCGCTACCGCGACAAGCTCTATGTCGATGGCGGTGTGTCCTCGACGATGACGGTCGGCCAATTGCGCATGGAGGGCCGCGAGGTTTTCAAGCATGCCGTGGTCAATATCGCGACCGTGATGGCCGAGACGATCAAGGAAGCCGGTCTCGAGCCCAAGGACATCGACTGGTTCGTGCCGCACCAAGCCAATCGCCGCATTCTCGAAGGCACGGCCAAGAAGCTCGGCGTGACCGAGGAACGTGTCGTCATGACGCTCGACAAGCACGGCAACACCTCGGCTGCCTCCATTCCGCTGGCACTCGACACCGCGGCTAAGGACGGCCGAATCAAGCGCGGCGACCTGGTCCTGATGGAGGCGATGGGCGGTGGCTTCACCTGGGGGGCCGTGCTCGTCCGGTGGTAAGACTTTCGCTCGAAAGTCTAAGCTATTGAGTTCACACGAACTTTTCTGTTGACCCGGTCAGCCTTCCATCTTACCCTTAAGCCGCGGGCAAGCAGGGGAAACAGATGGCTGGTAAGACACTCACGCGCGCCGACCTGAGCGAAGCCGTGCATCGCAATGTTGGCCTGTCGAGAACTGAGTCTGCCGATCTCGTCAAATCAGTTCTGGATATCATCACCGATACGTTGATTACGGGTGAGACCGTGAAACTGTCGTCCTTCGGGACATTCATGGTGCGTAGCAAGTCCGGACGTATCGGGCGCAATCCGAAGACGGGGGAAGAGGTGCCGATCACACCGCGGCGCGTCCTTGTCTTCCGTCCAAGTCAGGTTATGAAGAATCAGATTAACGGTGTAGAAGGCGGATCGGAGGACTAAAGCAGAGGCGGGCGCCGGCTGCGCAACTCGAACGCTTCCTGCCCGGTGGCGGACTTGGGGGGAGGGAAGCGTTCCGCATAGAGGCTATCGGGCACTTTGCCCACGGATGACGGGAATCCGCGAGGGAAGGGCTCTGAGGACGACGATGTTGGATAAGGCGCCAGAGGCATTTCGAACGATCAGCGAAGTGGCTGAGGAACTTGATGTTCCCCAGCATGTGCTCCGCTTCTGGGAAACCCGGTTTGGCCAGATCAAGCCGATGAAGCGCGGCGGCGGCCGGCGCTTCTACCGTCCAAGCGACGTCGACCTGCTCAAGGGCATCCGCGCTCTTCTTTATGGTGAAGGCTATACGATCCGCGGCGTCCAGCGCATCCTGCGCGAGGAAGGCATCCAGCATGTCGCCTCGATCGGCCGCGGTGAGACTGCCGCCCGTAAGCGCGATGCGCGTGACCTCGAGCTCGATGGCGTTCCTGCCCCCGGACGGGCGCTGCAGGCGCCGAGGATCAAGAGCCAGGCCCCGCCTTTGGGCCTCGCACCCTTCGCCCGTACCGGAGACCCTGACGCTCCACCCCCACCACCCCGCATGACCGATTCGCAGATCCAGTCATTGCGCCTGGCCCTGGCCGAATTGGGGGCGGCGCGAAAGCTCCTGGGCTCCGACGATCAGGGCGATTAAGGCTTTCGCTTCCCGAAACAGGGTGTTATACCCGCGCCCGTCGGAGCGTAGCGCAGCCCGGTAGCGCACTACTCTGGGGGGGTAGGGGCCGCGGGTTCGAATCCCGCCGCTCCGACCATCTATCTCCCCTCTATCGTGTCTTTGAGCCTATAGGCTGGGGGTTCGCTGCCCCTGGGGTAACGGCACGCGGCTTCTCTGCCGTGCCTCATAGTCGACCGTGGCGCCCAGCATCCCCCACATGCAGCCGAGCAGCAGATAGAGATGCCGCCAGTGGTCGGTGTCGATCTGCACGCCCTGCACCAGGACCGCAACCAGCGGGGCGTAGATCGCGATGGCGTGATGCTGCCATGGGGTCCTGACCCTGACCGCTCGCCATCCGGCCCAGAAGGTCATGATCACCAAGGTGAAGAACGAGAAGCCGCCGAGCCAGCCATAAGAGGCGAAGGCATTGAGGAAGACGTTGTGCGGATCCTGGCCGTAGATATAGCGGAAGTGCCGCGGATTCATGCCTTGCGGCTGGGTCAGGATGGTCGGGATGCTGGCGGCCTGGCTGCCGAAGCGTCCGGTCTCGCCCACGTCATAGGATTGACTGAGGCTCGCGCGCACCTCGTAGAGCCGCTTGATGGCCGGCACCTGCAGGGCGACGACGGTGGCGACGACCAGGAGCAGCGAGCCGCCGATCGACATGGTGATGACGCGCCGGCGCAAAGCCGCGTCGGGCGCCAGCAGGAGAGTGAGCACCACCAGGAGAATGGCCGAGCCGACGACGTTGCCCCAGGCGCCGCGAGAGAAGGCCAGGAACAAGGCCAGCGCTATCACCAGGATGCCGATGACCGCGAGGATCGGCCGGCGGCTTTTGCCGAGGAGCAGGTCCTGAGCCAGGAATATGAAGGGAGGGATGATGAAGGGCGCGAAGACATTGGGGTCCTTGAACGTGCCTTGGGCCCGTCCGGCATAGGAGAACTGGGCGCCGAGTCCCGCCACGTCGAAATAGCCCAGGATACCGAGGATCGAGGCTATGACACCGGCCGCGACATAGGCGTTGCGGATGATCGCCATGCGCGAATTGGTATCAGTCGTGACCAGGAAGCAGAAGAAGATTCCCGTGACGGCCATGTAATAGGAGATGATGGTGAACCAGACGGATATCTTGTCGTCGGTGGCACCTTCAAGGCCGATGGCGCCGCCGAGATTGTAGAGAACGAGTGCGGCGATGAAAGGCAGGGAGACGATATGCACCCTGAGGCCGCCGGGCAGGAACAAGAGGAGCGTCAGCGCGAAGATGAGCTCATAAGGTGCCGGCTCGACGACCACCAGCCAGGCGGAGGCGACGAGCAGCCACAGGACCGCCTTGCGCCAGAAATCCAGGGTGCCGATTGCGCGTTGTGGCCGCGCCAGAGGAGATCGGGCTGCCGCATCGGTCAATAAGCGTTCTCCGTCGAGAGCAAGGACAAGGGTGTGTGCAGCAAAATATAGAGATCGAAGGCGATCGACCAGTTCTCGATATAATAGAGATCATGCTCGACGCGCCGATGCAGCTTCTCCAGCGTGTCGGTCTCGCCGCGCCAGCCGTTGATTTGCGCCCAGCCGGTGATGCCGGGCTTGACCCTGTGGCGCGCAAAATACCCTTCGACGGCATCGGGGTAGAGATGCTCCTGCGCCTTGGCATGAGTGGCATGGGGCCTCGGGCCCACGAGTGACAGCTCGCCTTTGAGCACGTTCAGAAGCTGGGGCAGCTCATCGAGGCTGGTCTTGCGGATGAAGCGGCCGACCCGGGTGACGCGGGGATCACCGCGCGTGACGAGCTTGACGGCGGCATTGTCGGTCATCTCCGTATACATCGAGCGGAACTTGTAGACGTTGATGAGCTCGTTGTTGAAGCCGTAGCGGTGCTGGCGGAAGAAGACCGGACCGCGGCTTTCGAGTTTGATCGCGCAGGCGACGGCGAGCATCACCGGCGAGAGCGCCACGAGGGCGAAGCCGGCGATGATCTTGTCCTCGACCGATTTGACGAACTGTCCCCAATCGGTCATCGGCTTGTCGAACACGTCGATGAAGGGGACGTTGCCGATATAGGAATAGGCGCGCGGCCGGTAGCGCAGCTTCTGCGTATAGGCGCTGAGCCTTATGTCCACCGGCAGGACCCAGAGCCGCTTCAGCATGTCGAGGATGCGGCCCTCGGCGGTGAGCGGCAAGGTGACGATGAGAAGATCGACGCGGTTGCGCCGCACGAAATCGATGAGCTCGTCGACGTTGCCAAGCTTGGGGCAGCCTGAGATCGAGGCAGGCGAGCGGGTGTCGTCGCGATCGTCGAATATGCCGATGATCGACACATCGATATCGGGCGAGCCGTCGAGCGCTTCGATGAGATTGGCGGCGGGCTCGCCGCCGCCGACAAGGACGGCGCGGCGGTCGAGCTGGCCTTTGCCATTCCAATGCCGCACGAAGCGCGAAACGCCGATGCGGAAAAGCAACAGCGAGCCGAGGCCGCCGACGAACCACAGGGCCGCCCAGGCGCGCGAATAGTCCTCCCCCGCTTTGCTGAAGAAGGCATAGGCGACGACGAGGCCGGCGATCAGGAGCCAGGCGCCGGCAAGGCGTGCCACATATTCGGCAGGCCTCAGGAAAGCATGAATGTTGTAGATCCCGCCGATATGGAGGAGGACCACCAGCGCCAGACCGGCGCCGAGGATCAAGGGCGCATAGGTGGCGAAGGAGACCGCGTGGTTGGGCGCGACATAGGCCAGGAGGATGACGGCACCGAGCAGGGTGATGAGGATGAAATCGCCCGCCCGGACAAGGCTGGCGATGATTCGTGCCGAGATCAGCGGCGCTTTCAGGATTTCGGCGGGGTTGGAGATCTCGGGCTCGAGATCGAGCCGGGCGAGGAGGTCGCCGGTTATAGCCTCGTGGCGATAGCGTGCTTCGTTGCGCATGGCAGTCTGTTTCAGAATGATACGGAAGTTTTTCCCTAGACTGCGGAAGAGCAACTTTGAGGCCTCCAGAGCAAAATCCCCGAAGGTCGCGTTAACCAAGGTGAAGGAACGTGCTTAATGTCACCTTAACACTTAGGCGCGAATGCGGTGGCGGTCCAAAATGTGCCGATAGAAGACGGCGATCTCCTCGGCCATCCTTGCGGCGGAGAATCGCCTCCGGGCGGATGCGGCCATTGCCTGGGCCTGCGCTTCGCCGGCCGACCAGTCGGTCAGACGGTCCCTGATGGCCTTGGCCAGGGCCTCGGGTGTTGCGGGAGCAACCAGTTCCTCGGGAGGAAGAACCTCGGGAATTCCGCCGACCCGGGTCGCGACGAGCGGCTTGCCGGCGGCAACGGCCTCGAGAATGACATAAGGCAGCGACTCGGCTCTGGACGGCATGACCATGAGCCGTCCCAGCTCGAAGGCTCTCCGGGCCGGCATGGCGCCGGCGAAGTGGACCTGGGCCGCGAGGTTGAGCCGTTGTGCCAGCGCGACGAAGGCCTGCCGATCCGGACCGTCGCCGACGAGCGTTGCGCTCACCCGCCGCCAGGGGGCGAGCCGCGCCAGGGCTTCGAGCAGGTCGCTGACGCCTTTGAGTTCGCGCATCTCGCCGAGAAAGATGATATCGCGCGCATCGGCGGCCAAGGGCACGGGCTCGAACTCTTCCGGCCACAGGCCGTTGTGGACGACCTTGTGCGGCAGATTGCCGAGACCGATCTTCCGCTCGAAGACCGACCGCTCATAGTCGCACACGAAAAGAAGCCCGGAACCCAGGCCCAGCATCAGTCTTTCTGCCGCGAGGAACGGCGCGCCACGCGGACTTGACCATTCGTAATGCAGGCTGCCGCCATGCGGCGTATAGAGCGCCGGAATCTTGAGGCGCCTACCGGCAAGCCGCGCATAGACACCGCCCTTGGCGCCATGGCCGTGCAACAGATCGGGCGCGAGCGATGTCGCGAGGCGGGCGATGGCCGTTGCCGCGTCGATATCGGCAAGGCCGGGCAGGCGGCCGATCGGCAACCGATGGACGCCGAGCCGGCAATCCTTTTCTATGCTCGCCAGCGCTGCGTCTGCCGCAGCACCGCCTGTGGTCGAATCGCAGACGATGCCGATTTCATGCCCAAGCGCGGTCAAGCCACGGACGAGATCGCGTACATGACGGAAGAGGCCGCCGACCGGAGTGCGAAAGACCTGGAGACAGCGCATCGCAGTGCCCGGCTCAGAACCAGCGCTCGCGGACATAGATGACGTCGCCCGGATAGATCTGAGTGGTGACGGGCACCTTGTAGGTTTGCGTGCCGTCGACATTCTTGCGCGTGATGAGCACCGGTCCCTGATGGGCGCGCGGCGAATAGCCGCCGGCGATCGCCACGGCGTTCTGCACCGTCATGCCCGGCTGATAGGGGAAGCTGCCGGCGCTGTTGACCTCGCCCAAGATGAAGAACGGGCGCAATGTCGTGACCTGAACGGATACGTTGGGGCTGCGCAGGAAGCCGTTGCGCAGCCGCTTGGCGACCAGTTTCTCGATCTCGCGGGCCGACATGCCGCCGACATAGGTGGTCTTGATAAAGGGCATCGAGATATTGCCGGAGCCGTCGACAAGATAGTCGTTGGTGAGATCGGTTTCGCCGGCGACACGGATCGTGAGGCGGTCTCCGGCGCCGACGCGGTAGCCCGATTCATATTCGTAAGCCGCGGCGGAGCCTGAGGCACCATAGGGCGGCTGAACGCCTTGTCGCGTGGAGGAGGCAAGTTCGGTGACGCTGGCGACGGCATCCGGCCCTTCAGCGACGGTTCCATCCGCCATCACGCCCATGCCGCCGCGGGCGGCCTCCGGCGGATTGGCCTCCCAGGTCTCCGCGCAGGCGGAAAGCAGGAAGGGCAAGATTAAGAGAATGAGAAGACGCCAACGCACCACGCAGATACCCCCAACAGCGCTGGCACGCTTCCTGCACCAGCGCAGAACCGACGATAGGCAGTTATGGTTAGCAATCGCTTAATGACGCGTGACTGCAACATGGACTATGTTAAGGAAATCGTTACCAGAAGCAGCGATGTTGCGTGTGAAACCCTTTGTTAAGCATAAGTCGCCGATGACCAATCCTGAGCAAGCCGGACCGAGCATGGCATCGGTCGACATGATGGAGCTGCTGCGCGGCATTTGGCATCGCAAGCTTCTCATCCTGCTCGTCACCTTGGCTTTGGGTGGGGCCGCAAGCTTCGTCGTCCTGCGCGAGAAGCCAACCTATTCGGTCGAGGCGCAGGTTCTGGTCGACAATCTCGAAACACCCTTCAGCCGCGCCGCCCCCGGGGAGGGCTCGGATTCGCGGCCCTCTTTCGATGACCGCGACATATTGAGCCAAGTTGCGGTCTTGAGCTCGCGCGACCTCGGTGATCGCGTGATCAAGGATCTCGGCCTTGTCGGCAAGGGCGAATTCGATTCGGCGAGCAACGGCGTCGGCAAGCTCAGCAGCATTCTGATCGCATTGGGCTTCAGGGACAATCCGCTCAACAAGAGCCTGGAAGAGCGCGCCTACGATCGCTACCGCTCGGCCCTCACGGTCTTCCAGGTTCCGCAGTCCAAGGTGATCTCGATCAAATATTACGCGCGCGATCCCAAGATCGCCGCTGATGTCGCGAACAAGCTGGCCGAGATCTATGTCACCTCGACGCGCGAGGCGCAGTCGGAACCGACCGGCCGGGCGCGCGACTGGCTCGCCGAGCAGATCGATATTCTGCGCAAGAAGGTCGCCGAATCGGAATCCGCGGCGGAAGAGTTCCGCGCCCGCGCCGGCCTCCTGAAGGGGACGCAAGCGACGCTCGGCACCCAGGAGCTTTCCGAGCTCAACAGCCAGATCACCCTCGCCGAGGCGGCGCGCACCGAGGCCCAGGCGAAAGCGAAGGCCATTCGCACCATGCTCGACGATCAGGGCTCGGTCGATGTCTCCTCCGATGTCCTGAATTCACCCTTCATCCAGCGCCTGCGCGAGCAGCAGATATCGCTGCAGCGGAACATGGCGGAACTCTCCGTCACCTATTTGCCAGGCCACCCCAAGATGGTGGCGGTGCGCAACGAACTCGCCAAGGTGGACCAGCAGATCCGCAATGAAGCGATGAAGCTCGTCGCCGGTCTCGAGGACCAGGCGCGAATTGCTGCGACCCGCGAGGCATCGTTGCGCGCCAGCCTGAACGCCGCCAAGGCCAAGGCCTCGACCACCAATCTCGATGAGGTGAAGCTCAGGGCGCTCGAGCGCGACGCCGCCGCCAATCGCAGCCTGCTCGAATCCTTCCTCAACCGATACACGGATGCGAGCACGCGCCAGGAGATCGCCGCCCAGCCGGGCTTTGCCCGCATCATCCAGCGAGCGGTGCCGCCGGCCAATCCGAGCTATCCCAAGACCGGGCCGACCATCATCCTGGCGATACTGGCCGGCCTGACATTGGGCCTGGGGCTCGCTTTCCTGGCCGAGGTGCTGCGCATGGCGGGCCAATCGGCCGGGCCAGCCATCACGCCAGAGCCCGAGCCCAAGGCGCCGCCGCGGGTCTTGCCGGCGCCGGTGGTGGATACGATCATTCCACGCGAGCCCATTCAGCCTCTGCATGTGCCGCCGAACGCCGCGATGGCAGCTGCGGGCAATCAACCGATCCTGATCGAGATTCCGGAAACATCGGATCTCATGATTGCGGCAAGCCACGCCAGCCAGCCCTTGCATGATCCTTCCGGTGATTATGCCGTTGCCGCCGGCCGCATGGTGTCATGGCTGAACGGCATTCGCCAATCTCTCGGCGTGCAGAAGCTCGCCGTGCTCACGCTCGGCGATACCGGGCCCGACGGTCCGACAGCCGCCGTGGCCATGGCTCGGGTCATTGCCGCGCAGGGCATCGGCACGTTGGTGATCGATGCCGAGGAGGCGCGTCCCTCGGTCCATACGATTGCGGGCATCGAGCAAGGCCCGGGTCTCTCCGACATCCTGGCGAACGAGGCGACCATCGATATCGCCGTGCAGCGCGATTCGGGCTCGCTCGCCCATGTGCTGCGGTTCGGGACGAAGCCCGGTATTCTCACCGACCTCGCGAACAATCCGCGCTTCGATGCTCTGATCGATGCTTTCGCGCAGGTCTATCCCGTGCTCATCATCCATTGCGGCAAGACTTCGTGGCCGACGGTGATCCGCAAATCTCACGCGGCCCTTCTCATGGCGCCGGGAACGCGCATTCTCGACGCCGCGCGCATGATCGAAAGCTGGCGCCAGTCCGGCCTGCGTGCGGTGCAGTTCGTCCGCATCGGCCTTTCGGTCCGCCGCGCGGCGTGACCTAGTCCTATTGCGAGGTCTTACGCCCACGAAGCTGGCGCCTCATCCCGTTCAACGTGCTCCACAGGAGCGGCGTGCGCTTGATCAGCCGTTTGATCGACATGACCAGGCACCGGGCGAGCGCCCACGCATAGCCGCGCCAAGTCAGCCCGCGCACCGCATAGTAAAGCCTGACCGACTGGTCGGCCCAGGCGAGCTTGTAATCGAAGCTGCCCGAGGAAAAGTCGAAGAAGTTAAGGCCGCGCGCGCAGCAGGCTTCGATGGTCCGGCGCAGGAGCGCATCGCCTGGTGAGTAACGCCTGAGCCGCGGCGAGCCGAGCGATGAGATGAGTGCCCAATATCCGCCGCCATGGTGGCCGCCAAGCGCGACCGCTTCGAGCTCGCCGTCCGCGGTCATGTAATAGGGCAGGAGGACGGGCTGCATGCGGTCGGGCAGGTCGATGAGGCGGTGCACGAACTCTCGCTCATGCTCGTTGAACACGCCATGGATCCCGCTCTCGGCGAGGCGTGAGCGCTGTTGCTCGAACATGTCTTCGATGAGCCCATGCATGTGCGCGCGCTCTTCGGCGAGGCCGAATTCGATCCTGGCCGCTTTCATCAGCTTGGCGTCGCGCTTGCGGTTGCCGCGCCGCGTCTCGCCGGACCGCTTGCGCGCATAGACCGTTTCATAATCGCTCGCCAGTCTCAGGAGATAGGAGAAATTGGGCCCGGCGAAAGAGAACCAGCTCTTGAGTGGATGCTCGCGATCTTCCCAGACGAGCGGCATCTCGGCGAGATCGATGGCATCGACATCCGGGAGCCTGGTCAATATCGCCCAGCCTTCCGTCGCGAACCAGGGGCCGGCCTGGCGCAGGAAGCGGCGGTCGTAAAGGCCATAGCCATAGGTCATCTGCTGGCCGCCCATCCATTCGAGGATCTGACAGCCCTGGCGGCGACGTGTGGAGAAGGGCAGAAGGAAGAGGAGATCGCCGGCAGGATCGCGACCGAGGATGATGAGCGGTCTGGCGCCCACGGCGGCCCCGGCCGTTTCGAGCCAGGTGCTGCACCATTGATAGGTCTGGAAGAAGGTGCCGGCCGCGTCGGCCTGGAAACGGAGCCACTCCGCCTCGATGGCGTGCGCATCGCGGCAAATCTCGATCGCAATGCGCCGCATCGCCGGCTCCGTCGCCTGAGCCGGCTGCCAGCGCGCTTCTTCCTCAAGCGGAGCGAGAGGCATGATGCTCAAGAGGTCGGGCTCCCCGCGGTACGAATTTTGCCTTGCTGCTAGCAAACGTTCGTCAAGTTTTGCCTGATAGTCCTGTTAAAACGCGAATTTACCGGTTCTTTTCATGCCGATGTCCGCAGTCCTTAAAAGAAGTCTTGATGTCCTGTATTATTCTGGGGCATCGCAAGCATTGAACTCGGTGTTGAGTGGCATGGGTGCAATATTCATGCTGCACCATGTGAGGCCCAATGGCGTGGCCCGGCACGGTTTTGCCCCCAATGCCGGCCTGGAAATCACGCCGCATTTCCTCGATGCGGTGCTCCACCATGTCGTTGGCAAAGGTTATGATCTCGTTTCCTTGAACGACGCCGCCTTGCGGTTGAAAGGCGAGGTGCCGTCGCCACGGCCTTTTGCCGTGTTCACTCTCGATGACGGCTATGAGGATAATTTCGTCCATGCCTGGCCGGTCTTCCGGCGCCATGCTTGTCCATTCACCATTTTCGTGGCCCCGGCCATCATCGAGGGAGCTTGCGAATTATGGTGGCGCGGGCTCGAGGCGGTCATTGCCGGGGCGCCCCGGATCACCGGTGTACTGGAGGGCAGCGGTTTCGAATTCGACACGCTGAGCGATGCCGCCAAGCAGGCGGCGTTCAAGCGGCTCTACTGGCCGGTCCGCAACCTACCGGAGCATCGCCAGCGCGAATGGATCCGGCAATTCTGCGATCATCACGGCGTCGATCTCGATGCGCAATGCCGCAGCGAGGCCATGACCTGGGACGATGTGCGCCAGATCGCCGCCGATCCGCTCTGCACCATTGGCGCCCATACGATCAATCACTATGCGATGGCGCGGCTGCCGGAAGAGGAGGCTCTGTCGGAGGCTGTCGCTTCGAAGGACCGCATCGCCGAGGAACTGGGCCGCGCGCCGGACGTCTTCGCCTATCCCTATGGCGATCCGGGTTCCGCCGGCCCCCGCGATTTCGATCTCATCCGCGAAGCGGGCTTCGCCGCCGCCGTCACCACCCGTAAGGGCCTGATCTTCTCCGCGCACAAGGACCATCTGACCGCTCTGCCGCGGCTTTCGCTCAATGGCGACTATCAGAAGCTGCGCTATGTCGACGTCTTGCTGTCGGGAAGCGCCTTCGTGCTGTGGAACGGGTTCAAACGCGTAGCTGTCGCCTGAGATAGTTGACAAAGTCAACTATCTGGTTCAACGTCGCCGGCATGAAAGACGCTGTCGCCGCCGTCAGGCAATTCAACCGCAATTACACAAAATGGACAGGCCTCCTCGACGAGCATCTGCTCGCCAGCCGCTTCGGCCTGACCGAGGCCCGCATCCTCTATGAGCTGGCGACCAGAAGGGTGGCGAGCGCCACCGATCTGGTTGCCGGCCTCGGTGTCGACCCCGGCTATTTAAGTCGCATTCTCAAAGGCTTTGCCAAATCGGGTTACATATCGCGCGAGCGTTCGGCCGAAGATGGCCGGCAGATCAATCTGAGCCTGTCGAAGAAGGGCGAAGCCGCGTTCCGGCCGCTCGATGAAAAAAGTGCCGCAGCCGTCGGGCGAATGCTGAACGCTCTCGCCCCGGAAGATCGCAGCCGCCTGGTCGCTTCCATGGCCGTCATCGAGCACCTCCTCGGCAAGGAGACGAAAGCCGACATGCCGGTGCTTCTGAGGCCACCCAAGGTCGGCGATTTCGGCTGGATCATCCATCGCCAAGCCACCCTCTATGCCGAGGAATATGGCTGGAACGAAGAATTCGAGGCGCTGGTGGCCGAGATCACGGCGCGCTTCATTCAAAGTTTCAAGCCGGAGCGCGAGGCCTGCTGGGTCGCTGACAAAGGCGGCCAGATCATGGGCGCGGTTTTCGTCGTCGAAGAGGATCAGGAGACCGCAAAGCTCCGCATGCTCTATGTGGAACCGGACGCGCGCGGCCTGGGGCTCGGGACGAGGCTTGTCGATGAAGTCGTCAAATTCGCGCAGGGCGCCGGCTACCGGCGGCTGACCCTGTGGACGAACGACAATCTCACCGCCGCTCGGCGGGTTTATGAAAAAGCCGGCTTCAAGCTCGTCCGCGAAGAGCCGCATGAGAGCTTCGGCCATAAGCTCACCGGGCAATATTGGGAGCTTGGGCTCTAGGCCGGGCGCGACATCCAGCGGATGATCATCATCACGACCGGCAGCCAGGCGATGCCGGCGATGACGAAGAAGCCGATCTCGAGGGGCATCGGCAGTCCCACCGCGACCATGCCGCCGATCGCCATGGCAATGAGGCAATAGACGATGAGGAAGGCCACGATGGCGACCATGCCGATGAATTTGCGCTGCCTGAGGGTCATGCGGATGACCTATTCCGCGGCGGGCCCGGGCGCAAGCTCCTGCGGCGTTTCGAGCCTTGAGGGCAGGGGCCATGGGCGCTATCCCGCTCCCCATGATCGCAGTTACAGACCGTGAGCTGAGAGCGCGGCCGCTGATCCGCGCCTGGCTGTGGTTCGCCGCCTTCCTGGTTTTCGCCATGGTGATCGTCGGCGGCGCGACGCGCCTGACCGATTCCGGCCTTTCGATCACCGAGTGGCAGCCGCTCCTCGGGGCCATCCCGCCGTTGACCGAGGCCGATTGGCTTCTGGCTTTCGAGAAATACAAGCAGATCCCGGAATACAGCCTTGTCAACCAGGGCATGTCGCTTTCCGATTTCAAGTTCATCTACTGGTGGGAATGGGCGCATCGCTTCCTCGGCCGCTTCATCGGCCTGATGATGATCGTGCCGTTTCTTGCTCTGTGGCTCACGCGCCGCATCGAGCGGCGTCTCGTCCCCCGTCTTGTCGGTCTCATCGTCCTCGGCGGGCTTCAGGGTGCGCTCGGCTGGTACATGGTGAAGTCGGGCCTCATCGATCGCGTCGATGTGAGCCAATACCGGCTCGCGGCGCATCTGATCTTTGCCACCATCATCCTCGGCGCCATCGTCTGGACGGCCCTTGGTATCAGCGATGTGCGGCGGCGCCCGCCGCGATCAGGACGTGACTGGGCGGCACTCGGCCTCGTCGCCCTGGTCCTCCTGCAAGTGGCGCTGGGCGGTTTCGTCGCCGGACTTGACGCCGGCATGGGCTACAACACCTGGCCCTTGATGGACGGACAATGGATCCCTGAGGGCCTCATGATCATGGAACCGGCCTGGCGCAATTTCTTCGAGAACGCCATGACGGTGCAGTTCGATCATCGGCTCGTCGCCTATGCGGTGACGATCTACGCGGCAGTCTATGCCTTCAGGGTGAAGAGCCGCGCGGCGAAGGCGATCCTTCACACGGTCCTGCTGCAGGTCGGCCTCGGCATCTGGGCGCTTCTGACGCAGGTGCCCTTATGGCTGGGCCTCGCCCATCAGGCGGGCGCGATGATCGTGTTCGCGACCGCCATCTGGGTTCTGCACGAAGCCCTCTCACGGCAACCCGAGAGAGGGCTTGCGCTCAATCACGAGATCGCCTGATCGATATCGGCGATGATGTCCTCGACATCCTCGATGCCGATCGAGAGGCGCACCACATCGGGACCGGCGCCGGCCTGCTTGAGCTGCTCGGCAGAGAGCTGGCTGTGCGTGGTCGATGCCGGATGGATGATGAGCGAGCGCGTATCGCCGAGATTGGCGAGATGCGAGAGGAGCCGGACGTCCGACACCGCCTTGACGCCGGCGTCATAGCCGCCCTTGAGGCCGAAGGTGAAGACCGAGCCGGCGCCGTTCGGGCAGTACTTCTTGGCGAGCTCGTGATGCTTGTGGCCTTTGAGCCCGGCATAGTTCACCCAGGACACTTTCGGATGGGCGCTGAGCCACGTGGCCACCGCGAGCGCGTTGTCGCAATGCTTGCGCATGCGCAATGACAAGGTCTCTATCCCGGTGAGGATGAGGAAGGAATTGAGCGGCGCGATCGCCGGACCGAGGTCGCGCAGGCCGAGCACGCGGCAGGCGATGGCGAAGGTGATATTGCCGAAGGTCTCATGCAGCCTGATGCCATGATAGGAATCATTGGGCTCGGTCAGGAGTGGATAGCGGCCGCTCTTCGTCCAGTCGAACTTGCCGCCGTCGACAATGACGCCGCCCATCGAATTGCCGTGCCCGCCCATGAACTTGGTCAGCGAATGCACGATGATGTCGGCGCCGTGATCGAAGGGTTTGCACAGATAGGGGGTGGCCAGCGTGTTGTCGACGATGAGCGGCACGCCCGCCTTGCGGGCGATCTTGGCGATGCCCTCGATGTCGGTGATGAGGCCGCCCGGATTGGCGATGGATTCGATGAAGATCGCCTTGGTCTTGGGCGACAGCGCCTTTTCGATCGAGGCGAGATTCTCGGCATCGGCCCACACCACGTGCCAGCCGAAGGACTTGAAGGACTGGTTGAACTGGTTGATCGAGCCGCCATAGAGCTGGCGCACCGCCACGAACTCGTCGCCGGGCTGCATCAGGGCATGGAAGATGAGCATCTGGGCGGCATGGCCCGAGGCCACGGCGAGTGCCGCGGTGCCGCCTTCGAGGGCCGCGACTTTCGATTCGAGCACGGCCTGCGTCGGATTCATGATGCGGGTATAGATATTGCCGAAGGTCCTGAGCGCGAACAGATCGGCGGCGTGCTTCACGTCCTCGAACACATAGGCTGTCGTCTGGTAGATCGGCGTGGCGCGCGCTCCCGTCGCCGGATCGGGCTGTGCCCCCGCATGGATGGCGAGCGTATCAAAGCCCGGGGTCTTTTCGGTCATCATTTGCTCCTGTGAAAACTCCCTCAAGCAGAAACTAGCCCAGCAGGTGAGCGCTCACAACGTCCCCTCGGGATTACCCCGATTTAACTGGTGGGCCGTAGGCAAGGGTATTAGCGTTTGATCATCCGGTCTATGAATCGGACGTCTATCAGAGGTGAAGACTTAAAGGACAAGGACACAGGCGGCGCCCAAAACCGCCTGCGAGGCAATGGCCCACAAGAAGGCCATGCGGATCGACTTTGCGAACAGGCGACCTGCTCTCCACCCCCGGCTGCCTGACGCTTCATCCACCCACATCATTGGAGAATGACCATGAGAACTCATCTTCTCATCGCGGTCGCGCTTGCGCTCGGCGCAACCGTCACGTCCGCCAACGCGCTTACGGTGACCAACAGCGACAAGACGAGCCACACTTTCATGCTGACGCCCGAGGGCGGCAAGGCCGAGAAGGTGGTGATCAAGTCCAAGGCCACCGGCACCTATGACTGCAGCAAGGGCTGCGAGGTGCGCATGGGCGCGCTCAAGTCGAAATATGACGCCAGCGTCGACAAGCTCACGATCAAGGACGGCAAGTTCGTGAAGATGTGACGGACCGGCCACGAGCGATCCTTTCTCCGCCTGAACGCTTCCGCTCGGGCGGGGAGAGGGGCTTGCTTACCTCTTGAGGCCGAGCCCCAGGCTTTGCACCTTGCCGCTTTCATGCAGGCGCTGGCGGCGCGACGAGATCAGGCCGGAATTGCCGCCGACCCAGGCCCATTCGCCCGAAAGCTTGCCATATTCCATCTTCGGGCACCGGTTCATCACCACTTTGATGCCCTTCGCTTCGGCGCGCGCCGCAGCTTCGTCATTGTGCACCGTGAGCTGCATCCAGATCACCTTGGGCAGCGGCGTGAGACTGAGAGCCTCATCGGTGATGGCGCCGGCGGCCTGCGAGTTGCGGAAGATATCCACCATGTCGAGCGTATGTGGAATGTCTCTCAGTGAGGCATAGACCTTGCGGCCGAGAAGCTCCTGTCCGGCGAGTCCTGGATTGACCGGGGTCACCTCATAGCCCTTGTCCAGCAGGTATCTCAGGACGAAATTGGAGGCTCGCCGGTCATTGTCGGTGGCGCCGACCAGCGCGATCGTCCTGACGCTGCGCAGGATATCGCGGATGTAGTCGATCGAATAGCTGTCGTGGTTCATGATTTGCGGTCAGCGATCTTTCCAGTCAGGTGCGCGTTTCTCGACAAAGGCGCCGATGCCTTCCTTGGCATCTTGCATGAGCAGGTTCTCGACCATCACGCGCGCCGCATAATCATAGGCATCGGCGAGCGGCATGTCGATCTGGCGATAAAAGGCTTCCTTGCCGATCTTGGTCACCGCCTTGGACTTGCCGGCGATCCTGGAAGCGAGATCATCGACGCTGGCCCTCAGAAGCTGAGTAGCGACGACGCGGTTGACGAGGCCGATGCGCTCTGCCTCCTCGGCGCTGATCATCTCGCCGGTGAGCAGCATTTCCATGGCGTGCTTGCGCGAGACGTTGCGCGACAAGGCGATCATCGGCGTCGAGCAGAACAGCCCGATATTGACGCCGGGCGTGGCGAAGCGCGCCTGCTCCGAGGCGAGCGCCAGGTCGCAGCTCGCGACCAATTGGCAGCCGGCGGCGCTTGCCGGGGCGTTCACTTCCGCGATCACCGGCCTTGGATGGTGCACGATCTCCTGCATGAGTGCTGAGCAATGCGCCATCAGCTTGGCGAAATAGGCCTTGCCGTGGTCCTCATCGCGTCGCCGCGCGGTGATTTCCTTGAGATTGTGGCCCGAGCAGAAAGCGGGCCCCTCGGCCGCGATGACGATCACGCGGGTTTCATCGTCCTGCCTTGCCTCGTCGAGGGCGATGGCCAGCGACGCCATCATCGCCTCGCTCAGGCTGTTGCGCGTCGTCGGATCGTTGAGGGTCAGGCGCAATATGCCCTGATGCCGCTCCCTGAGAAGAATATCGGTCATTCGCCTTCTTCGGCCAGGAGCTTGAGCTTTTCCGTATAAGCGGGATCGTCGATCATCGCCTGCACGATCCGCTTGTTGTTCTCCGACGGGATCATCGCCTTGAGACCCTTGATCATGCGGTCCTTGAGGTCCTGGGCGATCGATGTGTCTTTCTCGATCTCGGCGATCTGCGTCTCGAGATCATCGGCGAGATTGTCGGTGAGCGCCGAATAGGCGAAGCTGACGCTGGTCACGGCGACATTCCATTCATCGACGGTCGAGAAGCCCGCCGCCTTGATGTCGGTTTCGAAATGCTTGCCGTCCTCTGTCTTGTCGACGAAATCCTGCCAGCTCTCGTAATTCTCGAGGTTGGCGTCCTTGTACTTGTCGCGCACCAAGGCGAGGGCGTCGATCGACCGCCGCGCTATGTCGGCGGTGAGCTCGATGACGGTGACGTCAGGAATCTCGCCGAAGCTCAGATCGTCGGGCGATGTCTCTTCGGTGTCGCTTTCGGCCCCGGTGTCGGGAGGTGGGGGTTGCGTCAGGTCCTCGCCCGAAGCGGGTGGCTGGGCAGGAGGCTGGACCGGAGGTTGTTCGGCAGCGGGTGGCGCCTGCGGATTGGGCTGCTCGCCGGCTTCCTCGCTTTGCGGCAGCTGGGTCTGGTCCTTGGTCTGCCCCAGGGCAGGGGCAGCGGCCAGAAGCCCGGCAAACAGCAGGAAAGCAGCAAAACGAACCATAGGCACCCTCTCGGTGTCGCGAATCTTATGAAATACAAGCAGTTACGAAAAGGGGTCCCGCATCAGAACCTGAAACTGTGGCAGCAAAACAACACTTTCAGGTATTATAATACCACACAAGAAAAAGCGTTATATTACCGGGTTTTCCTTGACCTTTTGCGTCCGCCTCTGTATCTCCGGCCAATCCGAACAAGCATTGGAACCCTCAAATGAAGACCTATTCGGCGAAAGCCAAGGAAATCGAGAAAAAGTGGGTGCTCATCGATGCGAACGGTCTGGTTGTCGGGCGCCTCGCCACGATCATCGCCAACCGTCTGCGCGGCAAGCACAAGCCCACTTTCACCCCCCATATGGACTGCGGCGACAATATCATCGTCATCAATGCCGAGAAGGTCGTGCTGACCGGTAATAAGCGCAAGGACAAGACCTATTACTGGCACACCGGTTTCCCTGGCGGCATCAAGGAACGCAAGGCCGAGAAGATCCTTGAGGGCAAGTTCCCCGATCGCGTCCTCGAAGCGGCGGTGAAGCGCATGCTCCCGGGCGGTCCGCTGAAGCGCCAGCAGATGTCCAATCTGCGCATCTACAAGGGCGACGCCCATCCGCATGAGGCCCAGAGCCCTGAAAAGCTCGACGTCGCTGCGCTCAATCCCAAGAACACGCTGAGAGGCTGAAGACCATGGCTGAACAGACAACTCTTTCCAATCTCGGCGAAGCCCTGGGCAGCGCCGCTGTGAAGGCGCAGGGCGCGCCGGCGACGCCGGCCAAGCCCAAGCTCGACGCCAAGGGCCGCGCTTACGCGACCGGCCGCCGCAAGGACGCCATCGCCCGCGTGTGGGTGAAGCGTGGCGGCGGCAAGATCACCGTCAACGGCAAGGCGATCAACGTCTACTTCGCGCGTCCCGTGCTGCAGATGCTCGTCCAGCAGCCGATGGTGACGGCGCTGCGCCGCGACCAGGTCGATGTTGAATGCACCGTCACGGGCGGCGGACTGTCGGGCCAGGCGGGCGCCGTGCGCCACGGCCTTGCCCGGGCGCTCACCTATTTCGAGCCGGAGCTGCGCTCGGTCCTCAAGAAGAACGGCTTCCTGACGCGCGATCCGCGAGCGGTCGAGCGCAAGAAATACGGCCGCGCCAAAGCCCGCCGGTCGTTCCAGTTCTCGAAGCGCTAAGCGCTTCCCATACGCGATCTGTGGAGGGGACAGCGGCAACGCTGTCCCCTTTGCTGTGGCGAAGGGCGGCCCCTCACTTCAGGAGGTCCGCTGAAATTCCTGGTCGAGCTTGGCGACCGTGTCCTTGCCGTTCTTCGGATCGACCGCTTCCAGGATCGCGTCGAGCTTGGCTTCCTTGCGGTCATCGCCTTCCTTGGATTGCGGTGAGCCGATGTGAAGCAGGAAGGCGAGGCCTGCCACTTGCCAGATCAGCTGCAGGAATTCCGATTGCCAGTTCTCCAGCGTGTCACGCAGCATTATGAGTGCATAGTCGCCGGCCGAGATCTGGGCATTATGGGCAGCCTGGTCATTCACATAGGCGAGCCAGCCGAAGAGCCAATGCCCGAACAGCGACAGCGCGAAGAAGGCGCCGGTGAAATAGAAGAAGCCGTAGCGGCCGAATCTCATATCGTGGAGGGCGTATTTACGCTCTGATTTGGGCGTCGGACGGGTCATCGTCAGTCACGCGCCTAGCGCGGCTGCGCGTGGTCGATCAGCTGTTGCGAGCGCGCTCTGATCTCTATGAGGGCATTGATGCGGTGGGCCATGCCGGCGAGGTCAAGATAACCGTCGATGACGATGCCGTGGCTGTCCGCGCCACCGATGGCGGCTTTGCCAAAGCCGATGTCTTCGATGATCGTCAGAAGATCGCTCGGCGTAATCCGGCATATTTTTAGCGGCGTCATACCAACCTCCAGGCTCTTCCGGAGCCGGAACAATAACGGCGTCCCATGGCGCCGGTTCCAAAATGCGAGAGCGGAGCGACGCCCGCCTACTGGCGTTCGCTTTCGGCGCCGTCCGGAGTGTCTGGCCCGACGGGATAGGGGTCGCTTCTGGCATGTCCGGGCTTGCGGTGGCCGTAGCCCCCATAGGCATAATCGGCCGTATCGCGATCTTGGAGCTCGAAGGAAAGGCGATCATCCTTCGATAAGGGCAAGTCTTTCGCCCTTTGCGTGCCGCGCCTGCCGCGATGTCGTTTCATTCTGCGCCTCCTGATGTCCGTTTGCGCAGAGAACATCCTGAGATGGATGTGGTTCCGGGGTATGTGGACGCCGCAGCCATCATTGATCTCCTGGAACTCCCTGGCGACGGTCACGTTCCCCTCAGATGAGATAGGAGGGAATGATGAAGATACGCGATTGCATGAGCCCGGACGTTCACCTCGCTCATCCCGGCGACACGATCCAGAATGCTGCGGCGATGATGGCGGAGATCGATGCCGGCGCCATTCCGGTGAGCGAGGACGACCGGCTGGTCGGCATGATCACCGACCGTGATATCGCCGTGCGCGCGGTGGCCGCGGGGCAGGGGCCCGATTCCCTGGTCGAGGAAGTGATGAGCCACGAGGTCAAATATTGCTATGAGGACGAGGACACCGAGCATGTGCTCGCCAATATGGGCGATATACAGGTGCGCCGCTTGCCGGTGCTGAACCGTGAGAAACGCCTGGTGGGGATCGTGTCGCTCGGCGATCTGGCCATGACGGGAGCGCGGGCTAAGACCGGTCAGGCGCTCGGTGACATTTCCCGACCCGGCGGCAGCCACACGCAAACCGGCCCGCAATGATCGGTCGCGCGAGCGCGGTCCTGCTCATTCCTTGAAGACCGGCCGCTCTTCCACGGCCGCGTCATCGAAATTCCTGCGCGTGGCGGCATCCTTCTCACGCAGCGTTTTGGCATCCCGGGGAGCATGCCGCGCAGCCCAGACGCCATAGCCGAGGCCCGCGCCCAATATCGTCGTCGACAGCACGATGACGACGGCCCACCAAATGCCTGCCAGATCCAGCATGTTCACGGCTTGCCTCACTTTCTCAAGCTTATCGCTGTCGTCGCGGAGAAGCCGGTCCGGTTGCCAACGCAACTCGGACCGGCCCTGTCCCGTCATGGCGTCGTGAAGAACGTCCGGATGTGCAGGACTACTGAAATACGTTTGCACACGCGCCGAGGTTCCACATCACTTCGCGTCGCCCTTCCAAAGCGCGCGAGATGCAAAAAGACTAGGGAACAGTCACCCGACACATAGGTTGGTTGAATGTCGTTCCTCAGGGGCAACGCATCGAGAGCCCGAGGGCCCGCAGGTCTCCCCGTACCCTCCCCAGATCGCCTGGTCCTTGCGGGCCCCACCTCGCGGGGAACTCAAGCGAGTCCCGGATGTTTATGCTCCATGGCAACAATCCCCACGCCCGAAACCCCCGACCTGCCTGAACCGCCGGTACCGTCGCCGCAACCCATCCCGCCGGAGCCGGGCAAGCCTTTGCCTGAGCCTGAGATCGAGCCGCCCGATCGCCGCAAGCATCAACCGATCAAGGAGCCCGGCCAAAACAACCCCGAGCGAGCCGGCTGAAGAACTTTAGGCGATTTTCAAGTAACTGTCTCAGCGGAAGAAAATTCCGGACCCGATATGCGCATGCAGATTCGGCAGGCCGTGAGATTTGGAACCTCCGGTTCCTGGAACAATTAACAATGCACCCCGCCTTCCACTCTTCTTTAGCGGCGGAGGCCCTCTACCGGGGATGAATCTCATCCCGACGGCCGGTTGCAATGGAAGTTGAAGCTTTGAACCGGAGCAGGCGCATGACGAAACTCTGGCCGCTGTTTGTGTTGCTGTTGGCAGCGTGGATGTATCTGTTCGGAACGCAGTTTGCGTTGGCGCATGATTGGTACAGCTCGACTGCGGATCCGGTCTATCAATCGAGTTGCTGCGGTGGTCATGATTGCGCGCCCGTCGACCCTTCCTGGGTAAGTGAGACGCGCGAAGGCTATCGCCTCACCATGACCGCGGACCAGGCCCGCACCGTCAACCCGCAGGCTCAATCGCCGGTAGACGCCGTCATACCCTGGAGCCGGATCCAGAGCCCGCCCAATGCCGATCACCTGTTCTATGCGTGTATCTATGACAGGGACCGCGCCGCGCCGCGCCATGGCGTCATCTGTTTCTTCGCGACCCCCGTCATGTAGGTCGGCGAATTATCGATGCGCGGATGCAGGGCTTTTGGTGTAAAATACCAGAAACGATCCTGATTCTTTCTAGCAGGGATAAGCTTCAAAATCCTGGCGGGATGGGCGCCACAGTGAGTTTTCGTGACGGGTTCAGATCCGGAGCAGGCTCATGGACAAACTCTGGCCCATGTTCGTTGTGCTGGCGGCGGCATGGCTTTATCTCTTCAGCACACAGTTCGTCATGGCACATGACTGGTATAGCTCGACATCCGATCCGGTCTTTCAATCGAACTGCTGTGGCGGTCATGATTGCGCGCCGGTCGATCCTTCCTGGGTGAGTGAAACGCGCGAAGGCTATCGGCTCACCATGACCGTGGATCAGGCGCGCACCGTCAATTCGCAGTCTCAGGCACCGGTCGATGCCGTCATACCCTGGAACCGGATCCAGAGCCCGCCCAATGCCGATCACCTGTTCTATGCCTGTATCTATGACAGGGACCGCGCCGCGCCGCGCCATGGCGTGATCTGTTTCTTCGCGACACCCGTCATGTAGCTTGGGATATTTCCGTCACCGAGACGGCCCTGGCGGTTTGCGACGACCTGAGCATCGCTTCGATCAGATAATGCGCCTTGAGCGCCTCGCGTCCGGTGATCCTTGGCTGAGCGTCATTCTCGATCGCCGCGAGGAAGTCCGCGATCAAGGCGCGGTGGTGATGGTGCGTGAAAGCCATCGGGTCGGCGCCCGCGCCGCCGATCTTGTCCTCGTCATCGATCACGCGCGATGTCCCGTCATGGAGCTGCAACTGCAGGCGAGCGCCATCGAGACGCGCCGTCCCCTTGGTACCGATGATGTCGATGCCGTCGGGAAAGCCCGGATAGGCGCAGGTCGTGGCGCCGATCGAGCCCAAGGCGCCGCCGGCGAAACGCATGGCGCCCATGGCCAGGTCTTCCGTTTCCATCCGGTGCATGACGCTTGTCGTGCAATAAGCCACGACTTCCTCCGGCAATCCTACAAGCGAGATCAGGAGATCGAGCGTGTGAATGGCCTGGGTGAGCAGCACACCGCCGCCGTCGCGCGCCTTGGTGCCGCGTCCCGGCTGATCGTAATAGCTCTGCGGGCGCCAGTTGTAGAGCCGTGCCGAAGCGCTCACCAGCGCGCCGAGGTCGTTTCGCTGCATCGTTTCGGCCAAGGCACGGGCGACAGGACGGAAGCGGTGCTGCAGGACGATGCCGAGCTTGACCCTTGCCGCCTCGGCCGCCGCAACCACCGCTTCGGCGCGCGCCAGGCTGGTCTCCAGCGGCTTTTCGAGCAATATGTGCTTGCCGGCCGCCGCGGCGCGCCGGACGAGATCGAGATGCGTATTGGGCGGCGTGAGCAGCAGGACGGCGGTGATCGAAGGATTGTCAAAGATGCGCTCGATGCTGTCGCAGGCCAGATAGCCGGTGCTTGCGGCAAAGGCTTCGCGCCGCTGGGCGCTCGGACTGAAGGCAGCCGCCACTTCGACGCGGTCCCCAAGGTCGGCGAGGCTCCTCGCATGCGGCGCGACCGCCATGCCGAGGCCGATGATGCCAAGCTTGATCCGCTTCATGCCGGGCGCTTCTCCAGGGCGGCGAGAGTGCGCATGATGCCGCGCAATTCCGCCAGTCCCTTGAGGCGGCCGATGCAGGAATAGCCGGGATTCACCTTCTTGCCGATGTCATCGACGATGGCATGGCCGTGATCGGGGCGCATGGGAATCTCCCAGTCGGACTGTCCGGCCTTGCGCCGTCTCGCTTCCTCCTGCATCAGCGCGCCCACCAGCGCCACCATGTCGGTGTCGCCTGCGAGATGCTCGGCTTCATGGAACGAGCCGTCCGCTTCCTTGGTGACATTGCGCAAATGGGCGAAATGGATGCTGGGCCCAAATGCCTTCGCCATGGCCACCAGGTCGTTTGCGGCATTGGCGCCGTAGGAGCCCGAGCACAAGGTCAGTCCGTTGGCGGGCGAGGGACATCCTTCGAGGATGGCGCGCGCATGCTCTGCGGTCGAGACGACGCGCGGCAGACCGAAGATCGGGAAGGGCGGATCATCGGGATGGATGGCCATCCTGACGCCGGCCTCCTCGGCGACGGGGACGATCTCGCGCAGGAACTCCAGGAGGTTCTGGCGCAAGCCCATGACGGTCAGATCGCGATAGCGTTCGAGCGCCTTGCGGAAGCTGTCGCGGTCGAAGATGAATTCGCGCGCCGGCACCCAGCCGACGAGATTGGCTTCGAGGCGGGCGAGCGCGCTCTCGTTCATCTGTGCGAGCCTTTCCCGCGCCGCGGCGATACGGAGGGCGGGGTGCTCGTTCTCGGCCCCGCGCCGCTTCAGCACCAGCACGTCATAGAGGCAGAAATCGACGATATCGAAGCGCAGCGCCGTTCCGCCATGCGCCATCGGATAATCGAGATCGGTGCGCGTCCAGTCGGTGATCGCCATGAAATTGTAGCAGACCGTCTTGACCCCGGCCTGGGCGACGGCGCGGATGGAGGATTTGTAATCGGCGATCAGCTCACGGAAACGGCCGCTCCTCGTCTTGACGTCCTCATGCACGATGATGCTTTCGACGACATCCCAAGAGAGGCCCGCGGCTTCCACTTCCGCCTTGCGCTTCATGACCTCATCGAGCGGCCAGGCGCGGCCGTCATTGAGATGATGGAGCGCGGTCACGATGCCGCTGGCGCCCGCCTGGCGCGCATGGGCGAGCGTCACCGGATCGTCGGGGCCGAACCAGCGCCAGGTCTGTTTCATGAGGAAGCTCCGTCGAGATGAGCGAGGGCCGAGACAACGCCACGCTCGCGCAGTCTCGTCAAATGCATTGTGACCAGCCGCAGCAGCGTATGGCGGAGATCGTGGCCACGGGCGAAGCCCACGAGGTCGAAGACATCGCTCACCGCCTGCTCGGGCGATGTTCTGCGTGTCAGGAGCGCGGTCATCCCGGCGTCCAATGGATCGGTAAAATGCCCGACGGGAAGCGCTGCGCCGCGGGCTTCGCAGGCGGCGATCCAGGCCGCCGGCACCAAAGCGAGGTGATCGGCGCCGTGCCCGGCCTCGAGCCGCGCCAGGCTTGTGCTGATGATCCGCTGCGGCAGCTTCTGGCTGCCGTCGGTCGCGATTTGCCTGAGCTGATGGGCGAGCGCCTTGTTGGCGAAGCGCTGCGCCAGCTCCTGAGTATAGGGACCCGTCTGGCCACTGACTGCGGCCGGCAAGGTCGTCGCGGCTTCCGCCCACAGAAGGTCGATGAAATGGCGCAACGGTGGCGCCGCGAAAGCTTCATCGACCGTCGCATGACCCGATAGCAGGCCGAGATAGGCGAGGGCGGAATGCGCCCCATTGAGAAGCCTGAGCTTCATCTCCTCGAAGGGTGTCACATCCTTGACCATGGTGACGCCGAAGTTTTCCCAATCCGGACGCCCCGTCGGGAACCGCTCTTCCACCACCCATTGCGAGAAAGGCTCGGTCACCACTGGCCAGGCGTCATCGACGCCGAGCGTGGCGCTGATGCGCGCACGATCTCCCGGCGTGGTCGCGGGCACGATGCGATCGACCATGCTCGACGGGAAAGCGACGTTGAGCGCCACATGATCGACCCAGCGGCGCCCGCGCAAATGGGCGAAATCGAGCATCACCTGGCGCAGCGTCGTGCCATTGGCCGGCAGGTTGTCGCAGCACAGGATGGTGAAGGGGGCGATGCCCTGCGCCTGCCGTCGCTCGAGCGCTTGGGTGAGAAATCCATGCACGGTCTTCGGACGCTCGGGATGAGCGAGGTCATGAACGATGTCGGGATCGTCCGCGTTGAGCCTGCCGTCGGCAGCCCGCAAATAGGCTTTCTCGGTGACGGTCAGCGTCACGATGCGGATCGCGGGATCGCTCAGGGCATCGATCAGCACCGCGGGATTCTCGGGCGCCACCAGCACGGAGGAAAGCGAGCCGATCACCCTGAGCTTCTCGCCATCGCTGCTGCGCGTGGCGAGCGTGTAGAGGCCGTCCTGGCCCTCGAGCGCATCACGAGTGTCGGTCCGGCGCAGCGAGGCGCCGATGATGCCCCAGTCTTTTGCGCCTGCATTCAGGCAGTCATCGACATAGACGGCCTGATGCGCACGATGAAAGGCGCCAACGCCCAGATGGACAATGCCGGTACGGATGGCGCCGCGCCCATAGGACGGGACGGTTACGGACCCCGGAAGCCTGTCCAGCAGTTTTTGGCAAAGACGGTGATGCATGCTTCCCCATGCTTATGGCCACGCACTGGATCATAGTCAAAGTCATTATACAAGTAGAGATAAGTTATATGTTGACATGATCTAAGTCCGCACATAGCCTTCCACAAAAAGTAGAAGGAGGGAAATGTCCGGGCTCACCCATCGCGATCTGCTTTTTTCAGCTGAGCCGTTTCAGCGTGAGCTGGCCCGCCGTCTCCATGCCGGTGTTGCGCATCTTCCGATCGTCAGCCCGCATGGCCACACCGACCCGCGCTGGTATGCATTGAACGAGCCTTTCCCCGATCCGGCGCAGCTCCTGATCGTTCCCGACCACTATATTTTCCGCATGCTCTTCAGCCACGGTGTCCGGCTGGAGGAGCTCGGCGTGCCGGCGCGTGACGCAACGCCCGTCGAAACCGATGGACGTGCCATCTGGCGGCGCTTCGCCGAGCATTATCGCCTGTTCCGCGGGACGCCGACGCGGCTGTGGTTCGACCATGTGCTCTCCGATCTGTTCGGCATCGACGAGCCTTTGTCGGCCAAGACGGCCGACCGGCACTATGACACGATCGCCGAGCGCCTGCGGACGGAGGCTTACCGCCCGCGTGCTCTCTATGAGCGCTTCCGGATCGAGGTCATCGCCACCACCGAAGGCCCGCTCGATGATCTCCGCTGGCACCGGATGATCAAGGAGAGCGGCTGGCCGGGACGTGTCGTCACCGCCTATCGCCCCGATGCCGTCGTCGATCCCGATTTCGAGGACTTCGTCCGAAACCTCGATCGCTTCGGCGAGGTCAGCGGCTGCGACACGGGAAGCTGGCGCGGCTATCTCGACGCGCATCGCAAGCGCCGGGCTTTCTTCAAGGATCATGGCGCGACCTCCACCGATCACGGCCATCCGACCGCCGACACCGCCAACCTCGCCGATGCCGAAGCGGCGAAACTCTTCGACCGCATCCGCCGCGGCAGCGCGGATGAAGGCGAGCGGCGACTGTTCCGCGCCCAGATGCTAACCGAGATGGCCAAGATGAGCCGCGACGATGGTCTCGTAATGCAGATCCATCCCGGCTCCTGGCGCAACCATTCGCCGGCGATGTTGCGGAAATTCGGCCGCGACAAGGGCTTCGACATACCGACCCGCACCGATTATGTCGCGGCCCTCAAGCCACTGCTCGATTGCGTCGGCCTCGAGCGCGACCTGACCGTCATCCTCTTCACGCTCGACGAAGACAGCTATGCCCGCGAATTGGCGCCTTTGGCCGGAGTCTATCCGGCGCTGAAGCTCGGCCCCGCCTGGTGGTTCCATGACAGCCCGGAAGGCATGCGCCGTTTCCGCGAGATGACCACCGAGACCGCGGGCTTCTACAACACCGTCGGCTTTAATGACGACACGCGTGCCTTTCCATCCATTCCGGCCCGTCACGATGTGGCGCGCCGGGTCGATTGCGCATTCTTGGCGCGCCTCGTTTCCGAGCATCGCTTGCGCGAGGACGAGGCGCATGAGCTTGCGCAGGAATTGGCCTACACGCTCGCCAAGAGAGCGTATCGGCTGTGAAGGGCGCGAACGCGCCGGATTGCAACGGGAGGAACCAAATGACGTTCATTGCGAGACTGGCGGGCACCGCCACCATCATCACGAGCTTATGGATTGGCGCTGCCGGGGCGGAGACCGTGCTCAAGTCGTCGGACACCCATCCGGACGGCTATCCGACCGTCGAGGCCGTCAAATATTTCGGCCAATTGGTGAAGGAGCGCACCAACGGGCGCTACAGCGTCGAAGTCTATCACTCGGCCCAGCTCGGTGAGGAGAAGGACACGATCGAGCAGGTGCGCACCGGCGTCATCGACCTCAATCGCATATCGATGGCGCCGTTCAACGGCATTATCGCCGAGACCAAGGTGCCGTCGCTGCCTTATCTCTTCCGCTCCGAGGACCACATGCACAAGGTGATGGACGGCGCGATCGGTGATGAGATCAAGGCCGCCTTCGAGCCGGCGGGCCTCGTGGCGCTCGCTTTCTATGACAGTGGCGCGCGCTCCTTCTACAATTCCAAGAAGCCGATCACCTCTAAGGACGACATGGCCGGCCTCAAGTTTCGCGTCATCCAGTCGGACATCTTCGTCGACACGGTGAAGGCGCTCGGCGCCAATGCGACGCCGATGCCCTATGGCGAAGTCTATTCAGCGATCGAGACCGGCGTCATCGACGGGGCGGAGAACAATTTCCCGAGCTACGACACCGCCAAGCACGCCGAGGTCGCGAAATTCTACTCGCTCGACGAGCACATGATGGTGCCGGAAGTCTTCGTCATGGCGAAGTCGAGCTGGGACAAGCTCAGCCCTGAAGACCAGGCGATCTTCAAGCAGGCGGCGATGGAGAGCGTCGCCAAGCAGCGCGAATTGTGGGCGGCTAAGGTCAAGGAATCGCGCGCCAAGGTGGAGACGGCGGGTTCCAAGGTCACGACGCCCGACAAGCAGCCTTTCATCGATGCGATGGCGCCCGTCTATGAGAAATATGTCACCGACCAGAAGCTCAAGGACATGGTCGAGCGCATCAAGGCAACCCAGTAGCAGAAACCGTGGCGGCGCGCTCCGGCGCGCCGCCTCTCCCTGGAAGAAAGCCATGATCGATACTCCGCAAAGACGAGACCGCCTGGGAAGGCTCGCCGGTCTGATGTCGGGGCTGAGCCGTGTCGCGCTCATGATCGCAGGCAGCGGCCTCGTGCTGATGACGCTCTTCGTCGCCTGGCAGGTCTTCGGCCGCTATGTCCTCAACCAGTCGCCGAGCTGGACCGAGCCCGCTTCGGTCATGCTGATGAGCTGGTTCATCTTTCTCGGCGCCGCGGTGGGCGTTCGCGACAATGTGCATCTCGGTTTCGACGTGCTGCTTTATGTGCTGCCGCCCGGCGCCAAGAAGACGCTGCGCATGATCACCGACGTCATCATCCTCGCTTTCGGTCTCGGCATGATCTGGTATGGCGGTCAGCTCGTCGGCCTCACCTGGGATTCGGTCCTGCCGTCGCTCGGCATTTCCGGGGGCTTCGACTACCTGCCGCTGGTGGGCGGGGGATTGCTCATCTCGATTTTCGCCGTGGAACGCATCGTGCTGCGCCTGTCGGGGGCGCCGATCGATGAGGCGATCGATGCCGAGCCGCCGGCCGAAGTGGCGGTCGAGCTCGAAAACGCGAAGGTATGACCGGCATGGAGCTTCTCATCCTCTTCGGCGTCTTCACATTGCTCATGCTGATCGGCACGCCGATTGCCTTTTGCTTGGGCATAGCGAGCTTCGCCACCGTCCTTTACATGGGACTGCCGCCGCTGGTGGTCTTCCAGCGCATGAATTCCGGCATGAGCGTGTTCTCGCTGCTCGCCATCCCGTTCTTCATCTATGCCGGCGACCTGATGGTCAGGGGCGGCATCGCGAAACGCATCATCGCCTTTGCCGGGTCTCTCGTCGGCCATATCAGGGGCGGGCTCGGGCAAGTGAATATCGCGACCGCGACCTTGTTCGGCGGCATATCGGGCTCGGCGGTCGCCGAAGCGGCGGCGGTCGGCGGGCTGATGATCCCGCAAATGAAGGCGCGCGGCTATGGCGCCGACTACGCCGTCAATGTCACCTCGATGGCGGCGCTGATCGCGTTGCTTCTGCCGCCCTCGCACAACATGATCATCTATTCGATCTCGGCCGGCGGAAAAATCTCGATCGCCGATCTGTTCACCGCCGGAATCCTGCCCGGGCTGCTGCTGGCCTTGGCGCTGATGGTCACGGCCTATGTGGTGGCGCGCCGCCGCGACTATCCGACCGAACCCTTTCCGGGCTTGCGGGCAGTCGGGCACCTCGCCATCGTGGCCGTACCCGGCCTGCTGCTCATCGCCATCATCTTCGGCGGTGTGCGCTCCGGCGTCTTCACCGCCACCGAAAGCTCCTGCATCGCCGTCATCTATGCGCTGCTGGTGACGATTTTCGTCTATCGCCAGATGGACTGGCCGAACTTCGTCCACGCCACGCTGGGCGCGGTGCGCACCACCGCCATGATCCTCTTGATCATCGGGACCGCGGCATCCTTCTCCTGGCTGATGGCATTCCTGAAGGTGCCGGCGGCGCTCGCCGCGGGGCTCGGCACGATCTCCGACAATCCGCTGATGATCCTGATGCTCCTCAACATCCTGATGCTGTTCCTCGGCACCTTCATGGACATGGGACCGACCATCATCATCACGACGCCGATCTTCCTGCCCGTCGCCCAGCATTTCGGCGTCGATCCGGTGCATTTCGGGGTGATCATGATCCTGAACTACGGCATCGGCCTGAACACGCCGCCGGTCGGTGCGGTGCAGTTCGTCGCTTGCGCCGTCGGTAAGATCTCGGTCTGGGAAGCGATGCGCTCGATCTGGCCGTTCTATGGCGCGGGTCTCGTCGTCCTGGCTCTCGTCACCTACGTCCCGGCGATCTCGCTCTGGTTGCCGAGCGTCTTTCGATAGGTCCGACATGACATCCGACACCCAATCCGAGTCCCGCAACGAGCGCAAACCCAAGCTCTCGGAGCGCATCATCTCAGGTCTGCGCGAGCAGATCCTGAACGGCGCCTTCGCGCCGGGCCAGAAATTGCCGACCGAGGGCCAGATGACCGAGACCTACGGCGTCTCGCGCACCGTGATCCGCGAGGCGATCACCAGCCTCGCCGCCGACGGGCTGGTCGAATCGCGCCAGGGAGCAGGCGTGTTCGTGCTCGATCATCCGGCGCATGCCTTCAGCGCCCTGAAGCGCGAGAACAAGAAGGTGAGTCAGGCCATCAATGTGCTGGAGGTGCGCATGGGGATCGAGATCGAAAGCGCCGGCCTCGCTGCGGTGAGGCGCAATGCCGGTCAGGAGGCGCGCATCCAGGAGGCCTTCTTCGAATTCGAGCGCATGCTCAATCTCGGCCAGCCGACCGGCAAGGCGGACTTCGCCTTCCATCTCGAGATCGCCTCGGCGACGAACAATCCCTTTTATGTCGAAATACTCGAAGCCTTGGGCGACCGGACCATTCCTTGCGACGTAACATCGCCCTGGTATTCGCCCGAGGTCCTGACCTTCGACTATCTGACCGGCCTGCAGCGCGAGCATTTGCTTATCCTGAACGCGATTTCGGCAGGCGATGCCGAAGCGGCGCGCGAAGCCATGCGCGCCCATTTGTCGGCGGCCCAGGACCGCTATCGCAAGCGCATGATCGGCCAGCAGGCAGACTACCTGGTGGAGCGCCGGCAGGCGCTGACGCCCAAGACTTGAAACAGAAAGAGAAGACTCGAGCATGCAGGACGAAGTGAAATATTCGACACGCCACGCGATCGATGCCGGAGCCGCCGCACGCATGGGAACGGATGAATTGCGGGAGCATTTCCATATCGGCAGCTTGTTCGAGCCCGGCCGCATCCATCTCACCTACACTCACTACGACCGCATGATCATTGGCGGCGTCATGCCGCTCTCAGCGCCCCTGTCGCTTGCCGCCATCAAGCCGACCGGCACCAAGGAGTTCCTCGCTCGCCGGGAAATGATCGCGGTCAATATCGGCGGTGCCGGCACGATCGTCGCCGATGGCGAAACGCACGCGCTTGGCAATCGCGACATGCTCTATCTCGGCATGGGGACGAAGTCGGTCTCCTTCGCTTCGGAAGCAAGCGACAAGCCGGCGAAATTCTACCTGCTGAGCGCGCCGGCGCATCAGGCGTATCCGGCGCGGCTGATCCGCATCGGCGATGCCAAGCGGCTCGATCTCGGCAGCCGGGCGACATCCAATGAGCGCTCCATCTTCCAGTTCATCCATGACGAGAGCGCCAGGACTTGCCAATTGGTGGTCGGCATGACCGAGCTCGCCAAGGGCTCGGTCTGGAACACCATGCCGGCGCATGTGCATGACCGGCGGATGGAGGTCTATCTCTATTTCGATCTGCCGGAGAATGCCCGCATCCTGCATTTGCTGGGCGAGCCCGACGAGACGCGTCATATCGTGGTCGCCAATGAGGAGGCGGTCCTGTCGCCGCCCTGGTCCATCCATTCGGGCGCCGGCACGTCCAGCTATGCCTTCATCTGGGCCATGGCCGGCGACAATGCCGATTATACCGACATGGATCCCGTCGCGATGGACGCGCTCAGATGAGCGCAACCGCCTTCGACCTGACCGGCAAGCGCATCCTGGTCACCGGCGCCAATACCGGCATCGGGCAGGGCATCGCGCTTGCAATCGGCAGAGCGGGCGGCGCCGTCATCGGCGTCGGGCGCTCGTCCATGGCCGAGACGGAAGCCGCGATGGCCGCTCTGGGCGCCGGCTTCCAGTCTTACGCATGTGATCTCGCCGATCATCGCGCCGCCCAGGCGATGCTGGATCGGGCATGGGCGGCCTCCGGCCCGCTCGACGGCCTTGTCAACAATGCCGGCATCATCCGCCGCCAGGACGCGGTGGATTTCTCGGAGCAGGATTGGGACGAGGTGATGGACATCAATCTCAAGAGCCTGTTCTTCCTCTCCCAGGCTTTCGCCCGCCGTTTGCTGGCGGAGGAACGGCAAGGCCGCATCGTCAATATCGCCTCGGTGCTGTCCTTCCAGGGCGGCATCCGTGTCGCCTCGTACACCGCATCGAAGCATGGCGTGGTCGGCCTGACCCGGCTTCTCGCCTGCGAATGGGCGGCGAGGAACATCAATGTCAATGCCATTGCGCCCGGCTATATCGAGACCAACAACACGGCCGCTTTGCGCGCCGATCCCGAGCGCCGAACCCAGATATTGAACCGCATTCCCGCCGGCCGCTGGGGCGATCCGGCGGATATCGGCGATGCCGCGGTGTTTCTCTTGGCGCCGGCGTCGCGCTATGTGCATGGCGCCACGCTCCCGGTCGATGGCGGCTGGCTTGCGAGATAGGAGATGGTCATGACCGAGACGAAATTGTTTGCCCAGTCCGCGGATGGCGCATGGACCGCGACGCCCGACGGCAATCGCCGCCGGGTGATCCTGCACACGCCCGAACTGATGATGGTGGAGTTCGCCTTCGAGAAGGGCGGTGTCGGCGCCATGCATTCGCATCCGCATGTGCAGGCGAGCTACATTGCCGAAGGCGTCTTCGAGGTCACCATCGACGGCCGCACCGAGACGATCTCCGCCGGGGGCGGCTATATCGTGCCGTCAAATCTCGTTCACGGTGTGAAGGCGCTCGCCGCCGGGCGGCTGATCGACAGCTTCACGCCCCGCCGCGGTGATTTCCTCGGGTGAGCGCCTCTGGTCTGTCGGCACGCTTGACGACATAGCCGCTGCGCTTGCGCTTGGCATCGATGCGGCCGGCGTTGTCGACCAGCATCGCGAGATGCGACTTCAGCGGCTCTTGGTCGAGCCGAATGTCCTCCCCGCAACTGCCGCAGGCAAAAGCGCTCTTGCCGATCAGCTGCCCGACCTTGAGCTCGGTCGGCCCGCAGACTTTGCAGTTCACTCTGACCAGGATCTGGTCGAACATCGATACGATGGCGCTCATGATGTGCCGTTCCTCGAAAGCCGGCGATCATGACGCAAGAACCGGCGGCAGGCAACTCATTGCCGTGCGAGAGCCTGCGCGATGAGCGCCACCAAACCGAAGAGAGCGGCGGCAAAACATATGGCCGGCCAGCCGCCCTCCGCGAAGAGCAGTCCCGAGATCGCGGACCCGATGGCTCCGCCGACGAAGAAGAGGCCGACGAAAATGCCGTTGAGGCGGCCGCGGGATTCGGGATTGAGCAGGTTGACGGCCCGACGGCCGAGCGTCTGGTCGCCGGTGACGGCGAAGTCGAGCAGGAAGGCGCTGGTAGCCAGGGCCGCGAGAGGGACGAGAATGGCACCGTTTCCCGCCCATCCGGCCCAGGCCGCGAGGCTCATGGCGACGATGAGGAGGCCATGGGAGGCCATGGTCGCGGGCCGCGTCCAGCCGCGATCGCCCAGCCGTCCGAACAAGGAGGTGGCGCAGGCCCCGCCGGCGCCGAGGAGCGCAAAAACGGCGATGCCATATTGCCCGAGACTGAAGGGCGGTCGCGACAGTTCGAGCGCCACGGCCGACCAGAACAGGCTGAAGGCGGCCATGACCAGGCCCGCCGTCAATGAGCGCTGGCGCAGCGCCCTTTCGCCGCGAAACAGCGTCCAAAGCGAGGCAATGAGCGCCGGATAGGGCGTGGCGGATCGGGGAGCGCGCGGCGGGAGGCGAAAAGCGAGGACGATGCCGAGCGCCATCATCGCGACGGCGCTTGATCCATAGAAGGCGCGCCAGCCCCATTGCGCCGCAAGCAGGCTCGCCAGCGGCCGCGACAGCAGGATGCCGATCATCAGTCCGCTCATGACATCGCCGATCACGGCGCCGCGACGGTCGGGTGCTGCAAGCGATGCCGCTATGGGCACGAGGACCTGGATGACGGACGAGGCCATGCCGAGCACGAAGAATGCCGCCAGCAAGGTCAGGATGCCGGGTGCCAGCGCGCTGGCCGCTGCCGCGAGCACGGCGGCACCCAGCATGAGGAGCACGAGCCTGCGGTTTTCCACGAGATCGGCCAGCGGCACCACGAAGAACAGGCCCGCCGAGTAACCGATGAGCGGGGCCATGACGGTGAGCCCGGCGCCGCTTTCCGAGAGTCCGAGCGATGGGCCGATGAGACCGATCAGCGTCTGCGGCGCGAACAGGTTGGTGACGATGACGCCGGTGGCGAAGGCGAAGAGGAGGATCAGCGAAAGGGTGATCCGGTCGGACTGGTCTTGCGGCAGGACGCAGGCCTGGCTGTCGAGCGGCATGGATTTCAACCTAATGATTGTGCATATTCATGCCTAACTTTATTCGAGAAGCGGAATATGCTACAAATGAAATGAACTGATAATGATTATGCGGATCACTCATGAATATCCACGATCTCGAAGCCTTCATCGCCGTCGTCGAGACCGGCTCCGTCGTCGGCGCCTCGGCCCGTCTCAATCTCACCCAGCCCGGCGTCACGCGCCGCATCCAGAATCTCGAGGAGCGGCTCGGCACGCCGCTGCTCGACCGGCAATCGAAGCCGTTCAAGCCGACGGCTTCGGGGCGCGAAGCCTATGACTATGGCCGGCGCCTGTTGCGCTCCTTCGATGACCTGAAGGCCGGCGTCGCGCCCGATGGCGAGGTCAAGGGTGAATTCCGGCTGGGCATCATGCCCTATCTCTCGGATGCGGCGCTCGCTCTGCCGCTCGACCGGCTGCGTCGCGAATTCCCGAAACTCGCGCTCCGCATCACGGCCGGCTGGTCGCCCAGGCTCATGGAGCAGGTGGCGAAGAGCGAGGTCGATGCCGCCGCCCTTTGCCTCGCCGAGGGCACAACGCCGTCCGAGGATCTCGTGGGCGAGCGTCTGGTCAAGCACTCGGTGCTGCTCGTCGCAGCATCCTCTCTCGGCGTGCCCAAACGTGCCAGCCTCGAGGATCTCAGCCGATATCCATGGGTCATGAATGAGAGCGGCTGCGGCTTCCGTAACTACATGCGCAACCGGTTCGAGGCGGCGGGCCTTCCTTTCATGGTGGGCGTCGAAGCGCTTAGCGCCGATCTGCGCATGTCGCTGATCGCGCGCGGCCATGGCATCGGTTTGATAACGGAAGCGGCACTCTCGGGCGGGCGCTGGCGCAAGAAAGTGATGGTCATCGAGTCCAAGGGCTTCACCCCCGAGGTCCAGTCCTGGCTGGTCCATCGCCCACCGGCGGGCCGCCTGGCCCGGCCGATCGCGCTGTTCCGCGACGCGCTCACCGAAGCGCTGAAGCAGCGCGAAGCCCTTAAATCGTAGTTACGTGTTCTCCTCGGCGAACACCTCTTCGCGCTTCTTCTTCACCGAGGGCAGGAACACGATGATCAGCACCGCGAGCGCGATCAGGAGCAGGAAGGCGCTGATCGGCCGGGTGACGAAGGTCGTGGGATCGCCACGCGAGAAGATCATGGCGCGCCGCAAGTTCTCCTCCAGAGGCGGGCCCAGCACAAAGCCGAGAAGCAGGGGCGCGGGCTCGCAACGCAATTTCACCAGCGCATAGCCCAGAAGCCCGAAGAAGGCGACGGAATAGAGGTCGAAGGCGTTAGAGTTCACGCTGTAAACGCCAATCGAGCAGAAGGCCATGATGATCGGGAAAAGCACATAGTAAGGCACCGTCAGTAGCTTCACCCACAGGCCGATGAGCGGCAAGTTGAGGATGATCAGCATGAGGTTGCCGATCCACATGGAGGCGATGATGCCCCAGAAGAGGTCCGGCTTCTCGGTCGCGACATTGGGACCGGGCACGATGCCCTGGATGATCATGGCGCCGATCATCAAGGCCATCACCGGATTGGCGGGGATGCCAAGCGTCAGCATCGGGATGAAGGAGGTCTGGGCGCCGGCATTGTTGGCGGATTCAGGCCCGGCGACACCTTCGATGGCGCCCTTGCCGAACTCCTGGGGGTTCTTCGAAGCCCGCTTTTCGATCGTATAGGAGGCGAAGGAGGCGAGAACCGCGCCGTTGCCCGGCAGGATGCCGAGCGCCGAACCCAGGGCCGTGCCCCTGAGGATCGGCGCCGCCATGCGGCGGAAATCCTCGCGCGTCGGCAGGAGTCCGCTGACATTCCTGATCAGCACGGAACGCTCATGCTCGTTCTCGAGATTGCGCAGGATCTCGGAGATGCCGAACACGGCGACGGCGACGGCCACGAAGTTCAGTCCGTCGGCATATTCACTGATGCCGAAGTTGAAACGCGGCGAACCGGATATCACGTCGGTGCCGACGAGGCCGAGCAGGAGGCCGAGCACCACCATGGCGAGCGCCTTGACGACGGAGCCGTGGGCCAGGGCCACGGATGACACGAGGCCGACGACCATCAGGGAGAAATATTCGGCCGATCCGAATTTGAGCGCGGCCGCGGTCAAGGGCGGCGCGAAGAGCGCGATGAGCACCGTCGAGACGGTTCCGGCAAAAAAGGATCCGATGGCGGCTGTGGCGAGCGCCGATCCGGCACGCCCGTTGCGCGCCATCTGGTAGCCGTCGATGGCCGTCACGGCGGAAGAGGACTCGCCCGGCATGTTGATCAGGATGGCGGTGGTCGAGCCGCCATATTGCGCGCCGTAATAGATGCCGGCGAGCATGATGAGCGAGGAGACGGGATCGCCGATCTGGAAGGTGATCGGCAGCAGCATGGCGATGGTCGCGGTGGCGCCGATGCCGGGAAGGACGCCGATCAGCGTGCCGAGCAGAACGCCGATCAGGCAGAAAAGAAGGTTCCACAGCGTCGATGCGGTGGCGAAGCCGAGGACGAGATTGTCGAAGAGTTCCATGGGGTCCTCCTCAGAAGGAAAGCCAGGGGCCGAAGCTTCTGAACGGCAGGCCCAGGCCCAGGCTGAACACCACATAGGAGAAGGCCGTCACCGCGGCCGCGAGGACGAGCGCCATGAGCGGCTTCATGCGCAAGCTGGCGAAGGAGGCGAAGAGAGCGGTGAGGAAGACCGCCGGAATGAAGCCGAGGCCGCGCACCGTCAACCCGAAGAGCACGGGAGCCGGCAGGATCAGCAGCATGCCGCGCCAGGCAATGGGGCCAACAGGCTCGCCTTTGACGCGTGTTGCCTGGATGAGGATGACTATCCCCAGCACGAGGAGCAGGAGCGCCAGGAAAAAGGGAAAGTAGCCGGGGCCCATGCGCAGCGCGGTGCCCATGTCGAGCACCCAGGATTCATAGGCGAAGAGCAGGCCAAGGGCGATGAAGAGAAGACCGCACAGGCCGTTGACGGTGTCGATGGTGAGCGATTTCATCCTGCATGTTCCTTCGAGCTGGCGAAGCGAATCTATCCACCGCACTGACGAGGTTCCGCCCCGCCCGGATCAAGATGGATCCGAACGGAGCGGTCTCTGCAATCAAGAGCTGTCAGTCCGCGTATTGGCCGGCGGCGTCGATCACCGGCTTCCAGCGCGCGATCTCGCCTTCGAGCTTGGCCTTGAGGGCGGCCGGCGTGGCGTCTGCCTCGGGCGAGGGCACCGTGCCAAGCTCGGCGAAGCGGGCGACCACGTTGGGATCCTTGAGCGCCACCTGCAGCGACTTCGACAGGCGCTCGATGATCTCGGGCGGCGTGCCCTTGGGCGCATAGATGCCATGCCACACGCCGACCTGGAAGCCGGGCAGGCCTGCCTCCTCGGCGGTCGGCAGATCAGGCAGCGCGTCGAGGCGTTTCGCCGTGGTGACGGCATAGCCCTTGATGGTGCCGCCCTTGATCTGCTTGGTGGTGTTGGTGGTCTGGTCGCACATGAAATCGACTTGGCCGCCGAGGAGGTCGGTCATGGCCGGTCCCGTGCCCTTGTAAGGCACGGTCACAAGCGGTGTCTGGATGGCGCTCATGAACATCATGCCGCAGAGATGCGAGGCGGCACCGATGCCGGCATTCGCATAGGTCACCTTGTCCTTGTTGGCCTTGACATAGTCGATGAGGCTCTTGAGATCGGTCGGCTCGAAATCCTTGCGCGCCACGATAGTCATCGGCACCTCGGTCACGAGGCCGACATATTCGAAGCCGTTGAGAGTGTCATAAGCGAGCTTGCGATAGAGCGTGGCGCTCGTCGCCATGCCGATATGGTGGAGGAGGAGCGTATAGCCGTCGGGATCGGCCTTGGCGACGCGGCCGGCGCCGAGCGTGCCACCGGCGCCGCCGACATTCTCGACGATGATCTGCTGGCCGAGGTCCTTCGACATGACATCGGCGACAAGGCGGGTCACCGTGTCGGTCGGCCCGCCGGCCGCGAACGGAACCACCATGGTGATCGTGCGTTCGGGGTAGTTTTGCGCGCCGGCATGGCCGGCGAAGAGAAATAGGGTCGTGGCCGCAAGCGCGGCAAGAAGCTTTTTCATGGAGTCCTCCCTTTTTACGTGTTCCGACTGTTCTGTATCGACACCACATTCCTATTAAAGAGCCATGCTCGCAGATTGCAATCGAAACTGGCCTGGAGCGCATAGGAAATTAGTCTAAGGATGCTCGCATAGATGAGCGCACACGCAAAACGGGCTAAAGTCCAAAGGGATAGGTGTCGGGCACGCGTGCCGTTTCCTTAGCTGTCGGCACGGGTGTGACGGCATGTGTTTCGTCGAACCAGACATAGGCATCGAACTGTCGCGACAGCGACGCCTCGGCATAGTGGCTGGAAAATTCGGTTTCCGGCCGGTAGATCACGCCGATGAAGCGCTCGAAGCGCGGCTCCGCCAGGCTCCGCTGGAGTTCGCCATCCTGATCCAAGGCGAGAAAGAAGCGCCGCGGCTCAGCTTCATGGCAAAGATTCTCATAGCTGCCCGGCTGTGACGGCTGCACGCGCTTCACTTCCATGGGCCCATCCCAGTGGCTGGCGCAGGCCACGGTTCCCGAATGTGTACCGAAGCCGATGAGAGCAGCGTCTTGGCCAAAGCGTTCGCGACACAGCTGGCCTATATTGATCTCGTCGCGCACTTCACCCATTTCGGTCCAGCGCGCATCCCCGATATGCGAGTTGTGCGCCCAGACGATCGCCTTGGCATCGGGGCCCTTCGCCTCGAGGATATTCGCCAGCGTCTCGAACATGTGGCGGTCGCGCAGATTCCAACTCTCGGCTCCACCGTAATACATGACGCGGTAGTACCTCTCGGCGGCCGCGATGAGGCGCGCATTCTGGGCCGCGTCGAGAAAGCTGTCTGGGTCCTGGGCGGCGTAATCAAGCTGCCGCGTGAGCAGGTCGCGGCATTGTGCGACGACGGCCTCCTCGCACTTGCGGTATTGCTCGGTGAGCACGGCGCGGCCATAGGTTGAGGGCTCGCTCTGCCAAGGCGTCAGGCAGCCATAGCGCTCGCGCGCCACCGCGGCCGCCGCTGGATCGGTCTCGTCGAGATAGCGCAGCACCGCGCCGATCGAGCCGCTCATATTATAGAGATCCAGCCCATAGAACCCTGCGCGGTCATCCAGACGGGCGATCTTCTCGTTTCGACTGCCCAGCCAGCGGAAGAATGCCTGCATGTCGGTGTTGCGCCACATCCAGGTGGGAAAGCGCTGAAATGGCGTCTTTTCCTCGCCGGCCGCAGGCCTCAGCCTGACATGCCGATCGATCGTCGCGGCATCCGGCCAATCCGCTTCCACGGCCACGATCGTGAAGCCATGTTTCTCGATCAGCCGGCGCGAGATCGCCGCCCTAGCTTGATAGAATTCCGAGGTCCCGTGGCTCGCTTCGCCGAGAAGCACCACGCGATGATCGCCGAAGCGCTCGAAGATCTCAGCGAAGCGGGGCTCGTCGAAATCGGGAAGCGGGATGGCGGCGGCGGTGATCATACGGGGCAGGGATCGGTTGCCAGCGGCAATCTCCGTTTCCCGGCTCTCCAGCTGCCAACCATGTTCGCCGATCAGGGGAACGAACATGACGCCGCCGAGGTCTTCCTGCTCGAATTCCGCTTCACCCACACGCGTGAGCCGTATGAGGCGCTGAGACGCCAGTTCCGTGCCGACCGGGATGATCAGCCGCCCGCCCATGGCGAGCTGCTGCTTCAGCGCTGCGGGAATGGCGGGGCCTCCGGCCGTCACCAGGATGGCGTCGAAAGGGGCGGCTTCCGGCCAGCCTTTCGTGCCATCGCCGACACTGATCTCGACATTGCGGTAGCCGCCTGCCGCCAATCGCCGTCCCGCCATTTCGGCAAGCCGGGCGTGGCGTTCGATGCTGTACACCTCCTTGGCGAGGAGGCTGAGCACCGCGGCCGCATAGCCCGAGCCCGTGCCGACCTCGAGCACCCGGTCGGAAGCATCGATTTCCGCCGCCTCGGTCATCCGCGCGACGATGTAAGGCTGGGAGATGGTCTGTCCTTGGGCGATGGGGAGAGGCGCATCCTCGTAGGCGAATTCCTCGAAGCCCACGTCGACAAAAATCTCGCGCGGCACAGTCCGCATCGCGTCGAGCACGCGGGAGTCGCGCACGCCCCGCCGGGCGATCTGGGAATCGACCATATGCCGGCGTGCATGATCGAGATCGAGCATGGGCTCCTCGCTTGTGAACGAAACCGGCATCGGCACTCTTATGTTCCAACCCATGCCGATGAAGACGGATGGTGTGAAATGAGTGGTTTTCGAAAATCGGCGCTGTTTCAAAGAGTTAATCGAAGATCGTCATAATCCGATGAAGCTTCCGCGCCATTGGTCTTTACAAACTGTACGCGTTGCTTAAATCAGCGCCCCTGTTCGAAGGAGACAAAAGTCATGGCCAAGATCAAGATCGGCGTCATCGGTGCCTCGGGCTATACCGGCTCCGATCTGGTCCGATTGGCCGCCTGTCACCCGGGTGTCGAGATCGCCGTGCTCACCGCCAATTCGCATGCCGGCAAGGCCATGGCGGAAGTATTCCCGCATCTCGCCCATCTGAAGCTCCCGACCCTCATCAAGAACGAGGAGGCCGACTGGTCCAAGGTGGAGGCGGTGTTCTGCGGCCTGCCGCATGCGACGAGCCAGGCCGTCATCCGCGAGCTGCCGAAACATCTCAAGGTCATCGACATGTCGGCCGATTTCCGCCTGCGCGATGCCGCCGTCTATGAGAAATGGTATGGCGGCCCGCATCAGGCGCTCGACCTGCAGAAGGACGCCGTCTACGGCTTGACCGAGCATTTTCGCGAGGACATCAAGAAGGCACGCCTCGTCGCCTGTCCGGGCTGCTACCCGACGGCCGCGCTCCTGATGGTCCTGCCCCTGGTCAAGGCGGGGCTCATCGATGCGGCGGACCTCATCATCGACGCGAAGTCCGGCGTCTCGGGCGCCGGCCGCTCGCTCAAGCAGAATGTGCTGTTTTGCGAAGCGGGCGAGGGGCTCTCGCCCTATGGCGTCGCGAGCCATCGCCATGCGCCCGAGATCGAGCAGGAAGTGAGCCGCGCCGCGGGACAATCGGTGCTGGTCAACTTCACCCCGCATCTCATCCCGATGAGCCGCGGCGAGTTGTGCACGACCTATGCGAGGCTCCAGGGCAAGGCCACGGCCGCCGATTGTGTCACGGCACTCGAGACGCATTACAAGGACGAGCCCTTTGTGTTCATGGCGCCCAAGGGCGTCATGCCCTCGACGCAATATGTGCGCGGCTCCAACAATGTGATGCTCGGCGTCTATGCCGACCGTGTTCCGGGCCGCGTCATCCTGATCTCGACGCTCGACAACCTGGTGAAAGGCTCGGCGGGACAGGCCATCCAGAACTTCAATCTGATGTTCGGCCTGCCGGAGGCGCAAGGGTTGGAGCAGGTGGCGCTGTTCCCCTGACCCAGGGCTCTGACAGAACAGGTTTTCGGTCGAATTTTCACCGGTGAAAGGCCGCGCCGGAGCTGCGCGCCGCGAACCGGTATCAGGGAATATCAGGGATTATCAGGGAATTTTGAAGAATCCGGGAGGCTGATCGAGCCATATCAATAGGTTAGCTTCGGAATAGGAAAAAAGAGCAGGGAATTCGTGCCCGTGCGATCTCCATATCAGGGAATTGCGGGTGGGAATCCGTCCGTCTGCTGATGAGTTGTACGGTCGCGTGCAGATGCTCCGATCCTGGCATTTCCCAATCCCTCGCTTTGGCCCACGAAGTCAAGAGAAAGTCACCATGAAGGGCCGCATTAGGAGACAGCGGGCGCCGCAAGCGCCTTGGCGAGGATGGGCAGGCTTATATCCATCCGGTAGTCGACCGCCGTGTGATCGTCGGCAAACTCCTCATACACATGCGGCACCTGCATCTCGGTCAGCCGCTTGTGCATTCGCCGCGAGCCATAGACGAGGTTGTACTGATCGATGTCGCCGCAGTCGATATAGAGCGCCTTGAGCTTCTTCAATCCCAGACCATGCTTCTCGACGAGAGTGAGCGGGTCCCATTTCATGAAATTCGCCCAGCGCTCCGGGATGGTCTCGCAAGTGTCGATCGTCATGGGAAGGCGCACGCCCATATAGGCGGAAGGGTCAGGATCATAGGTCGCAGCCATCGCCAGGAACATCAGGATGTGGACATCGGGATCCTTCACCTTGGGTGCGGCGAAGAACTTTTCGAGCCAGGCCCGGACGGAGTTGCCCGTCGTCGCCAACTCGCGCAGGACCTTGGGAAAATCCGGGAAGAACAGGAGCTCGAAGCCGACGTCGCCCGAATGCGAGGCGGCCGCCGCCCAGAAATCAGGATGCAGCATCGCGTGGACCATCGCGCCATAGCCACCCGAGCTCTTGCCGAAGCAGGCGCGCCGTCCCGTGCCGCCGCAACCGAACTTCGCTTCGACGAACGGCACGGCTTCCTGAAGCAGGAAATCGTCCCACCGGCCCATCCCGGCGGAGTTGATATATTGATTGCCGCCGAGCTTCGTGAAGCAATCCGGCAGCGCGACGACCACGGGCGGCATGGCGCCGCTTCCGATCAGGCGGTCGAGACGCTCCGGCACATTCTCACCGAAATTCTTCCAGTTGCTGTGCGCCGGACCGCCGGCGGTGAAGCCGACGAGATCGACCAGGAGCGGCAGTCCGCCGCCGCTCGCGCCGGCCGGCACATAGACATCGATCACCCGTTCCGTCGGATCGCCGAGCAGGTTGCCTTTGAGGACCTGGCTGTCGATCGTCAGCCGGTGAACCGTGCCGCGCGGCACCCCATGATCTCTGCGCATCTATGCCCCCGTGATTGGCGCCATCCGTCAGGATTGCATTGAAGCGCAGAAAGGCACGGGCCGTAAAGACTCGCCAAGGCGCGATGGCTTTACCTAGTGATGCTTGAAATATTGCACCGCGCGCTCGTGTTTCTCGGCCGCGGCCCGGCTCTTGAACGTGCCGAGATTGCGCCGCCGGCCGGTCTTCGGGTCCTTCTTGCGCGAATAGAGGCGATACTGGCCTGACTTGAGCTTGCGGATCATCGGCTGCTGCTCTTCCGTCTTGCGGTCTGCGCCCTGCGGATGTTGCGGGTTCGCGCCCGGCGCATCGCCTGCGTCGGCTTGCGGCGCTCGGGCACGTTGGGGCGGTCCTTGGCCTTGAAGCGGTCGCCCGTCAGATGGGTCGGAAGGCCGAAGGGTTCGGCTTCCTTCGGCCTTCCGCGTATCGCCTGGAAGTGGAAAGAGGCGATGGTTTGAAGGTTGCGCCCCTATTTCTTTCCATTTTGTAAATTGCCCTTGGGTTACCACAATCGACCGCTCGTGGCGTTTTGCCTCTGGAAGGTGCCAAAGTAAGGGGCAGGCCAAACGGCTGCCACGGCCCAATGCTGGCCGGTCTAGGTTAATAAATGTTGCGTTGATGAAACAGGATGGTACGCTTGATTTTTCCCGTTCAAGGCGAACAATTTTTTTCGTGATTATCGCGTGCGCGCCGAAGTCGCGATTTGAAGCCCTAGCCGCCACATGAAACGAAAGGCCGGGGAATCCCGAATATCCCCGACCTTCCGCGCATCGCACTGGCAGCGGTCCCCAGGCGACGGCATCCCTCAAGTTTTGGTGCCGTCCTAATGATCCCGAAGGATGCGCTTCTATTTCTTTCTATTGTGTAAATGCCGCTAGGCTTCGCGCAATTGCGCAATGGGGCGTTTTGCCCTTGGAGATCCCCCAAATGGGGCGGGCGGGAATGCCCATCACGGCTCAATTGTGGGCAATCAAGGCGTTTGCTTGATTTTTGCAACGGCGGACGAACCGGCGTCAGGCTTGTGCTTATTTCGTCGCGTCGTTCGCGCTTGGCAGCAAGCCGTCAAACATCAATCGTCGGCAAAAATTGACGGATGAGTCCTTTCGGTCCATGACATTTCAACGTCAGGTATCCGTCATGGTCATGCTCGTAGAACGCAACGCCAAAGAGCATCATTCGCTCTACCGACATGTCTCCGTTTTCGTCAGTCTTTGAAAACACTTTCCACCAACCGCCACCACTAGTGCCCTGATAGGAGTTTGGCTGGGGTTCGGAACGAAACTTCATATACGGGCGCATAGTCACGTAGTCATAACCTTCTCTCGTTTCGGCGGGCGTAGGCGTTCCAACTTCAATGCTCGCCCGAAAAAAAGGATTTAGCGGTCATGCCGGAGAATTCTACTCTTGATTTTTCGGCAATCATGCCAAGCACCGCGTCAAAGCCCGGCTTCGGACCCTGATGACTAAGTATTTGGTCAGAATATTTGTCAAAGTCAAAAAAGTCGCTGGCCGCTTTCAACGAACCGACTACGTCAGGGGATAGACCAAGGAAGCCCAAATCCGGACCGTCCACTCCGTCTTGGCCGCCGGCCGACTTGGTATAAGTATCTTCCATCCGGAGTTTCGTTCGTTCCAACCCGCGAGAAAAAAATCGAACGATTCCAACGTCGCCATGCTTTGGTAGTGCCGACAGGACATGCGCCGCAGTCAATATTCCATGGTGCTTGCGAAACTTTACTAGCGTCCCCGATCCCGCTGGCAAAACATGTTCTATCCCATTTTGGATTCCAAGCTTGAGAAATCCCACAAGGTATTTGGAAAGACGTGACGTGGCAGCGTCGGTAAACGCCCGTTCTTGGGGAGTCGCTTCTCGTGAATCGGGCGGTTCCATTCCATATAGTGCCTCGCTCTAGCGCCTGAACGCCCGTACCTTCACCGTCACTTTGCCGATAGTGATTTCCTTATTCACCGAACGCCAAGCCTTTTCCGCCAATTCCTGCACGTTCAAAACGCTCATACCCTCCGGATAATCACGGTGACTTCGACGGCGCGATCATGCGGACGGTCCTTTATCATGATTGTGTCTTTGAAAATTGGCATTGCCCGTCAGCCGTCGCATGGCCAGAACAGGCGATCGCGAACGATCCAAACTTGGTATTCTTTCGGTGGCGAACCTTTTTTCTTGGAAAGGTTGCGTAAGGTGGCGGGGTAAATTGTATCCTTTTCTATATCCAAGGTTTCGTCCGCGCTGCCGTCAGTTTTCAAAACAAAGTTTGGACCGGCGGTTATAAGGAGCTCGGTTGGCTTGTCGAAACCGTCTGAGCACCACGTTTCTGAGGGTTGGGTAGGGTTCTCCGTCTTCTTGGCAGCGTCAGCACCAGCCGCACCGCATACTAGAACCATCAAGGCCAAGAGGCGGCGTTTCCACATTTCGGCATCCTTCTTCATTCGCGTTTCAATTCTTGCAGGATGAGCGCAATCGCATGACGTAGCTTTGGAAGCGTTTGCCCCGTCTTCCAAGTCTCGACGCGGACTGCCTCAATAGCCGCCTCTAGCTCGGCTTCGCGGCCGCCGTCTTTCTTGCCTGTCGTCGCCATAGACCCACAATCTGGCATAGCGGAGCAGGGCGGCCAAGTTGGTAGGCTTTCATCCATGTGACAGGGCGAGACGGCGTTAAATTCGGCGGCCGTGATTCATGCGTTCGACCTGTGCCCAAAAGCGTGCCCAAAACGCAATTGCCGCTTTTCGGCGGTTCTCACGTGTTTCACATATCAATTTGATTTTGAGGGAACTTAGTTAGCGGGCGCGTCAAAATTCTAGGCTGTCGCGTGCTCCTTGCCGATGAGCCATTTCTGCGTGTCCCAAGAGCCCCTGCCGCGCCGGCCGGCGACGCGCTCGATGCCGCCCTTGCGGCCGACATCCTGGGTGCGGAAGCTCTTGAACGCACGCCTGGGTCTGACCTCGATATGGAAGAACTGGCCACCGCCGCGCGCGCGGGGTTTTGCCCGTTTAGGCGTCGCCTTGCGTTTCGCTACTGCCATGATCGTGCTCCTTCAGGGCAAACCCCGGCAAAGTTGAAGACTTTGGCGACAAGGATTTGCTCCAGATCGATTTGGCGCGGTTCCTTATCGGCGAAGCGCATCCGCTTCGCCGGGAAACGCGCTCCTTTCTCCTTGATTTTCAATGGGTATCGGCGGCAATTGTTCCCGACGCTTGCGACCGCGAAGCGCCATGCCGTAAGGAAGCGCAAAACTTTTTTGACGGCGCTTCTTACCGCTCAAATTCGCGGCCGAATCGGCGTCCAATGAAGGATCATGTCGCTCTTGCTGGATAGAAGGGCAGCGCCCGTTACATCATCGCCTTTCCTGGGCGTCAGCCGGTCCGTCACCGGACGGTCCTGGCGTGCCCGATCCTTCTTGAGCCGCGATGCCCAGGCGATCGCGGAGAAGAACGATCTTCCCGAATTGCTGGGCCGTGTCCTGGCGGCGCGCTCCGTGGCGCTCGACGATGTCGAGACCTATCTCAATCCCACTTTGCGCCGGCTCATGCCGCAGCCCTCGGCGCTGCTGGATATGGAGAAGGGGGCCGACCGCCTGGCGCAGGCGATCATGGCGGGCGAGCGCATCGGCACGATCAGCGACTATGATGTCGACGGCGTGTCGTCTGCGGCACTCGTCACCCGCTTCCTCACCAGCGTCGGCGCCAGCAACACGGTTCACATTCCGGATCGGTTGACCGAGGGCTATGGACCGAGCCGGGCCGCCGTCCAGTCACTGAAGGAGCGCGGCACCGAGCTTCTGCTCACCCTCGATTGCGGCGTATTGGCGCATGATCCCCTCGCGGAAGCGCGGGCACTCGGCATGGATGTGGTCATCGTCGATCATCATCAGGCCGGCTTGACGCTGCCCGATGCGACCGCGGTCATCAATCCCAACCGCCAGGACGACATATCGGGCTTCGGCTATCTGTGCGCCTGCGGCGTCGCCATGATCCTGGTGAGCGTCGTCAATCGCATCCTGCGGCAGCGCGGCTGGTACGGGCCCGATCGGCCGGAGCCCAATATGCTGCAGTGGCTCGAGCTCGTGGCGCTGGCGACGGTGTGCGATGTCGTGCCCCTGACCGGTCTCAACCGCGCTTATGTGACGCAAGGCCTCAAGATCATGGCGCGCCGGGAGAATCCGGGGCTCGCCGCCCTTGCCGATGTGGCGCGGCTCAAACGAAGGCCCGATGCCTATGCGCTGGCTTTCCTCCTGGGGCCGCGCCTCAATGCGGCAGGCCGCATCGGCCATGCCAATCTCGCTTTCGAATTGCTGGTGAGCCAGGAGAGGGGACGCTGCTCGATCATCGCGGCCGAGCTCGAGCGGCTCAATCGCGAGCGCCAGGCGATCGAATTGAGCGTGCTCGACCAGGCGCTGCGCGAAGCCGATGCCGCCTTGGGGACGGCAAGGTCCAGTCCGGCGATCGTGGTCGCGGGCGAGGGCTGGCATCCGGGCGTGCTGGGCCTTGCCGCGGCGCGCCTCAAGGAGCGCTTCAACCTGCCGAGCATCGTCCTGGGCTTCGAGAAGGACGGGAGCCAGGCCTCAGGCTCCGGCCGCTCGATTGCCGGTGTCGATCTCGGCCACGCGGTGCGCGCGGCGCTTGATGCCGGCATCCTCATCAAGGGCGGCGGCCATGCCATGGCGGCGGGCCTCACCATCGAGCGGGCGCGCCTCGGCGACTTCCGAAGCTTCCTCGAGACGCATCTGGCCTATGCGCTGAAGCTCACCGGCGAGCGCTATCTCGATGTCGATGGCGCGCTGACCGCGTCGGGCGCGACACTCGACCTGATCGAGCTCGTCGAGCAGGCAGGGCCCTATGGCATGGGCAATCCGGCGCCCGTCTTCGTGCTGCCTGCGCATCGCGTCGTCTATGCCGACAGTGCCGGCAGCGATCATGTCCGCCTCACTCTGGCCGCGGCCGACGGGACGCGCATCAAGGCGGTGGCGTTCCGGGCGCTCGGCACCGATCTCGGCGAATTGCTGCTGACCGAGCGCCAGCATCCCTTGCACATTGCCGGCAGGCTGGTGGTCGACGATTGGGGTCGCGAACGCGTGCCCTCGCTCCATGTCGAAGATGTCGCACGGGTAGGATAGGGGATAGGCTGCATCTATGACCAATCTGATGACCTATAAGCGCTATCAGGCCCGCGTCGCATACGATGGCGAGGATGAGTGCTTCATTGGCCACCTGGCCGGAATCAAGGAAGTCGTGGGCTTTCACGCGACATCGGTGAGGGCTCTGAAGAGCGCCTTTCGCGACGCCGTGGATGACTATATCGAGACCTGCAAGAAGGTGGGAAAGCCGCCTGAGAAACCCTTTTCGGGCAAGGTCATGTTTCGCATAGCGCCGCAGGTTCATGCCGACGCCGTCCTCGCCGCGCAACTTGCGGGTAAGAGCTTGAATCAATGGGCGGAAGAGGTGTTACGGCAGGCGGCGAAAGGTAGTCCGAAAATGTAACGAGGCGGTGATTTCCCGCCTTGCGCTCCCGGGCGAAGCCCCTTATAGAGCCGCATCCCGCGCGCCCTTCGTCTATCGGTTAGGACGGCAGCCTTTCACGTTGCAAAGACGGGTTCGATTCCCGTAGGGCGCGCCAATAACACCAAAAACGACACAAAATTCATCTGAAGTCGGATCAACGATTAGGATCATGCGGCGTGGTGAGGCGCGCCCGTCCGGGAGGGCTTGGTGTATAATCGTTTTGTTCTGGGCTTGACGCTCGGAGCGGCTTTTGGCGGTCTACTCAGCAGTTTCATACTCACCCCGCCCATAGGCATCTTCATCGGCGCCATCATCGGCGTGTCCTGCGGCATGATCCTGCATGTCTGGATGATGTGAGTTCCAAGAGGAATTTCATTTGTTTGGCGATCTCGTACACAAGCGCATCGTCGTCACCGGCGGCGTGACCGGCATCGGTGGAGCGGCGAGCCACGCGCTGGCGAAAGCGGGCGCGAAGGTCTTCGCGCAATATCTGGGCGGCGGGAACGAAGCGGCGGCGTTCGAGCGCCAAGGCATCGCCACCCTCAAGCTCGACCTCCTCGAGCGCAAGGCGCCATGGACGCTCATCGCCGAGGCCGAGAAGCGCCTCGGCGGCATCGACGTCCTCATCAACAATGCCGGCGGCATGGTCGAGCGCCGCCAGATCGCCGAACTCGACGATGCGCTCTATGAGCGCGTGCTCGACCTCAATGTCCGCCAGCTCGTCGATTGCTGCCGCGCCGTCATCCCTATCTTCCAGAAGCAGCGTTCGGGCAACATCATCAATGTTTCCTCGATCGCGGCGCGCTCGGGCGGCTCGGCGGGATCGGGCATCTATGCCGGCAGCAAGGGCTTCGTCTCGGCGGTGACCAAGTCGATGGCGAAGGAGTTGGCGCCGAGCAACATCCGCGTCAACGCCGTGTCGCCGGGCACCATCCACACCGCTTTCCATGACCGGCATTCGACGCCGGACAAGCTCGAGGCGACCCGCCTGCAAATCCCTTTGGGCCGCCTCGGAACGGCCGAGGATTGCGCCGGCACCTTCGTCTATCTCGCGAGCGATGAGGCCTCGGGCTACGTCACCGGCCAGGTCATCGAGGTGAATGGCGGCTTGTTTATGGGCTGAATGCGGGATTGAACGAACTATCGCCAGCTTCCCCTCTCCCGTTGCGAAGCAATGGGAGAGGGTGCCCGAAGGGCGGGTGAGGGCTCTTCGCCTGCAAAGCGTATTGCTTTTGAAGTTCGCGCTTGCTTCACGAAAGAGCCCTCATCCGGCCTTCGGCCACCTTCTCCCACGCGTGCCGCGCGGGAGAAGGGGAACGTTGGAGAGTCCAGTGAAGTCCAACTGCCTTTCCCCGCGCTACCAGGTGCCGGTGTTCGGCATCGACGCCCAGGGCTCCTTGACGGGCTGCGCGCCATCCTTGTTCAGGATCTCGATCGAGATGCCGTCCGGCGTCTTGATGAAGGCCATGCGGCCGTCGCGCGGCGGGCGGTTGATGGTGATGCCGTTCTTCTGCAGCTTCTCGCAATAGCCATAGACGTCGTCGACCTCGATGGCGAGATGGCCGAAATTCCGTCCGCCGGTATAGGCCTCGGGATCCCAGTTGTAGGTGAGCTCGACCGGCGCATCGGGACTTTCGGGTGCCGCCACGAAAACCAGGGTGAAGCGGCCTTTCTCGTTCTTATAGCGGCGCTGCTCGACGAAGCCGAGTTTGTTGATGAAGAAATCGAGCGATTGGTCCAGATTGGATACGCGGATCATGGTGTGGAGATATTTGACCAAGGCCTTCTCCTTTGCTGATGGGGCGGACTGACGATGGATGATGACATAGACGAGCTTGCCCGAATGATCCAGTCCGCCAAACGCGCGGTCGTCTTCACGGGTGCGGGCATCTCGACCGAGTGCGGCATTCCCGATTTCCGCTCGCCGGGCGGGTTCTGGACCCGGTACAAGCCGATCGAGTTCAGCGCCTATCTTGCCTCTGAGGAAACGCGGCTCGAGGCCTGGCGCCGCTATTTCATGATCTATGACACGGTCTCGCATGCCGTGCCCGGACGCGGCCACAAGGTGATCGCGAAGCTTTATCATGAGGGCAAGGTCAGCCATGTCATCACGCAGAATATCGACGATCTGCACCGCGTCTCGGGCGTGCCGGAGGAGGCGATCATCGAGCTGCATGGCAATGGCTCCTATGCCAAGTGCCTGAGTTGCGGCGAGCGCTATGAGCTCGCCTGGGCGCGCGCCACGATCGAAAGCGAAAAGCGGCCACCTTATTGCGTGTCCTGCGCCGGCATCGTCAAGACGGCGACCATATCCTTCGGGCAGGCCATGCCGGACCAGGAGATGGCCGATGCCCGCGCCGCTACCTTCAACGCCGATCTCTTTCTCGCTCTCGGCTCGTCGCTGCAGGTTTTCCCGGCGGCGAATTTTCCCGTCATGGCCAAGAGCAATCGCGCCAGGCTGGTCATCATCAACCGCGAGCCGACCGGCCTCGATGCGCTCGCCGATCTCGTGGTTCAGGGTGAGCTCGGCGATGTTCTCGCCGCGACCGCCGAGCGTTTATGGCCTTGAGATCACGATCGCTTCACGCGCTGAAAACGAATCAGTTGAGGGGAATCTGCGCAAAACTCCGCTGTTTGCGGCGGAAAGACATGGACCCGGCCGAAATTTCCTCGTGGCTGTCTCTGCATGCCGCATGTTTCGGCAGCGTTGATGTGTTGCATCTGGCTTGAAGCGAATCGGCTTTTGTTTTCAGGGCTTTTTCGCATCGCGGACGCTGCGATCGAGGCGTGCTTCGCCGACGAATTCAATGTCTATCGCATGTTTTCCACATCTCTTGCAGGTACCCGCTCTGTACAATTGCAAAAGAGTCGATCAATCTAACCCACGGCAGCAAGGGGTTACGGCAGAGGGCTGCCACTAGTTCGGGTATGCGGTCATGGCGGTTAGCGGGCCCTTCGAGGCAGACAGGGAGCATGAGCATCAAGCTCCCGATGTGAATGTCAAAATCTTCCAGATCAGCGGATTCGTTAAGTGGTTCGATGTCGGCAGGGGATATGGCTTCATCATCCCCGATAACGGCATGCCGGACGTGCTCCTTCATTTGAGCTGCCTCAAACGCGATGGCTTCGAGGCGCCGCTCGAAGGGACGCGTGTCTTCTGCGAGGCGGTGGAGCGCCAGAAGGGCTACCAGGCGTTGCGTGTCCTCAATGTCGACACCTCGACCGCGATCCATCCGGTCGAAAGGCCGAGCCGCACCCATGTGAACGTATCGCCGTCGAGCGGCTGGGTCAGGGCGCGCGTCAAATGGTTCAACCGGGCGCGGGGCTTCGGCTTCGTGAGCGAAGGGGAGGGGTCTCCCGACATCTTCATCCATATGGAGACGCTGCGGAAAACCGCCATTGCCGAGCTTCATCCCGACCAGTGGATTTATGTGCGCTTCGGCTCAGGGCCCAAGGGCCAGATGGCGGCCGAGGTCCGGCTCACGCTCGACAGCGGGCCGCGTCACACCAACTAGCGTAATCGGTACGGGCGCGGCATACTCGAACGATGCGCGCCATCACCCTGGCTTTCCTGTTTGTCCTTGCGGCGGTCTCCATAGGCCGGGCGGAGACGTCCGAGTTGCCGACCGTTCCCCTCACCGTCGAGAGCAATGGCGGCAAGATGCGGACGGGCTTCACCGCCGAGCTTGCGGCGACGCCCGAGCACCGCGCCAAGGGGCTGATGTTCCGCACCGAGCTCGCCGAGGATCGCGGCATGCTGTTCGACTTCAAGCAGACCCGCAGCGTCTCCATGTGGATGAAGAACACACCGGTATCGCTCGACATGATCTTCTCGGACGACAAGGGGGTGGTTCTCTATGTCGCCCGCAACACGGTTCCCTATTCGGAGGACATCATCACCCCGGGCATGCCGGTCTATGCCGTGTTCGAGGTTAAGGCGGGGACCGCCTACCGGCTCAATATCCGGCCCGGGGACCGCCTGCTGAACCCCATTTTCGGCACCGGCGGCTGATCTCTTGCCCGAGAGGTGCGATTTCGCTATCCCCTGCGGGAGCAGGGCGCTTCCCGCCAAAGCCCGTCCCGGACTTGATCCGGGATTGCTCGACCCCGGATCAAGTCCGGGGCAAGCCTTGGCGATAAGGAAGCGCCTTGGAATACAGGTGGAAAACGGGGTGTAGCGCAGTCTGGTAGCGCACCTGCCTTGGGCGCAGGGGGTCGTCAGTTCGAATCTGGCCACCCCGACCACCGCCATCCTGCTTCGCGCCCAGCGGCGCTTCGCAGGATTAGTGGATTTCGTGCGCGGAGCAGGATGCCCTCCGAAGCTTTAGCGAAAGAGGGCCGCCTCAGCTCATAGGTGTGATAGGATAAAGGTGACGGCATGACCGCGAAGATCTACAGGCCCGCCCGCAATGCCATGCAGTCCGGCAAAGGCAAGGTCGATCTATGGCTGCTCGAATATGAGCCGGAGCTCAGGCTGACGGCCGATCCGCTCATGGGCTGGACCTCGTCCGCCGACATGAAGCAGCAGCTGCGCCTGACCTTCGAATCGAAGGAGCAGGCGATCGCTTATGCCGAGCGCAATGGCATCGCCTACTGGGTGGAGCCCGAGGCGCCGGCCAGAACGCAGCGCAAATCCTATGCCGACAATTTCCGATGGGGCCGCAACGAGCTTTGGACCCATTGACCGGCTGGCCCCGTAGCTCAGTTGGATAGAGCAACAGCCTTCTAAGCTGTGGGTCGGGAGTTCGAATCTCTCCGGGGTCGCCACCCTTCGCCCTGACGGGCTTCGGGTGGCAAGCCACGCCCTCTTGAGGGGCGAAGGGTGATCTCCCGAAGCTGCGAAGCAGCGCAGGGAGACTAGTGACGTTATTTGCTGCTGTGATTTGCCTTACCTACACGGGCTTCGGGGCGCCACCGTGTGGTACGTTTATTTCCTTCAGCTGAGCAATGGGGATATCTACGTCGGTTCAACCAACAATTTAAAACGACGTTTTTCGTCCCATCGGGCAGGATATGTCCATTCGACAAGGGCATATCTGCCTGTTGTGCTGAGATCCCATGTCGCCGTTGAAACGGAAGAACACGCGCGAGAGCTTGAGATTTATTTCAAATCCGCTTCGGGAAAGGCCGTTGCTCTCAAACGTCTGATCAGGAGGAACTAGCCACCCTACGCCCGCTTTGGGGCTTCGGGTGGCAGGCCACCTACGACGCATTGAGCTGGATCGAGGAGAAAACCATGCGCACCTTCGTTCTCATCCATGGCGCCCGAGATGTGGGCTGGTATTGGCATCTGGTGGAGGCCAACTTGCGGCGTAACGGCCATGACGTGGTGGCGCCAGACCTTCCCTGTACGGATGATGCGGCCGGGTTCTCCGACTATGCCGACACTGTCATCGAGGCCATTGGCGAACGCAGCGGACTCGTCGTGGTGGGCCAGTCGCTTGGTGCGTACACGGCGCCGCTCATATGCGCCAGGAAGAAGGCCGATCTCCTCGTGCTCGTCGCCGGTCTGGTTCCGGCTCCCGGAGAAGCCGCGGCGGACTGGTGGACCAACACCGGCTATGGGGAAGAGGTGCACGGGCGCTATACCAACGACATCGAGCTCTTCTACCACGACGTGCCGGCGGATCTCGCCGCCGAGGCGCTACACCGCGGGCGGCATCAGTCCGAAACGCCGATGCGCGATCCCTGGCCGCTCGCCGCCTGGCCCGACGTGCCGACGCGCTTCATCCTTTGCCGCGACGACCGGCTGCTGCCTGAAGCGTTCCTGCGCCGTGTCGTCAGGGACCGGCTTGGGATTACGCCCGACGAGATCGATGCCGGGCATTGCGTTGCGCTAAGCCGGCCACAGGAACTGGCTGACCGCCTCGAAAAGTATCTCGCGTAACCACCCTACGCCCTCCGGGGGCTTCGGGTGGCGTAGGCGATTGCGCGGAACTTCCATATCGCCGTATAGTTAATTCCTGCCCTCCGAAGCTTTAGCGAAGGAGGGTCGGGAAATGATCCGGTTAGTCAGTGCAGGAGTTCTGGATGTACCGGCTCCCCGCCTTCGCTGCGGCCTTCATGTGGATCGTCACGACGACGGCGGCGCAAGCCGAATGCCGTCAGGAGATCGTGACCTGCGAAAGCACCTGTCCCGATCTTCAAGACGAAACGGAGACCGGCTGCATGGAGCGCTGCCGCAGCATCATCATCTGCGAGGCCGAGCCCCGGCGGTCGGCGAAAAGCCGTCTGCCGGACAGCGCTCTGCCGTCAGATCAACTGCCCCGGAGCCGTCTGCCCGCAAGCCATCTGCCGGACAGCTTCCTGAACTGACTGCCTTGCACTCACTATCTGCCGCATGTGCCGCCCGCTTGGGCGCCTTTGAAGCGGTTTTCGATCCAGCTCATCACCTGAGGGACGCTCTTCACGGCGATCAGGCCGTGGTCGACCCCTGGTAGTCTCAGATAGGAAACGGCCTTGTTGGTTCGGCACAAGCCCCGCACATAGTCGGTCGTCACCTTGGGGATGACGAGCGTGTCGGCGGCACCTTGGGCGATCAGCACCGGCACACGGATGGGCAGGGCGGCCGGGTTGTTGGAGGCCATGAGGCCGCGCCAGGGCTGCCGGCTGTCAGGGTCGTAATTGAGGAAATGCTTGCCCAGATCCTGCTCGGCCGAAAGCGCGCCAAGGTCGCCGCCGATACTGCCGATGCAGTTCTTGTCGATATGCCGGACGATCTTGAGCGTGGTCTCATTGACGAGCCCGTCGAGGGCGATGCCGTAATTGCGCGACCATGCGAGGAGCGTCATGGCCGCCAGGATCCGTCCCGGTACGGTATTGATGTCGTCATCGAGAAGGACGCCGAGATTGGTCGCCGGCGCCGCCGCGGCGACACCCAGCAGTGTCAGTTCTGAGGCATAGGACCTGGCGAGGCTCGCCGCGAAAAGGGCGGCGTGACCGCCTTGCGAATGTCCCCAGAGGACGAAACGGCTTCCGGCCTGGGCCTCGGGCAGGTGACGGATCGCCCTGACCGAGTCGAGCACCGACTGGGCTTCGCCGACCCCGATCAGAAAAGGTATCTTGCCGGTCGTACCGAGGCCCGGATAGTCGGTGGCGACCACAGTATAGCCCTGGACGATCATGTCCTTGACGCCCGGGATGGCGAGCGGGTCGGAGCGGAGCGACGGCGCGCATTTGCGCACCACACCGGTCGTCGGATGCGCCCAGGCGACGACCGGCCGCGCGGCACCCCGGGGGAATGTGGACACCACCGCCATGCCGGAGGCGCCGACCTTCTGGCCTCGGTGATTTCGCGTGACATAGAGGATGCGATAGGCCTTGGCACGATAGACGAAGGGGATATCGATCGGCTGGGCGCGGATGAGCGTGCCAGGCGCCCCGGCGAGGTCCTGGGGGCGTATGGTGTAAAAACGATCCTTCTCAGAAACCGGCTTGGCCGCTGCCGGCGCAAGCATGGCGACACAGTTCAGCAGGAGAACCAGGCAGGCGATGAGCTTGGTCATTGTTGTCCCCGACTATGGCAGGCGCTTTCCGAGCGTCGCCCGGATTTGTAACGGCCCGGCGAAGCTTTACCCGATCATTAACAATCCGCAAGATTCACCGCGACAAATTCAATAGGACTGCTTAAATTCGCCCGGACGCACGAAAGTGCAACAACAGGGACAGGGGTCAGGCTCATGAGATACGGACGGCTTGCGGCAATAGTTTTCGCCGGTATCGCTTGTGCGACAGCGGGTTCGGCCTTCGCAAAGAGCGGGGTCAATGTCGGCGTATTGAAATGCACCGTCGATGGCGGGATCGGGCTGATCCTGGGATCGAGCAAGGACATGAAATGCAGCTTCGCCCCATCGGGGGGAGGCCCTGCGGAGTTGTACAAGGGCAAGGTCAACAAGATCGGCCTCGACATCGGCGTGACCGAGAAGAGCTACATCACCTGGGTGGTGTTCGCGCCCGGCAAGCTCAATCATGGCGCTCTCGCCGGCAGCTATGTCGGGGCGACCGCGGATGCCGCCATCGGCGTCGGCCTCGGCGCCAATGTGCTGGTCGGCGGTTTTGACAAATCGGTCGCGCTTCAGCCTCTGAGCGTCTCAGGCGAGGTCGGGCTCAATGTCGCTGTCGGCATCGGCGACGTCGAACTGGTCGCCGTTCACTGACGATCTACTTCTCCAGGAAGTCTCCGCATTTGGGCGGCAGCAGCGCGCCCCACGGCATGATCGGCACGGTCGACGTCGAATTCTGCGGGCTGCCTTCGATGAGCTTGTCGGTATAGCTCAGATAGACGAGCGTGTTGCGCTTGGCGTCGCAGCCGCGCGAGATGTGGAATTTCTTGAAGAACAGCGAGCGGCGCATCCGATAGACGTCATCGCCCTGGACGAATTTCCCCTTGAAGGTGACGGGCCCGGTCTGGCGGCAGGAGAGCGAGGTTTCCGAGCGCTCCTCGGCAAAGCCCGCCCAGCCGCTCCAGCCGCCGATCTCGGGCACCGTGAAGTGGCAGGCAATACCGTCGATCAGCGGATCGTCGAGCGCGTAGGTCGCAAGCTTCGCATCGGGCGAGAGCATGCGCCACACCGTCGTCTTCTTGAAAATGAGCTCGGGATCGTCGGCCTCCTGGGCGGCAATGGGCGCAGCGGCGAGCGCGAACCCGGCAACGGCCAAGGCCAGATAGGCAGCGCATTTACGCATGACGGTCCTTCCTTTCGGTCCTGGCAAAGATGGGCCCGACCGCCGCGATTTCAAGACGTTGCCTTGAGACGTTCGAAACCCGCCTTAATGTCGGCGATGAGGTCGTCAGGGTCCTCGAGCCCGATATGGAAGCGCAAGCACGTGCCCTCGCGCGCCCAGGGCTTGGCGGTGCGGTATGGCTTAAAAGGCACGCACAGGCTCTCGAAGCCGCCCCAGGAATAGCCCATGCTGAAAAGCTCGAGCCCGTCGAGGAACTGGCCGATAGCGGTCTCGCTCTGCGGCTTGAGCACCACCGAGAAGAGCCCGCTCGCACCGGTGAAGTCGCGCTTCCACAGCTCATGGCCGCGCGTGCCGGGAAGGGCGGGATAGAGCACCTCATCGACTTCCGAACGGGTCTTCAGCCATTCGGCGATCCGAACCGCGCTCTTCATGTGGCGCTCGAGCCTGACATCGATGGTGCGCAGGCCCCGGAGCGTCAGATACATGTCGTCGGGCCCGGCGAACTGGCCCATCGTCTCATAGCCTTCCTTGAAGCGCGGCCAGGTCGCCTCGTTGCAGGTGACGGCGCCCATCATCGCATCCGAATGGCCGACGATGTATTTGGTCGCCGCATGCACCGAGATATCGCCGCCATGGGCGAAGACGTTGAAATAGCGCCCGCCCGACCAAGTGTTGTCGACGACGACGAGCGCCCCCGCTTTATGCGCGGCCTCGGCGATCGCCGGCACGTCCTGCACTTCCATCGTCTGCGAGCCCGGGCTCTCGCAATAGACGATGCGCGTCGACGGGCGGATGAAGGCCGAGACGGCGCCGGCGAGCAGCGGGTCGTAATATTCGGTGACGACGCCCCAGTTCTTGAGCAGCGTGTCGCAGAAGGTGCGCACCGGCGCATAGACGCTGTCCACCATCAGGAGATGATCGCCGGGCTTGAGGAAGGCGAGGAGGGTGGTGGTGACGGCGGCAAGCCCGGAGGGCGCCACCTTGCTGGCGAAGCCGTTCTCCAGCGTCGCGATCGCCGTTTCGACCGCCCGCGATGTCGGCGTGCCGCGCCGCCCATATTGATAGGTCTGCTTGCGCTCTTTCAGCGCCTGGTAGGTCGGATAGAGGATGGTCGAGGCGTGATAGACGGCCGGCGACACGATGCCGTGCTCGGAATAGTCGCGGCCGGTGGCGATGAGGCGGGTCGCGGGTTTGAGGGTCTTGGGATCGGTCTTGGATTTCGCCATGGTTCTTGTGATGTCTCAAGCTATGATGCCTGGGGTTAGCACGGCTTGCGCTTGAGGGAAAAGACATGGGTGACATGTCGCCATTGGGGAGGTTCATTCTCATCGCCATGCTGTGGGGCGTGCGCTTCGCTGCGGGCGCGCTGGCGGCGATCTTCGCCCTGGTGGTCTGGCAGAAGGGGTTATCGGCCGCCGCGGCCGGATTCACCCAACAGGACTATGCCCTCCTTGCCGTGCTCGCCACGCTCGTCATCGCCGCTCTCTGGTTTGCCCGCACGCTGGCGCGCGAGATCAAATCCCCTTGATCTGCTTCCATGCCTCATAGAGCGTCGAATGCAGCAATTGCGGCCTCTCGCCGAAGCGGACCACGATGAGGTCCTTTTCCGGCATGAGATAAACCGCTTGCCCGCCATTGCCCATGAAATAGGTGAAGCGGCCGTTGAGCGGCTCGCCGGCGCGGTCGAGGATGTCGTGCCAGGCATGCAGGCGATAGAGCCCCTGGCGCACCTCGTCATCGCTCAGGTCCTGCCCGATGAAGGCCTGGCGGAAGGCGTCGGGCAGCAATTCATGGCCCAAGGCGCCGTTGCCCATGATATAGCGCGCGGCGAGGACCCAATCGCGGGCCCGCGCATAGAGGCAGCAATAGGCCGATATGTCGAGGTCTGCGCCATAGCGGCGCCATTCGGCACCCTGCGCCCCGGCCGGCAGCCAGATATCCGCCGAGAGGCGCTTGTCGAGAGCGCCGAGCAGGGAACCGAGCAAAGCGGTGTTGACGTTCTGATAGCTGAAGATGCCACGCTTGCCGGGGTCGCTGACGAGCTTCGGCGCGAGCCCGGCAAGGCCCCGCATATGAAGCCGCGCCATCGGGCCGAAGGGGTTGGATATGGTGCCTTCGAGATCCTTCTCGGGCACGCCCGAGGCCGTCTTCATTTCGTCCGTCTCGAAGACGATGCCGCTTTTCATGTCGAGAAGCTCGCGCGGCGTCACGCCCAGCCCATTGATGGGCGCATCGAGGCCCGGCATCTCGCCTTGCGCGATGGCCCTGAGCGCCATCAGGCCGACCAGGCTCTTGACCAGCGAATAGGAGTTGAACCGCGTGTCGCGCGAGAAACCGGGCGCATAATATTCGAGCTTGAGCCGGCCGCCCTGATAGACGAGGAGCGCCTTGCCGCCGCTTTCCGAGAAGAGCTTCGCCAGAGGGGGATTGAGCGTGGTCTGGAGGGTCTCGCCGAGACTGTCGCCGGAGGCGCCCGGTATCGTGGCGAAGAAGCCTCTCGCCGGCCATTCCGGCCGCGGAAAGCCTTCCGCCAGAAGGGCCGGGAGGTAAGGCGCGTAGAGCACGGCGCCGAGGACGAGCACGCCAAGCGCGAGAAGCGAACGAACCAGCCAGCGAAGAAGGGTAGGGCGCAAGGGAATCTCGAAAGAGAGGGTGCGAGGTATATTCCCGGCCTTTGTGGCGGATTTTTTGCGGGCCTAAAGTCCAAAGGCCTCCTTGATCCGCAGCGCGCAGGCCTCGGGCGTGGCAGTGCTGGTGTCGATTTCGAGATCATAGGTCTTACCCGCATGGACGCGGTCATATTGCCAGCGGGCGAGCCCGATCAGGCGGTCTTGGCGCTGACGTTCCCGTTCTTCGAGGATAGCGAGGGGCGCGAAGACACCGACAAAAGAGACATGGAAGCCGGCGAGCAGAGACTTGTACTCCTCCATCTCGGCGCCGAGCATGACGTCATCGACGATGAGGTTGTTGCCTTCGGCCGCGAGGGCGGCAATGGCCCGCCGCATGCCGCGGAGCGCGCGCTGCACGACCTTGCCCGACTTGATGGCAACCATGGGCTCGCCGTTCTGGGCAATGGTTTCGAAAGTGAAGCCGTCGGGATGGTTCTCATAGGACGAAGGCAGCATGTCGAGGAAGGCATCCATGGCGACATGGAGATAGGGCTCGGCCGTCACGTCCTGCAAAGCGTGCGCGATCGTGCTCTTGCCGGCGCTGCCGACACCATTGAGGATGATGATACGTGACGTCATCTCCAAGGCATAACCGGATTCAGCTCAATGGAGAACAGATCGCCGGGAACCGCGCCCAGGGCCGATCATTGACTGGATGGGAAGGCAAGGGAGTCGATCCCGATTGCCAGCAACGGAGTTCCCCCATGGGTTTCTTTTCGAAGGATATCAAGACATTGGACGACCTTTTCGTCCACACCCTGCGCGACATCTATTACGCCGAGAAGAAGATCGAGAAGGTGCTGCCGAACATGGCGGACCGGGCCAGCGATGTGAGCCTCAAGGACAGTTTCGATCGCCATCGCGACCAGACCGGCCTTCATATCGAGCGGCTGGAGAAGGTCTTCGAAATGTATGGCGCCGAAGCCAAGACCATCGGTTGCCCGGCCATCGAGGGCATCATCGAGGAGGCGGACGAGGTTTCGGGCGACATCGACGACGACAAGGTGATGGATGCGGCCCTCATCGCCGCCGCCCAGGCCGTCGAGCATTATGAGATGACCCGCTATGGCACGCTGATCGCCTGGGCGCGCGAGCTCGGCCGCAACGACTGCGCCGAGATCCTCGAGGAGACGCTGGCCGAGGAAAGGGCGACCGACCAGGTGCTGACCAATCTCGCCGAAAGCCGGATCAATCTGAGGTCTGCGGCCTAGTCAGTTCTTCTCAGTCGGGAGATTGGCGTCGCGGCTGAGGACCCATCCTGCTTCGCGCCCAACGGCGCTTCGCAGGACTGCAGATTTTCCTACGCGAAGCAGGATGGCCCTCCGAAGCTTTAGCGAAGGAGGGCTGTCGCACCTTTGCCCTTCCGGCAGGCCTCCCTTGAATTAGGCCCGTTAACCCAGTACCTAGCACCCCGGAATGGAGAAATATGCCGATGAATTCAGAATTGCGGGTGGCCGAGAAGAAGGACTGGCTCAAGGGCGCCACGGGCGACTGGGAGATCATCATCGGCATGGAGGTGCACGCCCAGGTCACCTCCAAATCCAAGCTGTTTTCCGGCGCTTCGGCCGAATATGGCGGCGAGCCCAACGACCATGTCTCGCTCGTCGATGCGGCGATGCCCGGCATGCTGCCGGTGATCAATGAATTCTGCGTCGAGCAGGCGGTGAAGACGGGCCTCGGCCTTAAAGCGAAGATCAATCACCGCTCGGTCTTCGACCGCAAGAACTACTTCTATCCCGACCTGCCGCAGGGTTATCAGATCTCGCAGTACAAGCAGCCGGTGGTGGGTGAGGGCGTCGTCAGGATCGATGTCGAGGACGGCCGCGCCATCGACGTCGGCATCGAGCGCCTCCATCTCGAGCAGGATGCCGGCAAGAGCCTGCATGACCAGCATCCAAATATGAGCTTCGTCGACCTCAACCGCTCGGGCGTGGCGCTGATGGAAATCGTCTCCAAGCCCGACATGCGCTCGGCCGACGAGGCCAAGGCCTATGTCACGAAGCTCCGGCAGATTATGCGCTATCTCGGCACCTGCGACGGCAATATGGAGGAAGGGAGCCTGCGCGCCGACATCAATGTCTCGGTGCGCCGCCCGGGCGAAGCCTTCGGCACGCGCTGCGAGATCAAGAACGTCAATTCCATCCGCTTCATGGGCCAGGCCATCGTCTATGAGGCCCGTCGCCAGATCGGCATCCTGGAGGACGGCGGCAAGATCGAGCAGGAGACGCGCCTCTTCGATGCCAGGAAGGGCGAGACCCGCTCGATGCGCTCGAAGGAAGAGGCGCATGACTATCGCTATTTCCCCGACCCCGATCTGCTGCCGCTCGAGCTCGAGGCGGACTGGATCGGCCGCATCGAGAAGGCCCTGCCGGAGCTCCCGGACGAGAAGCGCGCCCGCTTCATCAAGGATTTCGGGCTTTCGGCCTATGACGCCGACGTGCTCATCGCCGAGCGCGCCTCCGCCGACTATTTCGAGACGGTGGCCAAGGGACGCGACGGCAAGGCGGCGGCGAACTGGGTCATCAACGAGCTCTTCGGCCGGTTGAACAAGGAAGGCAAAGCCATTGACGAGACACCGGTTTCGGCCGGTCAGCTTGGCGCCATCATCGACCTCATCGGAAGCCGCACGATCTCCGGCAAGATCGCCAAGGACATCTTCGAGATCGTCTGGACGGAGGGCGGCGATCCGGCCGAGATCGTCGAGAAGCGCGGCCTGAAGCAGGTCACCGACACGGGTGCCATCGAGAAGGCGGTGGACGAGATCATCGCCGCCAATCCCGACAAGGTGACCCAGGTCAAGGCCAAGCCCACCATGCTCGGCTGGTTCGTCGGCCAGGTCATGAAAACCACGGGCGGCAAGGCGAATCCCCAGTCCGTTAACGAAATTCTGCGCCAAAAACTCGGCATTTAGCCTAACCGTTAAGAATTTTCTTAGATTTACCAACAACTTACGCCGCAGTTTCGATTCTGATGGATTGGCGCTATACTCCGTACCCGGAATGATGATGGGGGGCGCGCGCCTTTCGGGAGGCCGCGCCATCGGAGGTTTATGCATGGCCAAGGCAGCGAAGAAGGTCGTTAAGAAAACGGCCATAAGGAAGCCTGTATCCAAGCCGTCGGCGCGCCGGCCGGTGAAGGCGTCGCATCGTATGAAGCCGGCCGCGTCGGTCTCGGGCAACAAGGAGCGGTTCACGCTCCATGGCTTTGCGCTGTCAGGGCCTACTTACACCGTGGCGCTGATGCTCTCTCTGTGCCGCCATCCTTTCTCCTACATCCACGTCAATTTGCGCGAGGGCGCCCAGAAGCAGCCGGACTATTTGGTGAAGAACCGCTACGGCCAGGTGCCCTGCCTGCGCGACGGCCAGATTTTCCTCAGCCAGTCGGCGGCGATCCTCGAATATCTCGCCGGCAAGCTCGGCAGGTTCGACGGCAAGACGGAGTTCGAGCAGCAGCGCGTGCGCGAATGGATGTTCTGGCTGTGGGACAAGCTTGCCACCCAGGTCTTCAGGCTGCGCCAGCGTGCCCGGGGACTTCGCCAGTTCGGCGATGAGGTGAAGGTCATGTATGACAGCGAGGCCCGCGCCGCGCTCGCCGTGCTCGACCACGAGCTCGGCAAGTCGGAGTGGCTCACCGGCCGGAGGCCCACGATTGCCGATATCGACACTTATGGCGTCATCCGCTTCGCCGCCGAGGCCGGGCTCGATCTCTCGGCCTATCCGAGGATCGCCGAATGGAAGAAGCGCTTTGAAGCACTGCCGGGTTTTGCTACACCCGAGCAGCTCCTGCCGCTCGAAAGCAGGCTGCTCTAGGGATTCCGAGGCCAGATTTGACAGTCGAGACTGAAACCGGCCCGACCGGGCCGGAATTGGAGACGGATGACTCTGTCTCGCAGAAGAAGCCGCGCCGTGCCGGACGTTTCGCCTGTTTCCTCGGACTTGTCTTCGGCCTTGCGGGCGCGCTCGCCGGCTGGCTCGGCAATCTGTGGATCGCCTTCGATGTCTTCGCGCAGTTCTCCCTGCATTTCTGGCTGATCGCCGCAGCCTTCGGCCTGGGCTTCATCATGCCCTTCGCCCGCGTGCTCACCGCCATCATCGTCCTTATCATTGGCGTCCTGGTCATCGGCAGCCTGCCGCATCTGGAGGCTGCTTCACCCGAAGCCCAGATTCAGGCGCCGGCCGGGCACCGCCTCATCCGCCTCATGTCGTTCAACAGCTGGATGGGGAACGGCAATGTCGACGCCCTGGCGGAGGAGATCGAGCGCAGCGATCCCGATATCCTGCTGATGTTCGAATTCGGGCCGGAGAAGCGCGCCCTGAAGGACCGCCTGCGCGGCCGCTACGGCTATCAGGAGGACTGCGTCCACCTCGAGCACTGCTATATGGCGGTGTTCTCCAAATATCCGATCGCCGATTCGGAGAGCCATGCCAGCTGGGTGGGGCCGCCGATGATCCGCGTCACTTTCGGCAAGGAATTGGGCGATCTCACCGTCATCGGCACCCACACCATCCGCTTTCCCTATCTCAGGGCGCAGCTGACGCAATTGGGCGAGCTCGGCGACCTGGTGCGCAAGCTGTCGGGCCCGCGCATCGTGGCGGGCGATTTCAACGCCACGCCGACATCGCGCATGCTGAGTGTCTTCGAGCAGCGTTCGCTGTTGCGCCGGCTGGACGGCTTCCTGCCGACATGGCCCGCCCGCTTGCAGCTGCCGCAGCTCGCCATCGATCACATCTTCGCCAGCGAGGAAGTGAAGAGCGTGGAGAAGGTGCGCATTGGCGGCAATGCCGGCTCGGATCATTTCCCGCTCGTCGTCCGCATCGCCGTTCCGGTCGCGCGCTGATCTCCTGGTTAGCGCGCTGTAAATGCGGGCCCTTGGCCCTCGCGTCTAATCGCCTGGAATGACTCGATATTTCCGAAAATCGAGCGGCAGCCCTTCAGCCGCCGTTAAGCCTCTCGGTTAACCCGGCCTTGGCGGTTGGCGAGTCATTCTCATCTCCGCACGGTCACACAGAAAAGACCGGCGGGAAGTCGAACAGAGAAGGACAGGAGCATGGCTCGCTCTGAGATGCCGTCGCGGCCTGAGGGCACGTCGGCGGAGATGCTTTTCCATCTCGGCATGATGTATTGCCTCGGCCACGAGGTCGAGCAGGATTACGTTGCGGCGCATAAATGGTTCAACATCGCGGCCTTGCGGGGCAGCGCCGAGGCGCGGCACTATCGTTGCGAGATCTCGCGCGAGATGACGGCGAACCAGATTGCCGAAGCACAACGCCAGGCACGCGCCTGGATCAGCATCCACTGATTATCGATCGGTCTCAATATTCGGGCGAATAGTCGCCGCCCTTCAGTTCCTGCTCGCTGATGAAGCGCTGGAACTGGCTGTCGAGCAGCTTGCGCTCGCGCTGCTGCCGGTTGATCTCGGACTGGATGAGATCGGCGTTGAGATTGATGTTGTCCTGCTCGCTATTGAGCTCGGGCAGGGGATCGTTGTCGGGCGAATAGGTGTGGCCGCCGGGGATGAAATTCTCGGCTGCGAGAGCAGGGAAGGCCAGCGCACCGAGGAAGGCGACACTCAAGATGATCCGGCGCATTTTACTCTCCTGCGGACTTGTTTCGCGGGGCCGACGATGAGGTAGGCCCGCCAAGATTCACTCAACGCCGGCGACTGTCGCACGGTTCCCGCGGCGAGGCAATTGGCCTGAGGTGCCATGCGCTAAATGTGATTCCATTCCTTACAAGATTTTCCTTCACAGCCGGAGCAAATCCGGGCATGAGGTGACCCGCGCCGGAGACGTGGCCGAGAGGCTGAAGGCGGCGGTTTGCTAAACCGTTATACGCCCTTAAAGGCGTATCGAGGGTTCGAATCCCTCCGTCTCCGCCATAAATTGAAGTTATCGGATTGGTGTTGCTAGGTTTTTCGATTTTAGTCCGGTCGTCGTCCTGGTCTGAGTCCTAGTTCGATCGACGAGCCTCTCTGAGTTACGTCGACCGGATCAGACAATTCCGACAGATCGGCCATTTCATCTCCGGCTCATCCTCATCGTATAGGAGACGACGGCGCCGATCAGAAGTCCCATGCCAAGGCCGAACAAGCTTGCGAAGGGATAGGGTGTCAGCTCGAGCCAGGCCAGCAGGAACGTGACGAGGGCCAGGCCCGCCAGGAGAATTTCACGTCTCAGGGGCTTGGCCGATCTGTTCATCAGCGAATCCCCGAATGCTTCAATCGAGTTGGTGAAGACGGCGGGAAATGTAGACGTCGTCTTCGATGCGTCTGATCCAGCTCAGGGGAATCCGCCGAGTGGGCGTGTGCGAAATGATTTCGCCCGATGCCACGTCGGCCACATAGCCCGCGCGCTTTCCGTCGGCGGTGATGATCTCCATATCGGGCTTGATCAGGCCGGCAGGTACCAAGGCGAATTTATTCAGCATGTTCTTACCCTGTGCTGGCAGGGCGACAATTCTGCGCGACGGCCTTGGTTCCTTCTGGTGTGGCGCGATCGTCACAGTTCCCCAAAATCTCCGCCGACATCTGAGATTGAGCTGGAATTGTGAGCCGACTCCTTACACATTCATCGCAAGTTACTTCCGATCCTCCTCGAAAAAATATGGGGAAACTGGGGATGGGGGCTTTCGAGCCTCCTTTTCTTTAGGAAGAAGCTGTTGGCTCCGATATGCGAGGCGATTGGTCTTTCGCTCTGTGTACGGTTTCCGACAGTGGGTTTAGGTCCGAAGCGGTCGCAAACTTTTTATTGTAGGCGCAATGGCAACTGTAAAATCCAGTGAATATGAGCGTCGCGCCAAGCAATATCGAGAGCAGGCGGACGACTGTCGCCGGCAGGCCAAGAACGCGTTCGCGTCCTCGGTCGTAAGCCTGGCCTTCATGGCGGAGACTTATGAGGGCTTGGCTCTTCAGATGGAAGAGCTGGCCAAGATGTATCGCGCCGGCTAGGCCGATAGCGGTCGCAAGGCGCGCGTCAGGCCGGAACCTTTGGGCAGGCAGCGCGTTGATAGCTGTCGCCTTGCCGCCCCTTCCCAAAGCCCCTCGGCAGGGCGTCACCCATCTGACCCGCCCGTGATGCTTATCACCTAGGGCGGGTTTTTCTTTGTACGGACGCTTGAGCGAGAAGGATCCCAAAACCACTGTCACCGTCAGTATACGGAATTTGGGATCAGCATAGCTTTCGACAATAATCAAAAAGGAACAACGAAACCCGTCACGAGTTCTCCCGCTACAATTCGATGATGTCAGGAGGATACTGTGGTACAGGCAAGCGTGGCTGGAGAGATGACTGGAAAACCCTTGATTGAAAGCGATCGGGTTGAAGGCACCGATGTCTATGATCCAGCCGGAAACAACATAGGCGATATCAAGCGGCTGATGATCGACAAGATCAGTGGCCGCGTCTCATATGCGGTAATGTCTTTCGGTGGCTTCTTAGGGATAGGCGAACAGGAGCACACGATTCCTTGGAACAAGCTCGAATACGACACATCGCTTGGCGGCTATAGAACGGACATCACAGAGGAGCAGCTGAAAGGCGCGCCAACCTTCTATCGTGACAGAGAGTACGATTGGACGGATCGGGCCCGCGAGCGTGAGCTTCACGATTATTGGAGCGCTCCCTATTACTGGGACCGCCCGTAGCGGTTTCTTCGCGCCTTCGCCGGCGTCATCCCTGGGCCCATCGTCTGGTTTGTCGCGAGCTGACGCCGCATGGACTTCACTCAGATCGGCCAGCATGTCGTCGCCCTGTCGGCGGCCTATGCCTTGGCGTTTCCCATTGGTTGGGACCGTGAGCGCGAGGCGCGGAGCGCGGGTTTGCGGACTTTTCCGCTCGTCGCCCTGGCAAGCTGCGGATTCATCCAAGCCGCGGAAGCCCATCTCCAGCAATCGCCGCAGGCCGTCGCCTATGTCGTCGAAGGCCTGATCACCGGCATGGGCTTCATTGGCGGCGGCGCGATCCTGAAGCATGGCGCCTCGGTCTATGGCACTGCGACGGCGGCGAGCCTGTGGGCCACGGGGGCCATCGGCACCGCCGTCGGGCTTGGCGCCTATGAAGTGGCAACCACCATTGCCGTCGTCACGTTCTTGACGCTGAAACTCCTGCCGCTCATCAAGGAAGAGAGCCAGCCGGAAGCGCCGGCGCCCTCGGTGTCGAAGCGCAAACGTAAAGCAGGGTCTGATAAATGAACCTCGCTCGGTCGATCGAGATTGCAGTCGCGATCAGGGTTATTCAGTGCTTTTCCTCGCCCGGGCGCGGTCGAGCCTTCCGAACTCCGTCATAATGTTCACCAGCACGCTGGCGGTCCAGCCAAAGGTGAAAAGCCCCGACATAGCGATGATCGGACCGATCAGCCGCCAGCGGTCCGGCAAAACGACATTGCCCTCTCCAAGGGTCGTATAGCTTTCAAGGACATAGTAATAGCAGTTGCGAATGCTGGGTATGATGTCCATCAGATTGAGCGGCACTGCCCACAGAAACGTCTCGATCAAATGAACAACCGCCAGCGAACCGATCGCGATGGCAAGTAGCGAGTCAGTGCGCCAATGTGGCGTCGTGGGAGTCACTTGAGCCCAAGCCGCGCTGAAGCGGCGATTGACCAGCCGCATGCCTATCCCGTGCACGAAAATAATGATGATCAGGATCAGGACGCCGACGAGAACTTCAAGAATCGGGTCAGGCGAAATTTGATCGTCCATTGTCTATCCACTTTATGACGGCCCAAACCGTCAACTTGATCTGCACAGGACGCTACCGCCGAATCACTTCGCACGCCAAGCGTTCACTCCGGAAACCATGATGCCGGGGTTCAGCATCGAATAAATCAGCGTGAAAAAAGTGCCGTTGCGCTTCTATCTGGCTGGCACCACGCGCCAGATTTTGTTGCCGACATCGTCGGCGACGAGGAGGGCACCCTTGCGGTCGACGACCACCCCGACCGGCCTGCCATAGGCCTTGTCATCGGGACTGAGAAATCCCGCCAGGACATCCTGCGGTGGTCCGGAAGGCTTGCCTGCTGTGAACGGAAGGAAAATCACCTTGTAGCCGCTGCGCGGCTTGCGGTTCCAGGATCCGTGCTGGCCGACAAAGGCGCCATTCTTGAAGGCAGCCCCAAACAGATCGCCTTGGTTGAATGCGAGACCAAGCGAGGCGGTGTGCGGCCCAAGGGCGTAGTCAGGCTTGATGGCTTTGGCGACCAGTTCGGGCTTCTGGGGCTCGACGCGCTCATCGACATGCTGACCGAAATAGCTATAGGGCCAGCCATAGAAACCTCCGTCTCGCACCGAGGTCATATAGTCGGGAACGAGGTCGCTGCCGAGCTCATCACGCTCATTGACGACGACCCAGAGTTCGCCGGTTACGGGATTCCAGGAAAGGCCGTTGGGATTGCGCAGGCCCGAGGCGAAGAGACGCATTTGGCGGGTCGCCAGATCGATCTCGTGCACGGCGGCGCGATTGACTTCCTCATCCATTCCGTTCTCGCCGACATTTGAATTGGAGCCGACGGTCGCATAAAGCTTGGCGCCGTCACGGCTGGCGATGACATCCTTGGTCCAGTGATGATTGCGTCCGGCGGGGAGATCGACGATTTTTTCCGCCGCCGCGGTTATCTCCGTCGCACCCTCTTGGTAGGGAAAGGCGACGATGGCATCGGCATTCGCAACATAAAGCTTGCCGTCGAGCAGTGTCATGCCGAAGGGCGAATTGAGTCCGGTGAGGAACGGTTGCGTTATTTCGGCAACGCCATCGCCGTCCTGGTCACGCAATGGCGATATTCTATTGGCGCTGGGGACTTTTGCTCCGGCTTGGCGCTCGAACAGGTCCATGACCCAGCCCCGAAGGCTGAAGCCTTGATCGGGCTTGGGAGGGGCATCGCTTTCCGCGACCAGGACGTCGCCATTGGGCAGCACATGCAGCCAGCGCGGATGATCGAGCCCGCCGGCGAACTCATTGACGGCAAAGCCTGAAGCGGCGATCGGCATGCTCCCCTCAGGCCACTGAGCAGCTGTAGCAATATTGACTGTCGGGATCAGAGTCGGATTGGGTTCCGGCAGGATGGGATCGGGCCCATAGCCTTGTTCAATCGGAACTGTCGCCTGTTCGCGAGAGAAGAGGAACAACGCACCTCCGGTGGCAATGCGGATAACGGCAAGCACGAGAAGGGCGCCGAGGAGCCTTTTCACCAGAACCTCATGAGTAAGTGATCCCAAACGCTGGTTGGGCCTTTTTGGTTGCAGAAACTATCTTCGCGGATCGCTCGGCAAGGGGGCGAGGGGAACTCGAACGCGTCACTCACGTTGAAATTTCAACTACCCACCGAAACCCTGCCTTCGGCTGGATCGCCTCAATTCTGGATATTGGAGTTCTCGGTGATGGCCAATGACGAAAGCCAAATCCGTTCTCTGTTGGGCAAATTCACGGGCGCCCTCCATGACAGGGATGCAGCAGGCGCTATAGCTCTGCTGGCCGAGGACGCGGTTACATTCGACCTCGCTCCGCCGCTGGAGCAGGGACCGGACGCTACCCACAATCCGGCGCTGTTGGATGAATGGTTCCAGACATGGAAAGGGCCGATCAACTCCGATTCGCTCGACCTCAAGATCGCCGTTGGTGGCGACGTAGCCTACGCCACGGGCTGCAGCACATGACCGGAACCAAGAAAGATGGCCAGGAAACGGATCTTTGGTTTCGTGCGACGGCCTGTTTCCGGCGCGAGGGCGGCCAGTGGCGCATTAGCCACATGCACAATTCCGTGCCGTTTGCGATGGATGGGAGCGAAAAGGCGCTGCTCGACTTAAGGCCGGAACGGGCCACGCCCTTGCGTGGCCGTGCTTGAGAACATGGCTACCGTTCCCACTCCCGAACCAGATACCCCTGCGCCACCGGGGCCGACACCGCCTGGTCCATTGCCACGGCCGGCACCTCCACACGATCCACTGCCAAGTCCCGAACCGCCAAATCCGACACCGCATGCCTGGTTGCCGCCGGCATCGACCTAGGCGGCCGGTCTCACCACGGTCCCGAAAGAAACGAAAGCCCCGGAACACTGGTCCCGGGGCTCTCATGGGCGCCTTTTCGACCTTGGGGATCGGGTTTTTGGCGCGCCAAAACCAGCTAGCCACAATTTTAACCTAGCGTCAATTTAGAGGCAACTGAATCTGACCTGACGTCATTGACTGCTTTGGTGCTATAATATTTGCCGGGTGGGAAGTTCGAGCAGCCTGGTTCGCGCGTAGATGCGCCTGTAGTTGGGGGTTGCAGTCATGATGACAGGACTCTTCCGTTGCCGGTTCGCATTCGATCGCCGGTACGGACTTTTGACGATAATGGCCGGCGTGGCGTTTCTGGTTTTCTGTGGATACTCCGCGAACATTGCGGCGGCGGATTTCCGAAAAACGAAGTGCTGGTTCGATATCCCGCGGGATCGGGAAATGACATGTGGTTCGCTCCATGTGCCCGAAAACCGCGGGAAGGGCTCAGGCGCCGAGATTGCCCTTGCCACCGTTGTCTTTCAGCCGGATCGGGAACGCTATGAACCGGTTGTGTTCCTGAGCGGCGGTCCGGGCCAATCAGCGAGCATCAGCACACGCGAGGATATAGACGGATGGTGGCAGTTCATCAGTCAGCAAACATGGATGATCGGGCGCAGAGTCGTTGTCGTCGACCAGCGCGGCGTCGGCATGTCGAAGCCGGCACTCGACTGCTCCGGATTTTTCAAGACCGATGATTGGAAGCGCATCTTGCCGAGCGTGGATGCGGATGCCACGCGCTTGGACAAAGTCCGAAAAGACAAGGTTCTCGCCTGCCGGAGCGCGTTGACCTCAAGAGGCATCGACCTTTCTGCGTACAGCACCTCTGAAAGCGCCGCGGACATCGACGACCTGCGCAAGGAGCTCGGCATAGGACGCTGGGTGCTGTATGGCACGTCGTACGGAACCAAGGTGGCACTGGAGGTGATGGCCAAGCACCCGGAAGGAATCTCGGCCGCTATCCTGGATTCGGTGCTTCCACCGGACATCAATTATCTTAAGGAAGACGGTCCGAACCTGGCCCGGTCGCTGAAGCTTCTCGATCGTGACTGCCGGCTGAATCGGCACTGTATGCGCGATCTTGGAAAGGCGGTGGAAACAATCGTCCGGCAATTGGACCGACAGCCAATCCTTTTGCGCAGCTCGCCCGAGGCGAACGCGCCTGAGCGCTACCGCTATGTGTCCGGGGTCGACTTTCTCGACATACTGTTCGATTCTTTTTACGACCGAAACGACATCGAGATGCTGCCGCCTCTGATACAAAGCATCTACAAGCACGACTACGGTCCACTTGCCCGGTTGATCTTTGACGATGAGGGCGATCAAACGGGCATCTTTGAGGGAATGGACTTTTCGGTAACGTGCTCCGAGTCTGCACCGTCCAGATTGTCGGGCAAGCGAGCCGAATACTGGACCCGTTGGTCTGAAAGCGTGGATTATTCCTGGATTTGTCCGCTTTGGCTGCCGGAAGCATTGGCAAGGTCCAAACGGCAACGGCAGCAAAGCCGAATTCCAGCGCTGCTGCTGTCTGGAGAGTACGATGCGGCGACGCCAAGCGACTGGGCCTACCGAGCGGCAAAGACTCTGCCATCGAGTCAGGTTGTCGTCTTTCGCGGGGTTGGGCATGACGTCATAGATTCCGATCCCTGCGGCTCGGAAGTTGTTGCCGACTTCCTGGCAAACCCCGGGCGCAAGATAGCAACGGCTTGCCTCCAGCACTTGGAAGCTCCGCAATTTGTGAAGCCAGACGTGCAATGGGCCGGTCTAAGGACAAGACGCTCCGCGGCGGGATTGCCGAAGAAGTGGCCGCCGTCATCACGCTTCGATCGCCGTCACTAGATAAAGGGCCTGCGGTTCACCGGATCATTTCGCAAGTCCGATCTCGTGTCACCCGGATGGTGACACGAGATCCTTCGATGCCGGCGCGAGCGCTTCAGTAGCAGGGCGGATAAGGATAATACCCGCAGTGACGATAGTAGGGCGGATAATAAGGAGGCGGATAATACGGATAGGCTGATGCCGCCGCAGCGCCAACGGCCATGCCGGCATAGAATCCGCCGTGGTGATACCAATGGTATCCCCAGTGGTCGATGAACAACGACGCAGGGCCGCTCGCTCCTGCAAGATCGCCTTCGAGGACTTTGACGTCGAAGACCAGATTGTCGCCATCGAGCTTCGCTGAGGTCAGCTCGACAACCGCGTCTTTGCTCTTGTCCAGGCTGCTGCCGAGGACCGATACCGTCGCGTTGGGCGGATCCTTGGCGAAGCTGTCATTGCCTTCACCCCATGACTTGACGAATTCAGAGGTCAGGATATGGCCCGCCGCTCGCGTCGGCCTGTCGGCAAAGATGATCGAGCTCTTTTGAACGCCGGTAAGAGTGAGCTTCGTTCCGTCGAGCTTGGCGCCGGCGGCATTCACGACCACGAGAGTGGGGGTGGGCGAAGCATTTGACGGCTGACCAATCGTCTTGTTCGACTGACCTGGCGCTTCGTTGCTCTGGGCAACCACTTGCTGGCTGCCCAGGCTTGCGAAACAGCTAATCACTAAAAGGCATGCGAGATGTTTTAGTCTCATAACTATCTCCATTGGCAAATTGAAGTGCGCCGGCGCTGGACAGCAGGGAGGCGCCCCTAATGCCGACATCCTCCCTTATTATGACCCAAGGGAAATATGCAATGTGATTCTGGCCATACGGATAAAATTTAATCTTGCCGGCATGACTACGCCCGGTTCCAAAATGAACCGGCACCATGCAGGCAACGTCTCACGGTACGGCGCCGCGACAGGCCCAAGCGACGGCCACAAAGGAACGTGGGCCATCCGGCTGGCCGGCCTCGTAGGCTGACATGACCGCTTCATCCGCCTTGGCGCGGCGCGCTTTGTCCAGTCCCGCCACATATTTGCCGAGCGGTCCTTCGCCCGCGGCAATAGGCGCCCAGAAATCGTCAAACGATGCATAATCCATGCGGATGAGCATCGACGTCTCCTCGACATCGCGAAGCCCCTGCGCGATGAAGGTCTGGCGCATCTCGCCGGGCCGCATCATCGGCTGAAAGCAGTAATGGCTGCGCAACTGAGCGGCAGCTTCATCGAGCGGCGCCATGGTGTCGAGGACCATGCGCATCGCCGGCATCCCGCCGAGATGATCCCATACTGCCGCGGCGACGCCGCCGCCCGAGCGGACGACCCGGCGCATTTCGGCAACCGCCTTCGACGTCTCGGGAACGAAATGCAGCACCAGGAGCGACAGGGCCCGGTCGAAGCGGCTATCCGGAAAGGGGAGCGCGCAGGCATCCGCCTGCCGGATGCTGATCCGCGGATCTTTATTCCGCCTCTGGGCCTCCTCGACGAAGACCGGTGAATAGTCGATGGCCGCCACTTCCGAGATATTCGCCGCTTCGGGAAGCGCAAAGGTGAGGCTGCCTGTTCCGCAGCCCACATCGAGAATGCGCTCACCGGCCTTCACTCCGGCGAAGGCGATGAACGGGGGAGCAAGCTTGCGGCTCCAGCGGCCCATCAACTGCTCATAGCCGGAGGCTTTATGGACGTTGAAACTCGACGTCATGGGAGGCCCTCCCAGTTTGTGGACCCAGGTTCCGCCCAACAGGGCAGCGGGTCAAGAGAGCCGATGAAGCCGACAGCAAATCGCCGCCGACGCGCGCACTGAGCTCGTCGCTGAAGGCATATTCAAAACCGCCGCCCGGCGTCCAGCCTCATTTCGTGAGCTTCTCATCGACGAGCTCGGATCCGGCCGCATCGTCGGCTATGAGCTTGGCGCCGCCCGCCGCAAGGCCGCCGGTAGCGTAGAAGAGGGCGTGGTTGGACGCATAGCCGGCACGCAATCGAAGCGATCCGAGCCAGTCGACCTCCGCCTTGTGCCGGCCGACTACACCTCCGCCATCATCAACAATATCGGTATCGCCATCCAGGTCGGCATATTCAATGTCGCCCTCGAGGCCCACGACCAGGCTATCCACCAATTCCGGCCCGCATGCGCTCCCCCGACAAAATCCTCGAGATCGAAGGATCCGTCTTCTCCACCGAGGACCGGCGCGTCCGCCGCGAGCGTGGGGCTGCCTCCCCCTGGAGTACCGGCGCTAAAAATCGTTCTCGCCCCATGCATAACCGCCTTGAATGCCGATATAGGGTCCGGTCCAGTCATAGGCCGCAGGTTCGACGACATCCGCCGCCTGCGCTTGAGCGCCCAGAAGAAAAATGGCAGCACTGCCGAAAAGTATTCTCTCGATCATTCGATTCCCCCAAAACGCGAGTTATCACGTCATCGCGCGCCGCTTTCGCAACGTCAATCAACTGCGGCTCAGGTGAGAAAGTTCAATGACGGCTGTTGCTGAAAAGTTACATGATTGTCGCCGGAGAAACGAAAAATGCGCATATTGTCGCTGAATGCTTGGGGCGGCAGGCTTTGGGATCGATTGATCGCCTATCTTGCAGAGACCGATCCGGATGTCCTGTGCCTGCAGGAAGTGACGCATACGCCAACCGCCTTATCGGAGTCGCTCGTCTATCGTGACCACGGCATGGAATTGCCGCAGCGAGCCAATCTGTTCCGCGATGTCAGTCAAGCGCTCGCGACGCATCAAGCCTTTTTCTGCCCGGCGGCGCGGGGAGAGCTTTGGGACGGCGACCATCAGGTTGCCTCGGAATGGGGCTTGGCTACTTTCGTGCGGCGCGCTTATCCGGTGATCGGCCAGATCCAGGACTTCGTCCATGGCGATTTCTCCGCTACCGGCTGGGGCGAGCATCCACGTTCAAGGAACGCCCATGGCCTGCGCCTCTTCGATTATGAAAGGTCATGCGCCATCACGGTCATGCACATGCACGGTCTGCGGGAACTCACCGGCAAGGAAGACACGCCACATCGACTGGTCCAGGCGAACGCGCTGCTGAATTTGATCGGCCGGATCAGGCGAAAGGGCGAAGGACTGGTGCTTTGCGGCGACTTCAACGTGCTCCCGACGAGCGCGACGCTGCGATCGCTCGTCGAGATTGGATTGACCGATCTCGTCACCGCAAACGGGTATCGCGATACGCGGACATCCTACTATCGAAAGGCCGACCGTTTCGCTGACTACATGCTGGTTAGCCCCGAGGTCGAGGCGCGCCGGTTCGCCGTCGTCAAGGAGCCCGAAGTCTCTGACCACTGCGGTCTTCTCCTGGATCTCGCATGATATTCACGGGCCGGCGAGGGGCCGCCCACCGAAAGAGTTTCCTCCTTCGGTGGGCAGTTGCGCACAATGCCGTACCCGTGGGAATAGTCGGCACGTGGGCAATGCCGCCGAGGCCCGATTCGGGCGCGCGGCTCCTGTCGACCACGAGATGGCGATAGAAGAAACGGCAAAAGCCGGCATCCCCCATTTGGGGGGTGTGCTCTTGACCTTAAGTTAGGAGAGGAACAATGACGACAGAAACGGGATCACCTTCCTGGCAGTCCGTTGCGCTTCTGATCGGCCGGCTGATTTTTGCGGCTGTCTTCCTCATGGCGGCGGTTTTCAAATTCCTCGATATCAACGGCACCGCGGCCTATATCGCGTCCGCCGGCTTTCCCTTGTCCCTGCTTTTGGCATGGCTCGCTGCCATCTTCGAGATTGCGCTCGTCATCTGCTTCCTGACTGGAGCCTTTTTCACGGAAGCGTCGTTGCTGGCGGCAGCTTACGTCCTGTTCCTCGCCTTTGCCTTCCATGGTCCCTCGCATTGGACGGGAAACCAGGCCGAGTTCGGCTTCTTCATCGATCACTTCACCTTCGTTGCCGGTTTGCTGTTCGCCGCCGTCCACGGGCCGGGACTGTGGCTCGCTCTGCGTCACAGCCTGATCGGCAGCCGGAATTGATCTTAGGTCATATTCCCCTCTATCCTGAACCGAGTTTGGCGAAAGGAAGGGAGGCGAAGATGAAGTGGGTGTGGTCTTTGATGCCTGTCATGCCACTGGCGATACTTGTCGCATTGCCGCAAGCCGCCGAAGCGAAGAAACTACCTAAGAACGCCAAGCCGATGACGGCAGAGGAAGTGATCGCGATCTATAGCGGCAATTCGGCGGTTTGGGACGGTTCGAAGGCCTATTTTTCGCCGGAGAAGAGGGTCAAGGGCGTATTCGGAAAAGGCACGAAACGCGTGACCTATGCCGGCGAATGGTCGGTCACCGATAATGAAGCCTGCATGAAGAACAGTGCCAAGGGCGACCCGAAGATCTATACCGACTGCTGGAAATGGTGGCATGTCGGCACGAAGACCATCACACTGTGGAGCGTTCATTACGATGAAACGAAGCCGGATGATAGGAACGGCTATTACGACGAAATGAGATCGATCAAGAAGGGCGACAAGGTCAGCAAGGAATATGAAGAGCTGGGCGGACTCTGATGTCCGTTCGCAGCCGTCCACTTATTTCGATGCCGCATCGGAGACGCCATCCCAGTTTTGCGGCGGCGGCGAGCGCCGGAAATGGCGCACGCGCCGTGCATAGAGCGCTTCGATACCGGATAGGCCGAACTTTGCAAGTCCGGCCTTGGACTGTTTCAGGAGCCGGCTGACAGCGCTCCATTCCTTGTTCCGATAGGCATTCAAAAGCTCCTCCAGGCGGGTTTTCAGGCCGTCATCCTGAAAACCGTCGCCGATCGGTGCGAGCAGGGCATAGATCCGTTCCGGCATCGCCTTGCCCTTCACGCGCACAATGTCGATGGGCACGGTGTAGAACCGCTCTTCCACCAGCAGATTGGTGCGTTCACCGATGATGATGGGAGCGCCATAGGCCTTGGTCTGGCCCTCGAGCCGCGAAGCGAGGTTCACGCTGTCGCCCAACACGGTGTAGTCGAATCGGATGTCCGATCCCATGTTCCCGACGACGCATTCTCCGGTGTTGATGCCGATGCCGACGGCAATCGGCATGACCGGGCTTCCGTCCTTGACGGCGGCGTCGCGAAGCTCGTTGTTCAATCTGGTGACGGCCGCGAGCATGCTGCAGGCGGCGCGGCAGGCATTCTGGGCGTGTGCGGCATCGTCCAAGGGGGCATTCCAGAAGGCCATGACGTTGTCGCCCATGTATTTGTCGATCGTGCCGCCGTTCTCGACGACGATATTGGACAAGGGGGTCAGCAACCGGTTCACCAGCTGTGTCAGGCCTTGCGGATTAGTCTTGTAGCTTTCAGCGATGCTGGTGAAGTTCCTGATGTCGCTGAACAGGATGGTGAGCTCCTTGGTCTCGCCGCCGAGCTGCAGCTGCTCGGGATGCTGCGCCAGCCGCTCGACCAGCGCCGGCGAGAGATACTGTGCAAAGGCGCTGCGGATCTGGCGCCGTTGCGCCTGCTCGTTGAAATAGTTCACGAACACCAGCGTCCAGAATACGCCGAAGCTCGAGATGAGCGGATAGACCACATCGAGAAGCACGCCTCGGCTGCGGAAGAAATAGAACGAGCCCAGCGAGAGGGTGACGGCGATCAGGAAACCGATGATCAGCACCGAGCGGGCGCCGAGCCAGGGCACCAGGACGATGATCAGGATGGCGATGCCGAGCGCCAAGACGACCTCGGCGCCGACCATGTAGGAGGGCCGCTTCAACTGGGCTCCGGTCAGGATGTTCTCGAGGAGCTGGGCGTGCACTTCGACGCCGGGCATGGCCGGGTCGAGCGGCGTCGTTTTGTTGTCGAGAAGGCCTATTGCAGAGGTGCCGATCAAAGCGAGCTTGCCGACCAATTGGCCGTCGCCGATCTTGCCCTCGATCACATCTGCGGCGGAAACGAACCTGGCCGGGTCGTGCGGGCTGAAATGCAGCCAGAGCCGGCCATTGCCGTCGGTCGGCACCTCGACGCCGCCGACGACGAAGCTGCGCATGCCGCCATCGCCGGCTCGGATGAGAAGAGTGCTCGAGCCGGTCGCCACCCGCAGCAGTTCAAGCGTGAGGGAAAGCCGGATCTTGTCCGCCGCGACCATGATGACAGGAACCTGGCGCACAATCCCGTCCTGATCGGGCCTGAGGCTGAAAAGCCCGCGCCCGGCGGCGGCTTTCTCGAGCACGGGGATATTTGCCAGCAATCCCGGGAAGTTCACCAGATAGCGGCCGGGGTCCGGTCCGGCTATGGCGATGGCCGGGGCGATATCGTCGACAGGAATGATCGTGGGGTCGTTCTGTCCTGATTGCGCCAGGACCGTCCGCAGATAACCGAAGCTGCGGGCGAGGACCTCGTCATTGCTCGGCAGGCTGCGCAGCCGGTCGCGAGTCTCCTCGTCGATCTCCAGGACGGCATCGGCGATCGCGCCAGGTGACAGCCGGTCGGGCTCCGAGAAGATCACGTCCATGCCGACGGCAACCGCTCCGCTGCGCTGCAGTTGCAGCAGCAGCTCGGCCAGGCGGGTTCTGGCCCACGGCCACTGTCCTAATTTCTTGAGGCTCGCTTCGTCGATATCGACGATGACGACTGGCCGTGTTGTCACTGTGCGCGGCGCAATCATCTGATAGAAGTCGAAGGTCCGCAGCCGGAAGTTTTCGAGCGGGACGGGATCCCAGATGCGCAAGAAGAGGAAGCCTGCCATCAAGGCAAGCGCCGCCACCCGCCCCAATGCCGCTCTGGGAATCGTGAAACGCCGCCCGATGACCATGCACCCCAATCCGAGGGCCTAAAATTACGTAGAGTGTATTTGTGATATGACGTAGTGTCGAGTGGTCACAGCGGGTCGCGACCTTGGACTCCAAAGCTTCTGCGCAACTATCGGTCCGCGTCTCACCCGGCTTTGCCGACTGGCTCTGGGCTGAAGGCGTGAGCCTCGTCATCAGCGCGTACCAGTCGGGCCAGTTGATCGCGATCGGCGCCGGCGCGCCGGGCAAGCTCGCCGCCAAGTTCATCCGCTTCGATCGCTCCATGGGCTTGGCGCGCGACGGGAACGGTCTCTGGGTGGCGACCCTCAATCGCATCTGGCGCTTTGCCCTGATGAAACAGGATGCGAAGGCCGAACGGCCCCATGATGTCTATCTGGTGCCGCAAGTCTCCTATGTGACCGGCTTTGCGAACACGCATGACCTCGCCATCGGGCCGCGGCAGCAGCCGATATTCGCCGCCGCGATGTTCAACTGTCTCGCCACGACCACGATGAATTCGAGCCTCCTGCCGGTGTGGTATCCGGAATTCATCCGCGACCGGGCGCCGGGCGATGCCTGCCACCTGAACGGATTGGCGCTCAGGGAGGGTGCGGCGCAGTGTGTGACCGTCTTGGCGAGAAGCGGCGAGCCCGGCGCCTGGCGGAAAGACCCGGCGGGCGGGGCCCTTATCGATGTGGCGTCGAGGCAGCCGGTGATGACCGGCCTCTCGCAGCCGCATTCACCGCGCTTTCACGCCGGCCGGCTGTGGCTGCATCAGTCGAGCATCGGCGCCTTCGGCTATGTCGACGGTGCGCGCCATGTGGAAGTGATGCGCTGCCCGGGCTATCTGCGGGGCCTTGCCTTTCACAAGGATATCGCCTGCATGGGCATGTCGAAGCCGCGGGGGCTCGCCAATGTCGGGGGCAGGGCGCTGAACGCGCTGCTCCAGGAGCGCAATCTCGAGCCCGTCTGCGCCGTCCTGCTCTTCGATCTGAAAAAGGGCGCGGTGCTCCACAGCCTGCAGCTGAATGACATCGACGAGATCTATGACGTGGCGATCTTGAACTGCCGCAATCCCTATCTGGTCGATCCCGGCTCTGCTGAGGCTTCGACGACCTATTTGCTGGGTGAGCCTGCTAGACCGGGAAGCTCACCGCCACATCGTGATCGACCGCGAGGTTCGCAGTGACGCCCGCCTCGCTGTAGTTCCAGACATCGTAGTTTCCCGGACTGCCGGTATCGTCGAGCGCCACGTCTTCACCGACCAGCGTCCAGTCGCCAACCAATGTCAACTCATCGCCGCTATCACCTTCGACGACCAGATTGTCCTCATGATCGGAGTTGAAAGCGGTGTTCGACTCGTCGCTGATATCGGCAACATTCTCGCCGGATAGAATCAGGAAATTGTCGCCGGTGCCGGTCAGGTCAATGGTTTCGATCCCGAAGACATCAAAATCGAAGGCTGTCCCTTCGATAGTGGCATTGGCGCCGTTGAGCGCCAGAATGTCCTGGCCGAGGCCGCCATCGATATAGGCACCATTCACGTCAGGCATGAAGATCGTGTCATTGCCGCCTCGGGCCTCGATCCTGTTTCCGGCGCCGGTGCCGGTCAACTCATCGTCATTTACAGAACCGAGTATTCCCTCGATGTTTACGAGCGTGTCGGTGTAAATAACGTCGCCGGGCGTGCCATAGCCGTCGTCCTCGGCGACGCCGGTAGCCAGATTGACGATCACGCCTCTGGGGGCATTGACATAGGAGACCATGTCGTCCGGCCCGTTGTCGAACTCATCGCCGTTGATGTAGTCGTTGCCGCCGCCGCCCTCGATGACGTTCGCCAAATTGATGAGCCCAAATAGCGTATCGTTGTGGCTCGAGCCGATTATGTTCTCGATATCCCCACCGACCAGGTCGTAAGTGCCATAGCCGTCGTCTCCGTCCCCGGTATTCTGATTGATGTGCACCCCAGATAAAGCGTTGGCATAGCTCACCGTGTCAATGCCGTCGCCACCAAAAATGACATCGTTACCCGCGCCACCCTCGAAGAAATTGTCGGCCGCATCGCCGGTAAGGGAATCGTTGCCGGTCGAGCCGATGACACTCTCGATATTGTACAGTGTATCGGTATCGCCGTAGCCGTCGGTCGCCGTGTTCGCAGCGAGATCGACCGTCACGCCTGCAAGCGCGGGATCGTTGAAATAAGAGACCGTATCCTTGAGCCCATTGGCGCCGTCCAGGAGGTCGTCGCCGGCGCCGCCCTCGATCGTGTCGTCGCCATCATCGCCCCAGATGGTGTTCTCGGCGCCATTGCCGATGAGAGTGTCATCATGGAGAGAGCCGGAGATGTGCTCGATGCTCACCAGCGTATCGGTAGTGCCGTAGCCATCGGTTGCCGTACCGGCGACGAGATCGACAGTGACGCCCGACGGATCGTTGTAATAAGAAGCCGTGTCACTCCCGGCGCCGCCGTCGACAAGATCGTAGCCTTCAAAGCCCTCGATGAGGTCGTCGTCGTCTCCACCATAGAGATCGTCATCGCCCCAGCCGCCGATCAATGTGTCATTGCCGGCTCCGCCGAAGACGATGTCGTCGCCGTCGCGCGCCTCGATCCAATTGTCCTGATCGTTGCCGGTCAGCAGGTCATCGTAGAAGGACGCATAGATATGTTCGATCGCCATCAGCGTGTCGGTGCCGCCATAGCCGTCCTTGGCGATGCCAGTGGCGAGGTTGACCGTCACGCCGTTGGGGTCCTCATAATAGTCGGTGGCGTCTGCCGCGCCGCTGCCGCCATCGACAAGGTCGTCGCCGGCATAGCCTTGGAGGATATCGTTTTCGCCGCCTTCGCCATAGAGCTTGTCATTGCCGGCACCGCCGAGAAACTCATTATCCACATCGCTGCCGATCATGATGTCGGCAAAAGCGGAGCCCTGCACGTTCTCGATGTTGTGAAGTGAATCGGTATCGTCCCAATTGTCCCTGGCGCTATTGCCGGCGACCACGACGTCATCTTGACCGTTGAAATCCATCATGGCGGCGGCGATCGACAGATTGACGAAGGCGCCGTGCGTGAAGGCGGCACTACCGCTGCGCCGGTCATACTGTGCCCAGTCGATGCCGTCGCCTCCATCGAGAGCGTCGTCACCGGCCGAGCCGCGCAACGCATCATCCTGATCATTGCCCGTCATGGTGTCGTTGCCGTTGCCGCCGCGCATATGGGCGCGCGTGCCGGCGGAGACGGTCATTGTGTCATCTCCGTCGTCGCCATGCATAATGTCGAAGGCGCCGCCATTGCCCTCCATGATGTCGTTGTCGAACGTGCCGAGGATCAATTCGCTGTGGTTGCCCTGATCGGTGCCCACCTTGAGGTTCAGCCATATCTGGGTTGGACCTTCGCTGCCGTCGGGGTTGTAGTAGCGGTTGTTCGGTCCGAAATCGCCCTCGATATAGGCGATCGTGTCGCCCGTCGTGAAGAAATCCTTGATCCGCAGATTGCCGCCGACATCGTTCCAGTCGTATTCGTCATTCGCGGCGCCGCCAATGAGCAGGTCATTCGGGTTTTCCGGATCTCCTTCCCAATTGAAATCGTAGAAGTTGCCATTGAGCCGAATGACGTCTTCATTCGCGGCGCCGTCATCAGCCAGGATCGTGTCATAGCCGTCGCCCAGCGACCAGACATAGGTATCGCCGCCTTCGCGACCGACAAGCACGTCGTCGCCGGCCATGCCCTCGATCTGGTTGCCATGATCGCTGCCCACGAGATCATCGGCCAAGGCCGATCCACGTACATTTTCGATGTCGGAAAGCGAATCCTGGTCTCCCCAATTGTCGTGAGCGGTAAATCCTTCGAACAGGGTCGGAACGTCGTCGATCTCCACGGTGATGGTGCTACCGAGATTGACGACGACTCCCTGGGTCATATCCTCGGGGTCGCTGCCGCCTGGCCGGTCATATCGGACTTCGTCAACGCCGACGCCGCCCGTTATGGTGTCGTCGCCGGCGCCGCCGACAAAGTTGTCTTCCATGTCGCCGCCGGTCATTTCGTCTTCGCCGTCGCCGCCGCGGAAGATCCCGAAGGTATTGGCATCGACGCTCATGATGTCGTCACCGCCGCCGCCGGACAAATGGTCGATGGCGCCGCCGCCGCCGGTCATAGTCTCGCCGATCGAGGTTCCGACGATGGCCTCGAAATAGTCGCCCTGATCATTGCCATGCACCGCGCTCAGATAGATCCGCGCGTCATTGTCGCCGTTGCCGGGGCTATAAAATTCGTTGGCGCCCGGGCCGAGATCTCCCGTCATATAGGCAATGGTATCATTGCCCGGTACGAAGAAATCCTTGATGCGCAGATTGCCGCCAACTTCGGACCACTCCGGATTGTCGTCCGCCGCAGCGCCGACGAGCAGGTCATTCGGATGATCCGGATCGACTTCCCAATTCAGGTCATAGAACGCGCCGTTGATCTGGATGATGTCCTCATCTGCGCCACCCTCATCCGCTAGGACCTCGTCATAACCGTCACCAACCGACCAGACATAGACGTCGGCTCCCGCGCGGCCGACCAGCGTGTCATCGCCTCCGCGGCCCTCGATACGATTGCCGGCATCGTTGCCGACGATGAGATCGGCATAGCCGGAGCCGCGCACATTCTCTATGGCATCGAGAAAGGCATCCGTGTCTCCCCAATTGTCGATGGCTTGGTTGCCGGCGACCGAGGGGCCGGTACTCAAGCTGATAGAAGCGCCGACATTGACGGTGACCCCTTGCTCGGGCATCGGCCCCGAGCTGTCGCCGCGCCCGTCATACCGGACCTCGTCGTCTCCACCGTTGCCCGTGATCGTGTCGTCGCCGGCGCCGCCGCGGAACGTATCGTCCTGGTCGGCGCCGGTCATGGTGTCGTTGCCATCGCCGCCGGCAAAGCGCCCCTGCGTTCCGGTGGAGACGCTCATTGTATCGTCGCCGCCGGCACCCAGGAAAAAGTCGACCGCGCCCCCGCCGCCGGTCATCGTCTCTCCGGCGGAGGTTCCGACGATCAGCTCGGCGTAGCTTCCCTGGTTGGTGCCGTTCCCTGCGTTCAGGTAGAGACGCGCATCGTTGTCGCCATTGCCGGGGCTATAGAACTCATTGTTGTCCGGCCCGAGATGAGCCGTCAGATAAGCAATCGTATCGCCGCCGGGGGCCGTGAAGTTCTTGACCCGCAGATTGCCGCCGACATCGTTCCAGTCGCCGGTCTCGTCCGCCACGGCGCCGACGATCAGGTCGTTGCCGGCCCGTTCCCAATTGAGATCATAGATACTGCCATTGAGGCGGATGATGTCCTCATTCGCAGAGCCGCCGTTGGCCAGGATTTCGTCATAACCGTCACCGACCGACCATACATAGATGTCTGCACCGCCACGGCCGGTCAGCGTGTCATTTCCATCCAGGCCTTCGATGCGGTTGCCTATACCGTTGCCGGTGATGCTGTCGGCATAGTCGGAGCCGCGCACATTCTCGATGGCGTCGAGAAAAACGTCCGTGTTTCCCCAATTGTCGGTGGCCGTGCCTGTGGCCAGGTTGACGACGACGCCCTGCGCCGGCATCGGCTCCGTGCTGCCGGCGCGCCGGTCATAGCGGACCTCATCGTCTCCGCCGTTCCCAAGAATCGTGTCGGCGCCGTCGCCGCCGATGAACTGATCATCCTGGTCGGCACCGGTCATCTCGTCGTCACCGTCACCACCGCGGAAGAAGCCACGCGTGCCCGATTCGACGCTCATCGTGTCGTTGCCGCCGAGACCGCTGAGGAAATCGATCGCGCCGCCGCCACCCGTCATCGTATCACCGCCATGGGTTCCGACGATCGACTCGAAATAAATGCCCTGGTCAGTGCCGGTGACCGCGCTCAGATAGATGCGGGCGTTCCCGACGGGGCTGTAGAGCGCGTTGTTCTCTCCGAGGTCGGCCGTCAGATAAGCGATGCTGTCGTTGCCCGGCACGAGGAAATCCTTGATCACCAGGCCGCCGGTCAATTCGTAGCTCTCATCCACGCCGCCGATGATCAGGTCGTTTCCGCTGACGTCCCAATTGTAGTCGTAGAAACTGCCTCTGATCTTGATGATATCTTCGTTGGCGGCAGTGCCGTTGGGCAGGATCGTGTCATAGCCGTCATTGGCGGACCATACGTAGATGTCCACGCCTGTGCCGCCGACCAGCTGGTCGTCGCCGCCATGGCCGATCAGCATCGTGCCGCCATTGGCCCCGATCAGGATATCGCCGTCGGCGGTTCCTTCGAGCGCGCCATCCAGGTCGAACGAGACAGTGACGATTCCGAATTCGCCCACCGCGCTGCCATCCGTGGCGTTGTAGACGAAGACCGTGCCGGACGGGACGCTGTCGGTGACCTCGACTATTCCCGTCGGACCACTTCCCGGGCCATGCACGACTGTGCCGCCACTAGCTCCGCCGGCAGCATTGACGTCGAGAATGCCGCCGCCATCGGGGTCGATGTCATTGGCGAGCAGGGCTTGCTCGGGAATGACGACGAGATTGCCCGGGACGATATTGGTGATGACTTTGTCGGGTGTCGCGAACGGGCCGTCATTCACCGCCGCAATGTCGACCGTGATGCTTTCGGTATCCGACAGTTCCCCATCGCTGAACGTGTAGCCGAGCACGATGGAAGCGGGCGGCGTGTCGCTGGTATTGGCATAGGCGATGTGCTGGGCGACGTCGTTGACGAGCGCCGCTGTTGCCAGGGCGGTGAAGGTGATGACCAGGCTGTTGCCGGCCGTCGAATATGTTCCGATGAGGTTCCAGGAGTTGTCGCGCAGCTCCCCGGTGTTGGCGGTTAGGACGTTGGCGGTGAAGATGGCACTGGCGCCGAAGCTGAACGCGTCCTCGGCATTGTCGCCGCCGCTGGTCCGCTCCACGGTCAGCGTCGATCCGTCATAGTTGTCGGCTGCATCGAGCTCCGCGTCGGAGATGGTGATGTCCGAATCGATTATCCCGGCTACGCCTTCAGTGCTCTCTACCGGAGTTGGGCCCAAATTGCCGATGATGGGGGCATCATTGGCACCCGATACATTGACCGTATAGGTCTGGGTGACGAGAGCGCCGTCGCCGTCGCTCACCGTCACCGTGAACACATCGCTGTCGGTGTCGCCGGCATCGAGCGCTTCGATCGCCGCGGCATTCTTGGTGTAGGCATAGGCGCCGGTGACCGTGTCCACCGTCAGCGTGCCATAGTCGCCGACCTGGGTCGCCGTGGTCCCGACCGGAGTGACACCCTGGATGCCATAGCTCAGCGTGTCGCCAT
>JAKATG010000012.1:0-249310 GCA_021828105.1 Pseudomonadota bacterium
CGCAAAAAGTCGCAGGCGCGTGATCAGGAAAAGTGGACACCGGTTTTCCGTCCGATCACGCGCCAAAATTAAGAGTCTGGATGGCCGCCTCAAGGGCGGCCATGGAGGCCCGCTGCGACAGATGAGGTGTTGCAACAGTGCTGTGTTTGCCGCAGGTTAGGGGCAACGTCGACATCTGAAGGCTTGCCGCAATGGATGGCTTCGATCCGGTCCTCTTGGCCCGCTGGCAATTCGCCTTCACCGTCAGCTTTCACATCGTTTTCCCCGCCTTCACCATCGGTCTCGCAAGCTATCTCGCGGTGCTCGAAGGCTTGTGGCTCGCAACCGGCCGCAACACCTTTCTGGCGCTCTTCCACTATTGGAAGAAGATCTTCGCCGTCACCTTCGCCATGGGCGTCGTCTCAGGTCTGGTGATGAGCTACCAGTTCGGCACGAATTGGAGCGTGTTCGCCGACAAGGCCGGTCCCGTCATCGGTCCCTTGATGGGCTATGAGGTGCTCACCGCCTTCTTCCTCGAAGCGGGATTCCTCGGCGTCATGCTGTTCGGCCTGAACAAGGTCGGACGCGGCCTGCATTTCGTCGCCACCGCGATGGTCGCCTTCGGCACCTTCCTGTCGGCCTTCTGGATCCTGTCGGCGAACAGCTGGATGCAGACCCCAAGCGGCCATACGGTCAATGCCGCGGGACAGTTCATGCCGGTCGACTGGTGGGCCATCATCTTCAATCCGTCCTTCCCCTATCGCCTGGTCCATATGGTGATCGCGGCCTACCTCACCACGGCGCTTGTCGTCGGTGCGGTCGGCGCCTGGCATCTGTTGCGCGACAGCGTCAACCCGCATGCCCGTGTCATGTTCTCGATGGCGATGTGGATGCTGGCGCTGGTGGCGCCGATACAGGTTCTCGTCGGCGACCAGCACGGCCTCAACACGCTCGAGCACCAGCCGGCCAAGATCGCCGCCATGGAAGGCCATTTCGAGACGCGCGCCGGAGCACCGCTCATCCTCTTCGGCTGGCCCGATATGGAAGCCGAGAAGACGCTTTATGAAGTGGCGATCCCGCAGCTCGGCAGCTTGATCCTCACCCATGACTGGAACGGCGTGGTGCAGGGCCTCAAGGACTGGCCCAAAGAGGACAGGCCCAATGCGACGATCGTCTTCTGGTCGTTCCGCATCATGGTGGGCCTGGGCTTCCTCATGCTGGTGGTCGGCCTGTGGTCGCTCTGGGGACGCTTGCGCAAGAACCTCTATGTTTCGCGACCGCTCCTTGTCGCGGCACTCCTGATGGGGCCCACGGGCTTCGTCGCCGTGCTCGCCGGATGGGTCACCACCGAAGCCGGGCGCCAGCCCTATACCGTCTATGGGCTCCTGCGCACGGCCGACTCGGCGGCACCGGTCGCGGCGGAAGCGGTGGCGGCCTCGCTCATCGCCTTCATCGTCGTCTATTTTGCCGTCTTTGGCGCCGGCATCTTCTATATCCTGCGCCTGATGGCGAAGCCGCCCATCCCGGACGAGCCCGACAGTCCGAGCGATGCGCATTTGCGATCGGCTGGCATCGTGCCGGCGCCGGCGCTCGAATCGGTCGGCGAACTGCAGCCGCAGAGGGAGGGCTTGCGATGACGATCGATCTCGCTTTCATCTGGGCCGCGCTCATCGCCTTCGCCGTCCTTGCCTATGTGGTGATGGACGGCTTCGATCTCGGCATCGGCATATTGTTCCCGTTCTACAAATCGGAAAGCGATCGCGACCGGATGATGAATTCGGTGGCGCCGGTCTGGGACGGCAACGAGACCTGGCTGGTGCTGGGCGGCGGCGGTCTCTTCGCGGTCTTCCCGCTCGCCTATGCCGTCATCATGCCGGCCCTCTATGCGCCGATCATCATCATGCTGCTGGCGCTCGTCTTCCGCGGCGTCGCCTTCGAATTCCGCTGGCGCACCCATCGCGGCAAGTTCCTGTGGGACTGGGCCTTCGCTGCGGGATCGATCGCCGCCACCTTCGCGCAAGGCATAGCGCTCGGCACCATCGTGCAGGGCATTCCGGTGGCCGACCGCGCCTATGCCGGCGGCTGGTGGAACTGGCTGACACCGTTCAGCGTGTTCACCGGCATTGCCCTGGTGGTCGGCTACGCGCTCCTCGGCGCCACCTGGCTCATCCTCAAGACCGATGGCGCGATGCAGGAGAAGTCGCATCGCTTCGCCCTCGTCCTCGGCCCGGCGACCCTCATCCTCATCGGCCTGGTCAGCCTGTGGACGCCGTTCCTCGAGCCGCTCTACATGGAGCGCTGGTTCACCTGGCCGCGCATGCTCTATACCGTGCCGGTGCCGCTGCTCGTGGCGATCGCGGCCTACGTCCTCATCAAGGGCATCCTGCGCCGCGAAGAGCTGACGCCGTTCCTCGCATCGCTGGCGCTCTTCGTGCTGTCCTTCATCGGCATCGGCATCAGCTTCTATCCCTATATCGTGCCGCCGACGCTCACCATCTGGGACGCGGCAGCGCCCGATGAGAGCCTGGGCTTCCTCCTGATCGGCGCCGTCGTCCTCATCCCGATCATCCTCGCCTATACTGCCTATGCCTATTGGGTGTTCCGCGGCAAGGTCGGCACGGAGGGCTATCATTGACGGCGACACCGGGCGACAGGCCCCTCTGGCAAAGGTTTGCCTGGTTCGTCCTGCTCTGGCTCGCCGGCATTGTTGCCGTCGGGGCGGTTGCCTGGGTCATCAGACTGTCTCTCGGGTTATAGGCCGGTTCCTTGCCATTCCGTGCCGTTCCCGCCATAAGAACGGCCGCACTGAACTTTCCTGTCGGATATCATGGTAAAATCGCTGAAATTGGGTGTCGCCGGGCTCGGAACGGTCGGCACCGGGCTTCTGGACCTCCTGGCCAAGCATGGGCCCGAAATCGCGCGCCGCGCCGGCCGTCCCATCGAGATCACCGGCATTTGCGCCAGAGACCGGGCCAAGGATCGCGGCCATGACCTCACCCGCTTCGCCTGGTTCGACGAGCCTCAGGCTCTCGCCCGGTCCGACGCCATCGACGTATTCGTCGAACTGATCGGCGGCGATGGCGATCCGGCGAAATCCGCCGTCACGACGGCGCTCACTTCAGGCAAAGCGGTGGTGACCGCCAACAAGGCGCTCCTCGCCCATCACGGCGTGGCGCTCGCCAGGCTCGCCGAGGACAAGGGCGTCGCGCTCAATTTCGAAGCCGCGGTCGCGGGCGGCATTCCGATCGTCAAGACGATGCGCGAGGCGCTCGCCGGCAACCAGGCGACGAAAGTCTTCGGCATCCTCAACGGCACCTGCAACTACATCCTGACCAAGATGGCTGAGGAGGGGCGCAGCTTCGCCGACGTGCTGAAGGAAGCGCAGCAGCTCGGCTATGCCGAAGCCGATCCCACTTTCGACATCGGCGGCTTCGACACGTCGCACAAGCTCGCCATCCTGGCTTCTCTCGCTTTCGGCGCGGAAGTGAATGTCGCGGAGATCGACATCGAAGGCATCGAGGCGGTGACCCTTGCCGACATCCGCAACGCCAATGAGATGGGCTTCAAGGTCAAGCTGCTCGGCGTCGCGCTGGCGACGGCCGACGGCATCGAGCAGCGCGTGCATCCAACGCTCGTGCCCAAGGGATCGCCGGTCGCCGATACCGACGGCGTCTTCAACGCGGTCGTGGTGCAGAGCGATTTCGCCGGCGACCTGATGCTGGAAGGCCGCGGGGCGGGTGCGCATCCGACCGCCTCGGCGGTGCTCTCCGATATCGCCGATATCGCGCGCGGCAATCTCAGGCCTTCTTTCGGCCTTCCGGCGAAAGACTTGCGCAAATACAAGGCGGCGCCGAAGCGCGCGCATGAAGGCGGCTATTATGTGGCGCTCGAGCTCTATGACAAGCCGGGCGCGGTCGCAGCCATCGCCCGGATCCTTGCGGACGAGAAGGTGTCGATCGAAAGCATCGTGCAGAAGGCTCCCGCGAAGGAAGGCGCCATCGCCTCCTTCATGCTCGTCACACATAAGACACTCGATTCATCCATGCGTCATGCTCTCGCCCGGATCGAAAAAGACGGGCATGTCGCCGCCAAGCCGCGTATGATCCGTATCGAACGGCTTTAGACTTTTCTGGAGGACCCTGATGCTCAATCGCATGCTTACCATCGAGATCGCCCGCGTCACCGAGGCGGCGGCCATAGCCGCGGCGGGCTGGCGCGGCAGAGGCGATGAGAAGCTTGCCGATCAGGCGGCGGTCGATGCGATGCGCCAGGCGCTCAACGCCATCGTCGAGATGGACGGACTCGTGGTCATCGGCGAAGGTGAGCGCGACGAGGCGCCGATGCTCTATATCGGCGAGCATGTCGGCGGCGGCAAAAGCTGGCGCATCGACATCGCGCTCGATCCGCTGGAAGGCACGACGCTGTGCGCCAAGGCGATGCCGAACTCGATCGCCTGCGTCGCCATGGCGGAAGGCGGCAGCCTGCTGCATGCGCCCGACACTTACATGGACAAGATCGCCATTGGCGGCGGCTATCCCGAAGGCACCGTCGATCTCGATCTCTCGCCGCAAGACAACATCGCGCGCCTCGCCAAGGCGAAGGGCGTGCCGATGGCGCAGATCACCGCCTGCATCCTCGACCGGCCGCGGCATGAGAAGATCATCGCCGGCGTGCGCGAGACCGGCGCCTCGGTCAGGCTCATCACCGACGGCGATGTCGCGGGCGTCATCCATACGGCCGATCCGGACGAGACCGGCATCGACATCTATCTCGGCATCGGCGGGGCGCCCGAAGGCGTGCTCGCGGCCGCCGCTCTGCGCTGCATCGGCGGGCAGATGCAGGGCAGGCTCGTGACCTCGAGCGCCGAGCAGAAGGAGCGGGCGCGCAAGATGGGCATCTCCGACTTCAACAAGAAGTTCACGCTCAACGACATGGCCTCGGGCGATGTGATGTTCGCGGCGACCGGCGTCACCGACGGATCGCTCTTGCGCGGCGTGCGCTTCGACAAGGAGCATGTCACGACCGAGACGGTGGTGATGCGCTCGGCCACCGGCACGGTGCGCTGGATCAAGAACCGCCGCCGCGCCGATGCGGGAGATTGAGTCAGCACAATCCAGATGGACAGGCATCAAAAGGCCTATGTGTGCTTACACGTCTTTGAGAGGAAGAGACCTGTCTTGCTGGTCTCTCGCGCAGACGGCGACTGGTGCTTTTTATGCGGTGAAGGCCATGAGAACGTCGCGTCCAATTATCGTGTCGTCGGATTGGGGCATGTGATCGATGATGATCCGAGCCTGTTGCCGGTTCTGGATTTGCCTACCGATTGGGAGGCCGAAAGAACGACGCCTCGTTCACCCTGGATTCGGACCAAAGGCATCCCAGATCAGTAGAATGGCCTGAGGCGGATTTTCATACCGGCAGATCCAGCACCTCATTGGCGCCGAAGCCCATCGATGCATAGGCCGCGAGGCTCTCGGAGCCGCGGCCGCGCGCCGAAGTGAGATAGACGGTCCCGCCGGGAACACCCGTGACCGCCACGCCATTGACGGCCGCCGTGCGCAGAAGTTCGCTGACACGCCGCGCGATGGCCGGTGCCGGATCGATATAGGTCACGGGCCAGGGGGCTACGTCGCGGATCTCTTCGAGCAACAGCGGATAATGGGTGCAGCCGAGCACGACGACATCGGTCATGCGGCCGTCACGCTTGCGGAAGACCGGCGCGATCTCGTTTCTGAGCTCCTCTTTGTCGACAGGCTGGCCCTTGAGCTTCGCTTCGGCAATCTCGGCCAAGCGCTTGGCGCCATGCAGGAACACCTTGCAGTGAAAGGCATAGGTGTGAATGAGCGTCTTCGTATATTCGCGATTGACGGTGCCGGGCGTCGCCAGGACGCCGATGAGGCCCGATTTCGTCTGCTCGGCGGCGGGCTTGATGGCGGGAACGGTGCCGACGAAAGGAACCCGATAGGCCTCGCGCAAGGCGGCGAGCGCCAAGGTGCTGGCGGTGTTGCAGGCAATGACGACGAGATCAGGCCGGGTCTGCGCAATGAGCGAGCCTACGACGGCGACGATGCGCTTGACGAGGGCGGGCTCATCCCAGGCGCCATAGGGAAAGGCGGCATTGTCGGCCGCGTAGATCAAGGTCGCCTTGGGCTCGGCCGCCCTCACCGCCGAGGCGACGGTGAGGCCGCCCATGCCGCTGTCGAAGAGGAGGATGCGCGGGGCGATCATTCGGAGCCCTGGCCTTTCTTCTTGAGATGGGTGCGGGTGAGGGACGAGACGATGCCGCGCAGCGAGCGCACTTCCTGCTCGGTGAGCGCGGCCCTGGCGAAGAGGTTGCGCATGTTGCGGATCATTCCCGGTTTCTTCTCAGGCGTCTTGAAGAAGCCCGCTTCGTCCAATTCACTCTCAATATGATGAAAGAATCCATAAAGCTCGTCTTTCGTCGCCGGGCGGGTATCGGGCGTCATGAGGCCCGGCCCTGAAAGGGCGGGAAGCTCGGGTGTCGCCTGGCCCAGGGTCTCGGCCTCATGCTTGTACCATTCATAGCCGACGAGCAGCACGGCCTGGGCGATATTGAGGGATGCGAAGGCCGGGTTCACGGGAGCGGTGATGATGATATCTGCGAGCGAAACTTCGTCATTATTGAGACCCCAGCGTTCGCGCCCGAAGAGCAGCGCCAGCTTCTCAGCCCGGCCGATCCTCTCGCGCATGTCGGTTCCCGCCTGTTCCGGGGTGATCACCTCCTTGACCATGCCCCGGGGCCGGGCGGTGGTGGCATAGACGCGATGGAAATCCTTGAGGGCCTCATCGAGGGTCGGGTGGATCACGGCCGATTGGATGATCCAGTCGGCGCCCGAGGCCGCTTTCAGCGCCCGCTCATTGGGCCAGCCGTCCCTCGGATCGACAATATGCAACTCATGCAGGCCGAAATTGGCCATGGCGCGCGCCGCCGTGCCGATATTTTCACCAAGCTGCGGATTGACCAGGACGACCGCCGGGGCGGGGCCTGAGGGATGGGCTTGCGTCTTGTCGGTGCCGGCCATGGCGTGTCGCTTAACTTATTCGTGAGCAAGGGAAAATGTCAGGATCGTCACATGCGATCTGTGATTGCGTGATTTGTAAATTGCGTCAATATTGGACCTGTTCGAGGTATGCATGAACGACGGTAAGACGCAACAGACTGATTTCCGCCTCGCCGATCCGGCACAGTTCGCCCGCAACATGGCGAAAGTCTTCGAGCAGGCGGCCCAGATCGCCCGCAACCTCGCCGAGACCGCACCCAATCCGCAACGCGACATGGAAGCCCAGGTCACGCCGATCGAGCAGGTGGTCAAGACGCTGGCCACCGTCGCCCAGTCCTATGCGCAGGATCCGCAAAAGCTCATGGAAGCCCAGATGCGGCTGTGGTCGAGCTATGGCGAATTGTGGCAGTCGGCCTGGCGCAAGGCGCTGGGCGAGGAGGTGGCTCCGGTCGCGGCCCCCGAGCGTGGCGATCGGCGCTTCACCGACAAGGACTGGCAGCAGAACACGGTCTTCGATTTCCTCAAGCAGTTCTATCTCCTGTCGGCGCGCTGGGCGGGCGATCTCGTCGAAGAGGCGCAAGGCCTCGACGACCATACGCGCCACAAGGCCCGCTTCTATGTCGACCAGATCGCCAATGCCGTCTCGCCGTCCAATTTCGCCTTGACCAATCCGGAAGTGCTGCGCGCCACGCTTGCCAGCAACGGCGCCAATCTCATCGAGGGGCTGAAGAACCTCGAAGAGGACATCAAGGCCGGCCAAGGCCGCCTGCGCATCAAGCAGACCGACCTTTCGGCCTTCGAGCTCGGCAAGAATGTGGCGACGACGCCGGGCAAGGTCGTCTTCCAAAACGACACCTTCCAGCTCATCCAATATCAGCCTGCGAGCGAGAAGGTCTTCGAGATCCCGCTCCTCATCGTGCCGCCCTGGATCAACAAGTTCTACATTCTCGACCTGAATCCCAAGAAATCCTTCGTGCGCTGGGCGACGGAGCAGGGCTTCACCGTCTTCGTCGTGTCCTGGGTCAATCCGGACGAGAAGCACGGCCACAAGACCTTCGCCGATTACATGCGCGACGGCTTCCTCGCAGCACTCGACCAGGTCCAGACGGCGGCCGGCACCCGGAAAGTGAACGTCATCGGCTATTGCGTCGGCGGATCGCTGGTCGCGGCGGGCTTGGGGTATCTCGCGACCAAGGGCGATGAGCGGGTCAACGCGGTCACCTTCTTCACCACGCAAGTCGACTTCGAGAAGGCCGGGGATCTGCGCGTCTTCGTCGACAAGGAGCAGATCGAGTGGGCCGAAGGGCGCATGAAGGACAAGGGCTATCTCGCCGGCCGCCATGTCGCCGATGCGTTCAATCTCTTGCGGTCGAACGACCTGATCTGGTCCTATGTCGTCAACAACTACATGCTGGGCAAAGACCCGATGCCGTTCGACCTGCTGTTCTGGAACAGCGATTCGACGCGTATGCCGGCAGGCGTGCACAGCCAGTATTTGCGCGAATGCTATCTCAACAACCGCCTGGCGCAGGCGCAGATGACCTTGGACGGCGTGCGCATCGATCTGAAGAAGGTGAAGCTGCCGATCTACAATCTGGCGGCGCGCGAGGACCATATCGCGCCCTTGCCGTCGGTCTTCCGGCTCGATCAGAATTTCGGCGGCGATACGCGGCTCGTGGTGGCGGGCTCAGGCCATATAGCGGGCGTCGTCAATCCGCCCGAGGCGCAGAAATACCAGTATTGGACGAATGACAAAGGGGCCAAGACGCTGGAGGACTGGCTCAAGGGGGCGACCGAGCACAAGGGCTCCTGGTGGCCCGATTGGCTCGCCTGGATGACGCCCAAATCCGGCAAGAAGGTCAAGGCCAGGGTTCCGGGTGAGGGCAAGCTCAAGGCGATCGAGGACGCGCCTGGCAGCTATGTGCTTGTGAGGGCTGAGTAATCCTTAAGCCGCGCGGCCGATTGACAAGCCCTCGGGCGTGCATTACACGAAGCTCCCAACGCGGGGCCGCATTTGGCTTCCCGCGTTTTTGCTTGCCTGTGGACCTGGTTTTCCTTGGCGAAACGAAGGTCCTGTCGGCCGGGCAACCGGCAGAGGAGGGCTCGCTCAATAACCCGGCGGTCGCAAAGGCCGCCACCTATTATTTCGAGACTTTGGAGCTACAGATGACGAAACGCGTGCAAGCCAAGCACAAGATCGACCGACGCATGGGGCAGAATATCTGGGGTCGCCCCAAGAGCCCCATCAACAAGCGTGAATATGGCCCCGGCCAGCACGGCCAGCGCCGCAAGGGCAAGCTCTCCGACTTCGGCATGCAGCTCAGGGCCAAGCAGAAGCTCAAGGGCTATTATGCCAATATCTCCGAGCGCCAGTTCTACGGCATCTATTCGGAAGCGGCGCGCATGACCGGCGACACCTCGCAGAACCTGATCGGCCTGCTCGAGCGGCGCCTCGATGCGCTCGTCTACCGCGCCAAATTCGTCCCCACCATGTTCGCCGCCCGCCAGTTCGTGAGCCACGGCCATGTCAAGGTGAATGGCCGCCGGGTGACCATCCCCAGCATGCGGCTCAAGGCGGGCGATGTCATCGAAGTCCGCCAGAAGTCGAAGGAGCTGCCGGTGCTCCTCGAAGCGACGCAGCTCGCCGAGCGCGACGTGCCGGATTATGTCGAGACCGACCACAAGTCCATGACCGCGAAGCTGTCGCGCGTGCCAGGCCTGTCGGACGTTCCCTATCCGGTGCAGATGGAGCCCAATCTGGTCGTCGAATATTATTCGCGCTGATCGGTTCTCTTGCGGGATTTTCACGACGGCGAGGCTTTGCCTCGCCGTTTTGTTTTGCGCCGGTGGTCAGTTCGCAACGAAGCAGTAGAACAGGCCGGCCCCGCCGGTGCCCTTGAAGGCTTCCATGCTGCAGCCGCCGCGCGTCGGGTGCGACATGTTCCATGACTTCGCCTCGGCGGAATCGTTCAGGCCCATGCGATCGGAGTGGCCGACGATCGCGGCGCCCTCGGCACCGCTCATCGTCCAGTTGCCGCAGGTCTCGGGCGCCGCCGTGCCGTCCGCCTTGGAGCCGGTCAGTATGTCGTGATGGTTCGGATCGTCGCCGCGTCCGTTGATGACATTGCCCTTCTCGTCGAGGCGGTCTGCTTGGTCAGATTGTTCTTGTCGCTGTGGAGAGAGGCGACATCGTCGGCGATCTTCTCACCCTTGGCGTTGAACCAGGGACCGGCGCCGATACGATCCTTGGCATTCTCGGCATCCGTCGACAAATAGGCTTTCCAGGTCTTGCCCGTCGCGGCGCCGGCTGCGGCCGCGAGGCTCGCGCAATAGGCGTCCGCGCCGGCCAACCCGCCAAGATCGCCACCCTTGCCGGGGTTGACGCTGGTCACGAAAAAGCTCATCGACGTATCCTGCGCCGCGACAGCTATTGTCGCGCAGAGCAAAAACGCTCCGGCAAGTCCAGCAATCCTTGTCATGGTCATCCTCCGGGTTGCGTCCCCGGATCAAACTAGCTTGGCGATGATGCCGGCAAAATCAAACCCTTGTGACCCGAGAAATCTAGTGCAATCGCCATTCGCTGCCGACGAAGCGCAGCTCCGCCGGACCGACAATGGACGAATGCGCCACGCGCACCTCGCAGACGGGGCCATCGAGATTGTGGGTCCAGAAATCGAGAAACTTGATGAGGCGCGGGAATTGCGGGGCGAGATCGTAGTCCTGCCACAGGAAAAGCTGCAGGATGTCGCGGTGATCGGGCATGCGGTACATGATCTCCGCCGTCGTCAGACTCCAGCCACGCAACTGACCTTCGAAGGCTTTGTCGCTCATCGCCATTCCTCCTTGAGAGTCGGCGAATCCAAATCTGGTACACCGGACATGTTCGGTCAAGGCGATGAAGATTGATTTAACGCCTATTTTTCAAACGCTTAGCAGCCTATGCTGAAGAGTGCTGCTAACCGGTGCCACTTCATGGTCGCAGTGAAAAGACCTCGGAGACCTTGGCGTCGGCATAGGCAAAGCAGCCGGCGAGCGAGGGATTGAAGGGCAATTCGGCATAGGTGCCAATGGCGCCCTGGCTTTCGAGGCGGCCCGCCAGCCCCTTGTCCTCGCCCGCCACGACCCACACGAAGCCCAGCCATGTGCCACGCAACGGCTTGCCATTGGCGGCGATGATGCGGGCGAACATCTCGTCCTCGCTCATGCCCGGCTCGAACACGGCAAGCAGCGGACCTGGCGCTTCGAGGGGAAGTGCTGCCTGGCGCATGGTCACCGCCATGACGATGAGCCACACGATGAGGACGAGGCCGCCAAAGGCGGCGGCGAATTTGTGACCTGGCCAGGTCCCCGTCATGCCGGCGCTGGCTGCACGAAGCTGGTGGAGCGCTGCTCGCGGATCGGGAGATGGATGATGGCCGCGAAGACACCGAGCGCCGCCCCCATCCACCAGACCGGATCATAGGAGCCGAACTGGTCATAAAGCCGTCCGCCGAGCCAGACGCCGAAGAAGGAGCCCACCTGATGGCTGAGGAACACGAAGCCGTAGAGTGTCGCCATGTAGCGCGTGCCGAACAACACGGTGACGAGGCCCATGGTCAGAGGAACCGTTGACAGCCACAGAAGCCCCATCGAGGCGGTGAAGATGATCGTCGTCACATCGGTGACGGGCAGGAGGATGAAAGCGACGATGGCGATGGAGCGCAAGAGATAGATGATGCTCAAGGGAATGCGCTTGGAGTGTCTGCCGCCGATGATGCCCGAATAATAGGAGCCGGCGACATTGAACAGGCCGATGGCGCCCATGGCGAGACCGGCGAAGCCCGCGCTGATGCCATGCTCCTGCAGATAGGGCGGCAGATGGACGGTGACGAAAGCGAGTTGGAAGCCGCAGACGAAAAAGCCGGCGGTGAGCAGATTGTAGGAGCGGTTGCCGAAAGCGGCCTTGATCGCCTGGCGCAGGGTCATCTCGGCTTCGCCGGGCGGCAGCGCGCTCTTCGAGGTGTTCTGCGCCATCAAAGGGAAAGCGAAGATGATCATGAGCAAGGCGCAGGCGGCGAGGATGAGCAGCGCCTGATACCAGCCGAAGGCCGGGATCAGGGCGCCCCCCAGAGGCGCGAAGATGAACTGGCCGAGGGAACCCGCCGCGGTGGCGATGCCGAAGGCCCAGGACCGCTTTTCCGGCGGTACCAGCCGGCCGAAGGCGGCCATGACAATGCCGAAGGACGAAGCGGCGATGCCGATGCCGATCAAAATGCCGCCGCTGAAATGCAGCATGGCGGGGCTCGCCGCCCCGGCCATGAGGGCGGTGCCGACGGCATAGAACACCGCACCGCCCATGAGGACGCGAGCGCTGCCATAGCGGTCGGCAAGGGCGCCCGAAATCGGGGTAGCGATTCCCCAGAGCAGGTTCTGGATGGCGATGGCGATGCTGTAGGTCTCGCGCGGCCAGCCATGTGCTTCGGAGATCGGACCGGTGAACAGTCCGAAGCTCGAGCGAATGCCGAAATTGACCATGGCGACGAGGCAGCCGGCGACAATGATGACCGACGGCAAAAAGTACCAGGGCTTGGTTCTCGGCAAGGTCTGTTCGCTCATAGGCGCCTCGAAAGTTGGGCCGCGCAGGATAGGGTGTTGGACCAACTGGTCAAACTGCTTTCTGTTCATGCCGGACCCGCCTTGGGCGCGTGATCTATCGCGGCCCGAACTGGGCGACGGCAACGCCGAGCACGATGCACAGGCCGCCCAGCACGGTCAGCCAGGTCACGGTCTCGCCGAGGATGAGCACGCCGGCAAGAACCGCAATCACCGGAATCAAATAGAGAAACGGACCGGTCGTCGTGGCCGGAAGCTTTGCCGAGGCATAGGTCCAGCCGAGCATGGCGATGAAGGTCGAGCACGAAGCGAGATACAGCACCTCCAGCCATTGCCGCAGGGTCATGGTGTGCAGCGTGTCGATGGTCTGGGGGGATGCCAAAGCAAGCATCGGCACTGTCGCGATGATCGTGCTCATCGCGGTGATGGGCAGGGGGCCATAGCGCTGGAAAATCGCCTTGCCCGGCACGGAGTAGAAGGCCCAGGCGAAACAGGCGAGAAGCAGCAGCACCGCGCCCATGAGGTAGGACTGGCCCAGGTCGATGTTGGTGAGATCGGTCCACAAGAGCAGGACAGTGCCCAATATGGCGAGGATCAGTCCGAGGACGATGGAGAGCGTCAGCCTCTCGCCCAGTATCACCACCGCCAGAAGGGCGACGAACAAGGGTTGCGTCGCGTAGATGAGCCCGCCAATGCCCGCGGGCACATGGGCGAAGCCATACATCGAGGCCAGGGCATAGCCGAGGAGGCCGACCAGCGAGACGACGAGCAATCGCGGCCAATCGCGTCTCGCGATGCGCCAGCCGCCGGTCACGGCGAGCACGATGATCCAAACGAGGGAGATCGGGATATAGCGGATGACGAGGGAGTCGGCGGGGCCTATTCCCAAGGACTGCGAGCGCAGGAAGACGGGCGTCATGCCCCAGATCAGCATGGTGAGCAGCAAAGCGGCGAAGGGCTTCGCTCGATCCATGGCTTTAGCTCGTCGTGGCTTTGCGGCAGAGCCAGATGCCGGCGAGGATCGCAGCCCCGCTCGCCAGCATCATCGGGGTCAATGGCTCGGAGAACAGGATCCAGGCGACGACCGCGGCGACGGCGGTCTGCAGGAGGCCGGTCATCGACGAGAAGGAGGTGGGCAAGTGGGCCAGCGCGAAGGTCATGAGCCCTTGGCCGCCGGCATGGCTGATGACAGCGAGGCCGAGAAGGATCAGCCAGCCCGCGAGCGAGCCTGACAACAGCGTTGGGCTCATGGCTAAGGCAAAGGGCAGGAGGGCGAGCGCCGCCACGAACGTCATGTAGTACATGATGGTCGTCGTCGAGCTGTGGCGGCGCACATTGGCGATGATCAAGAGGTAGAGGCCGAAGAACAAAGCGGCGAGCAGCGCATAGATGCCGCCAAGCAGCCGGTCGGGCGGCGTCACGACGGCGCCGGTGCGCTGCGCGGCAAGGGTCGCGACGCCGAGCAGCGCCAGGCCGAGGCCTGCGATGAACAAGGTCTTGATCTTTTCGCCGAAGAGGAAAACCGAAGCGACCGTCACCATGATCGGCACGGTGCTGGCAAGAAGCGTCGCCTCGAGCACGGTCGTGTGGGCGATGGCGAGATGCCAGAAAGCGATATCGGCGGCAAAGGCAAGCCCGGCAAGAACGAGGCGGATGCGATCGCTGCGGCTGAGAGCGGAAACGGGATCGATCCGATCGCCGCTTGCCCAAGCGAAGAGCCAGACGGCGGGGACGGCGAAAGCCAGCCGGTAGAAGCCGGAAGCGAGCGGAGCAAGGTCCGAGAGCCGGGCAAAGATCGGCGAGAAGCCAACCGCTATGCCCGCACCCAACAGGGCCAGGAAGGCGAGCGAGGAGGCGTGCGAAGTCGTTGGATGAGTGACCGCCATGAGGTTGGGAAGTGAGTTGCCCGAAGCACGCCTGAGCGTCAATCGCCAGCCGGGAGGGCCAGCCATGCGTGATGCGTGGGGTCGGCCCGTGCTCTAAAGTCCGAGGGCCAAGCTCAGAAAGGAGCGATCATGGATATTTCGGGGATTGCGGGGGTGGTGACGGGTGGCGGCTCGGGACTAGGGGCGGCGACGGCGCGGGCGCTTGCGGAGAAGGGCGCCAAGGTCACCGTCCTCGACATCAGTCTCGATGCTGCGAGGGCGGTCGCTGAGGAAATCGGCGGCCTCGCACTTGCCTGCGACGTGACGCAGGAAACGGCCGCCGATGCGCTCGATGAAGCGGCTGAAGTGCACGGGACGGCGCGCGTACTCGTCAATTGTGCCGGCATTGCGCCATCTGGCCGGACGGTGGGAAGGGAGGGGGCGCTGCCGCTCGCCGATTATGCCAAGGTCATCAACGTCAATCTGATCGGCACCTTCAACATGCTTCGGCTCGCTGCCGCCCGCATGGCCAAACTCGATCCCATAGACGGGGAGCGGGGCGTCATCATCAATACGGCGAGCATCGCCGCTTATGAAGGCCAGATCGGTCAGGTGGCCTACGCATCCTCCAAAGGCGGCGTCGTCGGCATGACACTGCCGGCGGCGCGCGATCTCGCCTCCTCAGGCATCCGTGTCAACGCCATAGCTCCCGGCATCTTCATGACGCCGATGCTTATGACGGTGTCGGAAGACTATCGCCAGAGCCTCGCGGCGCAAGTGCCGTTCCCGTCACGCCTCGGCGATCCGGCCGAATTCGCGAGCCTCGCCGTTCACATCGTCGAGAACAGGATGATCAATGGCGAAACCATAAGGCTCGACGGCGCCCTGCGGATGGGGCCGCGGTAAGGGCCCGCGCGCCATTCGAGACTCGCGGGCGGTCAGATCAGGCGGCGGTCTTCTCGGCCAGAAGCGTCTTGAGCTCGCCCGACTGGTACATCTCGGTGACGATATCGCAGCCGCCGACGAACTCGCCCTTCACATAAAGCTGGGGAATGGTTGGCCAGTTCGAATAGTCCTTGATGCCCTGGCGCAGGTCGCCCGAGTCCAGAACATTGACGCCCTTATAATCGGCGCCGAGATGATCGAGGATCTGCACGACGCGGCCGGAGAAGCCGCACATCGGCATTTCCGGCGTGCCCTTCATGAACAGCACCACGTCGTTCGACTTCACTTCATTGTCAATCCAGGTCTTGATGTCGGTCATTTTTAGCTCGCTCTCTCAGATAGTCCCTATGTTCCTCATGACGCTCTTCGGCCGACTTCTCGGCCAGCCATAAGGCGGCGTTGCTCTGTCTCATCAGCGTATTCGGCTCGCGGGTCCGATAAGACAATTGCCAGTCATATTCCTTCCGCCTGCTCAATATGCGCAGCACAACAAACACCAGACCCGCCACGACAATCGCTAGAATTAGGGCAATCGCGATCGGATCGGGCATCCTTGATTCAGTCCTCCGGTGCGCTGGTCTGCAGCGCCAAAGCATGCAACTCGCCGCCCATTCTACCCTTCAGCGCGGCATAAATCATCTGATGTTGCTGAACCCGTGATTTGCCCCTGAAGGAGGAGGAAACGACATTGGCGGCATAGTGGTCGCCGTCGCCCGCCAAGTCACGGATCTCCACATGCGCATCCGGAAGAGCTTCCTTGATCAGACGCTCGATATCGGACGCGTTCATGGCCATGCTTGTCTTCTCCTTCAGGTCCTTCAGGCTGCCTTGGTTCCCATATAGGCCGGGAACCAGCCCTCATGGGCCTCGGCCAAGGTCTCCAAGGATATAGAAGCCGCCCCCTCGACAATCAATCCGGCCTTGGAGGTTACCGTGCCGATGCGGATGACGTCGACGCCTTTGACATGGGCCTGGGTGATGATCTTGGCTACCTCCTTGGCAGGGCAGGTCATGACATAGCGGGCCTGGTCCTCGGCGAAGAGGGCGACATGATCGAGCGCGCCGACGGCGGCGCCGAGCGTCTTCGAAGCGAGCGCCATCTCGATCAAGGCGCAAGCCAGTCCGCCGTCGGAAATATCATGCACGGCAGTGACTTGGCGCGATCTGATGAGAGTTCGAATCAGGTCGCCATGGCGCTTTTCCTTGAGCAGATCGACGGGCGGCGGCGCTCCTTCCTCGCGGCCCAGGATCTCGCGCAGATAGATCGACTGGCCGAGATGGGTTCCATGGCCGCCGACCAGCAGAATGGCCTCGCCCTCCTTCTTGAAGGCGAGCGTCGCCATCTTCGAAAGATCCGGCAGGAGGCCGACGCCGCCAATGGCCGGGGTCGGCAGGATCGCCTGGCCGTTGGTCTCGTTGTAGAGCGACACATTGCCCGAGACGACCGGGAAATCGAGCGCCCGGCAGGCCTCGCCAATGCCTTCGATCGCCTTCACGAAGGTGCCCATGATCTCGGGCCGCTCGGGATTGCCGAAATTGAGATTGTCGGTGACGGCGATCGGATCGGCGCCGACGGCGGTGAGGTTGCGCCAGCATTCGGCGACCGCCTGCTTGCCGCCCTCAAAGGGATCGGCCTCGACATAACGCGGCGTCACATCGGTCGAGACCGCGAGACCTTTTTTGCTTCCCTCGATACGGATGACGCCGGCATCGCCGCCCGGAACTTGCGCCGAGTTCGACTGGATCAAATGGTCATACTGCTCCCATACCCAGCGGCGCGACGACATGTCAGGGGAGCCCAGGAGCTTGAGGATCGCGGCCTTGAGATCTCTGGGTGCCGGGACATCTTCCGCCTCGAGCACGCGCGGCGCCTTGGGCGCCACCCAGGGGCGGTCATATTCCGGCGCCTGGTCGCCCAGCTCCTTGATCGGCAGGTCGGCCTTGACCTCGCCCTCATGCTTGATGACGAAGCGCAAAGTGTCGGTCGTATAGCCGACGATGGCGAAATCGAGGCCCCATTTGCGAAAGATCGCCTCCGCTTCCTTCTCCTTCTCGGGACGGAGCACCATGAGCATGCGCTCCTGCGATTCCGACAGCATCATCTCATAGGCGGTCATGCCTTCCTCGCGGCACGGCACCTTATCGAGATCGAGCTCGATGCCGAGATCGCCCTTGGCGCCCATCTCGACGGCGGAGCAGGTGAGGCCCGCGGCCCCCATGTCCTGGATGGCGATGACGGCGCCAGACGCCATTAATTCGAGGCACGCCTCGAGCAGGCATTTCTCCGTGAACGGATCACCCACCTGGACGGTCGGGCGCTTCTCCTCGGCCTTGTCGTCGAACTCGGCCGAGGCCATGGTGGCGCCGTGGATGCCGTCGCGCCCGGTCTTGGCGCCCAGATAGACGACGGGGAGGCCGACGCCTTCCGCCTTCGAATAGAAGATCTTGTCGGCATCGGCGAGGCCGACCGCCATGGCATTGACCAGGATGTTGCCGTTGTAGCGGGGATGGAAGTTCACTTCGCCGCCGAGCGTCGGCACGCCGAAGGAATTGCCATAGCCGCCAATGCCGGCGACGACGCCCGAGACCAGATGGCGGGTCTTGGGATGATCGGGGCTGCCGAAGCGCAAGGCATTGAGCGCCGCGACCGGGCGGGCGCCCATGGTGAAGACGTCGCGCAATATGCCGCCGACACCGGTGGCCGCCCCCTGATAGGGCTCGATGAAAGAGGGGTGGTTGTGGCTTTCCATCTTGAAGATGACGGCCTGGCCGTCGCCGATATCGACGACGCCGGCATTCTCGCCCGGGCCCTGGATGACCTTCGGCCCCTTGGTCGGCAGCGTCTTCAGCCATTTTTTGGAAGATTTATAGGAGCAGTGCTCGTTCCACATCGCCGAGACGATGCCGAGCTCGGTGATGGTCGGATCGCGGCCGATGAGCTTGCGGAAGCGCTCATATTCATCGGGCTTGAGCCCGTGCTGGGCGACGAGTTCGGGCGTGATCTTGATGTCGTTGGGAATCATGGTTTTCGCTGGGCCGGGCCTGGAGAAGGGTCTGCTTAGCGGGCTTGGAGAGGGATAACAACTCACCAATTCAGGTCATGCGGGAGGCCCGATCGCGCCGGCCCAGGCCTTCGTCGCCGATATCCGCTGCCACCATTGGGCGACGCGCGGAAACTCCGCTACGAGCCTGCGGCCCTCGTCGGCCTCGAGAAAATAGCCGAAGACGGGCGCCGCATGGAAATCGGCGAGGGTGGGGAACTCCTCGGCGAGGAAAGCCTGCCAGCCCATGAGATAATGCAGCGCCTGCATATAGGTGCGCGCCTTGGGCAGGGCCGCCGCGATCAAGGCTTCATCGGTGGGCTTGCCTTCGGCCGGGTTCCCCACGCGCTCGACATAGACGTCCCAGACGAGCGCGCGATAGGCGTAGGCATCGGTCATCGACATGATCTGCGTCATGCGGGCGCGGTTCTCGGCCGCCGCGGGCTGCAGCGCGGGCCCCAGAAAGGCTTCGTCGACATAGCGGTTGATCGCCGCCGTCTCATAGAGGACGAAATCGCCATGGCGGAAAGCGGGGATGCGTAGGAAAGGATGCAGCTTGCGATAGGCGTCGAGATCGGCGTCGGGGGAGAATATGTCGACGGGCTCGAGGGCATAGGCGACGCCCTTCGTCTCGAGCGCCATCAGAACGGCGCGCACATAGACGCTGTAGCGGGCGCCGAAGACGGTGACCTCGGCGCTCACGCCGCAAGCAGGCTTTCGAAAAGCGGCCGGCAATCGCTGTTGCCGTGCAAGGGCTCGATCATGTTCTCGGGGTGCGGCATCATGCCGATGACATTGCCTTCCATGTTCATGATGCCGGCAATGTCGCTCGTCGCGCCATTGGGATTGGTCTCCTCGGCATAGCGGAAGATGATGCGGTTCTCATCCTCGAGCGCCTTCAGCGTATCGGCGTCGCAAACATAATTGCCTTCGCCATGGGCCACGGGGCAGCGCACGACATCGCCTTGCTTCATGCGGTTGGTGAAGAAGGTGCGGGTGTTCTCGACCTTGAGCTTCACTTCGCGGCAGACGAATTTGAGGCCGGAATTGCGCAACAGCGCGCCGGGCAGCAGGCCGGCTTCGGTCAGGATCTGGAAGCCGTTGCAGACGCCGAGCACCTTCAGGCCCTTGGCCGCCTTGGCGCGGACATCGGTCATGATCGGCGAGCGCGCCGCGATGGCGCCGCAGCGCAGATAGTCGCCATAGGAGAAGCCGCCTGGCACGGCGACGAGATCGACCTTGGGGAGCGTCGTCTCGGTGTGCCAGACAATGGCCGGCTTCTCGCCGGTGACGGCTTCGAGGGCCCGCGCCATATCGCGTTCGCGATTGATGCCGGGAAAGAGGATGACGGCGGATTTCATGGGCGCTGCATAGCGAGATTCCGGCCGGTTAAAAAGCCCCTTCGATGCGTCCAGCGAGGGGCTTGTCCGGATTTACATATAGGCGTATGTAAGTAGCATGAGCCATATCAGCATTCGAGACCTGCAGAAGATGTCCGGGGAAAAAATCGAAGCCCTGCCGGGACCGACAGCCGTGAAATCTGGCAACCGGACCGTGGGGCTGCTGATCCCCTTCAAACGCTCCGACCCCGACCGGATGGCGGCCATTCTCGCGCGTGCCGAAGAACTGAACAAGGGACGTGATCGTGCCGCAGATGACGCAGCGCTGGCAGCTATCGGGGTCGATCCCACGGATTGGTCCGTCGAGGCGGTGCGTGCGTTTCTGAAGGAGCGGTCGAAAAAGTCGTGAGAGCGCCATCGGCGACGCTCGTTCTTGATGCTGCGATTCTGATCTCGGCTGCAGGTGGAAGAAGTGCTGGCGCGATCACGGAAGCCCTGCGCAATGCTGTTCTTGTCACGACGGACCGCGTAATCGAAGAAGCGCGCCGGCGTATCGAACTCGGCCTGAAGCGGCCGGATCTGCTGACCATCATCGATGCACTGGCTGAGGAGATAATGATAGTGCCGGTGACGACGCATGAGCCGCTGTTGGCGCGAAGCGAGGTCTCCTTGCGCGATGCCGTTGCAAGCCGGAACGGATCGACCAAGGATGCTCACGTGCTCGCGCTGGCCTGGGATGCCGATGCCGACATATGGACGACCGATCGCGATTTTGCCGGAACCGGTGTCGCGACCTGGTCTACGCCGAACCTGCTGGAGGCGCTTGCCGAGACTGCCGGCAGCTCACCCTGACAAGGAACCGGTGGTTACGCGAAGATGCTGTTGAAACCGGTTCGATGACCTCCTTCGCCTTAGCCGCATTATGGCACAATCGAGCGGCGGAGATCATGTGAAATGGCGAAGCGTAAAGGACAATGGGTGTGGGTCAGAACGCTGTCCGCAGAAGAGAAAGCGGATATTGCAGTCGCTTGCGAACGCATCATCACCGAGCTCTTCAAGCCTCGCTTCCTGCCCGAAATCCGTCCCACCTCGTTCAACTACCCGGTCGACATCTTCGGCCGATGGCGAGGCAACAAATACAGTTTCATCACACGCTACCGCTCGGGCTTTCCCGAGAATGCCGGCGAAGAGTTCGACATGGCGTTCACCCGTCTCGATCATATCGAGGAAAGCGCGGGGGAACACCGGTTCAATGTCATGTGGCACAGACATACGGGACAGTGGTGGCGATTGCACAGCAATGTATCGCTCGCGATCGCCCTGGACTTGATCGGAACCAACGAGCTACTGCATCCCTTATGAAAACCAAGAGCACACAACGCAATTTCATGAAGCTGCTCGGGTGATGGGATGCGCCGCGCCAAGATCCAGGAGCAAAATCGCTATCTGTTGGAACACCAGCGGCAGTTCCGAATAGCCGCCGATGTCGTTACGGAGGCCTGGATGGATTTCCCGGAAGTCCAGGCCATCGCAGTCATCGGGTCGGTTGCGAAGAGACTATGGAAGGAGGTCCCGCGGTTCAGCGATTTCCGTCGCGCAGGCATCGAGGTGTGGCATGAGTGCAAGGATCTCGACCTTGCGCTGTGGCTCGCTTCCCAGGATCGGCTCGACGAACTGCGGCGGGCGGAGGTGCGCGCCTTGCACGACGCCTATCGGACCGGTCGGGGCAGCGGTGTCGCCGGGCATCAGGTCGATGTCTTTCTGTTCGAGCCGAAGAACAATGAGTATCTCGGCCGGCTCTGCAAATTCAATCAGTGCCCGAAAGGCAAGAGTGACTGTCTCGTTCCGGGCTGCGGGACCATTCCGTTCAACAAGATCGTCGACGGCTTCGTTCCGCGCGATGACCTCCTGGCGGGAGCCGACGAGGCGATGCTCTATCGGAAGGGCGTCGGCCGCTTGCGCTCCGCTTTGGATCTGCCAGCGAACTAAGCCAGCTCGATCTCGTAATTCTCGATGACGGTGTTGGCGAGGAGCTTCTTGCAGATGTCGTCGAGCTGGGCCTTGGCCTTCGCCTTGTCCGAGCTCTTCAGGTCGATCTCGAAATACTTGCCCTGGCGCACATGCTCGATGCCGGAGAAGCCGAGGGAGCCGAGCGCTCCCTCGATCGCCTTGCCCTGCGGGTCGAGCACGCCGTTCTTCAGCGTGACCTTGATCTTGGCTTTCATGGATTCTCAGTCGCTCTTCACCAGTTGCGGACGGGAACGTTCAGGCTCGGTCAGCTCCGGCATGATGCCGAGGCGCTTGGCCACTTCCTGATAGGCCTCGACGAGGCCGCCCATGTCGCGGCGGAAACGGTCCTTGTCCAGCTTGTCCTGGGTCTTGATGTCCCACAGGCGGCAGGAATCGGGGCTGATCTCGTCGGCAAGAACGATGCGCATCATGTCGTTCTCATAGAGGCGGCCGAACTCGACCTTGAAATCGACGAGCTTGATGCCGATGCCGAGGAAGAGGCCGGACATGAAATCATTGATGCGGATGGCGAGATGCATCATGTCGTCGATCTCCTGGGGCGTGGCCCAGTTGAACGCGGTGATGTGCTCTTCCGAAACCATCGGATCGTTGAGCTCGTCCTTCTTGTAGTAGAATTCGATGATCGAGCGGGGCAGGGCGGTGCCTTCCTCGATGCCGAGACGCTTGGCGAGCGAGCCCGCGGCGACATTGCGCACCACGACCTCGAGCGGAATGATCTCGACCTCGCGCACGAGCTGCTCGCGCATATTGAGGCGCTTGAGGAAATGGGTGGGCAGGCCCAGCTCGTTGAGCCGCGTGAAGATCATTTCCGAGATGCGGTTGTTGAGCACGCCCTTGCCGTCGATGACGGCTTTCTTCTGGGCATTGAAGGCGGTTGCGTCGTCCTTGTAGTGAACGATCAGGGTTCCGGGCTCAGGCCCTTCATACAGGATCTTGGCCTTGCCCTCATAAATGCGGGTGCGCCTGGTGTTCATATTCACTATCCTCATCCAGAAAACCCTTGTTGCCCTCGCAAATTACGTCCGCAAGGGGGACTTACGCCACCAATATCGAGAGGTTATGCGACTCAACCTTTGCCGCCATGGCTTAAACATAGTGCCTGTGGTTGCGCTGCACAATGGACCTAGCCCGAAGCCTCCGGATAATCAAGCGCGGTTGATTTGGGGCCGGTCAGCCGCTATCTCATCCGCCACGAGCTATTTGGCGCATCATTTTTAGCACTTTGGCGGAGAGGGAGACCCGGAATGACGACATTCGACAAGCGCGAGGAAGGTTTTGAGCGAAAATTCGCCCTTGACGAGGAAATGAAGTTCCGGGCCATGGCGCGGCGGAACCGGATGCTGGGTGCGTGGGCTGCTCAAAAATTGGGTCTTTCCGGCGCCGATGCCGACGCCTATGCCAAAGCGGTGGTTGCCTCCGATTTCGAGGAAGCCGGCGATCACGACGTTTTCCGCAAGATTCGCAAGGATTTCGACGACAAGAGCGTGGCTGTGTCGGACCACCAGATCCGTCGCACCATGGACGAACTCCTCGGGAAGGCTGTCCAGCAGCTCCGGGACGAGGCTTGAGACAAACCAAATGAGCATTGACCTCAGGGCGCGGCTCGAAAAGCCGGAGCCTTTCTATTTCACCTGGATGACGCTGCCGGGCGCAATTGTCGCAGGGCAGGTGGCAAGGCTGCCTTACGAGGCTGTCTGCATCGACATGCAGCACGGCCTCTCGGGCTTCACCGACGTGGCCGCGATGTCGCCGGCGATCACCGCCTCCGGCAAGCCGCTCCTGCTGCGCATCCTGTGGAACGATCCGGGCCTCGTCGGCCAGGCGCTCGATGCCGGCGCATCGGCCGTCATCGCGCCCATGGTCAATACGCCGGCTGAGGCGCAGGCCCTGGTCAAGGCGGCGAAATATGCCCCGAACGGCATGCGCAGCTGGGGCGGCTACGCCGCTGTCCAGGCGGCAGGCCTGGTGCCCGCCGACTATCTGAAAGAGGCCAATCGCCGGACGATGATCTTCGCCATGATCGAGACCGAGGAAGCGCTCGGCAATCTCGACCAGATCGCCGCTACACCCGGTCTCGACGGGCTGTTCGTCGGTCCGAATGACCTGTCGATTTCGCTCGGCTTCGGCCTTGGCAAGGATCTCAAGATCCCCAAGCTCGAAGCCGCGATCAAGTCGATTGCCGCCGCGGCCACGAAGAACAAGCTGGTGCCGGGCGCCTTCGGTGGCTCGCCCGAGGCTTGCGCCTACTTCGTCGGACATGGCTTCAAATTCATCGCCGCGGCGACCGATGTCGGTCTGATGACGGCCGGCGCCAAGGCGATGCAGGATCAATTGGCCAAGATTTGACGCCGGAACCAATAGCGTACAAACTCGCCTGGCAGTGAGGCATTCATGGATCAGAGAACACCCCTGACCGCCCGGCGCGACGAGGTCCTGGACCGCATCGTCGACATCTGCCTGAGCGCCGGCTCGATCGAAGCGCAGACCGACAAATATTTCACCAACACGTCCCGCATCGTGAAGGCGCATGGCGATTCCGAAGTGACCTTCGCGGTGTTCATGCGCCGGCGCGTCGTGGCAGCGCTCGAACCGACGATCCGCCTCATCAATCGGCTGGTACCGGGTGCGCGGGTGAAGCGCTTCTTCAACGAAGGCGACCTCGTGCCCTCCGAAATGAAGATGATGGAAATCACCGGCTCCATGGCGAAGCTGTCGGAGATCGAGACGCTGCTGCTGCAGAAGACCGGCTTTCCCTGCGTGTCGGCGAACAACGCCTATGAGATGTGCCGCGCCATACCGAGCGCGGGCTTCATGGACATGCATGCGCGCCATGCGAGCGGCGCTGAAATGAACATCCTCGCCGCCTATGGCGCGGCGATCGGCAGCGAAGCGGCGAAGCGCGCCGATCCCAAGGTGAGAGGCTTCATCGGCTCCTCGCAGGACCTGACCGCGCCCCTGTTCGGCGCCGACGTCGGCATGGGCACCATGCCGCATGCGCTCGTCGGCTATACGGGGGGCGATGTGCTCGAGGCGATGAAGCTCTTCAATGCAACGATTCCCGACGCCAAGACGCTCGTCGTTCTCGTCGACTATACGGGCGAGGAGATCACCGACGCGCTGCGCTGCGCCAAATGGTTCTACGAAGAGGAAGAGCTGCAACTCAAGGGCAAGACCTTCGGCATCAGGATCGACACCCATGGCGGGCGCTTCGCCGAAGGGCTCGACTACGAGAAGTCGGTCGAGCGGGTCGGGCACTGGCTCGGCGTGTCGGGCGAATACAACATCGTCGAACAGGTCTTGGGCGGGCGCGCCTTCCAGCTCGATCCCGGCAACATCCTGGTTGACAAAGTGCGCCGCATCCTGTTCGGCAAGGGCGTGTCGGTCGCCTCCATCATCCATGCGCGCCTGGCGCTCGACGAAGCGGGTTACAAGGATGCCCAGATCGTCGGCTCCTCGGGCTTCGATCCGCAGAAGTGCCAGGTCATGGGCGCCGCCAAGGCGCCGCTCGATATCGTCGGCACGGGAAGCTTCCTGCCGGCGACCTTGTCGGAGACCTATGCGACCGCCGACATCATCGCCTATGACGGGGTCAGGCGGGTCAAAGTCGGCCGGGAATTCTTGTTCGATTAACTCTCCTCGCACAGCCTCACTTAAACATAATTCCGCAATTTTAATGCGTTCCGTGCCGTAATGGGTTAGGAATAATCACGGTGAAGTGAAGCATAGGCCTGTTGAAGGACGAGGCTTGGTATGCTTTCCTATCGTGGCTGAGATTGTGAGGGTTGGCGTCATGCGTATTGGTTTTTTCCGGAAAGCCGCGGCGGTCGCCGCTGCTTGTCTGTTGAGTCTCCTCGTCATGGGATCCGCTGCGCAAGCGAAAGTCGCGGTCAGGATCGACATTTCAAGCCAAACCATGTTCGTGTCGGTCAATGGCTGGCCCTATGCGAGCTGGCGGGTGTCGACGGCGCGGCGCGGCTACTGGACGCCGCGCGGATCCTTCCGGCCCTATTTGCTGAAGCGCATGCATTATTCGAGCAAGTACGAGAACTCGCCGATGCCGCATTCGGTCTTTTTCCGCGGTGGCTATGCCATCCATGGCACGGGCTATCTGCGTTCCCTCGGCCGGCCCGCTTCGCATGGCTGCATCCGCCTGGCGCCCGGCAATGCGGCGCGGCTCTACGGCCTCATTCGCCAGTATGGTAAAGCCGGCACGCGGATCGTCATCACTAATTGATCTGCCGAACTAGCCGAATACCCGCTTGAAGATCGTGTCGACATGCTTGGTGTGGTAGCCGAGGTCGAATAATTCGGCGAGCTCGACCTTCGACAGTTTCGCGGTCACGTCCTTGTCGGCCTGGAGCAGCGTCAGGAAATCGCCTTCGCCGCGCCAGACCGGCATGGCGTTGCGCTGGACCGCGGCATAGGCTTCCTCGCGCGCCATGCCCTTCTGGGTCAGCGCCAGCATCACGCGCTGCGAATGGATGAGGCCGCCGAGCCTATCGAGGTTCTTCTTCATGTTCTCAGGATAGACGACGAGCTTGTCGATGAGGCCGGTGAGGCGGCGCAAGGCGAAATCGAGATGCACCGTCGCATCGGGCGCAATGCCGCGCTCGACGGAGGAGTGCGAGATGTCGCGCTCGTGCCACAAAGCCACATTCTCGAGCGCTGGCACGGCGGCCGAGCGCACCAGGCGGGCAAGGCCGGTCAAATTCTCCGACAGCACCGGGTTGCGCTTATGCGGCATGGCGGACGAGCCCTTCTGGCCGGGCGAGAAGAATTCCTCCGCCTCCAGCACCTCGGTGCGCTGGAGATGGCGGATCTCGGTCGCCAGCCGCTCGACCGAGCTCGCAATGACGGCGAGCACCGCGAAGAACATGGCATGACGGTCGCGCGGGATGACCTGGGTCGAGACGGGCTCCGGCGTCAGGCCCATCTTCTTAGCCACATGCTCCTCGATAAGGGGATCGATATTGGCGAAGGTGCCGACGGCGCCCGAAATGGCGCAGGTCGCGACATCCTTGCGGGCATAGGCGAGACGCTCCTTGGCGCGCGAGAATTCGGCATAGGCGTAAGCGAGCTTGACCCCGAAAGTGGTGGGCTCGGCATGGATGCCGTGGCTCCTGCCGATGGTGACGGTGTTCTTGTGCTCCTTGGCCCGGCGCTCGAGCGCCGTCAGGAGATCGTCGAGATCGGCCAGCAGCAGGTCGGCGGCGCGGCACAGTTGCACATTGAGGCAGGTGTCGAGCACGTCGGACGAAGTCATGCCCTGGTGCACGAAACGTGCGTCGGGGCCGACGATCTCGGACAGGTGGGTCAGGAAGGCGATGACGTCGTGCTTCGTCTCACGCTCGATCTCATCGATCCGGGCGACGTCGAACACGGCGTCCTTGCCCTTGGCCCAGATGGTCTCGGCGGCCTTTTTAGGGATGACGCCAAGCTCCGCCATGGCATCCGCGGCATGCGCCTCGATCTCGAACCAGATGCGGAAGCGGGTCTGCGGCTCCCAGATGGCAGCCATTTCGGGGCGGGTATAGCGCGGAATCATATGGGGTTTCTGCTCGCTTCGGCGTTTTCGGGGGCGGTCTAACAGATTTGGCCGGGAAGTGCGAGAGCGGGAAAAATTATTCCTCCAACTCTCCAAGCTTTTGCCACTGGCTTGCGTCAAACCCTTTGAAAACATGAGTGCGAGCGACCTCGATCTCGTCCGGCTTGCGCAGGACGGCGACCGTGCCGCCTTCCGGCTTCTGCTGGAGCGGCATTACGGCCTGCTTTACCGGGTCGCCTACCGTTTCCTGGGCAACCGCGCCGAAGCCGAGGACGCCGCCCAGGAGATGGCCATGACGCTCGCGGAAAAGATCGGCAGCTTTCGCGGCGGGAGCCGGTTCTCGACCTGGATCTACCAGATCGTCCTCAACCATTGCCGCGACCAGGTCCGGCGGCAGAAGAGCCTCGGGCGCATGCAGACGGCCTTCGTCGAGGTCGAGGCACATCGGACGGCCGACTGGGTCGACAGTGACCGGCGGGTGCGCTGGCTCTATCGAGCGATCGACCGGCTGAAGCCCGATCTCAAGGAGACCGCGCTCCTCGTGCTGGCCGAGGAGATGAGCCATGCCGAGGCCGGGGATGTCCTCGGCATCAAGGAAGCGACCGTGTCCTGGCGCATGCATGAAGTGCGCAAGCAACTGAGCCAGATGGCGACGACGAACGATGACTGACGAATTCGACGAACTCAAAGCGCGCTTCCGCGCCGAGAAAGGCCTGAGTCCGGAGCCTCAGGCAAAGGCCGCCGGCATCGCCCGGGCGATGGCGCGCTATGACGAAATTTTTTCGAAGCGTTCCCAAGGAAAGGCAAGGGGCCTCCGTCTCATCGAGCGGGTGAGGGGTCTCATTCCTGGGAGCACAAAGATGCATGGATTGAAATTGAGCCACGGCCTGATGGCCGGTGCGAGCTTGGCCGTCCTCACGCTGGTGGTCGTCAATAGCGGCCTCCTGCGTGAGGCGCAGAATATCCCCTTAACGACATCACCTGATCAGGACCAGGTGACGACGCCCGAGCCCAAGAAGGCTGAGCTCAGCCAAGAAAACCTCGCGGCCAAGCCGGCTGAGAACGAGATCGACACGCTGGCGGAATCGCCGCCTTCGCCCGCGCCGCTGCCCAGCCTCGACATGCAGGGAACGATGGCGCGGCAGAAGATGGCCGTCGATGCCGGCGGCGTGGGCTATCTGCAGAAGGCGCCCGCTTCGGGCATTGTCGCGCAAGGCGACCAGGCCGATGCCTATTACCGCGATCAGGGCCGCGACAAGTTCACCGACATCGAGACCAATCCGATGAAGATCGCCAAGGACGAGCCGGTCTCGACCTTCTCGGTCGATGTCGACACGGCCTCCTACAGTTTCGTGCGTGGATCGCTCAACCAGAACGTCCTGCCGCAGAAGGATGCGGTGCGCGTCGAGGAAATGATCAACTATTTCCCCTATGACTATGCCGGTCCCGCCGACCGGGCGGTGCCGTTCAAGGCGAATGTGTCGGTCTTCCCGACGCCGTGGAATCCCGACACGAAGCTCATGCATATCGGCATCAAGGGCTTTTCGCTCAACGGCCAGGAGAAGCCCAAATCCAACCTGGTCTTTCTCATCGACACGTCGGGCTCGATGGATTCGCCCGACAAGCTGCCCTTGTTGCAAAATGCGATGAAGATGCTGGTCGAGACGCTGGGCCCGGAAGACACGGTCTCGATCGTCACCTATGCCGGCAGTGCCGGCACGGTGCTCGAGCCGACCAAGGCCAAAGACAAGGCCAAGATCGTGGGGGCGCTCGACCGGCTGATGGCGGGAGGTTCGACCGCCGGCGCCGAAGGCATCCGCCAGGCCTATCAGCTCGCCGAGCAGAGCTTTGACAAGACCGGTATCAATCGCGTGATCCTCGCCACCGACGGCGACTTCAATGTCGGCATCACCGATCCCGAGGAGCTGAAAAGCTTCGTCGAGCGCAAGCGCGCGACCGGTGTCACGCTCTCGGTCCTGGGCTTCGGCCGCGGCAACTACAATGACGAGATGATGCAGACGCTGGCGCAGAACGGCAATGGCAATGCCGCCTATATCGACACGATCAACGAGGCGCGCAAGGTGCTGGTCGACGACGTGAGCGCGACGCTCTTCACCATCGCCCAGGACGTCAAGATCCAGGTCGAGTTCAATCCCGATACCGTCTCCGAATACCGGCTCATCGGCTATGAGACTCGCATGCTGAAACGCGAGGATTTCAACAACGACAAGGTCGATGCCGGCGATATCGGCTCGGGGCACACGGTGACGGCGATCTACGAGATCACGCCCAAGGACTCGAAGGCGAAGCTCAATGACGATCTGCGCTATGGCGAAGCGAACACGCCCGCGGCCGCAGGCGCTGACGAATATGGCTTCGTGAAGATCCGCTACAAGCTGCCGGGCGAAAAGGACTCGAAGCTCATCAGCGAGCCGTTCAAGATCAGCGCAGCCGCGCCGACCGTGGAAGCAGCGCCACAGGAAGCGCGTTTCGCCGCCGCTGTCGCCGGCTTCGGCCAGCTGTTGCGCGGCGGGCAGTATACGAAGTCCTATTCCTATGACGACGTCATTGCGCTGGCTCAAGGCTCCAAGGGCAGCGATGCCTTCGGTTATCGCGCCGAATTCATCAACCTGGTGCGCCTCGCCAAGACGGCGCAAGGCCTTGAGCCGCTGAAGCAGTAGCCTTACGACAAGAGATGTCCTCCCGTGGCGGTCTTGCCCGCTGCGGGGGGCATCGTTATCCTCGCCGGCTTATCCGGGAGGCTTCGAATGACCCATTTCATGTGCCGGCAATGCGGCGTGCAATATGCCGCGAGCGATGCACCCCCCAAATCCTGTGTGATTTGCGAAGACGAGCGGCAATATGTGCGCTGGGCCGGGCAGGACTGGACGACGCTGGAAGAGCTCGGCCGCGACCACAAGGTCATCATCAAGGACGAGGATGGGGTGTTGAGCATCGGCGTCGAGCCCCATTTCGCCATCGGACAGCGAGCACTCCTCGCCGAGACACCGGCCGGCAATGTGCTGTGGGACTGTGTCAGCCTGGTCAATGATGAAACCGTAGCCGCGCTCAAAGCGCGCGGCGAGCTCAAGGCGATCGGCATCTCGCATCCGCATTACTATTCGGTGATCGTGGAATGGAGCAGGGCCTTTGGCGGCATCCCGATCTACATCCATGCGGACGACCGCAAATGGGTGACGCGCCCCGATCCGGCGATCGTCTTCTGGGAAGGCGAGACGAAATCCATCCTGCCCGACCTCACCCTCATCCGTTGCGGCGGGCATTTCGAGGGCGGCACGGTGTGTCATTGGAAGCGCGGGGGCAAGCCCAATGTCCTGCTTGCCGGTGACATCCTCCAGGTGGTGATGGACCGCAAACATGTGAGCTTCATGTACAGCTATCCCAACACCTGGCCGCTCAATGCGCGCGCCATCAAGCGCATCGCCCGGGCGCTCGAGTCCCACGACTACGGGCAGGTCTACAGCGCCTTCTGGAACATGCGCATCCTCGAAGACGGCAAGGGTGCCGTGGCGCGCTCGGTCGAGCGCTATCTCAAGGCAATTGCTGATTAGGGCAGGGCGAAAGGCACGGCGATGAGGCGGCGGTTGAGGCCCTCGAAGCCCGGCGTGTAGACGCCGATCAGCGCGACATGGCGTTCGCTGCCGGACGAGGAGCGATAAGCGATCACATCGGCAATATCGTAGTCGCGCGGACAATAGCGCGAGGAGGGGATCGCACTGTCCTTGTGAGCTTCTTTTGCCGCGTTCTGGTCGTTGTCGGTAATGGTGAGCTTGAAACCCATTTGTTTGCCGTCCTCGGCATAGCAGCTCTCCGGCGCCGCAAACGGGACGAGCTCGAGGCTCAGCGTGTAGCGATTGGCGGATTGTTTCCCCAAGCTGGCATAGTAGGGATCGAAGGTCAGGCGTCGCCGGTCCGGCGATGTCTCGGTTATGGGCTGCGACGCGAGGACCTCGCCGGGCTCGGCCGCCTTCAATTGCGCGAGGAGCGTTTGCGCCGCCTCGGCGGATCTGGCGCGAACGGCACTGACGAGCGCCCCCTCATCCTCCACCTTCTCGCGGAAGGGCGATCCCTTCACCCATTGATTGGCATCGAGATCGACGATGAAGATCTCCGAAAAGGGAAAGCCGGATCCGTCCTGCACGCCATATTGCTCGAAAGCAAAGTAGCGTCCGTCAGGGGAAAAGCCGATGACGGCGCGCTCGGCATTGTCGGCTGCCCTTGCGGAAGTTGTGGCGACAATGAGGAGGCCAAGAAGACAAACGAGTGCGCGCATGGCGGAACGTCAAAAAGCGCGGAACGTGATGATGGTATACGTGTCCTTGATGCCTTTGATCTTGTGGAGCCGTTCGTTCACGAAATGGCCGATATCGGCCTCGGGCTCCAGGTAGAATTTGGCCAGGAGATCGAAATTGCCCGATGTCGAATAGATTTCGGACGCGATCTCGGCATCGGCAATGGCCGTTGCCACCTGGTAGGCTTTGCCCAGCTCGCATTTAATCTGGACGAAATAGGCTTTCATCGCCGACTCCTTTGATCTTCGGAACGATCCTTCCTGCCGAACGTTGCCCTGGTCAAGATGCCTTTTCGAAGGCATCTGAGGTTAGCCAGGTCTCAGAGAGAGAAACAGGAGGACCTTATCGTGTTCAACATCAAAACCTTGGCCATGGCCACGGCCATCTCGGCCGGCGTCGTTTTCGCCATGCCGGTCGCGACCCAGGCCATGCCCGCTTCATCGCCGGTAAAAATAGACACCGCTAAGAACAGCAACATTGTCGATGTCCGGCATAGGAAGTGGCATAAGAGAAAGTATTCTTCGCGCTATTGCCGCTATGCCGATGATTGGCGCTGCTACAAGCGTTATCGCTACAGCAGGTCCTATCGGTATCGGTACTATGATGAGCCCTATTATGGCTATTACAGGCCGTACCGCTATGATCGCGGGCCGGGCGTCGGATTGTATTTCGGCATCGACTAACGAGTGACCGAGTTCAATGAGGAGCCTGCATGGCTGCCATGCCATGCGGGCTCCTTGCGTCAGGTGGACCTGTTGCGGCGTAGAACAGCGATATGACGCAGGGTCCCATGCTTTTATCTGACCACGGATTATTTTGTTACGAAATGTTGCGTGAACGTCGACGCCTTTGATTGGCCACAAGCCCTTCCTATCTAGAAAGCCCTCAGAACTGTTGAGGTCTTATCGAGAGAGGAGGGACCTTATCGTGCTCAACATCAAGACATTGCTGATGGCCGCTGCCGTTTCCACCGGTGTGGCTCTTCCCCTGCCGGCAGCGAGTCAGGCCATGCCCGCTTCCGCGCCGGTCAAGATGCAGACGGCTCAGGACGGCAATCTGGTTCAGGTGTATCACAAGAAAAAGTGGCGCAAGAACTATTACCGCAAGGGTAAATGGCGCGAGAGCCGCAGATGGCGTCATAATCGGCGCTGGGCCAGATATTGCGATCCGTGGGACGGCTGTTACCGCCGCCGCCATGCGCGCTTCTACCGCTCCTGGGATGAACCCTATTACGGCTACGGCTATGGCGGCTATTACGGGCCGGGCTTCTACGGCCCCGGTATCGGGTTGCAGTTCCGCATCGACTGAACGAGCGGGATTGCACAGCGCAACAAAAAGCCCGCATGGCGCGCCATGCGGGCTTCTTCGTTTCAGCGCCTAGGCTGATTACTTGTTCAGCTCGGCATCCTCGGCATATTTGCCGTCATGCCACTTGTACCAGACGTACTTTGCGTCCTTGATGTCGCCCTTCTGGTCGAGCGAGAGGTCGCCAAGGACGGTCTTCACCGTGTTGCCGGCGCGGAGCCATTCGGCGATCTTCTTGTTGTCGTCAGCACCGCCCGCCGCCTTCACCGCCTGGTCATAAGCCTGGACGGCGGCATAGGTGTAGAGCGTATAGCCCTCCGGGTTGTAGCCGGACGCCTTGAACTTCTCGACCACGGCCTTGGCCGAGTCGAACTTCTGCGGATCGGGCGCGAAGGTCATGATCGTGCCTTCACCGGCCGGACCCGTGATGCTCCAGAACTCGTCGGTGACGAAGGCGTCGCCCGAGATCATGAGCGCCTGCGAGCCCTGCTCACGCAGCTGGCGGAGGATGAGACCGCCTTCCGTGTGATAGCCGCCGACATAGACGACATCGATCGCCGCTTCCTTGAGCTTCGACACGAGCGCGGTGTAGTCCTTCTCGCCGGCCGTGTAGGATTCGTTCACGGCTTCCTTCCCGCCGGCGGCATTCAGCGCCTTGCGGGTTTCGTCCGCCAGTCCTTTGCCGTAAGCGGTCTTGTCGTCGATGATGGCGATCTTCTTGTCCTTGTAGTTCTTGGCCAGGAAGTTGCCGGCGACGATGCCCTGGGCGTCGTCACGGCCGCAGACGCGCGCCACGTTCCAGCCGCCTTCGTCGGTGAACTTCGGGTTCGTCGAGGCCGGCGAAATCTGCAGGATGCCTTCCTCTTCATAAACCTTGGACGCGGGGATCGAGGAGCCCGAGCAGAAATGCCCGGCGATGAACTTCACGCCCTTGGACGCCATCTGGTTGGCCACGGCCACGGCTTGCTTCGGGTCGCAGGCGTCGTCGCCCACTTCCAGAACCACTTTCTCGCCGTTGATGCCGCCGGCCGCGTTGAGATCGGCAACAGCCATCTCGGCGCCCTTCTTCATCTGCTCACCGAAGGCGGCATACTGCCCGGTGATCGGGCCGACCACGGCGATCGTGATATCGGCCCAGGCCGTCGAGGCGGCGAGGGCCGTCGCGAAGCCTACGGCTAAGCCCGATAGTACAAACTTCTTCATCTGGTTCTCCCTTGGGGTAATGACCTTGATCGGTCTTCGGGGTTTGCACACCCCTTGAGCCTATCTTTGCTCAAATGGGTGCGATTGGAAAGGGCCATGCAGTTGGGTCATCGCCCTTGTTCCAAATTTCATGGAGCTCCTTTGGCCCGCCAGGAAAACGGGCTCGAACGCTCGTAAAGCCAGGGATACTGGCTGACCATCTGGCTAACCCGGGTCAGCCGGTAACCCAGGCTGGCGCCGGCGATCAGGACCAGCGTGTCAGTTATGAAATAATGCAGGCTTAAAAGGTCGCCATTGAACAGCGCATAGTGAAAGAAGCGTAAAGCCAGGCCCAGGGGGATCATATAGAGAACCGCCATCGCCCAGGGGCGCCATTTGGTGGCCAAGGCGCGTCCGGCGAGGAAAGCCGCGCCGCCCCCGATCACCACCGTCATGATCAGGAAGATCCAGGGGTTGTCCTCGACGAAGAGAGACATTGTCGTTTCCTCAGTGAGCTCCGCCTTCGAGATAGGCGGCGCGGATTTCGGGGCTCGCCAGGAGGTCCTTGCCGGTGCCCGTCATGGTGATGCGGCCGTTTACCATCACATAGGCGCGATGGGCGAGCTTGAGGGCGTGGAAGGCGTTCTGCTCGACCAGGAAGACGGTCAGGCCCTCCTTGGCATTGAGTTCCCGGATGACCTCGAAAATCTGCTTCACGATCAGCGGCGCCAGGCCCAGGGAAGGTTCATCGAGCAGAAGCAGGCGGGGCCGCGCCATCAAGGCCCGGGCGATGGCCAGCATCTGCTGCTCGCCGCCCGACAGCGTCCCGCCGCGCTGGCCCTGGCGCTTCTCGAGGATGGGAAAGACCTTGAAGGCGCGCGCGAGATCCGCCTCAAAATGCGCAGGGTTACTGACCGCGGCTCCCATCTGCAGGTTTTCGAGGACGGTCATGCGCGGGAAGATGCGCCGGCCTTCCGGCGACTGGGCGATGCCGAGGCGGACGATCTGATGCGTCGGGCTCTGGGTGATGTCCGTGCCGCCGAAGTCGATCGCTCCGGCCCGGCAGCGCGGCGTGCCGCAAATGGTCATCATCAAGGTGGATTTGCCGGCGCCGTTCGATCCGATCAAGGTGACGATCTCGCCTTCATTGACGTCGAGATCGATGCCCTTGAGCGCCTGGATCTTGCCGTAGAAGGTCTCGACGCCACGCACGGTGAGAAGGGGCTTGGCCATCAATGGCCTCCCTTCCGGGCCGACGGCGCCTCGTGCTCGGCGCGCGCGATCGCCTCGGTCACGAGCTTCGCGGCTATCGGTGGCGCCTCCTCTTCATCGACGCCCAGATAGGCGCGGATGACCGCCGGGTCGATCTTCACCTCGGCCGGTGTTCCGTCGGCGATCTTCTGGCCGTAGTCGAGCACCACCACATGGTCGGAAATCTCCATCACCACCTTCATGTCGTGCTCGATGAGGAGGACGCCGATGCCCTGGTTCTTGCGGATCGCCAGGAGAAGCTTGTTGAGGTCATCCGATTCGCGCGGGTTGAGGCCGGCGGCTGGCTCGTCGAGACACAGGAGCTTGGGCTCGGTGCACATGGCGCGCGCGATCTCGAGCCGGCGTTGCGCGCCATAGGGCAGGTCGCCCGCCGGATCGTCGGCGCGATCGGTCAGATGGATCTGATCGAGCCAATATTTCGCCTTCTCGACCGCCTCCTTCTCGGCGCGGCGATAGCCGCCCAATCCGAGAATGCCGGCGACGGTATAGCCCGAGGCCTTCATCAAGGTGTTGTGCTGGGCGACGACCAGATTCTCCAGCACCGTCATGCCGGCGAAGAGCCGGATGTTCTGAAAGGTGCGCGCCACCTTGGCGAATTGCGATATGCGGAAATCGTCCATGCGCTCGAGGATGAATTCCTTGCCGTCGGTGTGGCGCATCACAATCATGCCCTCGGTCGGCTTGTAGAAGCCGGTGAGGCAGTTGAAGACGGTGGTCTTGCCGGCGCCATTGGGGCCGATGAGGGCGGTGATGTCGTTGCGTCCGACGCTGAAGGAGAGGTCGTCGATGGCGACGAGGCCGCCGAAGCGCATGGTGAGATGATCCACGCGCAGCACGGGATTGTCTTTCCAGTTCGCCATCTCAGCCGTGTCCCTGCGCCACGAGATCGGCGGAGACCGCCTTCTTCTCTTTCAGGAAGATCGACGGATCGCGTTTGGTGACGAGGCCGCGCGGTCGCCAGCGCATGATCAGCACCATGGCGATGCCGACCGCCAGCATGCGGTACTGCGCCGGATCGAAGCCGTCCGGCATGATCGCCTTGAGGAAGGCCAGCTCGCGGAAGACCTCGAAGGCGCCGATCACCACGATGGCGGCGATGACGACGCCGATCTGCGATCCGAGCCCGCCCAAGACGACGATGGCGAGGATGATAGCCGATTCCATGAAGACGAAGCTCTCGGGCGAGACGAAGCCCTGCCTCGTCGCGAAGAACGAGCCAGCGAAGCCGCCGAACATGGCGCCGATGGCAAAGGCGGTGAGCTTGGTGTTGGTGGTGTTGATGCCGAGCGAGCGGCAGGCGATCTCATCCTCGCGCAAGGCTTCCCAGGCGCGCCCGATCGGCAGCCGGCGCAGCCGCATGGTGACGAAATTGGTGATGAGGGCCAGAACGAGAATGACATAATAGAGGAAGATGATGCGCTGGAGCGGCGAGTACTTCAGGCCGAAAGTCGCGGCAAAGCCGTTCTCGTCACTGGTGAAGGGAATTCCGAAGAAGCTCGGCCGGGGGATGTCGGATATGCCGTTGGGGCCGTTGGTGAAGCTGTACCAGTTGATCAGGATGACGCGGATGATCTCGCCAAAGGCCAAGGTGACGATCGCCAGATAGTCGCCCCTGAGGCGCAACACCGGAAAACCGAGGATGATGCCCCAGAGACCGGCAAGAAGGCCGGCGAGGGGGAGCACCAGCCAAAAGCTCCAGGGCGTGATGCCGTCGCCGAACCACAGCGGGAAATAGACGGTGGCGAGAAGCGCATAGGAATAGGCGCCGACCGCATAGAAGGCGACGTAGCCGAGATCGAGGAGGCCGGCGAGACCGACGACGATATTGAGGCCCCAGCCGAGCATCACATAAGTGAGCATCAATATCCCGAGGTCGACGATGCGGCGGTCGATGCCCGGTATGAAGGGCAGGAGGACGCCGACGATCAGAAGCGCCACGCCGAAATATTTGCCATAGGGCTCGACGGCCTGGACGAAGCCTGATTGCGCAGCCTTGCCTTCCACCGTCTCGCTGGCCGCCGAATAAGCGAGCCAGGCGCCCGCCAAGAAGGCGAAGACGCCAAAGGCTATGAACCAGGCCGGTAGTTGCGCATGGATCTGGGCCAGGAAACCCAAGGGGGCATCCGTGGTGAAGAGGCCGATGACAAATGCCGCGACGCCGACGGCCATCGCACTCCAGCCCCAGCGCTTTACATGTTGCGGCGTCACCCAGGATGGGCGGTTCCAGACGAGAAGATGCAATGCCAGCCGTCCGGCGGTGATGATGGCGACGAAGCTCGCCACCCATCCCCAGCGTTGCTGGAGCACCAGGCCGCCTTGCGGCGCTTCCGTCTTGAGGCCGACGATCGGGCCCAGGATCGCGAAGGCGATCAGGGCGGTAAGCGCGACGTCGATGAGGATGCGGTTGAAATCGGTTCCGGAGTGGGCGGGAGAGGAGGCGGTCACTGCGCCTTGTCCCTTTTGCTGTTGTGCGGTTTGCGCAGTCGCCATCGTCAGACTTTCTCTACCTCCGGTTTGCCCAGAAGCCCTTGCGGCAGGAAGATGAGAACCACGGCCAGCATCGCGAAGGATGCGACGTCCTTGTATTCGACCGAGAAATAGGCCGACCAGAACACCTCGATGAGACCCATGACAAGACCGCCCAGCATGGCGCCCGGGATCGAGCCGATGCCGCCCAGCACGGCCGCGGTGAACGCCTTAACGCCGGCGAGGAAGCCGATATAGAAGTCAATGACGCCGTAGCGCAGGAAGAACATGAGCCCGGCAACGGCGGCGAGCGATGCGCCCATGATGAAGGTGATGGAGATGGTCTTGTTGACGTCGATGCCGAGGAGCGACGCCATCTTCATGTCCTGCTCGCAGGAACGCTGGGCGCGCCCGAGCGAGGTGCGGGTGATGAGTGCCGTGAACAGCGCCATCAGAGCGAGCGTCGTCACGATGATGATGATCTGCATGGTGGAGAGGCGGACCACGAACTCGCCTTGCGCCGTCGTGGTGTGGACGAGATCGACGCCGCCCGAGATCAGGGCCGGCATCGGCTTCGGCCGGCCGCCTTGGGCGATACGCACGAACTCCTGAAGGACGATCGACATGCCGATGGCGGAAATGAGCGGCGCCAGGCGGAACGAGCCGCGGAGCGGGCGATAGGCGACGCGCTCGACTGTCCAGTTGTAGGCGGAAGCGAGAATCATCGCGATGGCGAGGACGAGAAGGAGCGCCAGAAGAAGAAGCGCGAAGCTCGCCGAGGCGGTAAGCCCGATCGCCAGGATGGCGATCAGCGAGATGAAGGCGCCGACCATGAATATATCGCCATGGGCGAAGTTGATCATGCCGATGATGCCATAGACCATGGTGTAGCCGATGGCGATCAGACCATAGATCGAGCCGAGCGTAATGCCGTTTATGAGCTGCTCTAGGAAATATTCCATGAGCCCCCCTGCCTTTGTCCTCACCCGTTGCTTTTTTAGTTGTTATCCAGCTTCTTTTCGACTGGTTCAGCGATGCTTAGACGTATCACTTTGGAAAGACAAGCGGTTGCTCAAAAAACCGCCAAACGGTTCACAACCGCACCGTAAAGTAGTGAAATATTTCGTAACGAAATACTTTACCGAAATATCTTGTCGTCTGTCAGTAGTGACCCATCTAGCAAGTTTATATCATTTACATCCAACCTTAATCGGCTTATCTAGACGCCCATGTTGCGCCGCATCATATATTTCCTACTTGTGATTGTGCTGCTGGGCGGACTCGGTGGCGCCATCGCCTGGTATGCCTTCGACTTCAAGCCGAAGATGATCGCCGGCTTCATTCAGGCGGCGCCGAAGCCGGTCGAGACCGTCTCGGCCGAGGAAGCGCGCCAGGACCAGTGGGAGCCGCAGATCGGCGCCATCGGCACGCTGGCAGCCGTCAACGGCATCGAGGTCGCGCCCCAGGTCGGCGGCGTGGTCAGGGAGCTCCTGTTCGATTCGGGCGACCTGGTGAAGAAGGGCCAGAAGCTCATCCAGCTCGACATCGATACGGAAGAAGCCGATCTCAAGAACTTCAAGGTGCAGCTCGACAATGCCCAGATCGAGTTCGACCGGCGCGAGAAGGTGTTCAAGAAGGGCTATGCCTCCAAGTCCGATCTCGACGCGGCGCGCATGCTCAGAGACCGGCTTCTCGCCGATGTCCAGCGCACCGAGGCGCTGATCGCGCAGAAATCGATCTATGCGCCGTGGGACGGCAGGCTCGGCCTGCGCGATGTCGCGGTCGGCAAATATGTGGCGGCCGGCCAGAATGTCGTGTGGATGCAGAGCGTCGATCCGATCTATGCCGACTTCACGGTGACCGAGGCCGATTTCGGCCGCATCAAGATCGGCCAGGAGGTGCAGGCGAGGTTCAGCACCTATCAGGGCGAAGCCTTCAAGGGCAAGGTGAAGACGCTCGATGCCCGCGTTTCCGAAACGAGCCGCATGATCACGGTCAGGGGCGAGATCGAGAATCCGGAAGGCCGCCTGGTGCCCGGCATGTATGCCGACGTGACCGTGATCGTCGGGGCGCCCGAGCCGGTGGTCACCATATCGCAGACGGCGGTGACCTATTCGCTTTACGGTGATAGCGTCTTCGCGGTGGTGAAGGCGAAGAATCCAGATCCCAATGCGAAGGAGCCGGAGCTCGAGATCGAGCGGCGCTTCGTCAAACTGGGCCCGGTGCGCAGCGGCAGAGTGAACGTGATCGAAGGCGTCAAGTCCGGCGATCAGGTCGTGATCGCCGGGCAGAACAAGATCGATCAAGGTTCGAAAGTCCGAATCGACAATTCGATCGCGCTCAACCTGACGGTTGACCGCAACACGCAATAACGGGGCGAGCCATGAGCTTCACCGATATTTTCGTGCGCCGGCCCGTGCTGGCGACGGTCGTAAGCCTTCTCATCCTCCTGGTGGGCGCCAATTCGGTGTGGAACCTGCCGGTCCGGCAGTTCCCGAAGGTCGAAGACACGACGATCACCATCACCACGACCTATCCCGGCGCCAATGCCGACCAGATCAAGGGCTTCATCACCACGCCGATCCAGCAGGCGGTGGCCTCGACCGAGGGCATCGACACGCTGAAATCGACATCGGCGCAGAACGTCTCGACCATCACCATGAAGCTGAAGCTCGACGCCGACGGCGACCGGGCGCTGGCCGACGTTCTTTCCAAGATCAATGAAGTCAAGAGCGTGCTGCCGGAGGAATCGAAGGACCCGGTGGTGACGCGCACGACCGGCACGCCCTATGCGCTCATGTATATGGGCTTCAGCTCCGAGACCATGGCGCCGGCGCAGATCTCAGACTATCTCGACCGCGTGATCCGGCCGCAGATCCAGGCCATCAACGGCGTCGCCGAAGCCGAGATCCTCGGCGGCTCGACCTTCGCCATGCGCGTCTGGCTCAATCCGGACAAGATGGCGGCGCTCGGCATCACGCCGCTCGACGTCAACAACGCGCTGGCACAGAACAACTTCACTACCGCCGCCGGCAGCGTGAAGGGCGACTTCATCCAGCAGAACATCAATGCCAAGACGTCGCTCGAGACGCCCGAGCAGTTCCTGCAGCTCGTCGTAGCGGTCAAGAACGACACGATCATCCGCCTGGGCCAGATCGCCACTGTCGATCTCGGCCCGCAGAACTTCGACTCGACCTCGGCTTTCGACGGGCTCAAGGCGGTGTTCCTTGGCATCACCACCACGCCCGACGCCAACCCGCTGTCGGTGATCTCGCAAGTGCGCGACCAATTCCCCAACCTGCAGGGGCAACTGCCGCCGCAGCTCAAGGCGAGCATCGCCTATGACGCGACCGAGTTCATCAATGCGTCGATCTGGGAGGTGAGCAAGACGCTCCTCGAGGCGACGCTCATTGTCATCGTCGTCATCTTCCTGTTCCTCGGCAATATCCGCTCGACGCTGGTTCCGGTCGTCACCATCCCGCTGTCGCTGGTCGGTGTGGCCATCTTCCTCCTGGCGCTCGGCTATTCGATCAACCTCCTGACGCTGCTCGCCTTCGTGCTGGCCATCGGCCTCGTCGTCGACGACGCCATCGTCGTCGTCGAGAACATCCACCGCCATATCGAGGACGGCATGACGCCGTTCCAGAGCGCGCTTGCGGGTGCGCGCGAGATTGCTGGCCCCGTCATCACCATGACGCTGACGCTGGCGGCGGTCTATGCGCCGATCGGCTTCACCTCGGGGCTGACCGGCGCCTTGTTCCGAGAATTCGCCTTCACGCTCGCCGGCGCCGTCATCGTCTCAGGGATCATCGCGCTGACGCTGTCGCCGATGATGTGCTCGAAGATCTTCAAGCAGCATGAGCAGGAAGGCTGGTTCGAGCGGATGATCGAGCGCATCTTCGGCGCGGTGCGCGGCTTCTATTCGCGCCGGCTCGAGGGCGCCATGAAGCAGCGGCCGGTCTTCGCGCTGATGGTCATCCTCATCGTCGTCATGTCGGGCATCCTCTACAGCGCGATCAACAAGGAGTTGGCGCCCTCGGAAGATCAGGGCGTGCTGTTCTCCTTCGTCAACGCGCCCGAGCACACCAATCTCGACTATCTGCAGACCTATGCCGACAAGGTGACACAGACCTTCATGGACGTGCCGGAGCGGCAGAACGTCTTCTCGATCGTCGGCATGGGATCGGTGCATGCCGCATTCGTCGGCCTCATCGTCAAGCCGTGGGAGCAGCGGGAGCGCTCCGACACGATGATCATCGGTGAAATGCAGGGCAAGCTCGGCGGCATTTCCGGCGTCAAGACCTTCGCCACGGCGCCGCCCGCCATCCCGATCGGCGCCGGTGAAATGCCGGTCGAGTTCGTCATCAAGACGCCCGGCGACTACACCAAGGTGGCCGAGGTGCTCGACAAGATCGATGCCGATGCCAAGAAGAGCGGCCTGTTCATCTTCACCAACACGGATCTGCGCTTCGAGACGCCGCAGGCCGAGCTCATCATCGACAAGGACAAGGCCAACCAGCTCGGCGTCCGGATGAGCGATATCGGCTCGACGCTCGCGGTGCTGCTCGGCGGCAACAACGTCAACCGCATCAATATCCAGGGCCGGTCATATGAAGTGATCGCGCAGGTTCCGCGCGCGTATCGCGGTTCCGCCCAAAGGCTGCTCGACTATCAGCTGCGCACCACGGGTGGCGACATGGTGCCGCTGTCGTCCTTCATCAGGCTCGACCAGACGGTGCAGCCCAACAGCCTCGCTACCTTCCAGCAGCTCAATTCGGCGACCTTCCAGGGCGCTCCGTTCCCCGGCCGGACTGTCGGCGAGGCGGTGGCGTTCCTGCAGCAGAAGGCGCAGGAATACTTCCCGCAGGGCATGACCTATGACTGGCAGGGTGAAGCCCGGCAGTTCGTGACCGAAGGCAACACGCTGGCCTACACCTTCCTGTTCGCCCTCATCGTCATCTATCTGGTGCTGGCGGCGCAGTTCGAGAGTTTCCGCGATCCGTTCATCATCCTCATCGGCCTGCCGGCGTCGATGTTCGGCGCCTTGTTCTTCCTGTTCATCCTGGGCGAGGTGAACGGCATGATGCAGGGCCAGTCGCCGATCAATCTCGGTTCCGGCACCATCAATATCTATACCCAGATCGGGCTCGTGACCTTGATCGGCCTCATCTCGAAGCACGGCATCCTCATGGTGGAATTCGCCAATAAGCTTCAGGAAGAGCAGGGCTACGACAAGTTCGCCGCCATCAAGGAAGCGGCCGCGGTCCGCTTGCGGCCGATCCTGATGACGACCGCCGCCATGGTGATCGGCGTCGTGCCGCTGCTCGTCGCCGCCGGCGCCGGCGCCAAGAGCCGATTCGATATCGGTCTCGTGATCGCCGCCGGCATGACCGTCGGCACGATGTTCACACTGTTCATCACGCCTGTCGTCTATACCTATATCGCCGCCGACCGGCGGCCCAAGGAAGCGCTTGCAGCCGGCGGTGCCGCGGGGCATGCTGGCCATGCGCCCGTCGCGGCGCAAGCGGCTAATGATCGTGATGATCGCAGAGAAGCAGGCAAGAGCAAGAAGCAGCGCGAGCGGCGTCCGCCACCGGCGGAGGCGGCGGAATAGCATTCGCCTGATGCGGCTCGGATGAGCGAGTCGCAGCGCCGATCCGCTTCCGGGCGCTTCCTCAAGCGCTTGTTCCAGGCAGTCATGGTCCTGGCGGTCGCCGCAGCGGCAGCATTCGCCTATCTCATGTATCCGGTGTGGAGATCCTATCCCGCGGCCGACTTTCCCCCAGCCGCCACCGAGGCCGACAAGAACCGCCAGGACCTCGAATATCTGAGCCGTCTCCCGGAGATCGACCGCAGCTTCACCAAGGAGAAGCGCCGTGCTTTCGCGCGCGCCGTGGAACGGCTCATCGCGCAGTCGGGCACGTTCGACAGGGCGAAGCTCACCCTCGAAGCGGCACGGCTCACCGCCCTTGCCGATAACGGCCATACCAATGTCCTGACCCAGCTCGGCGACAGGAGCTTCAAATCGGTGCCGATCCGGCTCGGCGTCTTCAGCGACGGCCTCTTCGTGGTGAAGGCGCTGGGCGACGCCCAGGACCTCGTCGGGGCGCAGCTGCTTGCGGTAAACGACCGCCCGATCGATTCGGTCATCACGACGTTCCGTCCCTTCATCGGCGGCCCGCCGACGCTGCTTCGCCAGCATGTGCCGCGGCTGATCGTTTCCCCCGAGCTCCTGACGGCTGCGGGCCTCAATGGCAGCGCCGACAACAGCCAATACCGCTTCCGCCTCGCCAACGGCCTGGTGATCGACCGCTTCCTGAGCGTCGCCGACGTCACGCCGGAACTCGAGGACAATCCTTATTGGCCGGTGCGCGACCTGAGCCCGGTTCCCACCCTCACCGACGGTCCCGGCTGGTCGCATGTCCTCGATGCCGCGCCGCTCTATCTGTCCAAGCTCGACGAGAATTACTGGCACGCTTATGTCGATGAGGGGCGGGTTCTCTTCCTGCAGATCAACCGGATGCGCGACCAGGGGCGGCAGAGGCTCGCCGACCATCTCGCCGAAGTGCTCGACACGATCAAGCGCAGAGGAACCAAGTTCGTGGTGGTCGATCTGCGCTACAATCGCGGCGGCGACTACACGCAAGCGGCGGATTTCGCGCGCCGCCTCGCCGATGCGGTACCGCCCGACGGCCGCATCTTCATCCTGACCGGCGGCAACAGCTTCTCCGCGGCGATCAGCACCGTAGCGCGGATAAAATTCTTCGCCGGTGGCCGCGCCACCCAGGTCGGCGAGCCGATGGGCGATCGCGGACAGTTCTGGGGCGAAGGCGACAGGGCCATATTGCCCCATTCGAAGATCGCGGTGCGCTATGCCACCGCCTATCATGACTGGGAGAATGGCTGTGAGCTCGAGCAGATCACGACCTGCTTCCTGCTCAACTATGTCTATGGCGCGGCACCTGGTTCCCTTACCCCGCAGCTCACCGCAAGCCCTCGTTTCGCCTATTACGCCTCGGGGCGGGACATGGTCATGGATGAGGTGATGAAGGTCATCCGCTCCGCCGCCGTCGCGAGCGTGGCCGCGGGAAAAGGCGCCGCTCCGCCCTCCAACCAGCCGAACTAGTAGCTCCTCATGCGCGAAGAAAGACTGGCGACCTGTGCCTGCGGAAAGCTGCGCGTGACCGCCTTGGGAAATCCTTCGACAGTGTCCTTGTGCCATTGCCTGGCGTGCCAAAGGCGAACCGGCAGCGTCTACGGCATCGCTGCTTTCTTCGAGCGGGACCGGATCAAAGTGGAGGGGGAGGCGAAAAGCTTTTCACGCCCATCCGACTCAGGGCACCCGGTGACATTTCACTTTTGCCCCCGCTGCGGCTCGACGGTCTTCTGGGAGCCGCAGCGCAAGGCCGATTTCATCGCCGTCGCCGTCGGTTCCTTCGCCGATCCGCATTTCCCGGCACCAAGCCAGGCCGTCCATGAGGAGTGCCGGCACGCCTGGGTCAGAGCCGTGATTTAGGCGGTCAGGCGTTCGAGCGCGCCGGTGAAGCGCTCGAGCGCCTTGGCGAGCTCGGCTTCGCCGGTGGCGAAAGAGAGCCTGATGCAGTTCGGATCGCCGAAGGCCGAGCCCGGGACGGTCGCGACGCCATTCTCTTCCAGAAGCCAGTCGCACAGGGTCTCGACGCTGTCCATCACGTGATTGCCGGCCTTGCGGCCAAGGAAGGCGCCGACATTGGGAAAGGCGTAGAAGGTCGCCGGGATGGGCGCGAGGCGAAGGCCCGGAACGCGCGCGAGGGCGGCGACCACCATGTCACGGCGCGCCTCGTAGCGCCGGCGCATCCGCCCGACATCAGCGCGGCCGCCCGAAAGCGCCGTCAGCGCCGCATGCTGGACAAAGGAATTGGCACCGGCGGTGAGGCCGCTCTGCAGGCGCGCCATGGCCTGGGCCAAAGGCGCGGGGCCCGCCGCATAGCCGAGCCGCCAGCCCGTCATGGCGAAGCTTTTGGAAAAGCCGTTCACCGTGATGGCGCGCTCGCGCATGGAGGGCAAGCTGGCGAATGAGGTCATCTTGCCGTCGAACAGGATGTATTCGTAGATCTCGTCCGAGAGCACCATCAGGCGCGGATGGCTTTTCACCACCGCGGCAAGGGCTGAAAGCTCAAAGGCGCTCCACACGGCGCCCGTCGGGTTGTTGGGCGAGTTCAGGATCAGAAGCTTGGTCCGGTCGGTAAGGGCCGCGGCGATCCGCTCCGGCGGCGCCTTGAAGTTCTCCTCCACTCCGGCCTTGAGGATGACCGGCACCCCGCCCGCCAAGCGCACGATGATCTCATAGGAGACCCAATAGGGCGAGAGCATGATCACCTCGTCGCCGGGCTCGATCAGGGCCAGGACGGCATTGGCGATGGCCTGCTTGGCGCCATTGGCGATGACTATCTCGGATGCGGCGTAGTCGAGCCCGTTCTCGTCCTTGAGCTTCAGGGCCAGCGCCTGGCGCAATTCGAGGATGCCGGCGACCGGCGAATAATGGGTCAAGCCCTTCTTCATGGCCTCGCCAGCGGCTGCCTGGATATGGAAGGGCGTATCGAAATCCGGCTCGCCGATCGTCAGGCTCGCTATGTCCTGGCCCTTGGCCCTAAGTTCGCGGGTACGCTGCGACATGCGCACGATGGGACCTTCGTCGGACTGGGAGGTGCGGCGAGCGAGGAGGGAAGCGACGTCGAAGGGAGCCATGGCGGGGCTCTATGCCATGCAAGGCCCCGGTCCGTCGAGCGTTCCCGCAAAAATGTCACAGTTTGACCCTAGGCACGCCCCCAATCGCATCGCCGCATTTGCTTAACCTCCTTCCTGTACATATCGGGCGAACAACCCTATATGCGCCGGGCCTCCCAGCCATTTCCGGAACTCCCATGAATCGCAACGTGCTTGCCTTATTGTGTGTGTCTGTCCTCGCCGCCGCCTGCAGCAAGCCGGGAAATGTCGACATCAATTCCGGAGGGCCGCGCACGGTCCAGACCCAGTCGCGCTCGGAGCCGATCTTCTACAACGGCAAGCACTATGCGCTGAACTACACCTATAATGACGCGATGAAGGCCTTCGACGTGAAGGTGTCGGGCACGACGGCGGCGATGAAGCCCGACAGCCAGAAGGATGCGATCAACATCGCGTCCTCGTCGCTCGGTTATTTCGCCTGCCCGGAAGGCCAGCGCGGCCGTCTGGTCGGCTCGCCCAAATTCAATGGCGGCGTGTGGGCGCTGCAGGCACGCTGCGGCTAGCTTTCAGCTAGCCCCCGATGTTCCGGTCGATCCAATCGCGGGTGCGGAAATAGCGCCCGATCCACGGCACGAACCAGGTATTGCCGGTATAAAGCGGATGCGTGGGAAAATCCTCGCTGTCGAAAGCGCAGATGCGGTTCACATGGCCGGCAATTTTGCGCCCGGTCTGGAAGCCCAGATAGCTCAGCATCGCGACGCCGGAGCCGTTGCAGCCCAGCGCGTAATGCAGATTGTCGAACTTGCCCATATGCGGCATCTCATCGAGGGTGAAGGCGACATTGCCGGTCCAGGCATGGGTGATCTTGACGCCCTCGAGCTGCGGATAGCGATCGACCATGAAGCGATAGAGCACCGGCGCGGTCTCGACCGGATCCGTCTGGCCGAATTTGGCGCGGCCGCCGAAGATGAGGCGCCTGCCGTCGGGCGACATGCGATAATAGGTGAGCACCCGGCGCGTGTCGGCGATCGAGCGGTTCCTGGGCGAGAGCGAGCGGGCAATCTCAGGCGGAAGCTCTTCGGTCGCGATGATATAGGAACCGATCGGCACCACGCGGCGCTTGAATTGCGGCGTCACATCGCCGGTATAGCCGTTGGTGGCGATGACGACATCGGCCGCCTTGATATCGCCCCTCGGCGTCGTGACGATCCAGCCCGAGTCCGACTGTGTCAGCTTGGTCACCGGCGTCCTGGCGGCGAGCGGAATATTCCGCCGACGGACGATATCGAGGAGGCCCTTGTAATAGAGAGCGGGGTGGATGTGGGCGGCGCGCTCCACCACCATGCCGCCCCGATAATAGTCGGAGCCGATCTCGTCGCGCTGCCGCTCGCGCGGCACGATGTAGGCGCCCGTTTGCGCATTGGCGTTGAGGACGGCGATCTTCTTCTCCATGGCGCGATAGTGGCTCTGGCACCAGGCGCCGAGGAAATAGCCGGCCTTGGTCCAGTGGCAGGCGATCTTCTCGCGCGCGATCAGGTCCTCGATATGGGTGAAGGCCTCGGCCGCGTCGCTCATGAAAGGAGCAGCCGCTTCGGGGGACAGGGGCTTGGCGATGTAGCGCTTGCCGACATTGACGCCGCCCGACACCATGCCGCCATTGCGCGTCGAGGCGCCGAAGCCCGGCTCATGGGCATCGAGGACGATGCAGTCGATGCCGGCATCATTCAGCGCCAGCGCTGCCGAAAGTCCGGCATAGCCGGCGCCGACGACCGCGACGCGGCTCTCCCGGGGCAACTCGATGGGCGCCATCGTCTCGGGCGCATAGGCCTCCCACCAGAAAGGGCGGGCCTTGAATTCGGGATGAAATATCTGTGAAGGCATGGGTTGCTTCATGGGGTGCGGGTCGCACCCTCTTACACGGCTTTTTCCCTTTTCAAAATCAGAGACTTAAAGGCAAGCCTGGAAAGTTCCCGCGAGCCGTCTTCGACGTTAGTTGAATGACGCGGCAAGTTGCCTCACCTCGGTAATTCCTGCACACTGCGCACCAATCAAGAACAACGTTTCATCTGGAGGAACCCAATGTCCAAAGATCGTAAATCCAAAAACCGGGATGCGGCCCAGCGCTCGCGCCGCAACTTCCTGAAGACGGGAGCAACGGCGGTCGCGGGAGCGGCCGCTTTGTCGATGCCCAACGTCGCCCGCGCCCAGGAGGCCATCGTGTTCAAATTCCAGAGCACTTGGCCGTCCAAGGATATCTTCCATGAATACGCGCAGGACTATGTGGCCCGCGTCAATGAGATGTGCGGCGGGCGGCTCAAGCTCGAATTGCTCGCGGCAGGCGCCGTCGCCAAGGCCTTCGAGGTGCAAGATGCGGTCATCGCCGGCACGCTTGATGGCGGCCATGGCGTGTGCGCCTATTGGTACGGCAAGCACAAGGCCTATTCGCTCTTCGGTACGCCGCCGGCCTGGGGCTGGCGGGCCAACCAGATGGTCGGCTGGATGAAATATGGCGGCGGACAGGCGCTCTATGACGAGCTCGTCCAGCAGGTGCTGGGCCTCAATCTGGTCGGCTTCCTTACCGGGCCCATGCCGACCCAGCCGCTCGGCTGGTTCAAGAAGCCGGTCGAGAAGCCGGAAGAGCTCGCCGGTCTCAAATACCGCACCGTCGGCCTCTCCGCCGATCTCTTCAAGGAGATGGGTGCCGCAGTGACCATCCTGGGCGGCGGCGAGATCGTCCCCGCCATGGACCGCGGCCTGCTCGAGGCTGCGGAGTTCAACAACCCGTCCTCCGACCGGCTGCTGGGCTTCCCAGATGTCAGCAAGGACTACATGCTGCAGAGCTATCACCAGTCGGCGGAATGTTTCGAGGTCATCTTCAACAAGTCGAAATATGACGCGCTCCCGCCGGATCTCCAGGCGATCGTGAAATATGCCGCGGAATCGGCCTCCGCCGACATGTCGTGGAAGGCGATGGATCGCTATTCCAAGGACCTCGAAGCGATGAAGGCGGAGCAGGGCGTCAAAGTGCATCGCACACCCGATGCAGTGCTCCAGGCGCAACTCGCCGCCTGGGACAAGGTGATCGCGGCGCAGTCGCAGGAGCCGTTCTTCGCCAAGGTGGTCGAAAGCCAGAAGGCCTGGACGAAGCGGGTGGTGGCGACCCAGTTCGACCTGGAAGTCGACCAGAAGACGGCCTACGATCACTTCTTCAAGGCATAGCTCAAGAAGAACAATCAGTGCCGGCTCCTGTCCCGACGGGAGCCGGAAGACTTAGGGGAGGGGTAATGCCGGCTTATCCGCGGGGGCTGGGCGCCATGAAAAATCAGCGCCTGTCCTTGCTTCTCTTCGGGGGTGGCGTCGTCGCCACACTCCTCGCCATCTTCTGGTCGCTCTATGCCTATGGCCAGGTCGGCGGCCTTGTCGCCGGCAAGGGCTTGCGGCCCAACCAGGTCTTCATGTGCCTGTTCGGTCCGTTCGAGCGCTGCGCGCCGCTCGCCGCCGCCCATGCCGAGCGTGGCACAATGCCTTACTCATCACTCCTCTTCTGGCTGGGCGTCGTGGCCATCATCGCCAGCTTCTGGCTCAACCTCGCCAAGCGCACGCCCGATGAGGGGTGGGGGCCGCGATTGCAGCGCGTCCTTATTCCCGTCGACCAGGTCTCGACCTTCATCGGCAAGCTTTTTGCCTGGACGATCGTCATTCTTACCCTCGCGGTGAGCTATGAGGTGTTCGCGCGCTATGTGCTCCGGGCGCCGACCACCTGGGCCTATGATGCGAGCTATATCCTCTATGGCGCCTTGTTCATCATGGCGGGCGCCTATGCGCTGTCGCGCAATTCGCATGTGCGTGGCGATTTCCTCTATCGCGCCTGGCCGCCGCGCCGCCAGGCGGCGATGGATCTGGTGCTCTACTTCCTGTTCTTCTTCCCCGGCATCATCGCCTTCATCTATGCGGGCTATGGTTTCGCCGCGCAGTCCTGGATGACGCATGAGCATTCGGCCTACAGTCCCGACGGTCTGCCGGTCTATCAATACAAGACGCTGATCCCCATCACCGGCGTGCTGCTCCTCCTGCAAGGAATCGTCGAGGTGGTGCGCTGCATCTTCTGCCTGAGAAGGGGAGAGTGGCCGCAGCGGCTGCATGACGTCGAAGAGCTCGAGAATGTCATCCTGGCGCAGCATGGAACGCCAGCCGAAGAGCTTGGAGATCGCCTGTGACCGACCCGCAACTGGGCGTGCTGATGCTCGTCCTTTTCATCTTCCTCATCATGCTGGGCTTTCCCATCGCCTTCACTTTGATGGCGATGGGCGTCGGCTTCGCCTTCCTCGCCTATGACGGCAATATGGATACGGTGGCGGCACTCCTCGTCCAGCGCACCTGGTCGGTGATGACCAATGACGTCTTGATCTCGGTGCCGCTCTTCGTCTTCATGGGCTATATCGTCGAGCGCGCCAATATCCTCGACCGGCTGTTCCGCTCGATCCAACTCGCCTCAGGCGCCTTGCCGGGCTCGCTCGCCATCGCGACGCTTGCCACTTGCGCGCTCTTCGCCACCGCCACCGGCATCGTCGGAGCGGTGGTGACGCTGATGGGGCTGCTCGCTTTCCCGGCCATGCTGCGCCATGGCTATGACGTCAAGCTGTCGGCGGGCGTCGTCTGCGCCGGCGGCTGCCTCGGCATCCTGATCCCACCCTCGATCATGCTCATCCTCTATGGCGCGACCGCCGGCGTGTCGCCGGTGCAGCTCTATGCCGGCGCCTTCTTCCCGGGACTGATGCTCGCCGGCCTCTATATGGTCTATGTGATGATCCGCGTGCTCATCGATCCGTCGCTAGCGCCGCCCATGCCCAAGGAAGAGCGCGATGTTCCCTATGCGACAATCTTCTGGCAACTCACCACGTCCTTCCTGCCGCTGGCGCTTTTGATCCTGGCGGTGCTCGGCGCCATCATGTTCGGGCTGGCGACGCCGTCGGAAGCCGCGGCGATCGGGGCCTTGGGCGCCCTCATCCTTGCCGCCGCCTATCGCTCGCTCACTTTCGACAAGCTCAAGGAATCGGTGTACCTCACCGCCCGCACCTCCGCCATGGTCGGCTGGCTGTTCGTCGGCTCCTTCATGTTCTCGGCCGTCTTCGCCGCCCTGGGCGGCGATGCGGTCATCAAGGATTTCGTCGTCGGCCTCAACCTCTCGCCGGTCATGTTCCTGATCGTCAGCCAGATCATCATCTTCATCCTGGGCTGGCCGCTCGAATGGACCGAGATCATCGTCATCTTCGTGCCGATCTTCCTGCCCTTGCTCGAGCATTTCGGCATCGACCCCTTGTTCTTCGGTCTCCTGATCGCGCTCAATATCCAGACGTCGTTCCTGTCGCCGCCGGTCGCCATGGCGCCGTTCTACCTGAAAGGCGTGGCGCCCAAGCATGTGAACATCAACGACATCTTCCGGGGCGTGATGCCCTTTCTCTTCATCGTGCTCATCGCGATGGTGCTGCTCTATATCTTTCCCGAAATCGGCATGTGGCTGCCGCGCCAGGTCTATGGCAGCTAGCTGCCCGGCCAGCGATAGACAACATCGCCGATGCCGAGCGGCTCGTAGATAAGATGGATCATGGGTACGAAGCCGTGGCGCTCATAGAGGCGGCAGGCGCCGAAATTCTGCTGCGCGCAATGGAGCTCGATGCCGGCGGGATAGAGGGACTTGGCGAAATCGATCAGGGCGGTGCCGAAGCCAAAGCCCTGCCAGTCGGGCGCAATGAAGAGCCGGTCGATGAAAGCCGGCTTCACGGTGAGAATGCCGACCACCACGCCGTCCGCTTCCGGCACGAAACATCTCTGGCCTTCCGCCAGGGCTTCGGTGAGGCGCGTGCGCGTCGCCGAGACCGGATGGTTGTAGCCGAAATAGGCATAGGCCTGCCGGCAGGCGGCGTTGGCGGCCCGGGCGGCCGCGTCAAGATCGCGCGGTTCATAGGGCCTGATGCGGAACAGATGGGCTTTGAGCATGGGCTGAGTTATAGAGGCGCCGATTGCCACTACCAGGAAACAATGCGCTGATGAAAAAGTTTCTCCTGAGCCTCGCCTATGTGCTGATCGCGATCGTCGTCATTTTCATGGGCGGGGCCTATGCCCTGCCGGGCGAGGCGGTCGTCGAGCGCCAGATCACCATCCAGGCCCCGCCGGGAAAGGTCTTCGGCATCGTCAGCGATCTGAGACGGTTCAAGGAATTCTCACCCTGGGCCGAGATCGATCCGAACCTGCAATATACGTTCGAGGGTCCCCCGATCGGCATCGGCCAGAAGATGTCCTGGACCTCCGACAATCCGCGGCTCGGCTCGGGCTCGCAGACCGTTGTCGATTATCAGCCCAATACGCGCTTCGCCACAACGCTGGCTTTCGGCGACATGGGTGATGCGATTTCCTATTTCAACTTCGTGCCGGTCGCCAGCGACACGAAGGTCATCTGGGGCTTCAAATCGCTGTTGCGCAATCCGCTCGAGCGCTGGATGGGCCTGTTCTACGACCGTGAGATCGGCGCCGACTACGAAAAAGGCCTGGCCAAGCTGAAGGCCATCACCGAGCAGCCCTGATTAGACTATGTGCAGCGCGGTGGTCTGCTTGACGCATTTCATCGCGATGGTTGATTTGAGGCTCTGCACCTCGCGCAGGGAAGTGAGCCGCTGGACCAGGAAATTCTGGAACTCGTCGAGATCGCGCACGCAGATCTTGAGCACATAGTCCCAATCGCCGGTCACCAGATAGCATTCGAGCACATTCGGGAGCGTCAGCACCGCCTTCTCGAAGGCCTTGATGCGTTCGATCGTCTGGCTGGCAAGCTTGACTTCGACAATCACGGTGAGCGTCTGGCCGGCAAGCGGCGGATCGAGCAAGGCGACATATTTGCGAATCAGGCCCGACTCTTCGAGCGCCTTCACCCGCCTCAGACATGGAGCAGGGGTCATGCCGATCGCATCGGCAAGGTCGGTGTTCCGGCGCCGGCCGTCCTCCTGCAGGATGCGCAAGATGTGCTTGTCGGTTTCGTCGAGCTGGATCGCCGCGGGCATTGCCAACCTCGCTTCCGCTATAAATGCGCAATGATATTGCTCATTTTCCCATAAAAGAGGATACGAAAGCAATCTCATGATCGCCGTCCCTGATATTTTTCTTATTCCATTCAGGAGGAGCGATCATGAAACCAGCCAAGCCCAAGACCGTGCATGCTTTGCATGATGTGCGTGAGAATGCCCGCAAGCTTTCCATCCTCTATACGGCCGAAGTTGAAATCGCCCGGCTGATCGGACGCTGGCTGCCGGCCGTGCCCTGGCTCGAGGAGAAATTGCTGCTCGGCCGGCTGCTCTATGAGGATGCCGAGCATGCGGCATGGCTCGAGGAACGTCTCGTCGAGTTGCGCGTCGCCGAGGCACGATTGCCGGATTTCCGCCGGCGCACCGCGCCGGCGCTCAAGCTGCTCGAGAGAGTGACCGATCCCGACCAGTTCCTGGCCGGTCTGTTCCGGGTGGTGAAGCCGGCCCTCATCGCCGACTATCGCCGTCATCTCGAAGCCTGCCCGCCTTTTGTCGATGATCCTTCGAAGCGCTTCCTGAGCCGGGCGCTTGCCGAAGAGGAAGAGCATGTCGGGTCAGGACTGGCGCTCCTCGCCAAGCGCGGCGTGGGCTGGCCCGATTCAGGCGGCATCGAGAGCCAGGTCAGGGCGGGCCTGTGGCGGCTCGAGGACAAGGAGGGCGGCTTCGCGGCGGGTGATTTCGTCGGGCGCACCCCCATCGCCCAGTCGCGGCCCGTCTGGCCGGCCGAGGTCGAGCACCTCGCGGCGGCGGCGCCCATGCCGCATTATCCCGGCACTTTCGCGGGCGACATGCAGCGCGTCGCCCATGATCTCGTCTTCTCGGAGCTCGAAGCGGAGGAGATCTTCGCGCGCTATGTCTATGAATATCCGCAATGTCCTTGGCAGTTTCACCGCGAATCGGCGCGCATCTGCTGGGACGAGGCGCGCCATGTCGAGCTTTTGCTCGACGTACTCGATCGCTATGGCGGCCATGTCGGGCAATTCCCGGCCAAGGCGCCGGGCTTCGAGGAATTCATGAGCCTCTCTTCCCCGGTCGAGCGCATGATCATGGTGAGCGTCATCGCCGAAGGCGAAGTCTCGACCGACACCCAGACGCAGCATCGCGAAGCCTTCCGGCAAATGGGCGATGATCTCTCAGCCATCCTCAAGGATTATGAAATGGCGGACGAGGTGAGCCATGGCCGGTTCGGCGAGCGCTGGGCGAGGCGCCTCGCCCAGCAAATGGGCGCCGACTATGACACGGCCTATGCCCGGGCGAGGGATGCGCTCAATGCCTTCAAGGCGTGCCACCCCGAGGCTGAAGGCTCATCGGAGATCGCCCTGGTGCGGCTTGGCGCCGATGAAGGAGGCTCGAAGCGGCTGGTCAATGCCACGGCGAAAAGGCTGCTCGGCTATTCGGAAGCGGACATTCTGAGGCTGGTCAGCGAAAGCGGCGGGTCGCTCATCGAGGATGAAGCCGTCTGAGCTGGAAAAGCAACGCGGTCCAATCGCCCCCCGATCGGACCGCGCCTCCTGTCGCCACTTTGTACCAACCTTGGTACGGCAGAGGCGTCAAAAGAGTTTCAATCCCGACACGGAAAATCAGGGGATTGCCGAAAGGCCCCGTTAAGATTTGCTCGCAACCTTCGGTTCGGCGAACAGCTCGGTGCGCGGGCCGCGTTCCAGATAGGTGTTGAGCGCGATATAGGAGCGCGTATTGCGGACGCCCGGGATGTCGTAGATCCGCTTCAGGAGCTGCTCCAAAGCCAGCGTGCCCTCGCAGCGCACCTTGAGGAGGATGCAGGTGTCGCCGGCAACGGAATGCAGTTCCTCGATCCGGGGATCATCGGTAATCGCCAGCATTTCCGGGGTCTTGCCCCAGCCGTCGGTCGCGACATGGACGAAGGCGAGGAGGGGGCAGCCGATCGCCTCGCCGTCGATCTCGATGGTGGTGCGGCGGATGGCGCCCTGCGCCTTGAGCTTTTTCACCCGCTCATAGACGGAAGGGGCGGACAGGCCGAGCTTCTGCCCCAGGTCGCGGAAGGCGATGGTGGCATCGTCGGCCAGAATAGCTAACAGCTTTCGGTCGGTGGCATCCATGGAGGTCGTCCTGTTAATGCGGTTCGGTAGTGAAAAATAGGCGATTTCCGAGGTCAGCATAACATGATACGGGTGGATGTATAAATCCCTTATCGGTGTTAGGTGTCATGACAGCGATCCCCAGCGATCAGTCTTTCCAGGGCCATCTCCTGCTTCTGATGTCGGGGATCGCCGCGGTCGGCATCCAGGCGCTGATGCTCTCGCCCTTGATGCCCGATATTGCGCGGGCGCTCGCGGCGGGGCCGGTGGAGGTCGGCATCGCCTCCGGCGCCTATGGCGTAGGCGTGGCGCTCTCGGCCCTTCTGGCAGCGCCGAGGCTCGGCCAATGGCCGAAGCGGCGGGCGATCCAGATCGCCTTCGCCGTGATGGCGGCGGGCCTCATGCTCTGCGCCTCGGCCTTCGACTGGCGGCTTCTGGTCTTCGGTCAGTTCGTCACCGGCCTCGCCGCCGGCGTCATCATTCCCGGCACCTACGCACTGACCGCCGACCTGACGCCGGACCATATGCGCTCGCGCGCCATCGGGCGTGTGATCACCGGCTGGTCGGTGGCGATGGTGGCCGGCATTCCCTTCGCCGCTTTGATCGCCGATCTCCTGAGCTGGCGCGGCACCTTCATCATCGTCGCAGCACTTGCCGCCGTGATGATCTTCGGCATCGGCCTCTTGCCGCGCACTGAAGCCTCGGCGGCGTCGCGCCCGGTGCCCTACGCCCAAGCGCTCGCGGTCAAGGGCATACCCTTGGTGCTCTTCGCCACCTTCGTGAACATGATCGCCTTCTACCAGACCTATACATTCATCGGCGATCATGTGCGCCATGTGCATGACGCCGGCGCCTGGCTCGGCGGCCTCTTCGCCTGTTCCTATGGCATAGGCTTCGGGCTGGCGGTCTTCTTCGACGGCTGGATCGATCGCGTCGGGCCGTCGCGCCTGATGGCGGCCTCGCTCTTCGTCCTCGGCATCAATTACATCCTCTTGCCATTGGCGACATTCAACATCGCCACCGCGATCGCCTATCCGGTGGTCTGGGGCCTCATCCAGCATGTCGGCATGAACACGCTCGTCTCCTATATCGGGGCTGCCCCGCAGGCCGAGCGCTCGACCGCCATGGGGCTCTTCTCCTTCGTCACCTATGTGGCCGTGGGACTGGGCGGCGCCGCCTATGGCAGCGTCTATGCGGCGCATGGCATTTTCGCCAATACCATCGCCGCCACCCTGACCTTGTGGATAGGTGCTGCGGTGGTGTTCCTGCTGATGCCGAAGGTTAAGGCTGCTGCTTAGGGCTTTATCTTTTGTTGCGCATGATCTTTTCGGAAAACCGGTATCCACTTTTCCGGATCATGCGGCTAGCGCTGCATCTGCATGAGCTTGTCCATCGGCACCATGTTGTGGTCGAGATTGGCCATGATCCACAGCGAACCGCCCACCACCAGGAGCACGATCAAAATACCGAAAGCGAGCGCCATCACGTTGTTGGTGTTGTCGGGCCCGGTCGTAATGTGAAGGAAGAAGACCACATGCACGCCCATTTGCGCGATGGCGAGCACGATGATGGCGACGGGAATGCTGGGCAGCCAGAATATGTCGGTGCTGATCACGAAAAACGACGTGGCGGTGAGCAATATGGCAAGGCCTAGGCCCACGCCATAGCCGAGCAGGCGCTGACCGACGCTGCCTTCTTCCTCACCAGGCGGATATTCAGCCGCGCCGTGCGGCTCCTCGATCTCATGGCTCATAGGGCGACCCCCAGAAGATAGACGATGGAGAAAATGGCGACCCAGATGATGTCGAGCGCATGCCAGAACAGCGCAAAGCACAGATTGCGGCGCTGGATGTCGGGGCGGAAGCCCTTGGCCTGAACCTGCGCCATCATCGTCAGCAGCCAGAGAATACCGGCGAAGACGTGAACGCCATGGCATCCGACGAGCGCGTAGAAGGATGACAGGAAGGCGCTCCGCGTCGGGCCCGCGCCGCGCTCGATCATTCCGGCAAATTCCCTGATCTCCAAGGCCAGAAAGGCGAGGCCAAGGACACAAGTGACCGCCATCGCGATCTGGAACCAAAAGCGGCTGCGCTCGCCGGCCGCGATGCTGGCGAGGCCGCAGGTGAAACTCGAGGCGAGCAGAAAAGCGGTCTCAAACGCGACATTCGTCAGGTCGAAAAGTTCGGCGCCCCTGGGGCCGTCCGCCGTCCTGGTCGCCAGCACCGCATGGGCCGCGAACAGGCAGGAGAAGATGACCATGTCGCTCAGGATGAAGAGCCAGAAGCCGAAGCCGGTCCTGATCCGCTTCTGATAGAGCTCGTCATGCGCCAGGGTTGCGGCGGTCATCGGGCGGCTCCCACGGCGCGCGCCACCTCATCCGCCGGGATCACATATCCTTCGTGATCGCGCCAGGCGAAGACGACGAAGGTCGCGAATGCGCCAATGAGGCCGACTATCGCCATCCACCAGATATGCCAGATCATGGCAAAGCCTATGATGGTGGCGAAGAAGGCGCAAACGAAGCCCGTCGGCGAATTGAGCGGCATCTCGATGGGTTCATAGCGCACACCGCCCTTCGCCGCTCCTTCTTCACGTGCCTGTGCCTTCTGGGTCCAAAAGGCATCCGCCCCGGTCACCTGGGGCGGGACCGCAAAGTTGAAGGCAGGCGGCGGCGATGGTGTCGCCCATTCGAGCGACCGGCCGTCCCAGGGATCACCGCTCGTGTCGCGCAATTTCTCCCGCTGACGGATGCTGACGACCAGTTGCGCGATCTGCAGGATGATCCCGATCAGGATGAGACCCGCGCCCACTGCCGCGATCATCAGCCAAGGCCGCCATTCCGCTACTTCATAGTGCTGCATCCGCCGCGTCGCGCCGAGGAGGCCCGCCGCATAGAGCGGCATGAATGCGACATAGAAGCCGACGATCCAGTACCAGAAGGCTGCCTTGCCCAGCCCGTCGTGAAGCTTGAAGCCGAAGGCTTTCGGAAACCAGTACATGTAGCCGGCAAAGGCGCCGAACAGCACGCCGCCGATGATCACATTGTGGAAGTGGGCGACAAGGAAGAGGCTGTTATGCAGCACGAAGTCGACCGGCGGCACGGCCAGCAAAACGCCCGTCATGCCGCCGATGATGAAGGTCACCATGAAGCCGAGGGACCATAGGAGTGGTGCAGTAAACTGGATGCGGCCGCCATACATGGTGAACAGCCAGTTGAATATCTTCACGCCCGTCGGCACGGCGATGATCATGGTGGCGATGCCGAAGATGGCGTTCACATCGGCGCCGGCGCCCATGGTGAAGAAGTGATGCAGCCACACCATGAAAGACAGAAGGCAGATCGACATGGTCGCCGCGACCATGGACCGATAGCCGAACAGGGGCTTGCGCGAAAAAGTGGAGATGACTTCCGAGTAAACGCCGAAGGCCGGAAGGACGAGGATATAGACTTCCGGATGTCCCCACGCCCAGATGAGGTTCATGAACATCATCATGTTGCCGCCGGCATCGTTGGTGAAGAAATGAAAGCCGAGATAGCGGTCGAGGATCAGCATGGCCAGCGTGGCGGTCAGGATCGGGAAGGCGGCAATGATCAGAAGATTGGTGGCAAGCGTCGTCCAGCAGAACATCGGCATCCGCAAGTAAGTCATGCCGCTGGCGCGCATCTTGAGGACGGTGGTGACGAGATTGATGCCGGAGAGGACCGTGCCGACCCCCGAGATCTGCAAGCCCCATAGATAATAGTCGACGCCGACATCGGGCGAGTAGGGGAGCTCCGACAAGGGCGGGTAAGGCAGCCATCCGGTGCGGGCGAATTCGCCGATGACCAGCGACAGGTTGATCAACAGCGCACCGGTCGCGGTGAGCCAGAAGCCGACGGAGTTCAGAGTGGGAAAGGCCACGTCGCGCACGCCGAGCTGCAACGGCACGACAAAATTCATCAGCCCGATCATGAACGGCATCGCGACGAAAAAGATCATGATCGTGCCGTGGGCCGAAAACACCTGATTGAAGTGCTCAGGCGGCAGAAATCCCGGGGCATTGTAGGCGAGCGCCTGCTGCAGGCGCATCATGATCGCATCGCTGAAGCCGCGCAGCAGCATGACCATGGCGAGCAGGATGTACATTATGCCGATCCGCTTGTGGTCGACGCTGGTGATCCACTCGTGCCATAGATAAGGAAAATGGCCGCGGATGACGACCCAGGCGAGAACCGCCAATATGGCCAAGGCCACGATCGCGGACGCGATCATCGGCAGCGGCTGATCGAGCGGGATAGCGGCCCAGGAGAGCTTACCGAACATCGTGGGTTTCCTTGTGCGCTCGCATCAATAGATGGCTTTCCATCCCGGAGCCGGCGGCAGCTTCTGCGTGGCGATCGCATGAAAGATAGTCGGGTCGCCGAGCCGGTAGGTGATCCGAGAGCTGTCCATCGTCGGCACTGTCATGGCCTTGTATGCGTCGGCATTCAGGACAAGCGGGCTGTTGGCGGCCCTTGCCGCCCATGTCGAGAAATCGTCCGGCGAGACCACATCGACATCGAAGACCATGTTGGGAAAGCCGTCGCCGCTGAAATGTGCCGACAGGCCTTGATAATGGCCGGTCTTGTCGGCGCGCAGGTGAAGCTGCGTGGTCATGCCGTTCATCGTATAGATCATGCTGCCGAGCTGCGGGATGAAGAAGGCGTTCAGCACGCTCGACGATGTCAGCTCGAAGCGCAGCGGCGCTCCTTCCGGGATCGTCAGCGTATTGATGGTGGCCACACGCTGGTCCGGATAGATGAATAGCCATCGCCAGTCGAGCGAGACGACCTGGATGGTCAGCTCTTCGCCGGTGCCGGCGACGGGCTTGCGCGGATCGAGGTCGTGCGCGCCGATCCAGGTGACGCCGCCAAGGAGAAAGATCGTCAGCGCTGGGATGGACCACACCACCATCTCGATCCTGCCGGAATATTCCCAGTCGGGGAGATAGCGGGCGCGGCTGTTGGATTGGCGGAACCAGAAAGCAAAGGCGAAGATGGCGATGATCGTCGGCACGACGATGGCCAGCATGATTCCCAGGGAATTCAAAAGAATGATCTTTTGCGCGGCGCCAACGGGCCCTTGCGGGTCAAGGACATTCATCGCCAAACCAAGCTCCCCCTGACTGGGATCGGTCAATACGTCGCCGTCGAGTCGTATCAGAATGACATTGCGGGGCCAATGGGTATCGGAAATGGAAGGTCATGTCTCCTGATGCCAGGACATGACAAAGGGCACCGGCCGAATCCATCACCCAGCAGTCGTGTTCATGCAGATGCCGAAAGTTAATGCCGGGGTTTGATTCGGCCTGACACATGGAGTTCATAGCAACCATCAGGCTTCAATCTCACGCCGACGGGCGTTCCCCAGTTTGCGCAGGATAGTCGCAAGCGGCATACCGTTGATCGATCCAGCGCAAGTGGGACGGCCTTGGTCGTGACAAGCGATGATGTAAATCCCGTTCTTTTTGGGCTCTTCATAGGCACACAAGAGATTCATCACGCAGGGGCCGATTGGCTTCATAAGAACCGTGCGCTTTGGTTCGTCTGCCAGGCTTGACCACGTGCCAAGCACAAGTCCGAATGCCAATGCTGCACCGCAGAGAGCCCATTTCATTGTAGCCAGATTGGCAATCTCGAGCTGAATGGTTTCTGAAGGCGTTCACGTTCATCCGGCATTCAGGCCGGATCGACTATGCAAGCGCCCATCACTGTGGAGGGTTTCGGCATGCTGATCTCTCGTTTCATTCAGGCGGCCTTCCTGACAACCGCGCTCGCGCTCCCGGCTTCCGCGGCGAAGCAGGTCGAATTCGTCCTGCCGTCCGGCAATATCGGCTGCATCTACACGCCGCAAGGCGGTACACCGGTCTATCAGCCGGTCGATGGCGGGCCTGAATTGTCCTGCGACCGGGTCGAGCCCAAATATGTGCGCATCGTGCTCGGGCCCAAGGGCAATGCCAAACTATACAAGAATGTCGGCGATGCCTCCTGCTGCTCGGCCGGGCCCGTGCTCACCTATGGCAAGTTCTGGAAAGCCGGACCGTTCAAATGCAAGGCGACGACGTCGGGCCTCGATTGCCGGCGCGGCAGTCACGGCTTCTTCATGAGCCGGGCGCGCCTCGAGGCCTATTGAAACTGAGACGCATAGACGGCAAGCCTCGCCGCTAAAGTGCCGGTGTGCAATTCGAACAGATGATAGTCCGGGTCGTGGAAATAGAGCGAGCGGCCTTCGATGCGAGAGCGCGACTCCCTTAGAATTGCTTCGCTCCGCTGCGATAGACTTCCTTGCCGCCGAGCACAGTCTCGAACATGCGGCCAGTCCAGGTGAGATCGCGCACGATCAGAGTGATGTGGCTCAATCCCTCGATCATATAGTTGCCTTGAGGTCAATTTGGGTGTTGGATGATGCCATGGCGCGAGGACTTCTTGTTCAAGCTCCAGCGCCACCTATCCGGGGGGCCATCCGAGCGATTTTCGCAATGAACCAGCGGAGAGACTTTTTTGCGCAATGTTTCACGGCTGCGGCGCAGTCGTCCTGACCTTCGGAGGATGCGCTCCCACTTCTGCGCTGAAGCTCGGATTTGTCGAAAATAACGGCAATTCGCGGATGCAACAGAGGAGAACGTGACATGCCAGGACCCGACTTTCCATATGCGGCAGACTACCCATTCGGGACTGATGGGAAACCCGGCCACGACAACGGCCATGACGGAAAACCAGGTGATAACAACAACCCCGCCGGCGGCAATGGCGGAAATGCTCGTCCGGGCAGCAACGGAAATGGCGGCTGGGGCGGCGATGGTGCCATAGGTGGCACGGCGGGCAACGGCGGCAATGGTGCGGGCACGGGCAAAGGCGGCCAGGGCGGAAATGGCGGAAATCAACGGGGCCAGCCTCCTGGGCTCGTTCAGGGTCCTTACCCAGGTGGAAATGGCGGCAAAGGAGGCGAGAAAGGCGGCGACGGTGGCGACGGCGGCAAGGGTGGTGATGGAGACAATGGCCAGAACGGCGGTAATGGCGGCCCAGGCGGCACGGGTGATCCGAATTCAGTAGTCAACAACAAAGCGGGAAAGGGCGGTCGAGGAGGCAATGGAGGCGAAGGCGGCAAGACTCTCAAAGCGCCAAAGATCGTGGCACCTGACGGTGGCGGACCACGCGGTACTGGAGCCGCTGGTCAGTTCACTCCAGGCGGAACGGGTGGCAAGGGCGGTACCGGCGGGAACGGGGGTCCAGGGGCCAGCATCGCCAACCCGACTCCGAACAAGGAGGGCGTAGACGGCGGAGACGGCGGAGCCGGCGGCAATGGCGGCAAAGGCGGCGATGCCGTCAATGGTGCCACTCCGGGCAATGGCGGCAATGCTGGGAACGGCTGGGTCGGCGCTTCAGGTGGACCGGGCGGTATCGGCAATCAAGGCGTCAAAGGAAAGAAAGGCGGCGACGGCGGAAAGGGCGGCAAAGGCGGAGATGCCGGACCACCTGGCGGAGCAGGCGCGGCACCAGGCAACGCCGGCAATGGCGGCAATGGCGGGCCAGGCAATATTGGTGGACAAGGTGGGCCGGTAAATGCGGGCCTAGATGGCAAAAAGGGCGGGGACGGCGGAATAGGCGGCGAGGGTGGTGCAGCGGGAACTCCACTGCCCGGTGGCGGCCTCGGGACAAATGGCAATGGCGGTCAGGGTGGGCAGGGCGGCCCAGGCGGTCAGGGCGGCAAAGGAGATCCGAACAAAGCCGGCAAAAAGGGCGGGGATGGCGGAACTGGCGGCCAAGGTGGCAAGCCCGGTGGACCACCGCCTGCGCAGCGCCCGAATGGCGGACCGGGTGGCCAACCGGGGCAAGGAGGTCCTCCCGGTGCGGGCGGGCCAGGCAACGGCCCCGCCGGCTCCCCCGGTAGCGGTGGCGCAATCGGGCCGGCGTTTTAGACTAGATCACGCGCCGAGCTCGATCAGGTCGATCTCGGGCGGCACACCGAAGCGGACGGGCAGGATGCTGCAGCCAAGCCCGCCCGAGACGATCAGGTGCCGGTCGTCCTCGACGACGTGACCATAAGCGAAGCGGTTGCCATAGGCGGACGGCACGACGGGCGAATAGCCGAAGAGGCGCACCTGGCCGCCATGGGTATGGCCGGCGAGCGTCAAGGCGACACGAGACGGCACCTTCGTGAAGGCGTCGGGCTCATGGATCATCAGAATGACCGGCGCATCGTCCGTCACCCTGGCGAGCGTCGCATCGAGGTCATCGATGCCGGCGAAGCGGCCGCGGCCTTCGATGAACGCGAGCTGGTCGGCAAGCCCCAGGAGCCAGAAATGCTTGTCCTGGTGCACCAGCCTGACCCCGTCATTCTCATAGACGGGAAAGCCGGCGGCCTCGAGCGCGGTGCGATAGAGGCAGGGACCGGCGCGGCGCTTCTGTGCCTGCCGGTCGTCCCACCAGTCGTGATTGCCGAGAATGGCGTGAGCGCCGAGCGGCGCTTTCAGGCGGGCGAGCACCGAAGCTGTGTCCTTAATCGTGACCTTGCGCGTCACCCATCGATGGCCGGCTGCATAGTCGCCGAGCAGCAGGACAAGATCAGGATTGAGCGCATTCGCGGTCTCGACGACGCGCTCGACATGCCTGAGGCTCATATAGGGTTCGCCGACATGGATGTCGGCAAGAGCGGCGATGCGTAGTTTGAAATCGGTGGGCCAGCCAGGCGGGGTCAAGGCATAGCGTTGCACGCGCAAGAGGAAGCCCGGCTCGATGCCGAAGGCATAGCCCGTCACCGCCGCCCCCGACAGGGCAAGGCCGCCCAGCCATTTGAAGAACTTCCGGCGATTCATCTTGTGTCGGGTTACCGCCCCTTCCAGACCGGCTTGCGCTTCTCGGCGAAGGCGCGCGCACCTTCCTTCTGGTCTTCGCTCGAATAGAGCTTGTCGACGGTCGCAAGCTTGCGCTTGGTGACGAGGTCGAAAGCCTGCTGGATCGGAAGATGCGACGTCTCGCGCACCACCTCCTTGATGGCGGCGAAGACAAGCGGCGGGCCCTCGGCCAGCATCGCCGCCACCTCGCGGGCGCGGATCATCAGGTTGGGCTGGGTCACGATCTCGTTCACGATGCCCCATTGCCTGGCTTCGTGGGCATCCATGCGCCGTCCGGTGAAGAGCAAGTCCATGGCGACATGATAGGGAATGCGGCGCGGCAATTTTATGGTCGCCGCGTCGGCGACCGTGCCAGAGTTAATTTCCGGTAATGCGAAGGTGGCGTGATCGGCGGCGATGATGATATCGGCCGCGATCATGATCTCGAAGCCGCCGCCAAAGGCGATGCCGTTGACCGCGGCGATCACCGGCTTGTTGAGGCCGGGCAATTCCTGCAGACCGCCGAAGCCGCCAGGGCCATAATCCGCATCCGGAGCTTCGCCTTCGGCGGCGGCCTTCAGGTCCCAGCCCGGGCAGAAGAACTTCTCGCCGGCGCCGGTGAGGATGGCGACACGCAGATCGGGATCGTCACGGAATTTGGCAAAGGTCTCACCCATGATGCGGCTTGTCGGAGCGTCGATGGCATTGGCCTTGGGCCGGTTGATGGTGACTTCGAGGACCTTGCCACGGCGTTCGACAATGATGGGTGAGCTCATGAACTATTCCTTGCGCATGCGGATGAGAGCATCGACCGCCACGGCGCCTTGACCCGGAGGCAGAACGATGAGGGGATTGACGTCGAGCTCCTCTATAAGGCCGCGATGCGCCTCGGCAAAGGCCGCAATCGCCTCGACCGCCTTGACGACTCCCTCCTGATCGCCGGACTTGCCGCGGAAGCCTTCGACAAGCTTCCACACTTTCAATGATTTGAGCGCGCGCTCGATCTCAGGCCGCGATGTCGGCAGGATCAAGGTTGCCGAATCTTTGAGCAGTTCGGTCAGGATGCCGCCGGCGCCGAGCACGAGGCCCAGCCCGAATTGCGGATCGGCTTTGAGGCCGATGATGAGCTCGGCGATACCGCCCGTCACCATGCGCTCGACGATGACATGATCGGCGAGATGCGCCATGTGCCGGGCGGCGGCCGCGACCTCATCTTTAGTCTTGAGATTGAGCGCGACACCGCCGGCTTCGGTCTTATGCGCGATGGCAGCGGATGACACTTTGAGCGTCACCGGAAAACCAAGGCTCTCGGCGGTTTTTACCGCCTCGCCATGACGGCAGACAATGCCCTCCGGCACGGAAAGGCCATGCGATTTGAGAAGCTGCTTGGCATCATGCTCGGAGAGCGTATGAAGATCGCCGCCGCGCGCTTCCGTCGCGGGCAGGACCGGAGCCTTGTCGCGCCGCGTCCAGTTCCGGCCGATGAAAGCCGCCGCCTCAAAAGCGGTGAGGGCGTCATCGAGACCCATCATCGGGGCGACGCCTGAGCCAGCCAGCTCATCGGCGAGATCGAGCGGCATGCATTCGGGCAGGCTTGCCACCATTGCCGTCCTGGCTTTGGTCGCGCGCGCCGCATTGGCGAGCGACTTCGCGGTGACGAGCCAGGTATCGGGCTTCATCAGTGGGCTGGTCGGAATGTCGAGAATGAGCATCGCCACGTCGAAGCCGCCGGACAGGACGGCGGAAAAAGTGGCGGTGAGCTTGTCCTCCTGGTTCCAGATGAAGGTGTGGTAATCGAGTGGATTGTCGATCGACACATATTCATTGAGGGTCGCTGCGACCTTGGGCTTGGTGCAGCGGTCGAATTCCGGAAAGCGCACGTCTTTCTCGATCGCCATGTCGGCGATGAGCGCCGCCTCGCCGCCCGAGCAGCTCATCGAAACCACGCGGTTGTCTTTGAGCGGGCCGCCATGGTGGAGGAATTTGAGCGTCTCGACAAAAGCCGTCACCGAGGTCATGCGCGCTATGCCATGGCGCTCGAAGAGGGCGTCATAGAGCGTATCGGCGCCGGCCAGCGACGACGTATGGCTCATCGTGACCTTGGCGCCCTGTTCGGACCGCCCGGTCTTGAGCGCGATCACCGGCTTGCGGTTCGTACGCGCGATCTCGGCCGCCTTGGCGAAGGCGGGAATGTCCTTGAGGCCCTCGATATGAAGACCGATTGCGGTGATGCGCTCATCCTCGGAGAGCGCCTCCAGCATCTGGGCGATATCGACATCGGCCTGGTTGCCGATGGCGAAGACGGCGGCGACCGGCAGAGCGCGGCGCGTCATGGTAAAATTGCAGGCGATATTGCCGGACTGGGTGATGATGGCGACGCCGCGCTCCAGGGGTTCGAGGCCGTGCTCGTCGGGCCACAAAGCGGCATGCGCCATGGCATTGACGAAGCCGTAGCAATTGGGACCCATCAGCGGCATTGAGCGTCCGGCCTCGAGAAGCTGGCGTTGCAGGTCCTTGCCGACGTCACCGGTCTCGGAAAAACCAGACGCATAGATGACCGCACCGCCGCAACCGATCTTGTTCAGGTGGCGGACGATGTCGATGGTGAGCTCGCGCTTCACGGCGACGAAAGCGGCATCGGGACTGCCGTCGATCTCTTCGACGGACTTGATGCAGGCGATACCGCCCAGCTTTTCGCGCTTGGGGTGGACGGCCCAGATCTTGCCGGTGAAGCCCAAAGCGAGGGTGCGTTCGATGGCGACCTCGCATTCATGGCCGCCGATGAAGGCGATGGATGTGGGCGAGAGGAAACGGGTGAGGGGCGTGGTCATGGTTTCTCAATTTTATCCGCCGAGCGGCCTGAGCAATGACCGCGAGATGATGTGGCGCTGGATCTCGCTGGTGCCCTCCCAGATGCGCTCGATGCGGGAGTCGCGCCATATGCGCTCCAAGGGCAATTCCTCCATGACGCCCATGCCGCCATGGATCTGGATCGCCTCATCGGCGACCATGGCCAGCATCTCGGTCGCCTTGAGTTTGGCCATGGCCATGTCCATGTCCTCGACCGTGCCCTGGTCGTATTTCCAGGCGGCTTCGAGGGTGAGGAGCCAGGCGGCCTTGAATTCGAGCGCCATGTCGGCGAGCTTGAAGGAAACGCCCTGGAACTTGCCGATCTGCTGACCGAACTGCACCCGGTCGACTGCCCATTGCTTGGCATGATCGAGGGCGCGCTCGGCCCGGCCGATGCAGGTGGCGGCGACCTGGAGGCGCGTGGCGCCGAGCCAGGAATTGGCGACCTCGAAGCCCTTGTGCACCTCGCCCAGGACCGCCGATTTCGGCACGCGGCAGTCGGTGAATTCGAGGATGCAGTTGTTGTAGCCGCGATGCGAGACATTGCGATAGCCGTCGCGCACGACGAAGCCCGGATGCCCCTTGTCGACGAGGAAGGCGGTGATGAGCTTCTTCTTGCCGCGCTGTGTCTCTTCCTCGCCCGAGGCGGCGAAGAGGATGACGAAATCGGCGACATCGGCATGGCTGATGAAATGCTTCACCCCATTGATGATGAAGTCATCGCCCTTCTGGACGGCGGAGCACTTCATGCCGCGCACGTCGGAACCGGCACCAGGCTCCGTCATGGCGAGACAGTCGGCTTTCTCGCCGCGCACCGAGGGAAAGAGATATTTCTCGCGCTGCTCGCCTTCGCAGGCCATCAGGATGTTGGAGGGCCTGGCCACGCAGTTCCAATGCAGCGCATAATTGGCGCGGCCAAGCTCGCGCTCATACATGACCCAGGTCTGGGTATCGAGGCCGGCGCCGCCTGCTTCCGCCGGCATGTTGGCGGCATAGAGTCCGGCTTCGATCGCCTTGGCCTTGAGCTCTTCGTAAAGGTCCTTGCGCAACTCGCCGGTGCGCTCGACCTCGGCTTCATGCGGGAAGAGCTCGTTCTCGACGAAATCGCGCGTCGTCTTGACGATCATGCGCTGCTCTTCGGTAAGGGCGAAATCCATGGCTAGCTTCCTATGTGAAATGTCTCGGAATGGCCGTCGACCGAGATCGCCTGGCCGGTCACCATCTTGGCGGCGGGCGAGGCGAGGAAGAGGCACATATCGGCGATCTCTTCCGGCTTGACGAAGCGCTTGATCGACTGAGCCTGGACGTACTCCTTGTAGACGAGTTCGGGTGACACGCCGCGGCTCTCGGCTTCTGCCTTCATCACCCGATCCATGCGCGGGCCCTCGACGGCGCCCGGGCAAATGGCATTGGCGCGCACATCATAGGGGCCGAGCTCGACGGCGAGCGACTTGGTGAAGCCGATCACCGCCCATTTGGCGGCGGCATAGGGCGTGCGCAGGCCATAGCCGAAAAGGCCGGCGGTCGATGAGATATTGATGATGGACCCCGAGCGCTGGTCCTTCATGATGGGGGCTGCGCGCCTCGCGCACAGGAACTGCGCATCGAGGCAGACGCTCAAGCATTCGCGCCAGTCGTCGAGCTTGAGCTCCTCGACATAGCCGGTCGGCCCCTTGGTGCCGGCATTGTTGACGAGCACGTCGAGACCATCGAGATCGTCCATGGCATCGTCGAACCACTGGTCGATCGCTTCCTCATCCGTCACATCGAGATGGGTGGCGGCGATCTGCGGATATTTCTCGGTTGCCTCGCCGAGCGCCCGCTCATCGACATCGCAAATATGCACCTTGGCGCCCGAGTCGGCGAAGGCCTTGGCGATGACCCAGCCTATGCCTGAGCCACCCGCCGTGATCATGACACGCTGAAGCATTTTGTCCTCCCGGTTGGATATCAGCGCTTCTTCTTTCTCGCTGGTTTCTTCCTTGCGGCCGCCTTCTTGGCGACGGGCTTCTTCTTGTTGTCCTTCTTGGGCACGCCCATCACCCGGCCGAGCTCGGCAGGGGCTTTGAGCTTCTTGTGCGCGGCCCAGACGGCGAACACGGCTTCGAAGATGTCCGCGCGCATGGGAACGACCTTGCCCGCCTTCTGGTCGACATGGAGCTGCATGATCTCGTTGGTGGCGACGAGCTCTTGGGTCTTGCCATGCAGCATGCGGTGGAAGAGATGCACGCGCTTCTCATCGGCACCGACAAGCTGCGTCTCGATGGTGAAGGGTTCGCCCGCCTTCATCTCGCGATAGTAGTTGAGATGGGTCTCGGCGGTGAAGAAGGTGAGGCCCGTGGCGCGATAGGCATCGTCATCGCCGATATAGCGCAAGAAGGCATCGAGGCCGTCGCCGAAAGCCACGAGATAATGAGCATCTTGCATGTGATTGTTGTAGTCGACCCAGGACGTCATGACCGTGCCGTGATGCAGGGCGAGGGGGCCTTCGATCTTGGCGCCCTTCTTCCATCGCTTGAGCGCCTTGAGCCGGCGTTCTTCCTCGCGCGCCAGCACTAGCCCTGCGCCGACTTTGTGCTGCTTGAAGAGATGCATCATGTCGACCAGCACGTCGTTGCGCTTGGCCTCGATCTCGGCGACCGTCAGGCCGCCGGCCTGGGCCTCGCAGCCTTCGACCAAGCGCGTCTCCAATGCGTCGTTCCATTTGGGATAGCGCAGATCCGTCCAGGGCAATTCGAGGCTCGGATCGAACTGCTTGATGAAGGCGCGCATGCCACCGGGGCCGCCCGCCGCGTGATAGGTGAGGAAGGAGCCCATGAAGGCCCAGCGCATGCCGGCCGAATAGACGATCGAGTCGTCGATGTCGGCGGTCGTGCCGATGTCCTTGTCGAGGACATGCAGCGCCTCGCGCCACAGAGCCTCCTGCAGGCGGTCGCAAATATAGCCGTCGATCTCCTTCTTGAGACGCAGCACATGCATGCCTACGCCCTCGAAATATTTGCCGGCGCGGTCCATCGCCTCGGGCGATGTCTTCTCGCCGGGGACGGTCTCGACCAAAGGCAGCAAATAGACCGGATTGAAGGGGTGGGCGATGATCACCCGTTCGGGGTGAGCGCATTCCGATTGCAGCCGGGTCGGCAGGAAGCCCGAGGAGGAGGACGCGATGATGACATCGGGCCGGGCAAAGGAGTCGATCTCCCGGAACAGCCTGATCTTCAATTCCTCGCGTTCGGGCGCCGCCTCATGGATGAAGTCAGCTTTCGATGCCATCTCCTTGAGATCGGTGGTGAAACTGAGCTTGCCCTTCTTCACCTTGGGGGTGTTGAGGAGGCGGATCATCGAGGGCCAGGCGATATCGATGGCGGCCCTGAGCTTGGCTTCGGCGGCGGGCGCCACGTCATAGGCGATGACGTCATAGCCCCGGATGAGCAGACGCGCGGCCCAGCCCGCGCCAATGAGGCCCGTTCCCGCAATGCCGACGGTCTTGATGGACATGGATGTTCTCCCGGACCGTCTAGCGCTTTTTGAGCTTCAGGATGTCGCGAGCCTCATCGGGACTTGCGACCTTGGAGCCGAGAACCTCGATGATCTTGACGGCGCGCTCGGTGAGCGTGCCGTTCGAGGCATAGACGCCCTTCTCGAGATAGAGATTGTCCTCGAGGCCGACGCGAACATGGCCGCCCAAGAGGATCGCCTGGGCCACCATCGGGAACTGGTTGCGGCCGATGCCGAAGGCGGCCCAGACGGCGTTCTTCGGCAATTCGCCGACCTGATAGGCCATGGTCTGGGTGTTGACCGGCGCGCCCCAGGGAATGCCGAGGCAGAGCTGGAAGAGCGGCGGATCTTCGATCAGGCCTTCGGCGACGAGCTGCTTGGCGAACCACAGATTGCCGGAATCGAAGATCTCCATCTCGGGCTTGACGCCATAGGACTGGATGAGCTTCGCCTGCTCGCGCAACTGCGTCGGCGTCTGCACGACGATGGTGTTGCCGTCGCCGAAATTGAGCGTGCCGCAATCGAGCGTGCAGATCTCGGGGCGCAGTTCCTTCACATGGAGAAGGCGTTCAACCGGACCGACGAGATCGGTATTGGCCTCGTTGAACTGGCGCGGCGTCTCGCCCGAGCCGATCTCGACATCGCCGCCCATGCCGGCGGTCAGATTGATGATCACCGTCTTGTTCTTGGCGCGGATGCGCTCGACCACCTCGGCATAGAGCTCGACATTGCGGGCGCCCTTGCCGGTCTTCGGATTGCGCACATGGCAATGGACGACGGCAGCGCCGGCGTCGGCCGCCTCCAGCGCCGCATTGGCGATCTGCTCCGGGGTGACCGGAATGGCCGGATGCTTGCCGACCGTGTCGCCCGCACCGGTCACGGCGCATGTGATGATGACTTTCGGATTCATTCTGTCTGTCCTCCCAGGAAATGTCGGGCGGCAGACTAGGATCGGATTCTCGAAGGTATTTGACTTTTTTCGCCATCTGATTGAGAATTATCGCCAATATGCCCCGCGACATCGCCTTCCTGCTCATCCCGCGCTTTTCCATGATCGCGCTGTTCTCGGCGCTCGAGCCCTTGCGGGTCGCCAACCGCTTTGCCGGCGAGGCCTTTTCCTGGCGCTTCGTGTCGATGGATGGCGAAGCGGTCGCGGCCTCGAACGGCATACCGGTCTCGGTCACCGCCGGCATCGATGCCATCGGGCGGCCCGATGTCGCGATCGCCTGCGCTTCCTATGACCAGGAAGCCGGCATGACGCGCGCCGTCTTCAACGAACTGCGCCGGCTCGCCCGCAACGGCACGCTTCTGGGCGGTGTCGATACCGGCGCCTTCCTGCTCGCGGGCGCAGGGGTGCTCGACGGCCATCGCGCCACCGCCCATTGGGAGACCTTGCCGGCCTTCCGCGAGAGCTATCCCGAGATCGACGTGGCCGAGGCGACCTATGTCATCGACCGCGGTCGCATGACCGCCTCGGGCGGCGCTGCCCCCCTCGACATGATGCTCGACTGGCTGGGCGCCATCGAAAGCGAGAAGCTGGCGCAGAAAGTGGCGGACACGCTCGTCCATACCCGCCATCTCAATCACCCGGGCGAGGCCCGCGTGCCGGCGGGCTCGCGCTACGCCATCGACGATCCGCGTCTCGTCAAGGCCATCAGGCTGATGGAGGAGCATGTGGAAGACAGGCTGACGCTCGAGGACGTGGCGCGGACGGTCGAGATTTCCGGCCGGCAGCTCGAGCGCCTGTTCCACCAGCATCTGCAGATGACGCCGGTCGGCTTCTACCGGCAATTGCGCCTCGAGCGCGCCCATCGTTTGCTCGCCTATTCGCGCCTCACTGTGCGCGACGTGGCGCTCGCCACCGGCTTTTCGACGCTCGCCGAATTCTCCCGCGCCTTCAAGGGACGCTATGGCAGACCCCCCAGCCATGCCAGGCAGCTCGTGTCATGAAGCGCCGGTGAAGAGGCCTGCACATTCGAGACTACGCTCAGCGTGAAGAAAGCGCCGCCTGCCACTCCTTGATGGCGTCGAGAGGCCAGAGCAGCATGATGATGTTGAGGGTGAGATTGTCGCGGATCATGAAGCCGGTGAACAATTCGAAGCCGATCGCCAGCGCCACGGTGACCCAGACCGGAGCCTTCGCGGCGATGAAGAAGCCCACCACCATCGCCAGGATGTCGCAAATCGAATTGAGCACGCTGTCGCCATAGTAGTCGAGCGAGATCGTCGCCTCGCGATAGCGCTCGATGATGAAATCGGTGTTCTCGAAGATCTCCCAGGCGCCCTCGACGAGAATGGCGAGGCACAAGCGCAGACCCAGCGGCCAGCGCCGGCCGATGAGCCACAATAGTCCGTAGAAGATGAAACCGTGGATGAGATGGGAGGGGGTGTACCAGTCGCTGATGTGCTGGGAATTCTCCGAGCTCATCACCACGCCATGCCAGAGCTTTACATAGCCGCATTTGCAAATGGGCTCGCGGCCCATGGCGAGGAGGATGACAGCGCAGGCCACAATCAGGGCCGCCGCTGCGATCCAATAGGTCGTCTGGCGCCCGGACCGGCTAGGGATCGTCATATCCGTCATAACCGGCCCCATACTGCCTGATTCGGCGGCATTCAACCCTGCGGTGTCCGCCTTGGGCGAAAGAATACGGCCGCGTCGCCACGGCCGTTTCATGAGGGCGCAATTACTGGCTTCGCGACGGGAGCGACTTCATGATCCCCTGGCTCGGGGGCTCCGGCTGTGGATTGAGGCCTTTGGCGAGGGCCGGGTTCTCGAACTTGACACCCTGGGCCACCTTGGCGGTCACGATATCGTATTTGGGCACATATTTATGGGCGAGCGTGGGGCTGACGCTCGCTTGAGTGGTCGGCTGCGCCGTTGCCGCCTGGGCCGAGAGACCCAGGGCCAAAGCGGCGATGATCGAAAGTGACTTCATGAACAGAGCTCCGGTTGATGGGTCGGTGTTGTATGCCTCAACGCTGCCCAACATGCCGCGCTCCGGCTGAATCCGGCTTGAAACGCCCATTCATTCCCAATTCAATCTCATGTCAGGATCTTGTCCGGACCGTGGCCAGGACCTCATGCATCCGCCGCCGGGGCCGCGACCAGCTGGCAGCCGACGATCTTCCAGGAGCCGTCCGGCTGGCGCTGCATGGCGTAAAGGGCGGTCCAGGCCTTGCCGTTCACATCGATGATGGTGACGTGCTGGGTCGGCGCCCCGCCCATCTCATTGCCGATTCGGCCGAAGGAATAGGACTGCCGGCGGTAGATCGGCGGATAGCCCTTCTGGACCATGGACATGAATATCTCTGGGGAAGGAAACAGACGTTTGATGGCCGGGGCGGCAAATCCATAGGCCGCGGCTCCGTCATCGGCATTGAAGGCGCTGAGCTGGTCGGTGATGATGCGCTGGAATTCCTGGGCTTCGGCCTCGCTGACGGCCTGCGCGGACAGGGCGCCGGGAAAGGCGAGCAGGGCCAATAGGCCCAAGGCGAAAAGGGTCAGTCTGCGGGTCATGGCGAGCCTCCATCCAGGTCTTACGCACTGCTGACACCGGTGGTTTCAGATACCCATTATCGCACAAAATGCCTGCCGATTCAGTCTAGTGTACTTTGGTCGCTATTGGTTATCGCTTGACCCTTTCGCGGCAGCGCGCAAGGATGCGCGCGGCGAAGATATGTGATCCGCGCCCAATAATGCGCCATGTCTGGGGTCGCGCGATCTCTCGGGAGGAAGCGTCGATGTCTGCGATTTCCATGAAAGTGAACGGAAAAGCTGTGTGCGGGCCGGTCGAACCGCGCACGCTTTTGGTAGAATTCCTGCGCGAGACTCTGGGGCTGACCGGCACGCATGTAGGCTGCGATACCAGCCAGTGCGGCGCCTGTGTCGTGCATGTGAACGGCCGGGCGATCAAGTCCTGCACGGCACTCGCCATCGCCTGCGACGGCGCCGATGTGACGACGGTCGAAGGCCTCGCCAAGAACGGCAAGCTGCATCCGATGCAGGAGGCGTTCCGCGAGCATCATGGGCTGCAATGCGGCTTCTGCACGCCGGGCATGCTGATGGCCGCGGTCGATCTGGTGAAGCGCAAGGGCAAGAAGCTCGACGAAGAGACCATCCGGCATGAGCTCGAAGGCAATATCTGCCGCTGCACCGGCTACCACAATATCGTCAAGGCCATCCAGGCCGGCGCCGAGAACATGTAAGCGCTGAGACGAGGGAGGATCATCATATGAGTGACACCGGAATCGGCGCCCGCGTGAAGCGCAAGGAAGACCACCGTTTCATCACCGGCAAGGGCCAGTATACCGACGACATCAACCTCAAGGACCAGACCTACGCCTATTTCGTGCGCAGCCCCCATGCGCATGCCACGATCAAGTCGATCAAGGTGCCGAAATGGAAGCCGGAAGAGGGCGTCGTCGCCGTCTTCACCGGCGATCATGTGGCCGAGGACAAGATCGGTGGCCTGATTTGCGGCTGGATGATCCATTCCAAGGACGGCTCGCCCATGAAAGCGGGCCCGCATCCGATCCTGGCGCTAGGCAAGGTGCGCTATGTCGGCGATCACGTCGCCGTCGTCATTGCCGAAAGCAAGGAGCAGGCGAAGGCTGCGGCCGCCAAGGTCAATGTGAGCTATGACGTGCTGCCGCATGTCGTCGATGCGGCCAAGGCGACGAAGTCCAAGGCGCAGATCCATGACGTGGCACCCGACAACACCGTCTATGAATGGTCATTGGGCGACAAGGCGGCGACCGAGGCCGCTTTCCAGCGCGCCCATCACGTGACCAAGCTCGATCTCGTCAACAACCGGCTCATCCCCAATGCGATGGAGCCGCGCGCCGCTATCGGCTCATATGATGCCGGCAACGACCATTATACGCTCTATACCACGAGCCAGAATCCGCATGTGGCGCGACTCGTGATCTCGGCCTTCCATGGCATCGCGCCCGAGCACAAATTGCGCGTCATCGCCCCCGATGTCGGCGGCGGCTTCGGCTCTAAGATCTTCATCTATGCCGAGGAAGTCGTCTGCACATGGGCGTCGAAGCGCATCGGCGGGCGGCCGGTGAAATGGACGGCGGAGCGCACCGAAAGCTTCCTCGCCGACGCGCATGGCCGCGATCACGTGACCCATGCCGAGCTCGCGATGGATGAGCAGGGCCACATACTGGGGCTCAAGTGCCACACGATCGCCGGCATGGGCGCCTATCTCTCGACCTTCGCTTCCTGCGTGCCGACCTATCTCTATGCGACGCTGCTCTCCGGCCAATATGCCATCCCCTCGATCTATGCCGAGGTGGACGCGGTCTATACCAATACGGCGCCCGTCGATGCCTATCGCGGCGCCGGCCGGCCGGAAGCGACCTATGTTGTCGAGCGCATCGTCGAGACGGCGGCGCGCGAGATGAAGATCGATCCGGCGGAATTCCGCCGCCGCAACTTCGTAAAATCCTTCCCGCATCAGACGCCGGTCATCATGACCTATGATGCGGGCGACTATGACGCCTCGCTCGAAAAGGCGCTCGAAATTGCCGATTACAAGGGCTTTGGCGAGCGCAAGGCGGCGGCGGCCAAGAAAGGCAAATTGCGCGGCATCGGCTTCGCCAACTACATCGAAGCCTGCGGCATCGCGCCCTCGGCGGCGGTGGGATCGCTCGGCGCCGGCGTCGGCTTGTGGGAATCGGCCGAAGTCCGGGTCAATCCGGTCGGCACGGTCGAGATCCTGACCGGCTCGCACAGCCATGGCCAGGGCCATGAGACGACCTTCGCCCAGCTCGTCTCCGACCGGCTCGGCATCGACATCAACACCGTCTCGATCGTCCATGGCGACACCGACAAGGTGCAGTTCGGCATGGGCACTTATGGCTCGCGCTCTGGTGCGGTCGGCATGACGGCGATCGCTAAGGCGCTCGACAAGGTCGAGGCCAAGGCGAAGAAGGTCGCCGCCCATGTCATGGAAGCGGCCGAAGGCGACATCGAGTTCAAGAATGGCACCTTCTCGGTCAAGGGCACCGACAAGAAGATGGCCTTCGGCGAGGTGGCGCTCGCGGCCTATGTGGCGCACAAATTCCCGACCTCCGAGATCGAGCCGGGCCTCAAGGAAAGCGCCTTCCACGATCCGACCAACTTCACCTTCCCGGCCGGCTGCCATATCTGCGAGGTCGAGATCGACCGCGATACCGGCGTCACCGAGATCGTGAACTGGACGGCGGTCGACGATTTCGGCACCGTCATCAACCCGATGATCGTCGAAGGCCAGGTGCATGGCGGCATCACGCAAGGTGTCGGCCAGGCGCTGACCGAGAACTGCGTCTATGACTCGGATTCGGGCCAGCTCATCACCGGATCCTTCATGGATTACTGCATGCCGCGCGCCACCGATGTGCCGTCCTTCAAGCTCGGCTTCACCGAGACCAAATGCCCGTCCAATCCTCTGGGCATGAAGGGCTGCGGCGAAGCGGGCGCGATCGCGGCACCGGCGGCGGTGATGAATGCCGTCACCGATGCCTTGGGCGTCAAGGACCTGGCGATGCCGGCAAGCCCGCACACGGTCTGGAAGACGCTGCACGCCACGAAGATGGCCGCGGAATAAGGGAGGCGACATATGGAAAACTTCAACTATCACCGGCCGACGAAACCCGCCGACGCCGTCAAGCTGATGAAGAAGGCGAAGGACGGCAAATTCCTGTCGGGCGGCATGACGCTCTTGCCGACGATGAAGCAGGGGCTCGCCGCTCCATCCGACATCATCGATCTCGGCGGCCTCAACAATGTCGGCGTGACCGCGGCCGCCGCCAAGGTGACGGTGAAGGCGGGGACGCCGCATGCCGACGTTGCCGCCGACAAGGGCGTCAAGAAGGCCATACCGGCACTGGCGGCGCTCGCTTCCGGCATCGGCGATCCGCATGTGCGCAATCGCGGCACGATCGGCGGCTCGATCGCCAATAATGATCCGGCGGCGGACTATCCTTCGGCCGTGGTCGGCCTCAATGCCACGGTCATCACGTCTTCGCGCAAGGTCCCGGGCGACAAGTTCTTCACCGGCATGTTCTCGACCGCCCTCAAGGACGACGAGATCGTGACCGCGGTCGAATTCCCGGTGCCGAAGCGGGCGGCCTATGCGAAATTCCCCAATCCGGCGTCGCGCTATGCGATGGTCGGCGTCTTCGTGGCCGAGCTCGCGGATGGCTCGGTGCGCGTGGCGGTGACAGGGGCAGGACCCAAGGTCTTCCGCGTGCCGGAAATGGAGAAGGCGCTGCAGGCGAAATTCTCCGCCGACGCCATTGCCGGCATCTCGGTCAGCGCCAAGGGCCTCAACAGCGACATCCATGCCTCGCCCGAATATCGCGCCCATCTCGTCAATGTGCTGGCGCGGCGCGCGGTGGCGGCGGCGAAGTAGATCTGTTGGATCTGCATCATCTTGGGGCTCGCATGTTCCAGCATGCGGGCCTTTTGTCTTTTTGGCGCATCGGATTGTCCGAAAACCGTTTCACACTTTTCGGTCCGATGCTTGTGCTTGAATGACACCGGCGACACCAAAATCGCATGTCCTCCTGGCGCGCCAGGCGCCGGTGGCGGTGATCTTCTATCGCAAGAGCCGGCTCACCACCTATTGCCTGCATCTCGATTACGAAAGGCGGAAGAACGGCTGCCGCGACCGGCTGAGCAAGGGATCGCGGTTCTATGGGCGGCTCTTTCCCGAACGCTCGGATCTCTCGCCCGACGGCAGCCTCATGATCTATTTCGCCATGCGCGGCAAGCGGACGGCGGGCAAGTCGGATCCATCGACCTGGACGGCCCTGTGCTCGCCCCCCTGGCTCAAGGCGCATCTCTTCTTCCCCAACGGATCGACCTGGGGCGGCGGCGGGGTGTTCCTGCGCGACCGGCGGCTGGTCGTCTTCGATACACCGCCGAAGGATGCCGGACCGGAATATGATGTGTTCCGCCACTACGAGATCCTGCGCGACATCAAATCGCTGCCGGCAGGCGAGAGAGCTATCCTCGAGGCGCGCTTCAGGTCACCGGCCGTTGCGACATTTCCCCAACCATCGGGCGGCCGCGCCAAGCCCGTTCTGGTCAGGACGGCACGGACGCACCGTCTCGGCAGCTATGAGCAATTCGACTATGTCCTGAAAGACGCCGCCGGCTACGATATTGACGGAGCGGAGGAAATCGTGCTGGCGAACTGGGCGGGCTGGGACATATTCGGGCGGCTCCTGGTGGCGGCCGGGCGTCATCTCAATATATATGAAGTGAAGCCGGGCAGGCCCTTGCCCGAACCCGCCAAGAGCCTCGATCTCGAGGCGGTACTCTAGCTAGTCAGGAAGCACCGAATGGATTCAAGCAGCAAGAAGAACGGCCTCCCGCCCTCGATCGATGCCGTGGCCGAGCTCCTGAAGTCGCAAGGCTATATTGCCGACCGGGCGCTCTCGACCGTCGTCTTCCTCGCCCTCAAGATGGCCCGGCCCCTGTTCCTCGAAGGCGAGGCGGGCGTGGGCAAGACCGAGATCGCCAAGGTGCTGGCGGAAGCGCTCGGCCGCAGACTCATACGCTTGCAATGCTACGAAGGGCTCGACGTCAATGCGGCGGTCTATGAATGGAATTATTCCGCCCAGATGATCGAGATCCGCCTCGCGGAAGCTTCGGGCGAGCTCGACCGCGAGCGCTTGGGGCACGACATCTTCTCGGAGCGCTTCCTCACCAAGCGGCCCTTGCTGCAGGCGCTTGAGGCGCCGAAGGGATTGGCGCCGGTGCTCCTCATCGATGAGCTCGACCGCACCGATGAAGCCTTCGAGGCCTTCCTGCTCGAGGTGCTGTCGGACTTCCAGGTAACGATCCCCGAGCTCGGCACGATCTCGGCGGTTGAGCCGCCGATCGTCGTCATCACGTCGAACCGCACGCGCGAGGTGCATGACGCGCTGAAGCGGCGCTGCCTCTATCACTGGGTCGGCTATCCCGATGCCGAGCGCGAGATCGCCATCATCAAGGCGCGGCGCCCCGACGCGCCGGCGGCGCTGGCGCGGGAAGTGGTGAGCTTCGTCCAGGCGCTGCGGCAAGGCGAGCTCTATAAATCGCCTGGCGTCGCTGAGACGCTCGACTGGGTCTCGGCCTTGCACGAGCTCGACGCCGTCTCGCTCGATCCGCAGACGGTCAACGACACGCTGGGCGTGCTGCTCAAATATCAGGACGATATCGTGCGCATGGAAGGCTCGGAGGCCAAGCGCATCCTCGACCAGATCAAGGCCGAGATCGCCACCATGTCGAGGGTGTGATGGACCGGCCTTCGCTCGCGCCGGGACAGGGAGCACCGTCGGGCCGGCTGGCGCTCAATATCATGCATTTCGCCCGCGTGCTGCGCGAGGCGGGCCTGCCGGTCGGTCCCGGCCATGTGATCGATGCGCTCGATGCGGCGCAAGCCGGTGCCTTGCGATCGCGCGAGGACTTCTATTGGACATTGCATTCGGTCTTCGTCAAACGGCGCGAGCACAAGGAAATCTTCGACCAGGCCTTCCACGTCTTCTGGAAGAAGCCGAAAATGCTGGAGCAGCTCATGCAGCTGATGTTCCAGCAGATCACCCGGCCCGCCGACGAGAAGGCGAAGCAAGCGGGCTTCCGGCGCCTGGCGGAAGCGATGTTCGACAAGGTGGAAAGCCAGAGCCGGCGCGAGGAGAAGCCGGACTCGCTCGAATTCGACGCGACATTCTCGCATTCGGACATGGAAGTCCTGCGCCGGAAGGATTTCGAGCAGATGACGGTGGCCGAGCAGGCGCGGGCGCGCCAAGCCATTGCGCGGCTCAATGTCCATCGCCTTGAAATACCGACGCGGCGCTTCCGGCCGTCGCATGCGGGCGAGCGCATCGACCTCAGGCGCACGCTCAAGGGATCGCTCAGGGCCGGCGGCCATCTCATCGACCTCGCCCGGCGCGAACGGCAATGGCGCGAGCCGCCGCTCGTCGTGCTTTGCGACATATCGGGCTCGTGCTCGAATTACAGCCGCATGTTCCTGCATTTCCTGCATGGGCTGATGAACGACCGCGAGCGCGTCTCGGTGTTTCTCTTCGGCACAAGGCTCACCAATATTTCGCGCGAGCTGAAGCGGCGGGACGTCGACGAAGCCATGGCGCGCGTGTCATCGGCGGTCAAGGACTGGTCGGGCGGCACGCGCATCGGGGCTGCGCTCAAGGAGTTCAACTACAAATGGGCGAGGCGGGTGCTGACGCAAGGCGCCCATGTGCTCATCATGACCGACGGGCTCGACCGCGAGGATGTCGCCTTGCTCACCACCGAAATGGCGCGCCTCAAACGGTCGGCCCGGCGCATCGTGTGGCTCAACCCGCTGCTGCGCTATAAGGGGTTCGAGGCGCGGGCCGCTGGAATTCGCGCCATGATGCCTTATATCGATGAGTTCAGGCCGGTTCATTCGCTGGAGAGCCTCAGCGACCTGGCGGCCGCGCTTGCGGCTCCGAGGCGTCAAGAGCATGATCCGAAACAATGGCTCAAGGCCGGTTAGGAGATTCACCATGGCAGGTTCCGACGCATCCGTACTCGATCAGGCGGCGCAATGGCTCAAGGATGGGCGGCAAGTGGCGCTGGCGACCGTCATCGAAACCTGGGGCTCCGCGCCCCAGCCGGTCGGCAGCCAGCTTGCCATTGACGCTGACGGCAATTTTATCGGCTCGGTGTCGGGCGGCTGTGTCGAAGGTGCCGTCGTGACCGAGGCGATCGATGTCCTGGAGACAGGCAAGCCCAAAGTGCTGGCCTTTGGCGTTGCGGACGAGACCGCCTGGAAAGTCGGCCTCGCTTGCGGCGGCAAGATCAGGGTCTATGTGGAACCGCTTGCCGCATGAAGGCTGAAATCTTCGCCGAGATCATGAATGCACGCGCCCAGCGCAAGCCGGTGGCGCTGGTGACGGCGCTCGACAGTGGCAAGCAACGGGTCGTGGCGCGCGATCATGCCGCCGACGACATACTCGCCCAGGTGCTGGACGAGGCCTTCCGCTTCGACCGCAGCGGCGTGCACAAGGTGCCGGAAGGCGAGTTCTTCGTCCATATCTACAATCCGCCCTTGCGGCTCTTCGTCATCGGAGCCGTCCATATCGCGCAATCCGTGATCCCGATCGCCAAGGCGGCGGGCTATGACATCGTGGTCATCGATCCGCGTGGCGCCTTCGCGACGGGCGAGCGCTTTCCCGACATCGCGCTCCATGCCGAATGGCCGGACGAGATCCTGCCCAAGCTCGGGCTGGACCAGCGCTCGGCGCTGCTGGCACTCACCCATGATCCGAAGATCGATGATCCCTCGCTCAATCTCGCTCTCAAATCGAAAGTCTTCTATATCGGGGCGCTCGGTTCGAAGAAGACGCAAGGTGCCCGCAGGCAGCGCCTGACGGAACTGGGCTTCGGCGAGAAGGACATTGCCCGCATCCATGGCCCCATCGGCATCGATATCGGCGCGCAGGGGGCGCCCGAGATCGCCATATCGATCATGGCCGAGCTGACGCGCGTGCTCCGGTTGGGAAGCTGAGATGAAATTCGGCGAGATCGCGGTCGGAGCGGCCGAGGGCGCGATCCTGGCGCATTCGGTGAAGCACAAGAGCGGCATGTTCAAGAAGGGCCGCAGGCTGTCGGCCGCCGATATCGCATTGCTCGAGGAGAGCGAGGTCGCCCGCATCTTCGCGGCGCAATTGTCCGAAGACGACGTGCCCGAGGACCGCGCGGCGGAAATCGTGGCGAAAGCCATTGCCGGCGAAGGCACGGTGTTGCAGGCGCCGTTCACCGGTCGCGCCAATCTGCATGCCAAGGGCCGTGGGCTCGTCGTCATCGACCAGGACCGGGTCAAAACCTTCAACCGGGTGCATGAAAGCCTGACGCTCGCGACCGCAGGTCCGTTCGAGATCGTCGAGGACCGGCAAATGGTGGCGACGGTGAAGGTCATCCCCTTCGCGGTGCCGCGCGAGGTGCTGGAGGAAGGCCTTTCCGTCATCGGTGCCGATCCGCTCATCCGGGTGGAGAATTTCAAGCACCGCAAGGCGGGTCTCATCATCACCAGGCTGCCGCAGACCAAGCCGTCGCTCATCGCCAAATCCGAGGATGCGATCCGGGAGCGCATCGCCGATCTCGAAGGCGAGCTCATCGAGACGCTTGTCGTCGACCACGCCGTCAAGCCTGTCAGCGACGCCGTTTCACGTCTCCACGCCAAGGGTCTCAATCCGATCCTGATCTTCGGCGCTTCGGCCATCGTCGATCGCGGCGACGTCATCCCGGCCGCGGTCGAAGCGGCCCAGGGCGAAGTGATGCATCTCGGGATGCCGGTCGATCCCGGCAATCTGATGATGTTCGGAAGGCTCGAAGGGGCTTCGGTGATCGGCGTGCCGACTTGTGCCCGCTCGCCCAAGCTCAACGGCTTCGACTGGGTGCTCGCCCGCATCATGGCGGGGCTTCATGTCTCGGGCCAGGACATCATGGATATGGGAGCAGGGGGACTGCTCAAGGAGATCCCCTCGCGGCCGACGCCGCGCGAAGGCGAGGACGCGAAACCGCAACGCGCACCCAAGATCGCCGGCGTCCTGCTGGCGGCCGGCAAGTCGACGCGCATGGGATCGAATAAGCTTCTCACGCCTATCTCAGGCAAGCCGATGATCCGCGTATCGGCGGAAGCTTTGCTCGCGTCCTCGGCGGGGCCGGTGCTGGTGGTGACGGGGCATGAGCGCGAGCATGTCGAAGCGGCGCTCGCGGGGCTCGCTGTCCGGTTCATCGACAATCCGGCCTATGCCACAGGCCTTGCGAGCTCGCTCAAGACCGGGCTTGCGGCTCTGCCCAAGGATACGGACGGCGTGGTGGTCGCCCTGGGCGATATGCCGCTCGTCGCCGGGCGCCATGTCAACCGGCTCATCGCCGCCTTCAATCCGGCCGAGCGCCGCACCATCATCGTGCCGGTCCATGGCGGCGAGCGCGGCAATCCGGTGCTGTGGGGGCGCGAGCATTTCCAGGAAATGCTGAGCCTCGAGGGCGATCGCGGCGCCAAGAGCCTCATGGACAAGCATGAGGACCAGATCACCGAGATCGCCATGCGCTCCGATGCGGTGCTCGCCGATTTCGACACGCCGGAAGCGCTCGCCCGGCTCAAGCCCAATCCATAACAGGAAGAAGACGGACATGATCGAACTGCCTTTCGCGCGCGCGGAATATGAGCAACGTCTGAAGAAGATCCGGGCCGAGATGCAAAGGCGTGGGCTCGATCTCCTGATCGTCAATGACGTCGCCAACCAGCACTACATCACCGCCTATGACGGCTGGTCCTTCTATACGCCGCAAGTCGTGCTGGTGCCGATCGAGGATGCAGAGCCGGTGTGGATCGGGCGCGCCATGGATGCGGCGGGCGGGTTGCTGACCGCCTGGATGCGCCCTGAGAATGTCGTCGGCTTTCCCGAGGACCATGTGCAGCGTGCCGACAAGCATCCGATGGATTGGATCGCGCAATGGATCGTCCAGAAGGGCTGGGGCAACCGGCGCATCGGCATCGAGCTCGAAGCCTATTACTTCTCGCCCAAGGCCCATGCGCGATTGGTCGCGGGCCTTCCCAATGCCAAGTTCCACGATGCCGATCTCCTGGTGAACTGGATCCGCGCCGTCAAATCGCCGGCCGAGATCGACTATCTGCGCAAGGCATCGCTGCTGGCCCAGGCGGCGGTCAGCAAAGCCTATGAGGTCATCGCACCCGATGTGCGCGAATGCGACGCCATCGCCCAGATCCAGGGGGCACAAGTGGCGGGTGCGAAGGATTTCGCCGGCGATATCACGGCGCTGCCGCCGACGATTCTCGGCGGTGAGAATGCCTCGGCACCCCACATCATGTGGAGCGACCGCCGTTTTGGCAGAGACGAGACGATCGCGCTCGAGCTCGCCGGCGTGTGCCGGCGCTATGCCGCGGGCCTGGCCCGCACGATGCAGCTCGGCAAGACGCCAGGGCAGGTCGCCGATACGGCCAAGGCCGTCCTCGAAGGCATGGAGGCGGTCCTTGCCACCACAAAGCCCGGGATCTTCGCGGAAGAGGTCGAGGCGGCCTGGCGCAAGGTGATCGCGCGTTATGGCCTCAAGAAGGAATCGCGCATCGGCTATTCGATCGGGGTTGCCTATCCGCCCGATTGGGGCGAGCATACGATCAGCCTTCGGCCCGGCGACAAGACCGTGCTCGAGCCCGGCAATGTCGTCCATTGCATCCTCGGCATGTGGATGGAGGGCTGGGGCATCGAGGTGAGTGAGACCATATTGGTGACCGAAAGAGGCAATGAGACGCTGACGAAGTTCCCGAGAGAGATCCATGTCAAATCATGAGCGTCAGGAAATGGAAGCGGACATCCTCGAGCGGATGATCGAGATCCGCCGGCATCTGCATCGCAACCCCGAGCTCTCCAATGCGGAAGAGAAGACGCAAGCCTATCTCAAGAAGGCGCTCGAGAGGGAAGGCATCACCGGCATCAAGGAAGTCGCCGGCTACGGGCTCGCGGTCGACATCGTCGGCAGCAAGGTGAAGTCGAACCGCAAGGTCGCGATCCGCGCCGATATCGACGCGCTGCCGATCATCGAGGAATCGGGCGTCGACTTCGCGTCGACAAATCCCGGTGTCATGCATGCCTGCGGCCATGATGCGCATTCGGCCATGGTCTTCGCCACGGCCGCCCACCTGCATCGGACGCGCGCGAGCTTCGGCGGCACGGTGCGCCTCATCTTCCAGCCGGCCGAGGAAGCCGAGCCCTTGGGCGGCAGGCGTGTGGTCGAGGAGGGGCTCCTCGATGATGTCGACGGCGCCATCGGCATCCATGTCGATCCCTATACGCCCTCAGGCAAGATCGCCGTCGGCAGCGGACCCTATACGCTCGCTTCCGACATCTTCGATGCGGTCGTCACCGGCACTTCCGCCCACGCGGCGAAGCCGTCGGAAGGGGTCGATGCGATCGTCGCCGCCTGCGCCATGGTCACCGAGATCCAGAAGATCGTGGCGCGCGAGACCGATCCCTATGATCCGCTGGTGGTCTCGATCACCGGCATCGAGGGTGGCGGCGCCTATAATGTCATTGCCGACAAGGTGCATCTCAAGGGCACGATCCGCAGCGGCAGCGAGGCGACGAGGCAGCGAGCGCAACGCCGCCTTGGCGAGATCTTGCGGGGCGTGGCGCTAAGCCACCAGGTGCACGTCGATCTCAAGATCGTGAGAGGCGAGCCGCCGGTGGTGAATGACGCGGAGCTCACCCAGATCGTCAGCGAAAGTGCCGCCGCCTCTTTCGGAGAGACGAATGTGCTCAAGGCGCCAGGCTGGACGGCGGCGGATGATTTCGGCTTCTACAGCGAGAAGCGTCCGTCGGTCTATTTCCGTCTCGGCATCCGCAGCGAAGACAAAGGATCGGTCTATCCGCTCCACCACCCGAAATTCCGCGTCGATGAGGCGGCCCTTCCGGTGGGCGCCGTGACCCTGGTCGCGGCGGCGAAGCGCTTTTTGAGCACCGGCGACCGCGACGGCTAAGCGTCGGTCTTCACGTTTCACTCTCAGGCTTACGGTCATCCCGGCGAGATTTCTCGCCGGGATGATGGATTCTCTATTGCCTAGACAATAAAAATCGCTTACGCTTTATTGTATAGACAATAAGAACAACCTGGAGGGAACCGCCAATGACTGCGTCGCGACGCATATTTCTGAAAGGCATGCTGGCAGCGCCTGCTGCTCTGTCGACTTTTCCGCTCGCTTCCGTTCTGGCCGAGGCCGCCGCCGGCAATGCCCTGACGGTCGCGATCGTGAAGCCGGCCGGCGATCTCAATCCGCATAAATATGCCGGCCTCTGGGGCGTGCAGGATCTCATGTTCGAGCCCTTGATCCGCTATGGCAAGAATGGCGAGATGCTGCCCTGCCTCGCGACCGAATGGAGCCTCGAGGAGGGCGGCAAGCGCTTCCGGCTCAAGCTGCGCCAGGGCGTCACCTTCCAGGACGGGACGCCGTGGAACGCCGAGGCGCTCATGTGGAATCTCGACCGCTGGATCGGCAAGGACGCGCAGAACTGGATGAACAGCTCACGCGCCTACCAGTCCAAGAAGATCATCGACGACCACACGGTCGAGATCGAGTTCAAGGAGCCGGTGCTGGGCCTGCTCTATGAGTTTTCCTTCATCCGGCCGAGCCGCTTCCTCAGCCCCAAATCCGTCGACAAGGACGGCAATTATCAATCACCGGTCGGCACCGGCCCATGGATCCAGGAAAGCTCCGGCAATGACGGCAGCTCGTTCCGCCGCTTCGACAGCTATTGGGGCGAGAAGCCGTCCTTCGAACGGCTCGAGCTCAAGGTCCTCCCCGATTCGCGCAGCCGCATGGCAGCACTCCGGGCGGGCGAGATCGATCTCACCGGCGGCGACTTCCTGGCACCGCTCACCGCCAATGAAGCGATGACGCTCAAGAATGCCGGCATCGACGTGACGGTCGAGACCGGGACGACGACCATCGTGCTCGGCTTCAATCCCGACCGCAACGAGGCGTTGAAGGACGCTCGCGTGCGCAAGGCGATCAATATCGGCTTCGACCGCGCGGCGATTGCGCAAGTGCTGTATCAGGGATTGGCGCAGCCCGCCGGCAATCTCTATGCCGAGACCGTGCCCATGGCCGGCAAGCGCTTCGCCGTCCCGGCACGCGATGTCGAGGCGGCCAAGGCCTTCCTCGATGAAGCGGGCTGGAAGGGCGATGCGATCCGCGAGAAGGACGGTAAGCCGCTCGCCATCGAGATCGTCGCCAGCGAGGAACAGATCGCCGGATCGCGCGCCGTGGCCGAGGTCATGCAGGCGCAGCTGCGCGAGATCGGCATCGATCTCACGATCCGTTCGATCGACCATGCCTCGCGCCATAGCGATATTCCGGCACGCAAATACGACATGGCCTTCTTCCTGACCTTCGGCGCGCCCTATGAGCCCTTCGGCAGCATCGTCGGCCTGTTCCTCTCGACCTATGACAATGGCGTCGACGGCAAGCTCTATGTCGATCCCAAGAACCTGGACCCACTGGTCACAGCGGTCATGCAGGCTTCGGAGGCCAATATCGAGAGCGCGCTGCAGAACATCTATGGCTGGTTGCATGACGAGACAGCCATCGCGCCCTTGCTCTATGTGCCCTCGATGTGGGCGCATTCGCTGCGGGTGAAAGGCTTTGTCCCGCCGGCGACCGAGTATGACCTGCCCTATGAAGGGATCACCTTGAGCGAGCAGGGCTAGTCATGCTCGCTTTGGTCTCGCGCCGGGTCCGCAATTCATTCGTCCTGCTGATCCTGGCGACGCTCCTCTGCTTCACGCTGGTCGTCTCGGCGCCGGGCAATATCGCGGTGCTCATCGCGGAATTGCGCTCGCCCAATGCCAGCTTTGCCGACATCCAGAAGATCGAGGAGGAGCTCGGGCTCAACGACCCCATACCGGTGCGCTATGCCGGCTGGCTCAAGGACGCGCTCACCGGCAATCTCGGCATTTCCTACAAGACCGGTGAAGAGGTGGGGCCGGCGCTGGCGAGCCGCCTCCCGGTGACCGCCATGCTGGTAGCGGGCGGCGCCAGCGTCGCCTTGCTCTTGAGCCTCGTCTTCGGCTTCGCCGGCGCCATGTGGCCCAGGCAATGGCCGGACGTATTGGGGCGCCTTGTCGCCTTGCTCGGCGCCTCGATGCCGTCCTTCTTCGTCGGCGCGCTTCTGATCTATGGGCTCGCTGTCGAATTGCGCTTGGTACCGACCTTCGGCCTTGCCGGGCCCTCGAGCTGGATATTGCCCTGGCTCACCATCGGGCTCCTGCCGGCCGCCGTGCTGAGCCGCGTCGTGAGAGTAGGGCTCGAAGAGGCGATGGCGCGGCCCTTCGCGCTCACCGCCGTCGCCAAGGGCCTCACGCGCCGCGCCATCCTCTTCCGCGATGCGCTGCCCAATATCGCGCCCACATACATCAATGCGCTCGGCGCCCAGACCGGCGTCATGGTGGTGGGCGCCGTCGTGGTCGAGCCGCTCTTCGCCTGGCATGGCGTCGGCGACCTGTTCCTCACCGGCATCCGCTTCCGCGACTTCATGGTCGTGCAGGCCTGTCTCCTGATCTTCATCTCCTTCTTCATCCTGCTCAATCTCATGGTCGATATCGGCATGATCTTCACCGACCCCAAGCTCAGGCGGCAAGGAAGCTGACAATGAAATCCTTGCGCGATCTCCTCTCTTTCATTGCGGGCATGCCGAAGCTCGCGGTCGGCGCGGTCCTGGTCTTCGTCTTCCTCGGCGTCTTTGCCCCGTGGCTGACGCCGCATGATCCCAATGCGCAGAATCTGCTCGCGGTCAATCAGGGTCCGGCCCTTGCCCATTGGCTCGGCACCGATCATCTCGGCCGCGACACGCTGAGCCGCATCATTGCCGCGGCCCGCACCTCGGTCGTCGGCATGAGCCTCGTCCTCATCCTTGCCCTGTCGGTCGGCGTCACCATCGGTACCATCGCCGGCTATCGCCGCGGCTGGGTTGAGGAAGGTCTGATGCGCATCGTCGATGTCGGTCTCGCCATGCCGAGCCTCATCGTGGCGCTCGCCGTCATCGGCATATTCGGCACCGGCTATTGGAACATGATCCTGGCCCTGGCGCTTGCCTGGTGGCCGGGCAGCGCCCGCATCAGCCGCGCCGTCGCCGTCAATGTGATGAACCGGCCGCATATCGAGTCGCTGAAAGTGCTAGGCGCCAGTCCCTGGCGCATCTATTTCCGCCATCTCTTGCCGGCGACGCTGGGCGCCGTCCTCGTCTACGCCACCGCGGACGCAGGTGCGGTGGCGCTCGCCATCGCCACGCTGAGCTTCCTCGGCCTCGGCATCCAGCCGCCGACGCCGGAATGGGGCCAGATGCTGGTCGATGCGCTGCCCTATCTCGAATCCTCGCCGCGCCAGGTCATCCTGCCGGGCCTCGCTCTGACCGGCGTGGTGATCGGCTTCAATCTCTTAGGCGAAGCCGTGGCGCTCAACCGCGTGCCGACGCCGCTGCCGGCGAAGATCCTGCGTCTCAGACAAGCGACGGCAGCCCTCTGGGCGAAGGAGGCCGCATGAGCGCGTCCTCGCCGATCCTTGCCGTCAACGATCTCTCCATCGATCTCTTCACCCTGCATGCCGGCGTGCGTCCGGTCGACAAGGTGAGCTACTCGGTCGCCGCCGGCGAAACACTCGCCATTGTCGGCGAAAGCGGCAGCGGCAAGACGGTGCTCAATTTCTTCCCGCTGGGCCTGATGCCTTTGGGTGTCAGCGTCAGCATCACGGGCTCGATCCGTTTCGACGGCAAGGAACTCGTCGGGGCAGGGGAGGGGCTGCTGCGCAAATTGCGCGGCGGTTCGATCGGCGTGATCTTCCAGGATCCGATGAGCGCTCTCAATCCGGCGCGGACCATTTGCCGGCAGATCGCCGAGGTGGCCGAACTGCATCTCGGCCTGTCCGCCATGCAGGCGGAAGCACGCGCGCTCGATCTCCTCAAGATGGTGCGGATGTCCGATCCCGAGGCACGCCTCAGGCAGTATCCGCATGAATTGTCGGGCGGCTTGCGCCAAAGAGTCATGATCGCGATCGCCATCGCCGCCGAGCCCAAGCTCCTGATCGCGGATGAGCCGACGACGGCGCTCGATGTCACGGTGCAGGCGCAGATCATTTCCCTGCTCAGGGACCTGCAGAAGCGCTTGAACATGGCGATGGTGCTGATCACCCATGACATGGGCGTGGTGGCCGGCATCGCGGCAAGGGTTGCCGTCATGTATGCCGGACGGGTTATGGAATATGGCCCGGCCGCGACCGTGCTGACCGAACCCCGGCATCCCTATACGAGGGGACTCATCGACGCGATCCCGCGCGTCGACGACATGCCGGGCACTCCATTCCGCGGCCTGCCGGGATCGCCACCGGTGCTCAGCGCGCCGATCAAGGGTTGCGCTTTCGCATCCCGCTGCCGCCATGCGGTGGAGACGTGCCAGACGGCAAGGCCGCCGCTCGCGGCGACGAATGACCGGCATGTGCTGGCGGCCTGTCCGGTCGTGAACGGCAACAGCGAGGTGCTCTATGCCGGCTGACACAGCTTTATTGCGGGTGGAGAATCTCGTCACCCGGTTCAAGAGCGTCGAGCGCGGCAAATGGGTCAAGGCGGTCGATGACGTCAGCATCCATCTCAATGCTGGCGAGATCGTCGGGCTTGTGGGCGAATCGGGTTGCGGGAAGTCGACGCTCGGCCGCTCGATCGTCGGCCTGGAGCGGCCGCAAAGCGGACGCGTGCTGCTCGATGGCATCGATCTCGGCACACTCAGCGGAAAACATCTGCGCGAGACCCGGCGCGCCATCCAATATGTTTTCCAGGACCCTTACGCGTCGCTCAACGACCGCCAGACGATCGGCGAGGCGATTGCCGAAGCGCTCGCCATCCACGGCATCGCCGACAGGGAAGAGCAGCGCCGGCGCATCCTGCGCCTCCTCGACCAGGTGGGATTGCCCGCCATGCTGGCCGAGCGCTATCCACGCGAATTGTCGGGCGGTCAGCGCCAGCGCGTCGCCATCGCGCGCTCGCTCGCGGTCGAACCGCGCGTGCTCATCTGCGACGAGCCGGTGAGCGCGCTCGATCTCTCGGTCAGGGCTCAGGTGATGAACCTGTTCCTGAACCTGCAGAAGGAATTAGGCGTCGCCTGCCTGTTCATCGCCCATGATCTCGCTTTGGTGCGCCAGGCGGCGTCGCGCGTCTATGTCATGTATCTCGGCAAGGTCATCGAGGAGGGAAGCTCGCTCGACGTCTATACGCGGCCCGGCCATCCCTATACATCGGCTTTGCTCGCCTCGGTGCCGAGCGCCGATCCCAGGATCGAAGCCACGCGCGAGGCACCGGCGCTCAAGGGCGACATACCGAGCCCGACCAATCCGCCCTCCGGTTGCCGGTTCCGCACCCGCTGCCCGCAGGCCATGGAGATATGCGCGCGAGCTGCGCCCGAGGCCGTTGCGCTATCCGCCGGCCACAGCGCGGCCTGCGTCATCGCCGAACAGATTTACAGAGGCGAAGTGATCGCGAGGCCACGCCTGCGCGAAGCCGTTTGAACTCGATATCGTTGACGACCGGGAGGCTTGATCGTGTTTTCGAAGAATGACATCGCCGAGGCCCGCGCGCTCAAGAATGCGCCGGATGATGAGACTTATTGGAGCACGGTCAGGGCGCTGATGCAGCCCATGTATACCCACACCCAGCTCGTCAATACGCGCCGGGGGGCGGCACCCGTCCAGGTCCGCGAGCGCGTCAAGTCGCTGGTCGATCTGTCGCTCTCTTATGAGCTCGATGAATATGAGCCGTTCCGGGAGCTCAAGGAGAGCGGGTCTTCGATCCGCATCCGCCGGTCGCTTGCCGATTATTTCGGTGCCGGGGCGGATGAGATCGCGCTCACCCGCAATACCATGGAAGGCATCGCCACCATCCTCAACGGCATTCCGCTCAAGGCCGGGGACGAGGTCATTGCCACGAACTTCTGCTATGACTCAAATCTTGCCATCTTGCGCCAGCGCGCCAGGCGCGACGGCATTGTGGTGAAGCTCGCCAACCTGCCTTTTGGCCGCGGCAGCGATGAAGACGTCATCGCGGCCTTCGAAGCGCAGATCAGCGAGCGAACGCGCCTCATCACTTACCCGCATATCGTCGCGCGCACCGGCCAGGTCCTGCCGGCCGTCAAGCTGTCGAACCTGGCGCGCGCCAAAGGCATCTTCCACTTCATCGACGGGGCGCATTCGGCCGGTCATATTTCACTCGGCCTCGGGGAACTCGGCTGCGATGCTTTCGCCACCAGCCTGCATAAATGGATGTTCGGGCCGCGCGGCACGGGCTTCCTCTATGTGAGGCGCGAGCGGATCGCCGACATCTGGCCGCTGTGGGCGAGCTGGTCGAACAAGCCGGTCGATTCTATCGAGAAGTTCGAGGAGGTCGGCACGGTCTTCAAGGCCTTGCCGGCGGCCATTCCCGATGCGCTCGATTTCAATCTCGCGATCGGCCAGGAAGAAAAGTCGGCGCGGTTGCGCTATTTGCGTGAGCGTTGGGTCGCACCGCTGAGCGCCCATGAGAGAGTGAGGATCCTGACCGACATCCAGGCCAAGCCCGGTACCGGCTTCGGCGCCTTCACGGTCGATGGACTGGAGAACAAGGCCTTCACCAAGCTCCTGTTCGACGAGTTCAAGATCCACGTGCTGGCCTTCGAGATGGAGGAGGACCCATCGCTCAAAGGCATCCATGTGTCGCCTAGCCTGTCGAACAGCATCGAAGAAGTCGACCGTTTTGTCGAAGCGGCCTTCACGATCCTCGATCGTGGCTAAGCGGGAATGATATAGGGCTCGCGCGGCAGGCGGGTGAAGTATTCCGCGCCGCGCTCAGTCACGAGCAAGGTGTCTTCGGTCATGACGCCGCCCCAGCCGGGCCGGTAATAGGGCGCCTCGATGCAGAACACCATGCCGGGCTCCAGCGTGACGGCATTCGTTGCGCTGATCGTCGGATATTCATGCGACTCAATGCCGAGGCCATGGCCGACATGGTGGCGGCGGTAATCGGGAAGGCCGGCCTGGCGCACGGCGGCGACGGCGGCGTTGAAGATCGCATCGGTCGAGACGCCGGGCCTCACCAGTCTGCGCCCGGCCTCCTGGCCGGCCGACGTCGCGGCGAAGGCCAGGAGCGCATCGGCGCGAGGCTCGCCGACAAAGGCGGTGCGCGCCGTGTCCGACCAGTAGCCGTCGAGCATGCAGCCGATATCGATGCGGACAATGCCTTGGGCCTGGAGCCGCTTCGCCGTCGGATAGGCGTCGGCAAAGGCGCTCCTTTCGCCGGCGGTGACGACGATGAAGCCGGGCAGGGCGCCTCGAGTGACGATCTCCGACGACATGATCGCGGCGAGCTCTGCCTCGCTCATGCCGGCCTTAGCTTCAGCAAGCGCCCGGGCCAGGGCATCCTCGGTCAGCGCCGATACCTTGCGCATGAGATCGATCTCGAGTGAGTGCTTGATGGCACGCGAGCGGCGGAAGGTGCCAGATCCATCCTGCAGTGCGAGGGTGCCAGGCAGCGCGGAGATTTCCGGCAGGCGATCATAAAACAGATGGCGCTTGCCCGGGGCAAGCCGCACGATGGCGGCGGCGAGCGCCTCGCCATATGTGCCGAACTCGGTGGCGCCGCGCGTCTTGTCGTGCTCACCGAAGAAGAATGTGCCGTAGGTGAAATAATCGGGACCATCACCCATCACCTCCCTGGCTGCCCATAGATCGGCCTTGGGGCCAATGACGATGCTGTGCGTGGAGTCGAAGATCACGGCCATGCGCATGTGCCGGTCCGTGTCGTAACCCATGCTCTTGTAGCCGCTGCAATAGAAGACATGCTCGGGGACGGTGGCGAGGACCATGAGATCCGAGGCGCCGAGGAGATCGACCAGCCGTTTGCGGTTACGGCGCGCGAGCTCGCTCATGGCAGTGAATCGAGCGGATTGAACTCGCCGACAAACTCATTGCGGTCGCCGGGATAGAGGAGCTTGACCCATGTCACGGGCAGCGCGTCGGCCCAGGTGCGGCGGCGCGAGACCAGCAAGGGCGCATGGGGCGGGATCTGCAATTGCCGGGCCTGCTCGGGCGTGGCGGTCTCGGCGGTGATCGAATGGCGCAGGCGCGTACAGGGCAGGCGGGCGAGGAGCCAGATATTCGGCGTCTCCGCCTCGAAATCGGCATGGACGGCATCCGGCGCCGCGTCGAGGTTAATGAATCTCTCCTCGAGGACCTCGGCCTTACCGAAGCCGCGATGGACGGCCTGCACATGCAGGATCGGCGTACCGGGCGGTACTTCCGGCCAGGCGGCGGTCTTGGGGCCGGCAACGAGGCGCGTCGTGCGCAGCACCTGGTAGCTGTATTCCTTGCCCTTCGCCTCGATCTCCTTGCGGATGTCGAGAAATCCGATGACCGCATGCGAGTCCGTCGTCTGGGCGACGAGCGTGCCTTGCTTGCGCCGGCGTTCGAGAAGCCCCGCCTCGGTGAGCTTGGAAAGCGCCTTGTTGACGGTCGCCCGTGTCGTCGAGAACCATTTGAGCAGGGTGTGCTCGGGCGGGATGCGGTGGCCGGGCGGCCAGCGCCCGCTCATGATTTCGCCACGCACGGCGCGCTCGATCTGCTTGTAGATGGGGCCGTTGCCGTCAAGCGCGACCGTCTGATCGGGCTTTTTCTTGGGACGCTTGTTCAGCATTCGAATTTCCGGATCGATGCGCTTTTCGGTTTATTGTCTACACATAAAACACCCCGCGTTCAACGCCAGAATGCAGCGGCGTGGCACGGCTTCTTTACATGATAAACCGATCGGTTTAGTCTGAGACAAATGGTTTAAAAGGAGAGACGTCATGGCGGCACTGGTGCCACCCTTCACGCATGAGACCGCGACCGCCAAGGTGCGCATGGCGGAAGACGGCTGGAACAGCCGCGATCCGCAGCGTGTGGCGCTGGTATATACCGAGGACAGCCGCTGGCGGAACCGCGCCGAATTCCCGGTCGGCAGGCAGGAGATCATCGAATTCCTGACCCGCAAATGGAACAAGGAACTGGACTACCGGCTGATCAAGGAATTGTGGACCTTCGCCGGCAACCGCATCGCGGTGCGCTTCGCCTATGAATGGCATGACGACAGCGGTCATTGGTTCCGCTCCTATGGCAATGAGAATTGGGAGTTCGACGAGGCCGGCCTGATGCAGCGCCGCTTCGCCTCGATCAACGACATGCCGATCACGGAAGCCCAACGGAAATTCCGCTGGCCCTTGGGACGGCGGCCCGACGACCATCCGGGCCTCTCCGATCTCGGCCTCTAGCAATGCCATGACCCGCACCGTCTTCGAAAAGAGCGATGTCGTCCCGCTGGTGGCCGAGGTGTTCCGTGAGCTCGGCTTCGAAGGTGCGTCGATGAACAGCATCACCGAGCGCACCAGACTGTCGAAAGGCAGCCTCTATCATTTCTTTCCCGGCGGGAAGGACGAGATGGCGGCCGAGATCCTGGCCCACGTGCATGACTGGTTCGTCGCCAAGGTCTTCGAACCCTTGGAGAGAGACGAGCCGCGCAGGGCGATCAAATCCATGTGGCAGGCGGTCGACGACTATTTCCGTTCCGGCCGGCGCATCTGCCTCATCGGCGCCTTTGCGCTCGATGAGACGCGCGACCGTTTCGCCCGGCCGATCCGCGCCTATTTCAAGCGCTGGATCGAATCTTTGGAAGATGCGTTGAGGCGCGGCGGCGTCGCCCCGGCAACGGCCAGGACACTGGCGGAAGAAGCGGTGATCGGCATCCAGGGCGCCCTCACGCTTGCGCGTGCGCTCAATGACAAGGCGATATTCGGCCGGACCTTGCGGCAGCTCGAGGAACGTGTGGAGCGGTCGCTCGCTGTCGCACAAAGATCAGCGAACCAAGCGGCTGTCCCATAAGATGCCAAGCAGCCTCTTGAGCTCGGCGAAACGCTTAGGTCCGAGCTCCCGGCTCCATTCGCGCTCGATGTCCGCAAGGATGTCCACCATCTTCCTGAAGGCGGCGCGGCCTCGCTTGGTGAAGCGGACGATCCGCGCACCGCGTTCATCCGGCACGGTGGATCGGGTGACATATCCAAGGCCCTCGAGCGTCTTGAGAAGCTGGTTCATGGCCTGCTTGCTCATGCCGGCGCGCTCGGCAAGGATGCCGGGCCGAACGCCGTCCGGACCGGGATATTGCAGCACGGCCATGTGGGGGAGACTAAGGTCTTCAAAACCGGCGGCCTTGAGATCGTTGATGAGCTTGCGATGAATTGCCTGGGCCGGCACCCTGAGCAAGGCGCCGATCAGGGGCGGCTTGCCGGGCGGGCCTTCCTCGGATTGCGGTATTGACATTCGGCGTAAATTCCATTTACTCTGCGTCGGTAAATTGAATTTACCACATGGGAGGGCGGAATGCCACAGCCAGCGGCGCAAGCCCGCATAAACCCCGCGGACGAGACCATCGGCTCACCTGGGCTCACCGTGCGCTTCCTGCTCACGGGCGGCGAATCGAACGGCAGCATCGCCGCCTTCGAGCTGGTCGTCGCCGCCGCGCAGCGACTGCCGGCGCCGGCGCACAGCCACGATCACTACGAAGAAACCATCTATGGGCTTGAGGGAATCCTGACCTGGACGGTCGACGGAAACCAACTCGATGTGGGGCCCGGCCAGGCTCTATGCATTCCGCGCGGCGCGGTTCATCGCTTCGACAACAATGGCAGCACGGATGCGAAGGTCTTGTGCGTGATCACGCCGGCAGCGATCGGCCCCAACTATTTCCGCGAGGTTTTTGCGCTGCTCACCGCGGCGGCCGGTGGTCCTCCCGATCGCGCCAAGATGTTCGAGATCATGCGCCGGCACGGCCTGACGCCGGTGCTGCCCAAGGGGCCATGAGTTCAAACACAGCGCGCCGTCGGTGAGGATTGTCTCCGGTCGCCGGCTTTGGGCGTGTTCACATCAGCTTGAGGCTTCTGAAGCTTGCATGGCCGTTGCGGCCGATGGATCTGCGGCGCTAAGGCGCCGCCTCGTCTTGGATCACTGCGATCGCTTCTACCTCAATCAAGTATTCCGGGTATGCAAGTGTTTCCACGCCTATGAGCACGTCTGTTGGATGATAGTCTCCAAACACCGCCCGGCGGCCCGGATCAATCATCGCCAGATATTCACGCTTGTAGTTTGCCACATAGATGCCGAGCCTGGTTACGTCCTGTGGCTGCGCACCAGCTGCGCGCAGGGCCAAACTCAAATTTGCGAAAGCCTGGGCCGCTTGTTTCGCCATGTCGCCTTGACCAACAAGCTTGCCGCTCGGGTCTTCCGGGTATTGTCCGGCAATGAACACCATTCGGCTCCCGCGAGCGATTATGACATGGGTATAGTTATTGGGGGCATCTATTCCTTCAGGATTGATGCATAAGTGTGCCAATGTTCTCTCCTCTTTGAAATACCGGGCTCACTCCCGCCGGGTGATAAACTCCTCAACTATCTGCCGATACCGTTTGCCGTCGAAACTGGGATAATGTCCGGCATGACATGTTTGAACAGGCAAGTGGCGTATTCGCTCGCAAGACGCCAAATAGTGATCATGATTTGAGCTGTACCAGCTGGTTCGCCCAATTCCACGAGAGCCGTCATGGACGGCATCGCCGCTGAACAGAATCTGGTCCCGATGATCGTACAGCATGATTGAACCTGGCGAATGCCCAGGCACGTGGATCACCTCGAACGCCCGATCACCGAGATCGACGACATCTCCATCTTCCAGCAGTTTTGTCGGTGCTGCGGGAGCGATCTTATGGTTTTTGATCTCCAGGGGTTCAATAGGAACGGCAATCATCGCCGGCACCGCGTATGGCTCATAGATTGTGTTGGCCCCTGTGGGGTTCGCCAGTACGGAGGCTTCAGCGGAGTGGGCGTAACGACATTCAAATTCGTGATTGCACCCAATGTGATCACAGTGACTGTGGCTCGAAACCGTCACGACATTCCGGCTGACGTCTTCGCCGATAAAGCGGCGCAGGGAAACAAATCCAAACCCTGTGTCGAAAAGCAAATTTCTGTCGCGTCCTCGCACGAACCACATATTGCAACCATGGCCCTCGTCTATGTACGATTCACGGATTTTCCATATGTTTTCATCCACGCGATCCGAGCAGTACCATTCTTGACTTGTGAACTGAGAGAAAAGCCGAAACATAAGAAGCCGCTCCGCGATCAAAAATCTTGTGCCTTAGATTTGCGAGATGAACTTGGTGGACAAATAGGCGTCGATCCCCTCTGTGCCTCCTTCCGACCCGATGCCGGAATCCCTGACGCCGCCAAACGGTGTTTCCGGAAGGCTCAAGCCCAGGTGATTGATCGATACCATCCCGCTTTCGACTGCCATTCCCACGGCGGCTGCCGTCTTTGCCGAGCTTGTATAGGCATAAGCGGCTAGACCGTAGGGAAGCCGATTTGCCTCTTGAATAGCGTCATCGAATGTCCGGAAGGGCCTGACAAAGGCGACAGGCCCGAAAGGCTCCTCATTCATTGCCCTAGCGTCATTCGAGGGGTTCGCAATCACCGTGGGTTCGTAGAAATAGCCGTGGTTGCCTATCCGCTTGCCACCGGTTTTGATCTCACCGCCGGATTTCACCGCATCGGACACAAAAGCATCAATGGCTTCCAAGCGACGTTTGTTTGCCAGCGGACCCATCATTGTGCCGCTGGTCAGTCCATCGCCGACTTGAATAGTCGCTGCCTTCTCGGCCAATCTTTCAACGAATGTTTCGAATATGGATTCCTGGATCAAGAACCGGGTAGGCGAGATGCACACTTGCCCCGCATTCTTGAACTTTGCCGAACTCAAACCATTCACCGCCGCATCGAGATCAGCGTCGGAAAAAACGATCGCCGGCGCGTGTCCCCCAAGCTCCATGGTGGCACGCTTCATATGCAGTCCTGCCAACGAGGCGAGCTGCTTTCCCACGATGGTTGAGCCCGTAAACGAGACCTTTTGAATGAGCGGATGTGAAATCAGATACTGTGAGATTTGCGCCGGGTTGCCAAACACCAGGTTGATCACTCCTGCAGGAATGCCCGCCTCGATGAATGCGCGTAGAAGTTCCGATGGGGAGGCCGGTGTTTCCTCAGGCGCCTTGACGATGATCGAGCATCCAGCCGCCAAGGCCGCAGACATTTTGCAGACGATTTGGATTATGGGGAAATTCCAGGGCGTGAAGGCTGCAACAGGTCCGACCGGCTCACGAACCGTGAACTGATGAATGCCTTCGCCGCGGGAGGGGATAACACGGCCATAGGTGCGCGTTGCCTCCTCAGCGAACCAGTCATTTGTCTCTGCCGCCGTCCAAACTTCGTTGAGAGCTTCATGGAGCGGCTTTCCCTGCTCGATTGAAATCAGCCGGGCGATCTTACCTTCACGTTCACGAAGAAGGGCAGAAGCGCGGAGCATTATCTTCGCTCGTTCGAGCGCAGGTATTTTTCGCCACATCAAGAAGCCGCGATGGGCTGCAGCGACGGCTTCTTCAAGATCGCCCTCACTCGCCTTGGCGACTGTTCCAACCACTTCTTCGCTAGCAGGGTTGATCACCGCAATGGTCTCGCTGGCCGATCCGGGGCGCCAGCTGCCGTCAATGTGTAACAGCGAGTCCTGGTACATTTGAAATCCCTCTGATCAAGCTGGCACGCGATGAGTGTGCATCAAGCATGTGAGATACCCCGTATGAGGTCGGCACCTTTTTCGGCGATCATGAGTGTAGACGCATATGTATTTGCGGATGGCATGGTGGGCATCACAGATGCATCTACGATGCGTAGCCCGGCGAGCCCATGTACCCTGAGCTCCGGATCGACGACCGCTAGTGTATTGCTTCGCGGCCCCATGCTGCAGGCTCCCACGAAGTGATAGCCGGTATTGCCGGTGCGCCGCGCAAAGTCCAACAGCGCTTCATCGCTTTGAACAGGTTTCCCTGGTTCTTCCTCGCTCTCCACGAAAGGAGCAAGTGGTTTTGCCGCCAGGAACGTGCGAGCCAACCGAAGTGCTGTGACTACAACTGTCTGATCTGCAGAAGCCGAGAGGTAGTTTGGTTGAATAGAAGGAGGCACAGTTGGATCAGGCGAGGCGACTGATATGTGCCCAGAGCTTTCAGGCCGGTGCTGACTGAACCCGCATGTCACGGCGGGAAAATCGTCCAGAACGTAGACATGACCTGGCTTGTAGCTGCCAGGCGTAAAAATATATTGGAGATCCGGCCTGTCGACCGAGACGTGCGATTTGCAAAACGCATAAACGACAGATGGACTGAGGGAGAGGATGTTCGGTACGCCCGCCAGCCATTTCAATATCTCAACGCCGAGCCGCCATCCTTTTGCTTGTTGGTTCAGGGAGAGAACATCCTTCTTCATCCGTTGGTTGATGTGAATAAAGTAGTGATCGCGAAAATTCCGACCTACGCCGGGTAGATGATGTCGGGTATCAATGCCGGCTTTTGAGAGCATGGCCCCGTCACCAATGCCGGCGAGCTGCATGATGCGCGTGGTGTTGATCGTGCCGGCGCAGAGGACGACCTCGCGGCGGCAACGCACCAGCGTGCGGAGGGATGGATTGCCGCCCTTCAAGTACGAGACACCTGAGACCCGGCCGTTTTCGACGAGAAGGTCGCACACTTGAGCGAAGGGGAGAATCTCGACGTTTTGACGTTTGAGCGCCGGGTGAAGGAAACCTGTAGCGGCCGAGACCCGAAAACGGCCGTCAATCATGCGCTGGAAGTAGCCCACACCCGCTTGCGCCGCGCCGTTGTAATCCGGATTGCGCGGAATACCGGTGGATTCCACGCTCTCGATAAAGGCTTCACAAAGCTCGTTCTTCCAATTGGGATCACTTACAGTGATATTTCCTTGGCGTCCGTGATAGCGCGCGTCACCAGGACCAATGCGTCGCTCCGATCGACGAAAATAGGGAAGGACGTCCTCGTACCCCCAACCTGAATTGCCCATCCGAGCCCACTCGTCAAAGTCGGCGGCCTGTCCACGGTTGTAAACGAGACCATTGAGCGAGCTCGAGCCTCCGTAAACCCGCCCTTGGGGAAGTGGGATTGCTCTTCCTCCGCTGCCTGGACTTGGCTCGGATTTGAACGGCCAAGTCAAGTGCGGGTTGGTGAGTGTCTTGACATATCCTGCAGGGATATGAAGGAAGATATTGCGATCTGGTCCACCAGCTTCGAGCACAAGAATATTCGACTTGCCATCGGCACTAAGACGATTGACGATCACCGAACCGGCACTGCCGGCACCCACCACGATGTAGTCGAAAATGTCTTCCTGCGTTTTTGCCATTGCATCATTCGTATAATAGTTATTCGGATCAGTCGTGAACGAGCCGATGAATCATTTTGGCAACGGAGTGACAGCGCCGGGTAGGGGAACAACGACTACAGGTCCATCAACGGAAAACTCGTCTGACAAACCGGGCTTATTGGGTAGCTGGACTTGGAAGGGAACATCTCCCTCGAGCGTTACATATGCAACGGATCGCGATCCGAGATAAACCAAGCGCTCAATACGGCCTCTCAGTCCATCGCCCTCGTGATCTTTCGCGGATTGAGTGAGACTCAAATGCTCCGGCCTCGCGAAAACTTGGCATTGCTCGCCCTCGCGAGCGGCCGGATGAGGAATGGTTTCGAGCTTGATCTTCCCCGAAGGCCCACAGTCGAGATACCAAGCCTTGGCCCTGTCATCGTGATGCAGAGTTCCTTCGATCCGATTGCAGCGACCCATGAAGTCGGCGACAAATAACGAAGATGGGCTACTGTAGACCCGCTTTGGTGTGCCGATTTGCTCAACTTTGCCGCCATTCATGATCACGATGCGATCTGACATGGCGAGAGCTTCTTCCTGGTCGTGGGTGACGAGGACCGTGGCAATGCCGAGACGAAGCTGAAGCTCGCGAACTTCTTCCTGCATTCTACCGCGGAGCTTTGCGTCAAGATTGGAGAATGCTTCGTCGAGCAACAACATCGAAGCGCCGCCGGCGAGAACGCGTGCGATAGCGACTCGTTGCTGTTGGCCGCCCGACAACTCATTCGGCCGGCGGTCTTCATAGCCCTCGAGTTTAACGAGACTCAAGGCCCAGCGGACTTTATCCGCGATCACGCTGCTTGTCTCGCGACGCATTCTTGGGCCGAAGCCCACATTCCCTCGGACCGTCATGTGAGGGAAAAGGGCGTAGCTTTGAAATAGCATACCGACGTCGCGCCTGTATGACGGCACTTCGGTTATGTCCTTGCCGCCCAAAATGACCCGACCTTCATCAGGGGCGATAAAACCTGCGATCATTCGGAGCGTGGTCGTTTTCCCGCAACCCGACGGGCCCAGCAGCGAAACGAACTCTCCCGGCCAGACGTCGAGAGAAACATCGTCGACGACATTCATCTGCCCGAAGGACTTGGATATGCCGCGCAATTCCAAGACAGGCTTTTCGTCAACTCGGGCAATTTTTTGGCCGGATTTCTTCATTTCAACAACGCTCATTTGGATACCGACACCACTCGACCGAGTGCTTGCAGGCGATTGATCATCAGCAGAACGCACAGTGTAATCAGAAGAACGCAGGTGGACAGGGCTGCAGCACCTGGGTCGATGTAGTATTCTATGTATGAATATAGCCAGGGAGGAAGCGGGTTCATCTCGCCTGAGAACAAGAAGAACGTCACTGTGAAATTAGAAAATGACGTTAGCCAGGCGAAAATTGCACCGGCCAGCACACCACCTCGAATGCTCGGCAACGTGATGTGGATGAACGTTGCGACCCGATTTGCTCCAAGATTCATCGCCGCGTCTTCCAGGCTCCGATCAAGAGTCTCGAGGCTTGCGGTCACCGTGATAACCACGCACGGCAAAGTGATGATCAAATGCCCAAGCAGCAATCGCAGCCATGTCGGAACGCCGCCAATGGCACTAAACCATAGAACCAAGCCGATGCCGGTCACGATTTGGGGAAAGAGCAGCGGGAGCAGGAAGAGTTGCCGCAATATTTGCGTGCCGGGTACTTTCGCCCGCTGCAGCGCATATGCACCCAGGGTCCCGGCAATGACTGCGCCGACGGTGCTCGCTACACCCAGCCAAAGGCTGGTGAACACGGCGTCCACCAAGCCTGGTTTCATTGCTGGTGCGTTTCGCAGAAGATCCAGCAGCGCACCATACCACTTGAGCGAAAAGCCGTCGGGCGGAATGCGCACGATTTGGCCGCTATTGAACGAGGCAAACACAATCACCGCCAGCGGAGCTTCAAGATAAACGAAGAATCCCGTGACATAGGTCAGAAGGAGCCCATTTCTGGTCAAGCGCAACTTCATGCGACGCGCCTTCCCTTTGAAAGCACCCATCCGTAAATCGCCAGCAGAATGAGAACGAGCCCCACCAGGACAACGGATTGCGCAGAGCCTTGCGGCCAATTGAGTGTCGTAAGCATTGTTTGTTGCATCAGGGTAGTCATGACGCTGACATTGCCCCCACCAAGGACCAGCGGTGCCACAAACGCACTGGCCGAGAGGGCGAACACCAGCAGAGTGCCCGCAATGAGTCCCGGTCGGCTCAGCGGCAAGGTGACATGAAAGAAGGCGCGCGCAGGTGAAGCACCGAGATTCATCGCTGCGTCGTTCAAGGCCGGGTTGATCCTCTCCAAAACCGCCGCCAATGGCAGGATCATGAAGGGGATATTTTCATGGATCATCTCCAGCACCACGGCGAGTTCTGTGTAAATCAACCTTTTCGGCACGGTCCAGACCCCGGCCGCCGTCATCAAGCTATTGACCGGTCCGTTAGGCCCCAAAATCACCATCCAACCATACGCCCGGATGAGGACATCGGTCAGCATAGGGGTAACGAGGAGAAACATGAGCAAGCCCCGATAGCGGCCGGTCCGAGAAATAGCGACCGCAACGGGATAGCCGATGAAAAGGCATGCCACCGTGACCGTCAGGCTAATTCTCAGTGTTGTGATCAGTGCCTTGATCTGCGCAGGATCGGTGAAGATGTAAAAATAGTTCTTCAACGTCCAGGCAGGCACCATCGTCAGCATGGGATCCCAGTCATTGAAACTGTTGCGAACCAACATAAAACAAGCGCCGACTAGCGGTGCGACAACGAGTATCCCTGGAGTAAACAGGGCGAGCGCAAGCCAGTCAGTCTGAAGACGCGTTTTCAATGGCGTGGGATCCCATGTATGGTCGTTAGCGTCAGCTGAAAAAGATCTTGTTCCAGTTTTCCACGATCTCCGGCCGCTTGTTGACCAGTTCGAGACGTGGCACCTGGATAGCCTTCGCAAGCTGTTCGGGGGTATGGACCACGTAAGGTGCGGCGGAATCGGAAACGACCGTCTTTTGATTGGTCGGACCGTACCAAACGTCTGTGGCAAAGCCGGCCTGCGCGTCGGGCGAAAGAGCCTGATTGATGAAGGCGTGGGCCAGATCGCGGTCGCCTTTCGATCCCTTCACGAGCACAGCCGCGCCCGTAATGGCGAAATAGCCCTCCTTCAAGTCTGTGGTCACGCCAATGTCCGAACTGCCGGACATGTATGGCTTGAAATACGTAGGAATATCGACCGCTACGGTTGCCTGACCCGCCTGCAGGACCTGAGCATCGAGCGCTCGGTTTTCGATGAAGGAGAAAATCTGAGGCTTCAGGGCCTTCAATCTCGGCCAGGCGGGATCGAGATTCTCAAGGCTTCCGCCGCCGAGCTGCGCAGCCATGACGGTCAGAAGCAGAGCCTGGGTATCGGTGATCGCGGGCACAAGCACTTTGCCCTGATAGGCAGGGGACCAGAGGTCGTCCCAAGACGCCGGCGCCGGACCCTTCGTATTGTGCAAGATCGTGGTGATGTAGGTCCAGAACCCGATGCCAAATCCGCCATCGAGGATGAAGGCCGGATAGACATCCTTGGCATTCGGCACTTTTGACAGATCGATTTTGTCAAGCAGTCCCTGTCGGTTGAGGGCGAAGACGCCCACGTCGTCAAGGAACGCGACATCGATCTGCGGGTCATTCTTTTGAGCCGTGACCTTGGCGATCGACGCTGAGGTCACGCCTTCTTCAACCACCACCTTGGCGCCGGTTGCCTTCATAAACGGATCGACAATGTATTTTTGGATCGCAAGCCCGTCACTGCCGCCCCAGAATTGGACGCGCAGGGTTTGGCCATCGAAAGAGGCGGCTTGTGCCTTGAAAGTGCCGGCCATCGCAGCAGCGGCGGTAGTCGCGAGAAATGTTCTTCTAGAAACCATAGTTCCCTCCTGTCTTGGGTTCCAGCCCGTTAATAGACATCTGCTTATCAGACAAGTTATGAATTTGTAAAGAGGCAGGGTTGCTATGGCTACGAAATTTCCCCCGGAAGTTCGCGTAAGTCGAACTAAGTCTTTGCGCAGAATTTATATAACTAGTTGTTATAAAATTATATTATGGACTATCGCTCGCCAGAGGCAGGGAACCTCACCGAAGAAGGAGACCGCAGGTCCAACCAACGGTGGTTTCCAATTTCAGAACTTCTCACTTTACATTGTGCCAATATGTCTGATAAGCAGATAACAATTTCACGGCGTTGCTTTTGGTGTTCATTCCATTTGACACGGCGTGACAGCAGCGGTTTCCCCGCTTTAGATTCGCTCGGCGCAGCGCATCTGGGTGGTTTTAACGAGGAGGACTTTCCGTGGGTCGATCAAGGCAATCTGGGCCCTTGCCGGAGGGAGAACGTCACTTGGAAAGCAGTGATGGCGTTGGGCCTCAGCCGACGCGCTTTAAGCCCCCCTCGCGCACGTCAATGAGTCAAAACGTGCTCGATCAAATTTTGACGGAGATTCGAGAAGGTCGGCTCAAGCCAGGGGAGCGACTGCCATCGGAGCGACTGCTGATGGAAGCCTTCTCCGTCGGCCGTTCGACTGTGAGAGAGGCAGTGCGCGGGTTGGTCACTCTCGGACTGGTTACCAACCGCCAAGGTGTGGGAGCGGTTGTGAGCACGCAGGTCTCCAGTCCTTTTGCCTCCATTCGGCGCAGTGTCGATGTCGATCAACTCAACAGGCGGGCTCTACTCGATCTTTTTGACGTTCGAGAAGCGCTTGAAACGAAGGCGGCAGAATTTGCAGCGCGGCGCGCCACGGCTGAAGATCTCGCAGAGCTGCAGCTGCAGCACAAGGCCGTTGAACGCGAGGTGCGAGCTGGCCGGGTCTATTTTCAGCAGAATGCCTTGTTCCACAAGGCTATCGCAACGGCTGCGCATAATCCCGTCTTGGCTGAATCGATCAATCTCGTGGTCGTGCAAGTCCGAGAATATCGAGAAAGGATGATGCGAGAGACGCCGCTAATGCCGCAACGCGACGTGAAGGAGCATCTCGCTATTCTTTCAGCAATAGAACGCCGTGATCCGGACGCAGCACGTGAGGCAATGGCCGCCCACATTCGCAGCTCGGCCCGCGTCATTGAAAGTCACGGCGACCCGGAACGCAGCTAAGAACCACCACTGAACAAGGAGTATTGTCGCGCTCTCACCGGCGAACGACCTTCCTTGAGCATTTTTTGAAACGAGGAAGCAATTGAGATGTTTTCCACAGGCCAAATGGAATGGCGGCTTCGGTGTCAAACTTGCCGCACGGCTTATGTCGTCGGCCCGATGGTGCGCGGCTGCCCGGAATGCGCCACACATGGCAAAATAGGTTTGCTTGAGCTGGTGCGTAACTCTGCGCTCAATTCAGATGGTTTTGCAAAGCGCGTTGGACGAGGGCTCGATCGCTGGCTTGATTTTTTGCCGGTTCAGGACAAAGGCACATTTCTGTCGCTGGGCGCAGGTGGAACGGCATTGATTCCTTCCCGCATCATCGGCAAGCGGCTGGGAATTCCCCACCTCTATTTCAAGCTTGAGCAGCAGAACCCAACAGCGTCGTTCAAGGATCGCTTCGTGGCGATGTCGGCGAACGCGGCTCGGTCATTCGGCTTTCGCAAGATCGTAGTCTCGTCGACGGGAAATCTCGCCATTTCAGTTGCAGCTTATGCCGCGGCCCTCGAAATGGAGAGCATGGTGATCGTGCCGCACGGAACGCCGGCTGGGATTCTGGCGGAGGCGAGTTTCTACAACGCGCGTATTGCCGTTACCGAGCGAGAACTACGCTTTGCTGCACTTGAGACGACTGCGCGACGGGCGGATTGGTTTCCGATTGGCCTGTTCTTGGCAAAACCCGTTCAGAACGCTTTCGGCGTGGAGGGCTATCGCTCATTCGCTTATGAAGTTGTTGAACAGCTCGGAGAAGCCCCCGGTGCGATGCTATTCCCATGCGCGCGAGGAAACGGGCTCTATGGCGCATTCAAGGGCTTCCTGGATTGTCGAGATGCGGGTGTCATAGCAGCTCTTCCTCGACTCGTAGCCACTCAGCCGGAGAGAGCCAACTCCATCGAAGTTTCCCTTGCACGGGGGGCCAACAGCGCCGTTGAATTGCCTCCATTTCAAAGCGCGGCGAAATCTACCTCCGAAACGGTCAGCAGCGATGACGCCTTGGACGCAATCCGAACATCCGCGGGATTTGGCCTATCCGCCAGTGAAGAAGAAATCCACAATGCGGCATCCTCGCTCGCCGAGGAAGGCCTCAACGTTGAAACCAGCTCGGCGCTGCCGGTAGCGTGCTTGCCCAAGCTCTGCAAGGCTGATGGATTTGACCGTGATCGGCCGGTGGTCTGTGTTCTGACGGCTGGCGGACAGCGGTGGATGGTCCAGACCAAGCACGCATTGCCACGGGTATTCGAAGCAGCGACAATTGCCGATTTCGAGAAATTGCTCGACGCAAAGTGAGCACGTGGTGAGTCGGAGAAGCCATAAAGGGATGAGTTATGAGCGCGTTTGACTTTGAAGTCGTCGAATATGAGAACCGTCTTGAAGCGGCTCAAAGGCTTATGCGACGCGACCGTCTCGATGCCATTCTGATTACCAGCGAAGATCACTTCAGGTATTTCACTGGATTTAACAGCCCAACTTGGGTGAACCTGACGAGACCGCGATACGCAGTCTTGCCATTTCAGGGCGAAATCATTCTTATCATTCCGACCAGCAATACCGAGATCGCGTTGCGCACCTCTTGGGTTCGGGACGTTCGCACTTGGATTTCGCCGCAGCCAAATGATGATGGGATTTCCTTGCTTCGCGATGCGATAAGAAGCGTACCCAGCCGTTATGGTCGTGTGGGCGCTGAACTTGGTCCCGAAAGTCGTCTCACCATGCCGGTTGGCGACTTTCTCCGATTAGGGCGGGAAGTAACGACCACCGAATTGGTCGACGGATATCCCTTGCTGCGCGAATTGCTGATGCGGAAGTCAGCGGCTGAAGTGGCAAAAATCCAGGCAATTGGTCAGATTGCGTCTTCTGCCTACGAAACGCTCCCAGATCGGTTGCGGGCCGGAATGAGCATACGCGAGGCATGCACGGCATTCCGCCATGAATTGCTGAAGCGCGGCGCTGAAACCTCTCCTTATGTGATTGGAGTGGCAGAATGCCTTGGTTATCCCTGCATCAACCTGGAACCATCAACCAAAAGGATCTCCGAAGGCGACGTGCTTGTAATCGACACTGGAAGCACGCGACACGGCTACTTCTGTGATTTCAATCGAGAGTACGCATTCGGACCTCTCAATGAGAAGCTCCGGCGGATTTATGAGATCGTATGGAATGCAACGGAGGTCGGCATCAAGGCGACTGAACCTGGGCGCACGATGGGGGACATTTGGCAGCAAATGTCGAATTCGATGCGGCAAGCTTCAGAGGCAATCGGCCTGCCCTTTGAGTCGTTCGAGCTTGGACGCATGGGGCATGGTCTTGGGTTACGCATGTGCGAAACCCCGTCTATCGCGCCTGGCGTGGCTACAGTCGTTGAGCCTGGAATGGTTCTGACGATCGAACCCAGCATGGCCTATCACATCGACGTCGATGGCGAGACCCGCAGATACGTGTCCGTGCATGAAGAAAACATTGCCGTTGGCGCGAATGGGGTGAGTTTGCTGAACCGTCGCGCGCCTCGTGAAATGCCAGTAATTGGGTGAACTGCGTATGTCGAGAAATGCAAATTCGAACTCGCTTCAGATGATGGCGGGCCACGTCGATCAAGACCGGCTCTGGCAACGGCACCTCGACATGGCGAGTATCGGGGCTACTGCGCTGGGCGGCGTACATAGGCTTCCATTTAGCAAAGAGGACGCGGAATCTCGGCGGTTGTTCCTCTCCTGGGCCAGTGCCCGCGGATTTGGAGCAGAAATGGACGATTTTGGAAACATCTTCGTGCGCCGGGACGGGACAGAAAGGACCTTGGACCCGGTCGTCAGCGGTTCTCATAGCGACACCCAACCAAACGGCGGGCGATTCGACGGCATCTACGGGGTGCTGGCGGCATTCGAAGCGCTCGAGGCAATTGACGATGCAGGAATTGCGACACGACGCCCGATCGAAGCCGTGATTTGGACAGCAGAGGAGGCCGATGCTCAATTCGGCGTTGGATGTCTTGGGTCTCAAGCCTACGCGAACCCTTCCAAGTTGCCGAAGCTGATGGAGATCAGAAACAACCGGAACATTCCGGTGAAGCAAGCGCTCGCGGAGTTGATGGAAGACCATCCCCGCGTCGGTCATCGGGCATTCAAATCGCCTATCGCTTACTATGTCGAAGCTCATATCGAGCAGGGTCCGGAACTCGAAGCGCGCGACAAGACCATTGGCATCGTCACCGCGATACAAGGTCACCGAAGCTTCAAGGTCCAAGTGACCGGGGAAGCGGGGCATGCCGGCAACACACCTGAGCGGCTCAGAAAAGACGCGTTGGTTGCCGCGATGCAGATTTTCAGCGAATTGCGGAAGGTCTTCCACGACCCGAGCGATGTCATTCGCTTTACGGTTGGTGAGATGGATGTGGTTCCAAACGCGATGGCGGTTATCCCGGGATCCGCTACATTTACGATCGATTTTCGGCACCCCGAGCCGGAAGCTTTGAAATTGCTGGGTGATAAAATCGCGGTAGTTGCACGCGATAACGCAGGCCCATGTGATGTCAAGGTAAGTGAACTTCGCAACACGAGCCCAGTGGCTTTTAAAGGGATTGTGCCCGAGACGATCTTGAAGGCCGTGGAAAACCTTGACTACTCATATATGTATCTTCCATCAGGAGCAGGGCACGATGCGCGGTATATCGCGGAGATGTGCCCGGCGGGAATGATATTCATCCCCTGTTGGCACGGCGTAAGCCACAACGAAGCAGAGAGTGCCACGCTCTATGATATGACCGCTGGAACTCGCGTTCTTGCGCGCACTCTCGTCGAATTGGCCAATCTGTAGGAATATTGAAACTCGACCGGTAGGAGATCATTTAATGTCGCTCGAACTCATAAACCCAGAAGATCTGCCAATTCCAGAGATGTACACGCAGGTTGTCCTCGCGACGGGATCCAAGCTGGTATTCGTCTCTGGTCAGCAGCCCGAAGACATACACGGCAAGCTCGTTGGGCATGGTGATTTTGCCGCGCAAGCGCGCCTGGCATTCGGCAATCTCGGCCGAGCGCTCAATGCGGCGGGTGCACGGCCTGAGCAAGTTTGCAAGATCACAATCTATATTGTCGATTATAAGCGCGATGAGCACGTTCCGATCATCGAAGAAGCGCAGATTTCGCTGTTTGGAGATCACAAACCGGCGAATGTGGTGGTCGGGGTAGCGATAATGTCTCCAGGCTACCTGATCGAAGTTGACGCAGTCGCGGTGATCGATTGACCATACATTTGCCGCTCGGCGCCCGGCTCCCTTGACCCGTCACATCAGCTTGAGGCTTCGAAAGCTCGCATGGCCGTTGCGGCCGATGATGATGTGGTCGTGGATCTTGATGGAGAGCTTGTCGCCGGCCTCGATCAGGCGGCGGGTCATGTCGATATCGGCGGTCGAGGGTGTGGGATCGCCGGAAGGGTGGTTGTGCACGAGGATGACGGCGCTCGCGGCGAGCTCGAGCGCGCGCTTGATCACTTCCCGCGGATAGACCGGCGTGTGATCGACCGTGCCTTCGCCTTGCACCTCATCGGCGATGAGGCCGTTCTTCTTGTCGAGGAACAGGATGCGGAACTGCTCGCGATCGGCGAAGGCCATCGCGGCGCGGCAATAATCGAGGACGGCGTTCCACGAGGTGAGCAAACTGCGCGGCCTGATCTCGGCCTTGGCGAGGCGCAGGCCCGAAGCATGGACGAGCTTGAGCTCGGTGACGACCGCTTCGCCGATGCCCGACACTTCCTTCAGTCTTTCGGGCGATGCGCTCAGCACCCCGGCGAAGCTGCCGAAACGGGCGATGAGCGCCTTGGCGAGCGGCTTCGTGTCCCGGCGCGGAATGGCGCGGAAGAGGAGGAGCTCGAGAAGCTCGTAATCGGGGAGGGCCTCGGCGCCGCTCGTCCGGAAGCGCTGGCGCAGGCGCTCGCGGTGACCCAGATGATGGGGCTTCCCGAGCTTCTCAGCCTTCGCGGGCATAGCTTCATCGGGACGACCGCCGGCATCGCGCGGCGCAACGCTCCAGGGCAATTCGACGATCTCAGGCCTGGTGCGGCTGCGCCCTATGTCGACCCCAAATTCGTCAAGCGAAGGGGTTGCATCGAAGCTTCTTGCTTTCATGGCGCCTTGGAACATACCATGAACGCACTTCTTCGACAAGAGACGATGGTCAGCTTTGCGCGGTCGGCGGGTAATCGAGCCCCTTGGGCGACAGAGTGAAGATCTCGCAACCTGTTTCGGTGACGCCGATCGTGTGCTCGAACTGGGCCGAGAGCGAGCGGTCGCGCGTGACCGCCGTCCAGCCGTCGCTCAGGATCTTCACATGCGGGCGGCCGAGATTGATCATCGGCTCGATGGTGAAGAACATGCCGGGCTTCAAGGCGACGCCTTCGCCGGCCCGGCCGTAATGCAGGATATTCGGATGGTCGTGGAATTCCCGGCCGAGGCCATGGCCGCAGAAATCGCGCACCACCGAGCAGCGCTCGCTTTCGGCATAGGCCTGGATGGCATGGCCGATATCGCCTGTCTTGTTGCCGGGCTTCACGGCACCAATGCCCCGCATCAGGCTCTCGAAGGTCACTTCCATCAACCGCTCGGCTTTGCGGTTGACCTCGCCCACCCGATACATGCGGCTCGCATCGCCATGCCAGTCCTCGACGATGAGCGTCACGTCGATATTGACGATGTCGCCCTCGCGCAGAGGCTTGTCATTGGGAATGCCGTGGCAGACGACATGGTTGATCGAGGTGCAGATGGACTTGGGAAAGCCGCGATAGTTGAGCGAGGCGGGCACCGCCTTGTTGTCGCGGGAGAATTCGGCGACGACGCGGTCGAGCGCCTCGGTGGTGACGCCGGGGCGGACGAGAGGAACGAGGAGATCGAGCGCCTCGGCCGTCAGTCGGCCGGCCTTGCGCATGGCGGCGAAGCCCTCGGGGCCATGCAGCTTGATCTGGCCGGTGCGGCCCTCGGTGCCGTCTTGCGCTTTCACATAGGTCATGACCGTCTCACATAATGAGGAAAGGGGTCACCGGCAAGTTTTGGCGCTTGACCAGCGTGTTTTGTGCATTATATAGATATCTAGCAATATAGATGGACGGCTATTTATGGCTCAACTGGACCTCGTTTTCGCGGCTTTGGCAGACCCGACAAGGCGGGCGATCCTGGCGCGGCTCGCCCAAGGCGAAGCCACGGTGAATGAGCTCGTGGCGCCATTCGCGCTCAGGCAGCCGACCATCTCGAAACATCTGAAAGTGCTGGAAGGGGCAGGGCTCGTCACCCGCGGGAAGAACGCCCAGTTCCGCCCAGTTCGCCTCAACCCGGCGCCGCTCGCCGGCGCCGCCCAATGGTTCGGCGATTACCGCCGTTTCTGGGAAGAGAGCCTCACCCAGCTCGGCGACTACGCCAAGGAATTGCAACATAAGGAGAGCGTCATGAATATCAGGGAAACCACCGCCGACCGCGAGCTCGTCGTCACCCGCGACTTCGACGTGCCGGCGCGCTTCCTGTTCGAAGCCTACAGCAGACCTGAGCATCTCAAGCGCTGGTTCGGTCCGAAAGGCTACCCGCTCACCATGTGCGACGTTGATTTCCGCATCGGCGGCCGTTACCGCTTCGCCATGACCGGCCCCGATGGCAAGCAGAATACGCCCTTTGGCGGTGAATATCTCGAGATCGTTCCCAACAAGAAGATCGTCTTCGACAACAGCTTCGAGGAGCCCAATCCGAGGAAGATGATCATGACCGTCACTTTCGAGGAAAGGGACGGCAAGACGAAGCTCGTGATGCATACGCTCTTCGAATCCAAGGCGATGCGTGATGAATATGTCGGCGTCGGCATGGAGGAAGGCATCAATTCGGGCTTCGACCAGCTCACCGACGTGGTCGCCGAGCTCAAGCGGAAAGCGTAGATATCAGCCAACGGTCCCGCCGGATGCGGCCAAGAGGATCTTGGCTTCATCGGCGGCCTCGGCCGGCATTTCGGCGACGAAGCGGCGCTGATGCATGACCCCGATGCGGTCGGCTACCGCCAGAAGCTCCTCGATCTCCGACGAGATGACGATGATCGCGACGCCGGTCGAGGCGAGACGGCGCAGCATCTGATGGATCTCGGCCTTGGCGCCGACATCGACGCCGCGCGTCGGCTCATCACAGACCAACATTTTCGGCGCCGTGAGCAGGGCGCGGGCGATCAGCACCTTCTGCTGGTTGCCACCGCTCAGCTTGACGATCGGCGCATCGAGGCTCGCGGCCACCAGCTGCAGGCGCTCGAGCATGTCGCCGGCCCGCTTGCGTTCCTGGCGCGCGTCGCGGAAAGGACCCCGACGCAAAGCGGGAAGAGCCGCGGCCGTCGCGTTGGCGATGATGTCGAGGCCCGAAAAGAGGCCATCGCGCTTGCGGTCCTCGGTGAGATAGACAATGCCATGGCTTATGGCCTCGGCCGGCGATGCGATGTCGAGCCTGCGGCCGTCATGTTCGATCTCGACCGCGGCGGAGTCACGGCGACTGCCGCCGAGCGCCCTTGCGAATGTCGTGCGGCCGGACCCGACCAGGCCGGCGAGGCCGACAATCTCGCCGCCTTGCACGGCAAGCCCGCTCTCTTTTCCGTCGGCATGATAGGTGATGCGGAAGGAGGAGGCGTCCATCGCGCCATCACCACTGCCGGCCATGCGCGTATAGGCGCCGCTGCGGCCGATCATCAATTCGACGAGCTCAGGCAGTGTCAGCCCCTTCACATCACGGGTCGCGACTTTCCGGCCGTCCCTCAGCACGCTGACACGGTCGGCGATTGCCAGCACCTCGCGCAAATGATGCGACACATAGAGCACCAGCATGCCTTGCGATTTGAGACGGCGGATGATGGCGAAGAGATTGTCCTGCTCGGCGAGCGAGAGAACCGCGGTGGGCTCATCCAGAACCAGGATGCGCGCTCTGAGCGACAAGGCGCGCGCGATCTCCACCAGCTGCTGCTCGGCCACGCTCAGGCCGCCGACCTCGGCTTCGGCATTGAGCTTGAGGCTGAAACGGTCGAGCAGGGCTCGCGTATCCGCCAGCAGCCGGTTTCGATCGATGAGGCCGAGGGCGCCCTTGGGCTCGCGCCCGAGAAAGATATTGCGGGCGACCGAAAGCTGCGGGACGAGACTGAACTCCTGATAGACGGTGGCGATGCCCAGATCCTGCGCCGCGGCGGGATCGCCCAAGCGCGCCGCTTTCCCATCAATGAATATCTCGCCGTCGCTGGGCGACTGCGCGCCGGAGATGAGGTTCATGAGCGTCGACTTGCCGGCGCCATTGGCGCCGACAAGAGCGTGAACCTCACCCGCATCGGCGGAGAGGTCCACGCCGGCAAGGGCCACGACACCAGGAAAGCGCTTGGAGAGCCCCTTGACCGTCAGCAGCGGTGCCTGAACCCCGTCCATCATTGCTTCGGCAGGAAATCCGCCGGCAGCTCGCTCGCCCACCAATCATCGGGCGCCTTCTCGTCGAAATATTTGCCGATATCGGCGGGTGCTATGTAGACGGAGGGCACGGCGGTGCCGCGCGTGACGCCGTTGCCTTTCAGTATATCGACGCCGATCTTCACCGCCTCCTGGCCGGCGCGCGTCGGGAAGGTGACGGCGCCACCTTGCTTGTGCTGAGCGACCCATTTCAACCAGCCATTATATTCATCGCCCGGCGACATGATCACTTCGGTGAGGCGCCCAGCCTCGTCGAAGGCCTCGGCGACGCCGATCGACATCTGGCCGGCCGGCGAGAAGACGCCGTCGATTTTCGGGAAGCGCTGCAGAAGGTTCTCGGTGATCTGCTTTGCCTTGGCGCGGTTCCAGTCGCCATATTCGGTGCTGACCAGCTCGACATCGGGGAATTCCTTGAGCACCGTCTGCAGGGCGTCGAGCTGGTCGACGGCCGCCGTCGTGCCGGCGATGGGGAGCATGGCGACGATCTTGCCCTTGCCGCCGAGGTCGGCCATCAGCTGGCGCGCCACCTTCTCGCCGAGCTGCCACTGGCTGATATAGGCATTGGACACGGTGCCTTCATTGTCGGTGAAGCCGCCGCCCGCCTGCACCGTCGGGATGCCGGCCGCGACCGCGCGCTTCAGGACATCGGCAATGGCATTGTCGTCGACCGGCCAATAGATCAAGAGGCTGATATTCTGGCGCAGCAGGTCCTCGATATCGGCGACCTGCTTGGCCGGATTGAAAGCGGCGTCGGTCACGATGACATCGGTGATCTCCGGATGCTTGGAGGCTTCCCAGCGCACGTGCTGAAGCGCGAAGACCACCCAGGAATTGGACAGATAGCCGGCCGACACGCCGATCTTGTAGGGACCGTCCTTCTTGAACTTGGCGGTATCGGCGGCTTGCGCCGCCTTTTCCGTCTGCATCTTGTCAGTTGCCTGGTCGGCGAAGGCAGGTGACCCCAGAAGGCCGAGCGCGGCGAAAGCGCCTAAAGCGAGGAATGGTCGTCGGGCAATCTTCATGTTCGTCTCTCCCTTGTTGTGGTTCTGCTACTATACGGCTCTGGCATTGAGCCCGCCATGAACGGCCGAGGCGAGGATGATGATGACGCCCATCACCACGAGCTGCATGTGGTAGGGCAGGCCGCTGATGTTCACGAGGTTGAAGGCGATGACGAGGACGAGGACGCCCGCCACCGTCCCGGCGATGCCGCCGCGGCCGCCCTCGAATGTGGTGCCACCCAGCACGATGGCGGCCAGCACCTGGAATTCGAGCCCCTGTCCCGAAAGCGTGTTGGAAACGCCCGAGCGTGCGAGCAGGGCAATGCCCGCCAGCGCGCCGAAGAATCCGGAAAGCGCATAAGCGAGCACGATGGTGCGGGCGACCGGGAGACCCGAGAGGCGTGCAGCTGAGCGGTTGCTACCGATCAGATAAAGCCTGCGCCCGAAAAGCGTGGTTTTCTGGAGGATGAGACCCACGGCGGCAAGGCCGAGGAAGGCGAGAGCCAGGACCGGCACCGTGCCGAAGATCCGGTAATTGAAAAACTCGCGGAAGCCGGGCGAGACGATGCCGCGGGCCGTGCCGCCTGAATAGATCTGGGTGAGACCGAGGACCGCGATGCCGGTGCCGAGCGTCAGGATGAAGGGCGAGACGCGCGTGAAGGCGCAGGCCAAGCCGTTGAGCGTGCCGATGAGGATTCCGGCGGCACAGGCGACGATGACGGCCAAGGGAAGATTGCCGGCGTCCCCGTTCATCTGCACGGCGCACAATACCGAGGTGAGCGAGATGACCGCGCCGATGGAGAGATCGACGCCGCCCACGATCATGACGAAGGTGACGCCGATGGCGGCGATGCCGATGGGAGCGACCTGGCGCATGACATTGAAAAGATAGGAAGGCTGCAGGAAAGCCTCCGAAACCAGGATGGCCAGGCCATAGACCAGGATCAGCACGACAAAGATCGCGTAGCGCGCGGCCAGATGCAGGGTCGCGTCAGTGCGATATGCCGACAACGCCGTCATGCTTCGGCCCGCCTTGGCTGGTTGAGGAGGATCGCGATGACGACGATCATCCCCTTGGCGAACATCTGCACGAAGGCCGAAACCTCGAGGAGGTTGAGCACGTTGGAGATGATGGCGAGGGCCACCACGCCGCCGATCGAGCGGACGACGCTGCCGCGGCCGCCGGCGAGAGCGGTGCCGCCGAGAACGACCGCCACGATGGAATCGAGCTCGAGGCCGGTGCCGGCGAGCGGATAGCCGGTCCCCAGGCGGCCGGCGAGGAGGAGGCCGGCGAGGCCGGCGAATGCGCCGGAGATGACGAAGCAGGCGAGGCGCACGGCCCGGATATTCACGCCGGCACGCCTTGCGCTCTCGGCATTGCCGCCCGCGGCGACGAGGTGATAGCCGAAGCGCGTGCGCGTGAAGACAAGCTGGGCGAGGCCCGCCAGGACCAGGAGCAGGAGGGCTGAGACTGGGATGCCGGCAATCTCGCCATTGGCAAGCCACTGCAGAAAAGGCGAGGCGCGTCCGACGCTGCGGTCGGTAATGGTGAAGATGACGCCTTGCAGAATGGACAGCATGCCGAAGGTCAGGATCAGCGGATGCAGATTGAGGCGGTTGACGAGGATGCCGTTGAGGAGGCCGATGGCGGCGCCGAGGACGAGCATCAGGGCCACGACCGCAAGCATCAGCGACGGGTCGCTGCCGAGAATGAGACAGGAAAGCACGACCACGAGGCCAGCGATCATGCCGACGCTCAGATCGATCATGCCGGCGGCGATCACGAAGGTCTGGCCAATGGCGATGATGCCGAGCACGCTCGCCTGGCGCAGGATGTTGGCGAGATTGGCCGGATCGCGGAAGGCCGGTATGGCGATGGCGGCGGCAAGGCCAGCCGCTGCCAGCAGCACCCAGATGCCGACCGTCTCCACATCGAATCGTGCCGATCTCAAGGCTAAAGCCATGACAGCGCCGTGTCGGTATCGGCAACCCAGCCGAATTTCATGGCAAAATTCTTGAGCGTCGCCGCGTGGAGGTCGGGTGCATAGGAGGATACGGCGTCAGCGACGATCGTCGTGCGATAGCCGTGATGGAAGGCTTCGCGAGCCGTCTCCTCGATGCAGATCTGGGTGACGGTGCCGGCCACGAGCAGCGATTTCACGGCCTCAGCCTTGAGGCGCCGGTCGAGATCGGTGCCGTGAAAGGCGCCATAGCCGTATTTGTCGATGACGATCTCGCCGTCCATGGGCTTGAGTTCGTCGATCACGTCACTGCAGTCGCGCGCACCTTGAATATCGGGATAGGTGCGCTGATGGCCCTTCCAGCAGCTTTTGACATCGGGCCAGCATTGCGGCGACCAATGCCACAGAAGGTTCGGCTCCTCGCGGGAGAGGAAGCGCGTGTAGATCACCGGCCTGTCGCAGGTCCGGAAAGCCTCGATGAGGCGCTGGATCGGCCCGATGGTGGCGCGTGAATCGGGTACCTCGAGCGGCGCATCGCGGCGGACAAAGTCGTTCTGCATGTCGATGACGAGGAGCGCTGGATCGCGCAGCCGCTCGCTTGGCGGGACATGTCCTGCGTGGACCGGCGCAGCCAAATCTTCCTCCCCAGTTTCGTTGCGGTCGACATTGAGCCCGATTTTTCGCGGGGACCGACCTTGCCTGCCCAGCATGCGGTAGGTTAAAACGGGAGTCAATCATATCCAACTGTTTGGTTGAAAAATGACGGAAGTACAGATGATCAGCAAGCCGCGCCGCCGCAAGGAGGCGCTCGGCGCCACGTCGCGCGAGACGCTGCTCGAGGCGGCCAAGGCAGCCTTTGCCGCGCGCGGGCTCGAAGGGGCGAGGGTCGATGACATCGCGCAGCGGGCGAAGATCAACAAGCAACTCGTCTACCACTATTTCGGCAGCAAGGATGGGCTCTATACCGCCGTCCTCGAGCAGATCTACCGCGAGATCCGCGAGCGCGAGCAGGAATTGCACCTGGCGAGCTTCCCGGCCGAGGAAGCGATGCGCCGGCTGGTCGAGTTCTCTTTCGATTATTTGGCGCAAAACCCCGAATTCGTTGCGCTTATCGCGGACGAGAACGCCCATGACGGACGCCATCTGCAAGGCGCTTCGCAGGTTGAGGAAATGAACCGGCCGATCATCGACCTGTTGCGTGAGACGCTCGAGCGGGGGACAAGGGAAGGCGTCTTCCGCCGGGGCCTCGATCCCCTCCACATCTATCTGTCGATCGCCGGCATGGCCTTCTTCTACTTCTCCAATGTCCATACGCTGAGCCGGATCTTCAATCGCTCTCTCGGTTCCGCGGCGGCGATCGCCGAGCGGCGCGCTCATATCGTCGACTTTGTGCTGAACGCCATCCGCACAAGGTGACATCGACAACCTCTTGCTTGACAATTCGACTGCTCCCTCCCAAGATCAACTGAATGGTTGATACAAGATTTGGCGTGGGATGGGGCGCATGAACGAGAGCAGGCCGTTGCGAACGAACAAGATTTCCAACGCGATCAAGGATGTCGAAGAACTCGAGGAAATCTTGTCGCGGCCCGATGACGATGTGATCGCCGATCTCGGCCGTCTCGACGGCGACATCCTCGTCCTAGGCGCCAGCGGCAAGATGGGACCGACGCTGGCCCGCATGGCGCGGCGCGCCGCGCCCCACAAGGCCGTCTATGCTGTTGCGCGCTTCTCCGACGCTTCCGCCCAATCCTCCCTCGAGGCGCATGGCATCGAGACAATCAAGGCCGACCTCCTCGATCCCGATGCGATGAAGCGGATGCCCAAGGCGAAGAACGTCGTGCTGATGACGGGCTTCAAGTTCGGCGCGATGCAGGCGCCGGCGCGGACCTGGGCGACGAATACTTTGCTTGCCGCGCAGGTCACGGGCGCGCTCAAGGACTGCCGGCTCGTCGCCTTCTCGACCGGCTGCGTCTATCCCTTCGTGTCGGCGACTGGTGGTGGGGCCACCGAGGATTATCCGCTCACGCCGCCCGGTGAGTATGCCAATAGCTGTGTCGGGCGTGAGCGCATGATCGAATGGCAGAGCGAGCGCAATCATCTGGCCGGCCGGCTGTTTCGCCTGAACTACGCGATCGATCTGCGCTATGGCGTTCTCTATGACGTCGCGGTCAAGGTCCGGGACGGCAAGCCGGTCGACGTCACCACCGGCTATGTCAATGTGATCTGGCAAGGCGATGCCAATGCTATGGCGCTGCGCTCGCTGGCGCAGGCGCTCGACCCGATCGCGCCCCTCAATGTCACCGGGCCCGAGCTCATCCCGGTGCGCTGGCTTGCCCAGTGTTTTGCCGAGCGCCTCGGCAAGAAGCCTGAGATCATCGGTGAAGAAGCGCCGACGGCGTGGCTCAACAATGCCGCCGAGGCCTTCCGGCTCTTCGGCTATCCCAAAGTGCCGTTGCTCCAGATGATCGATTGGACGGCCGACTGGGTGAGCCGCGCCATGCCGAGCCTCACCAAGCCGACGGGCTTCGAGGTTCGCGATGGGGCTTACTGAAGGCGGCGGGATCGGCCAACTCATCGAGCTCGAGGCCGGCGACATCGAAGACGCGGTGAAGCTCAGCGCCGAGGCCGGATGGAATCAGGTCGCCGCCGATTGGGCGATGATGCTCGCCGAGGGCAAGGGTTTCGGCATCAAGGACGAAGGCCGCCTCGTCGCCAGCGGATTGGCGCTGCCTTATCCGCCCGATTTCGGCTGGATCAGCATGGTGCTGGTGACCCGGACGCACCGCCATCGCGGGCTCGCCACCGCGCTGCTCAGGCATCTGATCGCCTATCTCGAGGAGCGCGGCCTCGTGCCCATGCTCGATGCCACATCGCAGGGCCGGACGATCTATCTGCCGCTCGGCTTCCACGATGTCGAACCGATCTCGCGCTGGCGCGGATCGGGCAAGGGAACCGGCGAGCCCTCGGCACGCGAGACCGTCGACATCGATCATGATCATAGGGCCTTCGGCGCCGATCGGTCGGCCATCCTCAAGAATCTCCTGGCGCGCCCGCAGGCTTCGGCACTCGGCACTGGAGAGGGAGCCTTCCTGCTGACGCGCGCCGGGCGCACGGCGACGCAGATCGGGCCGATCGTGGCTGAGACAGCGCGGCAGGCGATCACGCTTCTCGATGAAGCGATCGCCAACATTGCCGGACCGGTGCTCATCGACGTGCCCGACAGAGAGACGGAAATGCGCGAAACGCTCACGCGACATGGTTTTGCCGTCGAACGCGCCTTCATCCGCATGGCGCTCGGGCGAAAGCGAGCGTTCGGCGATCCAACCCAAATGCGCGCCATCGCCGGTCCTGAGCTCGGTTGAGGAAGAGGCACATGAACTGGCAAGAGATTCCCGCCGCACTGCTCGAAGGCTTTCGCGACGGCATGGTCATTCCCGCCCATCCCCTGGCGCTCGACCAGCAGCGCCGGCTCGACCCGCGCCGCCAGAAGGCGCTGACGCGCTATTACATCGATGCCGGCGCCGGCGGGCTCGCGGTCGGGGTGCATACGACGCAGTTTGCGATACGCGAGAACGGCCTCTATCGGCCGGTCCTCGAAATCGCCGCCGAAACGGCGGCCGCCTGGAGCAATCGGCCCGTCATGAAGATCGCAGGCGCCGTCGGCCGCACGGTTCAGGCGCTGGAGGAGGCCCGCACCGCGCGAGCGCTCGGCTATCATGCGGTGCTGCTCGGTCTCGCGGCCCTCAAGGGCGCGAGCGAGGACGAGCTCGTCGAGCATTGCGCGGCGGTCGCCAGGGAAATGCCGGTCATCGGCTTCTATCTGCAGACGGCGGTCGGCGGCATGCCGCTATCGGCACGTTTCTGGGAACGTTTCGCCCGTATAGAGAATGTCATCGGCATCAAGGTGGCGCCCTTCAACCGCTATGCCACGCTCGATGTGATCAAGGGTGTCGCCGCCGCGGGCGCGCTCCGGCGCATCGCGCTCTATACCGGCAATGACGATCACATCGTGCTCGATCTGATCCTGCCGTTCCACAGCGAAGCGGGCGAGGCGCGGTTTTCCGGCGGCCTGCTCGGCCATTGGTGCGTGTGGACCAGACCTGCGGTCGAGCTCCTGGCAAAATGCAAGGCCGCACGGCGCGCGCCGGCCGTCGCCAAGGAGCTGCTGGCCCTCGACAGCGCCGTCACCGATTGCAATGCCGCCTTCTTCGACGCGGCGAATAATTTCCATGGCGTCATCGCCGGCTGCCACGAGGTCTTGCGGCGCCAGGGCCTGCTTGCCGGGCGCTGGTGCATCGACCCAAAGGAGGATCTGAGCCCCGGCCAGGCCGAGGCCATCGACCGGGTCTATCGGCTCTATCCTGAGCTCAATGACGATGCCTTCGTCGCGGCCAATCTGGAGCGCTGGCTCGCCACGTGATTTTTTTGACAGCACGCTTGAGCGATGGCAGAGCTAGTCTGTCATGGCAGATCAATCCCCCACCGCCGCCGTCCTGTTGATCGGAGACGAAATCCTCTCCGGCCGCACCAAGGACAAGAATCTCGGCTTCATCGCCGATTACCTGACCGCTCTCGGCATCGACCTTAAGGAAGCCCGCGTCGTGCCCGATATCGAGGACGAGATCGTCGCTGCCGTGAACGCGCTGCGCCGGCGCTACACCTATGTCTTCACCACCGGCGGCATCGGCCCCACTCATGACGACATCACCGCCGATGCCGTAGCGAAAGCTTTCGGCGTCCCGATCGATCATCACCCGCAAGCGGTCGAGATTCTGCTCGCCCATTTCAAGCAGATCGGGCGCGAGCCGAACGAGGCGCGCCTGCGCATGGCGCGGACACCGGAGGGGGCGAGCCTCATCACCAATCCTGTCTCCAAGGCGCCGGGCTTCCAGATCGGCAATGTGTTCGTCATGGCCGGCATTCCCAAGGTCATGAATGCGATGATGGAGGACGTGGCGCCGAGGCTCGAGCGCGGCAAGCCCGTCATATCGCAGACGATCACCATCGAAGGCGGGGAGGGCGACGTGGCGAAGCCGCTCAAGGACATCCAGGAGCGCTCGCCTCAGGTCATCATCGGGTCCTATCCCTTCGAAAGCCCGCAAGGCTTCGCCACCAACCTGGTCTTGCGCTCGCGCGACCAGGCCGCTTTGGCGACCGCCATGAACGAGGTGCGCCAGATGGCGGCCGAGCTTACCAGGAGCGGAAAGGTGCGAGGCTGGTCCTGACGTCGCCCGCAGGCTCGGCGGATGACCGGCCGATCGGCACCAGCGAGTCGGCGAAGATCTGTGCGGTACGCTCCCAGGTGAAGCGCTGGCTTCCCTGATGGACCTTGTCGCGATCGAGGGTCAGCGCGCGCAGGATGGCGAGCTTCAGATGCTTGTCGAGCGCGCCGGTGACGCCGTCCTGAACCACATCGATCGGGCTCGGCACGTCGAAAGCGGCAACCGGCGTGCCTGAGGCCATGGCTTCGAGCATGACCAGGCCGAAAGTGTCGGTGAGGCTTGGAAAGACGAAGACATCGGCCGACGCCATCATGCGGGCAAGCTCCTCGCCGAAGCGGTAGCCGAAGAACACGGCATCGGGAAAGCGCTTTTCGAGCTCGGGCCGCTGCGGTCCGTCGCCGATGACGAGCCTGGTGCCGGGCAAATCGAGGGCGAGGAAGGCCTCGATGTTCTTTTCCGGCGCCAGGCGCCCGACATAGAGCGAGATCGGGCGCGGCAGATCGAGGGCGGTGCGCTCATAGGGGCGGAACAGCGTGTGATCGACGCCGCGCGTCCAGGTTTTGACATTGACGAAGCCGCGCGCTTCGAGGTCATTGGCGATGCTGCGGGTCGGCACCAGGACGGTGCGGCTCGCCCCATGGAATTTGCGCAGCATCGACCAGGAGGCGGCCGCGAGACCGGGCAGGGGCAGGCGCAGCGCCAGATAATCGGCGAAACGCGTGTGAAATCCGCTGGTGAACGGGATGTTATGCCGCCGGCAATGCGCCCGCGCCGCCCAGCCCAAGGGACCTTCGGTCGCGATATAGATCGCATCGGGCGCGATCTTGGTCAGTTCGCGGCCGAGCCCGCGCGATGTGATGAGGGCCAGGGGGATCTCGGGGTAGAACGGAGCCGGCAGCGCCCATCGGCCCTCCGGCGAGATGATCTTCACCTCATGGCCGCCTTTCGCGAGTTCGCCCGCGACGGCGCTCAGCGTACGGACGACGCCGTTAACTTGCGGGTACCAGGCGTCCGTTACGATGACTATCCGCATTGGCATCCTCTAGCAAGGTGTCGCGAAGCTTTGCCCATTCGATGATCTCGAAGCGGCCGTCATGATGCTCGATGAGGGCGGTGCAGCTTTCGACCCAGTCGCCGTCATTCATGTAGTGGATGTCGTCGATCATGCGGTTGTCGGGCGTGTGGATGTGGCCGCAAATCACGCCTTGCGCGCCGCGCTGGCGGGCCTCGCGCACCACCGCGTCCTCGAAATGCGAGATGAATTCGACCGCCTTCTTGACCCGGAATTTGAGATAGGCGGAGAGCGACCAATAGGGCAGGCGGAAGAGGCGGCGGCCACGGTTGACGAGGCCGTTCACCATCATCGAGATCTCATAGGCGCGGTCGCCGAGGCGGGCGAGCCACGGCGCATAGCGCACGATGCCGTCATATTTGTCGCCATGCAGCACCAGATAGCGCTTGCCGTTGGCGGCATGGTGGATGGCATCCTCGAGCACCGCGACCCGGCCCATGCGCAGATTGCGGAAGTCGCGGAACTTGTCGTCGTGATTGCCGGGAATGTAGATGACCTTCGTGCCTTTGCGCGCCTTGCGCAGGATCTTCTGGATCAGGTCGTTATGGAGCTGGTCCCAGAACCAGGCCTTCTCCAGGGCCCAGTTGTCGACGAGGTCGCCGACGATATAGAGCCAGTCGGATTCGGTGACGCGCAGGAAATCGAGGAGATATTGAACCTGCGCTCTCCTCGTCCCCATATGGATGTCGGAGATGAAGATGGCGCGGTAGCGGGTCGTCGGTCTCGTGAGTGCGTTCATCGGCCAGGCTGCCTGGTTATGGTGACCTTAGGCCTGACTCCCGTGAAGGTATCATGACAGTGCACGGATAAAGATGACGCGGGAGCGTGCCAATTGCATGGTCCAGGACGAAGCGGCATAACAGCGCTTTCGGAGGATGAGATGGACGAGAAGTGGCAGAAGAGTTTTCCGGTCTCCTGGGATCAGTTCCACCGTGACGCCCGGGCGCTGGCCTGGCGGCTGCATGGCGAGGGGCCGTTCTCGGCCGTGGTGGCGATCACCCGGGGCGGGCTCGTGCCGGCGGCGGTGGTGGCGCGCGAGCTCGGCATCCGGGTCATCGAGACGGTCTGCATCGCCTCCTACGACTATGAGAAGCAGGGCGAGCTCCAGGTGCTGAAGAAGGTCGGTGAGACCATCGCCGGGACCGACGGCGGCAAGCAGGTCCTGATCGTCGATGATCTCGTCGACACCGGCGCCACCGCCCGGGTGGTCCGCGCCATGCTGCCCCATGCGCATTTCGCCACCGTCTATGCGAAGCCCGAGGGGCGACCGCTGGTCGACACCTTCGTCACCGAAGTGAGCCAGGACACCTGGATCTATCTGCCCTGGGACATGGGGCTTGCCTTCACGCCCCCGATCCGCGACGGGGCGAAGGTATGATCATCCAGGTCAGACGTGCAGGCGGCGATCCAGCCACAAAGCAAAGCCGCCCTTGAACGCATTGGCGTTGTCGCCGCGGCGGGCATTGGGCGGCAGGGATTTCAATCTTTCGACATTGCCGCCGCCGATCACGACATAGTCCGGCTCCAGTGCCGCCGTCAGTTGCGCGATGGCGGCAAACACGTGCTTCTCCCACTTCGCATGCCCGCGCTTTTCGAGGCTGGCTTCGCCGAGATAGTCCTCGAAGCTGCGTCCCTTGCGGTAAGGCAGGTGCGCCAGTTCCATGGGCAAGGCGACATGATCGACGATCATGGCAGCGCCGAGGCCGGTGCCCAGTCCCAGAAACAGCATGCGCCCACCCTCATAGCTGCCGATCGCCTGCATCAGCGCATCGTTGATGATGCGGACGGGCTTCCCGAAGCGCTTGGCGAAATCAAAGCCGACCCAGCCCTTGGCCAGATTGTGCGGCTCGGACAGGATGCGGTTGTGGATGACCGGCCCCGGATAGCCCATCGCGATGACATCATAGGTCATGCCCTTGGCGAGTTGCTCCACCGCGTCGGCCATGGCGGATGCATCCATGCCGGGTCCCGACACGGCCCTGCGCTCGTCGCCGCCTGAGCTCTCCATGATCTTGACATGCGAGCCGCCGATATCGATCGCCAGCACGATCCGCGCTTTATCGGTCATGGATGCTTCCTTCACGGTTCGGATCCACCCAGCCGCCGGGCGGCGCGAAATCCTTCATGGCATCGACGGGTCCCCAGGTGCCGGGCGGGTAGGGCTGAGGTCGATCCTTGAGGTCGAGCACGGGATCGACGATCCGCCAGGCGAGCTCGGCTGCGTCCGCCCGGGTAAAGAGCTGGCGCCTGCCGTTCATGGCGTCGCCGATCAGCCGTTCATAGGGCATCATGTCGTCGGTCGTATCGTCGAGCGCGTCCAGCTCGACATCCTCGCCGGTCATGCCTTCACCGGGAGCCTTGCGGCGCGCACCAATGCCGATCATGACCTGCGGGCCGACCCGGAACCGCAGATAGTTGCCGTCGGCGGCCGAAACCTCGTCGAACAGGGCGACAGGCGGCCGGCGGAAGCGCACCACGACCTCGGTGGCCCGCACCGGCAAGAACTTGCCGGCGCGGATATAGAACGGCACATCCTTCCATCGCCAAGTGTCGACGAAGAGGCGGACGGCGGCAAAAGTCTCGACGGTGGATGCAGGCGCGACGCCCGGCTCTTTGTCATAACCCTGGAACTGACCGCGAACCAGGTCCTTCCCGGAAAGCGGACGGATGGATTTGAGGATCTGCACCTTCTCATCGCTCAGGTCCTCGGGCCCGCTGCTGACCGGTGGCTCCATCGCGAGCAGCAGCAGCACGTTGATCAGATGGTTCTGGATCACATCGCGAATGCAGCCGACTTCGTCATAGAATTTGCCGCGCCCGGCAATGCCGAAGTCTTCGGCCATGGTGATCTGCACGCTTTCCACATAGGTGCGGTTCCATACCGGCTCGAGAAAGGCATTGGCGAAGCGGAAATAGATCAGGTTCTGCACCGCCTCCTTGCCGAGGTAATGATCGATGCGGAACACCGCGTCCTCGTCGAACACGGCACGCAGCACGCGGTTCAGCGCCTGCGCCGAGGCGAGATCGCGGCCGAACGGCTTTTCGACCATCAGCCGCGCCTCCTCCGCAATGCCGGCCGCCTTGAGGGCCTGGATCACGGTGCCGAACAGGGAAGGCGGAATGGCGAGATAGTAGAGGGGCCGGTGAGCCGCGCCCAGGGTTTCACGCAGTCGCTCGAAGGTCGCCGCACTCTTGTAGTCGCCGCTCACATAGCGCAGCAGGCCCTTGAGCTTGGCGAAGACAGCCTCATCGATCGTGCCGAACTGCTTGAGGATGCCGTCGCGGGCGCGTGCGGCCAGACGCTCGATATCCCAGTCATCGAGCGCCACGCCGATGATCGGCTCGCTGATATGCCCCCGCCGCACCATCTGATAGAGCGAGGGCAGGATCATCTTGTGCGCCAGGTCGCCGGTTACGCCGAAGACCACAAGGGCGTCGGACCTCTCCTGCATCATCGCAACTCCTGTTTTGGTCTCAAGCCTCTATGATGCGGACCTGGAAGTCGACATTTTCCCAGTGCTCTTTGTCCAGCCACAGGAATGTAAATACCACAGACCGTCCGACCTCCAACCGGGCCGTGTCGAGATCGGCCACATGGGTGTCGAAAGCGGTCGCGCGCGTCGTGAGATCCGACACCTTTGTCCAGCCATCGGTGCTCCAATGCACCATTGCCCGTGCGGCGAGTTCCAGCCGCAGGATCTTGCCGTGCGGGATGGTGGCCAGCCGATTGTCGAAGCGCCAGATGCGCAGCGCAGACGGCGTCCGGCGCTCAACGTAACGCGCGACGGTCTGTGGCGGCATGTCGAAGACAGCGCCATCCGCCAGGGACCGCAAGAGCTTGATGTGCTCGGCATGGGCCCAGACCAGCGGCATGGCGCTGCCCGAGGGGCGGCCGAAGAACAACTCGCGCTGAGGCATGTCCGGGCCGTCCCAGCTCTGCTCGGGCAGCAGCCCCTCAGGCCCGGCCGAGGCCTCGAGCGTCTCAAGCAGGCTTTCAGCGGCCTCGCGGTGCCCGGCCGCCAGCTCGTAATGTGCCCGCTCACCGGCGAGCAACGGCCAGGGGCGTCCCTGGCCGATGCCGTCGAACGGGCTACCGTCCGGATTTTCGCCATAGCCGTCGCCGGTGTAGCGATACCAGAGCGGGCCTTGCGGCAGGTCGGCGCGCAAAGTGCGATCGATGACCTTGATGGTGTCGATGATGCGCGGATCGTCCGGGGCGCGCAGGCCGAACCGCACCAGCGCCAGAGCGTCCGGGCTCACGACATTCCATGTCGGCAGCAGGGACTTGTCGACGACCTGGTTGCGGATGGGTGTCTGCCCCTGGTTGGCCCTCGCCACATCGGTAACGCCGCTGCCGCCGATGCGCACATAATAGCCCCGAACGCCCGCAGCGGCGCAGATGCCGGGGTCGCCGACGAAAGTCCAGTTCTCGATCTGCTCGTTCCAGCAATCGGCGGTTTCCCGCAAATGCCGCGCCGCCGGCTCATCGCCGCGGTCTTCGAGAAGATCGGCGGCGGCCAGCAGGCCCGCAACCTCCACCGCCAGCGTGAACGGACTATAGCCGCCGTCCTCTTCCCAGCGGTCCTGGCTGGTGGCGGGACCGTTGGCGATGATGTAGCCCGCGGCGCGACGGATCATCGGAACGAAGTCGTCGAGGAGCTTGCCCGTCAAATGGTTGTGGCGGTGCAACAGATCGGCCAGCAGGAGAGGAAAGGCGCATTCGTCCATCTGCACGCCGCGCCAATAGGGGCGGCCGTCGAGCCAGAGATTTTGCGCCCAGCGACCTGAAGGGAGTTGCACCTCGCGCAGATATTGCAGGATGGCGAGCGCTCCCTTGTGGTCGCCGGCGGCAAGGAAGCCTCCCGCCGTCTCGACAAGGTCGCGCGGCCAGACGAGGTGGTAGCCGCCCAGGTCGTCATCACCCTTGCTCGCCCCCCAGGGGATGGAGAGGCTCGCGACCACCGCACCCGGCCGATACACCGCGCGATGCGCCGCGAGGACAGAAGTCGAGACACGGTAGGCGTTGCCCTTTTCGCTGGCGCCCCGGCCGAGCGGGCGCAGGCCTTTCTGCCATGCTCGCCAGTTGGCGGAATAGGCCTGAAGCGCAGCGTCGAACCCGTCGCGCAAGCTCGCCAGCACGTGGGCGCCGGCCTCACTCTCCGACTGGCCGAAACCCAAGGCCAGCACCGCCGTATCGGCCGCATCCGAGAAATCGATCTCGCCGGTCAAGGCAATATTGCCGTCATCGGCTCGCTGATATTGGGGATCGATCTCGCCGGCGCGAAGCAATTGCTGATAGCCGTCGGATTGCCCGACAAAGCCCGCCGACCGGGCCTTCCAGGGCAACGAGCACCCGACGGCGAGATAGTGCGAGCGACCCGTGGCAAAGAGCATCGGCGCACCGAGCTGATCGCCGAGCCAGCCTGAATTTTCCATCCCGGCATTGACCAGGTGCGGCGCCACAAGGGCATAGACGCGATAGCCCGATGCGTTGTCTGCAAGCACCGTGAAGGTGATGCGCTGCAGCACGGTTGCCCGGACGGGATCGGAAAGGATGGTCTTCTCGACGCGGTAGCGGCCGTCTCTGGATGTATTGACCACGCGAAACGCCGGCACCCCGTCTTCCAGATGGCTGGTCACGGTCAGGCAATCGCGCTTCTCTTCGGAAAAATATCCGTCGGGCCCGGTGATCAGGAGGCCGAGATCGCGAATGCAGGCACTGTCCACGCGAGGATAGTAGACCTCGTTGAGAATGCCGTGGCTGAGCGTGAACCAAACCGGCGAGGTGACCGAGAGAGCCGTGCCGACGCCGCTCTTGGCGCTCGACGTCCACCGGGCCGGAATGCCGGGCGCGCCCGGCGCAAAATCAAGAAGCTTGGTCACGTCGCCCCCGTTTCATTATCGAGACCTTGCCAAGGCATTCCAGGTGATAACACGTTTGGTTGAGGCCCTCACTATTCCAGATGCTTCACCGTTAAAGCAAACGCGCGTGCCTGCGCGAAGCTGGCACAAATGCCGTCCTGCGCTCGTTCGTCTAATATATTGTTAAATAACGCGAAATTTGGCGTCTGACGGGATTCGAGCCCGTGATTTTTGCCTTCGCAGGGCGGAGCTTGTGGGCCAATCCCCGTCGCGGGGATTCAAGGATGGCGCGAAGGTTTAGATCATTGAGGTTTTGATCGGCCCAAAGCCTTCGTGGCCACTTCAAGCTTAATGATTGTGTTTCCGATATGTGAGATGCGGACATCGACCCCCTCGCGGATAGGTCCGCCATGGGAAGACGTGTTGTTGAATCCGTTTGTTATGACGAAGTCCGAATAGCTGAAGTTCACGTGGTTCACACTGAAGCTCTCCATCGCGTGGCCCCTATGAGGCATGGGTATAAAGTCTGTGACCTTGCCCTTCACCGTTTCGTACTGTCCGGTGGCCAAGGCATATCGAATTGAACGGTATTCGGAAAAAGTCGAGGCAAAAGTAATGGTGGTCCAGCAGATCGCAAAGCCTAGAAAAGCCCGGCTGAAATAAACCCTGGGCCTGCCTTGCAGTCCACCGGGATGAATCGGCTGCATCAAAAGTGGTGCGAAGACGAGCAGCGCACCGACAACGACGAAAATCAGCCCAAATGCTGCAAATGGCCAAGTTCTGTAGCCGGTTTGCGCGGCGTCGAAGACGGTCTCAAACTGCATATCACAACTCTCGCCGTGAGGCGTGATCTATGGTGCCCCCTCCCGGGATCGAACCGGGACGCCTTGTGGGCTCAGGATTTTAAGTCCTGTGCGTCGCGTGGAAATCCGTGAAAATTCAAGCAAACCGGTCCAGTTTGTCACGCTTTGTTCATGCCTGATCAAGCCCAACTCTGCCCGCAACTCTGCCCCAAGAATGCTCCGAGAACGAATTATGGCGAGCGCCTGAGGCCATCAGGTCCAGCCTTGCACCTCATTGGCCTTCTGCCGCAGACTGCAGACCTATGGCGACAGGCAAGCGGGGATGATGCTTTGTTCGGTATGCTGGACTACAGAGCGCACAAGCTCTACTGGCTGCTACGTGTCCCTCTGGTACTTGCCGTCATTGCTCTATCCTTTTTTCTGCTCTTCGCAGCTTTCGCGTATGCTCGGACCTTCAGTTACCCGACAATAGTCCAGTTCGGAATTGCCGTGGCGCTCTTCGAGCTTGGAGCGATTGCGCTGCAGATCGTTATCGCGATCCTATCGTGGGTGCTCCGAAAGATATTCTTCTTCCTGGTGGACGTTGTCCCAGCCGAAGGACGCAACAAGGAAGAGGCTGAGGACGTGCTAGTCCACGGTGACGCGATCCGATACTTCGCGAAGCTCAAATATCAGCCGAGACGCTTCGACGACAATGACGAGGGAATGCTCATCAGGGCGACGAAGAAGTCGCAGGGCTGGATCGTGAGAACCCTCAGGTTCCTGAGTGGTGGTGAGAGTTCAACGCTATTCACATCCACCCCGCGTCAACGAATAGAGGTTATCGTTGACCAAGTACGAATGAGACAGCATGACCGCGCCTCAGTCGCCACCTTTATGGATAATGAGCTTTTGCCATATCTGCGCCAGCAAGGCATATCGCCATCAGTGTTTGAACAGTTCTTAGCGTCGCAATTGGGGCGCTGGCTCGTCTATCGCTACACCGTCCTAATCATGCTCTTCGCAGTTGGCGCACTTTCCCAAACCTGATGTGAGATAGATTATGGCGACCTTCAAAGACATCATCGAGATCAGCGACACGCCGTGGAATCGAGCGGTGGAAGTGACCGTGATCGCACCAGACGGCCCGAACGTGCTGAACGTGCAGGAGTTGGCCGAGAAGGCGTGGCGGATGCCGAATAAGCAGGTCACGGTCGGCGAGGTGACCGTGAAAGTTCGAGCGTTCAGACGGTAAGGGGAAGGCATGACTGAAAGCAAAATCGACAGACAGAAGCTACTGGCAATCTACGGTCGTCTGCGCGGCCTAGACGAGGCATTGAACTCATTGATGCGCGAAAGCGTCATCGACGGTCACTATGCCGATGACTTGACCTCAATCGCTGACCAACTCGGCAAGGTTCTCCACGAGGACATGAGCCATTTTAGAGCGCCGCCAAACTCACAATGGGGTAACGATAGTGAAAGCTATACAAAGGTGAGTCATCTAAAGGGCCGCGTCATTCAAGCGCTGCGGTTTCTGGAGACAGGCTATCATTTGGGTGCCGAAGTCGTCGAGATTGGCACTCTGTACAACGCGATCAGAGACGAGGAATTACGGAGCCGGTGTGCTGACCTGTTATCTGCGCCCGGCAACTTTGACCGAGTCATAAACCAAGCCACGCAAGTTTTGGAAGACAGGATTCGGCGAAAATGGAACCCGGGTTCTTCTCAGACGGGGCCGACACTTGTTCGGGCTGCTGTGCCTCAGACTCCGCAAACCGGTGCGCTAGTCGTGAGCGATAGCGCTGAGGAGCAAGAAGGGATCGGTCATATTGGTGCCGGTCTGATGCTGGCATTTCGCAATCCCACGCACCACCATCTGACCGATAAATTCACAAGGGAGAACGCGCTGAAGGTGTGTGCGTTTGTGGACGAACTATTGCACATGATCGATGCAGCAAAGATTAAAAGCTAGGGCCGAAAGCGGGCATACGGTCGGCAAGGTGGCGGTGAAGGTGCGGGCGTTCAAGCGGTGAGAGGGGAAAAAAGCAATGAGTTGGACTGATTGGCTATGGTCTACAGGCGTCACGTGGCTGAGTTCAACCGGCCTGTCCATGGCTAGTATCCTAGCTGTCCTCTATTTTTTTCGAGACACGCTCGTTGTACCCTTCCTTTCCAAGAGCTTCGACGCGAAGCTCGAAACAAAGCTGGAACGTATCCGTTCAGAGCATAGAAAGAGCGAGGAAGCTTTTAGTGCTGATCTTCGCGCAAAGCAGGCTGAAATTGACTCCCTGCGGGGGGCGGCACTCACCGGCCTGACAAGTCGTCATATCGCCTTGGACAAGAGAAGAATAGAAGCCGTCGAAAAAACCTGGGCTTCTTTCATATCGGCTCGAAGGTTTTCGGGCTTCGCCCACATCATGACCATGATTAAATTTGAGGCTGCGGCTGAAGCAACTGAGCGGGATGATACTGTAAGGGAGAAATTCGAGCGGTTTTTTAAGCCGTTTCAATTGGAGACGTTTGCACAAGATCAGGCTGCCGATAGCGAAATGCCTTTTCTCACGCCGCAGGCTTGGGCTCTGTATAATGCGTACAGAATGATTATTGCCGTCACCATCGTGCAAGCTCATGTGATCCGATTTGGAGTCGGAACTAAAATGATGAAGGAACAGCCCTTTGCTGATGTCGTGATACCGGTCCTGCCGCATCGAAAGGCATTTATCGAAAAGTTCGGCTTTGCCGCTGGTCCCCATCTGCTTTCCGAGATCGAAGGCCTGCTATTGAGTGAGCTTCGCACCATGCTGACCGGGCACGAGTCCGACAAGCAAAGTGCGCTACAAGCACAAGAGCTACTACGTTACACAAGTGCGCTTGGGCCTGCGCCAGTATCCGCCAACTCCATTCCGGAGGGATTTCGACAAGAGCCGCCTGATGCTGGCGTTTGAGTTCAGCCGTCCGAAAGCGTAAGGCTGGGCCTGACGCACTCCTGAAACATCAAGCCAGACCTTATTAGCCTGCACGGCCCTAGGATGAGCCGTGGCGGCCATCTGCCCTGACCCTTTCAGACAGCGCCCCGGAGCCGTGAGGCCGCCACCGCGAGGCTGAGCCAGCGGGCGAAGGCCTATCCCGACCTTATTCGGGGATATTCCAAGGGAGGCTGAGTATTGATAGATAGGGAAAGACAAATCGCCATGCGGGAGGGTGGGTAATGCGATTGGTTCTGATAGGAGTTTTCGCGGCCATCGGAAGCGCTCAATGTTTGGCACAAGAGGAAGTTGGAACTATTGCCGGTGCCGGATGGGTGCCGTGCGCTGAGTTTGCACAGTTGTACCAGCAGAACCCAAAAGACACTGAGACCTATTATTTTGCGTGGGCTCAAGGTTACATGACGGGCTTAAACGACTCTGCAGTGTTCAGCCGGAAGAATCTACGTGGGTGGCGACTTGAACAGCAGAAGCAACACATCAGGGCGTTTTGCGACAAGCATCCTCTGCAAAATGTCGTATTTGCCGTAAGAGATTTGTACAGCGAACTGCCTGCACGGTGAGGTTGGGGCAGTTTTCCTCACCGATGGAGCCCTGGGCCATTGCGCACTGGCGTTGGCGCATAGGGGCTCCAGCCGAACGCAGGCCGCCTTGTCAACTGGAGCCGAAGCTCCTGTCCTTCTGCCGTCGCTGGGAGGCAGCTGACCGCAAGGCTGGCCTTGCCAATGTCATCAGCGGCAAGATGCGCGGCGATTGGGATGGGATACGAACCCGCACCCCTTGGTCCCGAGTGATCCAAGCGGCCGGGCTCCATGCCGACAAGATGGTCGGCGGCAAGCTGCGGCGAAGCAGCGATGTGACGCCGCACACGCTTCGGCACACTTGCGTGACATGGGCGCTATGGGAGGGCAGGGGCGTGTTCAAGGCGGCTGAAATCGCGGGCATGTCTCCTGAGATGGTCCTCGCCACCTACGGCCACCATGAATCAGCCTCGGCCGAATACCAGCGCCAGAAGGCCGTGCGCATGGAAGGTGCACTGAAGCTCGTCGGTGCGAAGAAATAGCTTCCAACTCTGCCCCCAACAGCAAAAGGCTAGGCATCAACAGCTGGGCTTTTCTTTCGAAATATCAAGGTGGTGCCCCCTCCCGGGATCGAACCGGGACGCCTTGTGGGCTCAGGATTTTAAGTCCTGTGCGTCTACCAATTCCGCCAAGGGGGCCTGGGCCGACCTTCTAGCGCGACCTCCCGAAACGGGAAACCGCTTTATGTCAGGGGTTCATAGCATGGGGCGAGGGACGAGGCCGAGCGTCTCGCGCCGCATCCAGCGCGGCACCATCAGCGCGCTCACCGCGGCAAGGCCGGCGGCGAGGCCGATCCACACGCCCGTTCCGCGCAAATCGGTGAACTGCGACAGATAATAGCTGAGCGGCAGGCCGATGCCCCAATAGCCCATGGCGGCATAGAGCATCGGGATGCGCGTGTCATGCAGCCCGCGCAGCATGCCGGCGGCCAGAACCTGCGCGCCATCGAAGATCTGGAAGACCGCCGCGACGATGAGGAACGACGTGGCCAGCGCCAGCACCGGCAGATTGCCGTCCAGGCGGATGTCGAGGAAGAGGCCGATGAGGACGTGCGGAATGGCGAGCATCAGCGTCGCGGTGACGACCATGAAGCCGGTGCCGAGGATGAAGGCGCTCCAGCCCGCCCGCGTGGCGGCCAACGGGTCGCTCGCGCCAAAGGCAAGGCCGACCCGCACCGTCGCCGCCTGGGCCATCCCCAAGGGCGTCATGAAGGCGATGGCCACGACCTGGATGGCGATGGCATGCGCGGCAAGCTCCGCCTCGCCGAGCCAGCCCATGAGGAAAGCGGCGGCATTGAAGGCCGTGGTCTCGAAGGCGATGATCGCGCCGATGGGCAGGCCCAGCGCCCAGATCGCCTTGAAGCGCGACCAGTCGGCCTGCCAGAAGCGGCCCAGCACATGATAGCGGCGGAAGCGCCGGTCGAGCGTGACGACCGCGGCCAACCCCGCGAACATGAGAAAGGTGGTGATGGCGCTGGCAATCCCTGAGCCGGCAATGCCGAGCTCAGGAAACCCCCAATTGCCGAAGATGAGCAGCCAGTTGCCGAGCGCATTGAACGCGATCCCGGCAATGGCGATGATGAAGGCCCATTGCGGGCGCTCCAAGCCTGAGATGAAGAAGCGCAAGACCACGTAACCGAGAAAGGACGGCAGCGCCCACACAAGGGCGCGCAGATAGCGGGCGGCTTCCGCCGTGAGCGCCGGATCCTGGCCAATGGCGATCAGGAATTTGTCGCCATGCCAGAGCAGCAGGATCGCCGGGATCGAGACGGCGACCGCGCTCCACAGGCCCTGGCGCACGATGCGCCTGATCTCGCGCACCTCATGCCGGCGCGCGCCCTTTTCGCGCGCCACCATCGGTGCGACCGCGCTTACGAGGCCGAAGGCGAAGAAGGTGAAGGTGTGATAGAGGTTTACCGCGAGCGAGCTTGCGGCCAGAGCCTGCGCTCCAAGCCGGCCGATGAACAGCACATCGGTGACGATCATCGCGGTCTGGGCCATGTTGGTCAGGACCATGGGCCAGGCGAGTTGCAATGTCGCGACGAAGTTCCCCGTCCAGCTCTGGCCTGCGAAATCTGGGGCCCGACGCGGGAAAGCGTCCGCTATTGCGATTTTGTCCTGGGCCCCCTCCATGATGCGGTCAAACTAGCGGTTTCCGCCCGCCGCCGCTATCGTTGCTTCGGCGCGATGCCGCCATGCAAGGTTGTACGCGGCGCATGGCTGAAACATTGCGCAACCTTGCCGGCTGAGGCATGATTCGGCGCATATATCTGACGGAGTTCGGGATGAATGCGCCTCTGATCGATGACATCGATGCAGCCCTTGCCAAAGCGTCCGAGCGCTTCCTCGCGGCGCGGCCGAAGACGCGGGCGCTGCAGGATGAGGCGAAAACCGTGATGCCGGGCGGCAATACGCGCACAGTGCTCTTCACCGCCCCCATTCCGATCCGCATCGCCAAGGCGGACGGGGCGGTCCTCACCGATGTCGACGGGCATTCCTATGTCGATCTCCTCGGCGAATATTCCGCCGGCCTTTACGGCCATTCGCATCCGCGCATCGCGAGTGCCGTCGGCGATGCCTTGACGATGGGCATCAATATCGGCGCCCATCATGGGCTCGAGGTGCAATTCGCGAAGGCCGTGACCCGGCGCTTCGGCCTCGACCTGGTGCGCTTCACCAATTCCGGCACCGAGGCCAATATGATGGCGCTGGGTGCCGCGCGCAGCTTCACCAAGCGATCGAAGATCCTAGGGATCAGGGGCGGCTATCACGGCGGCACGCTCTATTTCACCCCAGGCGGAATGCCGGTGAACGCGCCCTACGATATCGTGCTGGCGCCCTTCAACGACATCGCCGGCACGCGGAAGCTCATTGCCGAGCATGCGGAAAGTCTCGCCGCAATCATTATCGAGCCGATGATGGGTGGCGCCGGCTGCCTTCCCGCCGATATTGACTACCTCGAGATGCTGCGCGCGGAGAGCGAAGCGCGCGGCATCATCCTCATCTTCGATGAGGTGATGACCTCGAGGCTGGCGCCCCACGGCCTTGCCGCGAAGCTCGGCATCACGCCCGACCTCAAGACGCTCGGCAAATATATCGGCGGCGGCATGTCCTTCGGCGCCTTCGGCGGCAGGCGCGACATCATGGAGCAGTTCGATCCGACCCGGCCGCAATTCCTGCCGCATGCCGGCACCTTCAACAACAACACGCTGACCATGACCGCGGGGTTCGCGGCGCTGAGCGAGATCTTCACGCCGCAAGCCTGCCTCGACCTCAACCGGCGGGGCGATGCCTTGCGCGACAGGCTCAACGATCTCTTCATGCGCTATCAGGTGAAGCTCAAGGCCACCGGCATCGGATCGCTCATCAATCTGCATCCGCTGTCGGGCGAGGTCGGAACGCCCGATGACGTCGGCAAGGCCGATCCGCGCCTGCGCCAGCTTCTCTATCTCGATCTCCTGGAAGAGGGCTATTACGTCGCCGGCCGCGGCTATATGGCCCTGTCGCTGGTGGTGAGCGATGAACATTGCGACGGTTTCTGCGCCGCGATCGAGCGGATCGTCACGGCACGCCGGCATCTCTTCCAGCCCAAATGACGCAAGGCTGCATCATCTGCTCGGGCATCAGGGGCGATGAGGCGCTCAGCCGCACCGAAGTGTGGCGCAACGATCTGTGGCGATTGACCTTGTCGCTCGACGCCGAAGTTCTGGGCTTCGCCTATCTCGAGCCCATCCGGCACATCGCCAACATCGCCGAGCTCGACGGGCCGGAAGCGGCAAGCTTCGGCGCGACCATCGCCAAGGTGAGCCGGGTGCTGAAAGCGGCGACCGCCGCCGAGATCGTCTATGTCTATATCTTCGGCGACGATGTCGCGCATCTGCACGCGCATCTCGCCCCGCATCGCCGAGGCGATGCGCTCAACAGCCAGATGATCAGAGGCGAGATCGTCTCGGAGAAGCAGCCCAACGGGTTCGAGCGTTTCTTCAGCCGCGAATTCCCGGCGCTGCCCGAGGCCGAGCAGCGCCGCATCGCCGAGATCGTGCGGCGTGATCTCGCCGGCCAATAGAAATGCGACAACTCTAACCCGGTTTCCCCCTCTCCCGTTGCGAAGCAATGGGAGAGGGTGCCAGAAGGGCGGGTGAGGGCTCTTTGCCTCAGCAACGATTACTCGTTGAGATCAGAACATGCTGCACGAAAGAGCCCTCATCCGGCCTGTCGGCCACCTTCTCCCACGCTCCGCGCGGGAGAAGGGGAAACTATAACGAGGCATACGCGCACTCGTTACTCGGCATCGTGGAAGATGATGCCGAGCGTGTGGCGCTGGCCGGAGCGCAGGCGGCTCACGCCATGGCGCAGATTGACCCGATAGACGCCGCGCGTGCCCTGGACGGGCCGGTGGTGCACCGGGAAGACCACGCCATCGCCCTGGCGCAAGGGCGGCACCTCGGCGCGCGATTGCATCCGGGGACGCTGCTCGGTCAGGACGAACTCGCCGCCCGAAAAATCCTTGCCCGGCTCCGACAGGAGGATGGCGACCTGGAGCGGAAAGACCAGCGCGCCATAGATGTCCTGATGAAGGCAGTTATAGTCGCCTTCGCCATAGTGCAGGAGGAGCGGGGTCGGGCGGCGCTGGCCGGCCTTGTGGCAGCGCGCGATGAAAGCGGCATGTTCTTCCGGATAGCGTGGCGTCTCGCCCAACGCCTCGTTCCAGCGATTGGCGATCAGGGCCAAGGGCGCATAGAGGGCCTCGCGCAGTGATGCGATCATCGGCGGCAGGGGATAGGCGAAGTATTTGTATTCGCCGCGGCCAAAACCATGCCGGCTCATGACGACGCGGCTGCGGAATTGCTCATCGTCGGGATAGGCCGCGGCGAGCTTGCGGCATTCATCGGCGGTGAGCAGGTTCGCGATGAGGGCGCAGCCATGCTTGTCGAGCTCGGCGCCGAGCGCCGGCCAGTCGCGCATCGCGACGCGCTTCGCCAGGGAGGAGGGAAGGGCGTCGGTCATTGGACGCCCTCCCGCTTGAGCAATGCGCGCTTCCTATGCACACCCCAGCGATAGCCCGAGATCGTGCCGTCCTTGCGCAGGATGCGATGGCAGGGCACCGCAACCGCGATCCTGTTGTTGGCGCAAGCGTCGGCGACTTCCTTCGCGGGACCTTTCTCACCCCCCGTCACGCCAAGCCGCGCGGCAAGCTCGGAATAGCTCAGCGTCTTGCCAGGTGGAATCGCACGCAGGGCCTGCCAGACCGTGATCTCGAAATCGGAGCCCTGGAGATCGAGCGTCAGGTCCACAGGGCTGGCCGGGTCCTCGATCAAGGCGACGACCTTTCCAACCGTATCGGCGAGCCGATCGTTGCCTTCCGAAATCCGGGCTTTCGGGAAATGCCGGATGAGATCGGCAAGGAGCCTGCCCTGATCGCTGCCGAGAAAGATGGCGCTGACGCCTTTTTCAGTGGCGGCAACCAGGACCTGGCCCAGGGATGTCGTGCCGAAAGCAAAAGTCATGGCGGCATCGGGCGCGCCCAGGGGAGAGGGGGTGCTGTGGGTCGTGGCGGACAGGTTTAAGGTCATGACGAATACTCCTCGATGATGCGCTCAATCTGGGCGCCAGGGTCCGTCATATCCACCCGAAAACGGACTCGAGCGGCTCTTTCGCGTATTACTCCGCATACGGATTATATGTCGTCGATGATCGGCGGAAGGCCCACTCTTCCATTGCGTCAAGCCATCCGTCTCGCAGGCGCACAGGAACCCGCTTGTTGACACGTGATGGGCTGGGCTACTGTGGTCAAAGACAGAGGAATGGCCCTTTGTCGCGCTTTAATATTGAATGAACGTTCAGTCAAAACGAGAGGGAAATCATGCTTCATCAGGCTAGCAACCGCTTCAATCCGGACGATCTTTGGCAAAAGGACCGCGATCATTTCCTTCATCCCTACACGCATTTCGACAGTTTCAAGGAGGAGGGATCGCTCGTCCTGGTTGAAGGCGAGGGCTGCTATGTCAAGGACGCCGAAGGCCGGCGCTATTTCGACGGCATCGGCGGCATGTGGTGCGTCAATGCCGGCTATGGCCGCAGGGAGATCGCCGAGACCATGGCCGAGCAGGCGCTCCAGCTCTGCTATACGACGACCTTCGTCGATGTCACCAATGCGCCGGCGGCCGAGCTTGCCGCCAAGCTCGCATCGCTCGCCCCCAAAGGCCTCAATCACGTCGCCTTCGCCACGTCGGGCTCCTGCGGCATCGACACGGCGATCAGGCTTGCCCATTATTATCAGTCGCGGCGCGGCGAGAGCGAGCGCAAATACATCGTCTCGCGCAAGAACTCCTATCACGGCTCGACCTATCTCGGCATGACGGTAGGCCTGCGCGACGGCGACCAGTCGCCGCATTTCCGCTATGTGGGCGATCTCGTGCATCATCTCTCGGCACCCTATCCCTATCGCCGGCCGGACGGCATGAGCCTTGCCGAGTTCAGCGATTTCCTGGTCGATGAGTTCCGCCGCAAGATCGAGACGCTGGGCGCCCGCAACATCGCCGCCTTCATCGCCGAGCCCGCGCAGGCCTCGGGCGGCGTCACCATGCCGCCCCCCAACTACCTGCCGCGCATGCGCAAATTGTGCAGCGAGAACGGCATATTGTTCATCGCCGATGAGGTGGTGACGGCTTTCGGCAGGCTCGGCCACATGTTCGCGTCCGAAGCCGAATTCGGCATCGTGCCCGACATCATCGTGACCGCGAAGGGACTCACCTCGGGCTATATCCCGCTCTCCGCCGTCATCTATTCGGATGACGTGCATGAGGTGATCAGCGCGCCTGATGCCGAGGCTTGGTTCACCCATGGCTATACCTATTCGGGCCATCCGGTCGCCTGCGCGGTGGGACTGAAGAACATCGAGATCATCGAGCGCGAGGATCTTTGCGGCAATGCCGCGCGGGTCGGCGATTATCTCGAGCAGCGCCTGGCCGAACTCGCACCTTTGCCGATCGTCGGCGACGTGCGCGGCCGACGTTTGATGATGTGCGTCGAATATGTCGCCGACAAGAAGACGAAGCAGAAGCTTCCCGATGACGCCCATATTTCCAAGCGCATCTCCAATGAGTGCGAGGCGCATGGCCTCTTGGTCCGGCCGATCGGCCATCTCGACGTGCTGTCGCCGCCGCTCATCATCACCCGAGCCCAAGTCGATTTCATCGTCGACACTTTGGGCGCCGCCATCCGCAAGGTGACGGACGAACTGGTGCGCGAAAAGGTGATCTGACGATCGTGCTTGCGAACGGACAAGCATGGCCTCCCACTGGAAACAGTGGGAGGCCATAGCGAATTTCGATTTTTTCCCGGACATTCATTAAGTAACTATTTGAAATAAAACCGTTATTCCTGTAACCTTGCGCCATTTGATATCATTGATTAATATGCAATCAATGACTAATGAGATCGACCATGGCAAGCATGACAATTCGCGATATCGACGAGAAATTGAAGGCAAAGCTCCGCATTCAAGCCGCGCGGCATGGTCGCTCGATGGAGGATGAGGCGCGCGACATTCTGCGTACGGCATTGTCGCGTGAGCCGGCACAGACGGGCGGGCTTGCCGAAGCGATTCGTGCGCATATAGAACCTTTAGGCGGTGTAGAACTGGAAATTGCACCCCGTCAGGCCATGCGCGAGCCGATAGACTTCGGCAAATGATTATCCTCGACACGAATGTTCTGTCGGAAATGTTGCGGCCCGATCCAGAGCCGCGTGTGAGACAATGGCTCAACGACCAACCGCGTGCCGCGGTATTCACGACGACCATCACGCGCGGAGAAATTTATTATGGCATCCGCGTGTTGCCGGCGGGCAAGCGGCGCGATCGGCTCTGGAATGCGGCAATTAAGATCTTGGATATGGAAATGGCAGGACAGGTTCTGGCCTTCGACAGCCTGGCCGCTGACGAATTTGCGGAGATCAGTGCAACGAAGCGAACATCGGGGCGTCCGATCGCGCAATTCGATGCGCAGATTGCGGGCATTACGCGCTCTCGCGGAGCCCAACTTGCTACCCGCAATGTCAGTGACTTCCACGCGTGCGGCTTCGACGTGATAAATCCTTGGGGCAAGTAGAGACCAAGGCACCCGCGCCCCAGAGCCCGGAACGCGTTCCCCCTCATTCGAGAAGCAGCACGTCTTCCGGTCCATCCTCTTCATCGATCTGCAGGCCGATCTTGCGGGCGCCGAGCTTCCTCGCAAGACCTTGCGATGCTGCATTGTCGGGTGCGACCGAGAAGATGAAATGGCGAGCACCGCGCTCGCGCGCCCAGGCCATAAGGGCGCGCACCGTTTCCTCGGCATAGCCTTGCCGGCGATGATCGGCGAAGATCTCATAGCCGAGTTCGGCGCAGGCGTCGCGCTGCGCCATCTCGTGCCATTGCGGCAGATCGTGGAAATTGACATAGCCCACCGCTTTACGCGTGCCCCGCAGCGCAATGGCGCGGATGGACCACGGAAGATATTGCGGACAATCGGGCAATTGCTTGAGGCGCCGGCGCGCCACCGAGGCGACTTCGTCCCAATCATCCCTCGGCAGCGCGAGATCGAGGAGGCGTGCTGCTTCATCGATGCGCCCCGCTTCCGTGGCTGCAAGCGCGTCCGGCGACAGCAGCCGCAGTACCAGCCGATCGGTCACGATGTCGTCCCGCATCATCCGCGTTTCAGCGCCTGGCGCAAAGGCTTGGCGAGCGAACCCTTCGCCGCCGCCGCGACATCGCCGAGGCCCAGCCAATGGGCCATGCGGCGCAATTCGGGAGCCGCGGCCTCGGCGGTGCGCACCGCATCGATGCCGTCCTCGCCATGCGACGCATTGATCCGCAAGACACCTTCCTGGCGGTCGGCCTTCAGGCAGAAGCGCGCCGTCAGCCTGTCGCCTTCGAGGAAGGGCAGCACATAATAGCCATAGATGCGCTTCTCCTGCGGCGTATAGATCTCGATGCGATAGCGGAAATCGAACAGGCGCTCGGCGCGCGTGCGTTCCCACACCAGGGGATCGAAAGGCGAGAGCAAAGCGTGACCGCCGGCCTTGCGCGGCGCGCCGGTGTCGCGGTGGCGATAGGCCTTGACCGTCCAGCCTTCGACCTTGACCGGCAGCAGAATGCCTTCCTCGATGACCTGCGGCAGGGCTTTCTTGAAGGCATCGACGGGCAGGCGGAAATAATCGCGCAAGTCCGCTTCGCTCGCGACCCCCATGGCCTGGGCGGAAAGATCGATCAGGCGGCGCACCGCCTCGTTTTCGGGAATAGCCGGCGCATTGAGCGTATCGGCTGGAAGCACGCGTTCGGGGAGATCATAGAGGCGCTCGAAGACGCGGCGCGTCGCCGCCGTCACCTCGCCGGTGTGGAAGAGATATTCGAGCGCGATCTTGCCCTTGTTCCAGCCCCACCAATTGCCGGTGCGCCCGCCGGGGTCGGGAAGGTCGCTGACGGCGGTCGGGCCGTTGGCCTTCACAAAGCTACGCACTTCATCGACATAGGCCTTCTGCTCGCGGCCGAATTTTTCCAGGAATTTGTGCTCGCCGGAACCGTCGGCCGCGCGCTCCATCTTCCAGCGCAGCAACGGATAGAAGTCGAGCGGCAGGAGGCTCGCCTCATGCGCCCAATATTCGAAGAAGCGGCGCTTGCGCTTGCCGAAAGTGCGCTGGTCGAGCGTGTCATGGCTGTAGTGACCGGCGCGCGCGAAAACTGGGAGATAATGCGAGCGCACCAGCACATTGACGCTGTCGATCTGCAACAGGTTCATCTTGGCGATGGCGCTTTCGATGCGTGTCCAGTTGGCGGTGCCGTCGCGCTTCGGTCCGGCAAAGCCTTGCGCGACTAATGCCAGGCGGCGCGCCTGGAGATTGGAGAGCGTGTCGCCTTTCGTCATGTGAGGACCTTGCGCATGTCGATCAGGAGATCGTCGAAACCCAAAGCGCGATAGAGCGCATGGGCGCCTTCGTTGCGGGCCAGCACCGTGATGCGCAGGTCATCGCGCCCGGCATCGCGCGCGCGTCTTTCGCAATCAGCGAGCAGCATCCGGCCGATGCCGCGCCGGCGCGCTTGCCCGGCCACCACGAGATCGACGACATAGGCATAGTCGTAAGGGACCTCATCGCCCGTGCCGTCCTCGACGCTCCGGGTGAGGATCACGGCGTAGCCGAGGGTCGCGCCATTCTCCTCGGCGATGAGGATGACGCCTTCATCCTCGGCGCATTTTTTCTTGAGGAGATCGACATACCACTGGCCCATATCGGCGGCGGGCTTCATGCGCTCATAGAGCACCACCTCGCTCGCCTGCAATTCGCGAATCAGCGCGATTATCGCGGCTGCGTCGGATTCCCGATATTCTCTGATCTCGACCATGGGGGGCGGGAAGGTGCCGTTTCGACTGTTTGAAATCAAGCTGGACAATCGCAAGTCCCAATGTCAGTTTGCGGCAGCATGATTTCTCCCCGCATCCTCCTTGCCCTTCTCTGCCTGACGGTGCTTTCAGGCTGCGCCGCCTGTCTGCCGGGGCAGAGCAGGCTCGACAAGGGAATGGTCGATCAAACGGCTGCGGCTGAAGCCGTGCCGGGTTCCGTCACCCAGCGCTGATCGGGAGATCAGGCGGCTTCGTCTTTCCACAGAGCGTCGGCCGGCTTCGATTCCGTCGCGGCAAGCTTCGGATTGTATTTATAAAGTGTCGAGCAATAGGGGCAGACGGTTTCCTGATCATCCCCCATATCGATGAAGATATGTGGATGGTCGTATGGCGGCTTGGCGCCGATGCACATGAATTCCCTGGTGCCGATCTCGATCGCCGGCACGCCGGCGCTGTTCTGGAAATGCGGAGTAGAGCCCGACGCCATGTGATGTTCCTGATTTTTCCTTGTTAGGCCGGGCGAATAGCATATCTTGCCACGTCCCGCCAAGCATGAGGTCAAATGGCCAGTTTCCGCTCCGATATCGTCGATATTTCCTATGACGTTGCAGGCGAGGGACCACCGGTCCTCCTGATCCATGGCTTTGCTTCCAATGCCCGCGTCAATTGGTGGGATACGGGCTGGGTGAAGACCCTCAATGATGCCGGCTATCAGGCCATCACTTTCGACAATCGCGGCCACGGCACGAGCACCAAGCTCTATGACGATGCCGCTTATCCGGCCCCGGAAATGGCGGAAGATGCGCGCCGTCTCCTCGATCATCTCGGAATCCCGCAAGTCCTGGTCATGGGCTATTCGATGGGCGCCCGGATCGCGGCTTTCCTCACCGTAAACCACCCGGAACGGGTGCGAGCCGCCGTCTTCGCCGGCCTGGCCGAGAACATGATCAAGGGTTTTGGCGGATCGGAACCGATAGCCCAGGCCCTCGAGGCCCAGTCGGCGGACACCATCACCGATCCCGGCGCCCGGGTCTTCCGGCTTTTCGCCGAGCAGACCAAGAGCGATCTCAAGGCGCTCGCCGCCTGCATGCGCTCGGAGCGGCAGAAGATCACCCCGGCCGAGCTCCGTGAGATCAGCGTGCCGGTGCTGGTCGTGGCGGGCGAGGCCGACGAGATCGCAGGCCGCGTCCAGCCGCTGGTCGACGCGATCCCGGGGGCCCAGGGCGTGGCGCTGCCGCGGCGCAATCATATGAACGCCGTGGGCGATCGCCAGCATAAGGAAGCGGTGATAAAGTTTTTCAATTCAATCAGTTAAGGTCAGGTCTTGAGATCGTGAATCAGCGGCCGGTGAAGCGCGGCTTGCGCTTCTCGAGGAAAGCGCGCTGTCCCTCGGCATAGTCCTCGCTGGCGAAACAGCGGGCAGCCAGTCGCACGGGATCGTCGGGAACCGGCCGGCCCGCCAGGCTGTCGATTGCCCGTTTGGAGGCCGTGATCGTCAAGGGCGCATTGTCGGCGATTTCGGCGCAAAGGTCGGCGACCTCTTGCGCGAGGCGGTCCGCGGCAACGACCCGATGGATCAATCCCGCCCGCAAAGCCTCTTCCGCCGTGAAACGGCGGGCGGTGAACAGCATCTCCTTGGCGAAAGCGGGCGAAACCGCATGCAGGAGGTCGCTCAGGCCCTCGATCGGATAGGCGAGGCCGAGCCGGGCCGGCGGCAGCGCGAAGACCGCGCTGTCGGCGGCGATGCGCAAATCCGCAGCGAGCGCCAGAGCAAGCCCGCCGCCAATGCAAAAGCCCTGGATCATGGCGATGACGGGTTTGGCCGTGTCGCGCAAGGCGGCGAAAGCCTTGCCGTTCAAGGCTTCATACTCCTTCGCCTGATCGGGATTGGCGCGCCCGACGGAGAATTCGGCGATATCGGCGCCGGCCGCGAAAGCCTCGGCCCCGGAGCCCCTGATCACCAGGACCCGTGTGTCGGGATCTCGATCGAGGGTCGTGATCAGCCCCGGCAAAGCGGCCCACATGTCGCGGTTGAGCGCATTGCGGCGTTCGGGCCGGTCGAGCATGACATGCCCGACGGCTCCCTCGCGCCAGGCCTTCACATGAGGGGTCGGAGAGGCGAGTTCGGTCATAAAAGGCGGCTATCAGAGCCCTGCCGTTAACGCAATGCTGTTGCATTTCAAGGAAAGCTCCCCATTTCCAGGGCGGTAGCGTAGGATGAGCCCTCAAAATGGAGAAAACCCCCGATGGCGCGTCAATCGACACATCCGCAATCCGTGGTCAGCCTCGATCCCGTATGGGAACGCATCCGCGACGAAGCGCAGGAAGCGGCGCGCAAGGATCCGAGCCTCGGCGGCTTCATTTTCGGCGCGGTGCTCAACCAGCCGCGTTTCGAGGACGCCGTGATGCACCGGCTGTCGCAGCGCATGGCCAATGCGCTGCCCGCCGAATTGATCCAGCAGGCCTTCCAGGATGCGCTCGACGCCGATCCCTCGATCGGCGATGCCATGCGCGCCGACATCGTCGCCGTGCATGACCGCGATCCCGCCTGCAATCGCTATCTCGAACCGCTTCTCTATTTCAAAGGCTTCCAGGCCATCCAGACGCATCGCATGGCGCATCAATTGTGGAAGATGGACCGCCGCGATTTTGCCTATTACCTGCAGAGCCGCTCCTCGGTGGTCTACACCGTCGACATCCATCCGGCGGCGCGCATCGGACGCGGCATCTTCATCGATCATGCGCATGGCATCGTGATCGGCGAGACTGCGGTCGTCGAAGACAATGTCTCGTTGATGCAGGAAGTGACGCTCGGCGGCACCGGCAAGGAAACCGGCGACCGTCATCCGAAGATCCGTCATGGCGTCCTCATCGGCTCCGGCGCGAAGATTCTCGGCAATATCGAGATCGGCCATTGCTCCAGGGTCGCAGCGGGCTCGGTCGTTTTGCATGACGTGCCACCCAACCGCACCGTCGCCGGCGTTCCGGCCAAGGTCGTGGGCTATGCCGGCTGCGAGGAGCCGTCACGGGTCATGGACCACCAGCTGAAATCGGACGTGCCGGCGGGATCAGAATAAGGGCTTGTCTTGCCTTTCACGGTCGGGGTAGAGCTTGGGGCCAGTCTCCCAGCTAAGGAATGCCCGCGTGAATCCCGAAGAAATTAAGAAGCTCACCCGATTTTTCCGGGCCAAGTTCCAGCTCGCCAATATCGAGGTCCGCAAGCGTCCGCAAAAGACCGACTCGGCGGAGGTCTATATCGGCGATGAGTTCATCGGCGTGATCTTCCGCGACGATGAGGATGGCGAGCTCTCCTATAATTTCAACATGGCCATCCTCGATTTCGATCTCGAATAAGCGGCGTTCTCCATGGACGAGAGAAGCGCATGACGGTCTATTCGCTCGACGGCGTCCTGCCGGAACTTCCGCCCGAGAACGACTATTGGATCGCGCCCAATGCGATCGTGGTCGGCAAGGTGAAGCTCGATCGCAATGTCGGCATCTGGTTCGGCGCGGTGCTGCGCGGCGACAATGAGCTCATCCATATCGGCGAAGGCAGCAACATCCAGGATGGCTGCGTGCTCCATACCGACATGGGGGCGCCGCTGACGGTCGGGCGCAACTGCACCATCGGCCACCAGGCCATCCTGCATGGCTGCACGATCGGCGACAACACGTTGATCGGCATGGGCTCGACGATCCTCAATCACGCCAAGATCGGGCGCAATTGCCTGATCGGCGCCCATGCGCTGATCCCGGAAGGCAAGGTCATCCCGGACAATTCGCTGGTGATGGGCTCTCCCGGCAAGATCGTGCGGGAAGTGTCGGCGGAAATGGCTGAAGCGCTGACCCGCTCGGCGAAGAACTATGTGAAGAACTGGCGGCGCTTCGCCGCCGGCATGCGCGAGCACTCGCCTGAATAATCTTATCTGCCGGATGGCCGGGTCAGGCCCGGCCACAAGTAAGTCGGAGCCGGCTCAGGGTGGGGCTGAGCCGGCTCCTCTAGACCCGGTCTGGTGGGGGATGGGGAGGGGGACGCCGACCGGGCCGTAGCTCCCAAATGTCATCCGTTTGTTATTTCGCGCTGCCCGCCGAGACGGTGCCATTATGCGCCGGCGCCTTCTTGGTGAGCGACACCCATTGCCGCGGGTCCTCCGCCGACTGACGTTTCAGGAAGGTGTAGCCGGTGTCGTTCCAGCGCATGACGTCGTTGCGGCGATTGTCGAGAACGAAATCGCCCTTGTCGGTGGTGACCGTCAGTACGGCATGTCCTTGCATCTTCTCATCGAGAACGACGGTGATCAGGAGTGCGGCGGACGGGAAGCCCAAACCTTCGAGGTAGCGCTTCTTGAGCAGCAGATAATCCTCGCAGTCGCCGGCATCGGTCGGGAAGGTCCAGTATTCCGGCTTCCCATAGAGCTCGTCATCGCTCACCGGCGCGATCTTGCCGTTCACGAAGGCATTCACCTGATAGACCAGGTTCCAGCGCTCCGGCGTCAGCGCAAGGCGCGTCTTCCTGGCGCCCAGCGCCTGGCACTCTTTCGGCTCGCGCGCGCACATTTCCACATAGCCGATCGGCGGCAGGGCCTTGCCGTAGACGGTCGCAAATTGTTCGGTTGCGGTAACTGCCCGGGCGAAGTCTGCTTCGACGGCTTGCGCCGTGCCGATCATGCAGACCAATCCGAGCGCAACTCCCCCGAGTCTTGCCAAGATAGTCATTGTTTGACGTCCATTCCCCTTATCGTTGGGCGTCAGACTAGCGGCAAGGCTTTGAGATCGCGTTCAGTTTATTCGCGCAACTCTCTGAAAAACAATAACAAATTGGAAAGGCTGCAAATGATGACTATTAACCATCGGGCGCGTCGGCGCGCGCAACGCGCAAAGCGAACGGGCCGGAAGCCCTGCCGTTCAGCGGATCTGGGTCGAAAGCTGAGTGGTGTTGAGCGGCTTGAGGAACTCGATGGCGATGCCAGAGTCCACATAGCGCACGATGCGCCCGCGCATCTTGCCGAGCATGAGATAGGTGCCGAGGCTCGGCATGACGTCGACCTTGACGGCTGCACCCGACAGAGAAATGTCGATGACCTCGCACGGATAGACCCGGCCGTCCGGCAAGGTGATGTAGGACTGGCCGTCGCTCGGCGCGTGGCGGGAGTGGCGGCGCAAGTCGGTGCCGGCCGTCGTGTTCTTGGCCGAGCGGCCGGAAAGCCTCGAAGCGAAGCGTTCTCTGCGCTGACCGGTATGAGAAAAGACGATGCGGAAACCGCCGGGAAGGACTTCGCCGCTCAGGCCTTCCACGCGCCCGATGTCATCGAGATAGGCGACGATCTGCGCGTCCTTTTCCGGCACCGTCGTGGTGATGAAGACGGCGCCGTCCGGCGTCAACTCGCTGACCTGGCAGGGATGCTCGCTCAGATCGGGCAGCATGAAGCGACCGAACATGATCGTCGGTCCCGCCACCCTTTCGGTTGACGAAATATCCTCACCCGTCGCGATTTTTGCCGTCACGGCCGGTATTGCCCCTCGTTCACCGATGCTTTCCTTGAGGTGAGATCGTAGCATCGGCAATCTAGCGAAGGTCTAAAAATAACTGGTTAAGGAAGGGTCAATTCCGGCGCGGACGCCAACGCTAGCTGCGCCCGCCATTAATGATCTGGAAGGCCTGCTGCGAATTTTTTGCGAATGTGTTCGACGCACCGGGCACGGGCTCGGTCCAGATGGTGCGGGCGGCGGAGAGCTCGAAGCCCGTCACCTGGTCATGGCGCGGCCGGCTGACATCCCGGAACGGCATGACGACGCCGAAGACATAGGTTGCGGCGCCGTTGCGGGCGCGCAAAGGGAGGCCGACGAATTCCGCGGCCACATTCAGTCCCAAAGCGGAGTTCAAGCGGAAGCGCAGCACGAAGGGCTGATGCGTATCGATGACGCCGTCGAGGAGGCGTGCCACGGTCTCGCGCTCGAATCTCTCGCCTTGCGCGAGCGCCGGCTTGCCGGTGAGCTCCATGCCCCACAATTCACATACGCGCGTGCCGGCGAGACGCCAGACATAGGCCTTGCCGGGCTTGCGCTCGATCATGAACAGGAAGGGGACGAGGCTGCGGATCTTCCTGAGATCCAGCCAATCGCGCGGCGGCGCCGACATTTCGCCGCGAATCGCCTCCCAATAGCGAAACAGGGCGCGGCTTCCCGGATGGAGCATTTCCTCTGGGGTTGCCGTGGCCTGGATGGTATCAGTGGTCGTCATAAGGCACCGCACTTGTGAGCAGTTGTGTCAAGAGTGGACAATCGAAGGGGAGCGTGCAGCAACCGTGCCAGACCTTAAGGAAAGAAACGGCGGCCAATTCAGCCCGCCGGAGGGACGGTCACGCGGCGGCGCCATGGTTAACGCCCCGCCCGTGGTGCTCGCTGTCATCGCCATCCTCGTCGGCATCCATGCGCTGATCCAGATCGGCGGGCAGGACTGGGAGATCTGGTCGCTTTACGCGTTCGCGCTCATTCCGGCGCGCTTCGACGGCATTGCCCGCATCGCGATGATCGAGGGATCGCAATATTGGAGCGTCATCACTTATGGCTTCCTGCATGACGGCTGGGCGCATGTGCTGTTCAATTCGCTGTGGCTCCTGATCTTCGGCACGCCGGTCGCGCGGCAATTCGGAGCCCTGCGCTTCCTCGCCATCACACTCATATCGACGCTCGGCGGCGCTCTCGCCATGCTCGCCACATTCTGGGGCGCGGACATCATCGTGGTCGGCGCATCGGCTGCCGTGTCCGGGCTTCTCGCCGCCGCCATTCCCGTCATGTTCGGCAGGCCCGGCGCGCCGCTGACCTTCGGCGAGTTCCTGCGCGACCGGCGCGCCCTCATCTTCATGCTCATCTTCCTCGCCATGACGCTGCTCACCGGCGTCCAGGGATTGCCCGGTTTCGCCGATGGCGGACGCATCGCCTGGGAAGCGCATCTCGGGGGCTTCGCTGCGGGTCTCCTCAGCTATTTCGTCATCAGCCGAGAAGGGGTGCAGAGGCGCTGACTTCGTGTTACAATAGCGGCCAGCGAAGAAGGAGGTGTGCATGACCGTTGCGCAAATTCTCACCGCCAAGGGCCGCGCCGTGATCACCGCACAGCCAGGCGACACTGTGCTTGCCGTGGCGCAGACACTCGCCGCCAAGAAAATCGGCGCCGTCGTCATCGTCGATGCGCAGGGGCGCATCGGCGGGATCGTCTCCGAGCGCGATATCGTGCGCGCCGTGGCGCTGGGCGGGCCGAAGGCGCTCGACAAGCCGGTCAGGGAGTTCATGACGGCATCCGTCAGGACGTGCACGCCGCGCGACACCGAGGCCGAGCTCATGTCGCTGATGACCGAGCATCGTGTCCGTCATCTGCCGGTGGTCGACGGCGGCAAGCTCGGCGGCATGATCTCGATCGGCGATGTGGTCAAGAACCGGATCGAGGAGATCGAACGCGAAGCCGAGGAGATGAAGAGCTACATCGCCTCATCGGGCTAGACGGCGCTTCGTCTCGGCAGTGCTACAACAGATCGAAACCGGCGATATCACAGCACCGCGATGGCGCGCTCGATGTCGGGCATGGCGCGGTCGACGGCCTCGCGGCCGGCCGCGATTGCCTTCTCCGCCTTGTCGAATTCGAACAGGCTCATGCCGTTGGTGCGCGGCATGATCGATATGTCGGGCGGATCGCCGGCGAGGCGCGAGCGTGCCAACCGGTCCTGGGTGATGTTGAAGGCGGCGGCGATCACCGAAGTGAGGCTCGGCGCCGACGCACCCTTGTCGCTCGCGGCGATGTCCGGCGGATTCTGGATGGCGATGCCCGCCGCCGTCTCGGGCCCGAGATTGACGGCGATCACCATCCGCGCACCGAGCGCCCGGCAGGCGGCGACGGGCACGGGATTGACGACGCCGCCATCGATGAGCCAGTGGCCGTTGACGCGCACCGGGCGGAACACACCGGGCAGCGCATAAGAAGCTCTGATCGCCGGCGCCAATTCGCCCGAACGCAGCCACAATTCATGTCCGGTGCCGAGCTCGGTCGCGATGCAGATGAAGGGGATTTGGATATCGGAGAAGGTGACGCCGCCGACGACTTCATCGAGAAGGCCGCCCAGCCGTTCACCGGCGATGAGGCCGGAGCCGCGCCAGGAAATGTCGATTAGCGACAGCACGCGCCGGCGCGTCAAACCCAAGGCGAAGTCCTTGAGCGCCGACAACCGGCCGGCGGCGTGAAGTCCGCCGGCAAGCGCGCCGATCGATGAGCCGGTAATCGCCGCAGCGTGGATGCCGTGCTCCTCGAGCCTTTCAATGACGCCAATATGAGCCCAACCGCGCGCCGCCCCCGCACCGAGCGCGAGCCCGATGGCCTTTCTCACCTTCCCATTCATGGCACGACTTTACACCGTGCACGGAAGATCGGGAAATCTCAGATTATTTCAAGCTCGTAACGTTGTGAGCCGCGGCTCACCCGGCGATAAAAGCAGGAATGGCGGCCGGTATGGCAGGCGACACCGCGTCCGCCGAGAGACACCGACAGGAGGACCGCATCCTGGTCGCAGTCGAGCCTGACCTCGACGACCTTCTGCGTGTCGCCGGAGGTCGCTCCCTTGCGCCAGAGCTCGCCGCGCGACCGGCTCCAATAATGGGCCTCGCCGGTCTCGAGCGTCAGCCGCAACGCTTCCGCATTCATGTAAGCGAGCATGACGACGGAACCATCCTTGGCGTCGGTGACGATGGCCGGGATCAGTCCGTTGTCGTCATAGCGCGGCGCGAAGACCGTCGATTCTTCGTCGCCCTTCTGCATGTCAGAGCGAGAAACCGCCCGAAGGCGCGCGCACCAGCTCCATGAAGCGGGCCTGGAGCACCGGATTGGATTTGAACTCGCCGGTGAACTGGGTGGTGATGGTCGCGACATTGCGCTTGTTCACGCCGCGCAGCGACATGCACTGATGCACCGCCTCGATGAGGACGGCGGTGCCCTTGGGCTCGAGCGCCTTGTCGATGGCCTTGGCGATCTGGGCCGTCATGGTCTCCTGGGTCTGGAGCCTCTTGGCATAGATGTCGACGACGCGCGCCAGCTTGGAGATGCCGACCACCGCATGGGAGGGCAGATAGGCGACATGGGCGCGGCCGATGAAGGGGACGATATGGTGCTCGCAATGCGAGTTGAACTCGATGTCGCGCAGCATGACGATGTCGTCATAGCCCTCATCCTCGTCGAAGGTGCGCGACAGGGCCTGCAGCGGGTCTTCGCTGTAGCCTTTGAAGAATTCCTTGTAAGCCTTGACCACCCGCTTGGGCGTATCCACCAGGCCCTGGCGGGTCGGATCGTCACCGGCCCAGGCGATCAGCGTGCGAACGGCCTCCTCGGCCTCCTCCTGGGAGGGGCGCTTGAGGGCGGATTCCCGCGCGAGTTTCTTGACGACAGCATCCATTTCAGGGCTCACTTTGACTTCCGATTTGGCCGTTCCCATATCATGGGCGGGTTTCTGGGGCAAACTTGCCGGACGCCGCTTTGCCCAGCGTTTCCGGCATTCCTGGTTTACGCTTCGGGTCACCCGAAAACCGCGTCGCACTTTTCGGCCCGATGCTTTAGGAATGTGTGCATGATCAACGAAATCTACAATCGCAAGATCCTTGAATTCGCGGCTGATATTCCCCGGCTGCAACGCCTGGACGCACCCGACGCAACGGCAACGGCGATTTCCCGGCTGTGCGGCTCGAAAGTGACGGTCGATGTGAAGATGGCCGGCGGCCAGGTGAGCGACTTCGGCCATGAGGTCAAGGCCTGCGCGCTCGGCCAGGCGTCATCCTCCATCATGGCTCGCCATGTCGTCGGCTCGACGCCGGAAGAGCTGCGACAAGTCCGCGCGCAGATGTATGAGATGCTCAAGGAGGCAGGGCCCGCCCCTTCCGGCAAATGGCAGGACCTCGAAGCCCTGGCGCCGGTGCGCGACTTCAAGGCCCGGCATGCCTCCACACTCCTCACCTTCGATGCCGTCGTCGACGCGGTCAACCAGATCGAAGCGCAGGCCAAGGCCAAGGTCCCGGCCTGACATCGGATGCGGCCCCAAGCGATCGCAGTCTGGGACGGGAGCGCAACAGTGAAAAAGGCGGCAAGAAACTGAAGCTCTCCTGAAGCAGAAAACATTGTCCTCTCCATTACTTGTAGCGATTCGACAGGCATAGCTCGCCGGTCCGGGGATGAAGGTTGCCTTGGTTTCGGATGGGGATATGCATGTTGAAGAGAATCGTGAGTGCCGGCGCCGGTCTTCTGGTTTCACTGTCCGCGGCGCAGGCCGCCGATATCGAGACCTTCACCGCGCATGACTGGAGCGGGCCTTATATCGGCATACAGGCGGGCTATGGTTGGGGAGAATCGGACGCCAATACCGAATTGGACCAATCTGTAGTGGTCTTGGCCGCGAGCCAGCCGATCACCCTCTTTCCGGCCGAAGAGGGGTCGATCGATGCGGAAGGCGTCCTCGGCGGGCTTCATGCCGGCTACAATCTGGAGTCGGGCAATCTCGTCCTCGGCATCGAAGCCGATGCGGAGCTCTCCGACATGGACGGCGACACGGATGTCCTCTTCGAAACGGACGAGCCCTTCGCGAAGCAGGAGAAGGAGTTCGACTGGCTCGCTTCGCTGAGATTACGCGCCGGCTATGCGATGGACCGCGTGCTCATCTATGCGACGGGTGGCGTGGCGCTGGCCGATGTCGACATGTCCTTCAAGCTTCTCGACGGGAGCTTCGATGAGTCCGACACGGAAATCGCCTTCGGCATCACCGTCGGCGGCGGGCTCGAATATGCCCTTACCGACAATCTGACGCTCAGGGCCGAATACCGTTACACCGACCTCGAGGACACGAGCTTCAGCGGGATGGGGAAGGAATTCTGCGCCAAATACAAATATGAGAACGACTTCCACGCGGTGCGCGGCGGTCTGAGCTGGTATTTCTGAAGCCGGGCGTGATCAGCGTTTCCTGTCCGCCAGATCGGGGGCGGGCGGGAAGCGGCTCTTGAGGTCGCGATCGGTCACCGACATGTGGTTGCGGGTATATTGCTCGGAGGCATCGCGCAGCGGCTGAAAATCCCACGGGAAATGCGCGCCACGCCGCAGGGCCTCGAACATCATGAGGCGGGCCTGCTGGCTTTCGAGCACTTCTTGCGTGATGCGCGGAATATCGAAGGCGCTTTCGACTTCGCGGCGGAATGACTGCGCATGGGCGCAGTGCAGGGGATCATCGGCGAGGTTCCGGCGCTCATCCGGATCGGCGGCGAGATCGAAGAGCTGGTCGGGATCGACCGGCGTGTGGATGAATTTCCATTGGCCCCGTCTCAGCATGTAAAGCGGCGCCACGGCTCCTTCCGCCAGATATTCGCCCCAGGCGGTTGCCTCCGCCGTCTCGCTCGCCCCCTTGAGCAAGGGATGGAGGCTCCGGCCGTCGACCTTGCGGGCGAGACGGGCTTTGCCGCCGCTGGCGAGATCGACGAAGGTCGGCAGAATGTCGGTGAGCGTCACCGGCTCGCCGATCCGGCGCGATGCTAAGCGCTGCGGCGCCCAGACGATCAGCGGCACATGGGCCGAGGGCTCGAGGAACGACATCTTGTACCAGAGGCCGCGCTCGCCGAGGAAATCGCCATGGTCCGAGGTGAAGACGATGATCGTATCGTCCAATTGGCCGGTCGCGTCGAGCGCCGCCATGAGCTTGCCGATCAGGTCGTCGACATAGGAGATGTTAGCGTAATAGCCGTGGCGCGCGGCGCGTATGTCCTTCTCGGTCACTACATAATCATCCATCGCCGACATGTCATGGAGGCGACGGCTGTGCGGGTCGAGATCGTTGGGCGTCGTCGTGAAGGAGGGAAGGTCGATGTCCTCGTCGCGATACAGGTTCCAGAACTTTGCCCGTGCCGCATAGGGATCATGCGGGTGAGTGAACGAGACCATCAGACAGAAGGGCGTTCCGGCCTCATAGCGGGCATAGTCATAAATCTTGCGGATGCTGAGAAATGCCGCCTCGTCGTCATATTCGAGCTGATTGGTGATCTCGGCAATGCCCGGCTGCAGCACCGAGGTCATGTTGTGGTACCACCAGTCGATGCGTTCCTGCTTCAGCCGCCAGTCGGGCGTCCAGCCAAAATCCGCCGGATAGATATCGGTGGTCAGGCGCTCCTCGAGGCCGTGAAGCTGATCGGGGCCGACGAAATGCATCTTGCCCGACAGGCAGGTGCGATAGCCTTCGAGCCGCAGATAATGCGCCCAGGTTGGAATGGAGGAGGGGAATTCGGCGGCATTGTCATAGACGCCGGTGCGCGAGGGGAGCAGTCCGTTCATGACCGCCGCGCGCGCGGGGGCACAGAGCGGACTTGGCGTATAGGCGTTCTCGAACACGATGCCTTCCGCCGCCAGACGGTCGAGATGCGGCGTCTTCACCAAAGGGTGGCCATAGGCCCTGAGGTAGCGCGACGCTAGCTGATCGGCCATGATGAACAGGATATTGGGCTTTGCGTCAGGCATGCCTATCTCCGGAGGTCATGGGCGCAACTCTACGCGGCTTGAAGATCAAACCAGATGTGCGAACGTCATGATGAAACGGAAAAGCGACAGAGGGCGGGACCGGTGGGGCTGGTCCTCCTGGGAGTCATCCGCCTTTATCAACTGACGGTCTCCGCGGTCCTCGGCCGGCGTTGCCGCTATCTGCCGACCTGCTCGGACTACGCGGCGGAAGCGATCAGGCGCCATGGTGCCTGGGCCGGTTTCTGGCTCGGCCTTGCGCGCGTTTCACGCTGTCATCCCTGGGGAGGGGAGGGGTTCGACCCGGTTCCCGAGAAATTCCCGCGCGCCGATTGGCGTGCCTGGCGTCATGTTCCTTGGCGGCAAAAATGAAGGCGCCGGCGAAAGGGAACCGGCGCCTCCATACTGCAGGCAGGTAAACAACTTACCAGGAATTACTCGAGTCGACTGTCAGCCGACCTGGTCTTCGCTCAGAAGAGATTGCCGAAGTTGTAGGTCAGGCCGGCCCGGACCAAATGGATGCCTTCGAAGTTGAGATTAACCGTGCCGACATCCAGGTCATATTCTTCGTCGTTGAGGTCGATATAGAGATATTCGAGGCGGGCATGCAGGGCCTCGTTGAAGGCATGCTCGATGCCGCCGCCGATCGTCCAGCCCGACGTCCATTGGGTGTCGTCGATGAAGGGCCGATCCGGATTGTTCGGATCGCCGACCTCGCCGCCAAATGTCGTGCGTACCCAGGCCGCACCGCCGGTGGCATAGAAGAGAGTGTCGTCGTTGAAGATGTAGCCGGCGCGGGCGCGCAGCGTGGCGATGTCCTTGATCTTCATTTCGGTCGCTTCGATCGGATCGTCATTGTCGATCTTGCCGGCCCAGCCCCAGTCGCCTTCGACGCCGAGGAGGAAACCGTCGCCAAGCTCGAAGTTGAAGCCGGCGAGGACGCCGCCGCCCCAGGTCATGCCGCTCATTTCCGGGTCGAAGGCGCATTCGTTCGGGTCGTTGCATTCCGAATCATAGTGGCTCTCGACGCCGACGCCCATAATGAAGCCGCCAATATAGGGGCCGGTCCAGAAGTCGGCCGGCGGCGGTGGCGGCTCATAGTCGGCGGCATTGGCCACGGTCGTGGTCACCGCGGCGAGAGCCGCCGTGCACAGAGTAAGGCGGAGAAGAAATTTAGTCATAAGTCACCCCTGAGTTGCCTTGCAGTTCGGACAGGGATGATGACTTGTTAAGGTTAATGGGAAGTTAGTGACCTGTATTCGTTCTGTTTTCTGATCATCCGTCCACGGTTGACCGAATGGGCCGGCGCTGCCATAAGCGGGCCCGCAACAAATGAAGCTTACCTGCTGCGTATGCAGGAGTGAGCAGGAGTAAGATCATGATCAATCTGACCTTTCCCGACGGCGCGGTGCGCCAGGTGCAAGCGGGACTGAGCGGCGCCCAACTCGCCGCCTCGATTTCCAAATCGCTCGAGAAGAAAGCCGTCGCCCTGATGAAGGACGGGGTCTTGACCGACCTCGCCGATCCGATCACGGCGGATGCAAAGGTGCGAATCATCATCAGGGACGATGCCGAAGCACTCGAGCTCATCCGGCATGATACCGCCCATGTGCTGGCCGAAGCCGTCCAGGAGCTCTTTCCCGGCACCCAGGTCACCATCGGTCCGGTGATCGAGAACGGCTTCTACTATGACTTTTTCCGCAACCAGCCGTTCACGCCTGAAGATTTTCCGGCCATCGAGAAGAAAATGCGGGAAATCATCGCCCGCGACCGCCCATTTTCTAAACGAATCGTTTCACGTGAAGCGGCCAAGGAATTCTTCAAGTCAAGGGGCGAGTTGTTCAAGGTCGAGCTGGTCGATGCGATCCCCGAAGGCCAGGAGATCAAATTCTACGACCAGGGCGGCTGGGTGGATCTCTGCCGCGGCCCCCATATGACCTCGACCGGCAAGATCGGCTCGGCCTTCAAGCTGATGAAGGTGGCGGGCGCCTATTGGCGTGGCGATGCCAAGAATCCGATGCTGACCCGCATCTATGGCACCGCCTGGGCCAATGACAAGGACCTGCAGACCTATCTGACGGCGCTCGAAGAGGCGGAAAAACGCGATCACCGTCGCCTGGGGCGCGAGATGGACCTCTTCCACTTCCAGGAAGAGGGGCCGGGCGTCGTCTTCTGGCATCCCAAGGGCTGGACGCTGTTCCAGGCGCTCATCGCCTATATGCGCCGCAGGCTCCGGGCCGACTATGATGAGGTCAATGCGCCGCAGGTCCTCGACAAGGTCCTGTGGGAGACCTCAGGACATTGGGGCTGGTATCGCGAGAACATGTTCAAGGTGCAGACGGCGGGCGATGATGCCGAGGACCAAAGGGTCTTCGCGCTCAAGCCGATGAACTGCCCCGGGCACATTCAGATCTTCAAGCACGGCCTCAAGTCCTACCGCGATCTGCCCATCAGGCTTGCGGAATTCGGCGCGGTTCATCGCTATGAGCCGTCCGGCGCGCTGCACGGCCTCATGCGCGTCCGGGGTTTTACCCAGGACGATGCGCATGTGTTCTGCACCGAGGACCAGCTCGCCGAGGAGTGCCTCAAGATCAACGACCTCATTCTGTCGGTCTATGCGGATTTCGGTTTCACGGAGTTCGTCGTGAAACTGGCGACCCGGCCGGAGAAGCGCGTGGGCAGCGATGACCTGTGGGATCATGCCGAGGATGTGTTGCGCCGGCTGCTCGACCGGATCGCGGAGGAATCGGGCGGGCGCATCAAGACCGGCATCAATCCGGGCGAGGGCACCTTTTACGGTCCTAAATTCGAATACACCCTGCGCGATGCAATCGGGCGGGATTGGCAATGCGGCACCACCCAGGTCGATTTCAACCTGCCGGAACGCTTCGGCGCCTTCTATGTCGATGCCGACGGGCAGAAGAAGATCCCGGTCATGGTCCACCGCGCCATATGCGGATCGATGGAACGGTTCCTCGGCATCCTGATCGAGAACTTCGCCGGGCACTTCCCGCTGTGGCTGGCGCCGGTGCAGGCGGTCGTCACCACCATCGTCTCCGATGCCGATGACTATGCCAGGAAGGTGGCGGCCGAGCTGACGCGGGCAGGGCTCAGGGTCGAGACCGATCTGCGCAACGAGAAGATCAACTACAAGGTCCGTGAGCACTCGGTGGCGAAGGTCCCGGTCATCCTCGTCGCCGGCAAGCGCGAGATGGAAGAGGGCACGCTCAATGTGCGCCGGCTCGGTTCTCAGGCGCAGCAGTCGCTCAAGCTCGAAGAGGTGATCAAGCAGCTCACCGAGGAAGCGACTCCGCCTGATGTGAAACGTGAAAGAACGGCGGCATAGGTTCTCTCATCGCAAGTGAGCAGGGGCGTTCAACCGCCTCTGCTCACTGCCATTTTTCTTCGATCCTCACGTTTCGGCCGCGACAAAGGCTTCGGCTTCCTCTGGCGCAACGCCAGCTTCCGCCATAATGCGGCGCGCCAGCACGATCGCGGCGGGTCGGGGCTTCCGGGCCGGACGGTCAAGCCAATAGGACACCGGGTTCTTCACGCGATGGGCGTCGACGGCGATGACCCGGTTCTGGTGATGCGAACCCTCGATCATCGGCGGGCGCGCCAGCGCGATGCCAAGACCGTGGGCGGCGGCATCGAGAACGAGATTGTAGTCCTCGAAGCGGCGGTCCTGCGGGCGCGGCCGGTAATCGATATCCCGGCTGGCGAACCAGGCGCGCCAGGCCGAGGCATCGGAATCGTGGATCAGCGGGAATTCCAACAACCTCTCCGGGGCACCTTGACCGATGCGATGAGCCAGCCTCGGCGCGGCGATCGGATAGCACAGCTCCTCGAAGAGCTGCACCGAGATGCGATGGGGGATGCGCCCGCGACCGCAGCGGAAAGCGAGATCGCCGCCTTCGCTCTCGAGGTCGACATGGCGATGTTCCACGCTGAGCTCGATGCGCAAGGGCGGGTCGCCGCCTTCGAAAGCCGCCAGCCGCTGCATCAGCCAAAGGCCGCTGATCGAGGGGATCGAGGTGAGCCGCACCACCGCAGATCCCCGCGCCTCGATCCAGCGGTCCGATCCATCGGCGATGATCGACAAGGCTTCGGTCGTGCGCAGGAACAGGCGCTGGCCTTCCGGCGTCAGGGCGACGCCTCTCGCCTGGCGATCGAAGAGGCGGTGGCCGAACCAGCGCTCGAGCTTGGCGATCTGCCGGCTGATGGCGCCATGGGTGAGGTTCAAGGTTTCCGCCGTGGCGGAGAAGCTGCCGGTGCGCGCCGCCGTGTCGAAAGCACGGATCGTGTCGAGCGGCGGCAGAGGTGTCGGGTTGTGATCCATATTCACAGCTCATACTCGATTGTTTCGTTTGTCAATGAGCTGGATCGCGCCGAAATAGGGGCAAGCAAGGTTTGATGAGTCATGGGCTGCCTCGTCAATCTCTTTAATTTCAGCAGTTTGAGATGGTTTCCTCGCGAGCCGGTTCGGTTTCGTGCGCCATCTCTCCATTGGAGAAAGCCATGGCCAACGCCGCTGCCCAAACCCCTCCCGCGACCCGCGATGTCACGGCCATTTCCGCGGTCGTCATCACCATCCTGATATGGGCTTCGGCTTTCCCGGCGATCCGCGCCGGCCTCCAGGCCTTCGGTCCGGTGGAACTGGGCGCCGCCCGCTTCGCCATCGCCGGCGTGCCGGCGGCCCTTTATCTCCTGGTCACTCGCCCGGGCTGGCCGAGAGGCGGCGAGATCTGGCGCATCCTGATCGGTGGCGTCTTCTTCGTGGCGTTCTACACCGTGTTGCTCAATATCGGCGAACAGACCGTGTCGGCGGGAGCGGCTGCCTTCATCATCAACGTCAATCCGATCATCACCGCCATCTTCGCCATGCTGCTGCTCAACGAGACCTTCAGCGGCAGGGCCTGGCTCGGGACCGCCGTCTCCTTTGCCGGGATCGGGCTCATCGCGCTCGGCGAAGGCGAAGGTTTAAGGATCGACATCGGCGCGCTCTTCATCTTCGGCGCGGCGCTCTGCAACACCATCACCACCATCGCGCAGAAGCCGCTGCTCAAGACTCATCGGCCAGTAACAGTGGCCGCTTGGAACATCGTCATCGGCGCCGCGCTGCTGTCGCCCTTCATTCCGTCGGCGGCGATGCAGGTGCCTCAGGCACCGACCGAGGCGCTCTTCGCCACCATCTATCTGGGCCTCGGTCCGAGCATGATCGCCTATGCCACCTATTCGGTGATGCTGTCGAAATTCCCGGCGAGCCGCGCGTCGAACTTCCTCTACAGCGTGCCGCCCATCTCGACTTTGCTCGGCTTGCTGTGGCTGGGCGAAGTGCCGAGCCTCTTCGCCATCATCGGCGGCATCATGGCGCTCTTGGGTGTGATCATCGTCAATTTGGCAAAATAGGTCACGCGGGCGACGCCCGCCATGTGATATCATCCGGCACGATGATGGTTGCCCGGAGAGGGCCGATGCGGCGTCTCTTGTTTCTCCTCGGCCTCGCGCTCCTGCCCGGTTTGGCGGAAGCCTGCACGACGGTCGCCTTCACCGACCCCGCCCGCGCCGTGCTCGCCTATAATTTCGATTTCCATATCGGGCAGGGCGTGGTCCTCATCAACAAGCGCGGCCTCGACAAGACGTCGGAAACGAAGGGCGATCCGGCCCGCTGGCGGGCGCGCTACGCCTCCATCACCTTCAACATGTTCGGCCGCGATTCCCCGATGACCGGCATGAACGAGGCGGGGCTCGCCGCGAGCCAGATGTGGCTCGACGAGGCGCGCTACGAAGCCGCCGATGGACGGCCGACGATTGGCGTCGTCGAGTGGCTGCAATATGTGCTCGACACCTCGGCCAGCGTCGATGAGGCCCTGGCCAATATAAGCAAGCTGCGCATCGAGAGCAGGATTCCGCTCCACTACAAGCTCATGGATGCATCGGGTCATGCCGCGGTCGTCGAGTTCCTCGACGGCGAAGCGGTGATCCGCAGCGGCGAGGCGCTTCCCCATGCGGCGCTCGCCAACGACACATATGTCCGTTCGCTTGAGTTCGCCGCGGACACTGCCGCCGGCCCGGCGCAAGCGACGGGCAGCGGCTCGCTCGCGCGCTTCACCCGCGCGGCCCTGGCGCAGCGCAGCCTGCGTGACGGGGATCCGATCGCCTTTGCCTTCGCAACCCTCGCCGACGTGGCCCAGCCGCAGCGCACGCAATGGAGCATCGTCTATGACACGGCGCGGCGCACCGTCCATTGGCAGACGCGCGTGAACAAGCTGGCAAGGTCAGCCGGCTTCGCGGGCCTCGATCTCACCTGTGCGGCGCCCACGATGCTCCTCGGCATCGATGAAGGAGCAGGGGATGTCGGCCTAAGGTTCCGGCCCTATCGCAGCGAGGACAATGAAAGGCTCCTGGTCGAGACCGTCAAAGCGACGCCGTTCCTCTCCGGCATCGATGATGCCGCATTGCATGAATCCGCCCTCTGGCCGGAGACCAGCATTTGTCAGATCAAATGACCGCAGTGGAAATGCTGAACCGGCCGGGCGATAATAGGCCATCCTGTTACCGTCGGAGTGACGATGGCCTGTCGAAACTGCGGAACCGAGACGAAGCCGGGCCAGCGCTTTTGCACGGGCTGCGGGGCGCCCATCGCCGTGATCTGCCGAAGCTGCGGCGGGGAAAATCCCTCCGCGGCGCGTTTTTGCGGCAATTGCGGCACGGCGCTCGAGGCCGCGCCGCCGGCCGCGCGTCCAGCCGAAAGCGAACTCAGGCCGGTCACCGTCCTCTTTGCCGACCTGTCGGGCTACACCGCGTTTTCGGAGAATAGCGATCCGGAAGACGTGCGGAGTCTGCTCAATGATTTCTTCGCGCTGACGGATGGCACGATCGTGCGCCTGGGCGGCACGGTCGACAGTCATATTGGTGACTGCACCATGGCGGTGTTCGGCGCGCCCATCGCCCATGGCGATGATGCGCTGAGAGCGGTCGCCGCGGCGATCGCCATCCGCGAAGGGATGGCATCGCTCACAAAGCGCTACAAGGCGGGTCCCTTCGACGCGCATTGCGGTCTGGCGGCGGGCACGGTGCTCGCGGCAACCACCGGCAGCGACGTGCACCGGCCCTATACGATGACCGGCTCCTCGGTCAATCTCGCGGCGCGCTTGTGCGACCTTGCCCGGCGCGGCGAGATATTGCTGTCGGATGAACTCGCGGACGCCGTCTCTCATCGACATTCGGTGGAGGCGCTCGGGCGCCGGCGGCTCGACGGCTTCGCCGAGCCGCTTCCCGTCTTCAAGCTCTCCGTGCAGGAACATGCCGCTCACGAGGAGGGCGGACCGCCCTTTGTCGGGCGCAAAGCCGAAATGGCGGAGATCGAGACCGCACTCGACATCACCGCGCGCGAAGAGATCGGCCGCATCGTTCATATTCGCGGTGATGCCGGGATCGGCAAGTCCCGCTTGCTGGAAGCAGCCACCGCCGCGGCGCGCGCCCGGAGCCTCACTTGTCTCAACGCTTCCGTCATGAGTTTCGGTGGCGGCAGCCAGACGCAATTGCGGCGGACCATCACCCAAGCCCTTCTCGCAATCGAGGCGCATGCAGATGAGGCCGGCCTCGCCAAAGGCATTGCCGATTTTGTCGGGCAGCATGGTCTTGACGAGCGTGACGAGACCTTCCTGCATGATCTCATGGGCGTGATGATGCCGCCTGATCTGGTCCGCGTCTTCAATACCTTCGATGCCGCGGGCCGCCTCACGGCACGGATCGAAACCTTGGCAAAGGTCGCCGGCCTCGCCGCCCGGCAGAAGCCGCTTTTCTTCGCGGTGGAGGATCTGCATTGGATCGACGATGACGGCCTCGACATGCTTGCGGCGCTGGCGCTTGCGGCCCAGTCCTCTCCGATCACGCTCGTCTTCACGACGCGTCCGGAAGGTGATCCCTTGGACAATGCCTGGCTCGCGCGCGTCGCGCCGACCTCGGTCAAGGTCCTGAACCTTGCCGCCCTCACGGACAAGGAGGCTGCGAGCCTTGCCGCGCAAGTCTTTGCCGGCGAGACCGCACTCGTGCGCGACGTCCTGCAGCGCGCCGCCGGCAACCCGCTGTTCCTGGTGCAGTTGCTGCATCACAAGACAGGGGCCGGCGGGGAGGCGCTGCCGCAATCGATCCAGAGCCTCATCGTCGCGCGTCTCGACCGTCTTTCCGAAAAGGATCGGCGCATCGTGCAAACGGCATCGGTTCTCGGCCAGCGCTTCACTCAAGACGAGATCGATCATCTCCTCGATGAACGGGGGGCGGAGCTGCGGCCCCTGATCGATGCCGTCCTCCTGCGGCGCGCGGGGCAGCACTATGAATTCGTCCATGCGCTGGTGCGCGATGCAACCCATGGCACTCTGCCGAAGTCGCGCCGCCGCACGCTGCATGTGAAGGCCGCCGAATGGTTCGGGCAGCACGATAAGATTCTTGCCGCCAACCATCTCGACCAGGCGCAGGATCCACGCGCCGTCGACGCCTATGACGAGGCGGCGCAAAGCGAATGGTCGATCTATCGCTATGACAATGCGATCGTCCTCAATGCGCGGGCGGTGGCGCTGGCGGAGGAGGGGACGCGCAAGGCCGAGCTCCTGACACGGCGCGGCGAGATGCTGCTCGAGACGGGTCAGATCGCGACATCGCTCGATGTCTGGCCCGACGCCCTGCGGCTCGCCGAAGGCGATCGCGCGCTGTTCTGTCGCGCCAATATCGGCTTTGCCCAGGGCCTCCGATTGTCCGACCGCTTCGATGAGGCCTTCGCCGCGCTCGACCGGGCCGATGCGATCGCCGAGAACGACCGGCTCCTGCGTGAGCTGTCACGGTCGCATCACCTGCGCGGCAATCTGCTGTTCCCGAAAGGGCGCTTGTCCGAATGCCTTGCCGAGCACCAGAAGGCGCTCGACTTCGCCCGAGCCGCGGGCTCGGTCGAGGCCGAGATCCGTGCTCTCGGCGGGCTGGGCGACGGCTATTACGCCAACGGCCGCATGCTCAGTGCCTATGACGCCTTCAGCCGCTGCGTGAAGCTTGCCCGGCAGGAAGGCTTTGGCCGCATCGAAGTGGCCAATCTGCCCATGTGGTCCATTGCCGCGCTCTCCAAAGGCGAATGGCGCGAAGCCGATGATTGCGTCCGCGAGGCGATCGAGCTCGCCGAGCGTGCCGGCGCCAAGCGGGCGCTGATGATCGCCCATCATTGCGGCTATTTCAGAAAGTTCGAGGCCGACGAGATCGCGGTTGCGCGCGAGCATGCGGTGAAGGCGGATGATCTCGCGATCGCGCTCGGTGCCAGGCGCTTCGAGGCGGAGAGCAAGATGTTCTTCGCCGAGCTTGCGCTCACGGCCGAGCACTGGGACGAGGCGCGGCACTATGCCGGTTGGGCGTACAAGCTCTGCGAGGAGACCGGGCTAAACTACATGGGGCCGATCGTGCTCGGCATGCTGGCGGAGCTTGCCAAGAGCGAGAGCGAGCGCCAGGCGCATATCGCGCAGGCGCGCGCCATCCTCAAAGCCGGCGCGCCGATCCACAATCACATGTATTTCAACAATCACATGATGACGGCGTCGCTGAAGCGCCGCGAATGGGAAGCGGCGGAAAGCTTCGCCCAGGCGATGGCGGATCATACCGCCAATGAACCGTTCCCCTGGGCCGATTTCCTCATCGACCGTGCCCGGATCCTGATCCGGGTAGGGCGGGGCGAGCGGGGCGCTGCGGCGAAATCCGAGCTCGCGCGAGTGGCGGCACTCGGCCGCGAGATGAATTTCATCCGCGCCACGCAGGCGCTCGATGATGCTGTTGCCACGTGGGGCTAGTTCGATTGGATGATGGCGCTGACCCGGCCGGGCTCAATGGTGAAGGCCGAGGTCTTCTCCACGCCGTCGATCCGTGTGCTGAGCACATAGCGGCCGGGCTTCAGCACGACATCGGCGGTGGGTCCGGGGATGCCCGGCAGCTTCTTGCCCTTGGCATCGGTGATGATCCAATAGATGTCGTGCTCTCCGGCGCCGGAAGCATCGAGCCGGGCAATGCCGGCATTCATGTCGAGCTCGACCGCCGACAGGAGGCCCGGCTTGACCATGACCTCGGTCATGGCCTCGGCGTTGCCCGGCTGGAAACGGCTCTCGACGCGATAGGACCCGGCGCCGAGCCTGAGAATCTCGCCCGGCTCTTCGGTGATGGCGACGAGCGTCCCGCCATCCACGCCTGAAGACTTGTAGATGCTGGTGAAGGGCCGCGCCGCGGGAAGCCCGAGCTGCTTGAGCTTGGGCAGGACGCGCAAGCCTCCGGCATTGAGCACGAAGGTCACGGCAAGACGTTGGCCTTCGAGCAAGGTGAGCTTGCGCTCGACCTTCACCGCGCCATAGCTCGCTTCCACCATATAGTCGCCGGGCTCGGCCGGAAGCGAGGCCGTCTCGGCATCGCGCGAAAACAGGGTTTCGCCGTCAAAGGCCTTGACCTGCCAGGAGATCGGCCAGCTGATGACGCCGCCGTCTTCGCTGAGGCGGGCATTGAAGGCGAGGCCCTCATTGCCGGGGCGGGTGAGCTCGATGCGGACCTCCGCACCCACATCATCACCGGCGCGCTCTATGTCGGGTGTGCGGTCGATGGCTCCGGTCGAGGAGGCGGCGAGCGCCGGAGAGGAAAAAAAGAGGGCCGCCAGAACACTCAACATATGGCGGCCCTTGAACATGATAGACGTTCCCCTGTTACCCCCGGCCAGTCCCGGCCGGCAGGGACAGCCAACACGAGAAGCGGACCGGCCTCAACAATATGCTTAATTTTTGGTTAACGCAGATCGTGCAATTGTGCTTTGTTTTTTCCGATCTTGACTTTGCCGGTCGGGTTCCCTTGTTAAGGGTATGACCCGCCTCAATGACACCTCCTCAGCCTTAAGCCTGCTCAAGACCCGAAAGTCGGCCTCCGTCAAAGCCATGGCGGAGCCTGGACCCACGCCGGAGCAACTGAAAACCATCCTCGAGATCGCCGTGCGCGTGCCCGATCACGGCAAGCTGACACCCTGGCGGCTCGTTTTGTTCGAGGGTGAGGCGCGGCGGAAATTCGGCGAGGTCATGAAGGCCCGCTGGCAGGAGTTGCATCCCGATCACGGCGCGGAGTCGCTCAGCTTTCAGGCCGGCCTGTTCCTGAGGGCCCCGACCGTGCTCGTCGTCGTCTCCAAGGCCGGGCCGCATGTGAAGATCCCAGAATGGGAACAGCTTCTTTCAGCCGGCGCCCTGACCCAGAACATATTGCTCGCCGCTTCGGCGCTCGGCGTCGGCGCCCAGTGGAATACCGATTGGATCGCCTATGACTCCAAGATTATGAAGGCAATGGGCCTGAGCGAGACGGAGAAGATCGTCGGCATCGTCTATTTCGGCACGCCCGCCGCGGCACTCGAAGACCGGCCGCGGCCCGATCCCGAGAGCCTCATTACCCGCTGGCGAGGCTGACGGCTTTCATGGCGATCAAAGGGGTTCTCTTCGACAAGGACGGCACGCTGATCGATGTGACCGGCACGTGGGTTCCGGCCTATCAGCAACTCCTCAAGGAGGTCTTCCCCGATCGCGACGCCGCCGAGATCGAAGCGAAATTCGTGGCCGCCGGCTACGATCCTGAAACCCAAGCCTTCAAAGCGGGATCGATCCTCGCCCAAGGCACCACGCGCGACATCATCGAGGTCTGGTGGCCGGGGCTCGATGCCGCGAGCGTCGCCGAGAAGATGAAGCTGCTCGACGTCGATTATCGCGAGCTCGGCTTGAAGCATCTGAAGGCGCTGATGCCGCTGAAACCCATTCTCGAGGAACTGCGCCGCATGGGCTTCAGGCTCGGCGTCGCCACCAATGACACGGCCGCTTCCGCGGTGCTGCATATGGGCGCCCTCGACGCGGTCCAGCTCTTCGACGTCATCCTCGGCGCCGACAGTGTGGCGCGGCCAAAACCTTTCGGCGACATGATCCATGCTTTTGCCGATGCGGTCGGCATCAAAGCTGAGGAAGTCGCGATGGTCGGCGACAATCCGCATGACATGGAGACGGCGCATGATGCGGGGGCAGGGCTCGCCATCGGCGTGCTCTCCGGCAACTCGACGGCGGATCACCTGGCGCCGCTCGCCGACCACGTGATCGGCACCATCGCCGACCTGCCGGCATTGCTGAGGAGAACTGGGTGATGCATTACGATGCGATCGACAACACGCATGGCCTGCCCAACGATCCGTTCAAGGCGATCGTGGCGCCGCGCCCGATCGGCTGGGTATCGAGCATGGCCAGGAACGGCGTGCCCAATCTCGCCCCCTACAGCTTCTTCAATGCCATCGCCGAGAAGCCGCATTACGTCGTGATCGGATCTTCCGACATGAAGGACTCGCTCACCAATATCGAGGCGACGTCCGAATTCGTGGTCAATCTCGCGACCTATGAATTGCGCGAGCATATGAACGCCTCATCGGCGCGCGTGGCGCCCGATGTCGACGAGTTCAAGCTCGCAGGACTGGAGCCCGCATCGTCGCGCTTCGTCAAGCCGCCACGCGTGGCCAAAAGCCCGGCGGCGCTCGAATGCCGGCTGTTCCAGATCGTGCCCTTGCCGGATGACAATGGCGATGCCAGGCAATGGGCGATCATCGGGCGCGTCGTCGGCATCTATATCGACGACCGCTTCATCAAGGAGGGCCGCGTCGACACCGCGGCCATGAGGCCGATCGCGCGCATGGGCTATAGCGAATATGCGACAGTGGAGGCCGCCTGGCGCATGCGCCGGCCGGATTAGGGTGATCGTCAATCTCGAGAGGGTCGAGAGCAAGGCGCCGGAATCTGCGGAAGGCGGTTCGATCGCCATGCGAACCAGCGTTCCCTCGTCGCAATCGATCAGGATAGTTGCGAGCCGCTGCAAGGGGCTGCAGGACGTGTCTTTGAGTCTCTCATTGCGCTTATTGGCATAGTGGCGCTCACAAGCGCCCAGAACCGCGCCAGCAAATTCCTCCTCGCTCTTGAAGAAATCGCAGAAAGAGCCCTTTGGGACGCCTGCCGCATCGAGGATGGCGTCCGGCCCGATTCCGTCCGAAACCGTTCAGGATCAGTGACTTAAGACCCTCGGCGATCAACCTGTCTCGGGTCGGATTATTTTGCTCAGACATGGCTGGTAGACCAGTTTACTAGCTGATAGCCACACCACCATCTGCTCGTCGGGCTAATCGGATTCGTCACCAGCTCCGGGAGGACATAGCCAATGAAAGAGCGCCACGATGTTGTGGTGATTGGTGGTGGCCAGGCCGGGTTGGTTATGAGTCACTCATTGCGTCAGCATGGCCGCGAGCATGTCGTCTTGGAGCGGGCGCGCGTGGCGGAGCGTTGGCATAGTGAGCGATGGGATTCGCTTACCTTCCAGTTTCCCAACTACGACATTCGCCTTCCGGGCTACCGCTATGGCGGTGATGATCCGCAAGGGTTTTCCAACTATCGCGATATCGCCCAGATGATCGAAGCCTACGCCGCTCAGATCGAGGCGCCGGTCCGCTGCGCAACGGAAGTCGTGAGCCTCGACGCGGAGTGCTCGTCCGGACGCCTTCTGGTGAAAACGCGGAGCACGACAATTGAGGCGTCGCATGTTGTGATTGCAACCGGCCCATTTCAACGGCCACTGCTTCCATCCTTTGCCGCGGACTTGCCCGCGCATGTCTTTCAGGTTCATGCGAGCGCCTATCGCAATCCCGCCCAGATCCCGGAAGGCGCCGTTCTGGTGGTGGGCAGCGGCAATTCCGGCTGTCAGATCGCAGAAGAGCTGTGTGAGAGCGGCCGTCGTGTCTATCTTGCGCTGAGCCGACACCGTCGCGTGCCACGGCGCTATCGTGGCCGGGATATCACCTGGTGGTTTGAGAAGATGGGCCGCTGGGACGCAAAGATCGACGATATGCCAGGTCGCAAGCAACCGGTGCCGACTGTCCTTACCGGCACACATGGTGGCCACGATATGAATATTCGCAAGCTGGCTGGGGATGGTGTCGTCGTTCTCGGCCGCTTGCTCCATGCCGCCGGCGGCAAGCTCGCCTTCGCCGAGGATGTGGAAGGGATCCTCAAGGAAGCGGATTCCGAATATTGGAACTTCTTCAAGGCAGCCGATAGCCTTGCGCAAGAAGCCGGGTTGAATTTTCCTGTGGAGCACAGAGAATCTGCCGCGATCATTCCGATTGTGCCGATAGCAAGCCTGGATCTATCGAAGTCCGGGATCCGATCGGTGATCTGGAGCACGGGCTACCGCTATGAATATGATTGGCTCCATATGCCGGTATTGGATGCGCGCGGTGCCCCCGTGCAGCAGCGAGGCGTCACCTGCTGTCCGAATGTCTATTTTCTCGGCTTGCATTGGATGTACAAGTTCAAATCCGCCATTCTTGCTTATGTGAGCGAGGACGCGGCCTATTTGGCGGACCGCATTGCAATGAGCCGCTGAATTTTTGGACTCGCCTCCATGGGGACGCTCCTTGACCGGGACATATTGTGGGTATATACCCGCTTCTATGAAGAGCCAATGCTACTGCAATTCGTTGCGCACCGCGGCGCGCAAGGTCACGGCCTTGTACGATCAGGCGTTGGCGTCCGTCGGTGTCAATCTTTCCCAGTTCAGCATGCTGCGCAGGCTCGAAAGGGCCGGCGAAGTCTCGATCACCGAGCTCAGCCGTCTGTGCGAGCTCGACCGCTCGACGACGGGGCGGAATGTGAAGGTCCTGGAACGGATGGGTCTGGTCACGGCGGTTGCGGGCGAAGATCAGCGTGAGGCGACGCTGTCGCTTTCGAAACGAGGCCGCCACGTGCTGGACGAAGGCGCCCCGCACTGGAAGAGGGCGCAGGACGAGATCGAAAGGAAACTCGGCAGCCGCAGGGCTCGGGAGCTTCTCAGCCTGGGCGATGACTTGTGAAGGCGGCAGCGGATTTTTTGTGAGCATATACGGGTATATACCGATAAGTGAGGCAATTATGGTCGATGGTCAGCAAGCTCGAGGCCTTTCCGTTCATCTCGCTCGGGCGCTGCAAGCCTGGGGCATCCATTACGGATGGGTGATCGCGCTGGCCACTTTCATCACCATGCTGGCGACCGCGGGTGCGCTCGGATCGGCCGGCGTCATGATCGAGCCGCTGCAGGCTGAATTCGGCTGGACGAATGCCGACATATCCTTTGCGCTTGCCGTGCGGCTGGTGCTGTTCGGCCTGATGGGGCCGTTCGCCGCTGCATTCATGAATCATTTCGGGATTAGGCGAGTGGTCGCCACGGCCTTGGGACTCATTGCCGCCGGCCTCGTCGGCTCATTCTTCATGACGCAGGTCTGGCAGTTGGTGTTGCTCTGGGGCGTCGTGGTCGGCTTCGGCACGGGCATGACGGCACTGGTCTTGGGCGCGACTGTCGCGACGCGCTGGTTCTCACAGCGCCGCGGTCTCGTCGTCGGCCTGTTGACCGCCAGCAACGCGACGGGGCAACTGGTTTTCCTGCCCTTGATGGCGAGCCTCACCAGCAGTGTCGGCTGGCGCGCCGCGCTCACTTTTGTGCTCGTCATTCTCGCTCTGGCCTTCGTGCTCATCACCCTGTTGATGCGCGACTATCCAGGCGACGTCGGACTCATGCCCTATGGCGCCGAAGAGCAGACCGGGCCGCCGCGGCGGCGGCCCGGTCTTGCGTCGTTGCTTGCTTCGCCCCTGGTGGCGCTGCGCGATGCGTCGCGCACGCAGACTTTCTGGGTGCTGTTCCTCACCTTCTTCGTTTGCGGCCTCAGCACCAATGGGTTGATCCAGATGCATTGGATCGCGCTCTGCGGCGATTTCGGCGTGGCGCCTGTCGGCGCTGCGAGCACTCTTGCCGTGATCGGCGTGTTCGATTTTGCCGGCACGATCCTGTCGGGCTGGCTCGCCGATCGCTACGACAATCGCTGGCTGCTGTTCTGGTTCTATGGCCTGCGCGGATTGTCGCTGATCTATCTGCCATTCTCGGATTTCAGCGTCTATGCCCTGTCGATCTTCGCCGTCATCTACGGGCTGGACTGGGTGGCGACGGTGCCGCCGACCGTCAAGCTGGCGGCGGAAAGGTTTGGAACCGAACGCGCGGCACTGATCTTCGGCTGGATATTCACCGGCCATCAGCTCGGCGCGGCGGTTGCGGCATTCGGTGCCGGAACATCCCGGACATTGCTCGATACCTACCTGCCGGCACTCTATGTGGCGGGGGCCTTCTGCCTGGCGGCGTCGCTTCTGGTGATGTCGCTTGCTCGTCGGGATCGGACGGTCGAAGCTTAGTGGCCAGCCGCGCGCGCGAGGAGCGCCTTCGCCGCCTTGAGATGCGGCACGTCGAGCATCTCGCCGTCGAGGCCGATGACGCCGGCATCGCCGGCTTCCGCGAAGGCCTGCACGATGCGTTCCGCTTTGGCGATCGCTTCGGGTGAGGGAGTGAAGATGCGGTTGACGATCGCGACCTGGTCGGGATGGATACATAATTTGGCGGTGAAGCCGTCGCGCACCGCATCGCGGCATTGCGCCTCGAGACCGGCGAGATCGCGGAAATTCGCCTGGACGCCGTCGACCGGCTCGACGCCCGCGGCGCGCGCGCCGATGAGGCATAAAGTGCGGGCGAGATCGTAAGGGGCGGTAGGGCGGCCTTCAGCGTCGCGGTTCGATTGCGCGCCCAAGGCGGCGGCGAGATCCTCCATGCCCCAGGTGAGGCCGAGAAGACGAGGTCCGCAATCGCCATAGGTGCCGAGATTGAACATCGACGCCGCCGTCTCGGTGGCGATGGCGATGACGGGAAGTTGCGCCATGGCGATTAGGCGTTTCACGTCTGCACCCGATTCCGACTTCGGCAGCAAGAGCCCATCGGGCCTGGCCGCGGCCACGGCGGCAAGATCATCGGCAACGAGGCCGCTCGAGAGCGCATTGACGCGCACGAAGAGTTTTGCCGGCCTGCGCGGTTGCTCCAGGATCTCGCGGGCGAGACCGCGTGCTTTCGGCTTGTCGGCGAGCGCCACCGAATCCTCGAGGTCGAGGATGACGACATCAGCCTCAGAGGCGAGCGCCTTGGGGATCTTCTTCTCGCTGTCGGCGGGGACGAAGAGGAGCGAGCGCATTAGCCTAGCCCTCAGCCGGGCGCTTGCGCATGAAGGCCTGGCGGCGGCATTCGGCGACGAGCGTGCCGTCCTGCTTGAAGGCCTTGTGGTGGAAATCGACGATGCCGGCATCGGGCCGCGACTTGCTTTCGCGCTTGCCCAGAACCTCGGTCGTGACATTGACCGTGTCGCCCTGGAAGAGCGGGGCAGGGAACTTCACATCGGTCATGCCGAGATTGGCGATGGTGGTGCCAAGCGTGAGGTCGTTCACCGAGATGCCGATCATGAGGCCGAGGGTGAAGAGCGAATTCATGAGCGGCTGGCCCCATTCGGTCTGGGCGGCGAAGTGGCGGTCGATATGCAGAGGCTGCGGATTCATGGTGAGGCAAGAGAACATCATATTGTCCATCTCGGTCACCGTGCGGGTGATGGAATGGCGATAGACCTTGCCCGTCTCGAAATCCTCGAACCACAATCCCGGCATGAAATGCTCCTTTCGGCCTTAGTAGAGCATCGCCTGGCGAATGTGAATCATCCTGCCCTTCATGCTTTTGGATGGGGCGTGACGCTAGGACACAATCACAGGATGTGCGGATTTGACGGTGAGTCGGGCCGCGAGTCCTCGCAAGAGCATCAAACCGCCATAATCGAGGCCTGTGGATAACTTCGTCATGTGACAGCCTAAAGCGCTGAAAAGAGACCCTTTTCCGGATGGGCCGTCACTGTGGAAAGACTGTTAACGACGCATTAACCACCGCGGTCGCAGGAGTCCCTTAAGGCAATAACGGCATGGTTGCGGATGCGTCTGGAAGGAATAATCGACATGACAAGATGTCTGCTTGTCGATGAGGATCATGTGGAGCGTCAGGCCCTGAGCGAGCTTCTCGGTCAGTATGGATTCGACATGGCCGAGACCGCCTCGGCCGATGCCGCCCTCAAGCATTGCCGCGTCAATTCCCCCGATATCGTGGTCACCGCCGACCGGATCGGCAATATGAGCGCGGGAGAGTTCGTCAAGCGGGTGCGCCGCGCCGCCAACGGCCGCAAGCCCGTCGTCCTGGTCTATACGGAAAAGGCCGATACCGACGAGATCGGCAGCGCCATCATCGAAGGGGCCGCGGAATTCCTGCTGAAGCCCTTCGACCGCGACCTGCTCGAATTCAAGCTGAAGCAGGTGGGGCTCCTCTGATTTCCGTGACAAAAGCTCGCGGCGAGCACAATCCTTTCACAATCTCCGTGCAGTAGGCGACAATCAGATATTGAGGGGAGCTGATGTTTGCCGGTTTGAGATCGGTCTGGGTGCTGCTGCTCGGCGTGGCCATCCTGTCGCTCGGCCATGGCCTGCACGGATCGCTGGTCGGTGTCAGGGCCAGTGCCGAGAATTTCGACGCCGCGACCACCGGCCTCATCATGTCGGGCTACTTCGCCGGCCTGCTGCTCAGTTCCATCGTCACGCCGCGCATCGTCCAGAGCGTCGGCCATATCCGCGTCTTCGCTGCCTTCGCCTCCGTCGTCTCGACCGGAGTGCTGCTCATCCCCCTTTGGGTCGAGCCCGTCTGGTGGTTCCTGATGCGTTTCGTCGCGGGCCTCTGCACGTCGGGACTCTTCATCGTCTGCGAGAGCTGGCTCAACTCGGCCTCGACCAACAAGAACCGCGGCCAACTGCTCTCGGTCTATATGATCATCACCTATGCGGCGATGGGCCTCGGACAGTTTCTGCTCAATGTGGCCGATGCATCCGGCTTCTCGCGCTTCATCATCGTCTCGGCCCTGGTGTCGATGGCGATGCTGCCCTTGACCCTGATGCGGACCGAGACGCCGAGCCTCGCCGGCACGCGCTCGGTCACGATTGCCGAGATCTACCGTTCCTCGCCGCTCGCCATCGTCGCGACCTTGGCGAGCGGCCTCGCGCAGAGCGCCTTCTTCAGTATGGGCGCGGTTTATGCGCTGATGCAGGGCCTGCCGCTCGCCCTCGTTTCGCTGATGATGGCGCTGCCGCCTTTGGCGCTCATCGTCTCGCAATATCCGGCAGGCGTGCTCTCCGACCGCTATGACCGGCGCAGCGTCATCATGATCCTCTCGGCCATCGCCGCGGCGACCGCGCTCATCAGCATACCGGCGGCGGGCATCTCGTCCACCGTGCTCATCGGCCTCTTCACCGTGTTCGGCGCCATCGCCTTGCCGATCTATTCGCTGGTCATCGCCCATGCCAATGATCACATGGCGAAGGAGCAGATGTTGGGCGCGTCGAGCAAGCTCGTCCTTCTCTACGGCACCGGCGCCATGGCCGGGCCCTCGATCGCCGGCTTCTTCATGCAGTATCTGGGATCCTCTGGCTTCATGACCTTCATGGCGGTGATCTACGTAATCATGGCGGCGCATGCGTTCTGGCGCCGCCAGCAGCGGCCGACCAGTGTCAAGGCATCCGCCGGCGACATCATGAAAGTGGGCCCGATGACGACGCCGGTCGCCGCCCAGGCGCAGGCGGAAGAGGGCGCGGCCAAGCCACAATCTGACGTAAGCGCAGCCAAGCCGCAGCCCGCAAACTAGCTAACCCCTTCAAAAACCTCACGCGTCATGGTGAACCGTTTCTTAATGGTTCCCTGACAATTTTAGCGTTGAGAATTTCGTGAGTGGGTATTTCTATGTCCGGCCAGCCAGGGCTCGATGTCAGCATCTTCGACACGATCATCGAAACCGGGGATACGCAAGCGCGCCTCCAACTCGCGGTCGAGCTCGCGCGCCTGATCGGCGACGCCGATGCTCCGGAGAACGAGCGCAGCTGTGTCGTGCCGACGGTGCTCAAGCTCGCCGTGGATCCGGTGAAGGAAGTCCGCCGCGCCCTTGCGGACGGGCTCGTCGGTGTCGCGGATCTGAATGGCGACATCCTGTTCAGCATCATCGCCGATGAGGACGACATCGCACTGCCGTTCCTTGCCGCGACCCCGGCACTCGATCCCTGGAAGATGCGCAGCATCGCCCGCGTCGGCGATGCCGCCCGCCAGGTGACGCTGGCGCGGCGGTCGGACCTTACCGACGATGTCATCAAGGAGATCGTCACCCTGGCCGATCTTTCCGCCTGCCTGACGCTCTTCGACAATGAGGACTGCCCCATCGGCGAGCGCAATTGCCGCATCCTCTACGCCCGCTTCGGCCGGGTGCAGGAGATCATCGACCGTCTGCTGGCGCTCGACACGCTGCCGCTCGATATCCGCATCCTGCAGGCGAAGCGTGCCTCCAACCAGGTGCATCAGCTGATGGCGGAACGCGGCTGGGTGCCGGCCAACGATGCCGCCGACATGGTCGCCGATGCCGAGGAACGCGCCATCCTGCAGATCCTCGACAGCGCCAAAGACAAGGAATTGCCGCCGCTCATCCATTTCATGACGTCGCGCAGCATGCTCACCGCCTCGATCGTCATGCGGGCCGCGTGCCTCGGGCAAATGCGCCTGGTCGAGAGCGCGATGGCGCATCTCGCCAATGTGCCCTTGGCACGAGCGGAGGAGACGCTCTATGGCGGCGTTTCCGGCTTCAACTCGCTCTATCGCAGCTCCGGGCTGCCGTCGACCTGCTTCGGGCTGATCCGCGCGGCGGGACGCGTGCAACGCGAAGTGCGCGAGACCAAACGCACGCTCAGTGCTGAAAATTTCGCCCGCCGCTTGATCGAGGAGATCATGACTGGCGATGGCGCCATGCCGCCGGCCGAGCGCGCCAAATATCTCGATTTCGTCGCCCGTTATTCGAGCGAGCGCATAAGGGTGATCGCCCACCGGCTGCGTGACGGGCTGATCAGCGCGGCGTAAATCTCTTTTTCAGTCTTGCTGAGTGGCCGGGGTTAAACTCGGTCGTTCATTTTTTCTGGATGACCGGGTCAAGCCCGGTCACAAAAAAATGCCGGAGCTCAGGGAACTCCGGCATCTTCTTGAAACTCAGTCACGCAACTCACTCCGAATGTGAGTGTAATGTTTTCATCCTTAAAGCTTCGCTAAAATCGGAATTGTTCGGCGAGAACCCGCTCGGCCAGGCTGTGGCCCGGATCGAAGAGCAGGCGCGCCGAGCGCTTGCGGTCCTCGGCGATCTCGACCTTGCTGATATTGCGCACTTCGAACTGATCGGCGACCGCGGCCACCGGACGCTTCTCGGCTTCCAGACTCTCGATGGTGACGCGCGCCTGATGCGGGATGATGGCGCCGCGCCAGCGCCGCGGCCGGAAGGGGCTGATCGGAGTCAAGGCGAGCAAGGGAGAGTTGATCGGCAGGATCGGCCCATGGGCCGAGAGATTATAGGCGGTGCTGCCGGCGGGCGTCGCCAGGATGATGCCGTCGCATTTAAGCTCTTCCAGCCTGACGTGATCGTCAATGGAAATCTTGAGCGCCGCCGACTGATGCGTCTGGCGCAGCAGCGACACTTCGTTGAACGCCATGGCCTTGTGCTCATGGCCGGCCTGGTCGGTGGCCGTCATCCGGAGCGGCCTGACCGTCGTGAGCTCGGCCGCATGGATGCGTTCGGGCAACCGCTTCTCGCTGTAGTCATTCATGAGAAAGCCGACGGAGCCCCGATTCATGCCGTAGATCGCCTTGCCGGAAGACATGAAGCGGTGCAGCGTCTGCAGCATGAGGCCGTCGCCGCCCAGGGCGACGACGACGTCGGCGTCCTCAGGCGCCGCCTGGCCGTAGGCCTTGACCAGCGCATTGAGGGCGCGGCGCGCCTGCGGAACCTCGGCTGCGACGAAAGCGAGGCGGCGAAATTCCATAAGGGCTCCGTGGCGTTGACAGGACCCCTTAACTCAATCATTGAAGCGGCGAGATTGGCAAGCCTCAATTTGGAGCCCCATGCGCCGCATCGTTTTCTGCATCACCTGCCGTCATTCCGCCGAGGAGCGGGAAGGGCCCGATGGCGTTACCGGCGGTGAGACCCTGGCGCGGCACATGGAAGCGCTGCTCGCGGAAAGGCAGCGCCATGATATCGCGGTGGACCGCCAGTCCTGCCTGTGGTCTTGCCTCAAGCATTGCAATGTCTTCCTCCAGGACAGCGAGCGCTACAGCTACCTCGCCGGCAGCTTCACGCCCTCGCGCGAGACGGCCGAGGCGATCCTCGCCTGGTTCGACCTCCATGGCGCGAGTGCGACGGGTGAGGTCTCGTTCAAAGCCTGGCCGCAGGCGATGCGCGGACATTTCATTGCCCGCTTTCCGCCGGCCCGGACATGAAACGGGTCACGCTCATCCTCGGCGGCGCGCGCTCGGGCAAGAGCCGCTATGCCGAAGCGCTCGCCCGCCGCCACAAGGGAGTGCCCGCCTATATCGCCACGGCGGAAATCACCGATGAGGAGATGCGCGAGCGCATCCACCATCACCGGGAGCAGAGAGGCGCCCACTGGCGAACGATCGAAGCGCCGGTCGATCTGGTCACCGCGCTGCGCCAGGCCGATAATGCCCGATCCTTCACGCTTATCGAATGCCTCACCGTGTGGATCAACAACCTCATCTATCACGGCAGAGACGTCGCCCGGGAAGTCGAGCGCTTCCGTCAGAGCCTCGCCAAGACGAAGGGGCAGGTCGTCATCGTGTCGAACGAAGTGGGGCTCGGCATCGTTCCCGACAATGCGCTGGCGCGCCGCTTCCGCGACGAGGCGGGCCGCGCCAATCAGGCGATCGCCGATGCCGCGGATGAGGTCGTGTTCATCGCCGCCGGCCTGCCGATGACGCTCAAAAAGCCAAAGCCAGCAGCACAGCGATCACGGCCAAAAGGGAAAGCGCGTCGCCGTAGAGGCTGAGGCCGTCGCGAATATCGTTGGCGTCGAGCTCGCTCTTCCCGTCACCCATCGTGGCCAGATCGACATGCCGTCCGCCATAGGCGCGCGGACCGCCGAGCTTTACGCCCAAGGCGCCGGCCAGAGCCGATTCCGGCCAGCCGGCATTGGGCGAGACATGGCGATGGGCATCGCGCCGCATGGCGGCGAAGGCGGCCTTGGCGCTGGTGCGGGAAGAGAAGTAAGCAGCCAGCGCAAAGAGGAGGCCGGTGAGGCGGGCGCAAGGCAAGTTGACGAGATCATCGAGCCGCGCCGCGGCCCAGCCGAAAGCAAGGTAGCGTGGCGATCTGTGGCCGATCATCGAATCGGCGGTGTTGATCGCTTTGTAGAGGGCGATCCCGGGCAGGCCGAGGAGAGCGAGCCAGAAGGCCGGCGCCACGATGCCGTCGGAGGCGTTCTCGCCCAGACTTTCGAGCGCCGCGCGCGCGACGCCTGAGCGATCGAGCTGCTCGGGATCGCGGCCGACGATGCGGGAGACAGCACTGCGGCCTTCCGCGAGCGATCGGTCGAGCCCATCCGCCACGGCGCGCACATGACCCGCCAAGGATTTCTGGGCGAGGAAAGGTGTCGCAATGATCGCTTCCGCGACCCAGCCGTAAGGCAGCTTGCGCAAGGCCAGGGCGACCGCCAGCGCGAGGCCGCCGGTCACGACGAGGAGCGCGAGGAGGGCCAACATACCCGCGAGACGATTGCCGGGCTCACTTTCCGGATTCAGCCGCGCATCGAGCCAGGCGATGAAGGCGCCGATCCATTGGACCGGATGGCCGATCGTGCGGACGAGGATATCCGGATAGCCGATGAACCGCTCGATCAGGAGAGCAAGGGCGGTCGTGGCGAAGAACATGTCAAAGCTTCACGGGCTCGGCGAGCGCCAGGAGCCGCTCGATGTCGAGACTCTTTTCCAGATGCCGGGCGAGATCGTCGAGCGTGTCCTCGACCGTGGCTTCGAAAGCAAGCGTGCCGCCCTTGGCGCCGAGACTTTCGAGAAAGTGACGGCGAAAGGCATCGTCGGAGAAAAGCCCGTGAATATAAGTACCCATGACCCGGCCGCCCTTGGCGCAGGCGCCATCCGGCGCATCGCCGATCATGGCGAAGGGCCGGGCGCAATCGGGTCCCTTGGTGGTGCCGAGATGGATCTCATAGCCCGACACCGTCGCGCCGCCCGCCACATGACGCGCCTGGACGCGCGTCAATGTCTTGCTCGGCACCAGCGTCGTCTCGACATCGAGCAAAGCGAGGCCGGGGGACGAGCCGGGCCGTCCTTCGAGGCCCAAGGGATCGTGGATCACCTTGCCCAGCATCTGATAGCCGCCGCAGAGGCCCAGCACCGCGCCGCCGCTGCGATGATGCGTGGCGAGGTCGACATGCCAGCCCTCGGTCCGCAAGGCTTCGAGATCGGCAATGGTCGATTTGGAGCCGGGAATGATAATGAGATCGGCGTCCCTGGGCAGCGGCGTTCCCGGCTGCACGATCGAGAGCGTGACATTGGGCTCGAGCTTCAAGGGATCGAGGTCGTCGAAATTGGCGATGCGCGGTAGGCGCGGAACGGCGATATGGAAAGAACCCTTCCCGCTCCGCGCCGCTTTCTCCAGCGCCACGGCGTCCTCGGCGGGCAGGCGCCGGGCCGCGGCGAAATGCGGGACGACGCCGAGGCAGGGCCAGCCGGTCTTCGCAACGGTGAAGGCGACGCCTTCAGAAAACAGTTCGGGATCGCCATGGAAGTTGTTGATGATGAACCCCTTGATCCTCAGCGCATCATCGGGCGCGAGGATTTCCTTGGTGCCGACGAGCGAGGCGATGACGCCGCCCCGGTGGATGTCGCCAATAAGAATGACGGGGATTTTCGCCGCTTCGGCAAAGCCCATATTGGCGAGGTCGCCCTGGCGCAGATTGACCTCGGCCGGGCTGCCGGCGCCCTCGATGATGATCAGGTCGGCGTCGCGCGCCAGAGACGCGAAGCTTTCCAGGATGGCGGGCATGTATTTGCCGCGGCCCTTGAAGAACTCCCGGGCGCTTTGGGTGGCAGCACGGCGCCCCTGCACGATCACCTGGGCGCCGGTCGTCGTCTCGGGCTTGAGCAGGATGGGATTCATGTGGACCGTGGGCAGGGTCCTGGCGGCACGCGCCTGCAGCGCCTGGGCGCGGCCGATCTCGCCGCCATCGATGGTGACGGCGGCATTGTTCGACATGTTCTGCGGCTTGAACGGCCTGACCTTGAGGCCGCGATCGGTAAAGAGCCGGCAAAGGCCCGCCGCAATGAGCGACTTGCCGACATCGGAGCCGGTGCCCATCAGCATGATGGCGGTGCAGGTACGCTGTGATGTCATGCGATGACATGGGCATAGGAGCCCATGACCCTGTTGCTTCTCAAGCCCATGGCGCCGAGATCGCGGGCGCTCGCATCCGATGCGTGGAAGAGAGACGGTTTTTCATCCTGGCTTTCGATCATGGAATAATGGAATTCATGGCCCTTGAGCACTTTCGGCCAGGGCAACGCTCCTTCATGCTCCAGGCGGCGATAGCCCAGATGCAGCTTGCGCTGGGCGAAGCTCGTGGTGACGGGCAAGAGGCACGCCATCCCATGCGCGCCGCCATCGGCGGAGATGAGGGCCTGGCCCAGCACCATGTAGCCGCCGCATTCGCCATAGATGAGCCGGTCGTGCCGTGCCGCCGCGCGCAAACCGCCGAGGAAGGTCTCCGCCTTGCTTAGGCGCTCGGCATGAAGCTCAGGATAGCCGCCCGGCAGATAGACTGCATCGGCCTCAGCCGCCGGCGGCTCATCGGCGAGCGGCGAAAAGAACGACAGTTCCGCGCCTTGCCGGCGCCAGCCCTCGAGCAGATGCGGATAGAGAAAGGCAAAGGCTTCATCGCGCGCGATCGCCATATGCTGCCCGAGCGGCGGCAATAAAGGTCGTGACGGTGCCGCCGCGATCGGCTTGGCGAGCGCCAGCAGAGCCTCCATGTCGATATGGGCCGCAACGCTCGCGGCGGCGCGGTCGAGGAAGCTTGCGAGATCCTCATGCTCGCTCGCTTGCACCAGTCCCAGATGGCGGCTGGGCAGAGCAAGAGACGCATCGCGCGGCACGGCGCCCAATACGGTGACATCGGATGGGGCAAGCGCCTTGCGTAGGATCTCCGCGTGACGGGCGCTGGCGACACGGTTGAGGATGACCGCCGGCAGGGCGAGACCGGGACGATGCGTCCTGAAGCCATGGACGAGCGCTGCGATCGACTGCGCCTGGTGGCTGCAATCGATAATGAGGATCACCGGAAGCCTAAGCGTCTCGGCAATATCCGCCGTCGATCCGCGACCCTCTTCCGGGCCGTCGAAGAGGCCCATGACGCCTTCGATGAGGGTGAGGGCGGCATCGGCGCCGATCTCGGCCGCGAGACCCTTGACCGCCGCTTCCTTCATGGCCCAGCCATCGAGGTTGAAGCATGGGCGTCCCGTCGCCGCTTCATGGAAGCGCGGATCGATATAGTCGGGACCGATCTTGGCGGAGGCTACGGCAATTCCCCGTTGCTTGAGCGCACGCAAGAGCGCCAGCGTTACGATGGTCTTGCCGCTGCCCGAAGCGGGTGCGGCGATGACGAGGCCATCAGCCAATCGGATTCTCCTTGAGCCCGCCTTGATACCAGTCGAGCACCGGGCGCCATTCGGCGACATGGCCCAGGACGACGATGGCGGGTGTCGCGAGTTCGTTCTCGGCCAGGAATGTCTTCACCTCGAGCAAGCGCGTTTCAGCCACCGATTGCTGCGGCAGCGTCGCATTGGAGATGATGGTCACCGGATCGCCGGCGTCGCGCCCGCCCGCCATCAGCGCGTCGGCGATCTCCGCCAGATGCTTCACCGCCATATACATGACGATCACCGGGGAAGCGGTGGCGATGGCCTGCCAGTTCACATTGGCCGGCATCTTGCCCGACGCATCGTGGCCGGTGAGGAAAATCACCGAGTGATTGGTGTCGCGATGGGTGGAGGGGAGCCCGGCATAAGCGAGCCCGCCAATGCCGGCGGTGATGCCGGGCACGATGCGGAAGGGAATTCCCGCCTTGACCAGATGCTGGCACTCCTCGCCGCCGCGGCCGAACATGAAGGGATCGCCGCCCTTGAGCCGCAGCACCCGCTTTCCGGCGCTGGCCAGCTCGATCAGGCGCAGCGAGATGTCGCGCTGCTGGGCCGAAGGCTTGCCGCCGCGCTTGCCGGCATATTCGAGCTCCGTGCCCGGGCGCACCCAGTCGAGGATCGAGGAGTTGACGAGCGCGTCATAGACGACGACGTCGCTCGATTGCAGCGCGTGATAACATAGAAGTGACATGAGCCCGGGGGCGCCCGGGCCTGCGCCCACGAGCCATACCCATCCGGCCTCGAATACCGGGAAGGGCTCGCCATCGAGCCTGGCGAAGCCTTGCCTCTTGAGCCTGTCCGATTGCTTGTCCATCGGCTGTTGTTTGCCTGAATTCCGGGATAATACAATCAGCTTATGGCCTCTCGCGGCGCTACGACCCCGACCGTTTCAAGGTCCCGTCCGACCTCGCCCGAGGGGAGCAAGGGCAGGGTGCTGATCCTCGGCGGAACGGCGGAAAGCCGAAAGCTCGCCCTGATGCTCGATGGGGCGGGCTATGCCCCGGTGACGTCGCTCGCCGGCGTCACGAGCCGGCCCGGCATCACAAGGGGAGAGACGCGCATCGGCGGTTTTGGCGGTGCTGAAGGACTTGCGCGCTACCTGGCGGCCGAGCGATTCTCGAGCCTTGTCGATGCGACGCATCCCTTTGCCGTCGTCATCTCGCATCATGCCGCGGCCGCGGCGCAGATTTGCGGCCTACCCCTGGTCCGGCTGGAGCGCCCGGCCTGGACGCCGGAAGCGGGCGACCGCTGGAGCGGCGTTCCGGATATCGCGGCCGCCGCCGCGGCGATACCCGCGGGCGCCAATATATTGCTCACCATAGGTCGCAAGGAGGTCAGGCCATTCCTCAACCGTAGCGATATTTCCGGCATAGCGCGCATGATCGAGCCTATGGACACCGAGGTTACCGGCAATTGGCGCATCCTGCTGGAACGGCCGCCGTTTCATGTCGAGAAAGAATTATGCCTGATGCGCGATCATGCGATCACGCATCTGGTAACCAAGAATTCCGGCGGCGAGGAGACGCGCGCCAAGCTTGTCGCGGCCCGGATGAAGGGCATCGAGGTGATCATGGTCGCCCGTCCGGCCAAGCCGCAGGTGCCGACCTTAGGCGACCCCTCGGCCGTCCTGGCCTTTCTCGATGAAGTTGTAAGCGCTTGACCCCGCCGCGTTTCTCGGCTTCTCTGAGTTCAAGAGGGCATGGCGAATATACCGGCCCTCGAGGGAGTAACTAAAAGCGAATAGGCAGGCCGCGTCGGAACAGATAATCAGCGTCAGAGCGGGTGAAACGATCTCCTGCACGAGACGTAATTCAGGGCGGCAGCATGTTCAGAGAAGGATCAGCAATGAAAAACAAGCTTATGTCACTGGCTTTGGGAGCTGGCTTGAGCCTTGCCGCGGTCACGGCGGCCCAGGCCGGAACGCTCGATGACGTCAAAGCCAAGGGCTTCATCCAATGCGGCAGCAATCCGAGCCTCATCGGCTTCGGCTTCCCGGACGACCAGAACAACTGGACCGGCTTCGACGTCGATTTCTGCCGCGGTCTCGCGGCGGCGATCTTCAATGATCCGACCAAGGTCAAGTTCACGCCGCTCTCCGCCAAGGAGCGCTTCACGGCGCTGCAGTCGGGCGAGATCGACGTGCTGTCGCGCAACACCACCTGGTCGATGAGCCGCGATACCTCGCTCGGCCTCAAATTCGCGGGCATCACCTATTATGACGGCCAGGGCTTCATGGTGAAGAAGTCTCTGGGCGTGAACAGCGCGCTCAATCTCAACGGCGCATCGGTGTGCACGCAGACCGGCACCACGACCGAGCTCAACCTCGCCGACTACTTCAAGGCCAACAACATGACCTATCAGGTCGTGGCCTTCGAGAAGAACGAGGAAGTGCTGAAGGCCTATCAGGACGGGCGCTGCGACGTCTACACGACCGACCAGTCCGGTCTTTATGCCGAGCGTCTCAAGCTCGCAGCACCGGATGACCACATCATTCTGCCCGAGATCATCTCCAAGGAGCCCTTGGGTCCGCTGGTCCGCCAGGGCGACGATGCGTGGTTCAATGTCGTGAAGTGGACGTACTTCGCACTGGTCAACGCCGAAGACCTCGGGATCACGCAGAAGAACATCGACGAGATGAAGAACTCGACCAATCCTGAAGTCGCGCGCTTCGTCGGCAAGGAAGGTGATTTCGGCACCGGCATCGGTCTCACCAACGACTGGGCCTCGCAGATCATCAAGCATGTCGGCAATTACGGCGAGATCTTCGAGCGCAATCTGGGCGAAAGCACCAAGCTCAAGATCGCGCGCGGCAAGAACGCGCTGTGGAGCAAGGGCGGCCTGCAATACGCCCCGCCGATCCGCTGAAGCATCAAGGCGGGGAAGCCCTGAACAAAGCCGGGCTTCCTCGCGTTTCCGCACAACGAGATCACGAATAACGTGACGGTTGCCAATAAGGTGGGGGAAGGGGTGAAGGGATGACCGCAGTCATCGATGAAGCACGCCCGCAGCGTGCTTCGTTCCTCAATGATCCGAAGTTTCGCTCACGGATCGCGCAAATTGTTTTTCTGCTGCTGCTGGTGTGGTTCGGTTACGAGATCTATCACAACACCGCAGCCAATCTGGCGAAGCTCCACCAGACATTCGGCTTCGGCTTCCTGCGCAATACCGCCGGTTTCGATATCATCCAGAGGCCGATCGAATACACCCGTGATTCGTCCTATTTCCGGGCCATCGTCGTCGGCTTCCTCAACACCCTGATCGCTTCCGGCCTCGGTATCGTCTTCGCGACGGTGATCGGCTTCGTTGTCGGCATCATGCGGTTGTCGTCGAACTGGATCGTCGCCAAGATCGCGACCGGTTATGTCGAGGTCATCCGCAACATTCCGCTGCTACTGCAGATCTTCTTCTGGTATGCGGCAGTGCTCAAGCCGCTGCCGGGCCCCCGGGAAAGCATCGGCTTTTTCAATCTGGCCTTCCTCAACAATCGCGGCCTCGTGGTGCCGAAACCGATTTGGGGTGAGGGGGCAGGCTTCATCGCGATCGCCTTCGTGATCGGATGCGTCGGCGCTTACCTGGTCAGCCGCTGGGCCCGCCAACGCCAGGAGCGCACCGGTGAGCAGTTCCACAGTTTCTGGACCGGGCTCGGTCTCGTCATCGGACTGCCGTTGCTGGCCTTCCTGCTGATGGGGGCGCCGGTGACATTCGAATATCCGGAGCTCAAGGGCTTCAACTTCGCCGGCGGAACGACCGTGCTGCCCGAACTGATCGCTCTGGTTCTTTCGCTCAGTATTTACACCGCCACATTCATCGCCGAGATCGTGCGCGGCGGTATCATGGCGGTGAGCCATGGCCAGACCGAAGCGGCCCATGCGCTGGGCTTGCGGTCGCAACCGACGTTGCGGCTGGTGGTCATTCCGCAGGCGTTGCGCGTCATCATCCCGCCGCTCACCAATCAATATCTCAACCTCACCAAGAACTCCTCGCTCGCCGTGGCCATCGCCTATCCCGATCTCGTGGCCATGGGCGGCGTCGTCAACAACCAGTCGGGCAAGGCGATCGAGGTCGTCCTCATCTGGATGATCGTCTACCTGTCGCTCAGCCTCATCACCTCGACAGCGATGAACTGGTACAACAATCGCGTTCGCCTGGTGGAGAGATAGGGCCATGACCGATCTGTCCTCGCATCACGCCTGGGTCCGTACCGAAGACGCGCCAAAGCTCGCGCCGCCGCCCAATACCACCGGGGCAATGGGCTGGATCCTGCAGAATCTGTTTTCGTCGCCCCTGAATGCGGTGCTGACCCTGATCGGCGGCGCCTTCGTCCTGTGGCTGGGCTGGACCATCTTCGACTGGGCCCTGTTGCGCGGCGTGTTCGTCGGCGAAGATCGCGAAGCCTGCGTTGCCGTGCCGGATTCAGGTGCGTGCTGGCCCTATGTCTGGGCCAAGTTCCACCAGTTCATCTATGGCTTCTATCCATTCGACCAGCGCTGGCGGGTGAATATCTGCCTCATCGTCGGAGCCATAGCCCTTGCCACGATGGCGATCCCTTCCGTTCCTTACAAGAAGTGGAATGCGATTTTCCTGCTGGTGATCTATCCGCTGATGACCTTCATCCTGTTGACCGGCGGCAATCTCGATTTGTCCCTGTCCACGATTCTTGGGCTTCTCGGGCTTCTCCTGCTTTCCGCGCTCGCCGTGCCGGTCTTCGCTTTCGGCGTGGAGGACGGGATCAGGCGTAACAGGACGGCGCTCTTTCTTGCCGGCGTGGCGCTTTTCATCTTCCTCGTGTCGCTCTTCGTCGCGATGCCGCAGGTAAACATCTTCGGCAATTTCGTCTCGGTGGCCACATTGGCGATCGTCAGCCTTCTGACTGTCGCCGCGGTCCTCTCCATTGCCCATGAGGCCTCTTCGCGCGACATCTCGGCACGTTCGGCCCTGATCGGCTGGATCGGAGCCTGCTGCGCCGTGCTTGCGGTTCTCGTCCTGATCACCGCCGATTTCGGCCTGGTACCGGTCGAGACCCAGCAATGGGGCGGACTCCTGGTGACGCTGGTTGTCGCTGTCACCGGCATCGTCGCATCCTTTCCACTCGGCATCCTGCTTGCTCTCGGACGCCGCTCGAAGATGCCGGTGATGCGGCTGTTCTCGATAATCTTCATCGAGCTGTGGCGCGGCGTGCCGCTCGTCACCGTGCTGTTCATGTCGAGCGTCATGCTGCCGCTGTTCATGCCGGAAGGGACGAGCTTCGACAAGCTTCTGCGCGCCTGCGTCGGCACCGCGTTGTTCACCGCGGCCTATATGGCCGAGAATGTGCGCGGCGGCCTGCAGGCCATTCCCAAGGGCCAATATGAAGCGGCCCAGGCGCTGGGCCTTTCCTATTGGAAGATGACGAACCTGATCGTCCTGCCGCAGGCGCTCAAGATATCCATCCCGGCCATCGTCAATTCCTGCATCAGCCTGCTCAAGGATACGACGCTCGTCCTGACCATCGGCCTGTTCGACTTGCTCGGCATCGTCAATGCCACCTTCAGCGACCCCAAATGGGTCTCGCCGCAGACCGGTTCGACCGGCTATTTCGTCGCTGCGCTGATGTTTTGGGTTTTCTGTTTCGCCATGTCGCGCTATTCGATATTCATGGAACGCCGGCTGCAGACCGGCCACAAGAGACGAGGGATATGATGGCTCAAGCTTCCACCCAGACCACCACGCCGAAAGTCCAGGCGCCCGAGAAGAACGAGGCGGGGGAGGTCGCCATCCAGCTCGTCGGCGTCAACAAATGGTATGGCGAGTTCCATGTGCTGCGCGACATCAATCTCGCGGTCGAGAAGGGTGAGCGCATCGTCATTTGCGGACCGTCGGGTTCCGGCAAGTCCACCCTCATCCGCTGCATCAACCGGCTGGAGGAGCATCAGTCGGGCCAGATCATCGTCGACGGCATCGAGCTCACCAACGACTTGAAGCGCATCGACGAGGTCAGGCGCGAGGTCGGCATGGTGTTCCAGCATTTCAACCTGTTCCCGCATCTCACCGTGCTCGAGAACTGCACGCTGGCGCCGATCTGGGTGCGCAAGATGGCCAAGGCGGACGCCGAGACCTTGGCGATGAAGTATCTGACGCGCGTCAAGATTCCCGAGCAGGCAAAAAAATATCCGGGCCAGCTGTCGGGCGGCCAGCAGCAGCGTGTCGCCATCGCGCGCTCGCTGTGCATGAACCCGCGCATCATGCTGTTCGACGAGCCGACCTCGGCGCTCGATCCGGAAATGATCAAGGAAGTGCTCGAGGTCATGGTCGATTTGGCGCAGTCCGGCATGACCATGCTGTGCGTCACCCATGAAATGGGCTTTGCGCGTCAGGTCGCCAACCGGGTGATCTTCATGGACCAGGGTCAGATCGTCGAGCAGAACTCGCCCCTCGAGTTCTTCAAGAACCCGAAGAGCGAGCGCACCAAGCTGTTCCTGAGCCAGATCCTGCATTGAGCGACCGGACCTGTCGCCGAAAAGTCTGCCGCTCTTGACTCCGTGGGCTGAACCGTGGGAGTTGGGAAATGTCAGGATCGGGAAATCCGCGCCCGCAATTCATGGCTGGGCTTAACCTGCCATCCAACCACCGGAGCAACGAGAAGGAAACAGGGATTGGCAGCGCCTGCAAATTCCCTGTTCCAGGACGCTCACGAAGGCCAAGCTATTGATATTTCTGGAGTCGGAATTTTTTTGCAAATATTCCCTGATAATCCCTGATATTCGCTGTTCTTTGCTGCGCTGCACAGGCGCCATTGACTCTGCCTAGGCCGCCCATTCGCCTTTGCGCATCAGGGGCTCCGCCGTGCCGTCGGCGTGCACGCCATCGATATCGAGCGCTGCCGATCCGATCATCCAGTCGACATGGATGAGGCTCTGATTGGCGCCGGCCTTGGCGAGCGCCTCCTTGCCGAGGCTCGTGCCATTGGCCACCGTGTCGCTGTAGGACTGGCCGACGGCGATGTGGCTCGCCGCGTTCTCGTCGAACAAAGTGTTGTTGAAGACGATGCCGCTCTTGGCGATCGGCGATGAATGCGGCACCAGCGCCACTTCGCCGAGACGTGCGGCGCCCTCATCGGTGCCGATCATATTGGCGAAGACGTCGCCGCCCTTGTCGGCATGCGCCTCGACGATGCGGCCCTTCTCGAAGCGCACCCTGATGCCGTCGATGAAGGTGCCCTGATAGGACAAGGGTTTCGTCGCCGAGACCGTGCCGTCGACCCGGTCCTTGTGCGGCATGGTGAAGACTTCTTCGGTCGGGATGTTGGGGTTGCAGGTGACGCCGTTCTGGGCGAGAGATCCACCGCCTTTCCACACATGGCCGTCGACCAGGCCGAGCGTGAAGTCGGTGCCGGGGCCTTTATATTTGAGCGCCGAATAGCGGCGCGCATTGAGGAAGTCCGTACGCTGACGAAGATTGCGCGAATGCTCGGCCCAGGCCGCGACCGGGTCCGGCGTATCGGCCCGGCTGCAGCTGAAGATGGCCTGCCACAGCGCGTCGAGCGCGGCTTCCGGCTTCTTGTCGGGGAAGACCGAGCGGGCCCAGGCCGGCGTCGCCGCCGCCGCCAGGCTCCAATTGACGGAAAAGCTGGTGATGAGCTCGAGCGCCGGACGATAGGCCTTGGAGCGCGCCCGGTTGGCGCGCGCCACCTTGTCGGTGTCTTGGCCCGCGAGCAAGGACGGGTCATCGCCGATGATGGCGAGCCGCGCGGCGCCCGCCTTGAAGGCATTGGCCATCCCGTCGAAGAGCCAGCCCGTCGCCTTGTCGAAGCTCGCATCGGGCGCATGCTTGAAACGCGCAAGCGTCGCCGAGTCATCGCCATAGAGCGTGGTGACGAGGCTCGCGCCGGCCTTATAGGCATGCTCGGTGATAAGGCGCACCAAGGGGATGGCGTCGACGGGCGCCGTCATGACGAGCTCTTGCCCGGGCTTGATATTGACGCCCGATCGGACGATCAGCTGCGCATAGCGGTCGAGGAGGTCTGAATGGGTCATGATGTGCTTGCTCCGGTCTCGACGGGTGTGTCGGTCTCTGCCCCCCATTCGCTCCACGAGCCGTCATAGAGGGCGTGATCCTTGGCGCCGATCAGCGTGAGGCCAAGGGTGAGTATAGCTGCCGTGATGCCCGAGCCGCACGAGGTGATGACCGGCCTCTTCACATCGACACCGGCCGCGGCGAAGACTTGGGCGATCTCGTCCGGCGACTTGAGCGTGCCGTCGGGCTTGAGCAATGTCGCATAATGGACATTGGCGGCCCCCGGCATGTGGCCAGAACGCACGCCGGGGCGCGGCTCGGGCTCGCTGCCTGAGAAGCGGCCGGCGGAGCGCGCATCGGCGACCTGCGCCTTGCCGTTCGTCACTGCGGCGAGGACGTCGTTCTTGTCGCGCACCATCATCGACTGGAAGCGCGCCGAGAAATGCCGCTCCTGCGGCAGGCCCGGCGGGTCCTCATCGATCGGATGGCCTTCCGCCTTCCACTTCGGGAAGCCGCCATCGAGCACGGCGACGTCGTCATGGCCGAAGATGCGGAACATCCACCAGGCGCGTGCCGCGGAGAAGAGGCCTTGAGTGTCATAAGCGATGACCTTCTTGCCGTCGCCGATGCCGAGCCGCCGCATGCGAGAGGCGAATTTCTCAGGGCTGGGGAGCATATGGGGCAGCGATGTGGCGCTGTCGGAGATGTCGTCGATATCGAAGAACTGCGCGCCCGGTATGCGCTCCTTGAGGAACTCGGCCCTGGCGTCGCGCTTTGCCGCCGGCAGATGCCAGGAGGCATCGATGATGGCGATGTCGGGTGCATGCAGGCGCTCGGCCAGCCACTGTGTCGATACGACATAAGGCGACATGGGAACTCCCGATAGGTTTCAGGTTGCGAAGGCGAGCCTAATGCGGCGGTTCTGCTTGCCCTTGTTCTCGATCTTGGCGACGGTGATCGGGCCTATGGCGCCAGTCGATTGCAGATGGGTGCCGCCGCAAGGCTGCAGATCGACCTCGTCATTCTCGCCGATCGAAACGAGCCGCACGCGGCCGGAGCCGCGCGGCGGCTTGACCCACAAGGTCCGCACCAGCGTCGGATTGGCGTCGAGCTCTTCCTCGGCGATCCAGCGCGTGGTGATCGGATGATCTTGCGTGATCCAGCCATTGATCTTCGCGGCGAGTTCGTCCTTGACCGGAATATGTCCTTCCGGAATGTCGAAATCGATGCGGCCGCCCTCCTCGGTGAGGGCGCTGCCGGTCACCGGGAAAGGCACTGCGGCGCACAGCAGATGCATCAGCGAATGACAGCGCATGTTGCGGAAGCGATTGTCCCAATCGAGCACCGCGGAAACCGGCGCTCCGGACGCAAGCGACACCGGTGCTGCCGGGACATGCACCGCATTTTTGGCATCGTCATAGACGGTGGTGGCGATGTGAATCGGCGAGCCGTCGACGGTGAGCGTGCCCTTGTCGCCGGGTTGGCCGCCGGCGGTCGGATAGAAGACGGTGCGGTCGAGGATGATGCCGCCGCGATCGTTGATGCCGACGACCTTGGCGTCGCAGGATTTGAGATACGCGTCGTCGCGGAAGAGAAGCGTGGTCATCAGGCGGGCACTTCCTCGAAGACTTGCGGCACGCCCGATGCGTGCTCCTCGAGCCAGTCCGGAACCGGCAAGCCTTTCTCACGCAGGAATTCGGGATTGAAGAGCTTGGACTGGTAGCGCGTGCCATAGTCGCAGAGGAGGGTGACGATGGTGTGACCGGGACCCATCTGCTTGGCGAGGCGAATGGCGCCCGCCACGTTGATGCCGGTCGATCCGCCGAGGCACAGGCCTTCGTCCTTCAGGAGATCGAACACCAGGGGAATGGCCTCCTGGTCGGGAATCTGGAAAGCGTCGTCGACCACCGCACCTTCGATATTCTTGGTGACGCGGCCCTGGCCGATGCCTTCGGTGATGGATGAGCCTTCCGCCTTGAGCTCGCCCGTCGTGTAATAGCTGTAAAGAGCAGCGCCCAGGGGATCGGCGAGGGCGATGCGGATATTCTTGTTCTTGGCCTTGAGCCCGTCCGAGACGCCGCCCAGCGTGCCGCCCGATCCGACCGCCGACACGAAGCCGTCGACCTTGCCGTCAGTCTGCCTCCAGATCTCCTGCGCGGTGGTCTCGAGATGGGCGCGGCGGTTGGCAACATTATCGAACTGATTGGCCCAGATGGCGCCTTCCGGCGTCGACTTGGCCAGCCTTTCGGCCAGGCGGCCGGAATATTTCACATAGTTGTTCGGGTTCTTGTAGGCGACGGCCGGGACCTCGACGAGCTCGGCGCCGAGGAGCCTGAGCGTGTCCTTCTTCTCCTGGCTCTGGGTGACCGGGATCACGATCACCGTCTTGAAGCCCATAGCATTGGCGACGACCGCAAGGCCGATGCCGGTATTGCCGGCGGTGCCTTCGACGATGGTGCCCCCCGGCCGCAACTGGCCCTTGGCGATCGCGTCCTTGATGATGAACAGGGCGGCGCGGTCCTTGACCGACTGGCCCGGATTCATGAATTCCGCCTTGCCGAGGATGGTGCATCCGGTGAGCTCGGAGGCCCTCTTCAGCTTGATCAGGGGGGTGTTGCCGATCGCGGCGATGACATCCGGTTTGATATCCATGAATACTCCGACAGGCTCAAAGCTCGAAAGGAACCGATAACAGTTCCGATGAGCTCACGAAAGATCAGTCTCAAAGTGTATTGGGTCTGAGCGTAATGGAAGGGGGAAGCTTTGCTTCCGGCACATAGTGGGGATCGACTTTCTGCGCGATGCAATCGCCGAGCATCAGATAGTCGGAATTGGGCATGTGAAACCAGCGGCGGAATTCCTCGGTCGACATGTGCCCCATGAGATAGATTTCGAGCACCTGGCGACTGAAGGAGTGAAGCCGCGGCGGCAGACAGGCTTCGATGTCGCGCATATCCAATGGCCAACTCCCTTTTGCCCATGTTGCTCCCCTTTTGCCGGTATTGAAAGATGGGCGCTGGCGGGAGGTTCCATCCCGATGCCGGCCTTTAGTTCGCACCAAGTTTGACGCAGTGGCATCGCAGTTTTACCACCTTCCGCAGCGATAAGTATTTAATCACGGCGTGCCCCTGTGCTAGATTCGCTCGGCCCAGGGGAGGGTTAGGGTCAACAGGGAGTAGTGCATGTCGGTTTCGAGGCTGGCCAGGGTACCCAGGCACCGTGGCAGCGTAATGATTTGTCTCGGGCCTTCCCGTAGCCGAACACATGAAGACCTTGGAATCATTGGATGATTCTGCTCAGGCGCACGGCATATAATGACGGCCAACAGATTTCCGGGTAAGTGTCTGAACCGATTCAACGCGAAGGAGACTAAGTGAATGACGGCGTTAGGCGTTTCAAAATGGGTCTTGGCTGCGGGTGTTGCCGCGGCGGCGGCAAACGGTGCCATCGCGGCGGAGAAGAATCCGCTGCTCGCGCGTGACGGGCTGCCGGAGAAATATGTGAAGCGCATCGAGCAGTATCAGAAGGCGCTCGACAAGATTGACGATTCCGAGCAGGCGAAGGGCATCTACCGCAACAGCTCGCTGTGGGGCCCCAACTATCCCAAGATCCGGGTGTGCTTCTTCGAAGGCTCCCAGGCCTTGCGCGACGTCGTCGCCAATGTCGCCAAGGAATGGATGGCCGAGAACAACTCGATCAAGCTCGATTTCGGCAAGCCCGGCAAGCGGCGCACCTGCCAGCCCGAGAACGGCAAGGAAATGCAGATCCGCATCACCTTCGGCCAGGAAGGCTACTGGTCGCAGGTGGGCCAGAACAGCGTCGTCTTCGCCAAGCAGGAAGAGGCCTCGCTCAATCTCGGCGGCTTCATGAATGTCGCTCCCGACCAGCTGTCGGACTATGAGATCGGCACCATCCGGCATGAATTCGGTCATGCGCTCGGCATCGAGCACGAGCATCAGAATCCCAAGGGCGGCTGCGACAACGAATATAACTGGCAGCAGATCTATTCCTACCTGGAAGGGCCACCGAACAGCTGGTCGAAGGAGCAGATCGACTGGAATTTGCGCCAGGCCTCGGGCGAGGACCTGCAGCTGACCAAGTTCGACAAGGATTCGGTCATGCTCTATCAGTTCCCGGCGGATTTCTACAAGAAGGGCGAGAAGAGCAAGTGCTTCGTACCGCAGCCCAATTCGCAGATCTCGGAAGGCGACCGCGCGCTCCTGGCGGCGATGTATCCGGCCAGTGAGAGTGCTCGTCTCGAAGCCTTCGAGAAGAACAAGGAAAAGTTCGAGGCGATCTGGAAAAAGGACGAGGACGGCACCAAGGGCGTGATGTTCGATGCCGTGAAAGCGTTCTTCGGCCGCACCGGCACCAAGGATGCGCCGGCGGAAGAGGATTGATCTGCCGCAATGAATTCGCTGGGCCGGCGATGCGTGAGTCGGCCCAGTTCATACCCAGGGACGAATACTGACGAATGGCCTCTCGCCACGGGACGAAGCCATGGAGCCTTGCAGGCTGGCCGCGCTGGGCGTGGGCCGTCCTCACCGCGATTTTGGTGGCGCTCCTGACCTTGCTCGGCGGCGGCAAGAGCTTGACCGCGGCCTATAAGAGCTTCACCGAGACCGATCGCATCATCGAGATTTCGGCGGCGCTGTCGGGTGCGGCGGAGCATTCCTTTCCCGTGACCCTCATCAAGGTCGATGACGAGACGATGTCGCGCTGGGGGGCGCCTGCGATCACGCCGCATGCGGCGCTGGCGCGGCTCATCGAGGTCGCCGGCAAGGGCGGGGCCGCCGCCGTCGTCGTCGACATCGACCTCGCTTCCGAAAATCCCGCGACGGCGCCGGATCCCGCTTTGGTGGAAACGGTGGCGAACTACCAGGCGAATGCCTTGCCTCTCATGTTCGTGCGCAGCTTCCGGGCCGGGCCTGCAAATGACGGCGAGACCGGCGGTGCGGCTCTCGTCAATATGACGCCCTATGACGGCGTGTTCGCCGCGATCCGAAAGGCCATGTGGGTGAGCGTCCTCACGCCCTTGTCGGACGACCGGATCGTGCGTCGTCTCAGACTGTGGCAAACCGTCTGCGCCGGCGCCGATGGGGTCAGCTATCCATCGCCCGCGCTAGTCATTGCCGCCAAATTCGCCGCCGCTGGCGACCGCTCGGGCGATCTCGAGAAATTCCTGGCCGGCCAGGTCGACCGCAACTGCAAGCGGCTCGACAGCGAGCCCGCCGCCCCATGGCCGCATCGGGCGAGCCCGGATGTCGCCATCCAGTATATGTTCAACGCCGGCGCGGAGGAGGCGACCGCCAAGACCATTGCCTACAAGGGTGGCAGCGTCGCGCTGTTCAAGCAGGTCCCGGCCTGGACGCTGGTGAATTTCGGCGCCGAGGGCGCAACGCCCGCCGGCGAGATCCATCCGCAGGCCTTCCAGGACCGTATCGTGGTGATCGGCGTCACCCATGCCAATTCGCGCGATCTCTATGCGACGCCACTCGGCTCGCAGCCGGGCGCGGTGATCCTCGCCAATACCGTCGCCGCGGCGACCGCCATGTCCGACATGCCGGAAGCAACGCCCGCCACGGAGATCCTCATCATCCTCGGCATTTTCGCAGTCCTCGCCTTCATTTCCTATCAATTGCAGGTGGCGCCCGCCGCCCTGGTCGCAGCGCCCATCGTCGTGGCGGCGGCGTTGATCCTCTCGCGTCTCTTCGGCTTCGAAGTGGCGATCCGCATCATCGCGGTGACGCTCACGCTCTTCGTCCTGCACAAATTCGTCGATTCGCTGGTGGGCGTTATTTACGACTGGAGCCATGGCAAAGGCTGGCGCGCCATGCTCAAGCCGCATTAGGGAGCTGCCGGTGCTCAAGCCATTCTTTTGCGCAGTGCTTCTCTTGGTCGGTCTTTGCGTTCCGGCTGCGGCGGAAGACCCGCGTCCGGCCGGCTACATCATGGCGTATGAGCTCAAAGGCGCCGATGCCGAGAAGGGGACAGTCGTCGTACGCGACGGCAAGGAGCTCGCACCGAAGCTGCTGATGCCGCTTTACGACGATGATTCCGTCTTCATCCGCGATGAAGCGAGCCGGATCACGCTGAACCTGGCGCAAGAGGGCAATCTCGTGGTCTCGGGCAAGCTCATGCGCAAGGAAATCGCGGGCGAGATGCCGAGCGGCGATGACGGTTTCGATATTATCGGGCAGATCGCCGAGATTCTCTTCAGCCATGACGATGATGATTCACTCTCCGTCCTGGTGGCCAAGGGCGGTGGTGAGATGAAGGCGCCGCTCGCGATGCGCGGGCGCAATCACGTGCTGCGGAATTCGCAGCCGTTGCGGGTGACCTGGACGGGCGGCGAGGGGCCTTTCACGGTCCTCATTGATGAGGGCAAGGGCGGCAAGGCCTTCGCCGAAACCGAGCGGGTGATCGAGATCCCGATGGCCAGGATCGGCGGCAGCAAATTCGCGGTCATCGTGACGGATGCCAGGAAGCGGAAATTGCGCATCGCCTTCGACCTGCGTAAGGTCGCACCGAAAGCGCCGGACAAGGTCAAGGCCAGGGAAAATCGCGGTGAGGTCGAAGCCGTCTGGCTCGCGGCGCAGCAGAACGGCGCTTGGCGCTTCGAGGCGGTGCGCCAGTTGCGGGCGTTGCCGCAGGACAAGGTGACCGCCGACCTGATCGCGGCGCTCGAAAAAGGCTGGCAGCCGAAATAGCTAGGCCGTCGACGCCATCACCGCGGCGGTGTCGTAGTATTCGTGAAACTCCGTGGCCTTGCCGCGGTTGAAACGCCACAGATCGGCCTTGGGCGAAACAAAGCTTTTGCCGGTCTTTTTGTTGGTGAAGGAGATGTCCGCGAGCACCAGCACGTACGGGCCGCCGGCGACATACTCCTTCACTTTGTAATAATTCATCTGGAAGCCCTCCACCAATCCACGGAAGTAGTCGCGTACCTCCTCGCGGCCCTTGTGCGTCTTGGTGAAGGCAACAGGATCGGCGCCGGCGGAGAGCGAGCCCCAAAGAACATTGGGCGCCAATGTCGCGACAATCGCATCGGCGCTGCCGCCCTTGCTCTTCTCCCATTGGGCATAGAGTTTCTTGAGGGTCTTCACATTATTGGCCGCTGCTGCGGTGACGCCAGTCGCCGTCTGCGACTTGCCCGACGTGTAGAAAGGCTTCGGCTTTTGCGGAACGGTGCAGACGCCCTCGGGGGAGCATGCCGCGTAAGCCTGATGATTGTCGAAGTACTCGAAGAAGTCGGTGATCTTGCCTTTCTTCAGGCGCAGGATGTCGAGCTTCGGCGTATGCACGACCTTGCCCGTATGCTTCTGCTTCCACGCGCATTCGCAGACAACCGCGACCGTATTGCCCTGCACCAGGAAGGTGCGGACATTGTAGAAGATCATCTTCCAGTCCTGCTCGAGACCCTTGAAATACTCGCGGATCCTGTCCTTCGTGCTGTGGTCGCTGGTGAACAGCATGGGCTGCGCCCCGGCGCCGATCGAACGGAAAGAGCCGTCATCCGCCATCAATTCCAGGAATTTTTCGGCTGTCGATCCCTTGCCGCGGTCCCATGCCCGGTAATGCGACCTGATCTGATTCACGATCTTTGATGACATGACACTTTTCCCTTTGAAGAGCATCAGGCTGGTATGAAAGCTGCTTTGGATCATTCACTCTAAGCCGCCGTCGCCATCACTGCGGCGGTGTCGTAATACTCATAGAACTCTGTCACCTTGCCGCGGTTGAAACGGCAGAGATCGGCCTTGGGCGTAACGAAGGTCTTGCCCGTCTTCCTGTTGGTGAAGGAGATCTCGGAGAGCACCAGCACGTAGGGGCCGCCGGCGATATATTCCTTCACGTTGTAATAGTTCATCTTGAACGCGGATTCCAATCCACGGAAATATTCCCTCACCTCGTCTCGGGTCTTGCGCGTCTTGGTGAAAGCAATAGGATCGGCGCCGTCGGCAAGCGAACCCCAGACCACACTGGGCGCCAGGATGCCGATCGACTCATCGGCGCTGCCGCCCTTGGTCTTGTCCCATTGGGCATAAAGTTTCTTGAGCTTCTTCACATTATTGGCGGTCGCTTGCGTGACGCCGCTCGCCGTCTGCGCTTTGCCCGGTCTATAAAGCGGCGTTGGTTTCTCTGGAACGTGGCATATGCCCTCCTTGTGGCACGCGGCGTAGGCTTGGTGGTTATCGAAATACTCAAAAAAATCGGAGACCTTGCCCTTCTTCAAGCGCATGATGTCGAGCTTGGGGGAGTGGACAACCTTGCCCGTATGTTTATGTTTCCAAGCACATTCGCATACGATCGCGACCGTGTTGCCCTGCACGAGAAAAGTACGGACATGGTAGAAGACCATCTTCCAATCGCGGTCGAGCTCCCTGAAATACGTTCGAACCTTGTCCTTCGTCGTGTGATCACGCGTGAACGGCATAGGTTGGGCACCCGCGCCGATCGAACGGAAGGAGCCGTCATCAGCCATCAACTCCACGAACTTTTCGCCCGTCGACCCCTTGCCGCGGTCCCATGCCCGATAACACGATCTGATCCGATTCAGGGCCTGTGTTGACATGATACTCCCCCTCCTGCCTGAGGTGGTGCCCTTCTAACACAAAATTGCCGCTAGGTCATTCTCGTTATTATGCCGCGGCCGCGACCGCTTTCGCGGTGTCGTAATATTCGTAGAATTCCGTGGCCTTGCCGTGAGCGAAGCGCCACAGATCGGCCTTGGGCGAAACGAAGATCTTACCCGTCTTCCGGTTGGTGAAGGAGACCTCTGCCAGCACCAGAACGAAGGGTCCGGCGGCGATATACTCCTGGACCGTATAGTGATCCATCTGGAAGGCCGATCCGAGCTCCTTGAAATACTGGCGGACTTCTTGACGGCTCAGGCGCGTCCTGGTGAAGGCGACGGGACCGGTGCCGGCGCCGAGGGAGCCCCAGAGGACATTGGGCGCCAGCACCTTGATGAACGCGTCGGCGCTGCCGCCTTTGGTATCGTCCCATCGCGCATAGAGCTTCTTGAGCAGCTTGACATTGTCACGGGTCGCTGTCGTCGCCCCGCTCACCGTTCGTGTTGAGCTCCATTTATAGAGCGGCTTCGGCCGGCGCGTGTCGACGGTGCCGTCCGGCACGCAGGCCGCATAGGCCTGATGAGTGTCGAAATACTCGAAGAAGTCGTGCATCTTCCCGTTCTTCACCCGGATGATGTCGAGCTTGGGCGAGTGGACGATCTTGCCCGTATGCTTGTGCTTCCAGGCGCATTCGCAGACCGTGGCGATCGTGTTGCCGTCGACGAGAAACAGACGGACAGTGTAGAAGATCATCTGCCAGTCGCGGATCAGCTCCTCGAAATAGGCACTGATCTTTTCCTTGGTGCTGTGAGGGCGGGTAAACTTCATCGCTTCGACGCCGCCGCCGATCGACCGGAAAGTCGCATCGTCGGACAACAGATCGACGAAGAGCGCTCCGGTCTTGCCCTTGCCGCGATCCCACGTTTTGTAGCGCGTCTTGATCTGGCGCAGGATCTTCGGTGTCATGACGCGCCTCGCGATGCTCTAGGGCCGCACATCGAAGGTGAAGAGAGCCGAGCTCATGGCGGGACCGCCTGTCTCATCCTCCTGGATCGAGGCGGCGCGGGTCGCCGAGCCGGTGATGCCGCCGAGCAGGACTTTGAGCGATTTGCCCTGCGCCGAGCCGCGGGTGGCGGATCTGTCCTCCACGCTTCTCGTCTGCTGCATGGCCGATAAAGTGGGCTGGATCAAGGAGCACATGCTGGGCGCGATCTTGGTCGAATCCTGCGGGATGGCAAGGATCACCGCATTCTCGGTGCCGATCGCGGCCGGCTTCTTCTCCTTGGCATCCCAGGTATTGATCTGGATGGTGTAGGTCACTTCGCCGGATCCCGAATAGAGTGTTCGCACGCAGCCACGCGCTTTGTCCTGGTTCGACAGCGGGAAAACGCCGCCCAGCGCATCGACGTAGAAAGCGGCGATATAATAGGTCTGATCTGTCTCGTTGGCGATCTTGAAGCGCACGGTGTCGCAATTGCCCACACCTTGCGGGGAGAAGGCGGCGAGCGACTTCTCCGGATCGGTCTTGTCGGGCTTGCCGCAGGCAGTCGAAGGATCGGCGCTCTTGTCGCCCTTGCGCGCGATGGTGGCGGTGATCTCCGGCCGGTCGGCATTCTCCTCCGGCGACGATCCGACGGAGGCGGCGAAGCGGATCAGCTTCTCGGCGCGCGACAGCGACCAGACCGCCTGCTTCACCTTTTCGGCGAGCGCCTTGGGATCGGCGTCGATCGGAAGGCTCGGCGTCTCGCCGAAGCTGCCGGCCGTCATGTCGAGCGGACGGTCGGGGCGCATGATCCAGAGACGGCCGTTCTGAACCCTGAGCAGCACATCGCTGTCCGGATTGCCGGCTTCGCCCAAGGCGATGCCGATCTCGGAAGAGCCCGAGTCCTTGCCGAAGGCCCTCTCGACGGCTTCCGACACCGTGTCCGACTGAGCTTTATCGGTGAGATCCGCCTGGGGCGGAGGCGACACAGCGAAGCGGAAGCTCACCGCCTGTTCGGTCAGCCTGACGGCGATCGGACCCTTTTCGATCTTCTCCGCACCCGGCTCCCAGACAATGTTACCGGCCTGGCTCGAAGCCGCTTCGGCCGCGGTGATCTCGGCCTTGCCGATCGGCGCATCGCTCTTGCCCGGGGCATAGAGAGCGACGCGCGAGCCCAATTCGAAGCCATGCAGCACGCCTTGCGGAATGGTGATCGCTTCATCGGCCACCAGCGACGTGATGAGCCGCGGGCCTTTGCTGCTCGCACCCGGTACCGGCCGGTCCAGCACGCCGTCGAAGACCGGCTGCGGCACGCGGCCGCCGGAACGGTCGGTCGTCAGATCGGCGGAAATCTCGCGCGCCAGATCGGCGAAGGTCTGCGCGGTGCCCTGGGTCAATGCATGGTGCAAGGCGTTGGTGAAGACGCCCATGCGCTGGGTCTTGCCGTCGCCCACCATCGGCAGGCTGTAGCCGGCGAACGGACGCTCGATCGCCTCGTCGAAGGCATCGACGGCATAGAAGCCGACGAGGTCGTTCTCATTCTTGCCGACGATAGCGCCCTTGCGGGTGCCGCCGCGTGTGGCGCTTGCGCTGCCTGCCGTTTCGCTCTTCTCCGGAACGCCGAGCGCGGCCGGGTCGATGGAACGGGTGACGCTGTCGCCCCTGGTCACCGTGCCCGAATGACAGGAGTCGATGATCGCCCAGACGAAGGTGCCCTTGGCGCGGATCGCATCCAGCTTCTGGCCGAGTTCGTCGTCGACGAGCGCGTTCTTGATGCCCTCGCCCGTCGGGTCATAGGCGCCGACATCGGAAGGCAGGAGCACCTGGTCATAGCCGTCGGCCTCGGGCTCGATCTCGGCGGCCGGATCATTGTCGGGCTGGCGGGTGCCGTGGCCCGAATAATAGAAGACGAAATCATCGTCGGGCCCGGTCTCGGCGGCGATCTTGTCGAAGGCGGCGCGGATATTGCCAATGGTCGCCGCGCCATTGAGGACCGGATAATCGGCTCCTTGCGGGACGCCGTCGCTCAGCACGGTGATGTCCTCGGGCGCTACGCCGCGCGATTTGAACAGGCGCCACAGGATCGAGACGTCGTTGCGCGGGCCCAAGAGGTCGCGAATGCCCGATTCCTCATTGTAGTCGGCGACGCCGACCAGCAGCATGCGGGTCTTGGCCTCCGTGGCGGAGGTGAGACCTGAGAGAGCGAGGAGGACGCTTGCCGTGCCGGCGAGCAAAAATTTCTTCATCATGGGATCAGCGCACCAGGGCTTGAGGGGAAATCGGGTAAGGAATTCGGGCGTGCGCGTGACCCGCGCCTGCCGCTCGCCGGTCAGCCGCTCGACACGGCCGGAAAGCCATAGATCAAGTTCCGAGATTGTCAATTTGCCGTCCTTAAGCAATCCAGCGGTTCTGTCTTACCGGTCGTCGCCAGGCGATCTTAGACTCTAATGCCCTTGGGGCAAGTCAGATATGCTCGGCGTTTGTGGCGGCAGAACGGAAAAAGGCGGCCGGTTTTGCGACCGCAATTGATCGCTGCCCAGCGCGAGGGCCATAATGGGCATATGACCTTCGCCATACCGGAACGGATCGGCTGGGCGGTCGACATCGTCGCCGCCGAGGGCTCCGATTCGCTTTTGGAGGTCGGCTGTGGCCGCGGCGTTGCGGTGGGCTTGGTCGCGCCCCAACTGACGAGCGGTCGAATCCTCGGCCTGGATCGGTCGGCGAACGCCATCGCTGCCGCGAGGAAACGCAACAGCACATGGGAGGCATCGGGCAGAGCGAGCTTCGTTCATTCGCCGTTGCGCGATCTTGTGGGTGACGGCAATCGCTTCGACAAGATCTTCGCCATCAATGTCAATCTGTTCTGGACGGATCCCAGCGCCGAGCTTCCGGTGGTCAGAAAGCGCCTGAAGGAGAAGGGAACGCTCTATTTGTTCTACGAGCCGCCCGAATCCGGCCGCCGCCAGGAAATCGCCGACAAGGTCGCCGCCGGGTTTTCAGGCAGTGGGCTTGTCATTCGGAAAACCATAGTGAAGGACGTGCGGGGTTCACCGCAACTCTGCCTGATCGCGGGCCTTCATCGCTAATCGGAGAGAAAAATGCTGCAGACCACATCCTCGATCACCATCACGCAGCCGGAAGACTGGCTGACCGCGCCCGAGCGCTTCGCCGGCGAGTGGCAAGGGGCTGCCCGAGGCGCGCAAATCTGCGTCATCGCCAATCTGGTCGAGAAGGTCGGCGCGGGGGTCGGCCTGCATAGGCATCCCTACGCCGAGACCTTCGTCGTGCGGAAGGGGCGGGTTTCCTTGATGATCGGCGACGAAACCATGGAAGGCCGCGAGGGACAGATCTTCGTCGTTCCCGCCGGTGTGCCGCATGGCTTCAAGAATGCCGGGCCCGGTCCTTTGGAGATGATCGATATCCATGAGAGCGGCAAATTCATCACCGAATGGCTCGACTGAAATCTCGCGACCGATCCAAGTGACGGGTCCCTTCAGGCTCGAACTCTCGCGCAGAGCAAAGACACCTCTCGCCGAGCAGATCAGCAACGGCATCGGCAAGGCTGTCCGGGAAGGCCGGCTTGAGCCCGGCGCACGCTTGCCGTCATGGCGCGATCTCGCCGCCCAGCTCGGCGTTGCCCGCGGCACCGTCAAGACCGCCTATGAAAGGCTGATCGATGACCGGCTGATCGTTGCCTCGGGTCCGGCGGGCACGCATGTCTCGGCCGAGCCGCGTCAACCGAGCTCGCGTGAAGAGGACATGGCCCAGGCGTCGCTCGCAGGCTTTTTCGCCGGTTTCTCTCAGCCGCCAAAGCTCTTTCAATTGGGTGTGCCCGCCCAGGATGCGTTTCCCTTCAAATCCTGGGCGCGCATCATGGCGCGCGCGGCGCGTACCGTCGCCGCCTGGCCTGCGAGCTATCCCGATCCCCGCGGCGAGCCGGAATTGCGCCGTGAGATCGCCTCCTACCTGGCGCTGGCGCGCGGCCTGCATTGCGCGCCCCGGCAAATCTTCATCACCGGCGGCTATGCCGGTGCGATCGGTCTCATCGCCCAAGCTCTCGATCTCAAAGGCGCCACCGCCTGGGTGGAAGAGCCGGGCTTTCCGGTCACGCGCAAGGCGCTGGAACTCGCCGGCGTTGCGATCGCGCCGATCGACGTCGACGGCGAGGGCCTCGTGGTTGCGCAAGGCATCGACAAAGCGCGCCAGGCAGCGGTCGCCGTCGTGACGCCCGGCCAGCAGGCGCCACTCGGCATGGTGCTTTCGCCGCAGCGGCGAGAAGAACTCATCGCTTGGGCGAGGCGGGCCGGGGCATGGATCATCGAAGACGATTATCTGAGCGAGTTGCAGCTCAGCGGGCGCGCGGCGCCGGCTCTTGCCTCGCTCGACCGCGACGCCCAAGTCATCCATTTCGGATCGTTCTCGAAGACGATCAATCCCGCACTACGCCTCGGCTTCATCGTGGTGCCGCAAGAGCTGATCCCGCGGTTTGGCGATATCGCGGCCTGCCTGGTGCCGGCCGCCAATGCCACGGCGCAGCACGCGATCGCCGAGTTCATGCGCGACGGACATTATTTGCGCCATCTCCGGCGGATGAAGAAGCTCTATGCCGCGCGCCGCGATGGATTGATGGCGCTCTTGCGCGACGTGGCGCCCGTCGAGGCCATGGCCGGTCTTGCCGTCCTCGTGCGTCTGCCGGAGGGAGCCGATGACGTCGGCATCGTCCGGCAAGCGATCGGTCTTGACATGCTGCCGCGCGCTTTGTCGCCCTGGCATGCAACGGAGCCGGCGCAGCCGGGCCTGCTTCTCAGCGTGACCAATGCCGCCGGCCCCGGGCTCGAGAAAACCTGCGCCAAGCTTTGCGAGCTGATCCGGTCATCTTCGTGATGGTCCAGGATTTCCGCTCATTCTTGGTGCTGGGACTCGGCACGCCAACACGGCATTCTGCTGCCTCATAAACTACGGATCGGAATCATGGGCGTTCGCGTTTTTCTGGCCGGCGCGTCGGGTGTTGTTGGTTTGCCGCTTGTCAAGCTCCTGGTCGGCGCCGGGCACCAGGTGACGGGAATGGGCCGATCGCCGCAATCGGCCAAGACCATGAGCGCCCTCGGCGCCGATTATGTCGCGGTCGATGTCTTCGATGCCGAGGCGCTCGCTCAGGCGATCGTCGCGGCGCGTCCCGATGTGATCATCCATCAATTGACGGATCTTCCCACGCGCCTCGATCCGAGCCTCATGGGCGAGGCGGCCCTGCGCAATGCGCGGATCAGGGAGGAGGGGACACGCAATCTGGTACAGGGCGCGCTCAGCGCCGGTGTGCGCCGGATGATCGCCCAAAGCATTGCCTGGGCCTATGCTGAAGGAAAGCCGCCCTACACCGAGAGGGACCCGCTCGATGTGGATGCGCAACGGACCAAGCCCATCACCATGCGCGGCATCATCGCGCTCGAGACGCTGGTCCTGAGCTCGCCGCCGCTCGAGGGCGTCGTCCTGCGCTATGGCAATTTCTATGGGCCCGATACCGGCCGCGACAAGCCTGAAGGCCCTTCACCTCTGCATGTGGAGGCGGCTGCCTACGCGGCGCTCTGCGCGGTCGAACATTGGCAGCCCGGCATCTTCAACATCGCCGAACCGCGAGGGGAGGCCACAAGCCGCAAGGCGATGGACGCGCTCGGCTGGCGCGCCGATTTCCGCCTGGCAGAAAGGACAGCGTGATGAGCGATATTCATGTTCCGCAACAACCGAACAAGTTTCTCAAGTTGAGTTTGCCGCTTCTTGGACTCGTGGCTGCTTCGGCCGCGATTTTCTATGTTCATGGATCATCCCGACAGGACCTGAATCATCCCGGCATGACCATGAGTGCCGATGCCGGAGACAAGGGTATCGCAGCGCAGCGTCCGGCAACCATCGTCCGGCCCGTCTCTTGCGAAAAGCTGCCCAATGTGCCCGGCAAGTCGATCACTACCGTGGTGGTGGAATTTCCACCCGGCGCCTATTCGCCGCGCCACCGCCACCCAGGCTCGGTCACGGCCTTCGTGCTCAAGGGCCAGGTGCGATCGCAACTGAACGACGGCCCAGCCGAGACATTCGGCATCGGACAGACTTGGTTCGAGCCGCCGGGCACGATCCATATGTTCGCCGAGAATGCCAGCATGACGGAGCCCGCCTCGCTTCTCGCCACCTTCATTGCCGAAGACGATTGCGGGCCGCTGACGATATTCGAGTGAACGCTAAGCTCGGTCGAGACGGGCGTGGGCGCGGACCGGGAAAGTGCCCATGTCCTTCACCTTCGGCGGAACGGCGGTGAAACGGAAGCCCTCCGCCGGCAAGGCGCCAAGGCCGGTCAAGTGCTCGACGATCGGGATCTCGGCGGCAAGCAGGACCGTGTGGACCGGGCGTGTGCCGCCGGTCGTGTCGTCGATGTTGAGGGAATCGATGCCGACCAGGAGTGCTCCCTGATCGCGCAGATAGACGGCGGCCTTCTCGGTGAGGAAGGGATGACCCTCGAAATACTGATCGGTTCGCCAGTGCCTGTCCCAGCCGGTATTGACGAGCACCGCGTGGCCGCGGCACGTGACGGGGACGAAATGATGCCAGTCGATGGCGCGTTCCTCGGCACCTGTCACGCGCACCACGACGGCCGGGATGTTGCTCACGCGCTTGAGTGCCAGCTCGGAGAGGTCATGGCCGTCGGCATAACGGTGGAACGGCACGTCGATATAGGTGCCGGTATTCGACACCATCTCGATCTTGCCGATCTGGAATTCCGTGCCCTCGGCATAGATCTCGCGCGACCTGGCGCGTGAGAGATGATCGCAGATCAGGGGCGCCGGCAGGCCCTTATAGGTGATCATGCCGTTCTCGATCGTGTGGCTGAGATCGATCAGATGACCGCTCGCGCCGCGAGTCTCGGTCACGGGGGCAGGGGAAGCCTGGCGCTTGTGGCGCTCGGCGATGATCTTCTTGTTGAGGATGCGCACCTCGCCCACCATCAGAAGACGCATGTCGCGGATGATATAGGCGGCAAGGGCGTCATCGGCGATGTCGTCACCTTCGATGTCGAGACGGAAATCCTGGCCCTGGATGCCGCCGCCATTCGAGAAATCCACCTCGAAATCGAAACACACGCGCTTCTCGGTCATGGTGCTCTCCTGTTCGGACCATATGTCATGTCCATGCTGGAGAGCGCAACGGCCTATTGCGCGAGGATGCGGGCGAGGAGCGGGCGATAAATGTTGGCGCCCGTCAATATCACACCGACCTTCTTGCCTTTCATTCGCTCGCGTTCCTGGAGGAGACCGGCCAGCGGCACGGCGCCCGCACCTTCCGCGGTATTGTGCGTGTCCTCGTGATAGAAGCGGATCGCATCCGCGATCTCTTCGTCGCTGACTGTGACGATCCGGTCGGCGCCTTTGTGGATGATGGCGACGGGCTCGGGCTTGGGGACCCGCACCGCGACACCGTCGGCAAAGGTGCCGGCGCTGTTCGTCGTCACCACTTGGCCCGCCTTGAAGGAGAGTGCATGGGCGGGCGCGTTCTCGGCCACCACGCCGACGATCCGGGTCTTGAGTTGCAAGAGATCGCGGGTGCGGATCAGGCCGCATATGCCCGAACCCATGCCGATCGGCACATAGACCGTGTCTAGATCGGGTAGGGCAGTAAAGAATTCGAGCGCATAGGTCGCGACACCGCGCATCAGCTCGGGCAGGAACGGCTCGATGACGAAGAGATCGCGCTCGCGCGCGATGCGCGCGGCGCTGTCATAGGCGGCGCTATAGTCGTGGCCGGCCTCGATCAGCTCGGCGCCGAGCGCCTTGAGGGCCTTGTTCTTCTCGGGGTTGTTGTTCTCAGGCACGACGATGGTGACGGCGAAGCCCGCTTTGCGGCCGGCATAGGTCTGGCTGAGGCCATGATTGCCGACGGTCGCCGTGATGATGCCGCGCGGGACCTTGCCATAGCGGCCCTTCTTCAGCGCATCGGCGAGAACGAGGCCGCCTCTCACCTTGAAGGCGCTGGTCGGCAGATGGTTCTCATGCTTGACCCAGACCTCGGCACCGCTGCGCTCCTTGAGAAGCGGCCAGGCGATCTGAGGCGTCGGCGCGAAAGACTGGCGCACGATGCCGGTGGCGTCCTCGAGCTCCGCGCGGCTGAACAGGAAGGGCTCGATATTGACCGTCATCTGGACCTCCGGAGGGCTTTGGGCGGGCGCAAAATCTCGCTTGAAAGATCAGTCCGAGAAATCAATAAATGGGAGATAGATCATTCCATATCGGAATAGGCATGCAGATCCCCCGGCGGCTTCTCCCGCCCATCCACGCGCTTCATGCATTCGAGGCGGCGGCCCGGACGGGCAGCATCTCCAATGCGGCGCGCGAGCTCGATCTCACCCAAAGCGCCGTCAGCCGCCAGATCAAGGCGCTCGAGGACCAGCTCGGGCTCGAGCTCTTCGTGCGCGACAAGCAGACCATCCGCCTCACGCTCGCCGGGCAGAGCTATGCGCGCGACATCCGCGAAGCCCTGCGACGGGTCAGCACCGCTTCGCTCAATATCCGCGCCAATCCCTCAGGGGGCTCGCTCACCCTCGGCATCCTGCCGACCTTCGGCACGCGCTGGCTGGCGCAGCGGCTGCCGCGTTTCGCCCTGCACTGCCCAGGCATTCACCTCAACCTGTTCTCGCGGATGACGCCTTTCGACTTCAATCTCGATTCGATCGATGCGGCGATCCATTTCGGCAAGCCCGAATGGCCGGATGCCACCTTCACGCCGCTCTTCGGCGAGAGCGTCCTGCCGGTCGGCGCGCCCGAGTTGGTGACCCGCTATTCATTCAAGTCGCCGGAAGACATCCGCCAGGCGCCGCTCCTGATCCTGCTGTCGCGGCCGGATGCCTGGGAGCGCTGGCTGGCGCGCCAAGGCGAACGCGACGACGACATTCGCGGCATGATGTTCGACCATTTCGAGATGGTCATCCGTGCCGCGCGCAGCGGTCTGGGCTTAGCCCTCATGCCGACCTTTCTGATCGAGGAAGAGCTCACGGCGGGCCAGCTCGTGCCGGCCTTCGCGCAAGCACAGCCGAGTCCGGAGAAATATTATCTCGTCAGCCCAGCGGAACGCGGCCACTACGCACCGCTGGTCGCCTTCCGCGATTGGCTGGTGGCTGAGGCCGCTGTTGTGTCATGATGATGCGGTCGTGAGCGAGTAGGGGCCGAATGGGTACCGGGCATACGCATGGGACGGGAGCGTCCCCGGGGACCGCCGCCGGGCGGCACAAGGGCAAGCTGGCCTGGGCGCTGGTGCTGACCGTTGCCTTCGTCGCCGTCGAAGTGATCGGCGGGTTGCTGACCGGCAGCCTGGCGCTCCTCGCCGATGCGGCCCACATGCTGACCGATGCGGGTGGGCTCGCTCTGGCGCTGGTCGCCATCCGTTTCAGCGAACGGCCCGCCACGCCGCAAAAGACCTATGGCTATGTCCGCATGGAGGTTCTCTCGGCCCTGGTGAATGCCGTGGTCCTGCTGCTGCTCACGATCTATATCCTCTATGAGGCCTATCAGCGGTTCCTGCATCCACCGGAGATCCTGAGCGGGCCCATGCTGGTGGTGGCCGCGGCGGGCCTCCTCGTCAACATCATCAGCATGAAGCTCCTGTCGGCGGGATCATCGGAAAGCCTGAACGTAAAAGGCGCTTATTTCGAGGTGTTCAGCGACATGCTGGGCTCGCTCGGCGTCATCGTCGCGGCCCTTGTCATCATGTTCACCGGCTGGACACCGGCCGATCCCCTCATCGGCGCCGGGATCGGCCTGTTCATCATTCCGCGCACCTGGATCCTCCTCAAACAGGCGATCCATATCCTCATGGAAGGAACGCCGCCCGAAGTCGACATGGCGCTCCTGGAGCGCAAGCTCCTTGCTATCCCCGGCGTCACGGCCGTTCACGACCTTCATGTCTGGACGATAACCTCGGGGCTCGATGCGATGAGCTGCCATCTGGTCGTCGCCGACATGACGCGAGCGCGTGGCATTCTCACGAATGCCAACGAGCTGATGAAAACGAGCTTCGGCCTCGACCATACGACGATCCAGATCGAGGATCAGGCGCTGCGCGAGGCGGAAGGGGAGCTCAAAATATAGCATCGGCCCGAAAAGTGCGGGCGGTTTTCGGATAAGCCGATGCGCAAAACTGAGTGGCTTGCATTTTGATAGTGACCGGCCTATGCCCTTCGCATGCAACCGAAGAAAGCCTTTGGAGTCGAATGTCCGGTGGCGCGCTCGCTCGAATGCATCGGCGAGTGGTGGAGCATCCTCATCCTGCGCGACGCCTTCCAGGGCTTTACTCGCTTCGACGAATTTCAGAAGAGCCTGGGCATCGCGCCCAACATCCTGTCGCGGCGTCTGGCGCATCTGACGGAAGCCGGCCTGTTCGAGCGCCGCCTCTACAGTGAGCGGCCGCCGCGTCACGACTATGTGCTGACCGCGAAAGGCCGCGATCTATTTCCAGTGGTGATGGCGATCTTCGCCTGGGGCAACAAGCACCTGGCCCCCAAGGGCGAGACGGTCCTCATCGCCTCGCGCAAGACCGCGCAACGCCTCGATCCGATCCTGGTCGATGCCCGCAGCAAAGAGCCGATCACGCTCGGCGATGCCGCTCTCATTCCCGGTCCCCGGGCCACACCCCGGACCCATCAGCGCCTTGCCATGATCCGGGCCATGCGCCCGGAGAACGCCAACCCGAAAGGATGAAGCCATGCGCCGCATCGTTGTCACTGGTCTCGGTCTCGTCTCGCCTCTGGGCTGCGGTGTCGAGCTCGCCTGGTCGCGCCTGATCGCCGGCCGATCGGGCCTTTCGACGTTGCCCGAATGGGCGGCATCGCTGCCGGCCAAGGTCGCGGGGCTCGTTCCGGCGAAAACACAGGATCCGGAAGGCGGTTTCGACCCCGAGAAGGCCGCACCGGTTAAGGATCATCGCAAGATGGATCGTTTCATCCTCTTCGCCCTGCTGGCGGCGGCCGAGGCGATCGTCCAGGCCGGGTGGCATCCGGCCGACGCCCATGAGGCCGACCGCACGGCGACGATCATCGCGTCGGGGATCGGCGGCTTTCCGGCCATGGTCGAGGCGGTGCGCACCACCGACCAGCGCGGCGTCCGCCGCCTGTCGCCCTTCACCATTCCCTCCTTCCTCGCCAATCTCGCGGCCGGCCAGATCTCCATTCGCCACGGCTTCAAGGGACCGCTCGGCGCGCCGGTCACCGCCTGCGCGGCGAGCGTGCAGGCCATTGGCGATGCGGCACGCCTGATCCGCGCCGGCGAAGCCGATGTCGCACTGTGCGGCGGCACCGAGGCCTGCATCGATCTCGTCAGCCTCGGCGGCTTCGCTGCGGCGCGGGCGCTGTCGACAGGTTTCAATGACCGGCCGAAGCAGGCCTCGCGGCCCTTCGACAAGGGGCGCGACGGCTTCGTCATGGGCGAGGGTGCGGGCGTGCTGCTGATCGAGGAGTTGGAACATGCGCGTTCGCGCGGCGCCACGCCGATCGCCGAGATCATGGGCTATGGCACCTCGGCCGATGCCTATCACATGACGTCGGGGCCCGAAGACGGCGAGGGTGCGGCTCGCGCCATGGCGGCCGCCTTGCGCCAGGCTCGCATCGCTCCGGGCGATGTGCAGCATCTCAATGCGCATTCGACGTCGACGCCGGTCGGCGATCTGGGTGAGCTCGAAGCCATCAAGTCGGTGTTCGGACGGGAAGGCGGCATCGCCGTCAGCGCCACCAAATCAGCCACCGGTCATTTGCTGGGCGCGGCGGGCGGATTGGAGGCGATCTTCACCATTCTCGCTCTGCGCGACCAGGTGGCGCCGCCGACCCTCAATCTGAACGATCCCGATGACGCAGCCGCGGGTGTCGACCTCGTCGCCAATAAGGCGCGGCCCATGACCATGGATCACGCCATCTCGAACGGCTTCGGCTTCGGCGGCGTCAATGCCAGTATTGTGCTCAGGCGATGGACGTGATTGACTCGATGGAGTGAGAAAGACAGGAGGCTTTGGCGTGTTCCTGGTTTTCGAAGACAGGCCGTCAGACTCGCCCTTCATCGAAAGGGTGTGGCACTGCCATAGCGAGCGCGCCGGCCTCTTCCATTCCATCGCCTCGCCGCATTGGGAAATGGCGGTCACCCGTCATCGCGGCAGGACCTATCTCACGATCCGCGGCCCCGAAACAAAGGCGACGATGGCCGATTGTCCGGCGGACGGGGAATGGCTCGGCATCCGCTTCAAGCTCGGCACCTTCATGCCGAAGCTGCCCGTCAGCCGTCTCATCGATCGGCAGGATGTGGATCTGCCCTCGCTTTCCGATCATTCCTTCTGGTTCGAAGATGACGTTTGGGAATATCCGAGCTTCGAAAATGCCGAAAGCTTCGTCGCGCGTCTGGTGAAGAACGGGTTCGTCTCGCGTGACGGCGCCGTCCAGGCGGCGCTTGCCGGTGACCATGAAGCGCTTTCCTTGCGCTCCATCCAGCGGCATTTCCGCATGGCGACCGGCATGACGCAGGCGACGTATCGCCAGATCGAGCGTGCCCGCCACGCCACGCAGCTTCTCAGGCGCGGCGTGTCCATTCTCGACACCGTCCATGAAGCGGGCTTCTTCGATCAGTCGCATCTCGCGAGGTCAATCAAGCGGCTCATCGGGCAAACGCCGGCGGATGTCCTGAGCCAGGAAGAGCAGTTGTCGTTTTTATACAAAACAGCCTCGCATTCGTGAGGCTATGGTCGGCGCGCTTTACAGGGGGAGACGCGCATGCCGAAGATCAACACCTATCTTTCCTTTGACGGAACGGCGGCCGAGGCCATGCGCCATTATGAAAAAGTTCTCGGCGCCAAGCTCGACAACCTCATGCGCGTCGGCGACATGCCCGATGCGGCGCGGATGCCGGGAACATCCCCCGACAGGGTCCTGCATGCGCAGCTTTCCTTTGCCGATGGCGGCGTCCTCATGGCAAGCGATCGGATGGGCGGTGGCGCCCATGAGGGCATGAAAGGCTTTTCCGTGGCGCTCACCTATGAATCGCCCGAGGAGGCAAACCGCGTGTTCAATGCCTTGGCCGAGAACGGCATGGTGCTCTTGCCGTTGCAGCCTTCGTTCTTCGCCAAGACCTTCGGCATGCTGATCGATCGCTTCGGGACACCATGGACGATCAGCGGCGGTGGTGTGGCACAACAAGGGTGAGCAGGGGGACAGGATGGCCATGAACAGCAAGACTACAATCTGGGCCGGCTATGTGTTGAGCGCTCTCGTCATCCTGTTCATGGTCTTCGACGGCGCCATCAAGCTGGTGCCGATCGCAGCCGTCACCGAATCGAGCGCGGCGCTCGGCCTTCCCACGAGCATCGGCTTCGCGCGCGGCCTCGGCATTCTGGGTCTCGTCTGCACGGCACTCTATGCCTATCCGCGGACCTCGGTGCTGGGCGCCGTGCTGCTCACCGGCTATTATGGCGCAACGGTTCTGACGCATTTGCGCGCCGGCAGCCCGGTCTTCAGCCATATGCTGTTCGGCGTCTATCTCGGCATCCTGGCCTGGGGCGGGCTCTATCTGCGCGACGAAGGATTGCGGGCGCTCTTCCCGGTCCGCCGCGACTGATGAAGCTCAAGCTTGTGGCGTTTTCGCCACGGTGAGATGCGTGGCGGCGGGTGTCGAGATCCGCTCGGTCACCGCATAGCCCAGGGCCGGCAGGTCGATGCCGGCGAAGAGATTCTCGCCTTTGCCGAGGAGGACCGGCGACACGGCGATATGCATGTCGTCGATGAGTTGGGCGCGCAAATACTGGTGGAGGGTGGCGACGCCGCCGCCGATCCGCACGTCCTTGCTCTTGGCGGCCTGCTTTGCCTGCCGCAGAGCCGATTCGATGCCGTCGGTCACGAAGTGGAACACCGTGCCACCTTCCATCGGCAGGGAAGGACGCGGATGATGGGTGAGCACGAAGATCGGCACATGATAGGGCGGGTTGTCGCCCCACCAGCCCTTCCAGCTCTCATCCGGCCACGGGCCCCGCACAGGCCCGAACATGTTGCGGCCGAGAATCCAGGCGCCGACATTCTCGAAGCTACGCTTGGCAAAATCGTCGTCGGTTCCGGTCTCGCCGCCCTCCTTGCCCTGTATCGACCGAAAGGTCTTGGTCGGGAAGATCCATTGATGCAGGGACTCGCCATTCTCACCCAGCGGATCGGCGAGGCTCTGGTTCGGGCCGGCGCCATAGCCGTCGAGAGAGATCGAAAAGGCGCGGACAATCAGCTTCGACATGGGGGAACTCCATTTTTTCAATAACCAGTTTTATTATGCAACTGGTTATAACCAAAGTGATTGCGAAATGCAAGCGGTTTCTGCCCGCCAGGCCGCAAAATTGCCACCGAGCCTTTCAAACCTCGGGGAAGGAGATTCTGCAAAATGCCGAGTGCCCAATTGCGGCGGCTGCCTGCTCGCCACGTCAATATTCTGGCCGGTATCGCCCTGCTGGGCGTTGCCTGTCTCTCAGCGCCCGATGCTGAGACGCGCAGCGTCCTGGAGCTCTTGCGTGTCAGTCCGCTGCGGATCATGTGCTTCACGACGCCTTGCCCGCCGTGGAATGCGATGGCCATCTCACAGGGCGCCGAGGCTCCGGGGCCGCATCCGCTCTATCTCGGCCCCTTGCCGTCTCTGCGTGGACCGAAACCCGTGATACGGCGCATCGCCGCCCCCTGGCGAAACAAAGACTGCGTGATCATTCGCGGCAGATTGGAAAAGTCCGGGACATCCGCGGTCTTGTTCGTCCGGCGCATCTTGCGCTCGTGCTGAAGCACCATTCGCCCTCGCGCATTCATCGACAATGACTATAATCGGAAGCAAGCGGCGGTAAATGGTCCGGAACAAGGAGGCTTTCCATGGGGATTTCACGCGCTATCTTTGTCGCTATCTCGGCTTTGGCCATCGTCGCGCTCTCGCAACGCGCGCATGCCGATGAATGCGACAATGCGCAAGGCGGCCAGGCGGGGCTGAATGAGTGCTATGACAAGGTGTTCAAGAAATCGGACGCCGAGTTGAACAAGCTCTACAAGCAGATCGAGGCTCGGCTCAAGAGCGATGCCGACAGGACGAAGCTCTTGGTGACGGCGCAGCGCGCCTGGGTCGCCTTCCGCGATGGGGAATGCAACTTTCAATCCTCCGCTACTGCGGGGGGCAGCATCGGTCCGATGATCTATTCGATGTGCCTCGATACTGAGACGAAGAGCCGGATCGAGGACTTCAAATCCTATCTCAAATGCGAGGAAGGCGATTTGAGCTGCCCGGTCCCGGCGAATTGATCGCCGCGGCTTGAGGCAGGCTGCTTGGTTTGACATTGGAGGCTTGCCCATGATGAAGACCTACACAGGAAGCTGTCACTGCGGCGCAGTGCGCTATGAAGCCGACATCGATCTCGACCGCGGGGTCGGCAAGTGCAATTGCTCGATCTGCTCCAAGACCCGCAGCTGGAGCGCGATGATCAAGCCGGACGCGTTCCGGCTTCTCGCTGGAGAAGACGCGCTCAGCGACTATCAGTTCGGGACGAAAAGCGCGCATCATCCGTTCTGCAGGAATTGCGGCGTGCGCCCGTTCGGGCGCGGTTATATCGAGCAGATCGGCGGAGACTATGTCTCTATTCATTTGTCCACGCTCGACAACGTAACGCCCGCCGAATTGCTGGCCGCGCCGGTCACATATTTCAATGGGCGGGATAACAGCTGGTGGACGGAGCCGGAAGAGACGCGCCATCTGTGACCTGATGTGAGCCCAAAGCCGGTCCAGAATCCGGACTGCCCCGGCGTGCCGCCTTGCGCTACTATGGCGTCATGACGGGATATGGCCAGTTCTGCTCGGTCGCGCGCGCCCATGAAGTGCTGGGCGGGAGATGGACCTTGCTCGTCGTGCGTGAGCTCCTCAACGGCAGCCGGCGCTTCAACGACCTCCGCCGCGGAATCCCCCGCATCTCACGTACCATGCTTTCGGAGCGCCTGCAGGCGCTGGCTTCAGCGGGCGTCGTGACACGCATCGATGGCGGGCAGGGGCCCGAATATGAGCTCACCGAAGCGGGCAGGGAGCTCGCCCAACTGGTGGGCCAGCTCGCCCAGTGGGGTCAGCGATGGCTGCCGCGGCGAGCCAGCGATGAAGATCTCGATGTCGAGCCGCTCTTGATCGACATGCAGAGACGCGTCCGGTTCGAGGCGGTCCCCAAGGAACCGTTCATCATCCGCTTCGATATTGCCGGCAGTCAGCGGCGCTTCCTGCTGATCAGCCCCTTGGAGGCTTCGCTCTGCACCCACAATCCGGGCTTCCCGGAGCTGGTGCGAGTGAAGGCGCCCCTTGCCGCCCTGGTCGCCTGGTGGCGCGGCGATGTGAGTTTCCTCGCGGCGCAAAGGATGGGCTTGTCGCTCAACGGAACACGGGCGCTGACCCGTTCCTTCCCGGCGTGGTTCGACCGGTATCTGTTCGCCGGGATCGGCCCCATGCGCGACGGCAGGAGGTCGTCTGCCGCATGACCGTCAGGATCGTTCGCCTCGGCACACCGCGCCACCGGCAAGAGGGAACGCGCATCGGCGCCGTGCGGCGTCCGCCGCGCGGTGTGCGAAAGGAACGCTACGCAAAGGACGACTGGTTCGACGTCTGGTATCCCGAGCTCTCGCCAAGCACCGATCTCGTATCGAGAGCCCTGGCCGCGCAGACCGATGCCGAATGGAAGAATTTCGCGCGTGCCTTCCGGGCCGAGATGAACGAGCCGATGCCACGGCGCACGCTCGACCTTCTCGCGGCCCTTTCACACGATGCGCATTTTTCGATCGGCTGCTATTGCGAGAACGAAGGGCGCTGCCATCGTTCGGTGTTGCGCGCACTTCTGGCGGAACGCGGCGCCCGCGTCGCCTGATCCATCAGGCGGTCCGGATTCCGTACCTCACGCTTGGGGCCGCCTGGTCCATAGCTCCCGCATTCGCTGTTCGCGGAGGAATGATCCATGGCGGTTGCGACTAACATTCTCGAAGCCATCGGCCGCACGCCTTTGGTCGAGCTCAGGAGGATCGTGCCGTCCGGCCATGCCCGTGTCCTGGTCAAGCTCGAAGGGGCGAACCCGACCGGCAACATGAAGGACCGGATGGCGAAGGCCGCCATCGAGGCCGCGGAAGCGGATGGGAGGCTGAGGCCCGGCGGTACTGTCGTCGAATATACCGGCGGCTCGACCGGCGCTTCTCTGGCACTCGTCTGCGCCGCCAAAGGCTATGGACTCAAGATCGTCACCTCCGACGCCTTCAGCGCGGAGAAGACTCGCACGACGCAGGCCTTCGGCGCCGAGATCATTCTCGTTCCGAGCGACGACAAAAGGATCACCGAGGACCTGATCCGGCGGATGATCGATAAAGCCCGGGAGATCAGCCGGGCGCCCGGGCATTGGTGGTTCGACCAGCTCAACAACAAAGATGCGGCGGCGGGCTATCATCCGATGGGCGAGGAAATCTGGACGCAATCCGGCGGGAAGGTCGACGCCTTTGTGCAGTCGGTGGGTTCCGCTCACTCCCTCAACGGTGTCGCGAGAATCCTGCGCGGGCACAATCCGGATCTGCATGTCGCCGCCGCCGAGCCGGCCGAGTCGGCCGTGCTGTCCGGCAAGCCGAAGGGCGCCCACAAGATCGAAGGCATCGGCATCGGCTTTCTCCCGCCGCAGTGGCGACCGGACGAGGTCGACGAGACGATCTCGGCCACGACCGAGGAGGCCGTGCTCATGTGCCGCCGCCTGGCGCGGGAGGAGGGCATCTTTGCCGGCACATCGTCAGGGCTCAATGCGATCGCGGCGCTGCGCGTGGCCGAACGCCTCGGCTCCGATGCGACCGTGGCGACGATCATGATCGATTCCGGTCTCAGATATCTGAGCACGGATGTCTATCGGTAAGAGGAACCGGCAATGCGGCGCCACGACCTGTGCGATCTTGCAAATTCGGGCTGCAAGATTGCGCTCTCCTCTAACGTTCATTCGTCTCCTATCTTCCGGGCATCACTGCAAGATGGAGGTAAATCATGGGTGCTCCTTCTCCCGAATTTTCCAATCTATGGCTGGCGCGCGCGTTCAATGCGCAAGATGTCGAAGCGGCGGCGGCGCTCTATCATCCGGACGCCGCGATCGTTCAGGTGGACGAGGTCCATGGCGGCACCGTCATTGCGCGCGGCGCCGACGCCATCCGCGCAACCATGGCCGCCTATATCGACCTGAAGCCGCATATGGACGTCATTACCCACCACGTCACGATCGCCGGCGACTTCGCCATGACGCGCTCGCAATGGCTGATCACCGGCGAGCACAAGGACGGCAAGCCGATCGAAGTCCATCATCACGGCATGGAGGTGCACCGGAAGGGTGCCGATGGCAGCTGGTACTTCTTCATGGATCATCCGTTCGGCGCCGACGCCGACTGGGCCGTCGCGCGACCGCCGCGCACCGATTGAGCTCGTCGGTGGAGAAATACCTGCCGGCCCATCGTCGGTACTGACGATCTGTAAGCTATTCGTAAGTCCAGCTCCATCACGCTTCGTCCGGTATGGACCCCGATGAGCGAAAGGATAATGCGATGAGCACGACGACCCGAACCCGAGGCGGCGTCTGCCAGGACTGGAACAACCGGATTCAAGCCGAAAGGCGAGAGCTCGATCGATTGCAGCGTGAGCTCGACGGCAACGTTGCCCGTCTCAAAGAGCTGGAGCAGGCGCCCCATCCGGACCTGGCCCAGATCGCGGCGCTGAAAGCGCGGATCACCGTGCTCAAAGCCCGGGTCGAGGAATTGACCGCCGGCATTGTTGCCGAGGAAGCGGACTACGAATTCTTCTGCGGTTAAGTCACATGCGGGGCGCGCTCGGCTCGTCCGGCGATAAGGTGCGTTCCGCTGCTCAGTCCCGCCGGTCCGACAGCCGGCGGGGTTTTTCTCGGAAAGCTGCCCGAAAATAACTGTGGCGAGGGCAGGCGCGACGCCTGACCCTTCATCTCGTCGTGGTTCCTCAGAACCGCTGCCCGAGCTTGCTCAGCATCCCTTTGCAGCTGGGAGACAAGTCAGGAGCGTGCGACACGAGGCAGGACAGTGCGCCACCCCCGAGGATGCGTATGCCGGCGCAGAACTTGCGATAGTCGCCGCCGCAGGCCTCGCGCATGACGAGGAGTTCCTGGCCTGGCTCCAGCACGATGACGACCGGCTTCGACTGGCTGCCGGTAGTCGCCTGTGGGGCTGCTGCTCCGCCGCTGCCGCCTGACGTCGTTGCGGAGCTGCTGGGCGCCGCAGCGCCGTTGCTACCGCCCGAGGTCGATGCCGATCCGCCGGTCGCCGCCTTCACCGCCTGCTGGCAGGAGGCGGAGAGGCTGGCGATGTTCTTTTCCAGACACTGAAGCGCGGCCGCTCCGCCTGTCGGGACGCTGGCGCAATAGGTGCGGTAGTCGCTCTGGCACGACGCGCGGATCGCCTGCTGCTGGGCCTGTGTCGGCGTCGCTTGCGCCTCAGCGATACCGCTCAGCATGGACGCGGCCGCCAGCATGATGACAATAGAGTTCCTCAAGGCTTCCTCCCTCTGGAAAGGCATGAATTGGAAGTGGTTGCGGCTCGGCCGAGGACGCGGGCGACCACTGGCCGGCGCAGCCAGACTGCACTTCTTACGTTGCGGAAGCAATACTGGATTGAGATTCAATGCTTGGAAATTTTCGGGGCGTCGCGCCGCCGCAAGGAGCAAGCTTGAAGTGAATGTTGCAGTGGTGCGGCAAAGGCAGAAATTCTCGCCGGCATCGATCTGCCTGTCCTGTGCGTTGCTCTCCGAACGACAGGCCGGAGCCGAGCTTCGGATCATCAGACAGCGCACTGACAAGTCAATCAGCGTCGGTTCTTCTGTCACAAGCGAGAAGACGGATGACGAAGAGCTCGTTTTCCCCGCCTCAGCCAACCTAATCTCGTGATGCTGCCCTCTAAGGCTGGGTCGTAGACGGCTGAGTGGTGGACGGTTGAGTGGTTGTGGTGCCCTGTTCGGTGGTCGATGGTTGGGCGGGCTGCTCGGTCGTGGTCGATGGCTGGGCCGGCTGCTCAGTCGTGGTCGTTGCGGGTGGCGCCGTTGCTTCTCTCGTGCCGCCGAACCAACCTGCGGGATAGCCGATGATGAGCAACAGGACGATGACGACAATGACGCCAATCACGATATTTCGCGTGTTAGGGTTCATGGGCTCAACTCCCTCCGTTCGCCTAACGTGACGTGAGCATTGTGGCGTTTTTCAAGTCGGCCAAGGTCCCCCCTGAACTTTTTCGTTCTCTATACGTTCTTCTGATGCTCTCTGCTCTTTCAAAACCCTGAGGCAAATAGAAAACCCCGCCGAGGGGACAGGCGGGGTTTTCCTTGTAGGGTTCCGCTCGCTTCGGGGAAAAGCTTGCGGTCGGGATTGCATAGTAACTGTAGTGCCGACGAAGAATGGGGAGATTCTTGTCCGTCAGCGTCTGGATGTTACCGAGCTTGGGATCGATATCAAACTGGACCTTGGATCGCTTTACTAAACCTTCGGATAGGTCTGACGAGGGGCCGGGAGTATGGCGGGCCAAACCCAAGTCACGATGGGTCGTCCTCGTCCGATGATGCGCGCTCCAGAGCGTTCAATATCTGCTCCATATCGGAGAGGTCGTCAGTTTGAGTGGTCTCGAGATCCTGAAGGATGCATTCCGCTTCGGTCGGGTCCTTGCCCATGGCTACCAGCGCGGCAACGATCTGCTTTTGCGCTTCGACATAAGCTGCGCTTTGCTTGGCGTGCCGCTGCGCCGCTGCCAAATACTCAAGCAGAACTGCTCTTTGCATGCGCCGGCCCTGACAGCGAGGCTCGCCAGCAACGGCCGACCGGATACGGCGCGATCCGGCGAGCCTGGCCTTTCCCGCGATCCCCGGAGAGGGATCATGTCCGGGGAATGTGAGACTGGGCGCCCTAAGGGAAGGCTGCCTTAGCATAGGTGAATCGCAGGTCCGAAATTTCGCGCCGAAGATCCGCACATGGCGCGAAGCATATTTCGGAACTTCTCGAGGAGCCATCGCGTTGGCGCACGCACGAGGGAGGGGTTGCGCCATGCATCTCACAGATGTTTCCGCAGAAGACAGCAGGCAGCTCTTGGCGGCACCCAATGCCATGTCGATTGTCGCGCTGGAGCGCCAGAACCTACATGAAAAAATCGTTCGCCTGCGCGCGCTCCGGGAAGCGGCAGGGGCCGAGGCGGAAAAGGGGCTGACGGACGAGAAAGTTTCAGTGCGCCGTAGGTGAACCGGCATCCTACCGGGGGAAGCGGCGGACCTTGAAATTCGTCACGCTGACGCCTGATGGTGTGTCGATGATTACTCGACAGGCCGACCCGATCACAACAGTCTCCGTAAATCAAGGCGTGCTCAGCGCCTCGTTTTTCCGGTCGGCTTTCGTCCGGTTCGAGCAGCGTCATGGCGAGGGTGAAGCCGATCTTGGGCACGCCGGCTGTGATCGCACCGTCGACGACGTTGCCGTGGAGCAGGGAGAGGCACGAAAGGCTGGAAGCTAGGCTGGCCAACACAAACGGTATATCGAAGAGCCCCGTCGGCCACGGCCGGCGGGGTTTCTCGTTTACCAGGCAACGGTGTAAAAGGAGGTTCTCCGGTGGCGCGTAACTCTCTGGCATCAGGATGACACTGGTCCTCACCATACAAGGACGGGAAGCGGTTTGGCTCCTTGCCGATCGCCGCCTCTCATTTGCGGGCCGACTGCCGCGGGATGACGGTCGAAAAGTGATGTGTCTCGAGACGTCCGATGGCGTCGCTATTGTCGGTTATGCCGGTCTTGGGAGCACAACTCTTGGGACAGAGCCTGCCGATTGGATGGTTTCAGTATTGAGGGGGCGCAATCTGCCGCTCGAAGAATCGCTCGGTACAATTTCGAGAGCAGTCAGGGAGCAGTTTCCGCGTCATCTACAAAATATTCCAAAGCGCTTTCCAGCGAAGCACGCGATAGTCGCAACCGCATTCGTGGGTGACCAAGTTCGCTGCTATTCGATCGAAATTGAACTTCGTGCGAGCGGTGAACCGTATTTTCTTTTTACCAGGCACATGAAAGCGAATGCCGAAGTTCCTGTGGTTGGCGTCGCCGGCAGTGGAATGCCCTATATTTTGAGGTCCGGCCCGTGGCGCCGTCCTTTGCTGAGACTGGTGCGCAGCTATGACAAGGGCAAAGTCCATGCGCGGACCGTTGCGGATCAATTGGCTAAATTGAATGACGAAGTTCACAATGGAACCCCGGATGGAACGGTTGGCCCCAGATGCGTTGTTGTGTGGCGCAATCGCGTGGATGGCATATACCAAGGTGGCGGAGGCCATCAATTTTTTATATCAGGCAAGCGCGAACGGGAGAAACCGCCGCTTCCATCGATTTCGTGCGGCATGGATGTAGAGGCCGTGTTTAATGCGCTCCTGCCCCACATGAAAGAACATCTTTCTGCGGCGCTGAAAGGTAAACCAACAGCCGTGGATGAGGCGCAAATTCATGCAGACTTAGCCAAGTTGCCTGACAAGCCTGACGAGCGCTTGCGATAGCAGAGACTGCATATGGGTATTGTGTCATCGAACGTTGGCAAACAATACTGATCACAACGCGAACGGGCAAGAGTCAAATAAATCCGTAAGCTGAACTATCTTTCTTACACTTGGCGTGCTTAGAACCGATCTCCACAACAGATCGAGGTAAACATGAAACTCGCATCCTTCGAGGTGCCAGCCAATGTTGATGTCATTCTTTGGCTCATCCACAAATGCCCTGGACTTTCTGAAAGCGAGATTGCGGACCGCCTTTTTGGTCGGGATGTACAGCAGCTTGTAAATGGCGATGTTCGCCTGCTGCTCAACAAGGAACTGATCGAACGGAGAGGTGAAGGGCCGTTTCGGCTATATCCCGTCTAAGCATCACGCTTACTAAGTCCGTCGGTTCAGTCTTCGCTTGGCGGGCTTTCTACATGAAAAAACCGTTCGCCTGCGAGCGCTGCGGGAAGCGGTAGAAGCGGAAAAGGGGCTGACTGAGAAATTGGGTTCGAGAAAAAGTGCTTGAAAAAGGTGGCTCCCCTGGCCGGACTCGGAGAGACCAGAATTCAGCATATTAACACTATCGGATACTCTGCGTGCAATTTGCCTCTATGCGTGCCCCGCACCACCTTCTTTGGCATTCAAGTCCCCTCACTCTGCTCAGCAGATTGTGTTCACTTACCCATTGCCAACGTGTCCACCTTCCGCCTTGAGTGCTTCGAGGAACTTGCTTGCTTCTTTCAAGAAGTGATGCCAGTTCGGCACTGTCTTGCCAGCGGCTTGTATGGCGATCTCACCCGTACGAATTGCGTCGACTTCACCAATACTGTCTCCATATGGATCATGGCCAGCTGCACGGCGTAGAGCTTTGGCGTCCTTCGAGACTGCCTGATCATGGCTTGTCATGCCTCACCTCTTTTCCATTGCTCATTTCCGCCCCTTCTTTAGCCCAAGCTCAACCAGCCGGCTACTCGCCGCGCCCCACAATCGAACGGACCACGTTTACCGGTACCTCGAATTCTCTCGCTGTAAAACTTGCTCATGTACTGCGCGGAGAGCAGGCCGTTCGGTATGCTGGCGCCAACCCGACAGTAGAGTCTGTAAGTGCCGTCCTGGAAGCCAAGCAGCATGCGGCGACTGCCGGCGTCATAACAGACGCGGGTGATGAACCCACTTCCAGTGTCATTCTGGCATTCGTACGGGGCGAGATCGACTTTGCCTCGGTCCGTCATAACGACAGGGTCTCTGTTGGCTGAAGGCGCACACCCGGCGACCGCGAGCGCAGCCGCAACGATCAACTGACCTCTCAATGTCGCTAGCGCTGTCATCGTTTCCCCTTCTTCAGGCACCCAACCGACCGGCCTGCGGATGCTTCCCGGACCAAGAAAGCCCAAATCCAGGCCCGTGGTCAATGGAAGGCAGCTCCCCGGGAAGGGAGGCGCTTGACGAAAAAACCAAAGAAGCAGAACGTGCCGGGCAGAGCGTGACAACTCCCGCGGATGGCCTTGCCGGGCCATTTGCACCACGGCATGGGCGGGGCGGATCCTTGCCAGGATCCAATTCTGACTACTGAAATGACCGTGCCGTTGCCGCACGCGCCAACTCGCCAACAAATTCCAAGATGGCCAGGACCGCGGCGCGGAAAGCCGGCGGAAGGCCGAGGCGTTCACAAGCGATCGACGACTTCGCGGAAGTGCTGACTGGCGATTAGGAATACTTCTGGCTGAAACCGCCGAGCTATTCGACTAGCTAGACCAGCGCTGGCGGTGCTTTCCGCGGTGCTCAACTATGGTTGCGCGCCAGCCGGGCCCTCATCGGCGCACACTGATATGGCAGCATCCTGACCCTCGTCCCTGCAGACAGAAAGGTCGGTCAGATCCGTGGGCAGGCCGTTATGCGCTTCGACCAGTTCGATAAGGTTTGGGGTTTCGTTGGAATCCATGGGTGCTCCCTCCGCCACTCGTCGTTACCATAGCATAGGCGCTCAAGGTATCAAATCCGCGCACTACCCGCGCACCTTCGCCGCCAAGCGAAATGCGAGTGCGTACAACTGGCGTACAACGACCGAATTTGGGGCCAGTAAAAGAAAAACTAAGTGCTTGAAAAAGGTGGCTCCCCGGGCCGGACTCGAACCAGCGACCCAGCGGTTAACAGCCGCTTGCTCTACCGACTGAGCTACCGGGGAATGGCGCCGCTATAGCAGAGGTTTTTCCCGGCTTCAAAGTCTTTTTGACGGCCATCGAAAAGGCGTCATGGCGACCCTATATTTCTCCCGCCAACAGACGGGTCCAGGATGCAAATCATTAAATTCGGTGGGCGGTCAATTCCTCTTCCCGGCCATCCGGTGATCAGAATCCTATTGGGATGCCTGCTCCTCCTCGGCGGCGTCCTGGGCTTCCTGCCGGTTCTTGGCTTCTGGATGGTGCCGCTCGGCCTCGTCATCCTCGCCGTCGACATCCCGATGGCCCGCCGCCTCAAGCGGCGCGTCGATGTGCGGCTCGGCCGCTGGCTGGTCAAGCGGTCGCCCAAATGGGCGCGCCGCTTCGGCTTCTCCATCGGGCAGAGGCCCGTGTGAGTTTCCCACTTCGCACAAGTATCATCGATGCGCCTCTATCCTCGCTGCGTCGCCGGATATGCGAAGGATGCCCATGAAAACCGACCGCGATATCGACAAGACCTATCCGCGTTCCGAGTTCATCGCCAAGCTCAGGCGGCTGGCCGATGCGCTGGAGGCCGATGAGCCGTTCGAAATCCAGATTGCCGGCGAGCGAATCCATGTGCCGGCGCGCGCGGTCGTCTCGATCGAGCATGAGCGCGGAGAGGGGGCTGAGGAGATCGAATTCCAGTTGCGCTGGCAGCCCTTATGAACCTGCGTGTCTGCAAGGCACCTGACGTGCACGTCGTTCTCCGACGCATGCCGGAACAGCCTTCGCAGCACTTCAGGCGTTGCTGTCACGGGACCGATGAAGTTACTGGCGTGAAAGGGGAATTTGGAGGCCTCGCCCGGAATCGAACCGAGGTACACGGATTTGCAGTCCGCTGCGTAACCACTCCGCCACGAGGCCTTGGCCGGGGCTTATAGTCGAAGCCCGCGACAACTACAATGTGTTACGATTGGCAGATGGACAGACACGACCTATTTGGTTATCAGCAGCTTATGACCGATTTTGCTCTCGCCCGCTCGAAAATGATCGAATCGCAAGTGCGGCCCAACGGCATCACCGACGGCCGCATCATCCAGGCGATGGCGTCACTGCCGCGCGAGATCTTCGTGCCGGAAGCACATCGCGGCCTTGCCTATATGGATGGGGATATCGCGATCGGCGCCGGGCGCTCCCTGATGGAGCCGATGGCACTCGCCAAGCTCGTGCAGCTCGCTGAAATCGAGGCTGGCGACCATGTCCTCCATGTCGGATGCGGGACCGGCTATGCGACGGCGCTGCTTGCCGCCCTCTGCAAGTCGGTGGTCGCCATCGACGAGGATCACGCTTTCGTCGAAACCGCGCGCGCCAATCTCGCGCGTCTGGGCATCGCCAATGCCGAAGTCCATCAGGCGCCGCATGCGGCCGGCTGGAGTGCCGGGCAGCCTTATGACGCCATCCTGATCGATGGCCGCGTGCCGATCGTTCCGCCCGCACTGTTCCAGCAGTTGCGGGATGGCGGGCGGCTGGTCGCCGTGGTCGGTGACAATGACGTCGCCACCGCGACCGCCTATAATCGTCATGATGGGGCAATCAGTTCATGGCCGGCCTTCGAAGCTTCGATCGGACGCCTGCCAGGGGTCGTTGTGGACAGGCCGGCCTTTGTCTTTTGATTGGGGTCCGATCTTGCGCTAAGATCGAAAGTCGGGCTCGAAGGGAACATAAAGTGAGTTTTGGGCAAATGGGGCGTAAGCGGGGAGTTGCGTGGGGAATCGCGGGGATCGTGGCCCTGCCGCTGTTGTTCGCATCTCCTGCCGTCAGCGCCGAAACTCTAGCCGAGGCTCTCGCCAGCGCCTATTCCGGCAATCCCACCTTGCGGGCCGAACGGGCCCGCCAGCGGGCGACGGATGAACAGACCGCGCAAGCGCTCTCCGGCTGGCGACCGCGCATCGATGCCGGTGCCGATGTCGGCGTCACCAAGACCGATACCGACCCCAATCCAACCGGAACGCAGACCGGGACGGAATATCCGGCCGATTTCTCCATCACCCTGACGCAGCCGGTATTTCGCGGCTTCAAGACCGTTAAGGGCGTCAAGCGGGCCGAAGCGACGGTCGAAGCGGGCCGGCAGAATCTGCTCGCCGTCGAGCAGCAGACCCTGTTCGATGCGGTGCAGGCCTATATGAATGTGATCCGCGACCGGCGCATCCTGGCGCTCCGCCAGCGCAATGTGACGGTGCTGCGCGAGCAGCTGCGCTCATCGCAGGAGCGCTTCAATGTCGGCGAGGTCACCCGCACCGACGTGGCCCAGTCCCGCGCGCGGCTCGCCCTCTCGGAATCGACGGTGGCGGAAGCCAAGTCCAATCTGGCTGCCAGCATTGCGACCTATGCCAGGATCATGGGCCATTCGCCGGGTTCGCTCAAATATCCGAAGCTGCCGAAGTTGCCGAAGAGCCTCGAAAGCGCCAACGCCACTGCCGAGAAGATCAATCCCAACATCCTCGCCGCCGCCTTCACCGCCGAAGCGGCGCGGTACAATGTCGGCGTGGTCAAGGGCGACCTCTTGCCGACGGTGACCCTTCAGGCCGCCGGAACGCGGACCATCCAAGACCTGGAACATGTCGATGAGGGGAATGTGAACCAGTTGAGCCTGTTTGGGCAGGTGACCGTGCCGCTCTATGAATCAGGCAGCGTTTATTCGGCGGTGCGCGAGGCCAAGCAGACCGAAAGCCAGCGGCGCATCGAAATCATCGGCGCCGCCCGCACGGTCAGGGAAGCCGTGGTCACGGCCTGGAACTTCCTGATCGCCTCGCGCGAGACCATCGTCTCGTCCAAGGCTCAGGTCTCGGCCAACGTCCTCGCGCTCGACGGCGTCAAGCAGGAATATCTGGTGGGATCGCGCACCACGCTCGACGTCTTGAATGCCGAGGCCGAGCTTCTCAATTCGCAGGTCATCCTGGCGCAGGCCGAGCGCGACCAGATCGTCGCGGCCTATCAGATCCTGGGCTCGATCGGCCAGCTGACCGCCCGCCAGATCGGCCTCGGCGTCGATTATTACGACCCGATCGAGAATTACGACAATGTCCGCGACAAGTGGTTCGGGACGGGCGTCAAAACGATCGATTGACCCTCCTTCGCTAAAGCTTCGGAGGGTTCCCCCCTTCAATCCTGCGAAGCGCGTTAGCGCGAAGCTGGATAACTTGCGGGCCTAATTTGCATGGGCGGTTGATTTGGGCAATCTTGCCCATGCGTCGGCGCAAAGTGAGTCGCCGGCGACGGGATCATTTCAATGAAGCACGGGCAGAAGCCGGTGGAGCCCAGAATGGAAGATGTGCTCGCTTCCATTAGGCGGGCCATAGACGAGAACGCGCATGGCCAAGCCCAGGACCGCCTCGGTGGATCGATGGCGGAGTTCAGGGTGAAGTTCGACAAGCCGGCCAATCAGGAAACCCGCACGCGGCGCAGCTATGATCCTGCCCCTGCGGCCGGCGCCTCCCAGCCGCAAGGTTTTGCCGGCATATTGAGCGGCAGCAGGAAGAGCTATGGTGAGCTCAGTCCCCCACGCGAGACCTTTAAGCCTTATCAGCCGATCAAGCGGCCGGAGCCTACCGCTGCGCCAAGCGCCGATGAGGGCCAACGCGTGTATGATGGCTATTATGGCGCACAGCTCGAGGAGTATCCGGAGCCGGAACCTTACCAAGCTCCCGCGCCGATAACCCCACCGCGTTATTCGCCACCGCCGCCGGCAGTCATTGCCGATCATCGTCAAAACCTCTCCCAGCCTGCAGGACTGATGTCGGAGGCGAGCAGTGACGCGACCCAGGCCGCCTTCGGCCGATTGGCCGAGACGCTCACCCGGCGCGCCCTTGGCGAGCGCCCGATCGCCGACGTGACCCAGGAGCTGCTCAAGGGCATGCTGAAACAGTGGCTCGACGAAAATCTGCCGAAGATCGTCGAACGGCTGGTGCGCGAGGAGATCGAGCGGGTCGTGCGGCGGCCGCGTTAGTCTCTTACATGCCCGCACGCAATGCGGAGACATCCTCAGGCTTCACGGCCGGCTCCTGTCCACCCCACCTGGCGCGCATCCAATTGGCGAGATCGGCCAGCTGGCGGTCGTCCAGGCGCGCTGCGAAGCCCGGCATGGGCTGCATACGCTCGAGTCCCGGGAAACGCTGGGCCGGGATACCGTTGAGCACCGTCTGAATCAGGTTGCGGGCGCTGGCGAGCCGCAGCGACGCATTGGTGGTCAAGGGCACAACCACATGCGGAATGCCCTGACCTTCGACGCCGTGGCAGCCTGAGCACAAAGCCAGATAATTGCTGCGCGCTGCCGCTTCGACCTCGGCGGCGACAGCGACCGGCTTGGGTGGCTCGGCTTCGGCGGGCTTCTCCGGCAGCTTATCGAGATCGAACAGATAGGCCGAGAGGGCCGTGAGATCGTCATCGCTCATGTATTGCGTCGAGAAATGCACGACCTCGAACATCCGGTTGGTCATGGCGCCCTGCGCCGAGATACCGGACTTCATGAAAGACGGCAGAAGAAAGGGATCGAAGCCCATGCGCTCGAGGCCCTCCTTGGTGATATCGGGCGCGACCACACCCTCGAGCACCGCGCCTTTGAGGTATTCGCGCTGATTCATCCCTTGCAGGGCGTTGCGCGGCGTGTGGCACTCGCCGCAATGGGCAAGGGCGTCGACGAGATAGCGCCCGCGTGTCCAGGTCTGCGAGCGGTCGGGGACCTTTGTCGCGGTGTCGCCCGGGAGGTTGAAGAGGTTCCAGAAGGTCAGGCTCTGCCGGATGTTGAAGGGAAAGGGCAGGTCGTTCGCCTTGTTCTGAACCTTCATCGGCTCGCGCGTCATGAGATAGGCATATACGGCATCGACATCTTCCGGAGTCATCCCGCGATAGGATGCATAGGGCATGGCGGGGTAGAGATGGGTGCCGTTCTTGCCGATGCCGTCACGCAGCGCGCGATGGAAGTCCGCCCGGCTCCAGTTGCCGATGCCATCGTCCTTGTCGGGCGAGATATTGGTCGCATAGATCGTGCCGAACGGCGTCTCGAAGGCGAGGCCGCCGGCCCAGGGAGCGCCACCCTTGTCGGTGTGGCAGGCATAGCAATCGGCGGCGACCGCGACATAGGCGCCGCGCTCGGCCAGCGCCTTCATCTGGGCTAGCGGCAAAGGCTGCTCGACATCCTTCGCCACCACGCTTCGCTCGAACAATCCGGCGAAGACGCTGCCGACAGCGACGAGAACGAGGACGACGAGCGCGATCCCGATCCACAGCAAGGTGCGTTTGTTCATGTCGACGTGCGCTTTATCGAGGGTGCCCGGACCAAGCCGGGTGTCTTCAGCACGAGGTCGCGGACCGCCTCGTAATAGCGCACATAGCCGGTGCAGCGGCAGATATGCCTGTCGAGCGCATTGGTGATGGCTTCTTCCAATTCGGCGCGGGCCACGGGCTTGCGCTTCAACTCGTCCATGAGAACGGTGGCGCCGGTGACGAATCCCGGCGTACAGTAGCCGCATTGGAAGGCGAAATGCTCGATGAAGGCCTGCTGGACCGGCGACAGTTGTGTGATCGTGCCCGTCGCATCGCGCGCCGCAAGGCCTTCGATCGTGCGCACCTTCTTGCCTTCGAACCAATGCGCGCCGGTGATGCACGTGCGCATTTCCTCGAGCGTCCCGTCGTCCTTCTCGACGATCACGGTGCAGGCATGGCAGATGCCCTGGCCGCACCCCATGCGCGATCCGGTGAGATTGAGATATTCAAAGAGGAAATCCTGCATCATCATCGTCTCGGGCACATCGACGGGTTCGATCGGCTTGTCGTTGACGGTGAGCGAGAGTTTCTTCGTAGGCGTCGTCATGCCAGCGCCTCCAGTATCTTCTCCGGCGTGATCGGCAAGTCGTAGAAGCGCTTGCCGATGGCGTGGGCCACGGCATTGGCGATCGCCGGCACGACCGCGATCATGACCACCTCGGCAATGCCCTTAGGCGCATCGGTCGCGGAAAGGGGGGCCAGGATCTCCGCCGTCTGCGACCACACCGCCACGTCCTTGGAGCGCGGCAATTCATAGCGGTTCCAGTTCCAGGTGCCGTCGCCCGGACCGTCTTCGTAGAGCGGCAGATATTCCTTGAGTGCGTGCCCGACGCCCATGGCGATGCCGCCCTGGATCTGCCCCGAGACCAGGTCGGGAACGACCTGGGTGCCGCATTCCATGATCGAATGATGCGACAGGAGCGTCACGTCGCCCGATCCCGTGTCGACGACGATCTCGGCCAGCGTCGCCATGGGAGCGTAATAAGTCACCCCGGCATTGTTGCGCTGGGTCGGCGGGTAATGGACGGTGGCCCGGTCGATAAAGTGCCAGCCGTCCAATGTCATGAGCGCTTTGCGCTCGGCCGGTGCGCCGTCGCCATATTTCACGGCGAGGGCGTCGATGGGCAGTCGGCGGCGGCCCGCGCCCTGGATGTCGAACTCGGCCTCCGCCCATTGCCAGCGATTGAAAGTGTGAACGGTGACGCCGGTGACGAGGCCTTGGGTGTGCGCTTCGGCCGCAACCTGCGCGAAAGGCAAAGGCGGCATGCCGCCGGCATTCACCATGCCCTGCGCCAGGCGCAATTCCTCGCGCCGCACGGTATAGGGCGCCAAGGCGCCGCCGCCGATGCCGCGCGACCAGAGCGCCTGCGCCGCCGGCCAAATCGCGAGATCGAGCAATGCGCGCGCCGCTTCGCGCGTCGCGTGACCCAGATAATAGACGCTGTTGGTGGCGCTCATGGGCGAGGTGAAGCTCGGCGTCCAGCGCGGATTCTGCCGGCGCTTGTCTTCCTCCTCCTGTGGCATCGTATAGGGCTCTTCGGTGGTCTCGAGCGGCATTTGCGGCCACTCGACCTTGGCGAATTCGGTCTCGTCCGGCACCCGGCCCAGAATATTGCTCACCATGATGGCCTGGGAGGTCGTGGTGCCGGTGCCGATCTCGTGGGCGACATGGGCGAAACGGAGACGGCCGGCCGCATCGAACTCGATGGTGGCGAGCGCCGCCTCGGCGCCGGTGCCATAGTCCTTCTGCACATGGCCGTAGCCCACGCCATAGCGCTTGCCGGGATTGGCGGCATCGAACTCCGCCTTCTTCGCCGCGCGTCCGGCCCACAGCGGATGCTGGCGGGCTTTAAGCAGGACCTCCTCATTGCGCAGCGCGCCCGCGGGGATGGCGCCTTGCGTGTTCTTCATGCCCGACTTGAAGACATTCTTGAGCCGGAGATCGATGGCGTCCGCACCTAAGAGCTCGGCCGCCTCATCGACCATCATCTCGGTCGCCGACATGGCCTGCAGCGTACCATAGCCACGCGTCGAGCCCGCATCGACGGCGCGCGAGGCGAGGGCGGCGGCCGAAAAGTCGCTCTTCGGCAGATAGTAGATCGATTGTGCCGCCGTCGCCCCGACAAAGGCGACGGAGAAGGAGAAGTTGGCGCGCCCGCCGCCGTCATTCTTGAAGTGGCCGGTCATGGCGCGGAATTTGTGGCTGGCGCGGTCGACCACCAGCACATTGTCCATCCAGAAAGCGTGCCGCTTGAGTCCCATCTGGAACTGCTCATAGCGGTCATTGGCGAGCCTCACCGGCCGGCCGTCGCCATAGAGGCCTGCCAGGACGCAGAAGAACGGGAAGATCGAGTGATCCTTGGTGCCGTAGCCGACGGTATAGCCGGACTTGAGGTCGACCTTGGTGAGCTTGAATTTCGATTTCGAGACGAGGATCGCCGAGACCTCGGCGACTTCATAAGGTGACTGCGTCGCCATCATGGCATGCAATATGCCGCTTGCGGGATCGTACCAGACATTGCCGTTGTCGGCTTCCATGGCCGAGGCATCGACCGACTGCGAGAAATATTTGTGCCGCAGCACGAGCGCATCGGGTCCCGTGGCGGCGATCTCCTTCTCGATCTCGCCGGCGGCCCTCATGCCGCGGGCCACCGCATCACCATCGCCGGCCGGCGGCCAGGTTGGGTCGTCGCCCCTGAAGCCGCCATAGATCACAGCGTCCTTGAGCGGCGAATAGCGGTCCTCGGCAAAGGGATCGCCGCCGTCGATGCGTACATAACGGGCAGCGCCATAATGCGCCGGATGCGAGTAAGGCGCCTTACGACCGTAGCGCACGATCGTGTCGTCGAAATGCAGCAGGCGCTTGGCGGCATCGTAGCGAGCGAAATCACGATAGACGAGCAGCGCCACCGGCTGGCCGAGGAGGCGCGGCGTCTCGCCCTTGGGCACGAAGAAGACATCGCCATAGAAGCCCGGCACGGGGATGGCGATGCCGTCGGCGACGAGATCTTCCTGGAGCACGAGCCGGTCGGGCTTGAGATCATCGCCCAGCGGTCCCAGATCGATGCCCTCGAAGATCCGGTCCGCCTTGGTCGCATGGAGCAGGAAGGCGTGCGACTGTTCCTTCGGCCATCCGTCGAGATCGCGGGCGCGATAGTCGCGGGCGAAGGTCTTCTCGCCCGTGACCTTGGCGACGGCATCGAGCCGGTATTTCGGGCTGCCGTCCGGTTTCAGCCAGTCGGGGCCGGGAAGTGGCGGTGTCTCGATCAACTGGGCTTCCGCCCAGGGCGCCGGGAAAGTTACGTTGATGGCAACCCCGGCGGCGATGCCGGTCTTGAGAAAATCCCTGCGGGAAACCCTTGTCATTATCGCTCTATTCTCCCTTCGGTCGGGATGCCTGCGTCGGAGCGCGATAAGATGTTGTCGCGATTCCGAGTATCGGTCCATTTGCCGGGCGAGGCAACCGCACCGACGCTACCCGCTCCACCGCGACACGCCTGTTGAAACCCGGGACGCACTAGTGTTTAAAGCCCGCGAATATCCTCCAGAACTTCAGAAAATCATGCTCGACAAAACCTATATCCCTGCCGAAATGGAAGCCCGCCTCTACGAGGAGTGGGAAAAGGGTGGCTATTTCAAGCCGGGGCGGAGCCCCAAGGCCAAGCCCTTCACCATCGTCATCCCGCCCCCCAATGTGACGGGCTCGCTCCATATGGGGCACGCCCTCAACAACACCATCCAGGACATATTGTGCCGTTTTGAAAGGATGCGTGGGCGCGACGTGTTGTGGCAGCCCGGCACCGACCATGCCGGCATCGCCACCCAGATGGTGGTCGAGCGCCTGCTCCAGAAAGAGAACAAGACCGACCGCCGGACCATGGGGCGCGAGGCCTTCCTGAAGCGCGTCTGGGCGTGGAAAGAGGAATCGGGCGGGGCCATCTCGCGCCAGCTCCGCCGCCTCGGCGCCTCCTGCGACTGGAGCCGCGAGCGCTTCACCATGGATGAGGGCCTGTCGCGGGCCGTTCTCAAGGTCTTCGTCCAGCTCTTTCGCGACGGGCTGATCTACAAGGACAAGCGGCTGGTCAACTGGGATCCCAAACTGCTGACCGCGATCTCCGACCTCGAAGTCGTGCAGAAGGAAATCAAAGGCCATCTGTGGCACCTCAAATATCCGATCGAGGGAACAGAAGAGCACATCATCGTCGCCACCACGCGGCCCGAGACGATGCTGGGGGACTCGGGCGTTGCCGTCCATCCCGATGACGAGCGCTACAAGCATCTCCAGGGCAAGAATGTCGTGCTGCCGCTGGTCGGCCGTCGGATCCCGATCGTTGCCGACGACTACTCCGATCCCGAGAAGGGGACCGGCGCCGTCAAGATCACGCCGGCGCATGACTTCAACGACTTCGATGTCGGCAAGCGCCACGATCTTGCCCAGATCAATGTGCTCGACCAGTTCGGCAAGATGCTGCTTCAGGACAATGAGGACTTCCTGCGCGACGCCGAAGACCCGCCCGCGACCCTGGCCTTGCACGGCCTCGACCGTTTCGAGGCCCGCAAGCGCATCGTCGCGATGCTGGAAGAGCAGGGGCTCGTCGACAAGATCGAGCCGCATGTCCACCAGGTCCCGCATGGCGACCGTTCGGACGTGGTGATCGAGCCCTGGCTCACCGAGCAGTGGTATGTCGATGCCAAGACGCTGGCCAAGCCCGCCATCGAAGCGGTCGAGAAGGGCGACACGGTCTTCGTGCCGAAGAACTGGGAAAAGACCTATTACGAATGGATGCGCAACATCCAGCCCTGGTGCATTTCGCGCCAGCTGTGGTGGGGGCATCAGATTCCCGCCTGGTACGGGCCCGACGGCGAGATCTTCGTCGAGGAATCGGAGGACCTGGCGCTGGCCGCGGCGCAACGCCATTACGGCACGCGCACGCTCCTCACGCGCGACGAGGATGTGCTCGACACCTGGTTCTCATCGGCGCTGTGGCCGTTCTCGACCTTGGGCTGGCCCGATGCGACACCCGAGCTCAAACGCCACTATCCGACCGACGTGCTGGTCACCGGCTTCGACATCATCTTCTTCTGGGTCGCCCGCATGATGATGATGGGGCTCCACTTCATGAAGGAGAAGCCCTTCCACACCGTCTATATCCATGCGCTGGTCCGCGACGAGAAGGGCCAGAAGATGTCGAAGTCGAAGGGCAATGTCATCGACCCGCTCGATCTCATCGACCAGTTCGGCGCCGATGCGCTGCGCTTCACGCTCGCCGCCATGGCGGCGCAAGGGCGCGACATCAAGCTATCGACCCAGCGGGTCGAGGGCTATCGCAATTTCGGCACCAAATTGTGGAACGCGGCACGCTTCTGCGAGATCAACGGCGCCAGGCGCGATCCCGATTTCGACCCGATCGCGGCGCGCGTCACCGTCAATCGCTGGATCGCGGGCGAAGTCGCGCGTACCCGCGATGAAGTCACCAAGGCGATCGAGGAGCATCGCTACAACGACGCGGCGGGCAGCCTCTATGGCTTCGTGTGGAACGTGTTCTGCGACTGGTATCTGGAACTGATCAAGCCGGTTCTCGCCGGCAGCGACGAGGCGGCCAAGGCCGAGACGCAGCATTGCGCGCAATGGATCCTCGATCAGATCCTCCTGCTGCTTCATCCCTTCATGCCGTTCGTCACCGAGGAACTGTGGCAGAAGACAGAAGCCGCGGGCATGCTCATCGCCGCCGAATGGCCGAGCTACAAGGGCCTTGGCGATGCGAAAGTCGATGCCGAGATGAACTGGGTCGTCGACTTCATCTCGCAGGTCCGCTCCGTCAGGTCGGAAATGAACATTCCGGCCGGCGCCCGGATCGATTGCGCGATCGTCGGCGCCAATACGGAATCGCGCCGCCGGGCGGCGACCTGGGAGCAGGAGATCATGCGGCTCGCCCGGCTCAAGGCGATCACCTTCGAGGACAAGGTGCCGGCCTCCTCGGCGCAAATGGTCCTGGGCGAAGCCACACTGGCTTTGCCGCTCGAAGGCGTCATCGATTTCGCCGCCGAGCGGGCAAGGCTCGGCAAAGAGCTCGAAAAGGTCGAGAAGGACATCGCCGTGATCGAGGCCCGCCTCGGCAATGCGGGCTTCGTCGCCAAGGCGCCAGAAGAGGTGCTGGAGGAGACGCGCGAGCGCAAGACGGCGCTCGCCGCCCAGCGCGACAAGCTCAAGGAAGCCTTGAAGCGGCTGAAGTGATCAGCCGGTTGCCGCCGTTCCGTTCTTCTTGCGCCGGCGGCGCCGCGACTTGACGGGCGCCGGAGATGCGACAGGAGCACGCCGGCCGGCGGACGTGGTTCTATTCATGCCGCGCGGGAAGAGCGTGCCAATGGCGACGCCGAGGCCCAGGCCCACCGCACCCAAAAGGAGCGGGTTGGCTTCCGTCAAATGCGCAATATCGCTGCGCCGCGGCATGCGCAAATGCCCGAGATGGGCGCCTTCCGCGGTGTCGTGGGCCCAGCCATAGGCGCGGCTGATCGTCTCCCGGCCGCGGCGAAGAGCCATGCCGGCATTGCTCTCGAGGAACTGCGCGGCCGTGGTCCTGCCGGTCTTGCGTCCGGTCTTGCTTGCTTTGCGCTTTCTCGTGGTTTTCATCATGTCATTCCTTCTTCTGCGATGCGATGAGGGATCTGCCCTTGCCGCGTTTGAGGCGCGGCCGCTTGGCGGGCTTTCGTACATTGAGGGCGAGCCAGCCGAGGCCGAGAAGCAGCGGCATGACGGGCAGCGGATTTTCGCGCAGCGAGTGGCCGACGGCGTTCATCGCCTGGCCGTGCGGATCGAGCTTGCGCAGGCCGGCGTCGGCAAGGCCCAAAGGCGTCAGCTTGCGCTTGAGCTTGCGCAGGCTCTCGGCAAAATTCGCGCGCCGACGATCGGCTTCGGCCTCGAGCGCGTCAATTCGGTTCATTGAGGGCGCTCCGAATGACTTTTGCGTGGCTCCGCACCCGTCCGCTCAGCTCCTTCGGGTGCAGCAGCGACTTGACCCAGACGATGAGAAGCGCGCCGGCGATGAGCAGGATGATGGCGACAAGGAGGCTTGCCAGGACCGGGCCGAAGGGGGGCGTCAGCATATGCACCAGCATGTTGGCCAGGGTGATCGCGGCCGCGACAGTGACCATCAGTGCGCCGACGGTGAGGAGGGCGGCAAGCTCCACGCGCCGCACGCCGTTTCTGAGACGGGCCTGCAGCAAGTCCTGCTCGGCCGAAAACCAGGCGGCGCCGTCGCGTTTCAGCTGCTCGAAGGCGGCGCTCAGAGTTTCATCGCCCGGCTTGCCGTCGTCCTTCGCCATGGCCCGGCTCCTAGTTCACAGTCTTGCGCCGCCGGCCTCGTCGCTTGACCCGCCCGTTGGTTGCCGCCCGGCGGGCCTTCATCGGCACCGGCCAGCCATGCATCAACTGGGTGAAGGCGAGACCGGCCGCGACACCCAGCGTCAAAGTGGCCACCGGCTGGCGCTTGGCGAAGCCGGCAAAGTCATCGAGCATGTCGGGAAGGTCGGTTCTGGCGATGTAATCGGCGAGGTCGTCGAGACTGGCGGCGGCCTGGTCGCTGTAATGGCGCAACTGCGGGAACTCATCGAGACTCGCGCCGAATTCGCGTGTCGCGGAAGCAATCTCGACGATGCGGTCAGCACCGGCGCGCTTGCGGCTGTCGGCCAGGGTCGAGGCGAGCGAGAGTGCGTCGTCAAAGAGGCGGTTGGCAGTGGGCTTGTGGTAGCGGCTCGCCCGCTTCGGGCGCCCCCTTTTTGCTTTTGCCACGGAAAACCTCGCATTTCAGGTTGCTGTCGATGCGGGATTGAACGTTTTGCGACGGTGAAAGTTCCATCGCTCCTGCCGTAACGGCCCTGCTGCGGCTGGATAAAAGCCCGAAATATCGATAGGCCGGATGCCGGACATGCTGCTTTCGCGAAAGGTTATCCATGACTGGACCACGCCGCGTCACGATCGCCCCGCAATCGGGCCAAGCCATCCGCGTCAAGCGCGGCGACATGATCCGGATCATCGATCCGAAAGGCCAGCAGGTCGCCGATCTCTGGGCCTTCGCGCTCGATAGGCCCAAGCTCGAGTGGCTCTCGACCTCGCAGACACGCAACGCAACCGAGCGCTTGTTTCCGCTGGTCGGCGAGAGCTTCTATAGCATGAAAGCCGAACCGATGCTTACACTGATCGAGGATGCATCGCCAGGTCCGCATGACATGCTCTATCCGGCTTGCGATCAGGCACTCTACGATCACGTCGGACTGCCCAACCATCCCAATTGCCAGGACAATCTCATCACCGCCCTGGCGCGCGAGAACATCTCGATCGATTTCGTGCCCGATCCGGTCGATCTCTTTCAAAACTCCCTGCCGCAGCCCAATGGCCGCATCGACGTCCTGCCCTCGATCAATCCGCCAGGTGCTTATGTGAGGCTCAAGGCCGAGCGCGACATCTTGCTCGTGATCACCGCCTGCGCGGTCGATTTCCATCCCACCAATGGCGGCCGATGCACCGAGATCGAAGTCGAGGTCGTGCCGGAATGACCGGGTCAGCCGGCCGCAGCGTTGGCCGCGAGCTGCGGGACAATGCGCTTTGCCGCGTCATTGTCCATCGTCGTGATGGTCTCGTAGAATTTCACGATCGCATCGCATAGCCGCGAATTGTCCAAGTTCCTCGCCGGCTCGTCGACCAATTTGAGACCGGCGTCCGTCCTGAGCTGTTGCTGCCGTCGTCGTATTTCAGCTCACTTGACCGCCTCGATTTCGCTTGGACGCCAGGTCTTGTCGAAGAAGGACGGCAGCGGGCTGTAGAGTCGCAGGATCGTGAACCAGCCCTTTTGGGGATCGGTCTGAATCCAGTTACTGCGAGCGACCCCTTCAGGTTGGGCGGGGCCGAAATACACTGTAGTGCTGCCGTCGCTGGCGGCCTCGGCGGCTGGTGAAGGGTAGCTCTGGCTACCGGCGCGCGGGTACTTCTGCGGCGTTTGCAGCATCGAGCGCGTCTGGTTGTCATAGAGCGTGAAAGACCAGAACGCTGCCGCCGGCACGTCCTTGGGCAGGGTCACCTTGTAGGTCCTCGCTCCGTCGAACGGCTTGCCGTCGGAGTCGAGAAACCCCATCAGATACTGCGAGCCGACGCCGGGGATGCGCATGATCATGCCCGGCGAATCGAGCGTGTAGCCATAGTAGAAGGCGGTACGCGAATCCAGGGTACGGGCGCCGGTCGGTGGCAGCGGCTTGAACATGCCGCCTTCGAACACCGGCGGCGGCGTCTCGAAGAAGGCTCCGCCTTCCCACAACATGTTGCCCCAGTGCGAGCCTTCGTAATAGGCCCATTCCGGATGCTTCATCGCATAGCGCCAGTTGAGCGCTCGGCCCGACGCCTGTCCGACCGCGGCTGCATCCGACAGGATCTTCTTCATCCGATCGTCCGGCTTGAACGGCTTGCCGTGTACGATGCCGATCGCGGCGAGCTGGCCGGCCAGCTCCACGTCGTAGCTGGTGGCGGGCTCGTTCTGGACGTTCTCGTTGATCAGTTCGAAAAAGCCGAAGTCACTGGGCGGGATCGTGTTGAACGAACGTCCGGTAGCTTCGATGAACTTCATCTCGGGAATCTTCGGCTCGCCGGCAATGCGCACGGTTCCGTCGAGAGCCTGGGCGATGCTGGAGCCGAAAGAGCCAGGCTCGTAGGGATAGACCTTCATGCTGCGCTTGATGTTCTCGACAGCCGGCTTCGGGTCGTTGCCGACCAGGTTCGCGCGCGCGGCATAGAGCGCGAAATTGGTCTTCGCATGGGCAACAAAGTAGCCGCCCTCGGGCAGCGGCCCCTTATAGTCCGGTCCTACGATCAGGTACTTTCCGCCAAGCCCGCGATCCGGCCCCGGCGCGCCAATGTCGACGACCCAGGAGAACCACATGTCGTTAATCGTGCCGATGCCGCCCGACGGCTGCTCGATCACTACCGGGCCCTTGCTCAAGTCGAGTCCCGTCATGTAGTAGACCGTGTCGGCATTGGCGGTCAGGAACAGCGAAGTCGAGTCCATAAGTTCGGAGAAGATGACCACTTCGCCGGGCTTGGCGCCGATCTCCTCGAATCCCTTGACAAGGGCTAGCGCGGACGCTCCCCGGAAACTGTTATTGTAGACGTTGAGCGCGTTGGTGAAATCCAGCGTGTCGTAGACCTTCTGCGCGGCTTCCTCCGTCGGCACCCCGTTCCAGAAATCGAGCTTGCCCGCCCGCGTTTCGATTACGTCGGGTGCCGATAGAGATTCCACTGTTTTAGCGGGTACGTCGGACAAAGCCGGGCCTGCCGCGAGGACGAAGGCAACGCTGCTGATCAGGATTCTGCGGATCATTGTTCAGTCCTCATGGGTTCGTGATGATGATAATTGGACCATGAAAGCGTGCCGATTTCTTTGCATTTCGCGCCAATCCTGGTCACCGCCTACGATCGCCTTTGCAACGTCTCTAACGTACCGGCCGGCCAGAAACCAGGCATCAAGCAGTGGCGACAAGGGCATTTGGCTCGTCTCGTTCATGAGCCATGATCTTGGATGTATCGATTTGGAACAGAAGATCTTGCAGGTGATCGACAACCCGTTCGGCTCGAGGTTGTCACCTATGTCTTAGGTACGTTCTGTCACCCATGTGTCCGGGTCGGACACCGGCTGGACAGACTGAAGATGGTGCCGGAAGAGGGGATTGAACCCCCGACCTTCGGTTTACAAAACCGCTGCTGACGGTCGCTTCGCTCCCTGGTGCGGTTCGCTTCGCTCACCTTTTCTACCACTTCGCTGTCATTATTCGACAGTAATTACAGGCGTTTAACGGGCTATTTGATCCATCCATCCCTTTTTCTCCCACCTTCGGTTTGGTCATTACATCGCCGCTTTCTCATTACATGGTCATTACATTTCCTACCCATTCAATCGCCGCTAGGGGCTTCCCTATCATCGTGTTGGCGAATGTGGAGGGGAGGACGACAGCAAAGGAGGCGGAGGAACCATGCTAGAGACGATCACACTCAAGACGATTGCAAAGGCCCAGAAGGCTGGGGAACCGGTCTACATCTGGGACACACAACTCTCCGGCTTTGGGGCGTATGTAACCGCCAGGGGCACATCCTGGCTGATCCAGAAGTGGCAAGGGGGGAGGGGCGGCAAAGCCCAGCGGGTTGTTATCGGATCGACAAAGAACGGAATGGCCCTGGATGACGCTAGGAAGGCTGCCAGCATAGCCCTGGGCGAGGTATCCAACGGCAAGAACCTGGCTACTCACAAAAGGGAGCAAAGGTCAAAGCTTCGGGACGATCTGAACAACACCTTGCTTTCCGCCAAGACTGCGTACCTGGATCAGGCAAAGCCATCCACCGGAACGGTTTACTACCAGGATATCGAGACTACCCTTGACTGGGCTATCTCCGAGCTGGGCAACTCAACTCCCATCTCTGGTGTCACGAAAGCAGATATCCGAAAGCTGCTCAAAGGAAAGGCAAGGCAACGCAATCGCTTCGCTATCCTTCGTCCTTTCTTCAAGTGGTGCGTCTCGGAGGACTTGATTACCGTCTCGCCAATGGCTTCCCTGCCGTCTCCAAGGCCTCCAGCCTCAAGAGACCGCCTACTGGCTGACGATGAGATCAAAGCCTAGGCGAGATAGTAGCGTGCCTCGTCACAAGTAGCTTCGTCGCGGTTTGCAATATCTCCATACTGCTCAACCAGTTGGCCGGTCATTTTCTTTCCGATGCTTTCCATCGTGACAACCAGCGCTTGGAGTGCGCCGGAGGTACGGTAGTGCGCCGGCGTTCCATTCAGATCCGCAATCGCTTCCAGGGATTTCCAGTAGCTCTTTGTCGCAACAAGCTTGTTGTGGAAGTACACAAAGTAAAAAAGAGGACCAGCCTTAAACTCCTTAATAGCGTATTCAGGCAGCAATCGTTCGCTGAACTGGGCGAAGGCCGTTTTTAATGCGTTCTTGCGCTCATCTGTCTGTAAGAACCAATCCGCGAGTATCGTCGTCTCTATGAAAGCTCGCATCCAACAAGACTCCTAGCGATGGATTAAGATGCTGACCTCTCCGGGTTTGAAGTTGGGAAAGTGCTGGTTTAGTTCATTAGCAATGGTACCGCACCGATCCCAAAGCGTGAAGGCTGGGTCGTATCGAATTTCGATCGTTGACTGGGCGAGATCAAATTGCCCGATCTCAATCATGTTCACGCTCAGGGGTCATTCGGTTGTCCTTACCTTAGGTTATCTAGTCATGGGCGACAAGCCGTTTAAGTCATCGATTTATTGCCGACAAACCGACGAAAGCCCAGAGGGGAAGCCGTTCTAGCGCTATTATGCGTCGGGAAATTTAATCCGGAATTTCTATGCGGGGATTTTTTCGATCCTTTCATCCCCAAAGGAGACCCCCCGTCACCCCTTGCACCCGGGTCCCCCGGGGGGTAGCTAGGAAAAATCTGTACACTGACGGTTCAGCCTACTGATCAGCCATGTTGTCAAAGGGAAACTTCGCTACTGATGTAGCCGGGCAGGGTGCAGGGGGTCAGGATCAGGCAGGGAGAAACCAAGGAGGGGTCGCCCCTCAAGCTTTCCCTTTTGGTCATTACAGGGTCATTACATTTCCCTGTGACTTCCCCTGAGAGGCAGCCTTAGCCCCAGCTAAGCCCTTGAAAAGATGGTGCCGGAAGAGGGGATTGAACCCCCGACCTTCGGTTTACAAAACCGCTGCTCTACCGCTGAGCTATTCCGGCAACGCGTCAGGCATATAGCGGGCAGCGTTTCACCACGCAATGTCCCCGTGGATCCGGCGCCTTTGGTGGGGCGGCCAAACAGGGTACTGATTGCTGCCGGTGTAGATAGGGGGCAGGGAGATGCTCGATCAGCAAATCAAAATCGCGCGGGATCTTGGTGTAGCGGCGACGTTCGACATCGAAGCCGAGATCGCAAGACGCATCGCCTTTCTCGGCGATTATTTGCGTGCCGCCAGGGGCCGCGCCTATGTCCTTGGCATCAGCGGCGGGGTCGATTCCCTCACCGCTGGACTCTTGGCCCAGGCGGCGGTGGAGCGGTTGCGGGCAACCGGCTATGACGCGACATTCGTGGCGATGCGGCTCCCTTATGGCGAGCAGCGCGACGAGAGCGATGCGCAGAAGGCCTTGGCCGTCATCAAGCCCGACAGGATCGTCACGGTCGATATCAAACCCGCGACCGATGCGATGTCAGCCCAGATCGTGTCCGAAGCCGCTGACATATTTGACCACCCGCGCCGGGATTTCCACAATGGCAATATCAAGGCGCGCCAGCGGATGGTCGCGCAATTCGCGTTGGCCGGCGCAATGGGTGGGCTGGTCATCGGCACGGACCATGCCGCCGAAGCATTGATGGGCTTCTTCACCAAATTCGGCGACGGGGCGGCCGATGTCGTGCCGTTGACCGGACTCAACAAGCGGCGCGTCAGGGCCATCGCCCGCCATCTCGGCGCGCCGCCTGCGCTCGTGCTCAAGACGCCGACCGCGGATCTTGAAACGGAAGCGCCGCTGAAGCCCGATGAAGACGCCCTTGGCGTCAGCTATGACGACATCGATGACTTCCTGGAAGGCAAGGAAATCAGGCCCGCCGCGCGGCAGCGCATTCTGTCCATCTATCTCGGCACCGCCCACAAGCGGACGCTGCCCGTCGCCCCGGGTCAAGGATCAGGCTGAAGCCTTTGCTTTCGACCGGCTGCCCTCGATATTGGGCAGGAACCAGGTCACGAGTCCGATCAAGGGCAGGAAGGAGCAGATCTTGTAGACATAGCCGATGCTGGTCCAGTCGGCGATCTCGCCCAGTATCGCAGCGCCAAGGCCTCCCATGCCGAAAGCCAGGCCGAAGAACAGGCCGGCGATCATGCCGGTGCGGCCCGGCACCAGCTCCTGCGCATAGACGACGATCGCCGAGAAGGCCGAGGACAGGATGAGGCCGATGATGATGGCGAGCACCAAGGTCCATTCGAGATTGGCGTAAGGCAAGAGCAGCGTGAACGGCACAGCACCGAGGATCGAGAACCAGATCACATATTTGCGGCCGAAATAATCGCCCAAGGGCCCGCCGAGAAAAGTGCCGGCGGCAACCGCGGCCAGGAAAACGAACAGATAAAGTTGCGAGTTGTGGACGGACACGCCGAAGGTCTCGATCAGGTAGAATGTGAAGTAATTGCCGAGGCAGGCCATATAGACGAATTTCGAGAAAACCAGCGCCACCAGCACCGCAATCGAGAGGGCGATGCGGCGTTCCGAGAGATGCGCGATATGGGTGCGCTTCGACGTGCTCGCGATCCGCGCGCGCCCATGTGTCGAATACCAGCGGCCGACAAAGGTCAGGAGGCCCATGGCGACAATGCCCGCGGCCATGAACCAGGCGACGCTTTTCTGGCCGTAGGGCAGGATGATGAGCGCGGCGAGCAGGGGGCCGATGGCCGAGCCGATATTGCCGCCGACCTGGAACAGCGACTGGGCGAAGCCGTGGCGGCCGCCGGAGGCGAGCCTCGCCACACGCGATGATTCGGGATGGAAGATGGACGAGCCGACGCCGACGCAGGCCGCCGCCACGAGCAGCAGCAGATAGGAATCGGCAGTCGAGAGCAGGCCCAGCCCCACGACGCTGACGCCCATGCCGACCGCCGCCGAATAAGGCTGCGGATAGCGGTCGGTAACGATCCCGACCACGGGCTGCAACAGCGAGGCCGTCAGCTGAAAGGCCAGCGTGATGAAACCGATCTGGCTGAAATCGAGCTGATAGCTGTCCTTGAGAATGGGATAGATCGAGGGCAGCAGCGACTGCATCATGTCATTGAGGAGATGGCAGATGCTGAGCGCGCTCAACACCGCGATGACGGTGTCGTGATGGGATGGGGAGTTGGTGTTGGCGTTCTCGGCAGTCGTCACGGCTGGATTCCTAAGTGTGGAACCTTCGTCCTAGCTGATCCAACCCCTCCAGGCTCACGCTTTTTAGGAAGGAGAGCTTCCCGACCGGTGCAAGGCGTAAAGGGCGATGGCCGCGGCATTCGACACGTTGAGGCTCTTGATCTCGCCCGGCATGTCGAGTCTCGCCACGGTATCGCAGGTCTGCCGCGTCAATTGCCTCAAGCCCTTGCCCTCGGCCCCGAGGACGAGTGCCAAGGGGCGGGAAAGCCGGGCATCGCCAATATCCGCCTCCGCCTCGCTGTCGAGGCCGAGGAGCAGGAAGCCGTAGCCGCGCAGTTCCTCCATGGCACGAGCGAGGTTGGTGACCTTGGAAAAGGGCACATGCTCATAGGCGCCGGAGGCCGATTTGAGCAGAACGCCCGAGGCTTCCGGGCTGTGCCGGGCGGTGGCGATGAGGGCCGTCACCCCGAAAGCGGCACAGCTCCTCATGATGGCCCCGACATTATGGGGGTCGGTCACCTGGTCGAGAAGGACAACCACGCCCTGGCGGGGGATCTGGTCGAGCCTGGGCTGGCGCAAGGGCTTGCAGTCGAGGACGAGACCCTGGTGGACGGCCTCGGGTCCCAGAAGCCGGTCGAGCTCGCGCGGCAGCGCCGGCTCCGGCGTGACGCCGGCCTCAGCGATCTCGGCCGCCAGGCGGTCGGCGGCGTTCTTGGTCGCGAGCAGCCTGATAAACTTGCGTTTCGGGTTCTTGAGGGCCTCGGCGACGGTGTGAACGCCGTAAAGGCGCTCAATTTCATCGCCCGCCGGCGGGGGCTTCTGGTGATCGGCCATGGGCGACCTTATATAGAAAGTCCGTTGCCGCTCAATCCTTGTAAGAATTGGATTAATTGAGGTTGACAGCCTTTGGTGTGACGCGCATAAAGCCGCCACTCAAGGGCCCGGGCAACCCCCGGGCTCGTTGGCGTTTGGCTCAAGCTCAATACGGTGATTCGGGGGAATGTCCCGAGCGGCAAAGGGGGCGGACTGTAAATCCGCTGGCTTCGCCTTCGTAGGTTCGAGTCCTACTTCCCCCACCATCGCTTTGGGGGCAGGGCCTGAACGCCGACTGAGTGGCCGAGGTCTGAGGAGTTCGAGTTCCCGGGCGGGTGTAGCTCAATGGTAGAGCAACAGCCTTCCAAGCTGATGACGGGGGTTCGATTCCCCTCACCCGCTCCAAATTGTTGAAGTCAGAGCCGTAGAACAGGGTTTGTAGAAATGGCCAAAGAGAAGTTCAACCGCGACAAGCCGCATTGCAATATCGGTACGATCGGTCATGTCGATCATGGCAAGACGTCGTTGACGGCGGCGATCACCAAGGTTTTGGCCGAGACGGGTGGTGCGACCTATACGGCCTATGATCAGATCGACAAGGCGCCGGAAGAGAAAGCGCGCGGCATCACCATTTCGACCGCTCACGTCGAGTACCAGACGAAGAACCGGCACTATGCCCATGTCGACTGCCCTGGCCATGCCGACTATGTGAAGAACATGATCACCGGTGCCGCCCAGATGGACGGCGCCATTCTGGTGGTTTCGGCTGCCGACGGCCCGATGCCGCAGACCCGCGAGCACATCCTGCTGGCCCGCCAGGTCGGCGTTCCGGCGCTGGTGGTGTTCATGAACAAGGTGGACATGGTGGACGATCCGGAGCTTCTGGAACTGGTCGAGATGGAAGTCCGCGATCTTCTGACGTCGTATCAGTTCCCGGGCAATGAGATCCCGATCATCAAGGGTTCGGCTTTGATGGCGCTCGAGGGCAAGAACCCCGAGCTTGGCCATGATGCGATCCTGAAGCTGATGGAAGCGGTGGACAGCTATATTCCGCAGCCCGAGCGTCCGAAGGACCAGCCGTTCCTGATGCCGATCGAGGACGTGTTCTCGATCTCTGGCCGTGGCACGGTTGTGACGGGCCGTATCGAGCGCGGCATCGTCAAGGTCGGCGAGGAAGTTGAGATCATCGGCATCCGTCCGACGACGAAGACGACGGTTACGGGTGTTGAGATGTTCCGCAAGCTTCTCGACCAGGGCGAGGCTGGCGACAATGTCGGCGCGCTGTTGCGCGGTGTCGACCGCACGGGTGTTGAGCGTGGGCAGGTCCTGGCGAAGCCGGGTTCGATCACGCCGCACAAGAAGTTCAAGGCCGAGGCCTATATTCTGACGAAGGAGGAGGGTGGCCGTCATACGCCGTTCTTCACCAACTATCGTCCGCAGTTCTACTTCCGCACGACCGATGTGACCGGGGTTGTTTCGCTGCCTGAGGGCACCGAGATGGTTATGCCTGGCGACAATGTGACGATGGATGTGGAGCTGATCACGCCGATTGCGATGGAAGAGAAGCTGCGTTTCGCGATCCGCGAAGGCGGCCGAACCGTCGGCGCCGGCGTCGTCGCCAAGAT